>CAWIPX010000009.1:0-891859 GCA_963838145.1 uncultured Thermoleophilia bacterium
GGGGAGACGATCCGCCTCGACGGCGCGCTGAGGATGCCGCCCAAGTAGGGCGACCCCCCCTCCCGCCACTCTTTCGCGACCGAGGGGCGAAGTTACCCATGGAGAACACCGACCGCTAATGGGTTGGGGCCGGAGCTCTGCCCTGGCCAAGGGAGTCGGGGTTCGGCTGTCCTTGACGCTGTAGGGTTCCTGCATGGGTCGTCTCGTCTTGGGGGTGGTAGTGGTGTCGGCGCTTGCGCTCCCCTCCCCCGCCGCTGCCACGGACTTCAACGTCAACGCTCCCCTGGATTCCGACAGCGACGGCGCATGCGACGCGGACTGCACGATTCGGGACGCGGTGACGACCGCCGACGGCGACGACACGATCCTGGTGCCGCCGGGGACCCACACCATCAGCCTCGGGCCGGCCGGCGACGACCTGAACGCGAGTGGTGACATCGACCTGGGCGACGCCGACAATCCGCTCACGATCCGTGGGACCGGGGCCGACCCGTCCGACGTGGTGATCGACGCCACCGGACTTGGCGACCGCGTCTTCGACCTCTCCGGCTTCGGGGAGTTCGTGATCGCCAATCTGACCATCACGGGGGGCAGCGCTTCGGACGGAGGCGGGATCCGCAACGCCGGCCCGGAGCTAACGCTCTCCAGGGTGGTGCTGGATGGAAACCAGGCTCCCTCCAGCGGCGGCGCGATCCTCAACGGCACCGGCGCGACCTCCGGGACGCGCATGACGATTCTCGACTCCGTGCTCTCTGACAACCGGACCCTGGGCGGGCAAGGCGGGGGGGCGATCTTCAACCAGGATGACGGGCGCCTGGCGATCGTCGGCAGCACCCTGAGCGGCAACCGCGCGGAGGGCTTGAGCGGGGACGGCGGCGCCATCCGCAACGAGGATCAGGCGAGCCTCACGGTGGCCACAAGCCGCCTGGAACAGAACCGGTCCTTCGGGGACGACTTTGTCGATGGAGGAGGGGCGATCTTCACTCAGAACAGCAGCACGACCACCGTCACCGACAGCGTGATCGCGGACAACCAGTCGGATAACGGTGGCGGCGGGATCTACGCGAACAACGACACCTCGCTGACCGTGATCGACAGCCTGGTGACGGGCAATGACGCGGTCGGCACCATTACCGACCGCGGCGGCGGCGGGATCTTCGGTGGCAACGACTCCGTGGTCACGATCCTTCGCACGACGCTCAGCGGCAACTCCGCCACCTTCGGGGGAGGCGGCGTCAGGCGTCAGAACGACGGCGTACTGGAGATCGTCAACACCACGGTGAGCGGCAACACCACCGCCGCAGCCGGGGGAGGGGTGCACGCGGACAGCTCGTCCTTCGGCTATACGCGGATCGGAAACAGCACGGTCGCGGGGAACACCGCCGGGACCGCGGCCGGCGGGATCTTCAACAGCACGGCGAGCGGCCTCTCGGAGCCGCTCGTGCTCGGCGGGACGATCGTCGCGGGTAACCTCGCTGCCGGCGCGCCCGGCAATTGCGCCGAGGACGCGGGCGCGACGCCGCTGGTCTCCCGAGGCTTCAACCTCGATTCCGCCAGCACGTGCGGCTTCACCGCCGCCGGCGACCTTCAGAACGCCGATCCGCAGCTCGGGCCCCTGACGGATAACGGTGGGCCGACGCCGACCCGGCTGCCCGCCCCGAGCTCACCCGTGATCGACGCCGGGGTCGCGAATGGGCTCGCCACCGACCAGCGCGGCGACCCGCGCACCGTGGACCAAGGAACGGTCGCCAACGCTCCAGGGTCGGACGCCACCGACATCGGGGCGGTCGAGCTCGAGTTACAGCCGGCGCCGCCGCCGCCACCTGTGGCCGGAGACACCACTCCGCCCGACACCCAGATCACGAAAGGCCCGAAGAACAAGACCAAGAAGAAGGCCGCGACCTTCGAGTTCACCTCGACGGAGCCCGGCTCCACCTTCCAATGCAAGCTAGACGACGGTCCCTTCGAGCCGTGCACGTCACCCGAGGAAGTCAAGGTCAAGAAGGGCAAGCACTCCTTCCAGGTCCAGGCGACGGACGCGGCGGGCAACACCGATCCGGACGCAGCGAGCGACGACTGGAAGGTGAAGAAGAAGAAGCAGCAGAAGGAGAGCTGACCCGGGACTCCAGCTCCAGGGCTGCCCGAAGGAGCGGGATTGCGCATCCCATGCCCGACTCACGTCGCCGAGACGCAACATACGGCGACCGCGGGTCACTCTTCGTGATCTAGCTTCGCCGCGTGTGCCTGCAGCCGCCGCGCGCCGAGCCGCCACGACGAGGGCCAGACCACCGTCGAGTGGGTCGGGCTCGTCGTCCTGGTCTCGGTGCTCCTCGTCGCCGTCCTGGCGGCGGCCGGCGCCGGTTTGCCGGGCGCGACGCTGGCGCGCGCGATCGCGGCGAAGATCGTCTGCGCGCTCGACCTCGGCGAGACGTGCGCCAGCGAGCCCGACCTCGTCGCCGCCTACGGAGTCGAGACGGCCGGCCTCGTGCGCGAGCACGCGCCCTGGGTCTTCTACGAGGAGGGGATGACGGCGCTTCCGGTCGACTACCGCGAATGCCGCGAGTCGGAGTGCTCGGTGGCCGGAGCGCTCGGCCCCGCAACCGAGACCGCCGCGGGGCTGCCCGTGACGGCGTTCGTCCACGTCGTCGACTGCCGCGAGCCCGCCGCGGCGGGGCCGGGCGTCGACTGCACCGGCGCGCGGGCGGGGAAGCTCTACCTCCAGTACTGGTTCTACTACGTCGACAGCGCGACGCTCGAGGGCGAGGGTCTGCAGAAGCAGGCGATGGCCGAGCTGGGCCGGCCGGGGTTTCACCCCGACGACTGGGAGAGCTACCAGGTGCGCATCGGGCCGCACGGTTCGCAGGCGCGGGCCGGCTCGCACCACGGCTACAACTACGACGGCGGAGCGCGCAACTGGGCCTCCGACGCCGGCGCCGCGGGCGTGAACGAAGCCGTCGAGGATCTCGGCCTGCGCGAGAACAAGGGCTGGGGCCCGGAGACCGGCACCACCTGGGTCTCGGGCGGAAGCCACGCCGGGCACGTCAAGGACGATCCTGCCGCCCGCCTCGTGCAGGGCGACTACCAGAGCTGGACCACGCCCGACGGCCTGACCCTGGTCCCACTCGAGCCGATCGCCGCCGAGGACGCCGACGCCGAGTTCGCGATCGTCGCGCCCTGGCTGAAGGAGGTCTGGCACGACGCCGAATACGACTCGGGTTGAGCTTCTCGGAGGTGTTCGCCCGACCCTTGGGGGGGCGTCGCTGCCGCACTGGGCGAGTAGAGTCGCGGCCGAATTGGCCGATCACGATCCGACCAGGGCCCGAGGGCAGGACCGCAGCTGGAAGCTGTGGGCCGGGCTCGTCGCGCTTCTGGTCCTGGTCATCTTCGTGGTCCAGAACTCGCAGGAGGTCAGCGTGGACTTCCTGTTCACGACGACCACCACCCCGCTTGTCTTCGCGCTCGTGCTCGCCGGCGCGCTCGGCGCCCTGGTCGGCTGGCTGCTGCCGCGCGTGCGGCGCGGCCGCCACCGCGACGAGTAGGCCGACCGAGGCCTAGAGGTTCTCGACCTCGGCCGCGATCTCCCCCGCGGCCGCCTTGGCGTCCGAGAACAGCATCGACGTGTTGTCCTCGTAGAAGAGGTCGTTGTCGATGCCCGCGAAGCCGGGGCTCAGCGAACGCTTGATGACGATGACCTCCTTCGCCTCGTGGACCTCGATGATCGGCATCCCCGCGATCGGGCTGTCGGGGTCGTTCTTCGCCGCCGGGTTGGTGACGTCGTTGGCGCCGACGACGACGGCGACGTCCGTGCGCGGCATCTCGGGGTTGATCTCGTCCATCTCGCGCAGCTTCTCGTAGGGCACGTCGGCCTCGGCGAGCAGCACGTTCATGTGGCCCGGCATGCGGCCGGCGACGGGATGGATCGCGTAATTGACGCTGACGCCGCGCTTCTCGAGCTCGTCGGCCATCTCCTTGACGGCGTGCTGGGCCTGGGCGACGGCGAGGCCGTAGCCGGGCACGATCACGACGTTGTCGGCGTAGGCGAGCTTGATCGCCGCGTCCTGCGCGCCGATCGAGGTGTGGGGTCGCTCCTCGCCGGTTCCCGCCCCCGCGGCCGGCGCTCCCCCGAAGCCGGCGAAGAGGACGTTGGCGACCGAGCGGTTCATCGCCGTCGCCATCTCCATCGTGAGGATCGTTCCGGAGGAGCCGACGAGCGTGCCGGCGACGATCAGCGCGACGTTGTCGAGCGCGAACCCGGCCGCCGCGGCCGAGAGGCCCGTGAACGCGTTGAGCAGCGAGATCACGACCGGCATGTCGGCGCCGCCGATCGGCAGCACCACGAGGTTGCCGAGCAGCGCCGCGGCCAGCAGCACGATGATGAAGAGGCCCTCCGGGGGGCTCGCGTTGTCGGAGGCGATCAGGACGCAGCAGACGACGATCCCGATCAGCAGCAGCACGTTGATCACCTGCTGGCCGGGGACGGCCAGGGGCCTGGTCGGGATCAGGTCCTGGAGCTTCGCGAAGGCGATGTTCGAGCCCCAGAACGAGACCGAGCCGACGACCGCCGAGAAGAGGACCGGGATCAGCTCGTCGAGCGGGATCTCGACGCCGAGCGAGATGCCGTGGCGCAGCTCGGACCAGGCGATGAGCGCGACGGCGCCGCCGCCGACGCCGTTGTAGAGCGCGACCATCTGCGGCATCGCCGTCATCTGGACGCGGATCGAGGCGACCACCCCGACCGCGGTCCCGATCAGGATCCCGGCGGCGATCAGGCCCCAGTTGCCGATCCCGTCGAGCAGCAGCGTCGTGACCACGGCCACCGCCATCCCGAAGGCCGCGATGAGGTTGCCCTGCTTGGCCGTCGTCGGGTGCGTCCCGCGGCGGACGCCGAAGATGAAGCACGAGAACGAGACGATGTAGAGCAGCGTCGCGACATCCCCGCCCGGCTCCAGCACTGCGGGAAGAGTGGTCACTCGGCCCGGTCTTCCTTCGGCTTCGGCTTGCGCGCGAACATCCCGAGCATGCGGTCGGTGACCAGGAAGCCGCCGACGATGTTGATCGTGCCGAAGGCGATCGCGATCAGCCCGATCGTCTTCTCGAGCGAGTCGTCGGCGTAGCCGACAACGATCAGGCCGCCGAGCATGACGATGCCGTGAATCGCGTTCGTCTGCGACATCAGCGGGGTGTGCAGCGTCGTCGGGACCTTCGAGATCACCTCGAAGCCGACGAATGCGGCGAGCACGAAGATCGTTATCTCGGTCATCAGGTCCATGGGCTCAGAGCTCTATCTCCTTCGCCTCGCGGGCGCGCTCGTTCCTTATCTCGCCGTCGTGGGTGATCACGGCGCCGGCGACGATCTCGTCGTCGAAGTCGATGCTCAGCCGCCCCTCCTCGTCGACGAGCAGCGCGAGCAGGTTCTCGATGTTCTTGGCGTAGAGCTGTGATGCGTCCTTCGCGAGCTGGCTCGGGAGGTTGCTCGGAGCGATCACCTTGACGCCGTGCTCGACGACTGTCTCCCCCGCCTTCGTCAGCTCGGAGTTGCCGCCGGTCTCGCCGGCGAGGTCGATGATCACCGACCCCGGCGCCATGTTGCGCACGGCCTCGGCGGTGATCAGGATCGGGGCGCGGCGGCCGGGAATCTGCGCCGTCGTGATGATCACCTCCTGGCGTGCCGCGTTCTCGGCGAGCGCCTCGCGCACCTTCTCGTTCTCCTCATCGGTGAGCGGCCGGGCGTAGCCGCCCTCGTCCTCGGCGTCGGGGATGAAGTCGAGCTCCAGGGGCCGGCCGCCGAGGCTCGCGATCTGCTCCCAGGCGGCGCGGCGGATGTCGAAGCCGGTGACCACCGCTCCGAGGCGCTTGGCGGTCGCGATCGCCTGCAGGCCCGCGACGCCGGCGCCCAGCACGAGGACCTTGGCCGGAGCGATGGTGCCCGCGGCCGTGGTCATCATCGGAAAGAGCCTTCCCGCCTCGCGCGCGGCGAGCAGCGTCGCCGCGTAGCCGGCGAGGTTGGCCTGCGACGAGAGCGCGTCCATCGCCTGGGCGCGCGTGATTCGCGGGATCGCCTCCATCGCGAAGCTCGTCACGCCGGCATCGGCCAGAGCCTTGTTGGTGTCGGGGGAGGTCAGCGGCGCGAGGTGGCCGATGAGCACGCGGCCGCGGTCCAGGCGCCCGATCTCCTCGCGCGTCGGTACGGCGACGCGCAGCACCACGTCCGCTCCCCAAGCGTCGTCGGCGGAGCCGGTCTTCGCCCCGGCCTCCTCGTAGGCCGCGTCGGGGAAGCCCGCCTCGTCTCCGGCGCCCGACTCCACGACGACGTCGACCCCACGCTCGGTGAGGGAGCTGACGACGTCGGGAACGAGCGCGACACGGCGCTCGCCCGCGGCGGTCTCTTTGGGCACGCCGGCCTTCACGCGGCGAGGAGCCTATCCGAGCGGCCTAGGCGGGCGCGGCGGCGCCGGCGAGCGCGGCGAGGCGGTCGATCGTGTGCCTCGCGCCGTCGGTCCCGGAGTGGAAGGGCGAGACGATGAGGCGGTCGATTCCCGCCTTCCGGAAGCCCTCGAGCCGCTCGGCGACCTCGTCCTCGGTGCCGATCAGCGCCACGACGTCGACGATCTCGTCGGGGATCGCCGCGTAGGCCTCCTCGCGCTTGCCGTCGAGGAAGAGGCGCTGGACCTCGTCGGCGACCTCGCCGAAGCCGAAGCGGTGGGCCAGGTCGACGTAGAAGTTGGTCTTGCGGCTTCCCATGCCGCCGAAATAGAGCAGCAGGCTCGCCTTCACGACGCCGCGCGCCGCGTCGAGGTCGCCGTCGATCGCCACCTGCAGCGAGGGCGAGATCTCGAGGTCCTCGCGGCTGCGCCCGCCCTTCTCGAAGCCCGCCTCGAGGTGCTCACCCCAGGTCTCCTCGAACGCGTCGACGCTGAAGAAGATCGGGATCCAGCCGTCGGCCACCTCCGCCGCCAGCTCGACCGACTTGCGGCCGATGGCGCCGATGAAGACGGGTATCTCGGTGCGCTCGGGGTGGAAGTTGAGCTTCAGCGGCTTGCCCTCGCCGTCCGGCAGCGGAAGGTCGTAATGCTCGCCGTGGTGGTCGAGCTTCTCGTCGCGGGCGACGATCTTGCGCACGACCTCCACGTACTCGCGCGTGCGGCCCCACGGCTTCGCGTAGGGAACGCCGTACCAGCCCTCGGAGACCTGCGGGCCGGAGGGGCCGAAGCCGAAGATGAAGCGCCCGCCCGAGAGCTTGTCGATCGTCGCGCCGGCCATCGCGGCTGCGGCGGGGGGACGCGCCGGCACCTGCATGATCGCCGCGCCGAGCTTGATCGTCTCGGTCTGGGGCGCGAGCCAGGCGAGCACGCTGACGACGTCGGAGCCGTAGGACTCCGCCGCCCAGACGGAGTCGAACCCGGCCGCCTCGGCGGCCTTGACGAGGTCTGCGGCCTCCTCGCCGTGGGGCCCGATGCCCCAATAGCCGAGATTGAGCCCGAGCTTCAAAGCCATTGGCGAACCCTACTGACGCGACGACTCAGGGGGTGGGTGGGTGCCCGCCGGCAGGCCCTGTGGAGCGGCGAAGCCGCGACGGGGCCTGACGGTGGGTGCCCACCCACCCGCCTCAGCAAGCGCGCTACTCGCTGATGTACCCCGACTCGACGAGGTAGTCGCGGGCGACGTCCGCGGGGTCCTCCTTGTCGAGGTCGACGCGGGCGTTGAGCTCCTGCATCACCTCGTTGGTGAGGTTGCCCTGGACGAGCTCGGCCGTCTCCTGCATGTCGGGACCGGCCTCGTCGACCGCCTCCTGGCTGGCGACGAAGGTGACGTTCCCGGCCGGGAACACCTCCTGGTCGTCCTCGAGCGTCGTGTACTCGTCGGACTCCGACAGCTGCGCGTCGGTCGTGAACAGGATCGACAGGTCGGCGTCGCCCTTGTCGAGCACCTCGTAGCGCAGGGCGATGTCGATCGGCACGAACTCCTTGAACGTCAGGCCGTAGTTCTCCTCGAGCCCCACGAGGCAGTCGACGCGCTGGCGGCACTCCGGCGACCCGTAGAGCGTCAGGTCCTGCGAGACGCCCTCGAGGTCGGAGATCGTCGAGACGCCGAGCTCCTCGGCCTTCGAGGTCAGCAGCCCGACGGCGTTGGCGCTGTTGAGCGGGGTCGGGTCGAACGCGACCAGGCCCTGCTCCTCGAACTGCGCCTGCGTGTCGTCGACGGCCTGCTGGGCGTCGTTGGGCACCTCATCGGCCGGGACGTCGAAGAAGGACGTCAGCGCGGTCGAGGTGTACTCGGGGTAGCCCGAGATCTCCCCGTCCTGGAGCGCCCTGAGCGCGATCTGCTCGGAGCCCAGGTTGAGGTCGGTCTTGACGTCGTAGCCCGCGGCCTCGAGGGCCTGGGCGTAGATCTCGCCGAGGATGAACTGCTCGGTGAAGTTCTTCGAGCCGACCGTCAGCGAAACGCCCGAGTTGTCGGGGTTCGACTCGATCGTCTCGGCGGTCGTGTCCCCGCTGCCTCCGTCATCGTCGTCGTCGTCCCCGCATGCGGCAATCCCCACCGCGAGCAGGGCGCACGCGATAAGCGCGAACAGCAGGCGCGAAAGCTTGCTCGTCGTCGTCATCTCCCAAGCACTCCCTTTCCTCTCTCGTCCAATCCGCGTTGCGCGGGTGCTCGCAATCCTATGCAGCGACGGCGGCGCGCTGCAGCTCCACGCCCTTCGGCGTCACGAGGCGCTGTATCCCGGCGAGCACCAGCTCGACGACGAGGACGAGTACGGCGACGCAGATCGCGCCCGCGAGCACGCCCTCGTCCCCATAGACGTTGCGGGACAGGATGAAGTCGCCCAGCGTCACGACTCCGACGAGCGGGGCGATGGTCGCGGTCGCGATGACGTTGATCGCGGCCGTGCGCACACCCGTCATGATCGTCGGCGCCGCGAGGCGCAGCTCGACCTTGCTCATGACCTCGAGCTCGGTCATCCCCATCCCGCGTGCGGCCTCGACCGCATTGCGGTCGACCTGCCTCACGGCGACGAAGGTGTTCGTGAGGATCGGCGGTACCGCCAGCACCATCAACGCGATCGTGGCGTTGAGCAATCCAACGCCGAAGTACGCGAGAATGAACGCGATCAGGGCGAGCTCGGGAATCGCGCGGCCCGCGTTTCCTAGCGCGATCGCCAGCCCCTCGCCCTTGCCGAGATGGCCGAGGACGAGCCCGGTCGGGAGCGCAAGCAGCAGGCCGGCCCCGAGCGCGAGCCCGCTGAGCTTGAGGTGCTCCTTCGTCAGCTCCCAGACCTGGGCGAGCCCGCCGACCTCGACACCGCCGCTGGCCGCCTCGCGCTGGTTGAAGATGAAGTCGATCGCTCCCGAGAACGAGTCGAGCACCGACGCGAGGACGAGGTGGCTCATACCGGCCTCACCCTCCGCCAGGAGGCGAGATAGCGCTGCGCGAGCACGAGCAGCGCGTCGAACAGGACCGCCAGCAGAACGGCGAGCCCGCCCGCGATCACGACATTGGTCTTGAAGGTGAGGTCGGCGTAGATCGGGTCACCGAGGCCGCCGCCGCCGGCGAACACCGCGAGCGTCGCGAGTGCCACGGTCGAGACCGTCGCGATGCGCAATCCGGCGATGATCTCCGGCACCGCGAGCGGCAGCTCGACCCTCCAGAGGAGCTGGCGATCGGTCATCCCCATCCCCCGGCCCGAGTCCTTGGCGTCGGCCGGCACGTTGGCCAGTCCGGCGACGGTGTTGCGGTAGATGATCTGGAGCGTGTACGCGGTGAGCGCGATGATCGCCGTGTCGGCCCCCCGGCCCGTGATCGGAAGCAGCAGGAAGAAGAAGGCGATGCTGGGGACCGTGTAGAGCACCCCGGTGGCACCGAGGATCGGGGGCTGGAGCCAGCGCCGGCGGTGCGACAGCAGCGCCAGCCCGAAGGCGATCGCGAACCCGAGGACGACCGAGGGAAGCGACGAGGCCGATGTGCTCGAACGTCGGGGTCACGTAGCGGTCGAAGTTGTCGACCGCCCAGTCGAAGCAGAAGGTCCCGTTCTCCGGCACGCAGCCCGTGTCGCTGCGCTCCTGAAAGAAGTCCTCGCCGAGCTGGGCGAACAGCGGTGGGCTCTCGGCCGGGGATGCCACGGTCAGGCCACGCGCTCGGGCGGCGGGCGCTCCTTCTCGAGCGCGTCGGGCGAGTTGAGGAACTCGGTGATGATCTCGATCGAGAGCACGCCCGCGATCCGCCCCTGGTCGTCGACCACCGGCGCGTAGTGGGTCTCGGTCCGCGAGCAGGTCGGAGAGCGCGTCGCGCAGGATGTCGTCGAGGTCGAGGACCGGGTCGGGCTTGATCGAGGGCCGCTTGGGAACGGTCTCCTGGTCGCAGGTCGGAGTCCGAGAGCCAGCCCGAGCGGCCGGCGGTCGGAGTCGACGACGAGCGCGTGCGAGACCTCGGCTCCCTCGAGCTTCGTCCGCACCTCCGCCATCGCCTGGCCCGGGAAGGCGAGCGGCGCCTGCCAGAGGTCGATGTCGCTGACGCGCAGAAGCGCGAGGCGCTTGAGCGCGCGGTCGGCGCCGACGAAGTCCTCGACGAAGGGGTCGGCGGGCGCCATCAGCAACTCGGCGGGGGTCGCGTACTGGGCCAGGATGCCGCCCTCCTTGAGCACGGCGATGCGGTCGCCCATCTTGATCGCCTCGTCGATGTCGTGGGTGACGAAGAGGATCGTCTTTCGCACCTCGGCCTGGAGGCGCAGGAACTCGTTCTGGAGCCGCTCGCGGTTGATCGGGTCGACGGCGCCGAAGGGCTCGTCCATCAGCATCAGGCCCGGGTTGGCGGCGAGCGCGCGTCCGACGCCGACGCGCTGCTGCTGGCCGCCCGACAGCTGCGCGGGATAGCGGTCGGCCGAGGCTGCGGTCGAGGCCGATCAGGTCCATCAGCTCCTCGATGCGCGCCTCGATGCGCGCCTTGTCCCAGCCCGAGCAGCCGCGGAACCGTGGCGAGGTTCTCGGCCACGGTGCGATGCGGAAAGAGGCCGGTCTGCTGGATCACGTAGCCGATCTCGCGCCGCAGCTCGTACGGAGTGCGGTCGCGCACCGAGCGCCCGCCGACGACGATGTCGCCGCCGGTGATCTCGACCATGCGGTTGACCATCCGCATCGCCGTCGTCTTGCCGCACCCCGACGGGCCGACGAAGACGCAGATCTCGCCCGCGGGCACCTCCAGCGTCAGCTCGTGGACTGCGTCGCTGGCGGCGCCGGGGTAGCGCTTGCTGGCGCCGCGGAACTCGACGGGCAGCGCTTCGGCCGAGCCCTGGCGTGCTCGCGGCGGAACACGCCGCGATCGTATCGCGCCAGGCCTCGGCGCGCCTGCGCTATAGATGGTGTGTGGAAGCCGCGACCCTGGACGCCGCGCCGCAGGGCCTCTCGTCGACGCGAGGCGGCGAAACGGCTCGAGCGGCTCGGCCCGGCCGAGCCGCCCACGAGCCGATCGACCGCGAGCATCGTCGCGGGCAACGTCTTCACGCTCTTCAACGCGATCATCGGCGGCTTCTTCATCCTGATCCTGTCCCTGGGGCTGTTCGCCGACGCGTTCTTCGGCTTCGTCGCGATCGTCAACAGCGCAATCGGGATCCGCCAGGAGCTGAAGGCCAAGAAGACGCTCGACGAGCTGGCGCTGCTCGTCGCGCCGCGCGCCAAGGCGATCCGCGACGGCAGTGAGGTCGAGCTGCGCGCGGAGGAGATCGTCCCCGGCGACATCGTGCGCGTCGAGCCCGGGGACCAGCTCGTGGCCGACGGCGTGGTCGTCTCCTCGCGCGGACTGACGATCGACGAGTCGCTGCTGACGGGCGAGTCCGACGGGATTCGAAAGCGCGAGGGCGATCGCGTCCTCTCGGGCTCGTTCTGCCTCAGCGGCTCCGGCTACTACGAGGTCGACGCCGTTCGCGAGCACAGCTACGCCGAGAAGCTGGCCGGCGAGGCGCGGCAGTTTCGCTCGCCGCCGTCGCCGCTGCAGGTCGAGGTCAACCAGGTGCTCAAGGCGACGACGATCGCGATGATCCCGCTGGCGATCATCCTGCTGCTCGCATTCGCGGTCCGCAGCGTCGAGTTCGAGGAGGCCGTGCAGACGGCGACGGCGGGCCTGATCACCCTGATCCCCGAGGGCCTCGTGCTGCTGATGAGCGTCACGCTCGCGGTCGCGGCGGTCCGCCTCGCGCGGATGAACACGCTCGTCCAGCAGATGAGCGCGACCGAGGCTCTGGCCGCCGTCGACACGATCTGCATCGACAAGACCGGGACCCTCACCGACGGCAGCCTCGAGCTCGTCGCGGTCGAGGCGGCCTCGGAGCCCGCCCAGGAGATCGACCGCGCGCTCGCTGCATTCGCGGCCTCCGCCGGCGAGCGCAACCGCACGCTTCAGACGATCGCCGACCACTACCTCGGCGAGCCGCGGCGCGTCGTGGGCGAGGTGCCGTTTTCCTCGGAGTGGAAGTGGAGCGGTCTGGAGCTGCGAAACGGCGGCGGCGCGACCTACGTCCTCGGCGCGCCCGATGTCCTCGCGGAGGCCGGCGCGCTCGACCTGCCCCCGGCGCTGCGCGCCAAGCTCGAGGAGCACACCTCGGCGGGGCGCCGCGTGGTTGCGTTCGGCGAGGCCGAGGGACCCCTTCCCGGCGACCCGGCATCCGCAGCCGCCGCCGAGGATTCGCCCGCTGGCGCTGGTCGTGCTCGAGGAGCGGCTGCGCCCCGACGCCGCCGAGACGATCGAGTTCATGCGCGAGCAGAAGGTCGACCTGAAGCTGATCTCCGGCGACGCGCGCCAGACCGTGACGGCGGTCGCCCACGCGGTCGGGGTGCCGCGACGACGCCGGGGTCATCGAGGGCCCCGACCTGCCGACCGACCGCGCCGGCCTCGCCGAGGCCGCGGAGCGCAACACGATCTTCTGCCGCATCCGCCCCGAGCAGAAGAAGGCCCTGGTGGAGGCGCTCAACGAGCGGGGACGGACCACCGCGATGATCGGCGACGGGGTCAACGACGTCCCGGCGCTCAAGCAGGCGCGCGTCGCCGTGGCGATGGGATCGGGAAGCCAGATCACCAAGGGCGTCGCCGACGTCGTGTTGCTCAAAGATCAGTACTCGATGCTGCCGCGCGCCGTCCACGAGGGCCGGCGGATCGCCCGCAACATCCACCGCCTCGCCCGCCTCTATCTGACCAAGAGCGTTTACGCGGGCGTCCTGATCCTCACCGCGGCCGTGCTCGGCTTCACGTTCCCGTTCCTACCCCGCCATCTCACCATCGCCGCCTTCCTGACGATCGGCATCCCGTCGTTCGTGCTCGCGCTCGCGCCCAGCGAGGGGCCGCTCTACCGCGGCCGCCTGCTGCGGGCCCTGGCCGCGTTCTCGGTTCCCGCCGGGCTCGCGATCGGCGTCGGCTCGCTGCTCTCGTTCTTTCTCGTCGACACGGTCTTCGGCGGCTCGCTGTCGGAGGGACGCACCGCCGCGACGACGACGCTGATCGTGCTCGGGCTCGCCTTCATCCTGCTGCTCGAGCGCGGGCCGGGCCGCGAGCACATCGCGATCCAGTCGTACATGCTCGCCCTCGTCGCCGGGCTCGGCGCGCTCTACGCGCTCGCCCTCGCGGCGGGGCCGATCCGCGACTTCTTCGACCTCGAGCTGCTCTCGGCGGGCCAGTGGTTCCTCTCGATGCTCTCGGTCGTCGCGGGCCTGGTCCTCGCGAGCGCCCTCTGGCGGCTGCCGCAGATCCAGCGCCTCGAGGAGCCCGACGGCGCGCCTCCGCAGGAGCCGGCCGAGCAAGCGGCCCCGGGACCCACCCACACGCCCGCGACCGCGGAGCAGCCGGGACCGTGAACCACCGCCGCACGAAGATCGTCGCGACCGTCGGCCCCGCGACGAGCGACCGCGACCGCCTCGTCGAGCTGATTCGCGCCGGGGCCGACGTCCTGCGGGTCAACTTCTCGCACGCGACCCCGTCCGAGCACGCCGAGCGCATCGCGACGATCCGCGAGGCGTGCGAGATCGCCGGGCGCGAGGTCGGGCTGCTCGGCGACCTCCCCGGCCCCAAGCTGCGGCTCGGCGACGTCGCCGGCGACGTGGTCGAGCTCGAGGAGGGCAGGGAGCTGACGCTGTGCTCGGAGCCGACCACCGGGACGTCGGCGCGGCTGCCGGTCTCGTGGGAGGGCCTGCCCGGGGCGGTCGACGAGGGCGACGTCGTCTACCTCGCCGACGGCCGCATCCGGCTGCGGGTCACCGACGCCGACTCCGACGAGGCGCTGTGCGAGATCGAGGCCGGCGGCCCGGTCGCGTCGCACCAGGGGATCAACCTGCCGGGGCTCGAGGAACAGCTGCCGGCGGTCTCCGAGACCGACCTCGAGTGGGTGGACTTCGCGGTCGAGCAGGACATCGACATGCTCGCCGTGTCCTTCGTGCGCACGCGCGACGACCTGCGCCCCGTCGAGGAGCGCCTGCGCTCGCACGGCGTCGACACACCGCTGATCGCGAAGATCGAGAAGCCGCAGGCGGCCGACAACGCCGAGGAGATCGTCGAGGCCGCGACCGGGATCATGGTCGCCCGCGGCGACCTCGGGATCGAGCTGCCGCTGGCCCGCGTCCCGATCATCCAGAAGCGGCTCCTGAACCTCGCCGGGCGCCACTCGAAGTTCTCGATCACGGCGACCCAGATGCTCGCCTCGATGGTCAGCTCGCCGCGCCCGACGCGGGCCGAGGTCACCGACGTCGCCAACGCGATCTTCGACGGCACCGACGCGGTGATGCTCTCCGAGGAGACCGCCGTCGGCGAGCACCCGGTCGAAGCGGTCAGGGTGATGGACCGCATCGCCAGGGAGACCGAGCCGCACCTGCCCTACGAGGACTGGCTCTTCAACCGCGGCTCGGCGATGGCGGGCGACGTCGGCGGCACGGTCGCCCAGAGCGCGATCGCCGCGACCTACCGCATCGGCCTCGCGGCGATCCTCGTCCCGACGCGCAGCGGCCGCACCGCGCGGCTCGTCTCCGCCCACCGCCCCGAGGTCCCGGTGCTGGCGATCTCCCCGCGGCCCGAGACGGTGCGCAGGCTCAACGTGCTCTTCGGCGTGCGCTGCGTCCTCAGCGACGAGTGGAAGAGCCTGCGCAACCTGCTCGACGACTGCGCCCGCCTCGCGCGCGAGAACGGCGTCGCCGAGTCGGGCGACCTGATCGCGATCACCGCCGGCCTCCCCGAGCAGCATCTCGGGACCAACCTCTTCGAGGTCCACCGGGTGCCGTAGGCGGTCGAATCGGGGACGCACCGGCCTACCGAAGCCGGTATGAGCAAGATCCTCGAGAAGGGCGAGGTGTTCTTCTTCTACCGCCCCAAGGTGAGCGTGAAGAGGTCGGCGGTCCCGACGACGTGCAGCGCTTCTTCTGCTTCCTCAAGGCCGGACCGCAGAGCGGTGGTTCCGGCATCTGATCGTCGGCCGCAAGCGCCTTCCCGACCCCGAGGAGCACGAGCGCGAATGGGCGTTCGTCTACGAGGTGACCGACGACCCGGCCGAGCTGCGCGAGGAGATCGCAGAAAAGGAGTACGAGACGAAGACGCGCGGCGTCCGCAGGCAGCCGCAGGCGCGCCCGGTCGGCGAGGGCCGCTACGCCGTCGTCGACCACGACGGCCACACGCACTTCGCGTACGTGCTCGAGCTGCCGCGCGAGCCCGGCGAGGCTCAGCGGACCTTCAACATCCGCGAGGAGGCGAGCTTCATCGTCGCGGTTCGCAACCCCGAGGCCCCCGCGCCCCCCGGCGCCGGACTGCCGGACCGCCAGCGCGCCGACCTGCCAGGCGACCTCGCGAGCCGCTTCGAGGGGCGCCGCTTCATCCCGCTCGAGCCGCCCGACTTCCTCGACCACGAGGGCGTCGAGCTGGTGCTTATCGGCGCCGCGGAGGATGCGGAGGAAGAGCTCGGCATCGATCTCGACATCGAGCACGAGAGCCTCGAGGACGCGGCGATCTTCAAACGGCTGCGGCTCGAGCCCGGCGAGGTGCCGGTCGAGCCGCTCGCCGAGGGCGAGCTGCGCTGAGCGTCAGCCCGGCGGCGCGAGCACGAACTGGGTCAGCACGAGGTTTGCGGCGGGCTTGCCGGCCTTGGTCACTCCGACCTGGAGCACGTGGGTGCTGCGGCCGGCGTGTAGGTGGGTGGCCTCCGCGATCAGCTCGTCGCCCGTCGTCGCGCCGGAGAAGACGTTGAGCTTCAGCTCCACGGTCGTGAAGTCGTGGCCGGGCGGCAGGTGGCGAAACGTCTGCCAGGCGCCGACGGTGTCGGTCAGCGCGACCCAGACGCCGCCGTGGACGAGGCCACCCGGATGCAGGTGCCTGCGCTCGACGACGAGGCGCCCGACGGTGTGCTCGTCGGTGATCTCCATCGGCTCGATCCCCATGTCGTCGGGAAAGCTGTCGCGAACGCGCTCGCGGATCGACTCGACCGTGACCTGAGGATTGGGCACCATGCGGCGCCGAAGTACAGCAGAGCGGGCCCGGAACTACCCCTCGCGCGCCGGGCCGGTCGGGGTCTCCCGATCGACGAGCTTCGACAGGAACGCGACGAGCGGCTCGGTGCCGGGCGGGAAGCTCGTCTGGTCGAACGAGGCGGTGCGGCCGTCGTGCTCGATCGAGTAGGCGTAGCAGTCGGCGCATCCGCTCGGCTCCGGCTGGCTCTCGAGCGCCGCCCCGTCGAGCAGGCCGCGCAGCTCGTCGAGCTCGGCGTCGGAGAGGTCGAACTCGGCCCCGATCTCGCCGGGCCCCTCGACCTCGACCGTCGCCGAGCCGTCCTCGTCGATGACCATGCGCTGGGCGGTGAAGGCGATGCCGCCGGCGCGCTCGTAGACGACGAGCGGGCCGCCCGGCTGCTGCGTGGCGGTCGAGCCGGCCGAGCCCTCCTCGTCGCATCCGTAGAGCAGCGCGGTCGCGGCGACCGCAAGCAGGGTTGTCGGGAGCCTCGTCACGTCACGACTACGTCGCGGCGGGCGCTTCGTCACGAATCGCCGCGCGACAGCCCGAAGTCCCCGAAGGGCTCGTCGCGCTCGCGGACCGCCTGCTTGAAGCCGGCCTCTGCAGCGCGGCGCTGGAACTCGTAACCCTCGGGCGTGTGGCGGGCGATGCCGTCGAGCAGGGTGCCGAGGACCTGGGTCGTCTGGACCCCCTGCGCGTGGAGCGTCTGGTTTACGAGCAGCTTCATCATCACGAGCTGGTTGACCGGCAGCCGGGTGACGCGCTCGAGCAGCTCCTCGAAGCGGGCGTCGAGCTCCTCCGGCAGCGGCGCCTCGATCGCGAGCCCCCACTCCGCGGCGTCGCGCCCGCTCAGCGAGTCGCCGGTGAACAGCAGCCGCTTCGCCCGCTGAGCCCCCACCCTGTGCGCCCAAAGCGCGGTCGTCGGCGAGCCCCAGACCCGGGCCGGCGGGTAGCCGATCTTGGCCTCGGACTCGATCACGAGCAGGTCGGAGCACAGCGCCATGTCCGTGCCGCCGGCGATGCAGAACCCGTGCACCTTGCAGAGGACGGGCTTGTCGGACTCGAACAGGCTCATGAAGCCGCGGACGTTGCGGCTCATCATCTGGAAGTCGACGATCGGGTCCCAGGTGCCGCCGGGGTCGTGGTTGGCGGCCTGGACGGCGGGGTCGAGGGGCGAACCCTCGGGCGACCCCTCGACGCCGAAGCCCTCGCTCATCGCCTCCGCCGACGCGACGAGGTCGTAGCCGCCGCAGAAGCCGCTTCCCTTGCCCGACAGCGCGATCGCGTGCACCGACGGGTCGAGATTGGCGCGCTCGACGCAGTCGGCGATCTCGCGTGGCATCTCGAGCGTGATCCCGTTGCCGCGCTCGGGGCGGTTGAGCGTGATCCGCGCGACGCGGCCGTCGACCTCGTAGATCAGCGTGCTGAGCTCCACGAAGCCCATACTCCCATGCCCCGTCAGGAGAGCTGCTCGAGCCCGCAGTCCTTCGGCGCCTTGTCGTCGCGCCAGCGCAGGATCTTGGCGCCGTGGCGGATCCGCCCGCCGCTCGTGTGGTCGTAGGTGATCTCGACGACCAGCTCCGGGCGCACGGTGATCCACTCGAGCTCGCGGCCGGCGTCCCAGCGGCTCGCGTCTCCCGAGCCGCGCTCGCCGGTCTCGTACGGCGCGAGCTTGTCGACCAGCTCGCGCTTCTCCTTCGCCTTGAAGCCCGAGGTGTGGCCCGACGACGCGCAGCTCGCCGTCGTCGTCGTAGAGCCCGAGGATCAGCGATCCCACCGTGCCCTCCTCCTTGCCCGGCCGCCATCCGACGACCACGGTGTCGATCGTGCGCAGGCGCTTGACCTTGACCATCCCCTTGCGCTCGCCGGGCCTGTAGGGCGCGCCGTGCAGTCCTTGGCGATCACGCCCTCGCCGCTCTGCAGCCAGGGCTCGGCGCCCCGCGCGGTGCGCACGAGCTTCGTCAGCTCGACCGAGCCGCGCTTGCGGCCCCAGCCCTTGACGAGCCCCTCGAGCGCCTCGCGGCGGGCCGAGAAGGGCTCGGTCAGCAGCTTCCTGCGGTCCTCGGCGAGCAGGTCGAAGACGCGGAAGGTCACGGGGGTCTGCTCGGAGAGCATCTTCACGCGCGACTCCGCCGGGTGGATGCGGTTCTGGAGCGCGTCGAAGACCTCGTGGCCCTCGTCGTCGAGGATCACGAGCTCGCCGTCGGCGACGTAGCGGCCCTCGGGCATCTCCAGCTCGGGGAAGTAGCGCGACAGCGGCTTGCCGTTTCGCGACTGAAGGTGCACCTCGTCGCCGTCGACGAAGGCGATCGCCCGGAAGCCGTCCCACTTCTGCTCGTAGGACCACTCGTCGCCCTCGGGGAGCTGCTTTCGCGACAGCGCGAGCTGGGGCTTGACAGGGGGTTTGAGAGGAAGGGCCATTGAATCACCAACTTCACATGATGCTCGCGGCAGCAGCCGAGCTCGAACACCGTCGATCCTAGACTGGCGCGCGATGGGCGCTTCGCCGCCGGCGACCTCCCCCCCGCCCCGGGACTGCGACATCGCCGTCGTCGGAGCCGGGATCGTCGGGCTGGCCACCGCGCGCGAGCTGAGGGCACGCCATGCCGACGCCTCGGTCGCCGTGCTCGAGCGCGAGCCCGCGATCGCCGCCCACCAGACGGGCCACTCCAGCGGCGTCATCCACGCCGGGATCTACTACCGGCCCGGCTCGCTGAAGGCGAGGCTCTGCGTCGAGGGCGCCCGCGAGCTCTACGAGTACTGCGACGAGCGCGGCATCCGCGCCGAGCGCGCGGGCAAGGTGATCGTGGCGACCGAGCCCGGCGAGCTGGAGCGCCTCGACGAGCTCGAGCGCCGAGGGCGCGAGAACGAGGTTCCGGGGCTGCGCCGCATCACCGCGGACGAGCTGCGCGAGATCGAGCCCCACGCAACCGGGATCGCGGCGCTTCACTCCCCCGAGACCGGCGTCGTCGACTTCCGCGAGGTCGCCGCCTCGCTGGCCTCGGAGCTGACGAGCGCCGGGGCGACGCTCTCGACCGGATGCGGCGTCGAGGCGATCTCCGCCGACTCCGGCGGGATCTCGCTGAGCCACGGCAGCGGCGAGCTGCGCGCGCGGGCGGCCGTCTTCTGCGCCGGGCTGTGGTCGGATCGCCTCGCGGTCATGGCCGGCGCCTCGCCCGACCCCAGGATCGTGCCCTTCCGCGGCGCCTACCTGAGCCCTGCGCCCCGAGCGCCAGGACCTCGTTCGCACCAGCATCTACCCCGTCCCCGACCCCGACCTCCCGTTCCTCGGCGTGCACCTGACGCGCGATCTCGACGGCTCGGTCCACGTCGGGCCGTCGGCGCTGATGGTCGGCGCCCGAGACGCCTACCGGCTGACCCGCTTTCGCGCGCGCGACCTCGCCTCGACGCTCGCCTGGCCGGGAACTTGGCGCATGATGCGGCGCTACTGGCGCAAGGGCGCGACCGAGATGCGCCGCGCCTTCAGCCGCCGCGCGTTCGCCTCGGAGGCGGCGCGCTTCGTCGCCGAGCTGAGAGCCGGGTGACCTGACCGCCGGCCACGCCGGGGTCCGCGGACAGGCGCTGGCGCGCGACGGGACGCTGGTCGACGACTTCGTCGTCTCCGAGACCGAGCGCGCGATCCACGTCCGCAACGCGCCCTCCCCGGCCGCGACCTCGTGCCTCGCGCTCGCGCGCCTGATCGCCGACCGCGCCGACGCCGAGCTTGGCGTCTCTCGACCGATCTAGTGTGCCCGTCGTTGGACCCCGATAGCCCCCGCCCCGGTAGTCGCCCCCTCATTCTCGCGCTTGCGGGTGGCATCGCGCTGGCGGTCGTCGCCGTCGCGTGCGGCAGTGACGACGACGGAGAGGATGAGAGCTCGGGGACTCCGGTGGAGCCCGGCAAGGCGGTCTACGGGACGACGTTCGTAAGCCCCGGGATCGAGCTCGAGGGCGAGATGCTCGTCGGCGAGGACCATACGTTCGTCACCGCGAACACGCGCTTCGCGGCAGCGGACGGCCAGAGCATCGAGCTCGGCAACCGGACCAACGCCCAGGACAACGTCGGGGTGAGCGCGGACGCGGGGCCGTCGGTCGTCGGCGACGAGACGAGCCTCGCCCACCACGCCGTCATCGAGGACTCCGAGATCGGCGACGGCGTCTTCCTCGGTTTCCTCGCCCACGTCACCGACTCGACGCTGAGCGACGGCGCGACGATCCTCCACGGCGCCAGGGTCGAGGGCGTCACCATCCCCGAGAACGCGCTGGTCGGCGTCGGCGAGGTCGTGAAAACCCAGGAGCAGGCGGACGCCCTGCCCGAGACGGACCGGGACACCGAGGAGTTCAAGCAGGGCGTGCTCGACGTCAACGCTGAGTTCGCCGAGGGCTACATCGAGATCTACGAGAGCGAGGGCGAGGACGCGCTCACGGGGATCGGCCCGAATCCCGCGACCGACTTCAACCCCGAGCAGGTCACGCCCGAGGTCGAGGAGGCAGAGCTCGGCGAGTCGGTGCGCGTGGTGGGCGACGTCAGGCTCGGCACCGGCGCTCGGATCGGCGACCGCTCCGCGATCCGCGCCGACGAGGGGACTCCGATCGAGATCGGCAGCGGCGCCCGGATCGGCGATCGGGTCACCTTCCACGCGCTCGAGCACACGCAGCTGTCCGTGGGCGACGACTTCAGCGCCGGCGACGACACCGTCATCCACGGTCCGCTCGAGGTCGGCGACGGGGTCACGGTCGGCAGCGGCTCGGTCGTATTCCGGGTGATCGTCGGGGACGGGGTCTAGATCGGCGATGGCGCCTTGATCGCCGGGCCGGCCGGCGACGAGCTCACGCTCGAGATTCCGGACGGCGCCGTGATCCCGGACGGGGCCGTCGTGACCGGCCCCGAAGATCTCGAGTCCGCCGCCTCCGGCTAGACGCGCCGGGCCCGAGGCCGTGCTTTAGGCTCGCCGGGTGGAAGCCGCCACGACCGAGAGGCCGAGCGAGGCCCAGGAGGGCGTCTCCTCGTTCGCGAAGTCGCTCTTCATGGGCGAGATCGCCGAGGAGCTCGTCTTCCCCTGGCCCGAGCCCGACCCCGACGAGCAGGACAAGATCCGCGGCCTCAACGCCTCGCTGCGCGAGCTCGCCGAGACGAAGATCGACACGCGCAAGATCGAGGAGAAGCGCTGGCTCGGCGACGACATCGTTCGCGAGCTCGGCGAGCGCGGGCTCTGCGGGCTCTACGTCCCCGAGGAGTACGGCGGGCAGGGGCTGTCGCAGACCGGCTATGCGCGCGTCTTCGAGACCTTCGCCCAGATCGACGCCACGCTCTCGATCGTGATGGGCGTCCATCAGTCGATCGGGTTCAAGGGCATCCACATGTTCGGCACGCCGGAGCAGAAGGAGCGCTGGCTGCCCGACCTCGCCGCCGGCCGCAAGCTCGCCGGCTTCGCTCTGACCGAGCCCGAGGCGGGCTCGGACGCCTACAACATCCAGTCGCGGGCGGTTCAGCAGGCGGACGGCTCCTGGCTTCTCAACGGCGAGAAGCGCTACATCGGAAACGGGTCGAAGGGCGACGTCTTCACGGCCTTCGCCCGCGCCGAGGTCGACGGCAAGGACCGCCACATCGCGCTGATCCTCGAGAAGGGGATGAAGGGCTTCGAGGTCGGCGAGCGCTACGACACGATGGGCCTGCGCGGCAACGACCTGCGCCGCCTCTACTTCAACGACGTCAGGGTCCCGGCGGAGAACGTCCTCGGCGAGCCGGGCGAGGGCTTCCGGATCGCGATGCAGATCCTCAACAACGGTCGCATCGGCCTCGGAACCGGGTCGGTCGGCGCGGCGAAGGGCCTGCTCGACCTCACGATCGAGCACGTCAAGGAGCGGCGCCAGTTCGGCCGCCCGCTGGCCGACTTCGAGCTCGTCGAGGAGAAGATCGGATGGATGGTCTCGTACCTGTTCGGGCTCGAGTCGCTCTGCTATCTGACCTGCGGGCTCGTCGACGCCGGGGTGCCCGACTACTCGCTCGAGTCGGCGATCTGCAAGGTGTCGGGGACCGAGTTCCTCTGGTACGCCGCCAACCGCTCGCTGCAGCTCAAGGGCGGCGCCGGCTACATGCGCGACGAGCCCTACGAGAAGGTGCTGCGCGACATCCGCATCTTCCCGATCTTCGAGGGCGCCAATGACGTCCTTCGGGCGTTCATCGCGCTGTCGGGGATCAAGCCCGTCGGGGAGAAGCTGTCGGACCTCGGAGGCCTCGAGCTGACCGACCCGATCGGCTCGATCGGCGTGCTCGCCGACTACGTCAGCGGCCGCATCCGCCCCGACAAGGTCACGCTCGCCCATCCCGAGCTCTCCAAGCAGGCCGATGCGGTCTCCGAGCAGGTCAAGGAGCTGCGCGACATCACCGAGTCACTGCTGCGCAAGCACAAGAAGGGGATCATCGAGCGCCAGTACGACCAGAAGCGGCTCGCCGACGCGGTCGCCGACATCTTCGGGCAGATCGCCGTGCTGTCGCGAATCAGCGCGATCTTCGAGGACCAGGGCGTCGAGCCCTCGGGCCAGGAGCGCTACATCGCCGAGACGTTCTGCAACCGCGCCGCGCGTCGCGTGCAGTCACAGTTCCGCCGCATGGAGTCGAACGACGACGACCGCATGAGCGCGATCGCGAAGCTCGCCTACAAGCGCGGCTCCTACGGCTACGCGCTGTTCGAGGACTGAGTCGCGATCACCAACGGCACATGTCGGTCGCGGCAGAGCCGCGCCTAGTCCCCCGGCAGGCAGCCCTCGATCGCCTTCTCGTCCTCGGGGCTGAAGTCGGCCGCGGAGTCGATGCCCCACACGGTGTTGCCGGCTTGCTGGACGTCCGCGACGCCCATCGCGACCTCGGCGGTCGAGAGCTCGTCGCCGGCCGTCTGCTCGGAGTCGAAGATCGCGATCGTCGCAGCCGTGTCGAGGTCGCCCTCGGCGATGTCCACGCGCTCATAGTCGGACTCGAGTCCGAGGAACTCGGAGTCGTTGGTGGTGGCGTCGAGCGTGGCGCCGTCAAGGCACGCGAGGACGTCCTCGGCCGTCACTGTGCCGCTGACGCCGCTCTCGCCGGTGGCCCCGGTCGCGCCGGTGGCACCCGACGTCGTGGGGGTGGTCGAGGAGGTCGTCGTCTCGTCGTCGTCGCCCCCGCAGCCCGCGCCGATGACGGCGAGGGACGCGAGCACGGCGAGCGCACAGATCAGCAGCTTCGGATTCATCGCTTGCTCCTATGAGTCGGCCGGAGCCCCTGCCCGGCGATAAACGATTGGCGCGGGAGTCTACGGCGAGCTACTTCGGCTTCGCCTGGCCGGGCGGGGTTCCGCCCTGACCGGGAGGAGTGACGGGCGGCCCCGCATCGGGCGGCGGCCCGGTCGACCCTTCGCTGCCACCGCCGGGCGGCACGCCGGCGTTGCCCGGCGGCACGCCGCCCTGCCCGGGCGGGGTGCCGCCCTGGCCCGGCGGGGTCGCCTCGGGCCCGGCGTGCTCGGGCTTGCCGTTGGCGTTGCCCTGGTTGCCCTTCGGCTTGCCGGAGCCCTGCGACTCGCCGCCGCCCGGGGAGGCGGCGTCATCTGTGCCCTCTGCGCCCGCGGCGTCGTCCTTCGACTCCGAACCGCCCTTTGCGCGTTGCCCGTCCCGTGAGCGGGCGGCCGCGTCATCGTCATCGGCCTGGTTGGGCAGGTCGACGCCGGCCGCCTCGAACGCGTCGTCGACCGCATCCGGAAGGCCGACGCCGGCGTAGGCGAGGCCGGCCATGAGGATGGGCAGCACGGCGACCGCCGCGGCGAGGACGGCGAGCCGCAGGCGCCGGCGCGGCGCCGCAACGGCCGGAGTCGTCTCGAACGTCGTCGTCGCCGCGCGGCTGGCCTCGAGCGACGCGGAGCGCGCGGCGCCCGCGAGCGCCGGGATCATCTCGGCCTCGAGGGCCGGGTCGGGCAGAACCGGGACCGCGGCGGGCAGGGCACGGACGAAGAGCAGGGCTTCGTCATGGCCGTGTTCCGGGTCGACGGACTCCGGGTCGCTGAGCAGATGCTCGGCGAGCTGATCGCCTTGGCGGTCGAAGAACCTCATCTCGGTACCTGAAGCGCCGTTGCCGCCGAAAGGGTTACGCCTTGCGCCGTTGCGGCTCACCGAGCGCGGGCCCCCTCGCGATCGAGCTCACGGCGAGCCGCGGCGAGCCCGCGGCGCTGCAGCGCCTTGACCGCCCCGGGGCGCTTTCCGAGCGCGTGCGCCACCTCTTCGACGGTCAGCCCACCCACGACCCGCAGCAGCAGCACGGCTCGCTGGTCGGGCGACAGCTCGGCGAGAACCCTCTGGACGGTCTCGAGGCCTATTCGGCCCAGCGCCTCCTCCGAGGCGTCGCGTTGCGGCGCCGCGGCGGGCTCCGGCGGCTCGGGCACCGGGTCGACGGGCCGGCGCACGTCGGCCCGGCGTGCGTCGAGCAGCCTGTGATGGGCGATCGTGAACACCCATGCGCGAAACTGGCGCGCGTCGCCCTCGAAATGCGGCAGGTCGCGCGCGACCTGTAGGAATGCCTCGCTGAGCACGTCCTCGGGGTCCGGCGCGTTGTTCGACCTCAGATAGCCGAGCACGGCCGGCGACAGGCGCCGGTAGATCGTCGCCCAGGCGGGCTCGCTGCCCTCGCGGGCGGCTTCGAGCAGCGCGGCGAACTCCTCATCGGTCATATGGCTATGAGGCGCGAAAGTGAGTCGCGTCAGGCGCAATCACGCGTATTGTCGATTCCCGGCACGAATTGACCGTACCCCTATACCCGTCCGCGGCGCTGCGTAGGGCGACGCTGAGCGGCGCACGTTCGACGACCCGACGACAAGCCCTAGGACCCCAGGGCTGGGTCCTAACCCGGCGGCGGCGCGCGGCCCCATCCGCGCCGCCGCAGCGCCGCCCAGGCGCGCATGATCCGGCTCCAGATCAGGTAGATCAGGCCGATCCCGGCGGCGAGCAGCACGACCACCGCGGCGAGGGCCAGGTAGGGCTCCTCGAGCGCGAGCGCGACGACGACCGCCATCAGGCCGTCCTCGAGCAGGCTCATGAAGATGTTCGAGGCGGGCTCGGGCGAGGCGTTGATCCCGAGCCTGATCCCGGTCTTGACGGCGGCGCTGGTCAGCGCCGTGGCGCCGCCCCCGGCGGCCGACAGCGTCTCGTCGATCGAGGAAACGTCAGCCTCGCCCGCGAACAGGACGCCGATCGCGCCCCCGACGGCGGTGCGGATCGGGGCCTGGATCACGTCCCAGGTGCTGTCGAGGTAGGCGACCTTGTCGACGACGAACTCGATCGCGAACATCACCAGCGCCGCGGCGATGACCGGGGTCCCGGTCAGCGGATCGGGGACCTCGCCGACGCCGGCGCGGCCGAGCAGGCCGAGGACCGCGATCGTCCCGTAGGCATTGATTCCGGCAGCCCAGCCGGCGCTGATGACGGTCGGGACGAGCTCCACGCGGCCTCCGGCCGCCTATGGCACGTTCGCTGCGCCTAGGAGACGCGCTCGACGATCATCGCCTCGCCCTGGCCGCCGGCGACGCACATCGTCTCGAGCCCGACCTCGTGGTCGTCGGTCTCCATCACGTTGAGCAGCGTGGTCATGATCCGCGCCCCGGTCTGGCCGAACGGGTGGCCGAGCGCGATCGCCCCGCCATGCGTGTTGAGCTTGTCGATCGGGATGTCGCACTCGTCCATGATCGGGATCACCTGGGCGGCGAAGGCCTCGTTCAGCTCGACGGTGCCGACGTCGCTCATGCTCATGCCGGCGCGGTCGAGCGCCTTCTTGATCGCGCCGATCGGGGCGACGCCCATGTACTCGGGCTCGTTGCCGTGCGTCGCCGCGGTGACGATCCGCGCCCGGGGTGTCAGCCCCAGCTCCTTGGCCCGCTCCTCCGACATGACCAGGACCGCCGCCGCGCCGTCGTTGAGCGGGCACGAGTTGCCGGCCGTGACGCCGCCGCCGCCCTCGAACGCCTCGGGCAGCTCGGAGAGCTTCTCGAGCGTCGAGCTGGCGCGCGGGCCGTCGTCCTTGGTGACCTCGCCCCCGTCGGGGAGCGGCACCGGGACGATCTCGCGGTCGAAGAAGCCCGACTCCTGGGAGGCGACCGCGAGCTCCTGCGAGCGCTGCGCGTACTTGTCCATGTCGGCGCGGCTGACCTCGTATCTCTTGGCGACGTTGACCGCGGTGATGCCCATGTCGATGTAGGCGTTGGGCTGGCCGTCGTTGCCCTGCAGCTTCTCGTTCTGGTCGGCGGCTCCGGCGGGCTCGGTGCGCTCGTTGTAGCGGCTCACCCACTCGACGCCCGCAGCGATGTAGGTGTCGCCCTGGCCGGCGCTGACCGAGTTGGCCGCCTGGCGGATCGCCTCGAGGCTCGAGGCGCAGTAGCGCGAGATCGTGACGCCGTTGGTCGTCTCGGGCAGCTTCTCGGAGAGAAGCACGACGATGCGGCCGATGTTGAAGGCCTGCAGACCCTGAGGCATGCCGCAGCCCATCGCGACCTCCTCGACGCTCGCGGGGTCGACGTCGGGGTTTCGCTCCAGAAGCTGGTCGACGGTGTACGCGGCGACCTCGTCGGGGCGCAGCTGGGCCAGTGAGCCTTTGAATGCGCGCCCGATCGGGGTGCGGACTGCGTCGACGATGACTGCCTGTGGCATCTGCGTGTCTCCTTTATCTGCTCAAGAGTCGGGGTGAGATTGAGTGCGTGAACCTAGTCTAAGAGGGTCTAAGCTCGCCCCGATGGCCGTCGAAAGCGCACCCGGCTCGGAGCAGGCCGGCACCGACGATCGGCCGAACGTCGCCGAGGCGCTCGAGCCCGAGCGCGTCGCCGAGATGCTGCGTTCCGGCGAGGCGTGTCTGATCGACGTCCGCCAGAACGAGGAGTGGGAGCGCGGCCGCATCGCGGGCGCGGTCCACATCGTGCTCGAGGAGATCACCGAGAGGGCCGGGGAGGTGCCGCGAGACCGCGCAGTCGTCTTCGCATGCCGCAGCGGGAACCGCTCGGCGATGGTCGCCGACGCCTTCCGCGGCGACGGCTACGACGCCCACAACATGGCGGGCGGCCTTCGTGCGTGGGAGCAGGCAGGATTGCCGCTCGAGGGCGACGAGGGCACGGTCGGCTAGAGCCCCGAGCTGAGATAGGCTCAGCCGCAGATGGCAACCCAGCCGCCGAAGCCACCCCCGGGAAAGCCGGGGGGCCCCCAGCCACCGCAGTCACCCGCGGAGCAGCCCCCGGCAGTCCCGGGCGCCCCGGGCGGGCCGTCGCCGGCCGTGGCCGACGCGTCGACGGACCCTCACGAGCGCATCGACGGGCTGCGCACCTGGATCGCCCAGCTCGAGCGCAAGCTCAACATCCGCACGATCGCGATCGGCGTCGTCGCCGTCCTCGCCCTGGCGGCGGCGCTCTACGGGATCGCGCTCGCGCGCGACACCGAAGAGAACGCCGCGACCGAGGCTCAGCTCGAGGACGTCCGCGAGGAGCTCGCCGGGGTCAGCGACACGGCGAGCGAGGCGGCGCAGGACGACGTGCAGTCGCTCCAGCAGCGAATCAGCGCGCTCGAGGAGGAGTTCGCCACGTTGAACCAGGGCGATCAGAAGACCGAGCAGGAGATCTCGGTGCTCCAGGACGACATCCAGGACCTGCGCGACCAGATCGCCGATCTCGAGTCGAGCGGGTCGACGACCACCACCACGACCACCGAGGAAACGCCCTAAGCCACGGCCGCCCGCGCCGCGGTCAGGCGCGGCTGTCGGCGGGGCCCGGGTCGCCTCCGCTGCCGGCCCGCTCGATGCGATCCTCGAGCTCGTCGACGGCGTCGCGCAGCGAGCGCATCGCGTCGACGAGCTCCTCGCGCTCGTCGCGGATGATCTCCTCGGCCTCCTCGAGCTCGCGCCTGAGCTGTCGCGCCAAGCGGGCGTCTTCGGCGCGCGCACCCTCCATGCTCGTCAGCACGACCGCGATGAGGACGTTGATGAGCAGGAACGAGGCGAGCAGGACGTAGGAGACGAAGAAGACCCATGACCACGGGTGGATCGCCTGCGCCGCGTCGAGATACTGAGGCCAGTCCTCGAGCGTCATGATCACGAACAGGGTCAGCATCGCGTCGCCGAGATTGCCCCAGTTCTCCGGGTCCCCGTCGTGGAAGAGGATCCACCCCACCATCCCGTAGACGTACATCAGCAGCACGCCGAGCAGGGCGAGGCTGCCCAGCGGGGGCAGGCTTCGCACCATTCCGCGGACGATGATCCGGAACTCGGGCAGCACCGTGACGATGCGCACCACGCGCAGCAGGCGCGCGAGGCGCAGCAGGGTCGTGCTCTCGCGCACGCCGGGCACGAAGGCGGCCGTTATGACGATGAAGTCGAAGACGTTCCAGCCGTCGCGGAAGAAGTCCTGGGGCCGGCTGCCGTAGGCCGTGATCCGAATGAGGAGCTCGATCACGAAGATCCCCACGCAGACCTCGCTGACGATCGTCAGCAGCGTGCCCGCGTCGTTCTCGATCGAGTCGTAGGTCCCCAGCGCCAGCGCGATCGCGTTGACGAGGATGACGACGAAGATGAACCCCTGGAAACGGGCCGAGTTCGCGATCCGTGCGCAGCGGGCGACCATGGCGAGGGGCATCGTATTCGCCGCATCGTGCGTGGGATTTGTGCTGTTACGCACGAATCGTGCGTGGGAATGTCTGTCCGTTGCTCTACTGTCGTGCGTACGCCATGCCCGTGAGGGCCAAAGCGACAACAGGAGGAGATGCGCTGATGGCTGAGGGTTACTGCGTCAAAGAGCGCAAGAAGGTCGAGATCAAGGACCCGCAGCAGGTCACGATGAAGAACGGCCGGCCTGCGATCCAGGGCACGTGCCCGGACTGCGGAACCAAGATCTTCAAGATCGGCAAGCTCGAGGGCTAGCCGGCAGCACCCATATCGCGTCCCGCCGCTTGCGGGGGGACGAGCGCGCGGATCTCCTCAAGCAGCCGCGCGGCGAGCTCGGCCGGATCTTCATCCGGTCGAGGTCGTCCCGCCGCCGGCTCGAAGAAGCTGACGGAGATTCGCGGGCGTTTGGGGACGCGCACGTAGTCGGTCGCCCCACGACCTGTGGCGTGAAGCTACGTCAAACGGTCGCGCCGGCCTGTCGCCGCCCGTAGAGGTAGCCGACGAGCGCCTGGATCACCTCGGGGTCGAACTGCGACCCGGAGTGCTTGCCCAGCTCGGCCATCGCGTCGGCGTGCGCCATCGCCTGGCGGTAGGGCCGGTCGGACGTCATCGCGTGGTAGGCGTCGCAGGCGAGGATGATGCGGCTGCCGATCGGGATCTCGCTGCCCGAGATTCCGTCGGGATAGCCGCCGCCGTCATAGCGCTCGTGCTCGTGGCGGACGATGCGCGCGATCGGCCCGAGACCCGGGATCATGCGCAGGATCCGCTCCCCGATCTCGGGGTGCTGGCGCATCAGCTCCAACTCGCTGTCGTCGAGCGGGCCGGGCTTGTGCAAGATGTCGTCGGGGATGCCGACCTTGCCGATGTCGTGCAGCAGGGCGCCCATGCGAATGCGGGCGATCTCGTCGGGGCCCAGCGCCATCGCCTCGGCAACTCGGGCCGACATCTCCACCACGGACTCGGAATGGTCGCCGGTGTACTGGTCGCGCTCCTGGAGCGCCGAGGCCAGGGCGACGACGACGTCGCCGTGGGCGGGGTTGCCCGTCTCCTCGCCGACGTGGCCCTCGAAGACCACCGCCTGGTGGCCGCCGGCGGCGCGCGCCTGCTGGAGCGCCTCGCCCGCCGTCGCGAGGACCTCCTCGGAAGACTGCTTGGCCTCGAGCGCCGCGATCCCGACCGACATCGAGAGGCCGCTGATGGGCCCCACGGAGACGTTCTCCAGCCGCAGGAGCAGGCGCTCTATCGCCAGATGGGCGGCGGGGCCGCTCGACTCGGGCAGCAGCAGCCCGAACTCGTCGGCGCCCATGCGGCAGGCGAGGTCGTGCACGCGGGTCTCGTCCGAGATCACGCTCCCGGTCGTCGCGAGGACGTCGTCGCCGACCGCGTAGCCGTGGCGGAGATTGATCTGGCGGAAGCCGTCGATGTCGAGCAGCGCGACCGAAAGTGGGCGCTGATAGCGCTGAGCGCGTGCGACGTCGAGGTCGAGCTGGGTGCGGAAGGCCTTCAGGGTCAGCAGCGTGCGCGCCAGCGGGTCGCGCGTGTCGCCGTGAGCCAGCTGCGCCTCGAGCTCGCCGATTCGCTTCTGCGCCTCGGCGAGCTGCAACGCGGCGTCGGATCTTCCCGTTCGGACTCCCACGCCGGGAGTATCGGCCGCTCGGGGCCGCCGCTTGAGGACTGGAGCACCGATCTCCAGGCCTGCCTGAGAGCTTTCTAGGAACCGTCCGCGAAGCGGGTCAGCCCGCCGAGCACTCCGACGTAAGCGGTCCCGTCGGGGGTGAGGGTGACCGGTGCAAAGTTGTTGTTGAACCCGAGGCCCTCGCCGGCGAGCCGCCGCCACACGGTCTCTCCCGTGTGGAAGTCGATCGCCGTCAGGTACCAGACGTCGGCGTCGTCGTCACGCGGCGGCTTCGTGTAGGTGTAGACGAGGCCGTTGGCGAGCGAGAGCTTGGGCACCAGCGAGGGCGCCGTCTCGTCGCTGTGCCAGATGGTGCGGCAACCGCGTCCGCGTTTGCGGATGTCGACTCGCTCGAAGCCGGGCAGCGTGGTGTCTCCGTTCTGGACCGAGAGCGGGCCGGTGTAGCCGTAATTGTTCTCCACGACCATCGCCTTCCCGGCGCCGATCAGCGACTGATCGGTCGAGCCGGCGCCGGCCGAGAACACCGGCTGCTCGCAGACGATCCGGTGGCGCTGGCCGCGGCGGCGCTTGCCCTTGCGCCGGTCGGCCGTGAGGTCGGCTCGACGACGCACGGCGACGATCTGCATCGGGTCGGCGTTGTCGGCGATCGCGACGTAGTTGCGCCCCAGGAGCGTCGGCGTGGTCCCGGAGCCCGCGTCCGACTGGCCCGGCTTGGCGACTCCGTTGTTGTCGTAGGCCACGCGCCACGTCTCGTCGACGTTGCCCTTGCGAGCGTCGAAGCGGTACAGCGCCCTGTCGGTGACGATGAACACGCCGCCGGTGTCATCGACCGCGAACGAGTTCGTGATCCCCTCGCCGAGGCTGCGCGACGTGACCTGGCCCGTCGCGGGATCGATCCAGCCGACCACGCCCTTCGTCGACGCGAACCAGATCCTCCCGTCCCAGTCGGGCAGCGCCGAGATGATCCCGTCGCCCTGGGCGACGACGCCGCTCACGTCGTAGTCGCGCTCGAGCTCGAGGCCCGGGCCGCCGGTCTGGGCGATGACGAACACGTGGCGCGTCGAGGTCGGCGTGACGATGCGGTCCTGGTTGTCGAGGTAGAAGTAGCCGCCGCCCGAGAAGTCGCGAAACGGGTTGGCGCTGACGTTGCGCGGCGGGAGGTCGTAGGTGGCCAGGACCTCGAGCGTCACCGGATCCAGCAGTGTCGCGATCGCGTGGTCGAGGCCGACGCAGATCACGGCGAGGTGGCCATCGCCATCGAGGCTCGGCGAGGCGCACTCGCGGAAGAACAGCGTCGAGCTCGTCTGGATGTCGCGCCCGAGCGGGCCGCCCCAGCCGTAGGTGTCGGTCTGGTAGCCGTCAGCGTGGATGTTGCTGAACCCGTTCGGGGCCATGTAGGGGTGGCGCGGCACCTCCGGCGCCGACACGGGCTTGGGAACGGCGGGCGACCCCGTGAACTCGGGCGTGCCGGCGGGCGGTTGTGGGTCCTGGAGGATCGGGATCGGCGGCAGTCCCGGAATCTGCGCCTGGGCGGCCGCGGGCGCCGCCAGCGCCGCGGCGAGCAGCACGAGGGCCGCAAGCGATGCCCGCATGCGTGTCATCGTGCGACCTTACCTCGCGTGCTGGCCGCGGATGACGGTTGATGGAACAATCAGCAGCGTCGGCCGATGGACAGCGCTCAGAAACCGCTCGAGGTCATCCTCGCTCGCAACCTGATCACCAGCCTCTCGACAGCTGCGTTCCTGGTCGGCGACGACGGCGCTCTGCTGTTCTACAACGAGGCCGCCGGCGCCCTGCTCGGCGCGTCGTTCGAAGAGGCGGGGCGCATGCCGGCCGCCGAGTGGCTCGCGACCTTCGGGCCCTTCGACGACTCCGGGCAGCCGATGGAGCTCGAGGACTCTCCCCTGACCAAGGCGCTTCGCAACGGGCGCCCCGCCCACGCCGACTTCTGCATCCGCTCGACGCGCGGTGACCAGTACATGATCGAGGCCAGCGCGGTGCCGATCGTGGGGGCCGACGCGAACTCCTCGGGAGCGATGATCTTCTTCTGGCCGATCGACGGGGCGCAGCCCCGCGAAGCCGCGGAGGAGGAGTGATGGCGCGATGAAGCTCAAGGTCTGGGGCGCCCGCGGCTCGGTCCCTGCGCCGGGCCCCGAGATGAACCGCTACGGCGGCAACACCTCGTGCGTCGAGATCACGCTCGCCGACGGCGAGACGCTGATCCTCGACGCGGGGACGGGGATCCGAAATCTCGGGGTCGCGCTCGCCGCGACGCCGATGCCGAAGATCAACATCCTGCTGACCCACCTCCACCTCGATCACATCCAGGGCCTGATGTTCTTTCCGCCCTGCTTCCGGGCCGAGTCCGAGATCACGATCTGGGGCCCGTCGTCGCCCGAGGCGTCGCTCGAGGACCGGATCGCGCGCTACATCTCCGCCCCGCTCTCGCCGGTCGAGGTTCGCGAGCTGCCGTGCGAGGTCTCGTTCCGCGACACCCCCGTGAGCGAGTGGGAGATCGGCTCGGCGACGATCCGAGCCGAGGCGGTGACCCATCGCGGCCCGACGCTCGGCTACCGGATCACCGACTCGGACGGGGAGAGCCTTTGTTACATCCCCGACCACGAGCCGGCGCTCGGGGCTCCGCTCGACGACCTCGAGCCGGAGTGGATCTCGGGCCACGAGCTCGCGTGCAACGCCTCGATACTGCTGCACGACTGCCAGTACACCGACGCCGAGTACCCCGAGCACGTCGGCTGGGGCCATTCGCGGCTGACGGACGCGCTCACCTTCGCGCGCCGGGTCGAGGCGGAGCGGCTGATGCTCTTCCACCACGACCCCCTGCACTCCGACGACTTCCTCGACTCCTTCCAGGCGACCGCGTCGCGGGCATGGGACGAGCTTGGCGGAGACCCGGAGCGGATCGAGCTCGCGGCCGAGCGCCGCGAGGCTCGAGATCTCGACCTCCGCGTCGAAGGTCGAAGCGGCGCGCCAGCCGGCCGCGGGCTAGGCGGCCGCGGCGGCGTCGGTCGCCGCCGCGAGAGCCTCGCGGCGCGCCTGCTCGGCCGCAAGCCGCACGTGCTCATCGGCCTCGCGCTGCACCCGCTCGGTTACGGCGGCGCGGCGGTCCTCGGCCTTGCGGCGAACGTCGTCGGCGGCGGCGCGCGCATCATGGTCGGTCTCGCGCGCCAGCCTCGCCTCGAGCGCCTTGATCCGCTGGCCCGCCTCCTCGCGCGCGTTGTCCTCGGCCTCCTGGCGAAGCTTCGCCTCCTCCTCGCGCAGGCGCAGCTCGACGCTCGCGCGTGAGCGCGCATTGGCCTCGACGCGGACGCGCTCGGCCTCCTGATCGATCTCCTGCTCGATGCTCTCGATCTCGGCGCGCACGCGCTGCTCGGCCTGCTCGCGGGCCCGGCGCTCGGCCTCGCGCGCGACGCGGTCGACGAGCGCGTCGAGGCGGCTCTTGGCGATCGCCAGCTCGCGCTCGAGCTGCTCGCGGCGCTCGGCCTCCTCGCGCGCCTTCTGCTCGGCGGTCTCGATCACGCGCTCCGCGTGGCCCTGGACCTGCTCGCGCGCATCGCTCGCCGCCTTCGCCGCGAGCTTTCGCGCGTGCTCGTCGGCCTGGGCGCGCAGCTTCTCGGCCGCCGCCCGCAGCTTGTCGCGGGCCTGTTCCTGGAGCTGGTCGCGGATCTTCTCGAGGCGCTCGCGGGCCTCGGCCGCGGCCTGCTTCGGCGCCTGCTCACGGACCAGCTGTGATGCGCGCGCGGCGGCGCGGCGCTTGTCCTCCGCGATCTTCATCCGCTCGACGGCCTCCTCGCGCTCGCCGGCCGCGCGGCTCGCGCGCCTCTGCGCGTCCTCTGCGGCTCGCTCGAGGCCCTCCGCGCGCTGCTCGGCTTCGGCGGCCGTCGAGCGCGCATCGGCGAGGTCGCGGGACAGGCGCCGCACCTCGCGCCCGAGGTCGGCCACCGAATCGGCGCGGGCGCCGGCGGCCGCATCAACCGCCTCGGCCGCGGCGTCCACCGCATCCGCGACCGCGTCACGCGTTTCCTCGGCGAGGGGCGCCGGCTCCGCGGTTCCCTCATCCGCCGATGGGATGGCCTCGCCCTCGGGAGGGGTGTCGACGGCGTGCAGGGTCGGGCGATCGCTCGCGTCGTCGCCTTGCTGCTCGCCTCGTTGATCCGGCACGTCGAACATCCTCTCCCCGTCCACCGCAAACGGGATGGAACCGCGCGCGAGCTTATAGGAGGGTGCGGCGCCCTTATGGCCCGCGCGAGGTCCGCAAGGAGCGAGAAACCCGCAATGTCCGCAACTAGCGAGAAATCCGTATCGCGCGGGGTACGTCAGACGGCCGGGATCGGCCGTCTAGGGCTCGAGCTGCGGCCCCGGCGGCGCCGGCGGGCGGTCCTCGAAGAAGTGGATCGCGAGCGGGAAGAACAGCGTCGCGAGGAAGATCATGATCACGCCGATCGCGACGACCCAGCGCGAGCGGATCAGGTGCCCGTACGCCCCGACGACGAAGCCCGCGCCCATCAGCGCGATGTAGGGACCAATGCTTTCGGGCAGCAGGGCGGCCTGCTCGACGATCACGGAGGCTGCGCCGAGCTCGTGCATCGCGTCATTATCATCGCCACGATGGCGGAGACGCCTCCAGAGTCCGTCAGTGACGTGCGCGATGCGCTTGCGCGCGTCGGCTACCTCGCCGACGAGCCCGCCGCGCTCGTCTCGTTTCTCGCGCAGCGGCTGGGAAAGCCGGTGCTCGTCGAGGGGCCGGCCGGGGTCGGCAAGACGGAGCTCGCGAAGGCCCTGTCGCGCTCGACCGGTCGCGACCTGATCAGGCTCCAGTGCTACGAGGGCCTCGACGAGGCGAAGGCGCTCTACGAGTGGAACTACCGTAAGCAGCTGCTGCGAATCCAGGCGGAGGCCGGGGCGGGCGCCGACGACAGCACGCCCGGGTGGGACGCGGTTCAGGAGGACATCTTCGGCGAGGAGTTCCTGCTCACGCGGCCGCTGCTTCACGCGATATCGACGCCCGAGCCCGTCGTGCTGCTGATCGACGAGATCGACAAGACCGACCAGGAGTTCGAGGCGATGCTGCTCGAGGTCCTGTCCGACTTCCAGATCTCGATCCCCGAGCTCGGCGTGATCGAGGCCCGCACGCGGCCGATCGTCGCCCTGACCTCCAATAACTCGCGCGAGCTGACGGAGGCGCTGAAGCGCCGCTGCCTCTACCTGTGGCTCGACTACCCCGAGGTCGAGCGCGAGATGGAGATCGTGCGCCTGCACTCGCCCGAGCTCGACGAGAAGCTCGCGCGCAGGCTCGTCGAGGTGATCCACATGGTGCGCTCGCTCGACCTCAAGAAGCCGCCCTCGATCGCCGAGTCGATCGACTGGGCGAGGGCCCTGCTGCTGCTCGGCGCAGACGACATCGACCGCGAGGTCTTCGAGCAGACGATGAGCATCATCGTCAAGCACCGCTCCGACCTCGAGCTCGTCGCCGAGCGCGTCGGGGTCAAGCTCGGCGAAGAGGGCAAGCTCGACCTCGGGCGGGCGAGCTAGCCGCCGGCGAGATGGCCGGCCCCGACACCGAGAGGCTCGAGGCGCTGCCGCCGGGGCTCGCGGCGCGGCTGGTGTCCTTCTGCGAGGAGCTGCGAAGCGAGGGCGTCGCGATCGGGACCTCGGAGATCCTCGACGCGTTCGAGGCGCTCGAGGCGGTGCCGTGGACCGAGCCGGCCGACTTTCGCGAGACGATGGCGGCGACGCTCGCCAAGTCACAGGAGGACCGGCGCGTGTTCGAGCTGCTCTTCGACCGCTACTTCTTCCGCGCCGCCGAGGCAGAGGCGCTGCGCCAGGGGATCGCCGAGCAGCGCCACCAGGGGACCGGGCAGCTCGACCTCGACGAATTGCGCGAGGCGGTGCGCCAGGCGATCGTGGACGGGCGCGACGGAGAGATGCGCGACCTCGCGCGGCTGGCGATCGAGGCCTTCGGGCGCCGCGGCGAGGGCTCGGGCGTCGTCGGCGTGGACGTGCAGCGCATCCGGCGCACCCTCGGCCTCCAGACCCAGGGGCGCGCCACGGACTCCGACGGCGAGATCCTGACCCTCGACCGCGAGAGCCTCAACCAGTTCGAGCGCCACCTGCGCCGCGAGCTCGAGCGCGACCTGATCGAGCGCACCGAGCGACTGCCCCCGTCGCGGCCGCTCGCCGACCTCGACCGCGCGCTGCCGACGAGCCCGGCGCAGGACCTCGCCGCCGTCCACCGCGCCGTCGCGCAGCTCAAGAAGCGCCTCGCGACGCTCGGGCACGAGCAGCGCGGGCGTCGCCGCAGCGCCGCCGTCGACGTGCGCCGCACGATGCGTGCCTCGCTCGAGACCGGCGGCGTCCCGCTGCGACTCAAGCACCGACCCAAGCGCCCGCGCCGGCCGGAGATCTACGTGCTATGCGACGTCTCGACGTCGGTCACGTCGGCGAGCGTCTTCTTCCTCTCGGTGATGCACGCGCTCCACGACTCGTTTCGAAAGCTGCGCAGCTTCGTCTTCATCGAGCGGATCTCGGAGGTGACCGACGTCTTCGAGGCGGAGCGCGACTTCCGCTCGATCGCCGACAAGATCAGCCGCGAGGGCGGGGTCGCCGACGTCTCGGGCTACACCGACTACGGCCGCGTCTGGCTCGAGTTCCTGACCGAGATCTCCGAGGAGCTGGGCCCGCGGTCGACCGTGATCGTGCTCGGAGACGCGCGCACGAACGGCCGCGAGCCGCACGCCTCGGTCTTCGCCCAGGTCGCCGAGCGCGCCGGGCGCACCTTCTGGCTCAACCCCGAGCCGAAGCTCTACTGGAACTACGGCGACTCGGTGATGTCGGCCTACGAACCGCACTGCGACGGCGTCTTCGAGTGCTGGACGACGAAGCACCTCGAGACGTTCGTCAACGTGATCGCCGGAGGCCCCGCGCCGGCCGAGTAGACCCTAGGCACCACCGGGGTAGACTTCTCTTCGCAACGACCCAGGGGGGCTCGCGGGCAAGCGGGCTGAGATAGCGCCTAATCCCACCCGGCGCTGACCCTTCGAACCTGTGCGGTAATTCGCGCGGAGGGAGCATGAACAGCACACCTGAGGCTCCCGTGGCGGAGCCTCAATCCAATTCGGGTCGCCCACCCCGTCCACCGGGGGTGGCGCCGCCGTCGCCGTCGAGGGCTCAGCCACTCCTTCGGCGAGCTCGAGGTCATCCGGCGGCTCGACCTGGCCGCCGCGCCGGGGGAGGTCGTCGGGCTCGTGGGGCCCTCGGGGTGCGGGAAGTCGACGCTGCTCGAGCTCGTCGCCGGCCTCGTCGAGCCGGCGGGCGGGCGGATCGCCGTCGACGGCGCCGAGCCCGCCGCCGAGCGGCTCGCGCGCTGCGCCTACATGCCGCAGCGCGACCTGCTGCTCCCCTGGCTGCGCGCGATCGACAACGCCTCGCTGGCGCTGAGAAACCGCGGTGAGCGCCGCGCAGCCGCGCGCGCTCACGCCGAGCCGCTCTTCGACCGCCTCGGCCTCGCGGGCTTCGGAGACGCCCTGCCGCGCGAGCTGTCGGGCGGGATGCGCCAGCGCGTCGCATTCGTCCGCACGCTGCTCGCCGACAAGCCCGTGCTGCTGCTCGACGAGCCCTTCGCGGGCCTCGACGCGATCACGCGCGGCGAGGTCCAGGAGTGGCTCGTCGCGGCGCTCGCGGCGGAGCCGCGCACCGTGATCCTCGTGACCCACGACGTCGAGGAGGCGCTCTACCTCTGCGACCGCGTCGCGGTTCTGTCGGCGCGCCCGGCGCGCCTCGTCGAGCAGCTCGCCGCGCCGCGCCCGCGCGCGCTCCCGCGAACCGACGCGATCACCTCGCCCGAGTTCTCCGCCGCGCGCGAGCGCGCGCTGCGCGCGCTGCTGGAGGGATCGCGATGACGACGAAGTGGCTCGCGCCGGCTCGCGATCGTGCTCGCGCTGCTCGGCGCCTGGGAGCTGGCGGCGAAATGGGACCTGCTCGCCGACGCGCTCAGCATCGAGCCCTTCCTGATCCCGGCGCCGAGCGACATCGCCGAGTCCCTGTGGGAGGACCGCGAGCTTCTCGCCGACAACGGCTGGGTGACGCTGAAGGAGGTCGTGCTCGGCTTTCGCAATCGCCGTCGTGGCGGGCGCCGGGTTCGCGATCGCGCTTCACCTCTCCCCCGCCCTGCGCCGCGCCTTCTACCCCCTGCTCGTCGCCTCCCAGACCGTCCCGATCATCGTCATCGCCCCGATCCTCGTCGTCTGGTTCGGCTTCGGGATCGGGCCCAAGCTGGCGATCATCGCGCTGATCTGCTTCTTTCCGATCACCGTCAACACGCTCGACGGGCTGCGCTCGGTCGACCCCGAGCTGCGCAAGCTGATGCGCACGCTCGACGCCGGCCGCTGGCAGACGCTTCGCCGCGTCGAGGCGCCGGCGGCGCTCCCCTACTTCTTCAGCGGCGCCAAGATCGCGGTCGCGGTCGCGGTCATCGGCGCCGTGTTCGGCGAGTGGGCGGGCTCGGACTCCGGGCTCGGGCACCTGATGCTCCAGGCCTCGGCGCAGCTGCTCACCGCGCGCGTCTTCGCGGCCGTCGTCGTGCTGTCGGCGTTCGCGATCGCCCTCTTCGGCCTGCTGACGCTGCTCGAGCGGCGCTTCGCATGGTGGGGGGAGCACGCCGCGTGAGCCGGATCGCCGCAGCCGCGCTCGCCGCAGCCGCGCTGGTCGCGATCGCGGCCGGGTGCGGCGAGAAGGAGGAGCCGCGCGGAGGCAGCGAGCCGCAGCCCTTCGACGTCGCGCTCGACTTCTACGTCAACCCCGACCACGTCGGGCTCTACGAGGCGATCGAGCGCGGCTACTTCACCGAGGCGGGCCTCGACGTCCGGCCGCGCGTGCCCTCCGACCCCTCGGCGCCGATCAAGCAGGTGGCCGCGGGCCAGGTGGACCTCGCGATCTCGTACGAGCCCGAGGTGATGATCGCGCGCGACCAGGGGCTCGACGTGGTCGCCGTCGGCGCGCTCGTCAGCGAGCCGCTCACCTCGCTGATCTCGCTCCCCGAGGCCGGGATCTCGAGGCCCCGCGACCTCGCCGGCGCGACGGTCGCGACCGCCGGGATCCCGTACCAGACCGCGTTTCTCGAGTCGATCCTGGAGCGGGCGGCGCTGTCGCTCGACGACGTCGAGGAGGTCAACGTCGGCCTCAACCTGCTTCCCGCCCTGCTCTCCAACCGCGCCGACGCGATCCTCGGCGGCTTCAAGAACATCGAGGGCGTCGACCTCGCGGAGCGCGGCGAGGACCCGAGCGTCGTCCCGGTGGACGAGCTCGGCATCCCGACCTACGACGAGCTCGTGCTCGTCGCGAGCGAGGACCTCGTCGCCGAGGACCCCGAGGAGATCCGCCTCTTCCTCGACGCGCTCGAGCGCGGCACGCGCGACGCGGCCCGCGACCCCGCCGCGGCCACCGAGACCCTGCTCGCCGCCGCCCCCGACCTCGACCCGAAGCTGACCGCGGCCGAGGTCGAGGCCACGCTGCCGCTGCTCGAGGCCCAGCCCGGCGACCGCTACGGCTACATGAACATCGGCCAGTGGCAGCAGTTCGCCGGCTTCATGGCCGACGAGGGCCTGATCGCCGTCCTCCCCGAGCCCGGCGAGATGCTCACCAACGAGCTGCTGCCGCGCGCCGGCGGCAAGTAGGGCGCCGCGCTACGCCGCGTAGCCGCAGCGGCGGGCCCTGGGCGACCAGGGAGTGGTACCCGGAGAGCATGAAGGTGCCGGCGAGGCCTCTGAACGGCCGGTAGGGCTCGAAGAACTCCTCGACCTCCTCGACGGTGGCGCGGCGGCCGAGGTTCGCAAGGTGGCCGATCAGCTTGACGTAGGCGAGGTCGCCGGCGGGCAGCGAGTCGGGGTCGCCGCGGCCGAAGAGGCCCAGGCACTGGACCGTCCAGGGCCCGATGTTCGAGATCTTGAGCAGGCGGGCGTCGTCCTCGGGGCGCGCGAGGTCGGCGCGCCCGCTGGCCGCCTCGCGCGCCACCTTGACGAGCGCCAGCGCGCGCTTCGGCGCCAGGTCACAGCCGGCCAGCTCGGCCGGGGCGCGGCCCGCGATCGCCTCGGGCCCGGGCACGTCGCGCAGCCTCGCCTGCCCCCATGCGAGCTTCGGGCCCCCAGCGGTGGACGATGCGGCGCTGGATCGCGTTCGCGCGCGGGACGTCGATGAGCTGCTCGGTGACCGCCCAGGCGAGCGCCTCCCACGGCGAGGGGCGCCGGCGCGGGCGCACCCACGGCTTGCGCGAGACGGCGCGGCCCACGAGGCGGTCGGAGCGAAACTCGTCGTAGAAGTCCTGGTAGTCGTCGTCGACGCCGAGCGCGAAGCGCATGCGCTCGATCGCGCGCTCGAGGCACTCGCGCCCGGCCTGCTCGTCGACGGAGTCGGCGCGCACGCACGACCGTCGCGTCGCGTCGCTGCCAGGCGCGCACGACCACGGGCGCCCCGTCGCAGTTGCATGAAGCGGGTCACGACGCCGCGCCTGACCTGCGTCACCCGGTCGCGCCCGCCGCTGCGCGGCAGCCGGTAGGGCCAGGGCGGCCTCACTTCGCCCCTCGACGGAGAGGCGACGGCACTACCGGCCGAGCACGTGGACGTCGATCAGGAAGGAGCGGCTGGCGACGATGTTCGCCGGGCGCGTCTTTCGCTGGCGCTTCATCGCCTTCGAGACGGCGCGGCGGGTGCCGGCGCCGCGCGCGGCCTTGGCGACCGCGACGGTGGCGACTCCGGCGACGAGGCCCCCGGCGGCGGCTATCGCGGCGGTCTTCATCTCCCCGCGCCAGGCCTCGAGCTCGGTCTTGCGGGCGGGCTCGGGAAGCGGGCGGCGCCGTCCTCCTCGACGACCTCGCCGTCGAGGGCCGGCTCTTCGATCGCGTCCGCTTCGAGGACCTCTTCCGCCATCGGCGTCAGTCTAGACCCGCGTCAAGACACGGGTAGTTCATAGAGCCTGTAGCGCTTGACCACCTCGCCGCCCATACCCTCCATGGCGCGGTTCATCGGCTCGTTGGTCTCCAGGATCCAGCCGGTCTCGCCTCCGGGCATGCCGAGCTCGGCCGCGGTCTCGATGTGGCGCACGTACAGCGCGGCGGCGACCCCCCAGTGCTGGTACTCGGGCTTGACCCCGAGCGCGAAGACGCGCACACGATCGATCTTGGGCCTGCGGCGCAGGAACGTCAGCCACCCGAACGGAAGCAGGCGGCCGCCCATGTGCTTGAGGACCTGGTTGATGTCGGGGAGCGTGAGCGCGGCTCCGACGACCTCGCCGTCCTTCTCGGCGATCATCGCCCACTCCTCGCGCAGGATCGGCTTGAGGTCGCGGGCCTGGAACTCGACCTCGTCCTCGGTGACCGGGACGAAGCCCCAGTTGGGCCCCCAGGCCTCGTTGTAGACCTCCATGAAGCGGCCGATCTCCGCCGCCAGTTCGCGCTTTCGCATGTTGCGGATCACGACGCCGTGCTCGTTGGCCGACTTCTCGGAGGCGGCGTGGATGAAGGGGTGGAACTCGGTCTCCTCGAAGAGCTCGCCCATCATCAGCTTCCACATCAGGAGGTCGATGCGCTTGGCGAGCCCCTGCGACTCGAGCAGCTCGCGGTAGTAGGGCGGGTGCCAGGGCTGGAGGATCATCGGCGCGATCTCGTAGCCCTCGATCAGCAGGCCGCACTCGTCGTTGGTCGTGAAGTCCATCGGGCCGAGCATCCGATCGCGGCCGCGCTCGCGCAGCCACTCCGCGGCGCGTGCCGATCAGCGCACGGGCGGCGGCGATGTCGTTGGCGGACTCGAAGAAGCCGAACATGCCGTCGTTGCCGCCCTGGAACTCGTCCCAGCGCTGGTCGATGTGGGCCGTGATCCGCCCCACCACCTCGCCGTCGCGCTCGCAGAGGAAGTACTCGGCCTCGGCGTGATCGAAGAACGGGTTCTTCGATCGGTCGAGGAAGCGGCGGCGCTCGGAGATCAGCGGGGGGACCCACTGCTCCGAGTCGCGGTGAAGCTCGAACGGGAGCTTGATGAAGCGCGTCAGGTCGCGCCGGGTGCGCACCGGGCGGACCGTCAGCTTCCCGCCGGTCCGCGACTTCTCGCTGGCCACGCTCGCCACGCCAGCCAACCTAGCCCAAACGAAGGTCCAGGCGTCTGCGGCTCCGTGGCGCCAACTGCGGCTGGGTAGGGAACTGGGCCCCGACCGCCAGGGCCTCACCGGCCAAGCGTCCTGCATAGGGCCGCGTATAGGAGCCTAATCCAGGACGCTTGCGGCGAAACGGCTCCCCCACCCAGCCGCAGTAGCCGTCAGCGCCCATGCTCCCGCCCGAATGCCATCCCCTCGGCCGGGCCTGCCAGACTTCCCGCCATGCCCGAGACGCGTGCGACGCCCGACGTGTTCGAGAAGGCGCGCACCCACGATCGCATCGCGATCCTCGAGGCCGCGCGCGAGGCCGACGTCGTCCCCTACTTCAGGCTGATCGAGTCCGAGGCCGGCCCCGTCGTCGAGATGGAGGGCGGCGAGAAGATCATGCTCGGCTCCAACAACTACCTCGGGCTCACGGGGGATCCGCGGGTCAAGGGGGCGGCGCGCGACGCGCTCGAGCGCTACGGCACCGGCCTCACCGGGTCGCGCTTTCTCAACGGCACGATTCCCCTGCATATCGAGCTCGAGCGCGAGATCGCGGAGTGGATGGGGACCGAGGACTCGATCGTCTTCACGACCGGCTACCAGGCCAACCTCGGGACGATCGGGACGATCCTCGAGCCCGGCGACACCGTCGTCTGCGACTCGGGCGACCACGCCTCGATCCTCGACGGCTGCCGGCTCTCCGGCGCGAGGCTGCGCCCCTTCCGCCACAACCGCATGGACAAGCTCGAGCGCATGCTCGAGCGCGCGGCCGAGGACGGCGGCGGCGTCCTCGTCGTCGTCGACGGGGTCTTCTCGATGGAGGGCGACATCTGCGACCTGCCCGCGATCGTCGAGCTGTGCGAGCGCCACGGCGCCCGCCTGATGGTCGACGAGGCGCACGCCGTCGGCGCCCTCGGCGAGCGCGGAGCCGGGACCTGCGAGCTCTTCGGGCTCGAGGACCGCGTCGACCTGCGGATGGGGACCTTCTCGAAGAGCCTCGCGTCCTGCGGGGGCTTCATCGCGGGGCCCGCAGACGTCATCGAGTTCCTGCGCCTCTCCTCGCGCGCGTTCATGTTCACGGCCTCGTCGGTGCCCGCCGCGGTCGGCGCCGCGCTCGAGGCGGTTCGGATCTGCCGCCGCGAGGGCGGGCCGCTGTTCGAGCGCCTGCTCGACAACGCCGCCTACCTGCACCGCGGCCTCACCGACCTCGGGCTCCAGGTCGTCGAGCCGACGCGGATGCCGGACGGAAGCGAGGCCCTGACCCCGATCGTCCCCGTCGTCGTCGGGGAGGACTGGCAGGCGGCGCTTCTTTGGAAGGCGCTCTTCGACGCCGGCGTCTACACCAACGTCGCGCTTCACCCCGCCGTGCCGCCGGGCGGCGCGCTGCTGCGGACGAGCCTGATGGCGACCCACGAGCGCGACCACCTCGATCGAGCGCTCGAGATCTTCGCCGAGGTCGACGTCGCGCTTTCCGGATCTGCCGCGGCGCTGACCCGCCGGCCGGCTCCGACCCCCGTTTTGCATCCCCCCACGAGGGGAGTTTCAGCTTGTCCAATATTGGACAAGCGAATTCGGGCACAAAAAGCATGCTCATAGCGAACGTCCCGGGGGCGGGTTTCCGCCTCAGCCGTTGATAGGCCCCCCGAATTCGTTAGGTTGCGGCGCAGCCCGGAAGCACCCGGGGCAGGGATTGAAAGGGGAGTCACCGAGTCGCCTGTCTCGGGACCTCCGACTCAGCCCCAAGGGGTGTCAACGGAATCGATAGCCCCCTGGGAGACTCGCTACCTCGGAGGAGGAGGAACGATGGAAGCTGCTACGACGGTTGCCCCTGCGCCCGTTGCCGACCCGATGCCGATGCTGCGGCGCACACGAGCGCCTCAGCACATGCAAGCCCTCGCTCACGCAAACGAGATTCGGCTTGCGCGCGCGGCGATCAAGCGGTCGATCAAGGCGGGGCGCCTGAGCGCCGCCGAGATCGTCCGTGAGTGCCCGCACGAGGTCACGACGATGACGGTAAGCGAGCTGCTCTGCAGCCAGCAACGCTGGGGCAGGGCACGGGCTCGCAAGTTCCTGACCCCGCTCGCGGTCAACGAGAACCGCGAGCTGGGCAAGCTGACGGAGCGCCAGCGCGGCGAGATGGCTCGCCGCCTGGAGCTGCGCGCAAACGGCCGGCGCCCCTAGCGAAGGCGGGCGAATTCACGGGCGGCGACCCACGACCGTGGGCTCGCCGCCCGTCGGCCTGCCATGGCACGCTCGGGGCTTTCGGCTAGCCCCTGAAGCCCCGGATGCGAAACGCGAGCCCGCCCGAGGCGCGCCGGAAGACGACCGTGAGGCCCCACGCCGCGAGCCCGAACACCGCCAGCGCGGCGGCGATGCGTATGTACGGCGAGAGCAGCGCGGGAGCGCCGAAGAAGAGAATCGCCAGGCAGGCGACGGCGGCGAGGCCGGCGAGCAGCGTCGTATGGGAGCGATAGCCGGAGAAGTGCTCGCGCACCGAGAGCTCGAGGCCGCCGAGTGAGGCGAACAAGAGCCCGGTGACGATCAGGATCGTCCCCTGGCCGCCCCCGGCGATGAACCCGGCGACGAGCAGGACCAGGCCGATGAAGACGACCAGCTCGACGAGCGGAAACGAGCCCCACGGCGCCTCCGGCGGCCCGTCGGCGGAGCGCCGGCGCGTCGATCGCGCCGGGCGCTGGGCCGCCTCGTCTGCCGAGGTGCCCTCGGCGGGCGCCGATGCGGCGGGACGTGGCGCGGATCGCCGTCGCCGCTTGCGCTTCTTCGCCAAGGGGCTAGGCGGGCCCGACAGCCGGGGCTATGAGGTGGCTAATGGACAACCGGAGGAGAGCTTGACGCGCCACCAGCCCATCAGCATCCCGATCAGGCCCCAGCGCGGACGCGAGTGCCAGTGGCGGCACCCCGGCTCGCCGATGTCGTCGTTCGAGACCCTGACCCAGGGGAACCTCTGGGGCTCGGCGATGAGCTCCTCGAGGAACTCGCGGTTTCGCTCCTCGACGTAGCCGCGCTCCGACAGCCACGAGCGCACGTCCTGGACACGCGCCGCGAGCGCGTCGCGGGTGCGCTCGAGCTCCGGCACGTCGAGGACCCGCGGCCCGCCGCCGCCGGGGACGGAGAACTCGACGCCCCTGCGCGGAAAAGCGGAGGCGAAGATCTCGGCGAGCTCGTGCTCGAGGGCGCCGATCTGGCGCCGGAGGTCGCGGCGTGCGAGGCGTCGCGTGCGCTCGCTGACCCGGCCGGGTGCCGCTGCCGGGCGGGAGCCACTCGAAGAGGGCTCGGTGACTTCGAAACGGGTGTCGTCGAGCAGTTCGGGCATATTTCCCATCGGCCGCGAACGGTCGACGGTCATTCTAGCTTTTACCCGGCGTCGGGGTGACGCAATCGCGCGCCTGCTAGTCGCGGTTGCCCATCACCCCCGCGCACAGCCAGACGGCCTCCTCGACCGCGATGTCGGGGACGCCCTGGACCTGGACGGCGCAGATCATCGTGCGGCTGGTCTTCGGACCGCACCCCGAGCCCCTTGCCGGTGGCCCCGAACAGGAGGCCGAGCGGGCGGCTCTCATCGGCGATCACGAGCGTGCCCGTGGGCAGCTCGTTCGGCCTTCCCGAGAGCTGCTCGCCGGGCGCCGAGGCCCGGATCCCGGGGCGGCCCTCGGCGGCGTCGGCGTCGAAGGCGCGCAGCGCGACGCCGGACTCCATGATCGCGATCGTCAGCGCGTCGTCGAGCAGGTTCCGGCTCTTGAACTGCCCGTGCCTCATGCGGTCGAGCGACACCTGCTCGACGGGCGTCGGCGTGCGGTCGGGGTCGAGGCCGATGTGGCGGTAGAAGACGCGGTAGGCCCAGGGGATCGGCCGTTGGCGCAGGTTGATCGCGTGGCCGCCGTGGAAGCGGTCGGAGAGCCGCCGGAGGCGCTCCTTGACCTCGCTGGGGCTGCGGCCCGAGCCGCGGTCGATCGTCGTGTAGCGCAGCGCGAGGCCCGGGAACTCCTCCTCGAGCGCGGGCGCGATCCAGCCCGCCTCGGGGACGGCGTCGCCGCGCAGACGGCGCTCGATCGCCTCGACGTCCTCGGGCCTGATCACCGCTGCGGACGCGGCTCGGCGCCGCGACTCGCCGATCAGGTCCTCGACCTCGGCGACGAGCTGCTCGCGGGCGAGCTCCTCGCTTCCGACGAGCGCGCCGCGCAGGATCCCGCCGGGGTAGGCGAAGGCGACGGTCGGGCAGACCCCGACGCGGTAGATGTTGCTCACCGCGCCGTCGGAGTCGACGCCGACGGGGATCTCCCAGCCGCGCTCGGCGATCACGCCGCGAATCGTCTCGCGATCGTCGCGGACGTTGACGCTGAGGAAGTTCACACGCCCACCGTAACGCGACGCGACCTCGTCGACCACGTCCTGGGTCGGCAGGCAGTCGCCCCCGCGCGTGAACCAGAACGAGATCACCAGCGGCTTGTCGAAGAGGTCGCAGACGCGGATCACGTCGCCGTCCTCCACGTCGGGCCCCGTGATCTCGCAGGCCGGCGTGCGCACCTCGTCCTCCGGGCAGGGCAGCTCCGACGTCGCGCAGTCGTCGTGGTAGATGTTGGCGTCCCCCTCGACGGGGCCGCGCGCCTCGGGGACGGCGAACTGCGCCAGCGCCGTGCCGCGCTCGCCGCCCGAGCCCAGCACGCCACCCTCGCTCGATCGCAGGCTGTTTATCCCGGCGATCGCGATCAGTGCGACGAAGGCGAGCCCGACGATGATCGAGTAGACGCGGGCGGGGCGCCGGCTCGGCTGCGAAGAGGCGCTCCCGGGCTCCTCGCCGCCGTCGGCGCTCATCTGCTTCCGGGCCGCAGGCGAGCCGGCAGGAGCGAGCCGGCGCGGCGCCCGGCGCGGCGGGCCGCCGATGCCAGCGGCTCGAAACCGCCCTCGGCCCAGACCAGGGCCGCCGGCAGGACGAGCATCACGCCGAGCAGAGCGACGGCGAGGTCGACGACCGTGACGAGGCCGAAGTCGCGCAGCATCCTGATGTCGGTCGCGATCAGGACCGCGAAGCCGGCGATCGCCGTCGTGCCGGACGCCAGGACCGCCGCGCCGGTGCGGGTGTAGGTGAGCCGCAGCGCCTCGCCGACGGAGCCGCCCGCCTCGCGCTCCTCGTGGTAGCGCGCCGCCAGCAGGACGCTGAACTCGGTCGCGATCGCGATGACGAGCGCGCCGAGCGCCGCCGACATCGGGTTGAGCGGGATGTCCATCGCCTCGATCACGAGCGCCGACCAGCCGGTCGCGAGCACGATCGGGATCAGCGGCACCAGCGCCCTCCGGGCCGAGCGGTAGACCGCGAGCAGCACGCCGGCGACCGCGAGCAGGCCGACGACGGTCAGCCAGTAGCGGCTTCCCGAGAGCTGCGAGTTCGCGTCGGCGGCGAGCGCGGGCAGCCCGGCGACCGTCGCCTCGACGCCCTCAGGCGGGTCGGACTCGGTCCCGGGCGGGTCGATCTGCGCCCGGAGGTCGTCGATCAGCTCCTTCTGCTCGTCGAGCGGCATCACGGGGATCTTCAGCCGCACGTGGGTGAGGCCGGGCACCTCCCCGTTGTCGCCGGGCTCGGCGTCCGGCGATGCGAGCCCGCTGAGGAAGTACGGAGGCGCGATCTCGAGAAGCGCCCTGACCTGCCCCCGCGTCAGGTCGCCGCTGCCGAAGAGGTCGGGAAGCGAGAGGCCGGGGCAGAGGTCGGCGTCCTGGCAGCTCGGAAACTCGCCGCTGAAGCCGTGGGCCTCGAGCACGCGCTGCTTGTAGTCCGCCATCCACTCGATCAGCGCCGGGTCGGTGAGGTCGGGCGCCTCGACGACGACGCTGACCTCGCCCGAGACCCCCGTCTCCTCCTCGAGCACGTCGACGTCCTCGAGCGCCGGCAGGCTGCCGGGCACGAGCTCGCGGATGTCGGAGACGACCTCGGTGCGCGTCCCGGCGACCCAGCCCGTGACCGCGAGCACGAGCGCGACGACGAGCACGCGCCCCGGCGCGGCGATCGACATCGCAATCGCGTTCTTGCCCGCCGCGGCGAGGCGAGCGGCCGCGACGTCGCGCCACTCCCCCGCTCGGGCGGCCGCGCTGCGCGCACGGCCCGAGCGAGACGCGCGGCTTGCGCAGGCGCTCGCCGCGCGCGGACCCCGCGAGCGCGAGCGCCGCGAACCCCGCGGTGAGCGCGATCACGAAGGCGAGGGCGATCCCGAGCACGAGCAGCAGCCCGAAGGTGCGCACGAGCGGTATCGGCGACAGGGTCAGCACCAGGAAGCCGGCCGCCGTCGCGAGGCCCGCGGTGGCGATGACGGGCCCGCCGCGCGCCGCCGCCTCGGCCGCGGCCGCCACGCGCTGGGCGGGACGCCTGGCGATCGCCTCGCGGAAGCGGGCCTGGAACTGGATCGCGTAGTCGACCCCCAGCCCGATCAGCACGGGCAGCACGGCGAGCGATGCCATCGTCAGCGAGCCGCCGAAGATCGCGAGCCCTCCGAACGCGAGCGCGGTCGCGGCGAGCGCGACGGCGAGCGGCAGCAGGCGAAGCGGCGGCCCGAACACGATCGTCAGCGTCAGCGCCATGACGACGAGCGCGACCCCGAGCAGGAGGAATATCTCGCTCTCGAGCTCGGCGGTCAGCCCCTCGACGACGACCGGCACGCCGCTGATGACGTAGCTCGGGGTCTCCCCCGACCCCGCCTTGAGCCGGAACTCCTTCGTCCCCACCGCCTCGCGGTAGAGGTCGATCGCCTCGTCGCGCTCGGCCTCGCTGAGGTCGGGCCGCAGGCGCACCGCGATCAGCGCCGCCTCGGGATTGGGAAAGAAGTCGCTGAACTTCGCCTTCGGGACTCCGCCCGCGAAGCGCGTGTCGAAGACGATCGAGCTGACGAACTTCGGGTCGTCGAGGCGCGGCGGCCCCGTCTGCCCGGTCCTCACCGCGAGGTTGAGGATCTGCTGCTGGAACTGCGCCAGCACCTGCTCGCCCGCGACCCTCGCCGCATCGGCCTGCTGTGCCTCCGAGAGACCGTCCTTACGCGCCTGCTCGGCCGCCTGGGCCGCGGCGACGCGCGCCTGCTCGAGCGCCGCCTGCGACTGGCCGCTGAGCTGCTGCTCGATGTTGAGCGCGGTCTGGTTGAGGAATGTCGCGGGGCCGAACACCGCGCGCGTCGGGTCGAGCTCGGCTATCCGCTCGCAGGTGTCGTTGACCGGCTGCTGTCCCTGCCTGTGCCTGGCCCGCGAGGCATCCCTCGAGCCCGAGGAGGACGCCGAGGTTCTCGGTCAGCAGCAGGTCCTCGAGCTGGCCGCGCACGAGGATGACCACGGGGTCGTCCCCGAAGCTCTCGTTGAAGCGCTCGGTCGCGTCGAAGGTCTCGGAGTCGCGATCGACGAGGCTGTCCGTGGCCGCCTCGGGGTGCGAGCCGCGTCGCCGCAGCCGCTCCGAGGAGCGTGAGCACGACCGCGACGCGCGATCACGGTGCCGGGGCGCCTCACCGCCCATGCGGCGAGCCTGCCGAAGCGGTTCATCATCGAGGGGAGGTTAGGTGGCGCGGGCCACCCGACCCCCTAGTCCATCGCGAGCGGGCCCTCGGTCTCCGCGTTGAGGAACTGGCTGACGAACTCGTTCTCCGAGTTGAACAGCTCCTGCTGGGGGCCGCTCTCGACGATCCGGCCCTTCCACAGCACCGCGATGAAGTCGGCGATGCGCCGCGCCGTGCCGAGGTCGTGGCTGATCACCAGGTAGCAGCCGCCGTTCTCCTCGTGGACCTCGCGGATCAGCTCGCACAGCAGCGCCGTGCGCACCGGGTCGAGGCCCGAATCGGGCTCGTCGAACATGACGATCGCGGGGTCGAGCACGAGCGCGCGCGCGAAGCCGGCGCGCTTGCGCATCCCGCCCGAGAGCTCGTTCGGCATCTTGTCCATCGCCTCCGCGAGCCCGACCTCCTTGAGCCGGCGATCGACGATCTCGCCGATCTCGTCCTCGCTCTTGTCGGTGTGCTGTCGCAGCGGGAAGCAGGTGTTGTCGTAGACGTTCATCGAGCCGAACAGGGCGCCGTCCTGGAACAGCAGCCCGAACTTCTTGCGCACCTCGAAGAGCTCGTCGTCGGTCATCGACGGCACGGACTCGCCGTGGACGAGGACGTCGCCCGAGTCGGGGTACAGCAGGCCGACGATGTGCTTGATCAGCACGCTCTTGCCGGTCCCCGAGGGGCCGAGCACCATCGAGATCTGGTTGTCGGGAAGCCCGAGGTTGACCCCGTTGAGGATCCGCATGCGGCCGAACTGCTTGACGACGTCGATGATCTCGATCGCGTCCTCGCCGCCGTGGTCGCGCTTCTCGCCCGTATGCCACCTGTAGGGCTCCGGGTCGTTGGCCTCGACGCCGGGGATCAGGTAGTCGCGCCCGAAGTGGCCAAGCTGGCCGTGCGTCGGGTCCTCCTCCTCGGCCGAGTGACCGTCGTGACCGGGCGGGGGCGCCTGCGCCGGTGCCTCGGTGCTGACATCGGTGCCCTCGTCCTCGGCAAACCGCTCCTGCTCGTCGGCGTGCTGCTCGGGTCGGCGCTCGTCGTCGGTCGTCAAAGTCGTAGCTCTCCTATCCCCCGATTGGGGCTCGTGGGTTGGCTCCCCAGAAGACAAGCGTCCCCATCATCCCGATGATGTGAACGAGGACGATGTTGAGGACCATCGACTTCGCCGTCGCCGTTCCCACCCCGACCGGGCCGCCCGACGCGGTGTAGCCGTAGTAGCAGCCGACCAGCACGATCGCGGTCGCCATCGTCATCCCCTTGATCAGGCTGAACAACAGGTCGGGAGGGTTCTGGAACATCCAGAAGATCAGGAAGTAGCCGCCCGACGAGGTCTCGGCGATCTGCTCGACGACGGCGATGTAGCTGGCGATGTACATGACCCCGATCCCGCCCATGTAGATGAACGGCAGCGTCAGCCACGCGGCGAGCAGGCGCGTCGCGGCGAGGTAGGTCACCGGCGGCACGCCCATGACCTCGAGCGCGTCGATCTCGTCGGAGATCCGCATCGAGCCGAGCTCGGCGACGATGCCCGTGCCGACCTTGGCCGAGAGCATGTAGCCGAAGGCATAGGGCGCGATCTCGCGCAGGTCGCACCAGGCCGAGAACACGCCGGCATACGACGGCGCGCCCTGGGCGCGCAGCAGGTAGGCGCCCTCGATGCCGCAGGTCAGCCCGAGCGTGAAGACGAGACCCCAGATGACGATCGTCGAGCCGACGATGAGGATGCCGGCCTGGCGCAGGGCCTCGCCGAAGAACTGAAACACCCGGCCGGTGTAGACGAGGCCGAGCACGCGGCCGCAGAAGCGGGCGATGTCGCCGAAGGAGGCGAGCCAATCCCTCGGGACTGCCAGCCAGCCGCTCACCTGATCACCGAGATCTCGGGATGGGTCGCGAGCAGCGTCTGCGTGAAGACGTAGTTGAAGGCGAAGACCCCGATGAAGGCGATCACGACGGCCTCGTTTACCGCGCGGCCCACCCCCTCGGCGCCTCCGGACGCATTCATCCCCTTGTAGGAGCAGACGATCGCGATGATCGCCCCAAACAGCGTGCACTTGAGCACCGAGGCCCAGAGGTCGGTGACCGAGGCGTTGGTAAACAGCGTCGCGAAGAAGCCGCCGAGCGGGGCGCCGTACAAGAGCTCGGCGAACACGCCGCCGGTGATCCCGAAGATCAGCGCGTAGATGTCGAGCAGCCCGGTGATCAGCATCAGGCGCAAGAAAGCGCGGCACGACGAGGTTCTTGATCGGGTCGACGCCGAGCACCTGCAGCGCGTCGAGCTCCTCGCGGATCTTGCGCGCCCCGAGGTCGGCGGTGATCGCGGTGCCGGCGACGCCGGCGACGACGACGGCGGTCACGAAGGGCGCGAACTCGCGGATCGAGGCCAGCACGAAGAAGCCGCCGAGGCGGTCGAGCGCACCGAACAGCGTCAGGAAGTTCGCCGCCTGAAGCCCCGGCGCTCCGAAGCCGAAGGCGACGGTCGAGATCAGCATCGGAAACCACGTCAGCTGCAGCGCGAAGAGGAACTGGCTGACGAACTCGCCCCCGTAGGGGTAGGGCGGCCTTACGACGGCCGTCATCGTCTTGCCGGTCAGGATCATCATGTTCCCGACCTGCTCGAAGAGCGACTTGGCGGGTAGGAAGGCCCTGTCGGCGACGGTTCTGACCATGCACTCCTCCGTGGCCCGGGTCCTCCAGGCCGGTGGAAGCTAAGCGTATTTCATCGCGCGGTCCCGCGCCACCCGTAACCGTTGGTGGGTGGCATTGCGCGTGGTATGTTGCGCCCGCCGTGGGGAGGACCGGGCCAAAACCCGCTGGAAACGGTCGCCGTGGAGCTCTCCTGGCGGCCGTCGTAGCGTGCATGAGCGCTTTCGCGCTGGCGGCATGCGGCGGCGGGGGCGAGCGCCAGGACGAGGACGAGCCCGAGGGCGACTTCCCGGTGGCGGTGACAAGCGCGCAGTTCCCCAACCGCCAGCGGCTCGCCGAGACGACCGAGCTCAAGCTCGGCGTCGAGAACACCGGGACCGAGCAGATCCCGAATCTCGCGGTGACGATCTTCCTCGACGACGGCGGCGGCGCCGTCTCGTCGGGCGCGGGCGGACAGGGCTCGTTCTCGATCCGCACCGAGCAGCCCGGCCTCGCGAACCCGAACCGCCCGGTCTGGATCCTCGAGAACAAGTACCCGCGGCTCGAGGGCGACCCGGCGCCGCTCGGCTCGTCGCCGGGGACGACCGCGCAGACGAACACCTTCGCCTTCGGCGCGATGGCTCCGGGCGAGACCAAGGAGATGGTCTGGCGCCTCACCGCGGTGCGCGGCGGCACCTACACCGTCAACTACGAGGTCGCGGCCGGGCTCCAGGGCAACGCCGTGGCGGTGAACGCCGACGGCAGCGCCCCCGGAGGGCAAGTTCGTCGTGACGATCTCGACCAAGCCGCCGGCCGCCACCGTCGACGACCAGGGCAACGTCGTCACCGAGGAGTAGGCCCCGGCGCCTGGCGGCGCTCGCGCTGGCGCTCGTCGCGGCGACTCGCGGCGTCCGGCTGCGGCGACTCAGACGGCGAGACGACCACCGCCGCCGCCCCGGCGCCCGAGGCACAGCAGCCTGCCGGGGACGGCGATCGCGGCGTCCGCGCGGTCGAGATCGGCGTCTTCGAGCAGCCCGTCTACGTGGCGCAGCCGCCGGGCGAGCGCGACGACCTCTACGTCGTCGAGAAGACCGGCCGCATCGTGCTCGTCCGCGACGGCGAGCCGCTCCCGGAGCCGTTCCTCGACATCGGCGCCGAGGTCAGCACGGGCTACGAGCAGGGACTGCTCTCGATGGCCTTCGCGCCCGACTACGAGCGGTCGGGCCGCTTCTACGTCGACTACACCGACGCCGAGGGCGACAGCCGCATCGTCGAGTTCCAGCGCTCGGAGCCCGATCCCGACGTCGCCGATCCCGAGAGCGCGCGCGAGCTCCTCTTCGTCGACCAGCCCTTCGCGAACCACAACGGGGGCCAGCTCCAGTTCGGGCCCGACGGCCTGCTCTACATCGGCCTCGGGGACGGCGGTGGCGGCGGCGACCCGATGCGAAACGGGCAGAGCCTCGACACCCTGCTCGGGAAGATCCTTCGCATAGACCCGCGTCCCGCGGAGGGAGAGCCCTACTCCGTCCCGCGCTCCAACCCGTTCGCCGACGACCCGGATGCGATGCCCGAGATCTACTCCTACGGGCTGCGCAACCCATGGCGCTTCTCGTTCGACCGCGAGACGGGCTCGCTGTCGATCGGAGACGTCGGCCAGAGCGCGATCGAGGAGGTCGACCTCGTGGCACGCGGCGAGGGCGAGGGCGCGAACTTCGGCTGGTCGGCGTTCGAGGGAACCGAGCCCTACGACCCCGGCCAGGAGGCGCCCGGCCACGTCCCACCGGTGCTCGAGTACCCGCTCGAGGGCGGGGCATGCGCCGTCACGGGCGGCTACGTCGTGCGAGACCGGGACCTGCGCTCGCTCTACGGGCGCTACCTCTACGCCGACTTCTGCCTCGGGGAGCTGCGCAGCTTCACCGCCCGCCCGGGCCGGGAGGCGAGCGACGACCGCGCCCTCGGGATCGAGGTCCCGCAGCTGAGCTCGTTCGGCGAGGACTCGCGCGGCCGGATCTACGTCGTCTCGCTCGAGGGCCCGGTTTACCGGCTCGAGCCGGCCGGGTAGGGCACCGCAGCCGCCAAGCGCCGCCGGTGTTGAATCGGTAGCCCCATGCCGCCGATGCCCCCTGCCCGAAACCCGATCTCCCTCGCCCGCCTGCTGGCGTCCGTCGCCGCCGTCGTCGTGCTCGCCGCGACCGTCGCGATCGCCGGGCGCCGGCCCAGCCGACGCCGGCAACATCGACCGGCAGCGGCGAGGGCGGCGTGGCGCTGCGCCAGATCGGCCGAGTTCGAGTCGCCGTCGTACATCGCCTCCGCGCCCGGGGAGAAGAAGCTTCTGTTCGTGGTCGAGCTGCCCGGGACGATCAGCGTGCTGCGCAACGGCAAGCCCCTCGCGAAGCCCTTCCTCGACATCTCCGATCAGGTCTCGTTCCAGGCCGAGGACGGGCTCTTCTCGGTCGCCTTCGACCCCGACTACCGAAAGACGCGGCGCTTCTACGTCTACTACGTCGACAACGCGGGCGACCTGCGAATCGACGAGTTCAAGCGCCGTCGCGGCTCGGCGACCGTCGCCAGCCCGGGCTCGCAGCGCAAGGTCCTCGCGCATCCCGCACCCGATCTTCTCCAACCACAACGGCGGCCAGCTCCAGTTCGGTCCCGACGGCAAGCTCTGGCTCGCGACCGGCGACGGCGGCGGAGGCGGCGACGGCGAGGACAACGCCCGCGACCTCAGCAGCCTGCTCGGCAAGCTGCTGCGCATCGACCCCAGCGTCCGCAAGGGCGCCTACGGCATCCCGAAGAACAACCCGTTCGTGGGCCGCGACGGCGCCGACGAGATCTGGGCCTACGGCCTGCGCAACCCGTGGCGCTTCTCGTTCGACTCGCGGGGCGGCGACCTCGCGATCGGCGACGTCGGCCAGGGGGAGGTCGAGGAGGTCGACGTCCTCAGCCCTGCGGCCGCCCGCGGCGCGAACTTCGGCTGGCCGCAGTTCGAGGGCAACCAGCCATTCGACCCCACGCGCCCCGGGCCCGGTCCCCCGGTCGCGCCCGCGTTCACCTACTCGAGCGGCAGCGGCAGCGGCAACTGCTCGGTGACCGGCGGCTACGTCGTGCACGACCCCGCGCTGGCGACGCTGAGCAACCGCTACGTCTACGCCGACCTCTGCGCCGGACAGCTGCGCAGCTTCGTCCCCACGGCCGGCGGCGCGAGCGACGACAAGCCCCTGGGCCCGAGCGTCGCCTCGCCGACCTCGTTCGGCGTGGACTCGAGGGGACACGTCTACGTCGCCTCGCTCGCAAGGAGCCGTCTATCAGCTCGTCCCGGGCTAGCCTCGCGGCGCTCGGCGCGCTGATCCTCGCGCTGAGCGCCGCGGTCCTCGCCGCGGGGCCCGGCGACGCCGGGCCGCGCCAGGACGCCCGCGTCCACCTCGAGGAGATCGGGCGCTTCGACCAGCCCGTCTACGTCCACCAGCCGCCGAGCGGCGCCGAGGGGCAGCTCTTCGTCGTCGAGCAGCCCGGCCGGGTCAAGGTCGTCGAGCCTCGAGGGCGGCGGCGAGTCGCCCTTCCTCAACATCGAGGGCAAGGTCGCCGCGGGCGGCGAGCGCGGCCTGCTTTCGATCGCCTTCGCCCCCGACTACGCCGAGAGCGGCCGCTTCTACGTCTACTACACGGCCAAGGGCGGCGACCTGACGGTGGAGGAGTACCGGCGCTCGACCTCGGATCCGTCCCAGGCCGACGGGTCGAGCGCCCGCACGCTGCTCGACATCGAGCACTCGCGCTTTCCCAACCACAACGGCGGCCAGCTCCAGTTCGGCCCCGACGGCTTCCTCTACATCGGCACCGGCGACGGCGGCAGCTTCGGCGACCCGGGCGAGAACGCGCAGGACCGAAAGAGCCTGCTCGGCAAGATCCTGCGCATCGACCCCCTCAACGGCGATCGCTACGCGATCCCCGACGGCAACCCGTTCAAGAACCGCAAGGGCCGCGACGAGATCTACGCGCTCGGGCTGCGCAATCCCGTGGCGCTTCTCCTTCGACCGCGAGACGGGCGACATCGCGATCGGCGACGTCGGCCAGGACCGCCGCGAGGAGATCGACTACGAGACGGCCAACTCGCTGCGCGGCGCGAACTTCGGCTGGGACGCGTTCGAGGGCTTTCGCCGCTACAGGTCGCCCGACGCGAGCAAGCCGCCGCGCAAGCACGAGAAGCCGATCGAGGACTACCCGACCTCGGGCGGAAACTGCGCCGTGACCGGCGGCTACGTCGTCCGCGACCCCGAGATGGGCCCGCTGTGCGGGCGCTACGTCTACGCCGACCACTGCATGGGCGAGATCCGCAGCCTGATCCCGAGCCCCGGCGGCGCGCGCGACGACAAGCCGCTCGGGATCTCGGAGCCGAGGATCTCGAGCTTCGGCGAGGACGCCGCCGGGCACGTCTACGTCGTCTCGCTGTCGGGCCGCGTCTCGCGCCTCGCGCCCGGATAGTGGCGATTCCACTGATAGCGAGCACTGCCGCGTCAGAAGCTGCACCCAGCCTCGGAGCTGCGCTGCCACTGGCCAGCCAGCCAAAGGGCCTGTAGAGTCTGCAGTCGAGGGCGCATGGAGATCGAGACCGAGGCCACCCAGGCCGAGCCGGAGTCCCCGCCGAGCGGCAACGGCGCCGCTGCGGGCGCGCCCGAGTCCTTCGAGGTCCACAACCCCGCCGACGGCTCCGTCGTCGCCAACCTCCCCGTCGACGGCCCCGACCGCGTCGCACGACGTCGTCGCCCGCGTCCGCGCCGCACAGCCCGAATGGGAGGCGATGGGGATCGCGGGCCGCTACGAGTGGCTCGGCAAGCTTCGCGACTGGCTGATCGACAACGGCGAGCACGTCGCCGAGGTGATGCAGTCCGAGACCGGCAAGGTGCGCGGCGACGCCGCGCTCGAGACTCCGTATCTCGCCGACCTGATCAACTTCTACGGCCAGAACGGGCCGCGGTTTCTGGCCGACGAGCACCCCACCGCCCACCTGCCGCTCTATCGGGTCCGCAAGCTGACGATCAGCTACAGGCCGTTTCCCGTCGTCGGGATCATCAGCCCCTGGAACTTCCCGCTGATGCTGTCGCTGGGCGACGCGATCCCGGCCCTGATGGCGGGCGCCGCGGTGGTGATCAAGCCCTCGGAGTTCACGCCGCTGTCGCTGATGGAGGTCGTGCGCGCGTGGAAGGAGGAGATCGGCGGCCCCGACGTCCTCGACGTCGTCAACGGCATGGGCGAGACCGGCGGCGCGCTCGTCGACGAGGTCGACTTCATCCAGTTCACGGGCTCCGACCGCACCGGGAAGGTGGTCATGAAGCGCGCCGCCGACACGCTCACCCCGGTCAGCCTCGAGCTCGGCGGCAAGGACCCGATGATCGTGCTCGCCGACGCCGACGTCGAGCGCGCGACCAACGCCGCCGCCTGGGGCGGGCTCGCCAACTCGGGCCAGATCTGCATGTCGATCGAGCGCGTCTACGTCGAGGAGCCGATCTACGACGAGTTCGTCTCGAAGCTGACCGAGAAGGTCGCGAAGCTGCGCCAGGGCACCGACCGCGGCGACTACGAGGCCGACGTCGGCGCGATGGCCACTCCCGCGCAGGTCGACATCGTCGCCGACCACGTCGAGGACGCGCGCAACTCCGGCGCGCGAATCCTCACCGGCGGCAAGCGCAAGGACGGCCCCGGCGACTGGTACGAGCCGACGGTGATCGCCGACGCGAACCACTCGATGAAGGCGATGACCGACGAGACCTTCGGGCCGACGATCCCGGTGATGAAGGTCCGCGACGCCGAGGAGGCCGTGCGGCTGGCGAACGACAGCCGCTACGGGCTGTCGGCCTCGGTCTTCTCGGGCGACAACGAGCGCGCCGAGGCGATCGCCCGCCGCATCGAGGTCGGCGCGGTGAACATCAACGACGTGCTGACCAACTACCAGCAGCTGCCGCTTCCGATGGGCGGCTGGAAGTCGAGCGGCATCGGCTTCCGCCACGGCGCCTACGGCATCCGCAAGTTCGTGCGCTCCGAGTCGATCACGCAGCCGCGGATACGCCCGCTGGCGTCCGAGCTGCAGTGGTTCCCCTACAGCAACCGCAAGCGCTCGGTGATCCGCAACATCTACCGCTTCTTCAACGCCCGCGGGCTGCGCGACCGGCTCGGGCTCGGGCGGCGCGACCGCTAGGTCAGGTCCGCCGGCTACCGCGGCAGCGCCTGCGGAAGGTCGAAGTACGGGAACAGCTCGGGGTCCGCGAAAGCGGTGATGTGCCTCACCCGCTCACCCTCGAGGTCGATCACCTCCAGCGCCCCCGGCCTGAAGTCCCCCCGTTCCTGATCCCACGAGAACCAGCCGATCGCCGGCTGGGCGTTGGCGCGGGTCAAAACGGGGCGGGACTCCGGGCAGCTGGACGCGACGCGCCGCCTGAAGTCGAGGATCGCCTGGCGTCCTCGCCACCACTCGGGGAACGGCGGCATTGCGAACGTGGCCTCCTCCACCAGCAATGCCGCCAGCGCATCAGCGTCATTGCTCTGCATCGCCTCGACGTATCGCTCCACGACGCGGCGGGCGCCATCGTCGCCCAGCTGGCGCAGCGTGGCCTGTTGGCTCTGCGCCGGAAGCTTCTCGCGAACCGTCTTGCGGGCGCGTTGCAGAGCACTGTTTACCGAAGCGACTGTGGTCTCGAGCGTTTCGGATGCCTCGCTCGCGGAGAAGCCGAGCACCTCGCGCAGGATCAACACCGCACGCTGGTTGGCCGGCAGGTGCTGAAGCGCGGCAGTGAACGCGAGCTCCACCGCCTCGCGCTGCTCGTAGTGCGCCTCCGGAGCTGTCTCGCTGTCCTCGACACCCAGCCGCTCGTCCGGGTAGGGCTCGATCCAGATCGACTCGACGAGCGGCTCGCCGGGATCCTGCTCCGGGCTCGATGCCGGACCGATGTCGGCCGGAAGCAGTCGCTTCGGCCGCCGTCCGATCGCGTCGATACAGACGTTGGTGGCGATCCTGTAGAGCCAGGCGCGCAGCCCGCGCCGGTCCTCCAAGCGGTCCAGGCCGCGCCAGGCGCGCAGCAGAACCTCCTGCATCGCGTCCTCGGCGTCGTGGACGGAGCCCAGCATCCGATAGCAGTGGGCTTCGAGCTCGCGGCGATAAGGCTCAACGAGACGACGGAAGTCGTCGGCGCGAGCGGCCGTCAGCCCGAGCTCGGCGGCCTCTATCCCGGCTACGCGTCGCCGCGCGCAGTTCGCGCGACAGCAGCTCCGCCTGCTCGCGGTACCACTCGGCGACCGTCCGCATCCACTCGGCCTCGGCGCGTGTGCGGACCGCGACGTACTCCGAGTAATCGTCGCCGGCCAGGTTGAGCGCGTCGGGCAGCGAGACGGGGTCGCCCGGCCGCGCCGTCGGCGCTGCGCCGCCACTCGACGCGCCCACGGTCCATCGGCTCGGTCTCGAGGCAGAGCCGCGAGCCGTCGCTGAGCACCAGCTCCTTGGGCTCGGCGCCGTCGATCTCGACTCCCGCGAATTCCGTCAGCAGCCATACGTCCCTCCAATCCGTTGCGCCCGCCTGATTGACGGCAGGCTGCTTTCCTCCAACGGCCGGCACGTTAGCAATCGCTAATGGATCGCTTGTAAAGCGGTCGTAAAAGCTTCCAGGCGCCGGCGTCGGAGGGACTACTCGGCCGTGACGAGCTGCTCGCGCAGCTGCTTGGCCGCGTCGACCATGTTGCGCAGCGCGGCCTCGGTCTCGGGCCAGGCGCGGGTCTTGAGGCCGCAGTCGGGGTTGACCCAGATCTGCTGCGGCTCGAGCACGTCGGCGGCGGCCTTGAGCAGCTCCTCCATCTCCTCGGTCGGCGGGACGCGCGGGGAGTGGATGTCGTAGACGCCCGGGCCGATCTCCTGGCGGTAGCCGGTGCGCTCCCAGTCGTGCAGCAGCTCCATGCGCGAGCGCGCCGCCTCGATCAGCAGCACGTCGGCGTCCATCTGCTGGATCTGCTCCATGATGTCGCCGAAGTCCGAGTAGCACATGTGGGTGTGGATCTGGGTCTCGTCGCCGACGACCGCGACGCTGACGCGGAACGTGTAGACGGCCCACTCGAGGTAGTCGGCCCAGCGGTCGCGGCGCAGGGGCAGGCCCTCGCGGATCGCCGGCTCGTCGACCTGGATCACCTTGATCCCGGCCTGCTCGAGGTCGGAGACCTCGTCGCGGATCGCGAGCGCGAGCTGCTCGCAGGTCTCCGAGCGCGGCTGGTCGTCGCGCACGAATGACCACTGGAGCATCGTCACCGGGCCGGTGAGCATTCCCTTCACCGGGCGGTCGCTGAGCGACTGGGCGTAGGTCGTCCAGTCGACGGTCATCGGCGCCGGGCGGCGGACGTCGCCGAAGATGATCGGCGGCCGCACGTAGCGCGAGCCGTAGGACTGCACCCAGGCGTTCTGGGTGAAGACGTAGCCCTCCATCTGCTCGGCGAAGTACTGGACCATGTCGTTGCGCTCGGGCTCGCCGTGGACGAGGACGTCGAGGCCGACCTCCTCCTGGAAGCGGATCACGCGCTCGATCTCGGAGCGCATGCGCTCCTCGTATTCGTCCTGGTCGATGCTTGCCCTCGCGCAGGTCGGCGCGCGCCTTGCGGATCTCGGCCGTCTGCGGATAGGAGCCGATCGTCGTCGTCGGGAAGAGCGGCAGGCCGAGGTTGGGCTCGCTGGGCGTCGCGGCGCGTCTCGAACTCGCTGTCGCGCTGGGCGTCGGAGTCGTCGAGCGCCTCGACGCGCTCGCGGACCTCGGGGTTGCCGCGTGCGCTGGGAGTTGCGCCGGCTCTCGAGCGCGGCGGCGTTGGCCTCGAGCTCGGAGGAGATCGCGTCGCGTCCCTCGCCCAGCCCGCGCGCCAGCGTGGCGACCTCGCCGACCTTCTGCTTGGCGAAGGCCATCCAGGAGCGAAGCTCGTCGTCGAGGTCCTCGTCGACGCCCTCGGGCTCGGCGTCGAGGTCGACCGGCGAGTGCTGGAGCGAGCACGAGGTCGAGACGACGAGCTCGCCGACCTGTGTCGCGCAGGCCCTCGAGCAGGTCTCGAGGCTCGCCGCGTGGTCGTTGATCCAGACGTTGCGGCCGTCGACGATCCCGGCGAAGAGGGTCTTGTCCTCGAGCCCGCCCTGCGTCGGCGATCAGCTCGAGGTTCTGGCGGCCGCGGTGAAGGTCGAGGCCGACGCCCTCGACCGGCAGGTCGCGAAGCACCTCGTAGGCGTCGCCGACGTGGTCGAAGTAGGTCTTGACGACGATCCGCGGGCGCTCGTGGACGCGCGCGAGCTCCTCGTAGGCGAGCTCGAGCGCCGCGAGCTCGGCTCGGAGCGGTCCTCGACGAAGCGCGGGCTCGTCGAGCTGGACCCAGCTCGCGCCCTGCTCGGCGAGGCGCTCGAGCACCTCTCCGTAGACCTCGAGCAGGTCATCGAGCAGCGACAGGCGGTCGAAGTCCTCGTCGACGCCGTCGGCCGACTTGCCGAGCAGCAGGAAGCTGACCGGGCCGACCAGCACCGGGATCGGTGTCGATGCCCAGCTCCTGCATCGCCTCGGCGTGCTCGTCGAACGGCTTCTCGCTCGAGAGCGAGAACCTGGTGTCCGGGCCGAGCTCGGGGACGATGTAGTGGTAGTTGGTGTCGAACCACTTCGTCATCTCCATCGCCGTGACGTCGACGCCGTCGGCCTGGCGCCCGCGCGCCATCGCGAAGTAGGTGTCGAGGCCGACCGGGCCGCCGTCGTGGCCGTAGCGCTCCGGGACCGCGCCGACGAGCGCGATCGTGTCGAGCACCTGGTCGTAGAGCGAGAAGTCGTTGGACGGGATCAGGTCGATCCCCTGCTCCTGCATGAAGCGCCAGTTGTCGACCCGGATCTCGCTTCGCGGTCGCGAGCAGGTCGTCGGCCGAGACCTCGCCCTTCCAATGGCCCTCGGTCGCGAACTTGAGCTCGCGCGCGGGGCCGATGCGTGGGAAGCCTGAGACGTTGGAGAGTGCCATGGCGAAGGGGGACGAGGTGCCGCCGCGCGGACCGCGGATCGGCGGTCGGAAGGGTAGCGGCATCGCTCGGGTTTTCGTCCGCCTTCCGCTCTAGCTTGCGGCCGGGATGAGCGCCGCGATCGTCGAGAGGGAGCTCGACCTGGAAGGGGCCCTGACACGGGCGCTGCAGATCGAGGGCGCGGGGCCGCCGTTGGTGCTCCTCCACGGCTTCGCCGACAGCGCCGACACGTGGCGCCCGCTGATGGCCGAGCTCGCGCGCCGCGGGCGCGCGGCGATCGCGCTCGACATGCCCGGCTTCGGCGCCGCGGCGAGGCTCGACCGCGACGGCGAGGTCCTCCCGCAGCTCGACCGCTTCGCCGCCGCGGCCGTGCGCCACGCGGCGACCGAGCCGGCGCGCGGCTCCGGCGTGGTGCTCGCCGGCAACTCGCTCGGCGGCACCGTAACGCTGCGCGCCGCCCAGGACCCGAGCCTGCCGCTCGCGGGTGTCGTGCCGATCGCTCCCGCGGGACTGGAGATGGCGCGCTGGCTTTCGATCATCGAGGGCGAGGGGTTGCTGCGCGCCGTGCTGCGATCGCCGCTGCCGGTCCCCGACGTCGCGGTGCGCGCGGTCGTCGCGCGCATGTACCGAGCGTTCGCGTTCCTGCGCCCGGGCGACGTCCCCGGCGAGGTCGTGGACTCGTTCACGAGCCACGTGCGCTCGCGCCGCGACGCGATCCGGATCCTGGCGACGGGCCGCCGCCTGCTTCCCGAGCTGGCCGACCCGTTCGACCTGGGCCGCATCGCGTGCCCCGTCCTCGTCGTCTGGGGCGACAGCGACATCATGGTCCTCTCGAACGGCGCGCAGCGGGTGATCGACGAGGTGCCGGGCGCGGCGCTCGAGATGGTCGAGCTCTGCGGCCACTGCCCCCAGATCGAGGCCACCGAGCGCCTCGCCGACCTGCTCGAGGGCTTCCCGGCCGAGCTGGCGAAGGCCGCGTGAGCTAGCCGGACGCGAGGCGCGAGACGCCGTCGATCCCCGGCGGCGCCTCGCGGCCGAGCCAGTCGAGCACGGTCGCGAAGACGTCGGCGGTTCGCATCGGGCCCTCGGCGAGCGGCGCGCTGGCCGCGAACGGCACGAGCATGTGGCCGGCGTGCAGCGCGCCGTGCGAGGAGTGGTGCTCGGGGTGCTCGTAGCGCTCGCGCAGGTCCCAGCCCGGCGCCGCGGAGACGATGAGGTCGCCGCTTCGCCGCGAGCGAAAGAGCTGCGCGATCTGGGCGAGGGCGTCGGGGTGGCCGCCGTCGAAGGTCAGCTCGAGCGCCTCGCTGCCAGGACATCTCCCGCGGCAGCTCCGGCCAGCCGAAGGGGTCGCCGCCGCTCGACGCTCGTAGTCGACGCCGTCGCCACTGCTCGGCGAGCCGCGCGCGGCCGCGGCGGCTCTCGATCCAGGCGCCGCCCGCGCCGTCGCGCGTGATCACGAGGTCGATCGCCGGGCTCGGCGAGCAGGCCCTCGCGCAGGCCGGGATGCCGGCGGTCGATCTCGTCGCGCGCGGGCGGCGGCCCCGACCAGCCGCTCCCACGCAGGTAGACGTGGGCCATCCCGTTGCCCGAGACGCAGGCCACGGCCTCGGGGTCGCGCTTGAAGACCGCGCGGCTGTGGTAGGCGGTTCGCAGCCCGAAGTCCTCCTCGAGGCGCACGGGGAGGTCGTAGTGGGTGTGGACCGGCGTGTGCCCGTGGTCGCTGCAGACGACGATCAGGGTGTCCTCGTATGCGCCGCGGCGGCGCAGCTCGGCCGCCGCGTCGCCGATCGCGCCGTCGATCGTCCGGTAGCACTCCATCACCCCCTCCCCCTCCGGGTCGACGTAGTGGCTGAACCAGTCGATCCCGGGGAAGGCGACGAAGCGCAGCTCGCTGTCGCGTGCGCGCCGCCTCGACGAGGCCGCGCGCCGCCCAGGGCTCGGCGGCGCCCCAGCGCTGCGAGTAGTGGATGTAGGGCCACAGCAACGCCTTGCGGCGCGCGAAGAGGCTGTTGCCGTCGGGGACGCCGCGCGTGAGGACGCCGAAGACGTTGATCGGGTCCTCGGTGAGCTCGTAGAGCGTGCGGGCGCGCGGCGAGAGGTCGCGGTCGATGAGAAACGCCTCGGGGCCGTTGTAGCTGCGCAGGCACCACTGTCCCGGCCACAGCCCGGGGCGATAGGCGCCGCGGTCGAACCAGCGGTAGCCGGGGACGTCGGCGGCGCCCGCGAAGCAGCCGGTGAGGATCGGGACGTGCGCGGGGCCCGTGGTGCTCGTGAAGGTCGAGGCGGCGCGGCGGTGCGAGCCGCGTTCGACGACGTGCTCGGCGATGTTCGGCGAGCTCGCCCGCGGCGAGCAGCTCCTCGAACGCCGCGGCGCGGGCGCCGTCGGCGAGCACGATCAGCGCTGACCGCGTTCGGCCCACGTGGGCGGGCGCGGGGCTAGCCCGCGGTGGGCTGCCCGGCCCGCGACTCGCGGCGCGACAGCTGCACGGGCGCCGTCTGGAGGGCTCGCAGGCGCAGGTCGCGCCACGTCACGCCCTCGCGGACGAGCGCCGGGACGCCGAGCGCGACCGCGGTCGCGATCTCGACCGCCTGGAGGATGATCCCGTAGGCGAGCGCGTCCGCCGCGTCGACTCCGAAGCCGCCGACCAGGACGCTGATCACGGCGAGCTGGAAGACGCCGATGTTCGACGGCGTCGCCGGGACGACCGCGGTGACGTTGACGGCGAACAGCACCGCCGCGGCCGCCGCGATCTTGCCGTGGAAGTCGAGCCCGAGCGCCTCGAAGAGCGCGTAGCACGCGACCGCCTGGAGCGCCCACGGCGAGGAGCTGCGCGGCGGCGGCGAAGCTGCCGCGGCGCAGGTCCCTGAAGACGGTGAGGCCGGAGCGCACCTGAAGCAGGGCGCGGCGCACCGTCGCGGCGATCCGCGCGACCCGGCCGCTGCCGCTCTGGCGCACGAGCGTCGGCGCGGCGGCGACCGCCGCGAGCAGGACGACGGGCAGGAAGCTGACGAGGAAGAGCGCCTTCTGGTTCTGGTGGAAGAGGTCGGTCGTCGAGACGATGATCACGCCGAGGATCACGAGCGCGAGCACGTTGAGGATGCTCTGCGAGACGAGGGTCCCGACGACGACGGGGAAGGTCTCGCGCATGCGGCCCATGCGCCGCGCGACGACGCCGGCGCGCGCCGGCTCTCCGAGGCGCGCCGGCAGCGTGGCCGACATCAACACGCCGATCATCGTCCCCGAGGTGATGTCGCGGCGGCGGACGATGCGGTTGGGCAGCGCGGCGCGGACGATCGCGTACCAGGAGGCCGCGCGCACGAACATCGAGAGCATCATCAGCGCCAGGGCGATCAGCACCCAGCCGGGCTTCGAGCGGACGAAGCTCTCGGCGACGCTGTCGAGGCCGATGCGGTTGGCGGCGAGCGCCGTCAGCCCGACGGCGAGCAGGCCGGCGGACCACATCGCGACCCGGCGCACGAGCGCGCCGCGGCCGGTGGTCGGCGCGGGGTCGAGCGACGGGAGCCGCTCGGCCGGGCGTCGCGGCCCTCCCGAGGCCGGCGCGAGGCCGGCGCTCTTGACGATCCGCTCGGCGGCGCCGCTCGGGGCCGGGGCCTCGATCGCGCGCTCGTAGACCTCGGTGACCTCGTCGGCGACCCGCGGCCAGGCGTAGCGGCGCGCGTGCTTGCGGGCGCTCTCGCCCATCGCCCTGCGGCGCTCGGGCTCGAGGTACATCGTCTGAAGCTCCTCGGCGAGGCGCTGCGGGTCGGCCGGCGGGACGAGCACCCCGTCCTCGCCGTCCCTGACGACGTCGCGGTAGCCGCCGATGTCCGACGCGATCACGGGGGTCCCGGCGGCGAACGCCTCGGTCAGGACCATGCCGAAGCTCTCGCCGCTCAGTGACGGGGCGCTGAGGACGTCGGCCTCGTGCAGGGCCTGCCAGAGCTCGGCGCGTCGCACGCGGCCGCGCGCGTCGACGAACTGCGCGACCTCGGGATCGGGAAGGTAGGGCTCGATCTCCTCGGCATCGGTGCCGACGAGGACGAGGCGCGCGGGAACGTGCTGGACGAGCGCGGCGAAGGCGGACATCAGGACCGGAAGGCCCTTGCGCTCCTCGGGCCGGCCGACGAAGACGATGCGCAGCTCGTCGGACTCCGGCTTGGGGCCCGACGGCGCGCCGTCGAGGTCGACGCCGTTGGGGATGATCGTGTAGTCGCCGCCGAAGAAGCGGCGGCCGGTCCAGGCCGCGGCCTGGGACACCGCGATCCGGGCATGAAGGTGGTTGAAGCGCCGCCGCGCGCCGAGCAGGTTCGCGATCTGGTTCGGCATCCACTTCGTGGAGTAGGCGTGGAAGGTCCCGACGACCGGCGCATGGCGCCACGCCGACGCGTCCCAGCCGATGTAGGGGACGATCGGCTCGTGGACGTGGACGATGTCGTAGTCGCCGTCGCGAAGCTCGCTGCGCATCCTCGCCATGCCGTCCGGGAAGGCGCAGAGCGGCGAGATCGAGCCGTTTGCGCTGAAGCCGATCGTGCGCGCCAGGGGAACGAGGTAGTCGGGGCGGGCCCGATCCTCGGCGGGCGCCCGGTGCAGCCAGCGGCTCAGGCGGTCGGGCGGGTCCCACGGCGCCAGCACCCGCACGTCATGGCCGCGGCCCAGAAATTGCTCGGCCAGTGCCTCCACGTGGCCGTTCACGCCTCCGCGGTAGGTCCACGAATACGGTGTCACCAACGCGATGCGCATCAAACGATCGTAACAGTGGGTCCGGGGTCGAAAACGGCCCGCCCATTCCTCCCTCGCGGCGCTGAAAAGCGCTCCACCAAGCGGTTGCCCGCGCTTCACCGACGTAAACCGAAAGGCGGCGGCGGGTTTCACCGATCAGGCACGCGACGTATTTATTGAACATCTGATTAAATACTCCAGCCAGACCTCGTGAACCCGCCGATCGGAGGATCCGCGCCATGACCGACCTCAAGACCGAGACCGACGACGACGCACTGTCCGTCCTGCTCGACGCCGACATCGACAAGGTCATGTCGGGCCTCGACCGCATCGTCGAGGCCTCGCCCTCCTACGAGAAGCTCTTCATGCGCTGGCAGCGCCAGCACTGGTCCACCGAGGACTTCGACTTCACCGAGGACGCCAGGCAGTGGGCGGACCCGGACATGTTCACCGACGAGGAGCGGCGCTTCCTCGCCTTCGGCTTCTCGGAGTTCTTCCTCGGCGAGGAGCGCGTGACGGTGGAGCTGCTGCCGTTCGCGATCGCGGCGCCGACGCACGAGTCCCAGGTCTTCCTCACGACCCAGATCTCGGACGAGGCCAAGCACGTCGTCTTCTGGGACCGCTTCTACCGCGAGGTCTTCGGCGTCGAAGCCGCCGGGCTCGGCGAGATGATCGACAAGCAGCGCCACGTCGTCAACGACGACTGGGAGAAGATGTTCGACGAGATCCTCCACGGCTGCGCCGAGCGGCTGCGAAAGGACCCGAGCGACTTCCCCTCCCTCGTGCGCGGCGTGACCGTCTACATGATCGTGATCGAGGGAATGCTCGCCCTCACCGCGGCCCGCTTCATGATCAAGTCGCTGCGCGAGCGCGGCTGGTTCCCGGGCTTCACCCAGGGGTTCACGGCCGTCAACCGCGACGAGTCGCGGCACGTGGGCTTCGGCGTGAAGTTCCTCGCCGACGCGATCAAGGACGACCGCGCCAACGCGAGGATCGTCGAGGAGACGCTGCAGGAGTGCCTGCCGGTCGCGCCGCTGGTCTTCGTCCCGCCGTGGGTCGACGACCCGTACGACTTCCAGACGCCCTTCTACCACTCGTCGGAGATCTTCGAGTACGCGGCGAAGTCGCTCTCGAAGAAGCTCGCGGCGATGGGCCTCGACCCGGCGATGCTGGGCGAGGCGGCGCCGGCTTGATCGGCGCGGCTCTGCCGCGATGAGCATGTGGGGTGAGTGATTTGAGCGACGCGGCGGCCGCGGCGCGGCCGCGCCCGGGGCGCCCGCCGTCCGGCGCCCGCGAGCGGATCCTCGCGGCCGGGCATGGAGGTCCTGAAGACCGACGGCTACGCGGGGCTGACGGTCGCGAAGGTCGCCGCGCGCGCCGGTGAGAACAAGGCGCTGATCTCCTACCACTTCGGCTCCAAGCAGGGGCTCGTGGCGGCCGCCGGGCGCGAGGTCGGCAGGACGATCACCGACGAGGTCGTGGCCGCGATCGGGGAGGTGACGTCCACGGGCCAGCTCGTCTCGGATCTCGTCAGCGGGATCTGGGGCGATCCTCGACCGCGACGTGCGGATCGCGCGCGTCTACTTCGACCTCACCGCGGTCTCGGTGGTCGAGGAGAACGTGCGCGCGGTCATGCGCGAGGTCAGGGCCGGATGGCGGTCCGTGATCGTGGACATGCTGCGCGAGGCCGACCCGTCTCTGCGCCCCGCGGAGGCCAGGACCGCGGCGCTCTTCATCCACGCCGGGCTCGAGGGGCTCGTGCTCGAGCGGCTCGAGGGCGGCGACACGGCCGAGCTGCGCCGCGCGCGCCGACTCTTCGAGCGCGCCGCCGTCGAGGCGGTCGGCCGCTAGGCCTCGGCCGCCTCGCGCTGGCGCCCAGGCGTAGCCGGCGAACAGCGACACGTAGCCGGTCCCGATCATCAGCAGCAGCACGCCGGAGTCGTTGGCGAGCGTGCCGACCGCGATCGCGGCGATCGCGCCGACGAAGCCCGCGAGCGCGGGCCGGCAGCCGTCGAACCAGGAGGCGATGCGGCGCCTGAAGACGATCGCCGAGGACGATCAGAGCGGCGGCGGCCAGCGAGGAAGGGCGAGCCGAGCGTCTTGTCGAAGCTCGCCGCCGAAAGGCGCAGGCGGCGCTCGGCGACCTCGCCCACCTCGTCCAGCCCGCCGGCCTCGAGCACCGAGCGGCTGAGGTGCGCGTCGCCGCCGAGCAGCAGGTCCGCCGCGGCGAGCAGCGCGAGCGCCCCCAGCGGTGCGGCGAGGACGAGGACGACCGTGCGCCGCCGGGCGGACCTGAGCACGGCCGCGGCCGCCACCCCTCCCCCGACGGCGAGCACGATCGCGGCGCCGACGTCGGCGCCGAAGCGCCCCGGCGCGAACGCCGCGATCGCGACGCAGGCACGCCGCGCCGAAGGCGACCGCGGCGGCGGGCCCGCCGTCGCGGCGGACCTCCGCGGACGGCATCCAGGCCGCGATCGCGGCGCCGGCGCCGAGCAGCACGAGCGGCGCCAGCGTCGCCTCGAGCTCGTTGCCGATCCCGAAGAAGCGCACCCCGAGCGCCGGGTTGGGCCCCATGAGCGAGAGCGCCGTGAGCGGCGAGCCCACGACCACGTCCACGGCATAGGCGAGCACCGTCACCCCGCACGCCACCGCGACGGCGGCATACCCGCGCGAGCAGCGCGAGCGTCGCCGCCGCGAGCAGCGGCGCGCCGAGCCCGACGATCAGCGCCTCGACCCACTCGGCGGGCTCGATCGCGGCGCCGACGAGCAGCAGCGCCGGCAGGTAGATCGCCGAGAGCGCCAGCAGCGCGATCGCGGTCCCCGCCGCGCGCCTGCCGAGCAGCGCGATCGCCAGCAGGCAGAGGGCGATCCAGCCGAGGACGGTGCTCCCGATCACGGGCCCGCGGCGCGGCCGGACCTCGCCGAGGCGATCCTCGAGCGACGCGACCTCGGCTGCGCTCGGCTCGCCCTCGGCGCGCACCGGGTTCCCGCTCATCTCGGCGGGGACCGCGATTCCGAGCCGCTCGAGGATCGTCGGGCGCGAGGTCGGTCGTCAGCACCAGCCCCGGCAACCGGGTGCTGTCGGACGTCAGCAGTCCCGTCGAAGCCCTCGCCCGCGATCCCGACGGAGAGCAGGTCGCCGGACTCGGGCGGGGGTCGCTCGAGCGCGATCAGCATGTCGCGGCCGGCGAGGCGCCCGACGAGCGCCGGAAGCTCGCCGAGCTCGGCCGCGACGACGTTGAGCCCGGCGCAGCCCCGCGGCGGGCACGCGGCGTCGCCGGCGACACGCCCGTTCTCGTCGACCGCGACGAGCCCGGCGAGGCCCGCGAGCGGGTCGGCCACCGCGACCGCGCCGCCCGGGCCCGCCGCCCTCGTCGCGGATCGTCGAGGCGAGCAGCCCGGGCACGATGTCGGCCGGCACTTCCTCGGCGCGCTCGAGCGCCGGGTCCCAGACGCTCGGCGGGACCTCCCCGTCGACGATCTCGAGCGGCGGGAGAGGGAAGTCGTAGAGCGACCCGAAGACGCGGTTGCCCTGGCTGACGTCGAGGTAGGTCTGGGCCGCGGGCACGCCGCCGAGCCCGGCGCTGAGCGCTCCGGGCGAAATCCCCTCGACGCGGCCCAGCCCGACGTGGGTCGTGTCGCCCGGCAGCACCGCGAGCGTGACGACCGGCGCCGGGCCCGCGCCCTCCTCCTTGGCCGCGGCGGGCGTGGGCGACGCCGCGCCGGCGCCCCAGAGCGCAACGCAGAGCCCCAGCGCCGCGAGGGCGCGCCTATACGATCTTTTCGACGTGGCCGACCGCACCTTCGCGAAGTTCACCTTCTTCAAGATCGACCCCGCCTGGCACCGCAGGGATCCCGGACAGCGGGCGGAGGATAAACGGGAGTTCCTCGCCGCCTGCGACGACTACGCGCGCGACCGCTCGCTGCGCGCCTACTCCACGGTCGGCACGCGCGGCGACACCGACCTGCTGCTGCTCTCGCAGAGCCCGAGCCTCGACGACATCCACACCTTCCACGTGGTGCTCGCGCAGAGCGGCCTCGCGCGCTGGGCGACGATCCCGCACTCCTATCTCGCGATGACGAAGCGCTCGCAGTACTCCGAGGAGTCGGCACGGCCCGAGATTTGCACCTCGGAGCGACGCTACCTGTTCGTCTACCCGTTCTGGAAGCAGCGCGACTGGTATCGCAAGGACGCCGAGGAGCGCCAGCGGATCATGGCCGAGCACATCCGGATCGGCCGCGCATACCCCGAGATCACGATCAACACCGCGTACTCGTTCGGGCTCGACGACCAGGAGTTCGTCGTCTCGTTCGAGGCCGACGACCCGGGCGACTTCCTCGATCTCGTCCAGGAGCTGCGCGGCTCGGAGTCGAGCGCCTACACGCTGCGCGACACGCCGATCTTCACCTGCGTCTCGATGTCGGTCGCGCACGCGCTCGACGCGCTCGACGGCGCGGCGACGGCCGCCGGCGCGCCGGCGATTGCCTAACCTCTCCGGCTCGCATGCACGACCCGATAGCCGCTCCGTGCGCGCCGGGACCCGACAACCCCCTTCGCGTCGCGATCGTCGGCTCGGGCCCCGCGGGCTTCTACGCCGCCGAGGCGCTGCTCAAGCACGAGACCGCGACGGTCGAGGTCGACATGATCGACCGCCTGCCGACGCCCTACGGCCTCGTGCGCGGCGGCGTCGCGCCCGACCATCCCAAGATCAAGTCCGTGACGCGCGTCTACGAGAAGACCGCGGCGCGCGACGGCTTTCGCTTCTTCGGCAACGTCGAGCTGGGGCGCGACGTCTCGGCGGCCGAGCTCGCCGAGCACTACCACGCGGTGATCTACGCCTACGGCGCCGAGACCGACCGCCAGCTCGGGATCCCCGGCGAGGACCTGCCCGGCAGCGGCCCCGCGACGGCCTTCGTCGGCTGGTACAACGCCCACCCCGACTACGCCGACCACGAGTTCGACCTCTCCTGCGAGCGCGCGATCGTGATCGGCAACGGCAACGTCGCCGCCGACGTCGCCCGCATGCTCGCGCTGACGCGCGACGAGCTCGACGTCACCGACACCGCGGACCACGCGATCGGCCCGCTCGCCGAGAACTCGATCAAGGAGATCGTCGTGCTCGGCCGCCGCGGCCCGGCGCAGGCCGCGTTCACCAACCCCGAGCTGCGCGAGCTCGGCGAGATGGTCAACGCCGACATCCACATCGACCCGGCGGACATCGAGCTCGACGAGCAGAGCCGTGAGTTCCTCGAGTCGGAGGCCGACATCACGGCGCGAAAGAACGTCGAGATCCTCGAGGAGTTCGCCGCGAAGGAGCCGGAGGGCAAGCCGCAGCGCATCGTGCTGCGCTTCCTCGTCTCCCCGATCGAGATCCAGGGCGACGGCAAGGTCGAGCGCATCGTCGTGGGGCGCAACGAGCTGCACCGCGACGACAGCGGCGCCCTGCGGCCCCGCGACACCGGCGAGCGCGAGGAGATCGAGTGCGGGATCGTGCTGCGCTCGATCGGCTACAAGGGGATCGGCGTCGAGGGCGTGCCCTACGACGAGCGCCGCGGCGTGATCCCCAACGAGGCCGGGCGCGTCGTCGATCCGGACGGAGACGGCCAGGTCCCCGGCCACTACGCGACGGGCTGGATCAAGCGCGGCCCCAGCGGCGTCATCGGGACCAACAAGAAGGACTCCCAGGAGACCGTCGCGAGCATCTTCGAGGACATGGAGGCCGGCAGGATCCCCGAGCCGCCCAACCCCGACGCGGCCGCGATCGAGTCGCTGCTGCGCGAGCGCCGGCCGGAGCTGGTCACGTTCGAGGGCTGGCGGGCGATCGACGCCGCCGAGCAGGAGCGCGGCAAGCCCCAGGGCCGCCCGCGCGTCAAGTTCTGCCGCATCGAGGAGATGGTCGAGGCCGCCTCGAGCGCCGGCGTGGCCGGCTGATGGCCGACCTCGCCGAGGTCAGGCGGCTGATCGAGGACGCGCTGCCCGGCGCCACGGTCGAGGTCTCGGACCAGACCGGGACAGCCGACCACCTGCTCGCCGTCGTCTCGGCGCCCCAGTTCGAGGGCCTGAGCCGCATCGACCAGCACCGCCTCGTCAAGTCGGCCGTCCGCGAGCGCATGGACGACGGCTCGATCCACGCTCTCTCGGTCAAGACGAGCGTTCCGCTACGAGCTCTGTCATAGGCCCCGAGACTTCGACCAAGAGGAGCGCAGCGATGGCAGATCCGGCGATACGCGAGCAGGTCGAGCAGGCGATCCGCGACAACGACGTCCTGCTGTTCATGAAGGGCACCCCGGACGCCCCCCGCTGCGGCTTCTCGATGCGCGTCGTCGGCGTGCTCGGCGACTACAACGTCGAGTACGGCGCGATCGACGTCCTCCCCGCCCTCGAGCCGCTGCGCGAGGTCACCGGCGAGATCTCGGACTGGCGCACCTTCCCGCAGCTCTACGTCAGCGGCGCGCTCGTCGGCGGCTGCGACATCGTCGAGGAGATGCACGAGTCCGGCGAGCTCGCCGATCTGCTCGGAGTCGATCAGCCGGAGGAGCGCCGCGGCGCCGGCGCCACAGGCAGCCGAAGACACCCCGGTCACCCAGAGCGGCCCGCTGCAAATAGATCAATTAACCGGCGGCTGCTCCGCTGTCGCGTCCGCTGCCGCCGGCTGTGGCGCCAGCGTTCCGGCCACACCCTGAGCCGGGTTGACCGCGACTTCGTCGCTAGCCCAGGCCGTTAAACCGTTGCGGGCTCGGCTTCGTCTTCCTTGACCTGGAAGGACGAGCCGCAGCCGCAGGCGGCGACGACGTTCGGGTTGTTGACCGCGAAGCCGGCGCCCTGGAGGCCGTCGACGAAGTCGACCTGGGAGCCGAAGACGAACTGCATGCTCACCTTGTCGACGATGACCGCGACGCCGTTGTGCTCGAAGACGTGGTCGTCGTCGCGCTTCTTGTCGAACGCCAGCGCGTACTGAAAGCCGGAGCAGCCTCCGCCGCGCACGGCGACGCGCAGCGCCTGGTCCGACGCGTTCTCCTGGTCGGAGAGGAGCTCCTTGATCTTCGACGCGGCGTTGTCGGTGAGCGTTATCGCTGAGTCCGGCGTATCCATGGCTTCAGATTGTAGAGGGCCGGGGCGTCGGGGTGGTGACGCTCATTTCGCTGCGTGGGCATGGTCGAGGTACTCCAGGATTCGCCTCGAGTCGCTGATCACCTCGTCGCCGTCGATCAGCACGGGCACGCGCGACTGCCCCGTCAGCTCCTCGATCTCGGGCCGTTGGCTGCGCCTCTGCGAAACCCGCTCCGTTCGGTGCTCGACCTCGAGCTTGCGCAGCCGGCGCTCGACCGCCCCGCAGGGGCAGAGCACGTCGGTCGGCATGCGGCAGCGGTAGAGCACGACCTCGCGTCCCGGGGCGCCGCTGCTCATCGGCCCAGCACCCGGTCGGCGAAACGCGCCGTGCGCCCCAGCATCGCGAGCGGCATGTCGAAGCGGCTCGCGTCGTCGACGCGCGTCCCGAGGCGCTCGAGCTGCCAGTTGACGGCGTCCTCGAGCGTCTCCTCGTGCGGGCGGGCCTCGAAGCCGAGCTCGCGCTGCGCCTTGCTTCGTGCGGTACGAACCAGCCACTGCTGGACGGCCTTCAGCTCGTCCGGCGTCACGGGCAGCGGCAGCCCGGCGCGCGTCGCGCCCTCGGCCCACGCGACCGCGAGCGGGCCGGGGATCCGAACCGCGGGCGGCTCGACGCCGCTGATCCGCGAGAGGTCGGCGAACAGGCGCGTCAGCGTGAAGTTGCGGCCGCCGAGGATGTAGCGCTCGCCCGGCTCCCCTTTCTCGTCGGCGAGAACGTGGCCCGCCGCGACGTCGCGCACGTCGACGATGTTGAGCCCGCCCTCGACGTAGAACGGAAGGCGCCGCAGCAGGAAGCGGCTGGATCAGCCGGTTCGACGTCCCCTTCGGGTCGTCGGGGCCGAACACGAAGGACGGGTTGACCGCGACGACGGGCAGGCCGTGGGCCGCGACGCGCCACGCCTCCGCCTCGGCCTCGTGCTTCGAGTTGATGTAGGCGACGCCGAGCCCTCCGGCGACGAACGGCTGGTCCTCGTCGCGCGGTCTTGCCGCGCGTCGCGGGGCCGATCGCGCCGACCGACGACGTCAGCACGACCCGCTCGACCTCGGCGCGCAGCGCCTCCTCGCAGACGTTGCGGGTCCCGCCCACGTTGACCTCGAAGACGCGCTCGCGGGCGCCGGGGCGCATCGAGGTCGTGCCCGCGACAGTGGAAGACGCGGTCGACTCCCTTGAGCGCGCGGCGCACCGCGGCTCGGTCGGTGACGTCGCCGGTGCGGCGCTCGAAGTCGAGGTCCTCGAGGTGGTCGAGGCTCGCCTTCTTGCGCGCGAGCAGCCGCAGCTCGTCGCCCCGCTTCGCCAGCGCCCTGACGAGGTGCGAGCCGATGAAGCCGGAGCCGCCGGTGACCAGGCTCTTGGTCATGCGCCGCATCATGGCGACGGGTTCTCCCGTTGATAGAACCGCGGGCGTGGCCGAGCGCGCGCACAGCGATCGTCAGCGACACGACCGACCTACCTCCCGCGCGAGCTGGTGAGACCAATGAGCCTGACGACGGTGAGCCTCTACGTGACCCTCGACGGGCGCCAGGAGCGCGAGTCCGAGATCGAGGACGTCGGCGAGTTCTACGACCGCCTGCGCGCGAGCGCAGAGGGCGTCAGCACCTCGCAGCCCTCGGTCGGAGACTTCGTCGCCGTCTACGAGCCGCTGCTCGCGGAGGGCATGGAGATCGTCTCGGTCCATCTCTCCGGCGGGATCTCCGGGACCGTCGAGGCCGCGAGCCCAGGCACGCGACCGCCTGATCGCCGATGGCAAGCGCGGCGAGCGGGTCACGATCTTCGACAGCCGCACGGGGGCCGGCGGGCAGGGGCTCGTCACGCTCGCCGGCGCGCGCGCCGCCGCGCGAGGGCGGCGGGCCCGACGCCGTCGTCGAGCGCATGACGCAGGCGCGCGATGGATTGAAGATGTGGTTCGCGGTCGACACGCTCGAGTTCCTGCGGCGGGGCGGCCGTATCGGCGCCGCGCGGGCGCTGCTCGGGTCGACGCTGAAGATCAAGCCGATCCTCACGCTCGAGGATGAGATCACTCCGGTCGAGCGCGTGCGGACCCGTCGCCGCGCCTTCGAGCGCCTGATCGAGTACGCCCGCGAGCGCCACGCCGACGGCGCCGACGCCTGGGTCGTCCAGCACGTCCAGGACCCCGAGGCGGCGCGCCACCTGGTCGAGGAGTGCCGTCAGATATTCGACCGCGAGCCCGTGTTCGTCTCCGAGGTCGGCCCGGTCCTCGGCGCGCACGCCGGCCCCGGGCATGCTCGGCGTCGGAGCGATGCCCGCGGAGAAAGCTCGGCTGGAGCGGCGTCGCGGCTAGGAGGCGGGCTCGGCCGCGGTCGGCGCCACCGCCACCTCGCGGTCGTCGCCCTGATCCTCGCGCCGGAAGCTCCAGACGTCGCGGAGGATGCTCTGGATCGTCGCCGCGATCGGGATCGCGACCAGCGCTCCGAGCACCCCGAGCAACTGCGCGCCGATCAGGATCGCGACGAGCACGACGAGCGGATGCACCTCGACCGTGCGCTTGTAGATCAGCGGCTGGATGATGTTGTTCTCGACCTGCTGGTAGAGGATCAGCACCACCGCCCAGACGATCAGCCCGGTCGGGAAGTCGACGAAGGCGACGACGATCCCGACGAGGATGCCGCCGATCGTCGCGCCGACGAGCGGGACGAGGTCGAAGAACCCGAACAGGATCGCGAGCGGGACCGCGAACGGCACGTCGAGGATCGACAGCGTGACGTAGGTGACGAGCCCCGGCGAGGATGCTGATCACCACGTTTCCGAACACGTACCCGGTGATCGCGTTCTGGGCGTCGTCGGCGATTCCCTGCAGGCGCCGGCGCCGTCCCTCGGGTAGCTGGGCGTAGACCCAGTTCATCATCCGCTTGCCGTCCATGAGCAGGAAGAAGGTGATGACGAGGATCGAGAACAGCTGCACGAAGCGCGAGAAGACGCCGACCGTGACGTCGCGCAGCGTGCCGGCCGCGTCGCCGAGCTGGCTCGGCAGCGACTCGGCCTGCTCGGTGAGCTTCTCGGTGATGTCGTAGCGGTCGTCGTACTCGCGGAAGGTCTCGTTCTGGCGCAGGTCCTCGACGTAGCCGGGCAGGTCGGCCGAGAGGTCCTCGACGCCGTCGACGAGCGGCGGGACGATCAGCAGCCCGATCCCGAAGATCCCCGCGGCGATCGCGAGATAGACGAGCAGGATCGCGATCCAGCGCGGGACGCCGCGGCCGTCGAGCCAGTTGACCGGGGACGAGATCGCGAGCGCGAAGAAGACCGCGATGAACAGCAGCAGGACGACGTCGAAGACGAGGAAGAGCAGGAAATAGAGCGCTCCGAGGACGGCGGCGGTCACGAGGACGATCTTCACGATCAGGCTCGTGGTCACGGCCGGGTGGTCCGAGCGGTCCATCCAGCGCTGACGATAGGCCGGAAGGCGGACGTGCCTGACAGGCCGCCGGCGGCCCGTCGCTAATCTGAATCGGGTATGCCGGTGGAGCGCGTCAACGGATTGGCGGCGGCGGGACTGATCGTTCTCATGGTCCTCGGAAGCCTCATGCTGTGGCTGGCGGTGCCGGTCGCCTGGCTCTGGGTCGCCTCGCACATCGACGACTCGCTCGAGGCGAGCTTCAGGGCCTACGCGGCAGTCGCGATCGGGGTGCCGGTGACGATGCTGATCATGTTCGCCCTGCTTCGACGCCTCGACGACGCGCACCAGCGGCTGACCGGGCCCGTGGCGACGAAGAAGCTCGCGCCCGCCTGGCGGCGCAGTCTCAGCGAGGAGCGCGACCTGCACGCGCCGACGAGCGCCCTCGACATCATCCTCGCGGGGACGGCGATCGCCGCCGCGATCGCGCTCGCCATCTGGTTCTTCTTCTTCGCCGGCTCGAGCCTGCCCGGCGGGCCGCCGTAGAAGACCAACTTCACATGCCGGTCGCGGCAGAGCCGCGCTCGAAGCCGTCCCGGCGGCTAGCTGCCGCCGCGGCGGCGCAGCGCGATGATGCCGCCGACCAAAAAGCCGGCGATCGCGGCGCCGATGACCAGCTCGCGCTGGTGCTCGCGAACCTGGCGACGCCAGTCGGTGAGCTCGTTGACGCGGCCGCGCAGGCTCTCGACGGAGTGGCCGAGCTCGACGCGGGCGACCTCGATGTCGTTGCGAATGTCGTGCGACGAGCGCTCGCCCGGCACTCGCGCGGCGCGCGCGACCGGCTCGCCGGCGCCCGTGACGTAGACGTCGGTCTTGTCGCTCACCGCCCGTTGCCCCCGATCGGCGCCTGGGCGCTTCCGAGCGTGCCCTCGGGCTCGGCCTCGAACGTCTCCTTGACGCGCTTGGCCTCCTCGATCGCGAGCTCGGGCGTCGGCGGCGCGCCGGCCTGGAACTGGCGGTAGGCGAAGAGCCCGGCGCCGGCCGCGACCAGCAGCCAGAACAGCGCCTCGATCATGAAGCCCGGCCCAGACGCTGTCGTCGAAGAAGAGGTCGTTGAGAAGCCAGGCGATGCCGTGCATGAGCATCGCGAGCGCCATGAGCACGAAGACCCCGGCGGCGAGCGCGACGACGGAGCCCCGCAGGAGCTTGGTGACCTTCTCGGTGACCTCGGCCTTGGCGAGCTCGATCTCCTCGCGGATCAGGTACGAGGTCTTCTCGGAGATGTCGATGACGAGCTCGCCGACGGAGCGCTCGTCGCTCACGGCCTCCGGGCGCTTGGGAGCGTCCGGGCGCGCCGCGATCGGCGCCGCTGCCAGCGCTGCCAGTGGTGCCCTCTGTGCCCTCCGGGGTGCTCACTCGGGCGGGTCCTCGTCGAACAGCCGGCGCCAGACGATCGCCGATACGCGCGTCGCGGCGACGCTCGCCAGCGCTCCGGTGGCCGCCAGCAATCCGGTCCAGATCAATCTCTTCATGACGTCGTTATCCATCGATCCTCAGCCTCCGCTTGCGGATTCAACCTTCCCGTCACGGGCGGGCAAGTAAACCACCTCGGCGTCGCCGGACGCCTCGCCGGCGCCGGATCGGCCGCGTTCGGCGTACCGCGCCCAGCGCTCGAAGAAGCCGCGATAGACCGTGTAGGTCCAGCGCTCGTCGATCGCGTCGAACGCCGCGTGCTGGCCCGCGGGCACGATCCACGAGCGCACGAGGTCGTTGCCGGCGGCGGCCTCGGCGAGCATGTGGGCGTGCTCGACCGGGATCACCTGGTCGTCGGTCGAGTGCAGCGCGAGCACGGGCACCCTCGCCTCGTGGATGCTGTTCTTCGCCGACGAGCGCTCCCAGATCTCCTCGGCGGTGACGCCGTAGTAGGGCGCCGATATCGCGTCGATCGGCTCGACGAGTCCGCGGATGTGGTCGGGCCAGCGGCCCGTGCGGACCTTGGCGACGAGCAGCGCCTGGAAGAACTTCGTCATCGGGTACGCGGGGTGCCTGACACCGACCTTGCGCGACAGGCGCTCCGCGGCGAGATGCGTGTCGGATGGCGCGCAGATCGACAGGATCCCGCCGTCGAGCGCCTCCTCGGCGCCCTCGACGTGCGAGGCGTTGAGCACCGACGAGCCGCCGAGCGAGATGCCCAGCGCGCCGACCGAGGTCGAGCCCAGGCCCTTGAGCCAGCGCCCCGCCTCGACGATGTCCTCGCCCTCCTTCCAGCCGCCGGTCGAGGGGGCGTCGCTCATCATGTCCGTGAGCCCGAAGCTGCGCAGGTCGACGGCCGCGACGTTGAAGCCCCAGTCGTAGTACGCGCGCACCGCGATCTCGCGCACGTAGTCGAACATGTTGGTCGAGAACAGGCCGTGGACGACGATCAGGCCGGGGCGCTCGCTCTCGTGCAGCGCGAGCGTCGCCGCGATCGGCACGCCGTCGGCTCCCTCGAAGTTGACGTGGCGAAACTGGCTCGGGTAGGCGTAGCCGAAGGTCGTCGAGTGGCGATGCTGGGCGAGCACGAACGGCGCCCAGTCCGCGAGCCCCTTGCGAAGCTCGGCCGTCCGCGACGGGTGCAGCTGCGTGCGGCACGGCCTCGAGATCGGCCATGAGGGCGTCCATCGAGCGCTCGCGCCGGCGGCGGGACCGGGAGCGGCCCGGGGTCGGCGTGCAGGCGCCCCATCACGCGGCGCACGGGCGTGCCGAGGCGCTGGCCCAGGAGCCAGAGCGGCATCAGGAAGAACCCGGCGGCGATGTTCGCGAGCCTTCGCGAGGCCGTGCAGCGCGCGGTCCTGGCGCCTCGTGGTCGCGAGCGACTCCCACATGGCTAGCGGCCCCCGGTCAAGACGACCTCGCGTCGAGCCCGCCGCAGATCGTCTCGACGACCATCACCTTGGCGCGCTCGAAGTCCGCGTCGCCGCTCGGGATCAGCTCGAAGACCCATCCCGAGAGCAGCTGCTCGATCGCGCCGTAGAACCACATCGAGGCGAAGAGCGGGTCGACGTCGTCGCGGAAGGTCCCCTCGGCCTGGCCGTCGGCGACGATCTTGGCGATCATCTCGTAGGCGCGGTTGATCTCCGGCAGATGGGTGCGGCCGAAGGAGTTCGCGGCGCGCGTGACCTCGACGATGATCACCTTCATCAGGTCCGGGTCGTAGCGGTACGACTCGACGATGAACTCCGCGACGGCGGCGAGCTTCTCGCGCGGCGTCGGCTGCTCGCGGTCGGCCTCCTCGATCGCGGCGAGCAGCAGCGACCAGCGCTCGGTGAAGAGCTCGTTGAGCACCTCGTCCTTGGACTTGAAGTAGTGGTAGACGAGCCCGTAGGCGACCCCGGCCTCGTCGGCGATGTCGGAGACGCGGGTCCCGTGGTAGCCCTGGCGGGCGAGGACGCGGATCGCCGCGTCGAGGATCATGCGGCGCTTGTCGAGGGCGGCGGCCTGGGCCATCACGAGATCACGACCAACTTCACCCAGCTTCTCGCGGTGACGTACGTCACCGCGCCGGACCTACCGGATCGAGATCCGGCCACTCGTACGCGCCGGGCACCCGATTGGCGAGCGAGGGAAGCTTGCTGCGGATCTGGTCCTGGAGCGCGAAGTCGAGGTCGGCGGCGACGAAGCACTCCTCGTCGGGCGCGGTCGCCAGCACCACGCCCCAGGGGTCGACGATCATCGAGCGCCCGTAGGAGTGGTAGTGCGGCGGCGCCTCGCCGAACTGCCCCGGCGCGACGACGAAGACCTGGTTCTCGACCGCCCGCGCGCGCATCAGCAGCTCCCAGTGGTCCTTGCCGGTGTGCAGCGTGAAGGCGGCCGGGACGGTGATCACGCGGGCGCCGCGGACGGCGAGGATGCGGTAGAGCTCGGGGAAGCGGACGTCGTAGCAGACGGTCATCCCGAGCGGGACGCCGCCGGCGTCGGCGACGACGATCTCGCCGCCGGGCTCCTGGGTGTCGGACTCGCGGTACTCGACGCCGCCGACGTCGACGTCGAACATGTGGATCTTGCGGTAGGTCGCCTCGATCTCGCCGTCGGGGCCGATCAGGACCGAGGTGTTGGAGAGCTTCTCCTGGCCCTCGACGCGCTCGACGATGCTTCCGGCGAGGAGCGTGATCCCGAGCTCACGCGCCCATCCGCGGCAGGCGGTGATCGTGGGGCCGTCGAGCGGCTCGCCGCCCTCGATCAGGACCTCGGCGGTCCCGAGGACGTTCCACTTCTCGGGCAGCGCCACCAGATCGGCGCCGTCGGCCGCAGCGTCGCGCACGAGGCGCTCTGCGACCTCGAGGTTGCGGTCCTTGTCCGCTTGCGAGTTGAGCTGGACGGCTGCGGCGCGCATGGGGGTCACTCCGGGTTGACTGGCCAGTCAACCTCGTGGCCAGTATAGGTCCGGTGCCAGGCGTGCGGTGGGCGCTCGGGCCCCGTCAGCCGGCCAGGATCAGGGCCGCCAGCGTCAGCACGACGAGCCCCGACTCGATCACCGCGATGAGGCCCGCGCTGCCGCCGAGAGAGTCGCCGGAGAAGCCGCTCGCGAGGCCGACCAGGAGCCCGATGCCGCCGACCGCGAGCGCGACGGCGCCCCACAGCGGCAGCGCGAGGTCCCAGCGCGCCTCGACGTCGTCGCGCGACGAAGAGATCAGGCTCTCGATGAGAAACGGCGCCGCGACGAGCGCCCCGAGAAGGCCGAGCGCGAAGAGCACCAGCCAGCCGTTGACGTCGCCCGAGGTCAGATAGGGGCTCCGGTGATCGCGGCGAGCAGCAGTCCAAGGGTCGCGGCGCCGACCCCCGCGGCGGCCCCGAGCGCGGCGGCGCGCGGGTCGGCCGGCCCGCGGCTCACTTCAGCCCGAGCTCGCGGGAGATCAGGCGGTCGAAGAGCCGGTCCGGCACGATCCTCCGCACTCGCGCGTTGAGCTTCGCGTCGCGGCCGACGAGGTAGCGCGTCTTGGGGCGGTCGCTCGTCAGCGCCTCCGCGACGACCTCGGCCACGCGCTCGGGCGGGATACCCTCGGCCTCGGACTTGCGAGCGGCGCCGCGCACAGCTTCGAGCTGCTCCTCGTAGAGGTCGCGGATCTCGGGGTCCATATTGCCCTCGACCTCGTCGGCCGTGTCCTGGCCCTTCTGCCAGAACGGGGTCGCGATCGCGCCCGGCTCGACGATCACGACGTCGATGCCCCATGGCTTCAGCTCGAGCGCGCAGCGCGTCCCCGATCGCCTCGAGGCCCCACTTCGAGGCGTGGTACGGGGCCATGAAGGGGATCGACGATCCGGCCCCCGACCGAGCTCATCAGGACGATCCGCCCCCGCGCTCTGCGAAGCGCGGGCAGGAAGGCCTGGGTGACCGCCGACCTGCGCGACGACGTTGACCTCGAGCTGGCGGCGAAGCTCGTCGAGCGGCAGGCCCTCGAGCGGGCCCGCGACGACGATGCCGGCGTTGTTGACGAGCCCCGCGAGGCCGGCGTCGCCGATCTTCTCCGCGACCGACTTCGCGGCCGCGTCGACGGACGCCTCGTCGGCGACGTCGATCGTCAGCGGCTCGAGGCGGTCGGAGCCGTCGCCGCGGATCGACTCCGCGTCGGAGTCCTTGCGCACGCCGGCGAAGACGCGGAAGCCGATGCGGTCGAGCTCGAGCGCGGTTGCGCGACCGATGCCGGTCGACGCGCCGGTGACGACGACGGCGCCGCGGCCGATGACTTCATCCCCACTCTCCATGGGGGCAGGCTACCGCCCGTCGCGAGGGGCGCGGTGGCGCTCGAGCTCGGCGACGAGCGTCTTGGTGTGAAGCGCGGCGATCAGGTCCTGGAGCGGCTGGGCGCCGGCCTGGATCAGCTCGACGGCGCGGTCGGGGTCCATCTCGCCGGCGAGGCGCTCCATCAGGACCTCGACCTCCTCGCGCACGAGGCTCTCGAGCGCGTCCTTGTAGCGCAGCGTGTCGTAGACGGTGAACCCGATGCGCTCGTCGTAGCCGCCGGCGCGAAAGCGGCTGATCGCCTCGACGATGCGCACGTCGGAGGGCGAGTAGCCGCCGCTGCCGCTTCCGAGCACGCCGAGCTCGGCGAGCCGGTCGAGCACGTCCTTGGGGACGTCGTAGCGCTCGCGCACCTCGGCCGCCGGGATCCGCTCGCGCTCTCCGGCGAGCGCGCGCTCGAGGATGCGGTCCTCGAGCTCGATCGCCGAGCGCAGGCTCTCGGGGTCGCCGTCGTTGGAGTCGAAGAGCTCGCGGATCACCTTCAGCGGCAGGAAGCGCTCCTCCTGGAGCTGCTTGATCAGCCGGATGCGCTCCGCGAACTCGGGCGGGTAGTAGGCCATGTTGCGGCTCGTCTTGACGGGCTCGGGCAGCAGGCCCTCGCGCAGGTAGTGGCGCACGGTCGCGACGGGGACCCCGCTGAGCTCGGCGAGCTCGGAGATCTTGAGCAGCTCCTTGGGGCGCCGCTTCGCTTCGCGCCGGGGCGGCCGATTTGGGACTCATCATCCCTTGGAGAGGAACGGTTCCTGGTCGGAGGCCGCGCTGGGGCCGGCGACCGCGTTCGACTCGATCAGCGCCGCGATCTCGTCGGCGCCGAGGCCCGCCTCGGCGAGGACCTCCTCGGTGTGCTCGCCGAGCGCCGGCGCCGGCCGCGTCGGGTCGGCGGGCGTGCGCGAGAGCTTCACGGGGTGGCCGAGCAGGCGGACCGGGCCGATCTCGGGCTGGTCGACCTCGACGACCATCTCGCGGGCGCGCACGAGCTCGGACTCGAGCGCCTCGTCGAGGTCGAGCACCGGCTCGATGCAGCAGTCGTGCTCGTCGTTGAACGCCTGCCACTCGGCCTTGGTGCGGCCGAGGAAGACCTCGGCGACCGCGCGCCAGCCCTCGGAGCCGGGGGGCGCGAACTGGTGCTCGATCAGGTCCTCGCGGCCGGCGCCCTCGCAGAAGGCCCTCCAGAACTTCGGCTCGAGCGCGCCGCAGCTCACCCACCCGTCGGCGCACTCGTAGGGCAGGTAACAGGCGATGCCGCCGTTGAGCGTGCCGGCGCCGCGCCGCGGCACGTCGCCGTCGCGCAGGAACTGCGCCGCGACCATCGCGAGCCACGACAGCGCGCCGTCGGTCATCGAGACGTCGACGAGCTGACCCTCGCCGGAGCTGTTGCGCTCGTGAAGCGCCGCGAGGACCCCGAAGGTCGCCATCAGCGCTCCGCCGCCGATGTCGGCGATCTGGCCGCCCGACTGGACCGGGGGGCCGCCGGCGTGCCCGGTCAGCCCGAGCAGCCCGCCGAGCGCCAGGTAGTTGGTGTCGTGCCCGGCGCGCGCGGTGTTGGGGCCGTCCTGGCCGTAGCCCGTGATCGCGCAGTAGACGATCCCGGGGTTGACCTCGCGCAGGCGCTCGTAGCCGACGCCGAGGCGGTCGAGCACTCCGGGCCGAAAGCTCTCGAGCACGACGTCGGCGTCGCGGACGAGGCGCAGGAAGGCCTCCCTCCCGCCCTCCGACTTGAGGTCGATGCGAACCGAGCGCTTTCCGCGGTTGAGCGACAGATACAGCGCCGAGCGGGTCCCGAGCTGCTGCTGGGAGTCGTCGCCGTAGTAGGGAGGCGCCCAGCGCACGTAGTCGCCCATGCCCGTGTCCTCGACCTTGATCACGTCGGCGCCGAGGTCGGCGAGCAGCAGCGAGCAGAAGCCCCCGGGCAGCAGGCGCGTCATGTCGAGGACCCGGACGTCGGCGAGCGCGGAGCTCACTGCGGCGACGCCTCCGAGGCCTCGATCGGGTGCTTGAGCACCTCCCGGCGCGTGGGCCGCTCGCGCTTCGGCAGCGCGAGCATCTCGCGCGCCTCGGCCACGGTCGCCGCGCGGCGCCCCATGTCCTCGGCCATCTGGCGCGCCTTCGCGATCAGGTCGCCGTTCGATCGCGCCATCTCGCCGTCGGGGAGGTAGAAGTTGTCCTCGAGCCCGGCGCGGACGTTGCCGCCGAACGACAGCGCGGCGGCGATCAGCTTCCACTGGTCGCGCGAGATGCCGATCACCTGCCAGTGGTTCTCGCCCTCGGGGCCGCCGGGGATCTGATCCGCCATGAAGCCGACGTTTCGCGCCGTCGGGCGGATGCCGCCGTTGACGCCCATCACGCAGGAGACCTGGAGCGGCGGCTCGAGCAGGCCCATGTCGAGCAGCGGGTCGAGGTTCGCGATGTGGCCGGCGTCGAAGCACTCGTGCTCGGGGCGGATCCCGATCTCGCGCATCGCGGTGAGGAACTCGATGATCGTGTCGAAGCTGTTCTCGAACACGGCCTTGAAGACGAAGTCCTTGCGCCGCTTCGAGTACTTGGCGTAGTTCATCGAGCTCATGTTCAGCGCCGCGACGTCGGGGCGAAGCTCGCGCAGGTACTCGATGCGCTTGTCGATCGGAACGCCGATCGCGCCCGTCGAGTAGTTGACGATCACGTCGCCGACCTCGTCGAGGATCGCGTCGGTGATCGCGCGGAAGTCCTCGATCTCGTAGCTCGGAACGCCGTCGGGGGTGCGGGCGTGGATGTGGATCTGCGAGCCGCCCTCGTCGACGATGCGCCGCGCCTCGGCCGCGTACTCCTCGGGCGTGTAGGGGATCGCGGGGCACTGGTCGCGGTTCGCGACCGCGCCCGAGATCGAGCAGCTGATGATCACCGGGTCCTCGAATCGGCTCATGCGTCTCCTGCGGTTCGTGCCGCTCGACCTTCGCGAGCAACGCCTCGAGCTCGGCGCGCTGCTGTCGTCGCCCTCGAGGCTGTAGTAGGTACCGGACTCGGCGCACCTTGATCTGGAGCGCGACCCCGTGAAGCGGCCGTCCGCGGCGCTCTCGAAGGTCATGGCTGGTCCTCGCAGCGACTCGACGTACACGCCCTCGGGCCCGAGGTTCATCGCGACGCCCTCGTACATGCGCCGCCCGAGCCCGAAGTTCGACTGGATCGCGGCCTCGGCCTTGGCCTCCTCGGCGGCGGGGAGGACCCGGGCGCGCCCCTCGACCGCCTCGCCGAGCGGCTTGCCGCGCGAGTCGCAGGGCGCGACGAGCACGCGCGGCGTGGCGCGGATCCGCTTGATCTTGCCGACGCGCTTCTCGCTGCGGAAGTAGACGTTGCCGTCGGCGACGCCGGCCCAGACCGGGGTCGGCACGGCCTCGCCCGAGCGCCGGAAGGTCACCACGAGGCAGTGCTTGCGCCCCTCGAGCCCGCCGAAGTCCCCGCTCGCGCCCGAGGTGACGCGCAGCGCATCGGGATGCCGGATGCGGCCCAGAAGGCCGTTCCAGCCGTCCGCGACCTTCTCGGCGACGCTCAGACCGGCATCACCCCGTGCTTTCGCCACGGACGCTCGACCTTTTTGTCGGCGGCCATGCGCAGGCCGCGGACGATCGTCGGCCGCGTCTCGCGCGGGTCGATGACGTCGTCGATCAGCGCGTTCCTGGCGGCGATGTAGGGGTCGATGATCGCCTTGACCTCCTCGATCATCTTCTGGCGCGTCGCCTCGGGGTCGTCCGAGGCCTCGATCGCCGAGCGGCCGATGATGTTGACCGCCCCCTCGGGGCCCATGACCGAGATCTCGGCGGAGGGCCAGGCGACGATCAGGTCGGGCTCGTAGGCCTTGCCGCACATCACGTAATAGCCCGCCCCGTAGGCCTTGCGCACGACGACGGTGACCTTGGGGACGGTGGCGCGCGAGACCGCGTAGAGCATCTTCGCGCCGTGGCGAATGATCCCCGCGTGCTCGACCTTCGAGCCGACCATGAACCCGGGGACGTCCTGGAGGAACAGGAGCGGGATGTTGAACGCGTCGCAGAGGTTGATGAAGCGCGCCGCCTTGTCGGCGGAGTCGTTCTCGAGGATGCCGCCGAGGTGCTTGGGCTGGTTGGCGACGATCCCGGTCGGCTGGCCGCCGAAGCGCGCGAAGCAGGTGATCAGCGTGCGGGCGAACTTCGGCTTGATGTCGAAGTACTCGCCGTCGTCGACGATCTCGCGGATCACGTCGTACATGTCGTAGGGCTGGCGCGCCGACTCGGGGACGATGTCGAGCAACTTCTCCGACATGCGGTCGTCGGGGTCGGCCGTCTCGCGAATCGGCGGCTTCTGCTCGCAGTTCGCGGGGAAGTAGGAGAGGTAGTCCTTGACCGCCTGGATGCACTCGGCGTCGTCTGTGCACCTCGAGGTCGCCGACGCCCGACTTGCGGCAGTGGACCTTGGCGCCGCCCAGCTCCTCCATCGAGATGTCCTCGCCGGTGACCGCCTTGGTCAGGTGCGGGCCCGCGAGCGCCATCGCGCCCTGGCCGACGACCATCGGCACGAAGTCCGAGAGGCCCGGGATGTAGGCGGTGCCGGCCGCGCACGGGCCGAGCATCGCCGCGACCATCGGGATCACGCCCGACATCGTCACCTCCTCGCGGAAGAGGTGGCCCGAGCCGGCGAAGAGCGAGCCCGAGGCCTCCTGGATCCGGGCCCCGGCCGAGTCGAGCAGCCAGATGAACGGCATTCGCTTCTGGAGCGCCATCTCGCGCAGCCGGCCGACCTTGAGCTCGCCCGTCATCCCCATCGAGCCCGCCATCACGGTGAAGTCGTAGGCGGCGATGCAGCACGGCCGGCCGTCGACGTCGCCCCAGCCCGTGATCACGCCGTCGGCAGGCGCCTCCCTGCCCTCCATCGAGCGCTGGGAGAAGTGCGGCCCGCCGTGGATCCCGAGCTCCACGAAGGTCCCGGGGTCGACGAGCAGGTCGAGGCGCTCGCGCGCGGTCAGCTTTCCGCGCTCGTGCTGGACGGCGATCTTCTCCTCGCCCCCGCCGAGCTTCGCGGTCTCGCGGCGCTCGTGGAGGTCGTCGACGAGCCCCTGCATCCCGGTCTCCTCGCCGTGCTCGGTCTCGGCCGGCGCCTCGGGCGTCTCGCCGCTCGTGCTCCGTGCCGGCCTTCTCCTCGGTCGCCATCAGCGCCCCTTCCATTTCGGCTCGCGCTTTTCGAAGAACGCCTGCACGCCCTCCAGGATGTCCTCGGTCGAGAAGGTCAGCGACAGCTGCGAGCGCAGGTACTCGAGCGCGTCGTCGAGCGCCATGTCCTGCTGGCGGTACATCGCGTCGTGGCCGAGGCGCATCAGCACCGGGCTCTTCGAGGCGAGCTTGGCCGCCCACTCGTCCGACGGCGCCCTGGAACTCGTCCTCGGGGACGGCGCGGTTGGCGAGCCCGTAGGTGACGGCCTCCTCCGCGCTCAGCCGCTCGCCGAGCAGGATCATCTCGTTGACCTTCTTGCGCGGCACGTTGCGGTAGATGATCGACATGATCATGTAGGGGAACGCGCCGACGTTGATCTCGGGCGTCCCGAACGTCGCCGAGTCCTTCGCGATCACGAGGTCGCACGACAGCGCGAGGCCCATGCCCGCCGGCGAGCACGTGGCCGTTGGCCGCGCACAGCGACGGCTTGCCGAGCCGCGGCATGAGGCGGAAGAACTCGAGGAAGAGGTCGGAGGCGTAGTGCTTGTCGACGAGCGGCACGTCGGCGGCGAACCCGCCGAGGTCGGCGCCGGCGCAGAAGACCTTGTCGCCCGCCCCGGTGAGCACGACGCAGCGCACCTCGTCGTCGTCGCGGGCCCGCTTCATCGCGTCGACGAGCTCGGACAGCATCTGGCCCGAGAGCGCGTTGCGCTGCTCGGGGCGGTTGAGCGTCACGGTCGCGACGCCGTCGGAGACCTCGTAGAGGAGCTGTTCGTACGACATAGTAGGAAGTATGACTTTATACTCTACGCAGAGCCCTTCAAACGACAAGGAGCGACCAGGTGGCCACCGAGACAGCGAGTTCGTCCGCCCAGACCAACGGCGCGCCCGTCATCAAGCCCGATCACGACGGCGCCCGCAAGCACCTGATCTTCACCGACGAGCACGAGGACCTGCGCGAGTCGATGAAGGCCTGGGTGCTCAAGGAGCTCTACCCCCACCGCAACGAGTGGGAGGAGACGCTTTGGCCGAATGAGGTCATGAAGAGGGCGGGAGACCTCGGCTACCTCGGGCTCTGCTTTCCCGAGGAGTACGGAGGACAGGGCGGAGACTATTTCTACTCGCTGGTTCGCGCCGAGTGCATGAGCTACTCGGGCTCGGGCGGCACCAACATGGGCTTCGCCGTCCAGTCCGACATGGTCCTCCCCCCCATTCACCTGCTCGGGAGCGAGGACCAGAAGAAGCGCTACCTCGAGCCCGGGATCAAGGGCACCAAGATCGGCTCGCTCGGGATCACCGAGCCCGGGGCCGGGTCGGACGTGGCGGGCATCCGCACGACCGCGATCCGCGACGGCGACGAGTACGTGATCAACGGGTCGAAGACGTTCATCACCAACGGCCCGCGCGCCGACTTCATCGTCCTCGTGACGAAGACCGACCCCGAGGCGCGCCACGAGGGGATGAGCCTGTTCATCGTCGACCTGCGCGACGACGAGGGCAACCACGTCCCCGGGTTCAGCATCTCGGCGCGGCTCGAGAAGATGGGCATGCACGCCTCGGACACGGGCGAGCTGTCGTTCGAGGACGTCCGCGTGCCGGCGGAGAACCTGCTCGGCGAGGAGGGCAAGGGCTTCTACCACATCTCCTGGGAGCTCCAGGGGGAGCGGATGGTGGCCGCCGCGGGCTGCGTCGCCTCGTGCGAGCGCATGTTCGACAAGACGCTCGAGTACGCCAAGGAGCGCGAGGCATTCGGGCGCCCGATCGGCCGCTTCCAGGCGATCCGCCACAAGTTCGCCGAGATGGCGACCAAGATCGAGGCCGCGAAGCAGTTCAACTACGCGACCGCGTGGCGCTTCGCCAACGGCGAGTACCCGGTACGCGAGATCTCCGAGGTCAAGCTGTTCACCTCACGCGTGGCCTGCGAGGTCGCCGACGAGTGCGTGCAGATCTTCGGCGGCTACGGCTACATGAAGGAGTACGAGATCGAGCGCGCCTACCGCGACGTTCGCCTCAACCGCATCGGCGCCGGCACCGACGAGATCATGCTCGAGGTGATCGGGCGCTCGTACGGGCTCTAGGCACCACCGCGCTAGTCCGGCGAGTGAGCCGCGCCGACGTCGGCACGCCGTCGGGGTCGATCGCCTCGAACGGGGGCGGCGGCAGGTCCTCGAGGTCCTCGGGCGGCGGCTTGTCGCCGCGCCACCCGACTCTGTTGAGGGCGACCGCCGCGGCGGCGAGGACCAGCAGCACGCCGAACCCCGCGACCGCGAAGCTCGCGCGCGGCGAGAGGATCGCGGCGACGGCGCCGCCGAGCACGAACCCGATGCCCGGGCGTCGCCGACGAGATCGACTCCATCATCGCCATGACGCGCGCCTGGTAGCGGATCCCGGTCAGCTCCTGGACCGCGCTGACCATCGCGACCCACTGCATCCCGTTGCCGATCCCGCCGACCGCCGCCGCGGCGCACGCGACCGCGAGCGAGGGTGCGGCGGCCATCCCGAGGTAGGCGAGCCCGATCGCCAGCGTGCTCGCGCCGAGCAGCACGCGCAGCGTGAGGCGGCGCAATAGAGCGAACACCACCCCCCCGGCGACCATTCCCGATGCCCCAGCTCGAGAGCAGCAGCCCGTATCCGGCGTCGCCGGCGCCGAGCGTCTCCTTCGCGAACACGATCTCGATCGGGATCGCCGCGTAGAAGAAGACGAAGGCGGCGCTCTCGGCGGTCAGCAGGCGGGCGAGGGCCGGGCGCTCGCGGACGTAGCGGTAGCCGTCGCGCAGGCGCTGCATCATGCGCTCCGCCTCGAGCTCGATCCGGGGGATCCCCTTCGCGCCGCCGATCACGATCGCGACGATCCCGAACGAGATCGCGTCGGCCCACAGCGCCGCCTCGACGCTGGCGCCCGCGACGACGAGGCCTCCGAAGAGCGGCCCGAAGGCGGCGCAGGCCGTGAAGCCGAAGTTGAGGACGGCGTTTCCCTCGCGCAGCATTCCGGGCGAGGTCAGGATCGCTCCGACCGAGGCGCGCGTGAGCGCGCGGGCCGAGGCGGCGAGGGCTCCGTCGATCGCCGCGAGCACGATCACCGCGGCGAAGATGAACTCCTGCGCGAGCAGGGCGAGGGCGGTGAACGCCACCGCCTCGAGCCCGTAGAGCAGCGGCAGGCTGCGGTTCGCCGGCAGCGACTCGAGGCGGCTGACGAGCACCGGCGCGAGGAAGGCGGGGAGGAACTGCATCGCCAGGAACAGCGCCGCGGTGGCGACGGGGCTGCCCGTCTGGTCGAAGACGAGGATCGCCAGCGCGATCTCGCCGAGCCAGTTTCCGAGCTCGTTGACGACGTAGGTGCCGACCAGCGCCCGGAAGCCCGGAAGGCGAAGCGGTCCTAGGACGCCTGGTGTCGCGGAGGACAACTCGTGCCTAGCTTTGGCAGGAATTTGCCAATTTCGTTAAAGGTTTTGCAACTTTTGTCGATATTTGGCTATGTTGGACGTCCTGATTCATCGATGAAGGAGCTTCTCATGGGTTGGCGTCGCTGATCTAAGAACTTCGATTCCAGGCAGACCGAGTAGGGCCTGCCTGGGAAGCGAGCAGTTGCAGGGGGACTTGGAGCCCGCCGGACGTCGGTAGCGTCCGGCGGGCTTTTTCCCTGTTCTAGGCGGGGCTTCCCGGCTTCTCGGGGACGTTGGACGCCCCGTTCGACCCGGAGCCGAGCGTCGCCCTGAGGCGGCCTTCGCCGCCGCCGGCCGCCACGCCGACGTAGTCCCGGATGCGGCGGTCGAGCGCCAGCTCGGCCTCGAAGTCCGCGTCCTCGCCGTGGCGATAGGTCAGGTCCTGGTTCTCGAGCATCGAGATGAAGATCTCGACGAAGCGCCCGTCGAGCTGGCTGCCCGACACGCGGCGCAGCTCCTCGATCGCCTCGAGCGAGCTGACCGGCTCGCGATAGGAGTCGCGCGCCGTCATCACGTCGTAGGTGTCGGCGACCGAGATGATGCGCGAGATCACGGGGATCTCGTCGCCCTGGATCCCGCGCGGGTAGCCGAGCCCGTCGATGCGCTCGTGGTGGGCGAGGATGATGTCGCCGACCGGCTGGTAGCCGTCGATCTCCGACACGATCCGCGAGCCCTCGTAGGGGTGGCGGCGGATCTCCTCCCAGTCCTCCTCGGTGAGCTTCTCCTCGCCCTTGAGGATGCGGTCCGAGAGGATGAACTTGCCGATGTCGTGCAGCAGGCCGGCCGTGTGGGCGAGCTCCTGGTCGCTATCCGAGAGCCCGGCCGTCGGCCGCGATCTCGCGCGCGTAGCGAGCCACCGCGGCGCTGTGGCGCGCGGTCATGCGGTCCCGCAGGTCGAGCGTGCGAAGCAGCGCGGACAGGACGGCGACCTGGAAGCCGGCGAGCTGGCGGGCGCGCAGCTCGAGCTCCTCGCCGCGCTCCTGGGAGAGCAGCAGCGCTCCGAGCAGGTACTGGAAGGTCAGAAGCACGACGCCGAAGAGGGCGAGGGCGGGGAGCCCGAGGTCGACGTAGGCGCGCGCGATGCCGACGGCGAGCAGCGCCGAGGCGAGCTCCGAGGGCAGCACGGGCCCGAGCGCGCGGCGCACCTTGGTCCACACGCTGCTGCGGTCGACGTAGGCCGAGTAGCCGGCGATGATCGCGAAGTTGATCGCGAGGGCGAAGGTGAAGAGCCCGAAGATGAGGATGTAGTAGAGGGGGTCGGTCGCGGTCGCGCCCGTGCGCGTCGACCGCCTCGTGGAAGGCGATCCCGGCGATCAGCGGGAACCACGCGTAGGTGACGAGGTTGATCAGCAGGTCGCGCGCGCCGTAGCGCGACACGCACCAGCCGACGAGGATCGTCGCGACTCCGATCAGCGCCGCCGGAACCTCGCCGAGGAAGACGATCGCGGTGATGATCGCGAGGAAGCTGCTCGACGTCTTGACGCCGCTCGCCGCGGTCTGGACGACGAGGATGTCGCCGACGATCGACAGCGCGAGCAGGAACAGCAGCGTGTCGAGCTCCCAGTCGACGTGGCCCGTCGCGGCGCGCGAAACGGCGACCGCGACGGCGGCGACGAGCGCCGCTATCTCGAGGCCGAGTACGAACCTTGTCGGTCGTCCGGTCATTTCCTGATCTCCCTGGATGGGTGGCCTTCGCCTCGGGCTAGCTCCGCTGGCCGACGGCTTCGCGCTCGACGGACGGGCTCGGCGCCGTTGCCGCTCTCGCCCTCGACCGGCTCACGCATCGAGTGCATGAAGTCGTCGAGATCGGTGGCGTCATAGCGGCGCTGGCCGCCGGGCGTGCGGTAGACGGGAACGAGGCCGCGATTGGACCAGCTGCGAAGCGACGCGGCGCTCACGCCCAGATAGGTGGCGGCCTGCCCAACGTTCATGAACTTCGAACTCCTTGGCATTTCTTTCTCCAACTTGGGATTTACGGGCAAACGCAGGGAGAAGTTCCCGTGCGCTGCGTTCTTTATCGGCTACTTGAGAAGGCCCGACAACGCCTCGCCGGGCAGCGATCAGTAACTGCGCAGCTTCCCGGGCCGAACCTGCGCAAGTGGTCCGGCCGTGGTATCGAACTTGCGTCCAGGCGATCCGCGCCACCGAACAGACGGGCAATCACGCACGGCGCGTGCGTGATTTCGCGGCTTGAGGGCCTGCCCGGCAAGCGGGCGGCGGAGTGCAGGGCGTGCGCGCTCAGGCGCGCGCGGACGCTCTAGGCGAGGTTCGTGGACCAGGGTGTCGGTCGCCTCGGCGGGCGAGGTGCCGAGGACGGGCACCCCGCGGCGGCCCTCGACGAGACGGGCGGTGCGATAGCCGTAGAGGCGGGCCTTCGCGTCGCCGGCGATCACCTTGCGAAGCGCGGGCCCGACGACGTCGAGCCGCGCGTCGGCGCCGCAGAGGATCACGGCGACGGGCCTAAGCGCGCGCATCGCGTTCATGAAGCGCTTCTCGGCGAGGTCGGCCGAGAGCAGCAGCACCCGCAGGCCGGCGCGGCGCAGGAAGAGCTCGAGCGCCTGGACGTAGACGGCCTCGAGGCCCAGCGGCGAGCCGGAGTCGAGCAGCAGGATCCCCTCGTCGCGCGCGGCGGGCGGCGCGAGGCGGCGGGCGGCGTGAAGCCAGCCGGTCGCCCAGCGGCAGGCGGCCTCGAGCTCGGCGGCGTTCTCGGGCCGGTTGGCGGCCATCTCGAGCGCCGGCAGCAGGACCTCCTCGACGCTTCGCTCCAGGGAGCGCAGCGCGAGGCTCTCCTCGAGCTCACGGTCGGCGGCGGCCTCGTCGAAGGTGTCGAACGCGCGCAGCAGCCGCGCCGGCGACGCGGGCCCGCGGCCGCGGGCCTGGGCGATCTCGACCGCCGCCGAGATGCTGCCCGTCTGGCTGAGGGCGTCGCGCAGGGTCTCGATCTCGGCGAGCTCGTACTGGCGGTGGTTGCCGCTCGTGCGCTTCGGCTGCGGGTAGCCGAGCCGTCGCTCCCACGTGCGAAGCGTGCTCGGGCTGACTCCGAGCAGCTCGGCCGCGGCACTGGTGCGTATTCCGCTCAAGGCTCTTTCCCCAAATCGAGTCCGGCCGCCCCCGGAGCAGGGCGGCCTTCATACGGTTTTATCGACCGTTCGGGGGTTTTTGTTAGTTCGGGGTCGGTTCCTGCCCGGGATCGTGCACGAAAGATTCTTCCCCGGCGGACCCGATCGCGAAGCGGCTGCCCGAAGCCTTGGCGGCGTAGTTGGCCTCCTCGGCGGCCTCGAGCAGGCGCTCGGCCTCGTCGCCGTGCTCCGGGCACGAGGCGACTCCGACCGTGACGCTCATCCGCGGCCCGTCGTGGTGCTGCCAGCCGTTGACGGTCGAGGTCAGGCGGTCGGCGAGCGGGCCGACGCGCGATGCGACCTGGTGCGGCGCCAGCACGCAGAACTCGTCCTCGGCGAGGCGGAAGGCGCGATCCACCGTGCGGACCTGCTGCTCGATCGCGGAGCCCACGGCGGCGATCATCCGGTCGCCGACCTCGTTGCCGTAGGCCTCGTTGATCCGCCCCAGGCCGTCGATGTCGATCAGCATCAGGGCGAACGGATGGGCGTAGCGGCGGTACTCGGCGACGAGGATCCGCAGCCACTCGTGCAGCTGGGCGCTGCCGGGCAAGCCCGGTCGCGGCGTCGCGCTCGGCGACTGCCGCTGCGCTCCTCGACGAGCTGCTCGTTGATCGACGAATGGATCTCGCCGAAGATCCCGGCGAGGCGGCCGACCGACTCGGCGAACGCCCCCGGCTCGCGCTCCGGCACCTCGCGGCGAAGCGCCTCGATCAGGACCGCCTGTAGCGCGGCGAGATCCTGCGGCAGGCGCGAGGCCCGATCGGTGGCCCGCCGCATGCGGCCCAGCTCGCGCGCGTGGCGCCGGCCCTCGGGGGCGAGCTCGGCCGCTTCGGCGCCGTTCGAGAGCTCGCGCAGGATCTCGGCGATCAGCGGCGGCGCCTCGGCCGCGATCACGTCGACCGGAAGGTCTCCAAGCTCGGATGGCGGAGTTCGCTCGACGATGCGGACGAGCCAAGCCTTCGCAAGCTCGTCCTGCGCCATCTGGATCCGCGCGTAGTCAGCCCCCACTTCCATGCGGCAACCAATCAAAGCTATCCCATGCGCAGGCGTTTCGGAAGCGATTTCACCCCAATATCCGTCCAGGCTCGTTCGCGTGGGCGACGCGGCGCGCCGGTAACCGCGGCGTTAGCCTTGCGCCGTCGGCCACCTCGACCACATCCGCTCCTACTACGAGGCGCTCAACACGGGCGACCCCGATCGCGTCGCCGAGCACTTCACCGACGACGCGGTGCACTACTACACGCGCCTCGGCCCGCACGAGGGTGCGCGCCAGATCGGCGAGAACGCCCGCTGGGCGGTCGAGACGATCGACGGCCAGTGGTGGATGGAGCACGGCATCGAGCAGGGCGACGAGGTCGTGATCGAGTGGACGATGACCTGGCGCGACCCCAAGTCGGGCGAGGAGCGCTTGAACAGGGGCACCGAGTGGTTCCGGCTCGAGGGGGGCAAGATCGCCGAGGTGCGCGCCTACCACCACGGCGACCGCAAGAACCCGCAGGGCGACCTGCTCGGGTTCGACCACGAGGGGCGCGGCCACACGACGATGGCGGACTGGCGGGCTCCGCAGACCCGGCCGTCCCCGGACGCGTAGCGGAGGAGACGGCCGGTGAGTCTAGTGACCGTCATCAAGGACAGCGGCGAGCGAGCGCTGCTGCCGCCGTTCACCCGCGAGCACGAGGAGCTGCGCGAGTCGGTGCGGCGCTTCGTGAGCGCCGAGATCGCTCCCCACGTCGACGACTGGGAGGAGGCGCGCGAGTTCCCGCGCGAGCTCTACGAGCGCTGCGGGGAGCTGGGCTTCCTCGGGCTCAAGTACCCAGAGGAGCTCGGCGGCCAGGGCGGCGACTACGTCCACGACGCGGTCTGGACCGAGGAGCTGTCGCGCTCGGGCGGAAGCGGCGGGGTCGCCGCCGGGCTCGGGGCGCACATCGCGATCGCGACGCCGCCGATCTTCAACTTCGGCACGAGTGACCAACACCGACGTTTTCTTGTCCCCGCGATCCGCGGGGAGAAGATCTGCGCGCTCGGGATAACCGAGCCCGGGGCGGGCTCCGACGTGGCGTCGATCAAGACCTCCGCGCGCAGGGTCGACGGCGGCTACGTCGTCAACGGCTCGAAGACCTTCATCACCAACGGCGTGCGCGCCGACTTCCTCGTCTGCGCCGTCAAGACGACCGAGAGCGGGCGGCCACCACGGGATCTCGTTCCTGATCCTCGAGCGCGACATGCCCGGCTACGAGGTCTCGCGCAAGCTCGAGAAGATGGGCTGGCACTCGTCGGACACCGGCGAGCTGTCGTTCACCGACGTCGAGGTGCCCGAGGAGAACCTGCTCGGCAAGGAGAACGAGGGCTTCTACCTCGTGATGGCCAACTTCGCCTGGGAGCGCCTCTCGATGGCGCTCGGCGCGGTCGGCGGGATGCAGCGGCTCTTCGAGACGACGCTCGACTACGCCAAGCAGCGCGAGGCGTTCGGGCGCCCGATCGGCCGCTTCCAGGCGATCCGCCACAAGTTCGCCGAGATGGCGACGACGATCGAGACCTCGCGCGCGCTGACCTACCACTGCCTGCGCGAGTTCGCCGCCGGCCGCGACATCCTGCGCGAGGTCGCGATGGCGAAGCTGCTCACCCAGCGCGCGATCGTCGACGTCGCCGACGAGTGCATGCAGATCCACGGCGGCTACGGCTACATGCGCGAGTACGGGATCGAGCGCGCCCTGCGCGACGCCCGCCTCGGCCCGATCGGCGGCGGCACCGACGAGGTGATGAAGGAGATCATCGGCAAGCAGTACGGGCTTTGAGCGTCGGCTCTGGCCGGCCCCCCTGAGACCGGCCGAACCGACATTCCCGCCTGAGTCCCCGCTCCGTGTGGACCCCCCTTGCTCCGGCGGCCCCTTGCGGCTGTTTCAACACGACGGAGGGGCCGTTGATGCGGTGCGGAATAGACTGCGCGCCGTTCTTGGACGAGCTGGCCAACCGGCGAGGCTCGTCGAATGGCTTTCCCATGCGGGAAACGCCGCACCCAAACCAGCGACCAGGAGATGAGACCGGATGGGACTGCTTGACGGAAAGAGCGCGATCGTGACCGGATCGGCGCGCGGCATCGGCCGCGCGGCGGCGGAGCTGTTCGTGAGCGAGGGCGCGAAGGTGCTGATCAACGACCTCGACGGCGACGTCGCCGAGCAGGCCGCCTCGGAGATCGACGGCGAGACGGCGGTGTTCTCCGGCGACCTCACCAAGGAGGGCGTGCCCGACGAGATGGTCAAGGCGGCGACCGACGCGTTCGGCTCCGTCGACATCGTCGTCAACAACGCCGGCTACACCTGGGACGGGGTCGTCCACAAGATGACCGACGAGCAGTTCCAGGCGATGCTCGACATCCACACGATCGTCCCCTTCCGGGTGACCCGGGCGCTGGCGCCGCAGTGGCGCGACGCCGCGAAGGCCGAGATGGCCGAGGGCAAGGAGGTCTTCCGCAAGATCATCAACATCACCTCGATCTCGGGGACGATGGGCAACGCCGGCCAGGCCAACTACTCGTCCGCCAAGGCGGGCGTCACGGGCCTCACCAAGACCGTCGCCAAGGAGTGGGGCGGCTTCAAGATCAACTGCAACGCGATCGCGTTCGGCTTCGTCGAGACGCGGCTCACGCAGGCCAAGGAGAAGGGCGAGAAGATCGAGGCTCCCGGCGGCGAGGAGGTCGAGCTGGGCATCCCCGAGCAGATGCGGGCGATGGCCTCCGCGATCATCCCGCTCGGCCGCCCGACCACGCCCGACGAGGCCGTCGGCCCGGTCCTCTTCCTGGCCTCTCCGCTGTCGAACTACGTCCACGGCCAGATCCTCAACGTGACCGGCGGGCAGTTCGGCGGCATGACGATGTAGCCGCGGCCAACCCGCACGCCCGTCGCGCCGACCCGTGTTAGGGTCGGCGGCGGGGCAGTGAGTTGGTCGTCGATACGACCGAAAAGACCAGGGATAGAGGAGGGGCCGCACGGCGGCGCGGCATTGGCGTGCTCGTCGCCGCAGCGGTTCTCGCCGGCGCCGTCGGGACCGCGAACGCGGTCCACCTCGTGCCCGACACCGAGGGCCATACGACCCTCGAGCAGATCCTCACCGAGACCAATCCCGGCGGCGGGTACACGACGCTGAGCGTCGAGCAGGTCAACGAGGACTTCCTGCTGCGCGACGGCGCGACCGAGCCGAGCTCGGGCGCCCCGGTCGCCCAGCCGGGGCGCGCGAGCACCCGCCAGTCGCTCGCGTACTTCAGCCAGATGACCGACTTCCAGCTCGCCGACGAGGAGTCGCCGGCGCGCGTCGAGTTCGTCGACGCCGGCGCCAGCCTCGGCCCACCGGCCGTGGGAGGCGCTGGGGCCGTTCATGCTCGACGCGTCGGTGCGCCAGGTCAACCGCTTCGCGGCCGCGAGCCCCGTGCCGCAGGGCGGCGGGACCGGCGCCGCGATGGACTTCTCGCTGATCACCGGCGACCAGGCCGACAACATGCAGCGCAACGAGACGGTCTGGGTCCGCGACATCCTCGAGGGCGGCACGACGATGACCTTCAACACAGGGCTCAGCGACCCCGGCGACTACGCCAACCCGCTGTCGCTCGGCGCGAGCTGCCCCGCGTTCGTGGCGGCCGAGGGGGGCGCCGCCGGCGCGGCGGCGGAGGGCGCCGCCTACACCGGCGTCCAGGACGTCGACGACTACCCCGTGGATCCCGGAGCCAACCTCGCCTACTGGGACCCCGACGACGTGCGCGGCGAGTACGCCGCCGCCGGCTGGCCCAGCTACCCGGGGCTGATGGACCGCGCACAGCAGATCACGCTGACGCCGGACGGCCTCGACGTGCCCTTCTACCTCACGAACGGCAACCACGACGTGCTCGTGCAGGGCAACGAGGACGCCAACGCCGCCTTCGAGGACATCGCCACGGGCTGCTTCAAGGCGCTCGGCACGACGATCGACCCCGCCGCGGGGCAGCCCGACCCCAACACGCTGCTGTTCCCGCTCGCGGCGGGATGCTGGTCCCGCCCGACCCCCAGCGCCAGTTCGTCGACAAGCCCCAGATCAAGCAGATCTACGGCGCCTCGGCCGACGGTGACGACGACCACGGCTTCGGCCTCGTCGACGCGGCGCAGAACGAGGCCTCCAACGGCTCGGCCTCCTACTACGCCTGGAACCCGGCCGAGACGCCCGGCTTTCGCTTCATCTCGATCGACACCAACTCCGAGGGCGGCGTCGTCGAGCAGTCGTCGAGCGGCAACATCGACGACCCGCAGTTCGAGTGGCTCAAGGCCGAGCTCGACGCCGCGCTGGCGGCGAACAAGTACGTCGTCGTCTTCGGGCACCACCCCGTGCGAAGCATGACCACGCAGGTCCCCGACGAGGCCGCGGCGCCGTGCACGACGCACGACGCGCACGGCCACGACGTCAACCCCGGCTGCGACCTCGACCCCCGCAACTCGAACCCGATCCACCTCGGGCAGAGCGGCAGCGAGAGCTTCGTCTCGCTGATCGACGGCTACCAGAACGTGCTCGCCTACGTGCCGGGCCACACGCACGAGAACAAGGTCACGCCGTTCAGGCGCAGCAACGGCACGGTCTGGTGGGAGCTCAACACCTCGGCCGTCATCGACAACCCGCAGCAGTCGCGACTGATCGACATCATGGACAACCGCGACGGCACGATCTCGATCTTCAGCGCCGTGCTCGACCATGCCTCGGACGCGACGGCGCCCGCGCCGGGCCCCGCCGGCGGCTTCGAGCTCCAACCAGCTCGCGTCGATCGGGCGGACCGTCGCCTACAACGACTTCCAGATCGGAAGCCCGGAAGGCGAGGGCGAGCCCCAGGACCAGAACGTCGAGCTGCTGATCGACAACCCGCTGCCGACGTCGGCTGACGTCTGCCGGGACCGCCAGGCGACGATCGTCGGCTCGCCGGGCGACGACACGATCAAGGGGACCGACGACCGCGACGTGATCGTCGCCGAGAGCGGCGACGATCAGATCGACGCCGGCGGGGGCAACGACCTGATCTGCGCCGGGGACGGCGCCGACAAGGTCGACGGCGGCAACGGCAACGACGACGTGCGCGGCGAGGGCGGCCGCGACAAGGTCAACGGCGGCAATGGGAGACGACGAGCTCGACGGCCAGGGAGGCGAGGACGACCTCAACGGTGACGACGGCAAGGACAACCTCGACGGCGCGGGCGCCAGGGACAAGCTCAACGGCGGCAAGGGCAGCGACAGGGTCGCGGGCTCCGACGACAAGGATCGCGTCGTCGGCGGCAAGGGCCGCGACAAGCTGACGGGCGGGAACGGCAACGACAAGCTGCGCGGCGGCAAGGGCCGCGATCGCCTCGACGGCGGCCCGGGCAACGACAGGCTCAGCGGCGGCAAGTCGAAGGACCGCTGCAAGGGCGGGCCCGGCAGGGACCGCCTGCGCAAGTGCTGATCCGCCGTCAGCTCTAGGGAAGGCTCGCGAGGCCGGCGTCGAGCCGGGCGACGATCTGCGGGTCGCAGTTCGAGCCCTGGAGGTTCTCGGTCAGGTCGCCGAGGAAGAGGCTCACCTCGACGCCGGGCATGACCTCGGCTTCCGGCTTTTCCCGCGCCAGGCCCATCATCGCGTCCACCGCTTCGAGCGCGCGCGCCTGCTGGGCGGCCGTCGGCCGCTTGTCGGGGTCGGTCAGCCCGAGCGCTCGGCGGCGGCAGTAGTCGACGATCGCCGCCTCCGAGTCGGCGAGCAGATCGCGCTCGGACCCGGTCAGCTCAGCGGGCGATGAGGTCGTCGCCGCAGTGCTCGCGAGGTCGTCGTCCTCACCGCACCCGGCGAGGACCGCGGCGGCCAGCAGCGGCGCCGACGACGAGCAGCCGGGCCGCGGCCCTCACTCGCGCGGCCTGCGCTCCTCGGCGAGCGGGGACCCCTCGGCGTCGGAGGCGCCCGACGGGGGCCAGGAGCCGAACCAGTTGTCGCGGGCGCCGTCGATCGTCAGCACCGCGCCGGAGAAGAAGTCGCCCGCGGGCGAGGCCAGGAACGCGATCAGCCACGCCATCTCCTCGGGCGTGCCGAGCCGCCCCAGCGGCACCGTGCGCGCGACGTTCTCGCTGACCTCCTTCGGGTACTTGGTGCGCAGCACCTCGGTGTCGAACTGGCCCGCGGCGACGGCGCAGAGCGTGATCCCGAAGCGCGCCCACTCGATCGAGAGCGTGCGCATCATGTTCTCGACCGCGGCGCGCGCGGCGCCCGAGTGGACCATCCCCGGCATCCCCTGGTGAGGCGAGAGCGTCACGCTGATCACCTTGCCCCCCTGCTGCGGGATGAAGGCCTTGGTCGCCGCGGCGTGGGTCATCTGCCATGTGCCCTGGACGTTGAGCTCGGTGACGGTGCGAAAGCCCTTCGGGGTGATCGCCTCGGCGGGGCTGAGGAACTGCCCCCCGGCGTTGTTGACGAGCACGTCGAGACGGCCGTGGCGCTCGAGCACGCCGTCGATCAGCGCGTCGACGGCGTCGGCGTCGCGGATGTCGGCGGCGACCGCCTCGGCGGTCCCTCCCGCGCGCTCGACCTCGGCCGCCATCTCCTCGAGCGGCTCGGCGCGCCGCCCGCAGCCGACCACGACCGCGCCGAGCGACGCCAGCTCGAGCGCCGTGGCGCGGCCGAGCCCCGTGCCCGCGCCCGACACCACGCAGACCTTTCCGTCGAGCAGGCCGGGGGCGAAGATCCGCGAGCCGCTGGGATCTGGGCCGGACATTGCCGCGAGCCTATCCGTCGGGAGGCGAGTGACCCGACAGGTACGCTGACCGGCCGATGAGCGTTCATGCCGAACCCAAGGGGCTGACGCGGCCGCTGGCCGGCGGCAAGCGCGGCGCGACCGTGACCGTCGAGCCGATGGTCGCGGGCTCGGTCGAGTTGCCGCCCGCGTTCTTCGAGCGCCCCGGCGGGCGGCTCGAGACGCTCAAGGTCTACGGGATCGGGGTGCCGCGCTCGAAGTGGGCCCGCGTGCCCTGCCCGGCGTTCCTGATCCGCCATCCCAGCGCCGGGCCGATCCTCGTCGACACCGGGCTGCACCCCTCGATCGCCTCGAAGCCGAGCGCCAACATGGGGCGCGTCATCACGCGGATTTCGCGGCCGAGGATGCAGCCGGGCGAGGACGTCCCCGCGCGCCTGCGCGCCAAGGGCCTCGACGCGAAGAGCATCAGGACGGTCGTGATGACCCACCTGCACTCCGACCACACGTCAGCGATCTCGGAGTTCCCCAACGCGGTCTTCGTGCTCAGCGAGCCGGAATGGACCGCGGCGACCACCGACTCGCGTCCGCTGCTTCGCGGCTACCGGCCCGAGCACTACGACTACGTCTTCGACTACCGCACGGTGAACTTCAACCGCGGCGACATCTCCTCCTACGGCAGCTTCGCGCGCACCTTCGACCTCTTCGGCGACGGCAGCGTGCGGCTCGCCTTCACCCCCGGCCACTCGGCGGGGCACATGGCCGTGATCGCGCGCCTCTCGCAGCGCGACTTCGTGATCGCGAGCGACACCGTCTACACGATGCGCCAGCTCGAGGGAGGCCCCGAGCCGGCGCGGCCGCTCGACGCGCACACCTGGAAGCGCTCGCTCCAGGAGCTGCAGCTCTTTCGCCGCGAGTACCCCGACGCGGTGATCGTGCCGAGCCACGACGTCGGGGTAGTCGAGTCGCTCGACGAGCGCTACGAGTAGCGGCTCGCCCGCGGCCTAGGAGCTGCGGCGGGCGCGCATCAGGAAGTCGACCTGGTCCTGCTTGCGCAGGATCATGTGCTCCATCAGGTGCTCGAGCGCCTCCGAGCGGCCCTCGCGCCCGGTCGGCTCGATCGCCTCGCGAAGCGCCTCGATCGCCTCCGTCTCGGACTCGATGATCCACTCGACGGCCTCGTTGGCGTTGCCCGACCAGCGCGCGTCGGCGACGGCTATGGCGGGCTCTCCGCCGAACGACGTGACCTTCTCGACGAGCTTGCGCGCGTCGTCGAGCTCGGCCCTGCGCGAACTCCCAGAAGCGGTCGCCGAGCGACTGGAACTCGAAGCCGAAGAGGCTTCCCGAGGTAAGCGTGTACTGGACGACGGAGCGATACTGGAGCTCGAGCGCCTTGTTGAGCGCGGCGATCGCCGCGTCCTTGTCGAGCTTCTCCTCAACGTCCGCCATGGGCGCAGCACCCTAGCGGGTCGGCTGCGCGGGGATGCGCGGCTTCGCTCAGCGCGACTGGGGCGGCGCGGCGGGGTCCGGCGAGGGCTCGGGGAGACCCTTGCGAAGCCGCTTGATCACGGCCCAGCGGCCCTGCTCCTCGATGCCGACGTACATGGCGCGCACGTGGTCGAAGATCTTCTGGGCGGCCTCGGCCGACTGCTCCTTGGTCGGGTGCTCGACGCGCTCGAACGACATCGGCTCGTCGAACTGGACCGTGACCTTGGGAAAGCGAAAGCGCTTCCAGCCTCGCACGCCGGCGGAGCCGTGGATCGCGACCGGGACGACCGGCACGCCGGACTCCAGCGCCAGGCGCCCGACGCCGGGCTTGGGCTCGCCGAGGTTGCGCGACCGAGAGCGCCCGCCCTCGGCGTACATCAGCACGCAGCCGCCCTTCCGGAGGATCGTGTGGGCGGTGATGAACGCCTCCTGGTCGCGGTGGCCGCGGCGCACGGGGAAGACGCCGCCGTGGAAGAAGACCCAGTTGAAGAGCCTGTTCGAGAAAAGCTGCGACTTGGCCATGAAGCGGACCTTCCGCCGCAGGTAGACGGCGGCGAAGAAGTGGTCCATCTGGCTGAAGTGGTTCGGCGTGAGGATGACCGGGCCCGTGCGCGGGACGTTGTCGACCCCGATCGCGGCCGTGCGGTAGAAGAGCAGCGTCAGCGGGGTCAGGATGACCCGGACGAGCTCGTAGACCCAGTCCGGCGCGACGCTGCGGGCGCGCTCGTGAAAGCGCGTGAAGTACTCCGCGGGGCGGGGGTCCTTGTAGACCTGGGGCTTGAGCTCGGACATGTGGATGGTGCCGGCCGTCGCCGGCTGATGCTGTCTTCTACCCCTCGATGTGCGCTGGTTACGCGTCCACGGATCAGTTCCGCGGAGTCACCTGGCCCAGTCGCGGGACCGCTCGAGCGCGCGGCGCCAGTCGGAGAGCAGCGACTCGCGCTCGTCGGCGCCCATCGCGGGCTCGTAGCGCTCCTTCTCGCGCCACATCGCCTCGACCTCGTCGAGCTCCCAGAGCCCCGTCGCGATGCCCGCGAGGTAGGCGGCGCCGAGCGCCGTCGTCTCCGAGATCTCGGGCACGATCACGGGGGCGCCGAGCACGTCGGCCTGGAACTGCATCAGCCAGCGGTTGGCGACCGCGCCGCCGTCGGCCTTCAGCACCTCGAGCCGCTCGCCGCACGCGGCCTCCTCGGCGCGCACGGCGTCCACCGTCTGGTAGGCGATCGCCTCGAGCGCGGCGCGCGCGATCTGGGCGCGGCCGGTTCCCCGGGTCAGGCCGACGATCGCCCCGCGCGCGTAGGGATCCCAGTGCGGGGAGCCGAGCCCGGTGAGCGCGGGCACGAAGTAGACGCCGTCGTTGGAGTCGAGGCCCGCCGCCAGCGCCTCGGTCTCGGCCGCGTCGCCGATGACGCCGAGCTCGTCGCGAAGCCACTGCACCGCGGCGCCGGTCACGAAGACCGCCGCCTCGAGCGCGTAGTCGGTCTCGGACTCGAGGCCCCAGGCGACCGTGGTCAGGATCCCCTCGCGCGGCTCGGGGACCTCCCTGCCGATGTTGAGGAGCACGAAGCTCCCGGTGCCGTAGGTGTTCTTCGCCATCCCCGTGTGGAGGCAGGCCTGGCCGAAGAGCGCCGCCTGCTGGTCGCCGGCGATCCCGGCCACCGGCACCTCGCCGCCGAACTCGGTCGTCGTGCCGTAGACCTCGGCCGACGGCCGCGCCTCGGGCAGCTTCGCCGGGTCGACGCCGAGCAGCTCGCAGAGCTCGGGGTCCCAGGCGAGCTTGCGGATGTCGAAAAGCAGCGTGCGCGAGGCGTTCGTGTAGTCGGTCACGTGGCGGCCCGGTGAGCTTGAAGACGAGCCACGAGTCGATCGTCCCGAAGACGGCGCGCTCCATGCCCTCGGCGTTTCGAAGCAGCCACTCGATCTTGGTGCCCGAGAAATAGGGGTCGAGGACGAGCCCGGTGCGCTCGCGGACGAGGTCCTCGTGGCCCGCCTCCTTGAGCTCGGCGCAGCGCTCGGCCGTGCGCCGGTCCTGCCACACCAGGGCGCGGTGAAGCGGCTCGCCGGTGTCGGGGTCCCAGGCGACGACGGTCTCGCGCTGGTTGGTGATCCCGATCCCCGTCAGCTGTCGAGCCCTCGATCCCGGCGTCGGAGATCGCCTCGGCCGCGACGGCGCGCGTCACGTCCCAGATCTCGCCGGCGTCGTGCTCGACCCAGCCGGGGCGCGGGAAGTGCTGCTCGAACTCGCTGTAGGCGCGGCCGGCGATCTTCCCCTCGTCGTCGAAGACCAGGCAGGTCGTGCCGGTCGTGCCCTGGTCGATCGCGAGGATCACGGCGCCAACGCTATCCGCGGCGGCCCGGGCGGCGGCGCGCGGCGTAGGCGCGGACGATGTCGCGCAGCTGGCGGCCGCGGTGCGCGAAGCCGCCGAGCGTGCGGCCGGTGGCGCGGTGCTCGAGGTCGAGCTCGATCTCGCACACCCGGTGGCCGGCGCGGACGGCGTCGATCGTCATCCCCGTCTCCATCCCGAACCCCGCCGCGAACGGCAGCACGTCGCGCAGCACCTCGGGCCGCATCGCGCGCTGGCCCGAGATCGGGGCCTTTGCATCGAAGCCGCAGGCGCGCCTGATCGCCCGGCCCGCGAAGCCGACCGCGAGCCCGAGCCCGCCCCCCACCCTGCGCGCGAAGGCCGCGATCGCGAGGTCGCAATCGCCTTCGCCCACGGCGTCGACGAGGCCGGTGAGGCTGCGCCGCCGAGCCGCCGAGGTCGGCGTCGCAGAGCAGGACGACGCTCGGTGCGCCGGGCTCGCTGAGCATCGCCTCGCAGGCGGCGGTCACGTTTGCGCCCTTGCCGTGCGGGCGGCCGCGGCTGACCACGCGGGCTCCGTGACGCATCGCGACCTCGGACGTCCCGTCGGTCGAGGCGTCGTCGGCGACCCAGATCTGCGCGCTCGGCGAACGCGTTCGCGAGCGCATCGAGGGTCGTCCCCGATGCGCTCCGACTCGTTGCGCGCCGCGACGACGACGGCGACCCGCGGCTCCGGCTCCGCTTGCACCGGCGGTATTGTGCCGCGCCGTGGCGGAAATCGAAGCCCACATCACCGGAACCGTGTGGAAGATCGAGGTCAAGGTCGGCGACGACGTCTCCGACGGCGACACCGTCGTGATCCTCGAGTCGATGAAGATGGAGATGCCGGTCGAGGCCGAGGACGACGGCAAGGTCGACCGAGATCCGCTGCGAGGAGGGCCAGTCCGTCTCCGAGGGCGACGTCCTCGTCGTCCTCGAGTAAGGACGCAGGGTCCGCGGTGAGCGCCGAGGAGCTGGCCGGCGGCAAGCTCCTGCTCGACCGCCCCGCCGACGCCGTCGCGCGGCTGCGGCTCGACAACCCCGAGAAGCGAAACGCGCTCGACCACGAGCGTCCTCGACGCGCTCGCCGAGGTCCTGCCGCGCCTCGACGACGGGATCGAGACGCGCTGCGTGATCGTCACCGGCTCGGGGTCGATGTTCTCGGCCGGCTACGACATCGGCGGCATCCCCGACGAGAGCTTCCAGCGCGACGCCGAGGCGCTCGTCGCGCATCCCTTCCACGCCGCGATGGACGCGATCTCCAACCACCCCTTCCCCGTCGTCGCCGCGATCAACGGCCACTGCCTCGGCGGCGGCCTCGAGCTGGCGGTCCGCTGCGACCTGCGCGTGGCGTCGGACGGCGTCAAGCTCGGGATGCCGCCGGCGCGCCTCGGGCTGATCTACGGGCACACGGGCCTGCGGCGCTTCATCGACGTGATCGGCGTCGCGCGGACCAAGGAGCTGTTCCTCGTCGGCCGCAACGTGGACGCCGCACGCGCGGAGCGGATGGGGCTCGTCAACTGGGTCGTCCCCGACGACGAGCTCGAGGACGCCGCCGTCGCGCTCGCCGCCGACATCGCCTCGGGCGCCCCGCTCGCCGCGCGCGGCAACAAGCGCGCGATCGAGACCCTGGCGTCGTTTCCCCGCCTCACGCCCGAGCAGGAGGCCGAGCTCGTCGCGCTGCGCGAGTCGTGCTTCGCCTCCGAGGACTTCCGCGAGGGGATCAGCGCTTTCGCCGAGAAGCGCGAGCCGCGCTGGAAGGGCCGCTGAGGCGGCAGGCCGGAAGCAGCTAGCAGCGGCGAACGGACTCGTCGATGCGTCTGCTCGCGGCCGTCGATCAGGGTCACCGATGCGATCACGTTCGACTTGCCGCGCTTCTTGAGCTTGCCGCCGGGAATGCGGACCTTGAACGGCGCCGCGTCGTCGCCGCCGAGCTGCTTCGACCCGACGCTGTAGTCGGCCGCGATCAGGCGCCCGGTGTCGGCACCCTTGAGCACGGCCTTGACGGCGCCCTTCGCGCACTCGCCGCGCCCCTTCTCCCCGTCCTTGAAGACGAGCTTCAGGTCGAGGGCGGGCGTGCCACGGCATCCAGAGCCCGAGCACGTACGCAGCGCACCGAGCAGGCCGGCGAGCGACGCCTCGATTCCGTCGAACGCGGGGTCGGTGTGGAGGCTCTGGAGCTGGTCGGGGTCGTTGTCGAGGTCGTACAGCTCGAGCTCGCCGGTGGCGTTCTCGACGTAGACGTAGCGCGCCGTCCTCACGGCGGCGTACGAGCGCGTCTCGATCAGGATCGCGCGGCCGCGCCGCAGGCCGGGGCTCTCGGCCGCCGGCAGCAGCGAGAGGCCGTCCATCGTCCGCCCCGGCTTCGCTCCGGTCAGCTCGGCGATCGTCGGCGCGAGGTCGACGTTGGCGGCGAGGTCCTCGACGGCGACGCCGTCGGGGATCCCGGGGGCGTGGACGATCAGCGGCACCCGGATCGAGGGCTCGTAGACGCGCGTCTTGCCCATCGGCACACGGTGCTCGCCGTGGAAGAAGCCGTTGTCGGAGGTGTAGACGACGACCGTGTTCTCGAACTCGCCCTCGTCGCGCAATGCTTTGACGACCTGTGCGACGCCGTCGTCGACGGCGAGCAGCGACTCGATGCGGCAGCGGTACTCGCGCTGGATGTTGCCGATCTGGGCGTCGGTCAGCGGCGCGCGGCCCTGGATCGCGGCCGGCTTGTCGGAGACGTCGGCCTCATTGAACGACGGGGGCTGGGGCAGCGGCTCGTCGTCGAAGGCGTTGGCGTGGCGCGGCGCCGGCTTCGCGGTCGACTGGCAGTCGTCGGGCGGCTGGGGGCTCGGGTTCGGCCCGCCGCCGTGCGGCGCGAGGTAGGCGAGCGAGAGGAAGAACGGCTCCGACTCGGGCGCGCGGCGGTGGATCAGGTCGACCGCCTTCTGGGTGTAGACGTCGGTCGAGTACTGGTCCGCGGTCGTCCCGAAGTCGACGAGCGAGCCCTGCTCGTTGAGCTGGTAGCCGTAGAACTGGTAGGTCCGCGTCGAGCCGTGCCACTCGGTCCATCCCGGCGGGATCGTGTTCGGCACCTGCTCGTAGCCGTTGAGGTACTTGCCGATGTGGGCGGTGTAGTAGCCGGCCTGCTGGAGCCACACCGCGAGCGTGTTGGTCGAGTCGAGCGACTGGTAGCCGCCCTCCTCGTCCTCGTCGTTCGAGAGCACCCCGTGGTTGTGCGGGTACTGCCCGGTCAGGAACGTCGCGCGCGACGGGCAGCAGAGCGGAAACGAGGCGAAGCTGTTCGTGAACGTCGCGCCCTCGCCGCCGAGCTGCTGATTGGTCTGGCTCATGAAGCGCATCGAGTCCGCGGTCTGGTCGTCGGACATCACGACGACGACGTTGGGGCGCTCCTCCTTGCCCTTCTTCCCGGAGGCCGGCGTGGCCGAGCCGACGGCGGTGGCCAGGGCGCAGGCGGCGAGCACCGCGGCGGCGAGCGAGGCCCGCCGGGACGGCCTGTCGAGGGGTGTCGCATTCGCCTTTTCGCTCATCGCTCGCTCACACCATTCCAACACCGAACTCAAGAGCTTGTCGCGGACGCCACCGCGCCTGTCTGGGCGTCCGGGGCGATGCCTATTTTCCTCATGCCAAGGCCGGATCCGGATGCCTCCCCTGATCACCTTCGACGAAGCGCTCGCGCTGGGCGGGTTGAGCGACCGCGACGAGATCGCGGACCTCGTCGAGCGCGCGTGGCAGGTCCGCCAGGAGCGCTTCGGCGACTCGACCGACATGTGCTCGCTGGTCAACGCCAAGTCCGGCGGCTGCGCCGAGGACTGCGGCTTCTGCGCCCAGTCGCGCTACGCCGAGGCCGACACGCCGATGCACGCGATGATGGAGCCCGACCAGATCCTCGAGCACGCCAAGGCCGCCGAGGCCGCGGGCGCCCACCGCTTCTGCATGGTCACCCAGGGCCAGGGGCTGTCGAAGCGCGACTTCGCGAAGATCCTCGAGGGCGCGCGCCTGGTCTCCGAGCAGACGAACCTCAAGCGCTGCGTCTCGGTCGGCCACATCTCCCCCACCCGCGCCAAGGAGCTGGCCGACGCGGGGGTCCAGCGCGTCCACCACAACGTCGAGACCGCGCGCAGCTACTACGACGAGGTCTCGACGACGGTCCGCTACGAGGGCCGGGTCCGCACGATCGACGCGGTCAAGGACGCCGGCCTCGAGAGCTGCGTCGGCGGGATCCTCAACCTCGGCGAGTCGCCGCGCCAGCGCGTCGAGATGGCGTTCGAGCTCGCCGAGATCAACCCGACGTCGGTCCCGATCAACCTGCTCAACCCGCGCACCGGGACGAAGTTCGGCGACCGCGAGCTGATGGACCCCTGGGACGTCGTCAAGTGGGTCGCGATCTTCCGCCTCATCCTCCCCGACGCCCTGTTCCGGCTCTGCGGCGGGCGCGTCGAGAACCTCGACGATCTCGCGCCGCTCGCCGTCAGGGCGGGGCTGAACGGCGTGATGATGGGCAACTTCCTGACGACGCTCGGGGTCGACCCCGGCGAGGACCGCGCGATGTTCGAGGAGCTCGGGCTCAACGTCGCGCGACAGGAGGACAACGGCGCCAACCCGCGCCCCGACAACCGCTCCGGCTGGCTCGAGGGCGAGACGCCCTCCACGCCGATCGACGAGCTGATCGACAGCCAGGCGGAGGCGAACTTCTGGGACCCATCGACGCAACTCCGGGTGATCAAGGACGAAGGGCAAGCCGCCGCCCTATCCGGAGCCGAGCAGGTCGGCGGAACCGGCGGGCTGGGGAGACTGAATGACCGACATAGCTGACCGGCTGGAGGAGCTTCGCGAGGCGGGGCTGTACAGGCGCCTCCGACTGGTCAGCGGCCCCCAGGGGCCGCGCGTGCTGCTCGACGGCCGCGAGGTCCTGCTGCTGTGCTCGAACAACTACCTCGGGCTCGCCGACCATCCGAGCGTGCGCCGCGCCGCGGCCGAGGCCGCGATGCGCTGGGGCACGGGCGCCGGGGCGTCGCGCCTGGTCTCGGGCAACATGACCCTCCACCGCCGCCTCGAGGAGCGCCTCGCCGACTTCCACCACACCGACGCCGCGCTGCTCTTCGGCTCCGGCTACCTCGCCAACGCCGGGACGATCGCCGCGCTCACGCGCCCCGGCGAGGTCGTGTTCTCGGACGAGCTCAACCACGCGAGCATCGTCGACGGGTGCCGGCTCTCGAGGGCCGAGACCTTCGTCTATCGCCACGCCGACCCCGAGCACCTCGCCTGGGGGCTGGGGCGCGCCGAGGGCCGCGGCTCGCTGATCGTCACCGACGGCGTCTTCTCGATGGACGGAGACGTCGCCCCCATCCCCGCGCTCGTCGAGCTCGCGCGCCGCCACGACTGCCGCCTGATGGTCGACGAGGCCCACGCCACCGGCGCGATCGGGACCGACGGCGAGGGGGCCGTGGCGGAGTCGGGGCTCGGCGACGAGGTCGACCTGATCGTCGGAACGCTCGGCAAGGCGCTGGGGAGCTACGGCGCCTACGTATGCGCGAGCCGCGAGATCACGGAGCTGCTCGTCAACGCGGCGCGGCCCTTCATCTTCTCGACCGCGCTGCCGCCGCCCTCGGTCGCGGCGGCGATCGCGTCGCTGAAGCTGATCGGCGCGCGCCCCGAGCGCGTCGACCGCCTGCGCCGCAACGGCGACATGATGCGGCGCGAGCTCGCCGCCTACGGCCTCGATCCGGGCGAGTCGCGGACCCAGATCATCCCGCTGATCGTCGGCGACGCCGACGCGGCGGTCGAGCTCTGCGAGCGCGCTCTGGAGCGGGGCGTCTTCGCGCAGGCGATACGACCCCCGACCGTTCCCGAGGGCACGTCGCGGCTTCGCATCACGGTGATGGCGTCGCACCGCGCCTCCGAGCTGCGCCACGCGGCGAAGATCGTCGGCACCGCGGCGCGCGACCTCGGCCTCAGCCGCGAGGCCGACGAGTGGGACTGGGAGGAGCCCGTCCCCGCCAGCCCGCCGGAGCCGGACCCGATCCCGTCGAAGGCCCCGCCGCGGCCCCCCGCCGTCGGCGCCCCCTCGCTCGCTTCCCAGATGCCGCCGGGCCCGCTGTCGATCGACCTCGACGAAGCGGCCTAGCGCCCCATCCGCGGAGTCTTCGTCACCGGGACCGACACCGGGGTCGGCAAGTCCGTCCTCGCGGCGGCGATCTGCGCCGCGCTCGCCGAGCGAGGCGAGAGGGTGGCGGCGTTCAAGCCCGCGGTCACGGGCCTCGACGAGGACCCGGGCGAGTGGGGTCACGACCATGAGCTGCTCGCCTCGGTCGCGAACTGCGGCCAGTCGCCCGAGGACGTCGCGCCGTATCGCTTCGGCCCGCCGCTCTCACCCCATCTCGCGGCCGCCGAGGCCGGGACCGAGCTCGACCCGGCCCGGGTGCGCTGCCGCCGCCGAGGAGGCGTCGGAGGGCGCCGACGCGCTCGTCGTCGAGGGGGTCGGCGGCCTGATGGTGCCGCTCACGCCCTCCTACCTGGTCCGCGACCTCGCGGGCGACCTCGGGCTCCCGGTCGTCATCGCGGCTCGCACCGGGCCTCGGGACGATCAACCACGGCCTGCTCGACGATCCAGGCGGCGCGGACGCCGCGCTGAGCGTCGGCGGGCGTCGTGATGACGCCGTGGCCGGCCGACCCCGAGCCGATCGAGGTCTCCAACCGCGAGACGGTCGAGCGGCTGGGTGAGGCGACGGTGACCGGGCTCGGACCGACGACGCCCGGCGACCTCGCCGCGGCGGGCGCCTCGCTTCCGCTCGACGCCTGGCTCGAGTAGCGATAGGCTGCCCGCGTGAAGCTTCCGCCGCTGTTCTCCGAGATGCCGCGAGCGGCGCAGGTCGTGCTCGCGGTGATCATCCCGGCGGCCTACGGAGCGATCACCGGCTACTTCCTCGGCGACGAACGAGGCCGTCTATCTCGTCCTGTCGGTGATCGGGATCGTCGGCGGGATCGGCGCGGGCTTCGACCACGTCGGCGCGTCGGCCGGAGCGAAGCGCGGCGTCGTCGCCGGCTCGCTGTTCGGCGGCTTCATCCTGATCGTCTACGAGCTTCGCGGCGAGCCCGCCAAGGCCGACCTCCCGGAGCCGGCGATCCTGCTGATCGTGCTGACGACGGTGCTGGCGGTCGGCTTCGCGGCGCTCGGCGGGTGGCTGCGCCAGCGGGCGATCCGGAAGGGCGCGACGAAGGGCGCTCCCGAGGTCCCGGGCCCGCTGGGCTGAGGCCCCGGCGGCTAGGCGGCGTTCGCCGGCCGCGAACCAGCGCTCGAGGCGCTCCTTGCTCATCGCTTCGCGCGGGTTCACCGCGCGCGACATCGTGTCGCGGAAGTCCTGCTCGGCCTCGGGCTCGGAGAGCAGGCCGTCGAACAGCCTGCCGGCGACCTCGGGGCGCGGAAAGCGGCCGAACTGAAACGACCAGTCGTAGTGGCCCTCGGCGCGGGCGTCGCGCCACGCCTCGTAGCCCTCGAGGTCCGGGTCGGAGCCCGCGATCGCGCCGGCGACATGGAGCGCCTGCTCGATGGCGTCGCTGATCCCCTGGGCGGTCGCGGGGTGCTTGAAATGCCCGGCATCGCCGACCAGCGCCCAGCCGGGTCCGGCCGCCGGGCGGAAGAACCCGCGCAGCATGGTTTCCGGGACCACCCGGAGGTCGCTGATCATCTCCCCGCCGTCGAGCGTCGCCGCGGTCGAAGACGTCCGGAAAGTCCCGGATCGTCTGGTGGTAGCGCCTGCTGCGGGTCTCGGAGTCGCCGCGCGTGAAGTCGGGCGGGCCGAAGGCGAGCAACAGGTCGATGTCGTCCTCGCACGGGATGCGGTTGATGCCCCGGGTCTCGCGCGCCGCCATCGTCATCCGCTCGACCGGCTCGACTCCGCGCCAGTACGCGAACAGCATCGACATGTCCGAGGCGCGTGGCTCGCGCTTCGGCAGGTCGAGCATCCCGGCGACGCTCGAGGCGCGCCCGTCGGCGCCGAAGACCCGCTGCGCCTCGATCCGCGTCCCGTCGTCGAGCTCGACGCCGCTGACCGGGTCGTCCTCGCTGCCCGAGCCGAGTCAGGCCCGTCACGCGGGTGCCGAACCGGATCTCGGCGCCGGCGTCCATGGCCGCCTCGGCGAGCGCCTTGTCGAGAACCACCCGCCGCGGGCACAGCATGCGGTCCCAGCCGCCGATCTCCGAGAACGTCCCCTCGAGCTCGCGTCCCGAGGATCGAGACGTGGTGCACCACCGGCCTCAGCGTGTGCTCGGCGCGCATGCGGTCGAGGACGTCCAGCTCCTCGAGCCGCGCGATCGTGTTCGGGAAGATGGCATGGGTCGAGAGCGTGTCGCTTCCGAGCTCGTCGCGGTCGAGGACGAGGACGCTGAGACCCTCCTTGGCCAGACCGAGCGCCAGGGTCGAGCCGGCGCAGCGCGCGCCGACGACGATCGCGTCGTAGCCCTTCTCGCTCAACCCTCGTCGCCTTCCCGCGGCGTCACCCCGGCATCCGCGAGCGCCTTGTCACGATCGCGGTAGATGTCCCAGCGGACCGCCCTGCCGTCGCGCAGCTCCCAGACGTGCGCGCCCGTACCCTCGACCTGCACGCCGCTTCCCCTCCCGGTCCCATGCCAGCGGATCAGCGCGACGACGACGTCGCCGGCGGGGATGAGCTCCTCGGCCTCGACGGAGAAGGGGCGCTCCCATTGCCGCAGCCAGTCGCGCTGTGACGCGATCACCGCCTCGAGGCCGTGCTGCGCGCCACCGATGTCGACGAAGCCATGGGCGCTCGAGACGACGTCGGACGCGAAGAAGGCGCGGCTGTAGTCACCGCGACCCCACTCCTCGTAGACCCCGCGCAGGAATTCGACGTCGCTCTCGGACATCGGCGCCAGTATTCCATCGAAAGACCCCGCACCCGGCGAATTCGAGCCGAGCCGGTTCCGCCGTACCGCGGTCTATCGTCGCCGCAGCGATGGCGGACGAAATCGCTCGACCTCGATCAACGGCACGTCTGGCACCCGTTCACGCAGATGCGCGACTGGTGCGGGGAGACGCCGCTGGTGATCGAGTCGGCGGAAGGCACCGACCTGCAGGACGTCGAAGGTCGGCGCTACATCGACGGGGTCTCATCCCTGTGGTGCAACGTCCATGGCCATCGTCACCCCCTCATCGACCAGGCGGTGCGCGACCAGCTCGAGCGCGTCGCACATTCGACGATGCTCGGGTTGACACACCCGGGCGCCGCCGAGCTGGCCGCGCGCCTGGTCGATATCGCCCCGCCGGGACTGACGCGGGTCTTCTATTCGGACTCGGGCTCCGCGGCGGTCGAGGTCGCGCTCAAGATGGCGTTCCAGTACTGGCGCCAGCGCGGCGGCCAGCACGCGCGCCGCTCCTCGTTCGTCTGCCTGCGCGACGCCTACCACGGCGACACGCTCGGGGCCGCCTCCGTCGGCGGCATCGACCTCTTCCACTCGGCCTACGAGCCGCTTCTCTTCCGCTCCCATCACGTCACGCCCGGCGACGCCGCCGAGCTCGAGCAGGTCCTCGACCGCCACGGCGAGGAGATCGCCGCCGTGATCGTCGAGCCGCTCGTCCAGGGCGCGGCGGGGATGCGCGTCCAGCCGCCCGGCTATCTGCGAGCGGTGCGCGAGGCCTGCGACCGCCACGGCGCGCTTCTGATCTGCGACGAGGTCGCGACGGGCTTCGGGCGAACCGGGACGATGTTCGCGTGCGAGCAGGAGCGCGTCGCTCCCGACTTCCTCTGCCTCGGCAAGGGCCTCACGGGCGGCTACATGCCGCTCGCCGCGACGCTGACCACCGAGCGCGTCCACGAGGGCTTCCTCGGCGACCACGACGAGTTCCGCTCCTTCTTCCATGGCCACACGTTCACCGGCAACCCGCTCGCGTGCGCGGCGGCGATCGCGAGCCTCGACGTCTTCGAGCAGGAGCACACGCTCGTGCGGCTGCAGCCCAAGGTCCGGATGCTGAGCGACCTCCTCGTCGGGGTCGCCGCGATGCCGGAGGTCGCGCAGGTCCGCGGACGCGGGCTGATGGTCGGAATCGACCTCGGCGAGCACGACCCGGCTCTGCGCCTCGGCCACCGTGTGACGCTCGAGGCGCGCGAGCGCGGCGCGATCATCCGCCCGCTCGGCGACGTCGTCGTCCTCATGCCCCCGCTCGCGATCTCGAAGCCGGACCTGCGGCGGCTCGTCGAGATCACCACGGCCTCGATTCGCGCCGCGCACGACTCGGCGTATGGCTCCGGCGCCGCGCGCGAAGCTTTCCCGCGCCACACCCCGACCGACATTCCCAAGGCCGCCTAGCGCCTTGGTGTGATGAAAGGCCCGCGCCGCCGTAGTGGTGGCGTGGAGACACTTTTGGCACCCGCCACCGAGGGTCACGCTCGCGAGCCGCGCGCGGCGGGGCTGCGGCGGGATATGACTTCCGGCATCGACTACGAGTTCGAGGAGCTCTACCGCTCGAGCCGCGACGACGTGTACTCCTACGTCGCGGGGCTGCTGCGCGACCGAAGCGCGGCCGAGGACGTCACCGCCGCCGCGTTCGAGCGCGCCTACCGCAAGCGCTCGCGCTTCGACGCGAGGCGCGGCACGCGGCGCGCCTGGCTCTTCGGGATCGCGCGCAACGCCGCGCTCGACGAGCTGCGGCGCCGCAAGCGCCTGACCGAGCTCGAGGCCGAGCCCGCCGACGACGCGCCGGCGCCCGACGAGCAGGCCGACGTGGGCCTGCGGCGGGCGGCGCTGCGCACGGCGATGGCCGCCCTCACCCCGCGCGAGCGCGAGCTGGTCGCGCTGAAGTTCTTCGCCGGGCTCACCAACGCCGAGATCGCCGACGTCCTCGGCGTGAGCGAGTCCAACGCCGGCACCCGACTGCACCGAACCGTCGAGAAGCTGAGGAGGGCCTGCGATGAGGCTGCGTGACGAGGAGACCATGAGCCCGGAGGTCGAGCGCGACCTCGCCGCCCTCGACGCGGCGCTCGCCGGCGAGCCGGCGCCCGAGAACGAGGCGCTCGCCCGAGCTCGACCCGCGAGCTGCGCGCCGAGCGGCCCGAGCCCGAGCCGCGCTTCGGCGCCGAGCTCGACGCACGCGCCGCGGAGGGCTTCCGCGGCGCGGGGCCGAGCGGCCCGCTCGCGCGCCTGCGCGAGCGCATCGCCGCGACGCCGCCGCGCAGGATGCTCGCCCCGGCGGGGGCGCTGGCGACCCTGGCGGTCGTCGGCGCGGTCGCCATCTCGCAGACCGTTCCCGGGCGGACGGCGATGACGTGACGCCGGTGCATCGCGGACGCGCCGGCCGGCGCCGACGGCGCCGTGCAGGAGCAGGCGGGATGCCGGCGCCGAGGCGGAGTCCGTCGAGCCGATCGAGCCGGGCCTCGTGGAGCCGCCGACCGCCGATCTCAACCAGCGAAACGGCCTTGCCCCGGGCCAGGAAGAGCGCAAGGTCGAGCGCGCCGCCCAGATCACGCTCTCCACGGAGGAGGACGAGGTGCCCGACGTCGCCGACGGCGTGATCGACGTCAGCGACCGCTACGACGGGATCGTCGTCTCCTCCCAGGTCAGCGAGAACGCGGAGGGCCGCTCGACCGCGCACATCGAGCTCGCGATCCCGGCGGCCCGACCTCCAGGACGCGCTCGCCGACCTCTCCGAGCTCGCCGACGTCAGCTCGCGCAGCGAGAGCACGATCGACGTCACCGAGCCCTTCGTCTCCGCGCGCGAGCGGCTCGCCGACGCCCGCGCCGAGCTCGACGCCCTGCTCACCCAGCTCGCAGACGCGGACACGCCGCGCGAGACGCGCAGCATCCGGGCGCGCATGGACATCGTCCGCGACGAGATCGCCGCCGCGCGCTCCGAGCTCGAGAGCATCGCCCGCAGGGCGCGCTTCGCGCGCGTCAGCGTCACCGTCGAGGGCGACGGCGGCACCGACGACGGCTGGTCGCTCGGCGACGCCGCCGACGATGCGCTCGACGTCCTGCGGACGGTCGCCGGCGTCGCCCTCGTCAGCCTCGCGGTGCTCCTCCCGCTCCTCGTCATCGGGGCGATCGCCTGGATCGTCGCCCGCGGCGCCGCCCGCCGCCGGCGCGAGCGCGCGCTCGACTGACTCGCTGGCGGGCGGCGACGAACGGCTCGGTCACGTCGCACCGTGCTGCCTAAACCCCGGTATCCGGGGTCTAGATCACAAAGCGGCCGTCATGAGCCACGGACGGCTATCTCGCTTCGCCGCCATAGCTCCTCCGCGAAGAAGTCGTCGGCGGCCTGCCCCACGACTGCTGATGGCCTCTCATCGACGAAGTACTCCCCGGACACCGTCTCCGCCTCGGGGGACGCGGCGAGGTACACGATCGTCTTCGCGCCGCGCTTCGGAGAGCCGAAGAACAGCCCGGCCAGGTTCCAGCCGGCGCGGAAGACCGGGTTGACGTCGCGCGCCAGCCGCGAGCGGATCACCCCCGGGTGGAGGCGTGTTCGCGACGACGTCACTGCCCTCGAGGCGCCGCGCCAGCTCGCGCGTGAAGAGGACGTTGGCGAGCTTCGAGTTGCAGTAGGCGCGCCAGCTCGACCACGAGCGCTCCAGCTCGAGGTCGTCGAGGTCGATGAGCCCGCCCGAGTGGGCTTGCCGAGCTGGTGGTCACGACCCGCGCCGGCGCCGACTCCCCCAGGCGCTCGCGCAGCAGGCTGGTGAGCAGGAACGGGGCGAGGTGGTTGACCTGGAAGGTCAGCTCGTGCCCGTCGCTGCTGCGCTCGCGGCGCCCGAAGACCGCGCCGGCGTTGTTGACGAGGACGTGGATGCGCGGATGGCGATCGAGCAGGCGGGCGGCGAGCGCCCGCACGTCATCGAGCGACGTGAAATCGGCGCGCTCGTAGCCTCCGGGCTCGTCGGCGCCGATCCGCTGCGCCACCCGCCGCAGCCGCCCCTCGTCGCGACCGACGGGAACGACGGTGGCCCCGCGAGCCGCCAGCTCGACCGCGGCAGCCTCGCCGATCCCGGCGCTCGCGCCGGTGACCACGATCACGCGGCCGGCGAGCTCGGCGTCGTGCGCCGTGGGCTACTCCTCGTAGGGCTCGAAGTCGGCCTTGCGCGCCCCGCACACGGGGCAGAACCAACTGTCGGGGATGTCCTCGAACGGGGTTCCCGGCGGGATGCCGCCGTCGGGATCGCCGTCGTCGGGGTCGTAGATGAACCCGCAGGACGTGCACATCCAGAGCTGCTTTGTCTGCGTGCCTGCCTCCATGCTGCGGGGGGCAGCCTAATAGATTGGCCTCGTGCCGCCCGACGCTCCCGCCACCCCACGGCCCGCGGCGACCGTGATCCTGCTGCGGCGGGGCGGAAAGCACAAGGACCGCGCGCTCGAGGTGCTGCTCGCGCGCCGCAACCTCGAGGCTCGCTTCATGCCCGGCGTCTGGGTGTTTCCCGGCGGCGCGATCGACGACGCCGACTTCGGGGCCGAGGGCGACGACGAGCTCGACGCCGACGAGCACGCCCACCGCGTCTGCGCCGTGCGCGAGGTCGCCGAGGAGGTCGGGATCGAGGTCGACGCGGCGGAGCTGCGCCCGTGGTCGCGCTGGATCACCCCCGAGCAGGTCTCGATCCGCTTCGACACGCGCTTCTACCTCGCGCTCGCGCCGGCTCACTCCCCGCCGAAGCCCGACGGCGAGGAGACCGTCGACGCGCGCTGGTTCGAGCCCCGAGAGGCGCTCGACCTCCATTCGGCGGGCGAGATCAAGCTCGTCTTCCCGACGATCAAGCACCTCGAGTCGCTGCTGCCCTACGAGAGCGCCGAGGACGCGCTCGCCGCGGTCACCGACCTCCCGCCCGTCCCGGTGATGCCGCGCGTCGTCGGCGAGGGCGACGACCTGCGGATCCTGCTGCCGGGCGAGGCGGGGTTCGACGACGCGCCCGCGGCTTGAGCGCGAGCCGCGGAGTGCTAACTATTCAGATATGACCAGCAGCCTGCCCAAGGACGTGCGCGAAGTCTTCGAGAGCTTCATCACGACGGAGTACACGACCGTGGACGGGCGCCAGCAGCCGATCACCTGGCCCGTCACGCCGTATTACAACCAGGGCGCGGCGACGATCGACATCACGACCGGCCTCGGATACCCGAAGAAGGCAGACGACGCGATCCGCAACCCCCACGTCTCGCTGCTGTTCTCCGATCCCACCGGCTCGGGCAGCGAGACCGGCTGCCGCGTGCTCGTCCAGGGCACGGCGGTGGTGGACGACCGCGACCTCGACGCCAACCGCGAGCGCTACTGGCGCGAGTCGTCGGAGAAGCTGCCGGCGACGAAGGACATGCACCCGCCGAAGCTCCTGCGCGGCATGCTCGGCTGGTACTACACGCGCCTCTACGTCAAGGTCCGCCCCGAGAGGGTCTTCGTGTGGCCCGACGGCGACCTCTCCAGCGAGCCGACGCTGCATGGCGCCCGTCTCGAGGAGGTGCGATCGGGCCACAGCGAGGAGCCGGTCGCCGAGCACGCCCCTCCGGAGGGCGGCGCGACGACGTGGGATGCGCGCATCGACCAGCTCGGGCAGCGCTACGACACCGCCGTGCTCTCCTGGGTCGGGCCGGACGGCTTTCCGTTCTCGGCCCGCGTGCCGGTCGCGCTCGACCGCGACGCGGGAAAGATCGATCTCGGCCGGCTGCCCTCCACGCTGCCCGCGATCGAGGGGCGCGCCTGCCTGACCGCCCACTCGCACGCCCCCGACTTCACGTGGCAGGAGAACTTCCAGGTCCGCGGCGACCTCGTCCGCGACGGCGACGAATGGGCGCTGGTGCCGCACCGGCTGATCGGCGGCTTCGAGCTCCCCAAGGAGAGCCCGCTCGCGCTCGCGCGGCGCAACCTCTCGAAGTCGCTGCGCTTCTATCGCACGGCGCGAAAGCGCCTCAAGCAGCGCGGCTAGACCGACTCGGGCTTGGCGGGAAAGGGCTCGAGCCCGGCGTGCCAGGGTCCGGCCGGGTAGGCCGTGATCTCGCTGTGCTCGTCGAGCTCGCGGCGCACGCGCTCGAATAGCTCGCCGGCGTTGCGCAGCGCCAGCTCGAGCTCGTCCTCGCTGCGCTCGCGCATGCGCCACAGAAAGTAGAACTGGCGCTCGGAGACCCCGAAGTCGACCTCGCGGTCGATCGTCGTCGCCCAGTTGAGGAAGGCGGGGCTGAACATCTCGCGCAGCGCGACCGGGTCGTACTCGCTCGGCACTGTCGCGAGGAAGCGCTCGTTGAAGTCGAGGCTCTCGAACTCGACCTTGCGCCGCGTGACCGTGCGCTCGACGAGGTCCCCGGGCCGCGACTCGATCGACTCGACGTTCCACACCGGCATCGCCAGCGCGAGGTCGGGCGTGTGCGACTTGGCGAGGATCGCGTGCGGGAGCACGGCCTTGGAGAACAGGCCGCCCTCCTCGCGCTCGTCCGCGTCGCACGACGCGCCCCAGAAGCCATCGACGAGCTCACCGGTGAGCCGGTTGCTGCCACCGGGGCACAGCGCCGCGGGCCCGCCCGCGGGATTGAGCCCCCCGATCGGCTCGTAGCGGACGCCGCGCGTCCTTGCGTACGCCGCGACGATCTCGGCCCACTCGCGGGCCTCGTCGCCGCGCTCACAGCGCTCGGCGGTAGAGCTCTGTGAAGTCCTCCTCGGTCGGCTCGCGCGGGTTGACCAGCGTGCACCCGTCGCCGAGCGCGCCCTCGACCAGGTCCGGGATGCCCTCCTCCGGCACACCGACCTCCGAAAGGCGGCCGGGAAGGCCGAGGCGCGAGGTCAGGCCGCGCACGTGGTCGGCGAGCGCCGAGCCGACCGCCTCGCCGTCGCCGGCCGCGTCAACCACGAGCACCTCCGAGATCGCGCGATAGCGGTCCGCGATGTCCTCTCCCCCGGCCGCGTTGTACTCGATCACCCACGGAAGGTTGATCGCGTTGGCGACGCCGTGCGGGACCTCGAAGTGGCCGCCGCACGGGTGCGACATCGAGTGCGTGATCCCGATCGCTCCCGAGCCCGACGGCGCGATCGCCATGCTCGCCGCGGCGAGCATGTTGCCGCGCGCCTCGGTGTCCGAGGTGTCGGAGACGGCGCGCTCGAGGTTGTCGCGGATGAGGCGGATCGCGTGCAGCGCGAAGGCGTCGGTGTGCTGGTTCCACTCCGACGACACGTAGCCCTCGATCGCGTGGGTCAGCGCGTCCATCCCGGTGGCGGCCGCGATCGCGGGCGGCAGCGTGGCCGTCGCGACGGGGTCGAGGATCGCGAGCTCGGGGAACAGCGCCGAGTCGCCGATCTCGAGCTTGATGCGGTCGGCGCGATCCTTGACCACGGCGGCGAAGCTCGCCTCCGACCCGGTGCCCGCGGTCGTCGGGATCGCGGCGAGCGGAGCGAGCGGCACCGGGCGCCCGCTGCCGTCCTTGTCGCGCGGCAGGGTGAGGAAGCCCTCCCAGTCGCGCACCGTCCCGCCGTGCGTGAAGATCACGTTCGCGGCCTTCGCGGTGTCCATCACCGAGCCGCCGCCGACCGCGAGGAAGCTGTCGGCGCCGGCGTCCTTCGCCGCCGCGGCGACGCGCTCGACGACCTCGGTGTCGGAGTCCTGCGGAACCTCGTCGAAGACGCCCGCGACCTCGAGCCCGCCGTCCTCGACGCCGGCCGACACGCGATCGATCAGCCCCGTGTCGCGGATCACTCGATCGGTCACGATCAGCGGACGGCTCGCGTTCTCCTTCATGAACTCGAAGCCGGCGCTGTCGATCAGGCCCTCGCCGGCGATCACCCGCGTGGGCGCGGCGAACTGGTAGAACGGCTTGAAGCCCGCCATCTGACGGGCGCCCATTTCCATCGGGCGGCCTAGACGTTCACGAGGTCGTCGCGGCCCTGGGCCTCGAGCTGGGCCTTGTAGCGCGGGAAGACCGGCTTGGTCAGCGGCACGAGCTTGAGGATCTTCGCCACCGGCCCCTTGGCCTTGATCTGGCCGCGCGCCATCGCGACCGTGACGTTGACCTTGCCGAGCCAGAAGCGGTGCGCGGTGTCGGCCTCCATCGTCATCGTGACGTCGGGCTCCATGTCGGTCTCGCCGAAGTCGACGTCTCCGGGCTCCCCCTCCTGGAGCCGCACCGTGATCACGGACTCGGGGTCCGAGTAGTCGTACTGGACGATGACGTTCGCCTTGCGGAACTTCGGCGCCATCTCCTCGTCGTCGGCGAGGTCCACGAACAGCTTCCCGATCGTGTCGTAGACGTCCTGCGCGTCTTTGAAGTAAGCCAATCTCTCCCCTTTGGTGCGTGGTTGAACAGCGGATCCTACTTCGGCAATGAGGGATGCGGCCCGGCACCCTCGGCGGGGTCCAATCGCCGGATATTTGGGAGGAGGCGGCGGGTTTGTTCGCCGGCTTACGGGTCTGAGAAGAGGTTCGGCGCCTGGCCGCCGCCGAACTGGCTCGGGAAGTTCGGTGCGATCACGCAGGGGGCGAAGCCGACCCGCGCCTCGAGCGTCTCGCCGCCGGTCGGCTTGCAGTCGAAGTTGGGGAAGATCCCCGACTGCGCGGACTGGAGGCCGTTGAGCGACAGCGGCTGCGGATAGCCGTTGCCTCGGTTGGTCTCGAGGCGCTCGGGATGGACCGCGAGCGTCTCCGTGCTGGTGTAGATCGCCTGGCGCAGGTAGTGGCGGGGCGAGACCTGTCCGGGCTGGAACGGCAGCGTCGCCGCGAGGCCCGACGGGAGGCCCGGCGAGGAAGTCGGTCGCCATGTGGCGGAAGGCGCCGAGGTAGCGGATCACGGGGTTGAGGTTGGCCAGGAACGGGTCGAGGCGGTCCATGAGCGGGGCGAGCGCGTCGAGGAACCGCCTCAGCGCGGGCAGGCCCGTGCGCGACACCCGGACCAGCGGGCGGAAGTCCTTGAAGAGGCTCTCGAGCTCGGGCGAGAGGCGGCGGACGCTTCGCAGCGTCGGGCTGATGTCGCGCGCCGGCGGGATCAGGTCCTCGATCAGCGGCGTCGTGTTGTCGGCGAACTGGTCGAGGCGCGTGAGCGTCAGGCGCGTCTCGCGCTCGAAGGTCGGGAAGATCTGGAAGGTCTCGGCGAGCGCGCGGTCCTGCGAGGCGAGCGCGTCGAAGGTGTCGTTCGAGCCCCGGATGACCCCCGCCAGCTCCTGGTCGTGCTGGGTCAGGGCCGCGAAGACCGTGCCCGTGTCGCGCACGAGGCCCTTGAGCGCGACCTTCTGGGTCTCGAGCGTCTCGAGCACGTCGGAGGCGTCGGTGAGGAACGGGCCGAGGTTGCCGAACGCGTCGTTGAGGTCGAGGCCGCGGTCCTGGATCGCGACGGCGGCGCTCGCCTGCCAGCGCTGGAAGGACTCGCGCGTCTGCTCGTCGAGGGCGTTGAAGATCTCGTCGATCTGGGTCGCCTCCTGGACCTGGGTCGAGGACAGGTGCCCGCCCTCGGGCACCGATTCGACCGCGCTCGCCTCGGCATCGGTCGCCCCGCCCTGGGCGCCGAGCGCGACCGGGGCGCCCTCATCGGTGTTCGAGCCGGGCGTCAGCTCGACATAGGTCTCGCCGAGCAGCGTCTTCATGCGCAGGATCGCCCGCGTGTCCTCGGAGATCGGTGCGAACTCAGGGTCGATCTCGATCGTCGCGCGCGTCGCGTTGCCCTCGGGCGGCAGCTCGAGCTGCTTGACCTTGCCCACCGACACCCCGCCGATCCGCACGTCGGACTCGACCGCCAGCGTCGTCGCCTCGGGGAAGTCGGCGGTGAAGCGATAGTTCTCCGGCTTGAGCGGCGTCGGGCCTCCGAAGGTGATCCAGAGGAAGAGCAGCAGGCCGAAGCACGACAGCGCGAAGCCGACCGCGACCAGGATGCGCCCGATGGAGGGAGCCTGCTTCTGCATCTAGCCGCTCACCGTCCTCATGGGTTGCAGGGCCCTCCCGGCGCGAACAGCGGGCCGAAGCCGGCGATGTTCTCGAAGATCGGGCGGGTGACGGCCGGGGCTTCGCCGCTCGCCTCCACCAGCAGGTCGTCGAGGTTGTCGCAGCTCGCGGTCAGGTAGATCCGCCTGTAGAGGCCGTGCGCGTCGCCCAGCGAGAAGATGCTGTTGCCGAGGTGGGCGAGCCAGCCGGCCCAGAAGAGATAGCCCTCGGCGCGCCCGGGGGTGCCCGGCGGCTCGGCGCCGTTGGGGTTGAACGCCGCCATGTTGCCGAGGCGGTTGATCTTCGTCGCGATCACGGTCAGGCGCGGCGTCGCCTTGGCGAGCGGCTTCGAGGCCTTGCGCAGGTTCTTGACCGGGTTGCGCGCCTTGCGCACGAAGGGCCGGATCTCGTTCGCGAGGACCGGCGTGGCCTCCTGCGAGAGGCTGGTGACGGAGGCGTTCATCTCGTCGAGGTTGCGGGCGAACGGCCGCAGGTCGTTGAAGGCCGGGCCGAGGATCGACGCCATCTCGCCGAGCTGGTCGAGCGACGAGTGCGCCTCCTCGAGCGTCGGGCCGAGCAGGCGCACGGCCTCCTGGACGTCGGTGTCCTGCGAGGCGATCGCGCCGAGCGCCGCGTTCGAGGAGTCGACGAGCTGCGCCAGATCCTGGTCGGCGTCCCCGACCTCCTGGGTCAGGAGGTTGAAGTTGTGGACCAGCCGCGCGAGGTTGTCCTTGCGCTGCGCGACCTTCGAGTTGAGCTGGGCGAGGCTGCGGTTGATCGGGCCGAGCGAGCCGAGCGTCGCGCCGAGGTCGCGCCCGCGTCCCTCGAGGCCCTTGCCCGCGCCGACGAGCAGGAGGCGCAGGTATGCCTGGGTGTCGGCGTCGAGCGCCTCGAGGATCTCGTCGAGGTTGACGTCGGGAGCGGTGTTGGCAAGCGACAGCGTGCCGCCGTCCTCGACCTCGCCCGCGCTGTCCGACCCCGGGTCCATGTCGAAGAACATGTCCTTGAGGCCCGTCGTCGGCCGCATCAGGATCGTCGCGTCTTCGTAGATCGGCAGGAAGTCGCGCTGGACCTCGAACGTGACGACGCCCTTGCCGTCCTCGATCTCGACCGTCTTGACGTCGCCGACCTTCACGCCCGCCACGCGCAGGCTCTGCCCCTGGCCGGGAACGACGGCCTGCGCGGTCTCGAACTCGGCCCGCAGCTCGAACGGCTTCTCCTCGATGACCGGGATCCTGAGGCGCTGCTGCTGGACGATGTACAGCGAGGTCGCCCCGGCGACGACGACCAGGGCGGCGATGGCGATGAAGTCGCGAAGGTGATTGCGAATTGCCTGCTTCATCCCTGCTCCTCCGTGCCCGCGCTGGCGGTGTCCTCGCCCGCCTGGTCCTCGTCGATGTCCGACATCAGGTCGAACAGCTCGTCCTCGAGCGCGTCCTGGTCGACGTCATCGGGAGCCGCGTCGGGCTCCACGGCGTCGGGCGCCGACACGGCGCTCTGGCGCGCGGGCGGGGCGCCGGGCGGGCCGGCGTTGAGGTCGGGCGGCTCCTGGAGCTCGCACGGCTCGTCGGGACGGAACGGGGTCTTGGCCGAGGCTCTCGATCCGCGGCATCTGGCCGAGCAGCTCCTGCTGGAGCACGCCGACCTGCGCGGGCGCGGTGGGCGTCGGGGGCAGCTGCACGGTGTTCAGGCCGCCGCCGCCCTGGACGCGGATGTACTGGCCGTTCGCGTCCCCGGAGCGGCTCTCGCCGGCGATCCCGACGAGCCCGTAGCCGGTCTCCTTGTAGACGGGTCCGACCGCGGCGTGCGGGTAGCCCGCGCCGCCCTCGACGGTGTCGAGCGACCACGGGATCACGACCTGGTTGAAGCAGCTCGCCAGGAGACGGCTCTGCTCGAGGAACGGGATCGTGCGCTTCGAGAGCTTCGCGAGGCGCGGGATCGTCGGCCGCAGCTCGGCGACGAGTCCGCGCAGCTCCTGCTTGGAGACCAGCAGGCGCACCTGGTGGATGAACGGGGTCGCGACGTCGAGCGTCTCGGGCGTCGAGCGCACGCCCGGCAGCGCCTCGACCGCGAACGCGCGCAGCGGCGGGAACGCCTCGTTGAGGTTCGCGAATGCCGTGTTGCCGGAGTCGATCACCCCGGGCAGCTCGACGATCGCCTGCTCGAGCGCGTCGTCCTCGGCCGCGAACGAGCCCGCGAAGATGCGGAAGTTGGTCACGAGGTCCTTGAGCTGCTCCTCGTTCTGGACCAGGGCCCGGGCGACCTTGTCGAAGTTGCGGATCACGCCCGAGAGGTCGTGCGGCTCGGTGCCGAGGAAGGCCTCGTTGACCTGCGACGTGTACTTGAACGCCGCCGGCGAGGTCTCGTAGATCTCCTGGAAGCCCTCGGCGCCGCCGTGGTCGACGAGCGCCGCGCCGAACTCCTCGAGGAACACCTGGAGGTCGGTGCGCACGTCGGACTGGAGCGTCGTCAGGATCTCGTCGAGCTGCACCGAGACCGAGGTCTGGTCGATCGGCAGCACGTAGCCGTCGGGCGCCTCGGGCGCGCCCGGGCTGCCGGTCTTCATGTCGACGAAGAGGTTGCCCTCGAGGAAGAGGCGCGGGCGAAGCTGCGCGGTGGCATCGGTCTTGATCGGGCGCCCGGAGTCGGTGATCTCCATCGTCACGAGCGCGGCCTGCTGGCCCGACACGGGGTCGCCGCCGGTGGTCTCCGACGCGGCGTCCTCCTCAGTGCCCGCGGTGAGCTCCTCGTCGCCGGCGTCGAGCGGCTCGACCTTGGTCACCTTCCCGACCTCGACGCCGGCGACCCGCACCGGCGAGTCGGTGTTGATGTTCTGCGCCGTCGTGAACACGGCCTGGACCTCGTAGCCCTCGGACCAAGGCAGCTTCTTGGTGAACGCCAGCAGGAACGCGATCATGATGATCACGAACGCGATCAGCCCCACGACGTGATTGGGGAGGCGCTTGTGGTGCCCGGGCCTCATGGCGCCCTGTCCTCCACGCGGGTGTCCTTGAAGATGCGCGTGCCGTCCTGCTTGAAGAACAGCGTCGTCGGCCCGCGCGAGCCCGGCAGGTCGGAGACGCCGATGCCGGGATTGCTCGGGCTCTGGCCGGGAACGAGGAGCTGGCCCTGCGAGTAGCCGAGCTGGCCCGACTGGCAGTCGGATCCGGTGCCCTTCTGGCCCGTCGGCCCGTAGGGGCTTCCGCGCAGGATCGGCAGCTCGTAGGGCTCGAACTCGCCGCCCTCCTCGACGGTCGGCGAGTACGCGCGTCCGTTGGCCTGCAGGCCCGAGTAGCCGCCGAGCGGCGTCTGGACCTGACCCGGAAGGCGGATGAGGTCGAGCGGCGCCGGCAGCCCGGTCGCGAGCTCGGTCGGGCCGCGGGGGAACGAGGGGCCTCCGACGCGCTGCATGAAGCCGAACTGGTCCTGCTCGGAGATGTGCTCGGTGAGGAAGGTGAACCAGTAGTTCCAGTAGTTGCACACGGTCTGGGCCGGCACGACGTGCTCGGCGAGCGGCGTCGCCTCGTCGAACGTCTCGGTGAGGCGCTGGAGCGTGATCTTGGTCGTGGGCTGCTCGACGAGCTGCTTGAGCTCGGCGAAGACGTCGCGCAGGTCGGAGTTCATTCGCCGCGTGCGCGGCAGGACCGCCGTGCCGACATCGATCGCCGAGTTCAGCGTCGGCAGCGAGATCCGCAGGTCGCGGACGCCCGGGTTCAGGATGCTCGAAAGGCGGGCGAACTTGCTCAGGAAGACCCGCTGGCCGGGAAGCACGTCGATCCCGGTGAGCAGCGTCGGCGGGCCCTCCGAGATCGTCTCCTTGAGCGCGTTCTCGTCCTCGGAGATCGCGGCGAAGGCGGTCGCCATGTTCGTGAACAGCTCCGCCTGCGTCTCGGCGACCGGAGCGACGATCCTCGCCGCGTCGGCGAGCTCGGGGAAGAAGCGCGCGAGGCGGGTCTGCGGCGCGGCCAGCACGCGCGCGACCGGCTTGAGGTTCGTGAACAGCGGGTTCAGCGCCTCGATCGTCTGGTTGAGCGACGTGCCGCGGCCGGCGAACGCGTTCCCGAAGCCCTCGAGGTTCGTGCGCGAGTTCGTCCGCGTCTCGGTGTCGAAGGTGTTGTTGATGTCGTCGAACTCGGTCTGCTCGACCGTCTGGGTGACCGGGAACGTGTGGCCCTCGGGCGCCGCCTCGCCGTCCCCGCGCGTGATCTCGAGGTACTTGAGGCCGAACGACGACCGGTAGCGGACGCGGAAGGTCGAGTCCTGCGGCAGCGGGCTCGACCGCCTTGTCGAGCTTGAGGTTCAGCCGCGCGACGGTGGCGTCGGTGGTCGCGCCGGTCGAGACCGCCTGGTCGGTGGCGGCGGCGTTCGTCTCGGTCTCGCTCTCGGCGTCGGGGTGGACGGCCTCGATCGACTCGACGACGCCGACGCGGTGGCCGCCGATGCGGACCTCGTTGTTCTTGATCAGCCGCGACGCGTTCGGGAGCTCGACCGAGACGCGGTAGGTGGGCACGAAGGGCAGGCCCTGGTTGGCGTTGTAGGCGAGGAAGACGGCGACGATCACGATCAGCGTCGTGATCGCGCCGACCATCGTCGGCGAGGCTGCGATCGACTGGAACGCGCCGCGGCCCCTCATCGCCGGGCCTCCGCTGCGCTTGTCGTCGTCGCCGTCATCAGTTCGTGAAGAGGAAGTCGAGGAGGTCCTGGGACGCCTGGTCGCCGGGCTGCTGCGTGCCCTGCCCGGCGTCCTCGAGCGCGCCCGGGATGTCGAGCAGGTCGTCGAGGTCGCCGTCGGTGCCAGCCGGGGAGGTCGAGGCCCGGGACTCCGGCCGGCCCGGGCTCGCCTGGCGGCGCGGCGGCGGGCGGCTCGTAGCCGGGCTGCTCGGTCGTCTCGTCGGTCGACTGGACCTCCGCCTGGTTGACCCTGCCGGAGCGCCCGCTGGGATTGCACAGCTCGGGCGAGGCCGAGCCCTCGGGGCAGACCGACGGGTCGTAGGGGGGCAGGCCGAGGTCCTCGGTTCATGCCCGGCTGGTTGCCGCCCAGCCACGAGACGCAGCGGTCGGCCTCGAGCAGGTTGGTCGTGTGTGCGTGATCGCCCGATGCCGCCGGCACGCCGAACTCCTCGGTGCCGGGCTCGCCGCCGGCGTTGAACTGCTGGCAGGGCGTCTCGGCGCTGAAGATCGAGAAGTGCAGCATGTGGCTGGACGGGTCGTACTGGTTGAGGACGCCGGCCTGGTAGTAGACGTAGTTGAGGAGCCCCTCGAGGCCCGAGTAGCCGGTCGGCGCGTCGCGGCCCGTCTCGGTCGCGGCCAGGGAGTTCTCCTCGACGTGACGGTTGGGGTCGTCGAGGTCGCGCAGGAAGTCGGCGAGCAGCTCGGCGACCGGCGGCGCCTTCTTCGCGGCCTTGCGCAGCTGCTTGATCTCGTCCTTGCCCTTGCGCAGCGCCTTGCGCCCGACGACCGAGGCGCGTCCGAGGCTACGCAGCGAGACCTCCGTCGCCTGGTTGAACGCCGGCAGGCTGACCGCCAGCTCGTTGAGCTGAGGCGCAGCCGCGCGCAGGTTGACGAGCAGCGGCGTCTGCTCGGTGGCGAGGTTGCCGAGCTCGACCAGGGTCGGGCGCAGCTCGGCGAGGAAGTCGTCGAGGAGGTCGAAGTTCGCGGCGAGGTCCTCGCGGCGCTCGGCCGAGGCGGCCGCCGTGTCGCGCGCCTCCTTGATGAACTTGACGACGTCCTCGCGGCGCTCCGCGAGCCGCGCGAAGATGCGGTCGGAGTTCGCGTTGAGGTCGCGGATGATCGTGTTCTGGTCGGCGAGGATCTTGAGCGCGTCGTCGAGCTGGCGCAGCGCCGGCGCTCCGCGGCGGATCGCGGCGTTGAGGTTCTCGCCGTTCCCGGCGAGCGCGGTGCCGAACTCGTTGATGATCAGCTGCAGGCGGCGCTTGAATGGCTCGCGGAGCGTGTTCTGGACGAGGTCGGCCTGCACGGTCTGGGTCGTGCGCTCGACGGGGACGTTGGGCTCGGCCGTGCTCGGGTCGTCGTCATCGCCGAGCTCGTCCTCCGCGGGGATCGGGTCTCCCTTCGGCTCGCAGTCGATGAAGTACTCCGCGATCAGCGACTGCGGCTCCGACGAGCACTCGGTCTCCGTGCCGAGCGTCGACAGCGGGCCCGAGAGCTGGACGGTCACGACAGCGCGCTTCTCGGCGTTGATGTCGAGGTCCTTGACGGTGCCCGCGGTCACTCCGGCGATCCGGACCTCGGAGCCCGTCACGATGCCGAAGGCGTTGTCGAGCTCGATCGTGTAGGTGTGCGAGTCGTCGGCGCCGGCGGTCGCCGCGACGCCGCCGCCGGCCGCGGCGAGCACGAGAATGGCTGTCAGCATCAGGCGGCGCATCTAGGGGCCCGTGGGAACCTGGGAGGGATCGCAGTCGAGGGTGCCGCTGTCGGTGAACGGCGTCGAGTTGTCGCCCGGGTTGCGCTCGTTGGCGCCCGGGCAGCGCTCGAGATTGCCGGTGTCGAGCGCGTTGAACAGCGCCGGCCCCGTTGGGCTCGGGCTGAAGCCGGGGATGAAGTTGAGCGGCGGCGGCAGGCCGGGGGCCGCGGGGATCGCGTTCGGGACGTTCCCGGGCGGCGAGAACGAGAACGCGTTGAGCAGCACCGAGAAGCGCCCGATGCCGCCGTTGGCGTCGAAGACGCCCGAGGACCCGAAGTCGTTGAACCAGCCGACGAGCTCGGGCGTGTAGGCGCGGAAGAACTGAAGCTGCTGGAGCGAGTCCTCGAGCGACTGGGTCGACTCGGGGAAGGCGCCGGGGCGGTTGGCGCCGTTGTCGCGGTAGGGCCCGACCGCGATCTCCTCGAGCGGCACCTGGAGCTTGGTGAGGTCGACGAGGTCGTTGTTGGGCTTGCGGCGCTTGATGATCTCGTCGAGATCGCGGATCGTCGGCACCGCGTCGGCGGTCGCGGCGCGCAGCTCGGCGAAGAACGGGCCCAGCCTCGTGGCGACCGGCTTCGAGGCGTCGACGAGCGGGTCGAGGTCGTCGAGCGTCGCCCGCAGGTTGACCGCCGTCGTGTTGAAGTTGCGCATGAAGTCGGGCAGGCCGGCGATCGCCCGCGCCAGCGACTCCTTCTGGCTGCCGATCGCGTTCATCATCCCGTTGAGGTTGTGGATCAGCTGCGCGAGGTCGGGGCTGCGGTCGGCGAGCGCCCCCGAGAGGCGCGAGGAGTCGACGATCAGGCGCTCGAACGTGCGCTGGTCGAACGTCAGCTCCGCGAACAGCCGCCGCGACGACGACAGGAACGGGTTGAGGTACTCGAAGCCCTTGTTGGCCTGCTTGGAGACGCCGTCGTAGGACTGCTCGAAGCCCGTGATGACCTTCTTGAGGTTCTCGACCGTGCGCTCGTCGAGCGTGTTGAAGATCTGGTCGAGGTCGACGACGGAGACGGTCTGCGACTGGTCGATGCTCCCGCCGTCCGCGATCTCGGCCGCATCGGTGTCGGCCGGGGGCATGCGTGAGCTGGACCTGGCGCCCGGCGATCTGGGACAGCGACGGCGAGCGGACCGTCGCGACCGTGCCCTCCTTGAGCGGCGCGTAGTCGTCGGAGACCGAGAAGGTGACGAGCGCCTGGTTGTCGTCGCCGACGGCGATCTCGTCGACGGTGCCGACCGCGGTCCCGCCGACGACCACCTCGTTGCCGGGCACGAGCTGGCCCGCGTTCTCGAACTCGGCGGTGACCTTGTACGAGCCCCCGCCGCCGAGCAGCATCACGGCCACGACGACGACCGCCACGGCGAGCGCGACGATCGCTGCAATCCTCCCTACTACCGACGACAAGTTATTTACAGAGCTCTCTCTCCGGAAAAGCCCCAGTACCCGCGCGCGAACCTACCATCGGTCTTTGCGGGGTGTCAAAGCGCAACCATGCCTGGAAATCGCGCTCTCAGGCACAAACTGCCCGACTGGCTGCCCAGCCGAAGTTGAGTTGACGTTAAGCCGAGCTCACGGAACCCGAATCGGGCCCTGATTCGGGCCGAGCGCGGGCTGTGACTAGGCTCCTGGGGTGCGGTACGACTACGACTGGCTCGTCGTCGGCTCGGGGTTCGGGGGGAGCGTGGCGGCGCTGCGCCTCGCCGAGAAGGGCCACCGCGTCGGGGTCGTCGAATGCGGCCGGCGCTTCGCCGACGACGACTACGCCAAGACGGCCTGGAATCTGAGGCGCTACTTCTGGGCCCCGCTTCTCGGGCTGCGCGGGATCTTCCGGATGACTCTCTTCCGCGACGTCTTCATCGTCTCGGGCTCGGGCGTCGGGGGCGGCAGCCTCGGCTACGCGAACACCCTCTACCGCGCGCGCCCCGCGTTCTTCCGCGACCCCCAGTGGGCGGATCTGGGCGGCTGGGACGCGGAGCTGGCGCCCCACTACGACACCGCCGAGTGGATGCTCGGCGTGACCGAGTACCCCGGCGAGGGCCCCGCCGACCTGCTGCTCAAGGAGCTGGGCGAGGAGCTGGGCGTCGCCGAGACCTACAAGCCGACCCGCGTCGGCGTCTACTTCGGCGAGCCCGGCAGGGAGGTCGACGACCCGTTCTTCGGCGGCGAGGGCCCGCCGCGGCGCGGGTGCATCCAATGCGGGAGCTGCATGGTCGGCTGCCGCCATAACGCCAAGAACACGCTCGTCAAGAACTACCTCTGGTTCGCCGAGCGCCTCGGCGCCGAGATCCTGCCCGAGCGCCACGTCACGGATATCGAGCCGATCGGCGCGTCCGACGGCTCGGAGGGCTACCGCGTCACGACCGAGCACCCGGGCGCCTGGGTGCGCAAGCGCAGGCGCACCTTCACCGCGCGCGGCGTCGTCGTCGCCGCGGGCGCGCTCGGGACCAACCGCCTGCTCGCGCGCTGCAAGCTCGGCGGCTCGCTGCCGCGGATCTCCGACCGCCTCGGGGCGCTGGTGCGGACCAACAGCGAGTCGATCCTCGCCGTGACCGCGCCCGACGACGAGCGCGACTTCGCGCGCTCGATCGCGATCACCTCGAGCATCTACCCCGACCCCGACACCCACATCGAGGTCGTGACCTACGGCCGCGCCGGCGACCCGATGGGCTTTCTGTTCACGATGCTCACCGGCAAGGGCACGAGGCGCACGCGGCCCTTCATGTGGCTCGGGCAGGCGCTGCGCCACCCGATCCGCCTCCTGCGCACGCTGTGGCCGTTCAAGTGGTCGCAGCGCACCGTGATCCTGCTCGTGATGCAGACGCTCGACAACGCGATCCGGCTGCGCTCCAAGCGCCGCCTGTTCGGACGGGGCGTGAAGCTCCAGACCGAGCAGGACCCCGAGCGCCCGATCCCGACCTTCATCCCGGCCGCCAACGCCGCCGCCGAGCGCCTCGCCGAGAAGCTGGGCGGGCTGGCCCAGTCGGGCACGACGGAGTCGGTCTTCAACATCCCGACCACCGCCCACATCCTCGGCGGCGCGGCGATCGGCGCCGGCCCCGAGACCGGGGTCGTCGACAGCGAAAACCGCGTCTTCGGCTACGAGAACCTGATCGTCTGCGACGGGTCCGCGGTCCCCGCCAACCCGGGCGTCAACCCCAGCCTCACGATCACGGCGCTCGCCGAGCGCGCGATGAGCTTCGTCGAGCCGGCCGAGGCCGAAGCGGGGCCGGCGAGCGCGCCGAAGAAGGTCGCCGCGGCCGACTAGCGGCGGCGGCCCGGCTCGGCCGGGGTCTCGAACCAGGTGCAGGGTGTGTCCGCGCCCTGGTCGAAGTTGGCGAAGCAGTTGAGCAGCTCTCCGACCTTGTCGCTTCCGAGCGGGTTGCCGACGCTCGTGCTGCACTCCTCGGGCAGGAAGGTCGGGGTGTTGGCGTGCGGGACGGGGCCGATCGCGGGGTCGGCGACGATGCTCTCGCGCGTCCCGTCGCGGCCGACGTTGTCGTACCAGCAGTTGTTCGTGTTGGCCGCCGCCTCGTCCCACCAGAAGTCGAGTCCGTTGGGGTCGCGCTGGCCCTCGGGCGTCTGGCCCATCACGTTGTCGTGGAAGCGGTTGCGGTACGAGGTGCTGATCTGGCTCTGGTCGCAGCCGTGCTGCTGGTTTCCGCCGGCGACCGGGTTGTCGCCGCAGACGAAGAGGTCGGGGACCGAGAAGAGCATGATGCCGCGGCGCCAGTTGTCCCAGAAATGGTTGTTGCGCAGCTCGTTGTTGTTGCCGCCCGCGATCCAGAGCGCCGTCCCGACCGGCACGGGGATCGTCGGAATGACCTCCTCCTCGGGCGGCTGCGGCAGGTAGGGGTTGAAGTTGTTGTCGTAGAAGTTGTTGTGCTCGATCAGGTCGGAGTCCTGCGGGAAGCCCGGGTGGCCCGCGGCGGTGAAGACGTCGGTCGTGAAGCCGAGCGCGTTGTCGTAGAAGTTGTTGTGATGGACCCAGACCGCGTTCGCGGCGGTCCCGGAGAAGCCGGCCGTGTTGTGGTGCATGTCGCAGTTGCGCAGCTCGGTGTTGAGGCGCTGCGTGTCGCCGTGCGAGACCTCCTCGCCGGTGTCGGGGGCCGAACCCGGGTAGATGCCGGCGTCGCCGCTCGAGCTCGCCTCGCAGTCGGTGATCAGGCCGTGGTCAGAGGTGAACGTCAGGACGCCGTACTCCTCGTTGTGGAACGCCTTGAAGCGCTCGATCCGGTAGCCGTCGACCTCGTGGATGTAGACGCCGTGCTCGGCGGCGTGGCGGAATGTCATGTTGCGCATTACGAACCCGTCCGCGCGGTCGACCTTGAGGACGACGTCCTTGACCGGGTTCGGCGGCCCGCCGTTTCCGGCGGCGACGTTGCCGGCGTCGAGGACGACGTCATCGGCGCTCACGCCTGAGCCCTCGAGCTGGAGGTTGCAGCGGATGCAGGCGCCGATGTCGGGTATCCCGTGGCGGTCGTCGAGCGGCGGCTGCGGCGGCACCGGGCCCGGCCTCGCGCCCGATGATGCGCGATCAGGTTCTGGTCGTTGGGACAGGTCGCGACGTAGCGGTAGGAGTTCGCCCCCGTCTGGCCCTTGTCGTTCTCCTCCTCGAGGCCGTCGCAGCGCGGATCGTTGGTCGGCTGGGCGCGCGCCGTCGGCTCCGAGTAGACGCCCGGCATCACGACGACGCGGTCGTTGTTGCCCGACGCCGTGATCGCGTCCTGGATCTCGTCGAAGCGGCACTTGCGAAAGAGCTTGCGGTTGATCCTCTTGAGCTTGCGCGCTTCCTTCTTGGTGAAGTTCTCGTGGTCGGTCGGCCGAATGTCGTAGCCGTTCTTGAGCGCGTCCTGGATCGACGCCTTGAGCAGCTTGAACGAGTTGGCCTTGCAGACGACGCGCGTCGTTCCGACCGACTGCGCCGACGCCTTGCCCTTCTTCTTCTTCAGCCTGACGGCGGACTTGAGCGTGCGCGCGTTCGGCACCGCGCCGCCGGTCATCTTGGACCCGGCCTGGTCGGGTGCGGGATCGGGCCAGTAGGAGGCGCGCTCGATGTGGCCGAACGCGATCGCGGGGATCAGCAGGCCCGCGAACGCCACGACGACGATTGCGAGACGGCTCCCTCTACGCCCGAACGGTGATCGACCCATCAGGCGCGCAGTCTAATCACAGCGCGGCGGCCGCGCGGCGGTTATCCGCCGCGCGAGCGCCCGCCCGGCCGGCTAGCCCGCCTCGGAGAAGCGGCGCCCGACCTCGTCCCAGTTGACGACGTTCCACCATGCATCGATGTAGTCGGGGCGCTTGTTCTGGTACTTGAGGTAGTAGGCGTGCTCCCAGACGTCGACGCCGAGAAGCGGCGTCTGGCCGTCGGACAGCGGCGTGTCCTGGTTCGCCGTCGAGACGACCGCGAGGCCGGAGCCGTCGTGGACGAGCCACGACCAGCCCGGAGCCGAACTGGCCGACGCCCTTGGTCTTGACCTCGTCCTTGAACGAGTCGAAGTCGCCGAACGCGTCGTCGATCGCCGAGGCGAGGTCGCCGTCGGGCTCGCCGCCGCCGTCGGGGCCCATGATCTCCCAGAAGAGCGAGTGGTTGTAGTGCCCGCCGGCGTTGTTGCGCACGGCGGTGCGGATGTCGTCGGGCAGGCTCGAGAGGTTCTGCAGCACCTCCTCGACGGGCTTGCCGTCCCAGTCGGTGCCCTCGAGCGCCGCGTTGGCCTTGTCGACGTAAGCCTGGTGGTGCTTGTCGTGATGCAGCTTCATCGTCTGCTCGTCGATGTGCGGCTCGAGCGCGTTGTAGTCGTAAGGAAGGTCCGGAACCTCGTAGGCCATCTGAGTCGCCTTTCTGTCTCGTTCAGGGGTTCGAGGACAACATTACCCGCGCCGCCGTCCCGGCAGTGGGCGGCGCGGACGTGAGGCAATATCGGGGCGCCCGGATTTGAACCGGGGACCTCACCGACCCGAACGGTGCGCGCTACCAGGCTGCGCCACGCCCCGAGAGACGCGGCCTATCTTACTTCCGCCACAGCGGCCTCGATATCGGAGACCGAGGGGTAATCCTCGAGCTCGATGCTGCCGCTGGGGCCCTCCACGACGACCGCCGGCGAGGCGAGGCCGAGGTCGGCGGCGGTGAGGTCGTCGGACTCGATCTGCTCGACGACCTCGGGCGACTCGCGGTCCTGCTTCCAGCGCTCGTAGTCGAACTCGGGGGCGGGGATCGTCTGGGCGACGCGCTCGAGGAACTGGTCGGTCGCGCCCGAGGTCTCGACGGAATCCTGGTTGAGGAACACGAGGTGGGCGTAGGGCCACTCGTAGTCCTGGAGCCCCGCCGCCGCGGATCCGACCGCCGCCGCGGTGACGACCTTCTGGCCGATCGAGCGATGGCGAAGCTCCAGCTTCGCGTCGCCGGGGCGCACGAGCCCCTCGATCAGCGGCGGCACGGTCTCGAGGTGGTAGTCGGCGCAGTCGGTGCACTGGAGGTCGTTGAAGACGTTGATCGTGACGGGGGCGTCGGGATCGCCGAGCTCGGGCCCGTCCTCGTCGATGCCTCCGTAGAGGCGCTGCACGGTGTCGGCGCCCTCGACCGGCGGCAGCGCCCCCTCCTCGCCGACGGCGATGAAGACGAGCCCGGTCAGCAGCGCGGCGGCGGCGAGCGACAGCCCGACGATCGGGATCCAGCGGCTTCTCACGCGCTCAACCGGCGACGGCCTTGTAGTAGCGCACGGCGAGCCCCGTCAGGAGCGTCCCGAAGCTCTCCTCGACCGAGTCGCCGCTGGCCTGCGAGTAGGCCTCGAGCCCCTGGCGCTCGATCTCGGCGCTGCGCTCGGTGACCTCGTCGACCAGGTCGGGATGCTCGTCGCAGAAGAAGGCGCCCATCGAGTAGAGGTCGGTGTCCATCAACGACTCCAGAAAGGAGCTGCGCTGGGCCACCGGCTCGGTCATGGACCACATCGTAGAGAGGGGCGTGAGCCGCGCAAAAACGCCGCCGGACGCTCGCAAATTGCGCGGAATAATTAACGTCACATGCCTGTCGCGGCAGGGCCGCGCTCTAAAAAATCATTGACACGTCGAGCCGAAGCGATATACATCTCATAGCCCCCATCCGCGATCGAGGAGGAGCATTCGTGGCGAATCACCTGACGCCGACCGAGCTGGCCGATGAGCTCAACATGAAGCGGCGGGAGGTGATCTCCAAGTGCATGGAGATGGGGGTGCCCATCTTCAACGGACGCATCGACCGCAGCCTCTTCGTCACGAACCTCCAGGTCATCACCAAGGGCAAGCGCGCGGCCGCCGCCTAGCGCCCGCCTAGCGCCGCCGGGCCCCGTAGGCCCTGGCTCGGCAGCCAGGGCCCGCTCACTCTGAATTAGACTCCTCTCGGAGGCGCCCGCCCGGGTGCCGCGAAGCGACGCGCACTGGAGGAGAGAAGGAATGGAGACGGCCACGGTCGAGGAGTCTCGCGAGGCCACCGAGGCGGCGACCGGCAGCAAGACGGTCGCGGACCTCTTCCCGCTTGCGATCGAGAAGCACGGCCCGCAGCGCGCGGTGATCTACCGCGACGAGGAGACCGGCGAGTGGGCCGAGAAGACCTACGCCGAGGTCGGCGAGATCGTGCGCGCCCTGTCGCTCGGGCTGATGGACCTCGGGATCGAGAAGGGCGACAAGGTCGCGATCCTCGCCAACACCCGTCCCGAGTGGAGCTACTTCGACTTCGCCGCGCTCAGCGCCGGCGCGACCGTCGTCCCGATCTACCAGACGAACTCCCCCGAGGAGTGCCAGTACGTGCTCGAGAACTCCGACGCGATCGCCGTCGTCGTCGAGGACGACGAGCAGCTCGAGAAGATCCGCGCCGTCCGCGACTCGCTGCCCAAGCTCGAGCACGTGATCCGGATGACCGGCGCGAGCGACGACGCGATCTCGATGGAGGACCTCTCGCAGCGCGGCGCGTCGCATTCCGACGCCGAGTGGGAGCAGCGCTGGAGCTCGGTCACGCCCGACGACATCTGCACCTTCATCTACACGTCGGGCACGACCGGGCCGCCGAAGGGCTGCGTCATCTCGCACGGCAACTACCGCTCGATGCTCGACATGGTCCACAGCGTCAACGTGCTCGGCGACGACGAGGTCACCTACCTCTACCTCCCGCTCGCGCACTCCTTCGCGCTGCTGATCCAGCTCGGCACCTTCGACCTCGGCGCGACGCTCGCCTACTGGGAGCGCGACCCGCTCAAGATCCTCCCCAACCTCGCCGAGGTCCAGCCGACCTACTTCCCGTCGGTGCCGCGGATCTTCGAGAAGATCTACACGGCGGCGACCGCCAACGTCGACAAGGAGGGCGGGCTCAAGAAGCGCATCTTCTGGTGGGCGGTCGGCGTCGGCAAGAAGGTCCGCGAGCTCGAGCGCCAGGGCAAGGAGCCCGGCTGGCTGCTTCGCAAGCAGTACGAGATCGCCGACAAGCAGGTGCTGTCGAAGATCCGCAACCTCTTCGGCGGCAAGCTCAAGCTCGCGGTCAGCGGCGCGGCGCCGATCAACCCCGACATCCTGCGCTTCTTCGACGCCGCCGGCGTGCTCGTGCTCGAGGGCTGGGGCATGACGGAGACCTCGACCGCGGCGACGATCGCGACCCCCGAGGACTTCAAGTTCGGGACGATCGGCAAGCCCTTCCCCGGCGACGAGATCAAGATCGCCGAGGACGGCGAGATCCTCGTCAAGGGCCCGAACGTCTTCCAGGGCTACTACAAGAACGAGGAGGCGACGCGCGAGACGATCGTCGACGGCTGGCTTCACACCGGCGACGTCGGCGAGTACGACTCCGACGGCTACCTCAAGATCACCGGCCGCAAGAAGGACATCATCATCACCGCGGGCGGCAAGAACATCACGCCCGCCAACCTCGAGAACGAGATCAAGCAGCACCCGCTCGTCTCGCAGTGCGTCGTGATCGGCGACCGCCGCCCCTACCTCGTCGCGCTCGTCACGCTCGACCCCGAGGAGGCGGCCAAGTTCGCCAAGGAGAACGACCTCGGCGACGACCCCGCCGCGTGGGGCGAGTCCGACGCGGTCCGCGACTCGATCTCGGCCCGCCTCGAGAAGGTCAACGAGAAGTTCGCCCGCGTCGAGCAGGTCAAGAAGTTCAAGGTCCTGCCCGCCGACCTCTCCCAGGAGGGCGGCGAGCTGACGCCGACGATGAAGGTCAAGCGCAACGTCGTCGCGGAGAAGTACGAGCCCCAGATCGAGGAGCTCTACGCGGGCTGAGCCTCGCGGCGCCCGGCGGGCGCCGCCGAGCTAGGCGTCCGTGCCGCTCTGGCGCAGCAGCGCCGCGGTGGTCTGCTCGAGGACCCGGCGCCAGGCGGACATGTCCTCGCGCTCGCGCTCGACCTGGTCGATCACGTGGTCGACGCCGCTTCGCCGAGATCTCGAGGCCGTGGCGCTCGGCGATCTCGCGGTAGTGGTCGTAGTCGCGCGCGAGGCGCAGCGTGACCGACTCGAAGCCGTGCTTGGCGATCCGCAGCCGCGCCGAGTAATCCATGATCGAGGTCCCGAACATCAGCTCGTCGTCGGCCTCGGGCTCGATCAGGATGATGTCGACGCCGGGGTACTTCTGGCCCCAGTCCTCGACCGCACGGTGCAGCCGGTCGTGGGAGAGGATGCGGAAGACCTGGTTGCCGACCCCGGCGAAGCCCATGTCGGAGACGCGCTGGGCGCGGGCGCCGAAGACGGTCGGGATCTCCTTGCGAAAGTCGTTGACGTAGGGCACGAGAGGGTTGACGACGACGATGAACTTGGCGCCGTGCTCGACGGCGACGTCGACGTTGGTGGTCGAGCGGATCCCGCCGTCGACGAACTGGCGCCCGCGCAGCTCGACAGGCGTGTAGACCATCGGCAGCGCCGCCGACGCGGCGACCGCGGTCGAGATCGGCACGTCGGCCCACTCGCCCTTGCCGAGGATCACGCGCTCGGTCGTGTCGAGGTCGGTCGCGGTCAGATAGAGCTCGTGCTCGAGCATCCGGAAGTCGTCGGAGCGGTCGGGGTCGGCGAGCACCTCGGCGACGTAGCCCTCGATCCCGCGCCCGTCGTAGAGCCCCGTCGGCAGCGCGACCGAGAGCTTCGAGAGCACGTCCATGACCGAGACGTCGGTGATGTGGCCGGCCAACTCGCGCGCCGCGCCGGCGAGGCGCAGCGGGAAGAGCGCCGCGTTGGCAGCGAAGCCGCGGAAGTTCGGCTTGAGCAGCGTCCCCTGGTCCATGTCCTTGATCGGGGACGGCAGGCGCTTGTTGAGCACCCGCATCATCTCCTCGGGGGTGATCCCGTTGGCGAGCATCGCGGCGACGAACGAGCCCGCGCTGGTCCCGACGTAGACGTCGAACTCGTTGACGGTGCGGTTGACCGCCAGCAGGTCGAGCGCCCTCAGGGCGCCGATCTCATAGACGCCGCCGGTGAATCCGCCCCCGCCCAGGACAAGCGCCGTCTTCGACTGGCGCTTCCTGCGCCGTCGTGTCCCCTTCGACTGCTGTTGCTCGGGATCGAGCGGAACGACCTTCCCCATGAGCGGAGGCGATTATGCCAGGCTGACTGGCCAGTCAACCGGCTCATAGGCGCGACGAGGCGAGACCGCGGGCTTCTAACCTGAGCGTGTGAGCGGGCGCTTTCGATCCTTGGTCGCGTGCGTGGTCGCGGCCTTCGTCGGCGCCGCCGGGGTCGCGTCGGGCGCGCCTCCCGCGGCGAAGGCGCCCGAGCCGCTGGAGGGCGCGCAGCCTCGCCTCGAAGCTCAACAAGATCAGCTGCCCAGGCCGGGGTCGGGACGGGCGTCTGGGTCTTCGACCCCGAGGCGGGCAACGGCAAGGTGATCTTCAGCGACGACTCGGGCGAGCGGCGCATCCTCGCCTCGAACACGAAGCTCTTCACGACCTCGACGGCGCTCGACCGGCTCGGGCCCGAGACCAACCTCGTGACGCGGGTCTGGGCCGAGACGCCGCCCGCCGCCGACGGGACCGTGGACGGCAGCCTCTACATCGTCGGCGACGGCGACCCGACCTTCGGCGACGAGGACGTCGCGGCGCTCGCGGACGAGATCAAGGGCAACGGAGTCAAGCGCGTCACCGGCAAGATCCTCGTCGACGACACCGTCTTCGACCGCCGCCGCGGGCTCGGCAAGAACCCCAACGAGCCGAACTCGTACGTCGGCCCTCTGTCGGGCCTCTCATTCGAGTTCGGGCTCGAGGGCCCGGGCTTCTCCTCGCGAGCCCGAGATCGACGCCGGCCTGGCGCTCCGCCAGGCCTTGCAGAACCGCGACGTCGGAGTCGGCGGCGACGTCGACTACGGCAAGCTCCCCGGAGCGCTCGCGGAGACCGACCCGATCGCCTCGATCGCCTCGCCGCCGGTCGCCGAGCTGGTCGAGAGCACCAACGAGCCCTCGAACAACTTCTTCGCCGAGATGCTGCTCAAGCGCCTCGCCGTCGAGCCCGGCTCCCAGGGCACCACCCAGGCCGGCGCCCGCGAGGTCCGCGCCTACGCCCGCTCGCTCGGCACCCGCGTCCGCGCCAAGGACGGCTCCGGCATCGGCCGCAAGAACCAGGCCTCGGCCGAGCAGGTCGGAAAGCTCCTCGCCGCGATGCTCGACGAGCCCGCCGCCGACGAGTTCCACGAGTCGCTGCCGCGCGCGGGCATCGAGGGCACGCTCTCGAACCGCATGGAGGGCACCGCCGCCGAGGGCCGCTGCCGCGCCAAGACGGGCACGATCAGCGGCGTCTCGGCGCTGTCGGGCTACTGCGACCTCGCCGGCGGCCCGGTCGTCTTCTCGATCCTGATGAACGGGATCGGGATCGAACTACACGGGCGCGCGGAACCTGCAGGACCGGATGGTCGTGGCGATCGCGCGCTACGGCGGCTAGCGGCGCGCTAGGGTTTTCCTGCGGCGGGTACGACAGCGCAGGGCAACGGGATACAGGAGGTTGTCATGCACGCACGTGTCGTCAGGTTCACCGACGTGACCCCGGAGCGGATCGCGGAGATCTGTCGAGGCGGTCGAGCAGGAGGACGGACCGCCCGAGGGAGTCGACTCGACCGGCATCCAGCTGCTCTACGACGAGTCCAGGGCACCGCGATCTTCGTCGGCTACTTCGCGACCGAGGAGAAGATGCGCGACGCGGACCAGGTCTTCGAGCAGATGGACGCCTCGGACACGCCCGGAACGCGCGCCTCGGTCGACCGGGCCGAGGTGAAGACGGAGCGCGAGCGCCTAGGAGACGAGGCTCCGCAGGCCGTCCTCGTCGAGGACCTCCGTCCCGACCTCCTCGGCCTTCGCGAGCTTCGTCCCCGGGTTCTCCCCCGCCACGACGTAGTCGGTCTTCTTCGAGACCGAGCCCGTGACCTTGCCGCCGGCGCGCTTGATCATGCGCGTCGCCTCGTCGCGCGTCAGGTTCGGCAGCGTGCCCGTCAGGACGAGCGTCTTGCCCTCCAGCGGGCCGCCCTCCTGACGGCGCTCGGACTCGTCGAGCTCGAAGTTCAGGCCGCGCTCGCGTAGGCGCTCGATCAGCTTCAGGGTCGGCTCCTCGGCGAGCTCCTCGCGGATCTGCTCGGCCAGGATCGGGCCGACGCCCTCGACCTTCTCGATCTCCTCGGTGTCGGCGTCATCAGGGCGTCGATCGAGCCGAAGTGCTCGGCGAGCGCCTGGGCGGTGACGTAGCCGACGCCCGGGCAGGCCGAGGGCGAAGAGGACGAGTCGGGAAGGGGCGCTCGCGCGAGGCGTTGATCGCGTCGATCAGGTTCTTGGCCGAGATCTCGCCGAAGCCCTCCAGCTCCTGGAGCTGCTCGGCCGTGAGGTCGTAGATGTCGGCGGGGTCGGAGATCAGGCCCTCCTCGAGGAAGCGCAGCGCCTGCTTCTCCCCCAGGCCCTCGATGTCCATCGTCCCGCGCGAGACGAAGTGCTTGACCTGCTGGAAGGTCTGGCCGGGGCAGCCGCGGCGGTTGGGGCAGATCGTGAAGACGCTGTCCTCGGGCTTGACCGTCGGGGTCCCGCACGCGGGGCACTTCTTCGGCGGCCTCGCCTTGCGCAGGCGCTTGCCCTTGCGCTTCTGGATCAGCGGCGCGATCACCTGGGGGATCACGTCGCCGGCGCGGGTGACGATGACCTCGTCGCCCTCGCGCACGTCCTTGCGCGCCAGGTCCTCCTCGTTGTGGAGGGTCGCGGTCGAGACCGTGACGCCGCCGACGTGGACCGGCTCGAGCATCGCGAAGGGGACGAGGCGGCCGTCGCGGCCGACGTTCCAGACGACCTTGTTGAGCTTCGTCGTCGCGGTGATCGGGGGGAACTTCCAGGCGATCGCCCAGCGCGGCTCGCGGCCGACGACGCCCAGCTCGCGCCACAGCGGGCGCTCGTTGACCTTGACCACCACCCCGTCTATCTCGGTGTCGAGGCTCTCGCGGCGCTGCTCCCACCACTTGCAGCGCTCGACGACCTCCTCGATCGTGTCGTGGACGGCGATCTCCTCGTCGACCTTGAAGCCCTTCTCGCGCAGCCACTCGATCTCGCCGATGTGGGTCTCGAAGTCGATGCCCTTGCGGGCGCCGATGCCGTAGGTCCACATCGACAGCGGGCGCTCGGCGGCGATCGAGGGGTCGAGCTGGCGGATCGTGCCGGCGGCGGCGTTGCGGGGGTTCGCGAAGGTGGGCTCGCCGGCCGCGGCGCGCTGCTCGTTGAGCTTCTCGAACGCCTTGCGGCCGTAGTAGATCTCGCCGCGCACCTCGACGAGCTCGGAGTCGTCGTCGATCTTGAGCGGGATCGCGCGGATCGTGCGCAGGTTGTGGGTGACGTCCTCGCCGACGCGGCCGTCGCCGCGCGTCGCGCCGCGGATCAACTCGCCGCGCTCGTAGGTCAGCGAGATCGCGAGGCCGTCGACCTTGGGCTCGCTGACGAAGCCGAACTCCTCGGCGCTGATGTCGTAGCGGGCGAGCAGGTTGCGCACGCGCTTGTCCCAGGCGCGCATGTCCTCCTCGCTGCGCGCGTTGGCGAGCGACAGCATCGGCTCGGCGTGCTCGACCTGCTCGAACTTGTCGAGCGGCTTGCCGCCGACGCGCTGGGTCGGGGAGTCGGGGGTGCGCAGCTCCGGGTTCTCCTCCTCGAGCTTTCGCAGCTCGTCGAGAAGCTCGTCGTACTGTCGCGTCGGAGATCTCGGGCTCGTCGCGGACGTAGTAGGCCTGGTCGTGCTTCGCGATCTCGTTGCGAAGCTCGTCGATCCGGTCGGCGGGATCGGTTTGCGCGCGCGGGCGTCACCGCGACGCGGGGGCGCGGCGGTCGCGCGAGCTCTCGAGCAGGGCGTCGAAGTCCCATGCGCGCAGCTCGTCGAGGCCGGCGCGGTCGGTGAGGTCGAAGTGCACGGGGGTGATCGCGACGCGGCCGCGCGCGACCGCCGCGAGGTCGGTTCCCTCCTCGTCCTCGAACGACGGCTCGAAGCCGTAGATCTGGTAGCGGCGCCTGCCGCCGTCGTCCTCCTCGACGAGCTTGAGCTCGTCGTTGTAGAGGCGCTTGCCGAGCGTCGTGACCTCGACGCCGGTCGGGTCCTGGGCGGGGCAGTTGATGTTGAGCAGCGTGCCTTCGGGCAGAGGATCGTCGGCGAGGCGGGCGACGATCTCGGCGCAGAGCGCCGCGGCGGCCGAGAAGTCGAACTCGCGCCCGGACCGGAAGCCCATCTCCCCCGGCCCCGACTGCTGCGAGATCGCGATCGCGGGGATGCCGAGCACGATGCCCTCGAGCGCCGCGGCGACGGTGCCCGAGTAGGTGATGTCGTCGCCGAGGTTGGAGCCGTGGTTGATCCCCGAGACGATCAGCTCGGGGCGCTCGCCGATCAGGCCGAGCTCGGAGAAGCGCACGCAGTCCACCGGCGTGCCGTCGGTCGCGAAGCCGGTCGAGCCGTCGTCGAAGGTCACCTCCTCGACCCAGAGCGGCGAGCGCGTCGTGATGCTGCGCGCGGTCGCCGAGCGGTTGGAGTCGGGCGCGATGACGTGCAGCTCGACGTCGGGCAGCTCGGCGAGCGCCTTGCGCAGCGCGTGCAGGCCGGTCGGCCTGGATGCCGTCGTCGTTGGTGATCAGAACGCGCACGAGGCCGATTCTAGGGAGAGCGCCGGTGCGCTCCCCGGGGCCCCTGCGGCCCATCGAGGGGCTACTCGGAGAGCTGCGCCGACTCGTCGCCGGCGGCCTCGGCGAGCGCCTGGCGCGCCGCGTTGGACGCGGTCCCGACCTCGCCGAGCGACGCGCGGTCCTCGATCAGCGCCTGGAGCCGCTCGAGCTCGCCCGTCGCCGCCTCGAGCTGGACGGGCGCGATGATCACGAGGTCGGGCTCGCGCCTCGGCGACGATGTCGGCGGCCGACTGCGGCCTGGCGCGCGGGCGCCCTCGTACTGGGCCTCTTCGACGACCTCGCCGTCGCGGACGCCCTGGCTCGTAGTGGCCGGGGACCAGCTCCAGCGCGCTGATCGCCGGCGCCAGGTCGGCCTGGACGTCGCTCGACCTGCTCGGCGAGGGTCGGCTCGTCCTCGGTCGCCCGCGCGACCAGGAACCCGGTCGAGCGCGCCGACGAGCAGCGCGGCGATCACCGAGATCAGCAGGAGCCGCCGCCCGCGGCGGTTCGCGGGGTCGCGATAGACCGACATCAACGAGCGATGACCGCGACCGCCGGGCCGGGGTGCTCGGCGACGGCGTCGGCGACGGCGCTCATCACGTCCTCGGCGCGGCGCGCGTCGGAGAGGTCGAGCAGGCGCGGGCCGCAGACGACCGAGACGCGCGGGATCAGCTGGGTGAGGCCGAGGTTCATCGCGGCCTCGTCGATCGCGGTCTCGAGGTCGCTGAGGAACTCGGGGCCCTGGCCCGGCGACGACGCTGCTTGGCGCGGTCGGCGAGCGCGACGCCGCCGAGGCGGTCGACGACCGCGACGGCGCCCGAGCCGCTGTCGGCGTAGACGCGGTAGAAGTCGCTTCCGGCGACCTCGTCGAGGGTCGTGGCGCCGACCTCGAGCGCGAGGGCGGCGGCGTCGAGCTGCTCGGGCTCGGCGACCGGGCGGCGGTCGGCGGCGCCCGACTCGAGCGAGACGGCGCCGGTTGCGGTGGCGCGAAGCAGGCCCTCGTCGGCGTCGTAGGAGACCTCGGCCGAGACGCTCGCCGGGGCCGCTCCGGCCTCGACGCAGGCGCGCTCGGCGGTGCGTGCGAGCTCGACCCCCTGAGCGGGGTCGTTCGGCGCGCTGGCGCTCGAGCGCGCGACCTCGACGCGAAGCAGCGACATCGCCGCTCCGATCGACGACAGCACCTCGGGATGCTCGGGGCGCTCGACCGGGCGGCCCGGTGCGGCGGCCGACCTCCCCGATCAGGGCGCTCGCGGAGCCGCCGAGCGCGACGAGCGGGACGTCGGGCGGGAGGTCGTGGTGGCCCGCGGCGGCGGCGACTGCCTCGGCGATCTTCTCGACCGCGCCGCCGAGGACGGCGCGCGCGGCGTCCTCGGGGCCGCAGCGCAGGCGTCGTCCGAGCGGCTCGAACGCGGCGAGGGCGGCGCCGCTCGACCCGCTGGCGTGGTCGCCGGCGGGGACGAGGCCGAGGGCGTTGGCGGCGCATGTCGCCGTCAGCGCGTGGGCGCCGTGCGCGCGTGCGCACGATCGCGTAGGCGTCGGGGTCGCCGTCGCGCGGCGCGACCAGCTCGAGCTCGGCGCCGTCGAGATCGGCCTCGTCGGCGAAGGTCGCGTAGGAGAGCCCGCCGATGTGGGCGCTGCGCGGGCCGACCTCGGCGATTCGGCGGCGGCCAAGGCGCGCCATGCTGCCGCCCGCCGCGCCGACGACCCAGCTGTCGATCGAGCGGATCGCGGTCGGGCGCCCCATCACGCGCACCGAGCGCAGGACGGGGCGCCCGCCGCGGACCACCGAGACGTTGGAGCTCGTGCCGCCGCACTCGACGACGATCGCGTCGGAGACGCCGACCTGGTGCAGGGCGGCCGCGACTCCTGCTGCCGGGCCCGAGGCGACCGTGAACGACGGGCGGCGGCGGAAGGCCTCGAGGCTCATCGCGCCGCCGTCGCCGCGCAGGACGAGCAGCGGCACGTCGAGTCCGGCCTCGCGGATTCCCTGCTCGACGAGCCCGGCGGTGCGCTCGACGACGGGCAGGATCGCGGCGTTGATCGCCGCGCTGACCGTCCGGGTCTCGAGCCCGTACGCGCCGCTGAGGTCGTGGCCGGCGCAGGCCGGCAGGCCGCGGGCGCGGGCGCGGTCGACGACGAGGCGCTCCTCCTCGGGCGAGTCGACGGCGAAGGCGCCGCTGACCGCGATCGCCTCACAGCCGAGGTCGCAGAGGCGGTCGAGCGCCTCCTCGACCGTCTCGACCGCGAGACCGCCGGTCGCGTCGAGGAAGACGTGCTCGGTGGTCAGCGAGCGCCCGGGCGCGAGCCCGATCTCGCCGACGCGGGTGCGGCGGCGGGCGAGGCGCAGGTCGGGCGCGGCTCCGATGCCGACGACGCCGACGGCCGGGCACGTCGCCCTCGAGCAGCGCGTTCATCGCCTGGGTGGTCGAGAACGCGACGAGCTCGACGCGATGGCGATCGGAGCCCAATTGCTCGACGAGCGACTCGAGCGCCCCGACGATCCCGGCGGTGACGCCGTCTCCGTGCGCGTGCGTGGTCGGCAATGACGGCCTCGGCGCGAAGCGCGAAGGGGTGGGGCTCGATCGCCACCGCCTTGGTGAACGTCCCGCCGACGTCGACGCCGATGCGCAGCGGCCGGCCAGGGCTCACGCGGTCTCCTTCGAGAGCTCCGCCGCGCGCCGCTCGCGCAGCGGGCGCACGCCGAATACCCACGCCGCTCCGAGCACGTAGACGGTCAGAAGCGCCGCCTGGACCGCGATCCCCTCGACCGTGGGATGGATCCCGGTCAGCTCGGCGAGGAAGATCGGAAGCCGCGCCCAGTCGCCCTCGATCGGGGTCGCCTGGATCACGTCGATCGACTGCAGCGAGCGGACGGCGTTGCCCACGAACGCGACGGAGAGCAGCAGCAGGAGGCTGACGCCGGTGATCAGCATCGGCTTGATCGGCAGCTTGCGGCCGAGCACGAAGACGGCGTACGCGATGCCGCCGAGCGCGAGCGCAGCCGCGGCGGCCCCCGCCGCGACCCAAACGAGCATCCCCTCCGCGAAGAGGGTCAGCGCCTGGTAGAAGAGCACGGTCTCGAAGCCCTCGCGGAAGACCGCCGTGAAGCCAAGCCCCGCGAAAGCGGCCGCGCCTCCCGCGGCGACCGCCGCCGAGACGCGCGAGCGCATGAACTCCATCCATCTTCGCTGCTCGAGGCGCGAGACCAGCCAGAACGAGACCATGAACAACACCCCCACCGCGAGCAGGGCCGCGCCCGCCTCCAACAGCTCGCGGTCCACGGGGGCGAGCTCGACGAGCGTCGTCGTCAGCGCGAACGTCGCCGCTGTCGCCGCGACGGCCCCCGCGACGCCCCAGGCGAGCGGTCGGCGGTAGTTCGAGGCCTTCGCGGCCTCGAGCGAGCCGAGCACGATCGCGATCAGCAGAACCGCCTCGAGCCCCTCGCGAAAGAGGATCGCGAACGAGAACCCGAACGCGGCCGCGGGAGCGGCAAGCCCCGGGTCGGTCAGCTCGCGCTCGACGTCGTCGAGGCCGTGGACGATCTCGAGGCGCGTGTCCTTGAGCTCCGAGACCGGCTCGCCCTCCTGGATCCCGTCGCGCAGGTCGGCGAACTTGAACTCGAGGTCGAGGACGAGGTTGGGGTTTCGCAGGCGCAGCGGGATCTCGACGAACTCGAAGTGCTCGAGGTAGGCGGTGCGGGCGACCTCGTAGGCCTGCTCGCGGTCGCCGTCCTCGGCGAGCTCGATCGAGCGGTCCACCATCTCGCGCGCGACCTCGAGGTCGGCGAGAGCGTCGGCGAACTGCTCGTCCTGCGCGGTTTCCTGCGCCGGCGCGGTCGTAGGGGCGACGAGCGCGGTCAGGGCGACCGCGGCGATTGCGGCGAACCGCCTCACGCTCAGCCGCTCGCCCCCCCGGAGCCGCTCAGGGCGGCCTCGGCCTCGTCGAGGCCGCTGTTGGCCTCGTCGACCAGCTTCTCGACGTCCTTCACGGGCTCACCCGCAGCTATTGCGCCGGTGAGCGTCTCGCGGATCAGGACCTCCAGCTCCTCGTTGAGCTCCTCGTCGGCCTCCTCGAGCGGCGGCTCGACGAGCTCGAAGTGCTCGAGGTATGCGTCTCCGACCAGCGTCTCGGCCGTGGCGGCGTCGCCGGCCTCGTAGGCGGCGAGCCCCTCCTCGATCCCCTTGCGGACGAGCGCGATCTCTCCGATCGCCTCGTCTGGGGTGAGGGCGGTCTCCTCGGCCTCCTCGGCCGCTTCGTCGGTGTCATCGGAGTCGTCGCCGCAGCCGGCGGTAACAAGGCCCAGCGAGAGCAGGGCGGCAAGAAGCAGGATCAGGATTCTGGGGGTCAAGTTCGCTCCTTGGGGAGGGTATTAGGGTTGCCGAATTAGGGTTGCCTAACTTCTTAGGCCGCCCTAATTCCTACCACAACGTCCGGGTTTGCGCCCCGGCGACGCCCGCTAGGTTCCGTCCATGCCCTCGAACGCGTCCGCCGCCGACCAGATCTGGCGCGAGAAGCCGCGCGGCGGCTATCCCCATCCGGCGGTCCTCGGGATGTCGGGCATCGAGCGCCTCAGCCGCTTCGCGCGCGGCGAGTCCCCCGCCCCGCCGCTCTCCCATCTCACCGGCGCACGCGTGTCCGAGATCGGCTCGGGGACCGCAAGCGCGTCGATGCCGTCGTCGGAGTGGCTGCTCAACTCGGCCGGCGTGATCGGAGGCGGCGTGCTGGCGATCGTCGCCGACATCGCCTTCGGCTGCTCGATCGAGACCGAGCTTCCCGCCGCAACCCCCTACACGACCGCGGAGCTGTCGCTCACGTTCCTGAAGCCGGTCCACCCTCCCGGACGGGTGACCGCGAGCGGCCAGGCGATCCACGTCGGGCGCTCGCTCGCGCTCTCGGAGGTCTTCGTGATCGAGGACGACACCGACCGTCTCGTCGCGCACGGGACGTCGCGCTGCGCCGTGCTCCCGCCGCTCGACCCCGCGCCCGAGCCTCCCAGCGACGCACAGCAGATCGAGTCCCCCACAGACCCTGAGAGCGACCCCTGGCGCCGCCCGCCGCCGGAGGGCGCCGTGATCGACCAGGAGATCTGGGACTCGCTCAGCGGGGCGGAGATCCTCGAGCGCCAGCTGCGCGGCGAGCTGCCCGCGCCGCCGATCAGCGAGCTCACCGGGATGCGGCCGACCGAGGCCGGCGAAGGAACCGCGACCTTCGTCCTGCCTTGCACCGAGTGGCTCACGAGCCCGATGCGCACGGTGCAGGGCGGCGTCACGGCGATGCTCGCCGACACCGCGATGCAGGTCGCGATTCAGACCACGACCCAGCCGGGCACCGCGATCGCGGGACTCGACCTCAAGGTCAACTACCTGCGCCCGGTCATGCCCGACGGCCGCGACCTCACCGCCCGCGCCCAGGTGATCCACTCGGGACGGCGGATCGCGATCACCCAGGCGCGGGTCGAGAACGCCGACGGCAAACCGGTGGCGCTCGCGACGGGGTCGTCGATGTTCCTCACCGACCGGCCGGCGAGCCTCGGCGAGGCCGAGCTGGCGCCGGGGCCCGACGCCGAGGATCAGTAGCGCACGCCCGTCCGACTCGAGCCGCGAGATAATGCGGCTGCCCTATGTCACGGGGGAACATCGAGCTCTTTCGCGAGGCCCTGGACGCCTTCAACCGGCGTGACAAGGCCGCGTGGCTGGCGTTCTACGACCCCGAGTTCGAGAACATCCCCCCTCGGGACTGGCCGGAGGCCGCTGCGATCAAGGGCCCCGAGGGCACCTGGGATTTCTACGTCGAGAGTCAGGAGCCGTGGGAGGGAGCCCCTTTTGAGGTCGGAGAGCTAATCGATGCGGGAGACAAGGTCGTGGCTGAGACGCTCGCCCAGGTTCGCGGCAAGTCCAGCGGCGCGGCGGTTGCCTGGAGCTACTGGCATGTGGTCACCTTCCGTGACGGAAAGGCCCTTCGCTCCGAATGGTTCACCGAGCGGGCCGAAGCTCTCGAAGCCGCCGGGCTGCCTGGCACCCGACCGCCAACCGATCAATAGCGCACGAACTCGAGGTACAGGCCATGCGGAGGCGCGGTCTCGCCCGCGTCGCGGCGGTGCGCGCCCTCGAGCAGGCGCGTGAAGTCCTCGAGCGAGCGCCGCTCCTCCCCCACCTCGAGCATCGTCCCGACGAGCACGCGGACCATGTGGCGCATGAAGGCGTCGGCCTCGACGCGGACCGTCAGCACGTCGCCGTCGCGCCACCACTCGGCGCGCAGGATGTCGCGCTCGAAGCGCGTGTGCGAGGTCTCGGTCGGGGTGAAGGCGGTGAAGTCGTGCCTGCCGACGAGCGCGGCGGCGCACGCCTTGAGGGCGTCGTCGTCGAGGGCGTAGCGCCACCACAGCGCGCGGCCCTCCTCGAAGGGGCTGGGGACCTGCGAGGTCCAGACGCGGTAGAGGTAGCTGCGCGAGCGCGCGTCGCGGCGTGCGTCGAAGCCGTCGGGCGCAGCCTCGGCGCGCCGGATCACGACGTCGCGCGGGCTGACCGCGTTGAGCCTGGCCGCGAGGTTGTCGGGGACCTCGGCGGAGTGCTCGAAGCTCGCGACCTGGCCGAGGGCGTGGACGCCGGCGTCGGTGCGCCCGGCGACGATGAGGCGGACGGGCTCGGGAAGGACGCGCGCCAGCGCGGCCTCGAGCTCGCCCTGCACGGTCCGCTTGCCTGGCTGGAGCGCCCAGCCCGCGAACGAGCCGCCGTCGTAGGCGATGTCGAGGCGAATTACCACTGCGCGGCGCGTACGTTCAGGCCAACTTGTGATCGGTTGATACGGCTATAGCCGTATGAATCCATCACAAGTTGCCGAGCCGGCGATTACCGCGCTTGCCTGAGACGCAAGCGGCGGTCGGTGGTCAGACCAGCTCGAGGAAGACCATCTCGGTCGAGTCCGAGCGTCGCGGGCCGAGCTTGACGATCCGGGTGTAGCCACCGGGCCGCTCCGCGTAACGCGGCGCGACCTCCTCGAAGAGCTTGTGGACGACGAAGCGGTCCTGGCCGAGCGCCGAGAGCGCCTGGCGGCGGGCGTGCAGGTCGCCGCGCTTGGCGAGCGTGATCAGCTTCTCGATCTGGGGCTTGACGGCCTTCGCCTTCGCCTCCGAGGTCGTGATCCGCTCGTGCTCGATGACCTCGCGGCTCAGGTTCTTGAGCAGCGACTTGCGATGCGCCGAGTCACGACTCAGCTTGTGGCGCTTCTTGCCGTGGCGCATCTCGAGTCCTCGCTCGCCGTTCCGCCCGCTCTACTCGTCGCGCAGGCCGAGCCCGAGCGACGCGAGGCTCTCCTTGACCTCGTCGATCGACCGGTCGCCGAAGTTCGGGATCGCCTTGAGCTCGGACTCCGACTTCTGGACGAGCTCGCCGATCGTCTGGATCCCGGCGCGCTTGAGGCAGTTGTAGGCCCGCACGCCGATCTCCAGCTCCTCGATCAGGCGGTCGTCGCCCTCGACCTGGACCGGGAGCCCGGGCTCGGCGGCGCCGGCCCCGTTGCGGCTCGTGAGCTCATCGACGCGGTCGGCGTCGGTGAAGATCGCGAGGCTCTTGATCAGGATCTCCGCCGCCTCACGCAGCGCCGAGCCGGGCTCCACGGAGCCGTCGGTCTCGATGTCGAGCGTGAGCTTGTCGAAGTCCGTGCGCTGGCCGACTCGGGCGGAGTCGACCGAGTAAGACGCGCGCCGGATCGGCGAGAAGATCGAGTCGATCGGAATCACGCCGATCGGCTGATCGTCGGTCTTGTTGTCCTCGGCGGGCTGGTAGCCGCGGCCGCGCCCGATCGTCAGGTAGATCTCGAGCTTGGTCTTCTTCTCGAGCGTCGCGAGCGGAGCGGTCGGGTTCAGGATCTCGACGCCGGCGGGGAGGTCGATGTCCTTCGCGGTGACCTTCCCGGGGCCCGTGACGACCAGCGGCGCCTCGACCTCGTCGGCATCCGTGTGCATGCGGATGACGATGTCCTTGAGGTTGAGGATGAGGTCGGGCACGTCCTCCTTGACGCCGGGGATCGTCGAGAACTCGTGGGCGACACCCTCGATCCTGACGCTCGTGATCGCCGCCCCTCCGAGGGAGGAGAGCAGCACACGGCGGAGGCTGTTGCCGAACGTGTAGCCGAACCCCTTGTCGAGAGGCTCGATGACGAACGAGCCGCCCGTGTCGTCGGCGTCGTCGCTCGAGATCTTCGGTATCTGGAAATCGGGCAGGGTGGTCATTTCTTCCTCGTCAATCTGTGTCGTTTGCGGTTGCCGGCTCTACTTGGAGTAGAGCTCGACGATCAGCTGTTCTTGAACTGGCGCCGAGATCTCGCTGCGCTCGGGGAGCCGCAGGACCTTGGCGGTGAGGGCGTCGTGATCGGCCTGAAGCCACGGTGGGACAGCGGCCGTCAGCTCGGTCGCCGCGCGCACGACGTCGGTCGCGGCGGAGTCGGGCTTGATCGTGATCACGTCGTCGGGACGCACCTGGTAAGAGGGGATGTCGACCCGCCGGCCGTTGACGTGCCAGTGGCCGTGGCGGATCAGCTGGCGGGCCTGGCGCCGCGAGGCGGCGAAGCCGAGGCGCACGATCACGTTGTCGAGCCGGATCTCGAGCAGGCGCAGCAGGTTCTCGCCGGTGACTCCGGGCTGGCGCGTCGCCTTGTCGTAGTAGCTGCGGAACTGCTTCTCCAGAACCTGGTAGTAGCGCCGCGCCTTCTGCTTCTCGCGCAGCTGCTGGCGGTACTCGGAGTGGCGCATGCGCCCGCGGCCGTGCTCTCCCGGCGGATAGGAGCGGCGCTCGACGCCGCACTTGTCGGTCAGGCAGCGCTCGCCCTTCAGGAAGAGCTTCTGGCCCTCGCGGCGGCACTGCTTGCACTGGGGCCCGGTGTCGCGAGCCATGCCTAGATCCCTCCCTGCGCTTGCGCGGGTCGGCAGCCGTTGTGGGCCTGCGGGCGTGACGTCCTTGACGGTCGTGATCTGAAGCCCGGCGGCCTGGAGCGAGCGGATCGCGGTCTCGCGGCCGGAGCCGGCGCCCTTGGCGAGCACCTCGACCTTCTCGAGGCCGTGCTCCATGCCCTTGCGGGCCGCCGAGTCGGCGGTCACCTGGGCGGCGAAGGGGGTGCTCTTGCGCGAGCCCTTGAAGCCGGCGCTTCCGGCCGACTCCCAGGCGATCACGTTGCCGTCGGTGTCGGTCAGGGTCACGATCGTGTTGTTGAACGAAGTCTTGATGTGCGCCTGCCCGTAGGTGACGTTCTTGCGCACCTTGCGGCGCGAGCGGCTCTGGGATCCCTTTGGCTGCGGCATCGTCTATCCCCTACTTCGGCGCCGGCGGTCGCTTGCGCTGCTGGATCGTCTGGCGACGCGGGCCCTTGCGGCCGCGCGCGTTGGTCTTCGTGCGCTGCCCGCGGACCGGCAGCCCGCGGCGGTGGCGAAGGCCGCGGTAGGAGCCGATCTCGCCGAGGCGCTTGACGTTCTGGGAGCGCTCGCGGCGCAGCTCGCCCTCGACGGGCTCGCCCTCGACGGCCTCGCGCAGCTTGATGACCTCGTCGTCGGTGAGGTCCTTGACGTAGGTGTTGGGGTCGATCTTGGTCTTCTCGAGGATCTTGCGAGCGGTGGAGGGGCCGACGCCGTAGACGTAGGTGAGGCCGACCTCGACGCGCTTGTTGAGCGGGACGTTGACTCCTGCGATGCGCGCCACTTAGCCCTGCCTCTGCTTGTGGCGCGGGTTCGAGCAGATCACGAGCACGACGCCGTTGCGCCGGATGATCCGGCAGTTGTCACACATCGGCTTTACGGACGCTCGTACCTTCATCGGCCCTTTCGCGGGTCGTCGTATCGGACAAGATTTCGAGTAAGCCCTGCGGTCCCAGGAGACGGACTGCGGGCACCAAAAATGGCCTTGCGGCCGACCGAGAATGGTAGCAGCGAGGGTGCGAACCGGCCCGCGCCACGCAGGCGCGGGCCGTGCTCGCTTCAGCGTCCGCGAATCGGGGCCTACTTGACCAACCCGCGGCCCCCAGGACGCGGCCGGGGGGCGCCTAGCGCCCCCCGGCCAATCTGCTTGTCGCTGAATCTCGGCGCTAGCCGAAGTTCACCTGTCTCGCAGTTGTCGGCGATCTTGTCGTTGCGTCCGGCGCGCACCGTGTCGTCGCCGCCACCGCAATCGACCCTGTCCGACCGGCCGGCTCGGACCTTGACGAGGTCGTCGCCGGAGCCGGCGGACAGCTTGTCCTTCTTCTGGCCGCCGTTGAGCTGGTCGTTGCCGGCACCGCCCTCCTCGTTGTCGGCGCCCGGTCCTCCGCGGATGCAATCGTCACCGCCGAGGCCGTTGATGTTGTCGTTTCCGACCAGACCCTTCATCAGGTCACCGCCCTCGGTCCCGGTGAGGCTGTTGTTGCCCCCGTCGCCTGTGACGGCGTTCGAGCAGGCCGGCGCCAGAGCCGGCGTGGGCGGGACGGGAATGATGTCCACATCCCCACCGCCGAGGACGACCGCGGCGTCGTTGCCCGCCGCATCGTCGATGTCGAGCGAACGCACCAGAACCTGCAGGCCTCCGAGGTCGCCCTCGAAGTGGTTGTGCCACGGCCCCGCGTTGAAGTCCGCGTCCGAGACGCCCGGGAACGCGGCCACGCCCTCGGCCGTGCGATACAGGTCGTCGCTCGAGCCACCGTCGACGGTAGTGACCGTCGGCAGCAGCGCGGAGAGCCAGGTGTAACACGTTCCGTGCGAGAACAGGCCCCCACCCTCGGTGACGAAGGTGTTGATCACGCCGGCCTGGTCGATGAGCGCCTGACCCTCGGTGCCGGCCCCGTCGCATCCATCGAGGTCGTTGCTGGCGCCATCACCGGCAACCCAGATGATCGCCGGCGTGTAACTGCCGTTGCCGATCGCCTGGAGCGCGCCCGCGATGGCGGCCTCACCGTCGAAGAACTGGACGGTCATGCCGGCCTTCGCCGCCGCGCTGGTGATCCCGGCGCCTGCGTCGCTGCCGTTCGTGTCCGGATCAACCGGCCCAGACGAGCCGAGGGCGGCGATGCTGTTGTCGTTGGCCCTGGTGACGTTCGGCAGCAGGTTGCCAACCGCCCTCTCCATGTAGAGCCAGCCCTGCTCGTTCGTACCGGCACCGTCCGTCTGCCCGTGCTCGGTGAGATCGTCTCCACCGAGGATCACCGGGCCGGCGAGCGCCCCGGCGGGCACCACGAGCATGAGCGCGAGTGCCGCCGCGAACCACCTCCCGGACCGAACGATGCTTCGTCTACGCGCCGCGACACGGCGCGGTATCCCCATATAGGTATTCACCCCTACCAGAACCCCCTCTGGTATCGATTTTAGGTTACACCCCGCTCCCAGGTGGAAGCGCCTGCAATCTATCACTTTCTGCGCTTATTCGTGCAGGTTCCAGGCTTTCTTGGGATCGGCGCTACTCGTGCCAGGGCGTGAGGACGCGCGGCCCGTCCGCGGTGACCGCGACCGTGAACTCGAAGTGGGCGGCGAGTGAGTCGTCCTGCGAGTAGACAGCCCAGTGGTCGTCGCCCATGCGCACCTCGGGGCCGCCGGCGTTGACCATCGGCTCGATCGCCAGCACCATGCCGGCCTCGAGCAGCGGGCCGCGCCCGGGCTCGCCGAAGTTGGGGATCTGCGGGTCCTCGTGCATGTCGCGGCCGATGCCGTGGCCGACGAGGCTGCGGATGATCGAGAAGCCCTCGGCCTCGACCGTCGTCTGGATCGCGTGCGAGACGTCGCCGAGGTGGTTGCCCGGGACGACCTGCTCGACGCCCGCGAACAGCGAGGCCTTCGTCGTGTCGAGCAGGCGCTGGGCCTCGGGGGTGATCTCGCCGACGGGCACCGTGATCGCCGCGTCGGCGACCCAGCCCTCGTGGGTCACGCCCACGTCGAGCGAAATCACGTCGCCGCGCTGGAGCTCGTAGGCGCCCGGGATGCCGTGGACGACCATCGAGTTCGGGGAGGCGCAGATCGAGCCCGGGAAGCCGCGGTAGCCCTTGAACGAGGCGGTCGCGCCCTGCGAGGCGATGAAGCGGTCGGCGGCCTCGTCGAGCTCGCCCGTGGTGATGCCGGCGCGGCACTTCGTGCGCAGCATCTGAAGCGTGCGGGCCTGGATCGCCCCCGCAGCGGCCATCTGGTCGATCTGCTCGGGGGTCTTGACGATGATGCCGCCGCGGTACATGGCTAGGCCTCCTCCTCCATGCGCTGGGTGGCGAGCAGGGCGCGGATCTTCTCGTTGACCTCGTCGGGCGTCCTGGTTCCGTTCGACGCGCTTGAGGATCGCCTGGTCGTCGTAGTAGGAGACCAGCGGCTCGGTCTTGTCGTGGTACTGGCCGAGGCGGTGGCGGATGACCTCCGGCTTGTCGTCGTCGCGCACGACGAGCTTTCCGCCGCAGATGTCGCACACGCCCTCCTCCTTCGGCGGGATCGAACTCGGCGTGGAAGATGTGGCCCTCGTCCTCGCACGTGCGCCGGCCTCCGAGCCTGCGCACGACCTCGTCGTCGTCGACGTCGATGAGGATCGCCGCGGTCAGCTCGCGCCCGAGGCGCTTCATCTCCTCGTCGAGCGCCTCGGCCTGGCCGGTGGTGCGCGGGAAGCCGTCGAGGATGAAGCCGTCCTTGGCCTCGTCGCCCTCGACGCGCTCGGAGATCACGCCGATGATCACGTCGTCGGGGACGAGGTCGCCGCGGTCCATGTACTCCTTCGCCTCGCGGCCGATCTCGGTCTCGTCGCGCACGGCGGCGCGCAGGATGTCGCCGGTCGCGTAGTAGGGCAGGCGGAAGTCGGCGGCGAGGCGCTCGCCCTGGGTCCCCTTGCCCGATCCGGGCGGGCCGAGCAGGACAGGTTCAGCTCCGACATTCCCCCGCCCACGGGGAGCGTCACTTGAGGAAGCCCTCGTAGTTGCGCATCATCAGCTGCGCCTCGAGCTGCTTGACGGTGTCGAGCGCCACGCCGACCACGATCAGGATCGAGGTGCCGCCGAAGAAGAAGTTCGCCGAGGTCTGGCTGATCAGGATCGTCGGCAGGGCAGCGACGGCTCCCAGGTACAGCGCCCCGGGGAAGGTGAGCCTGGACAGGATGCGGTCCAGGTATTCGGCGGTAGGTCGCCCGGGTCTCACCCCGGGGATGAAGCCTCCGTACTTCTTGAGGTTGTCCGCCTGGTCCACCGGGTTGAAGGTGACGGCGGTGTAGAAGTAGGTGAAGATGATGATGAAGAAGACCTCGCCGACCACGTAGGCCCAGCGGTCGGGGTTGAAGAAGGCGGCGAAGTCGAGCGCGGCCGGGGTGTTGAGGAGCTGGCCGATCGTCGGCGGGAAGGCCATGATCGAGGCCGCGAAGATGACCGGGATGACTCCCGCCATGTTGACGCGCAGCGGTAGGTAGGTCGAGCCGCCGGTCGTCATCCGGCGCCCCACGACGCGCTTTGCGTACTGCACGGGGATCCGCCGCTGGCCCTCCTGGACGAACACGATCCCGACGATCACCGCGAGCGCGATGAAGGGCATCATCACGACGAAGACCTGGTCGGGGTTGGTCCACCACGCCTGGATCCCGCCCGGCAGGCCGGAGGCGATCGAGGCGAAGATCATCAGCGAGATCCCGTTTCCGATCCCGCGCTGGGTGATCAGCTCTCCGAGCCACATCAGCAGCGTGCAGCCGGCGGTCAGCGAGATCACGATCAAGAACAGCTTCGAGAACGTCAGCTCGCCGACGACACTGGTCCCTTCGGCGTTCTGGAACGAGCGGAATAAGAAGACGTAGCCCAGCGACTGGCCGAACGCGAGGAAGACGGTCAGGTAGCGGGTGTACTGCGTGATCTTCTGCTGGCCGACCTCGCCCTCCTTCTGGAGCCGCTCGAGCGACGGGACGACCACCGTCAGCAGCTGGAGGATGATCGAGGCCGTTATGTAGGGCATGATCCCGAGCGCGAAGAGCGACAGGCGCGAGAGGCTGCCGCCCGAGAAGAGGTTGAGGAAGCCGAGGATGCTCTGGTCGGTGAAGTTGCTCTCCAGCGACTCGATCGTGTCGATGTCGACGCCCGGGGCCGGGATGAAGGCGCCGAGGCGGTAGAGGGCCAGCATCGCGGCGGTGAAGGCGATCTTGCGGCGGATCTCGGGGACCGCGAAGGCGTTCATGATCGTCCGCATCACGAGGCATCACTCTCCTCGCGCTGCTTCTTGGACGGGCGCTTGTAGGGCTTCGGCCCGTCGTCGATGACCTCGGCCGTGCCGCCGGCGGACTCGATCCCCTCGCGCGCCTTGGCGCTGAACGCGTGCGCGCGGACGGTGAGCTTCTTCTTCAGCTCGCCGCGGCCGAGGATCTTGACCGGGTCGCGTCGCTTGGCGAGGCCCGCCGCCTTGAGCGACTCGGGGTCGACCTTGTCGCCGGAGGAGAAGCGCTCCTGGAGGTCGGAGAGGTTGACCGGCTGGGTCGCGGTGCGGAACTGCTCGAACGGCATCGACATCTTGCGATGCGGGCCGCGCAGCTTTCGCATCCGCATGTGGATCGGGTTCTGGCCGCCCTCGTAGCCGGGCTTGCGCTTGCTGCCCGAGCGCGCGCCGGCGCCCTTGTGGCCGCGGCCCGACGTCTTGCCGTGCCCCGTGCCGGGGCCGCGGCCGAGACGCTTCTTCGGGCGCCTGGAGCCCTTCTTGGGGCGGAGGTTTCCGAGGCTGACGTCCTCGGGTGAGAGGCGCGCCACGCTAGCCCTCCTTGACCGCGACGAGGTGCTCGACCGCGCGCAGCATGCCGCGCAGCTGCGGCGAGTCGGCGTGCTCTGCGCTGCGGCCGATGCGGCCGAGCTTGAGCGAGCGAAGGGTGTCGCGCTGGCTGGGGCTGATCCCGTTGGCGGATCGCGTCTGCGTGACGGTGATCCCGGCCATCAGGACTCCTCGGCGGGCGCTTGCTCGGGGGCCTCGGCGGGCGCTTCGGAAGGTGTCTCGGCGGGCGGGGCCTCGGCCGGCTGGTCACCGCCCTCGGCGCTCTCGGGCGGCGGCGCGGCCTGTGCGACCGGGGCCGCGTCGTCGCCGCCATCGCCGTCGCCGGCGTCCTGCGCGGCTCCGTTGCCCTTCTGGATGCCGAGCACCTCGCGGATCGTCAGCCCGCGCAGCTCGGCGACGTCCTCGGGGCGGCGCAGCTCGTGGATGCCCTCCATCGTCGCCTTGACGAGGTTGATCGGGTTCTGGGTGCCGATGCTCTTGGTCAGCACGTCGCGGATCCCGGCGAGCTCGAGCACGGCGCGCACGCCGCCGCCGGCGATCACGCCCGTACCGGGGCTGGCCGGGCGCAGCACGACGTGGCCGGCGCCGAAGCGCCCGATGACGCGGTGCGGGATCGTCTGGCCGTACTTGGGGACCTTGACGAGGTTCTGGCGCGCGTTCTCGACGCCCTTCTGGATCGCCAGCGGGACCTCGCGAGCCTTGCCGTAGCCGATTCCGACCACGGAGTCCTCGTCGCCGACGGCGACGAGCGCGGTGAACGAGAAGCGGCGGCCGCCCTTGACGACCTTGGCGACGCGATTGATCTCGATCACGCGCTCCTGGAGGTCGAGGCCCTGGGGGCTGACTGTGTCGACTTTGGTCCTCATGCGAACAGGTGACGGTAGCGGCTCAAAAACGCCATCAAGACATGACCAACTTCACATGCGTGTGGCGTTGCCGACGGCAACGCCATCAAAACTTGAGTCCCCCCTCGCGCGCGCCCTCGGCGAGCGCCGCGACGCGGCCGTGGAACTGGTAGCCGCCGCGATCGAAGATGCAGGTCTCGACGCCGGCCTCCTTGGCGCGCTCGGCGAGCATCTCTCCGCTGCGCTTGGCCTGCTCCATCGCCTTGAGGCCGCGCAGGTCCTTCTCGGTCCAGTTGACGGCGGCCACGGTGCGGCCGGCGTCGTCGTCGATGAGCTGGGCGAAGAGGCCGCGGTTGGAGCGGTAGACCGACAGGCGCGGGCGCTCCGCGCTGCCGCGGACCTTCGCGCGCACGCGGCGGCGGCGGCGCAGGCGGCTCTGCTGCTTGGTCTGAACGGCCATGACCTAGCTCACGCCCTCTTTCCGACCTTGCGGCGGACGTACTCGCCCGAGTAGCGGATGCCCTTGCCCTTGTAGGGCTCGGGCGGGCGCTTCTTGCGGATCTGCGCCGCGGTCTCGCCGACGAGCTGCTTGTCGATGCCCCTGACGATGACCTCGGTCGGCTGCGGGACGTCGAACTCGATCCCCTCGGGGGCCGGAACCGCCACCGGGTGCGAGTAGCCGAGCGCGAGCTCGAGGCTCTTGCCCTGAAGCTTTGCGCGGTAGCCGACGCCCTGGATCTCGAGGCGCTTCTCGAAGCCGTCGGTGACGCCCTCGACCATGTTCGCGATCAGGCTGCGCGTCAGCCCGTGCAGCGCGCGGTGGTCGCCGCGGTCGGTGGGCCGCTCGACGGTCAGCGTTCCGTTGGTCTGCTCGACCTTCATGTCGGGGCTGATCGCCTGGGTCAGCTCGCCCTTGGGGCCGTTGACGGTCACGCGGCCGGACGCGACCGAGACGGTCACGCTCTCGGGGAGCTCAATGGGCTTTCTTCCGATCCGGCTCATGGCTCACCACACGTAGGCGACGACCTCGCCGCCGACGCCCTTCTGCTTCGCCTCGTGGCCGCTCATCACGCCGTGCGACGTGGAGACGATCGCGGTGCCCATCCCGCCGAGCACGCGCGGCACCTCGGCGTTGCGGACGAAGCGGCGCCGGCCCGGGCGCGAGACGCGCTGCATGCCGGTGATCACCGGCTCGCGGTCCTGGGTGTACTTGAGCTGGATGCGGATCGACTCCCCGACCGGGGTCGGCTCGACCGCGAAGTCGTTGATGTAGCCCTGCTCCTTGAGGATGCGGCTCATCTCCTTCTTCAGGCGCGACGCCGGGATCTCGACGTCCTCGTGCTGGACGGCGAGGGCGTTTCGGATCCTCGTCAGGTAGTCGGATATGGGGTCGGTGAGCATCTGGGTCTTCGTCTCGTTTACCAGCTCGACTTGGTCATGCCCGGGACGTAGCCGTTGTGCGCGGCCTCGCGCAGGCACAGCCGGCAGAGGCCGAACTTGCGGTAGTAGGCGCGCGAGCGCCCGCAGCGCTGGCAGCGGTTGTAGGCACGGACCTTGTACTTGGGCTTGCGTCGTTGCTTTACGACCTGTGATGTCTTCGCCATTACTCCTCGTCCTTGTCGTCAGTCTTTTGCTCGGAGTCGCCCTCGGCGGCGGGCTCGCCCTCGCCCTCGGCGCCCTCCTCGCCCTCCTCGGGCTCGCGCACCTTGCGCTCGTAGGCCTCGGGGTTCTCCGCCTTGAGCTGCTCGAGCGCGGCCTGCTCGGCCTCGGCCCGCAGGCGCGCCTCCTCGTGACGGCGCTCCTCCTCCTCGGCCGCGGCGGTGTCCTCCTCGCCGGGACGGCCCTCGGGCGAGAACGGCATCCCCAGCAGCCGGAGGAGCTCGTAGGCCTCCTCGTCGGTGTTCGCGCTCGTCGTGATCGCGACGTCGAGGCCGCGGACCTGGTCGATCGAGTCGTAGTCGATCTCGGGGAAGATCAGCTGCTCGCGGATGCCCATCGAGTAGTTGCCGCGGCCGTCGAAGGAGCGCGCGTTGAGGCCGCGGAAGTCGCGGATGCGCGGGATCGCGATCGACGTCAGGCGGTCGAAGAACTCCCACATGCGGGCGCGGCGCAGCGTCACGGAGACGCCCACCGGCATCCCCTCGCGGACCTTGAAGGAGGCGATCGACTTGCGCGCCCGGCGCACGCTGGGCTTCTGGCCCGCGATCACGGCCATCTGCTCGATCGCGGCGTCGAGGACCTTGCTGTCGGTGATCGCCTCGCCGACGCCCATGTTGAGCGTGATCTTGACGCAGGCGCGGCACCTCCATCGGGGTCGAGTAGCCGAACTGCTTGGTGAGCTCGGGCAGGATCTCCTGGAGGTAGCGCTCGCGCAGCCGCGGCGGCGGCGCGGCCTGCGCCTGCACGTCCTTGGTCTCGGTCTCTGTCGTCGCAGCTTCCATCGTTCAGTCCTAGTCGAGCGCGTTCCCGGTCCGCTTCGCGAAGCGCTCGCGGGCGCCGCCGTCGGTGCGCCGCACGCCGATGCGCGTGGGCTTGTTGTCCTGGGGGTCGAGCAGCATCACGTTGGAGACGTCGATCGGGCCCTCCTTCTCGATGATGCCGCCGGCCTCGCCGCCGCGCGAGGAGTCCTTGACCGAGGTCGGGCGCTGGTGGCGCTTGACGATGTTGAGGCCCTCGACGTAGACGCGGCGGCGCTTGGGCTCGGTGCGCAGCACGCGGCCCGTCTTGCCGCGGTCCTTGCCGGCCGTGATCACGACGTGGTCCTCCTTGTGGATGCGCATCGCCTTGGCCATCAGAGGACCTCCGGGGCCAGCGAGATGATCTTCATGAAGTTGCGGTCGCGCAGCTCGCGCGCGACGGGGCCGAAGATGCGGGTGCCGCGCGGGTTGTTCTGGGGGTCGATCAGCACGGCGGCGTTCTCGTCGAACGAGATGTAGGTCCCGTCGGGGCGCCCGAGCTGCTTGCGGGTGCGCACGACGACGGCCTCGACGACCTCGCCCTTGCGCACGGCGCTGCGCGGCGTCGCCTGCTTGACGGTGGCGGTGATCACGTCACCGACCCCCGCGTAGCGGCGGTGCGATCCGCCCTTGACGCGGATGCAGAGGATCTCGCGGGCGCCGGAGTTGTCGGCCACCCTGAGTCTGGTCTCCTGCTGGATCACTGACCGTCCATCCCTCCTACCTGGCCTTCTCCACGACCTCGAGCAGGCGCCAGCGCTTCGACCGCGACAGCGGGCGCGTCTCGACGACGCGGACGACGTCGCCCTCGCCGGCCTCGTCGCGCTCGTCGTGGGCGTGCACGGTGCTCGAACGGCGCACCACCTTCTCGTAGGTGCGGTGGCGGCGGGTGATCTCGAGGCGCACCGAGATCGTCTTCGCGGCCTTCGCAGAGACGACTGTGCCCTGGCGGACCTTGCGCCCGGCGCTCTCGCTCTCGGCGGGCGGGGTCCCGGCCTTCGGCTCGCCGCGCTTCTCGCGGCGCCGCGCTCGGTTGCGCCGCCGCGAGGCAGCGGCGCTGCGACGGCGCTCGGCGCGCTCGCCGGCGCGCTCCTCGGGGCTGCGCGGGGGAAGCGCCGGGCCGCTCGCCTGCGAGCGCTCGAGCTTGCGGCGCTGCTTCGGGGTCGGCTCTTCGGCGGCCTCGCCGTCGCCGGCGGGCTCGTCTGAAGTCTGCTCGGCCGCGGGCTCCTCGGCCGCGGGCTCCTCGGCGGCGGGCGTCCTCGCCGGGCCGCGTCCTCCTCGGCAGCGGGCTCCTCGGGCGCGGCCTCCTCGGCGGCGGCCTCGTCGGGCTGCGGCTCGTCGGCAGGGGCGTCCGCGGCCTCCTCGGCGGGGGCCTCCTGGGGCTGCTCCTCGGCCTCGGTGGCCTCGGGCTGCTCCTTGGCTCCTGCTCGTTGCGCTCTTCGTCTGCCATCAGCGCTTCAACTCCTTCTCGAGGTCGATCCCGCGCTGGCGCGCCACGGTGAGCAGGCGCGCCACGTCGCGCCGCGCCTCGCTGAGGCGGGAGCTGTTCTCCAGCTCTCCGGTCGCGTGGCGGAAGCGCAGGTTGAACGCCTCCTCGCGCGCGTCGCGCAGCCGCACGACGAGATCGTTGTCGTCGAGTGCATGCACCTCGGAGGCCTTCACTCCGCCACCCCCTCGCGCCGCACGAACTTGGTCTTGATCGGAAGCTTGTGGCCGGCGAGGCGCAGCGCGTCGCGCGCCAGCTCCTCCTCGATGCCGGCGAGCTCGAACATCACGCGGCCCGGCTTGACGACGGCGACCCAGCCCTCGGGGTTTCCCTTGCCCGAGCCCATGCGGGTCTCGGCCGGCTTCGCCGTGTAGGGCTTGTCGGGGAAGACCGTGATCCAGACCTTCCCGCCGCGCTTGATCTTGCGCGTCATCGCGACACGGGCGGCCTCGATCTGGCGATTGGTGATCCAGCCTCGCTCCAGCGACTTGAGGCCGTACTCGCCGAACGACACGTTCGTGTGGCCCTTCGAGTTGCCCTTCATGCGGCCGCGCTGCTGCTTGCGGTACTTGACGCGCTTCGGCATCAACATCAGCGGCCACCTCCACCGCCACGGCCGCCGCGCCCGCTGCGTCCGCGCGGGGGCCCGCCGTCGGCCTCCTCGGGCTCGCCGGAGCGGAAGCCCTCGGGCATGACCTCGCCCTTGTTGATCCAGCACTTGACCCCGATGCGGCCGGTCGTCGTGCGCGCCTCGGTGAAGCCGTAGTCGATGTCGGCGCGCAGCGTGTGCAGCGGCACGCGGCCGTCGGAGTAGCCCTGGGTGCGCGCCATCTCGGCGCCGCCGAGGCGGCCCGAGACCTGGACCTTCACGCCCTTGGCGCCGGAGCGCATCGCCGACGTCAGCGCGCGCTTCATCGCGCGCCGGAACGCGACGCGGTTCTGGAGCTGCTCGGCGATCGACTGCGCGACGAGCTTGGCGTCGAGCTCGGGGCGCTTGATCTCGCGGATGTTGACCTTGACGGGCTTGTTGGTGAGCTTGTGCAGGTCCTTGCGCAGCGCGTCGACCTCGGCGCCCGACTTGCCGATCACGATGCCGGGGCGCGCCGTGTGGATGTCCACGGTGACCTCGCCGCGCTGCTTTCGGATCTCGATGTCCGAGAGGCCGGCGTGGGCGAGCCGCTGCTCGATGTGGTCGCGGATCGCGAGGTCCTCGAGCAGGTACTCGGAGAACTCGCGCTCGTTGAACCAGTTCGACTTCCAGTCGTGGATGTAGCCGACGCGAAAGCCCTCGGGGTGGATCTTCTGTCCCATTGGTGCTCCTAGTCGCTCTCGGTCGGGGTCAGCGCCACGCTCACGTGGCAGGTGCGCTTGTCGATGCGCGTCGCGCGGCCGCGGGCGCGGGGGCGCCAGCGCTTCATCGTCGGGCCCTCGTCGACGTAGATCTCGGTGATCCGCAGGTCGTCGCCGGGAAGGTCGTGGTTGTTCTCCGCGTTGGCCGCGGCGGAGTCGAGCAGGCGGCGGATGTCGCGCGCGGGGCCGCGCGGCGAGAAGTCGAGCAGCGCGCGCGCCTCCTCGATCGGCAGGCCGCGCACCTGGTCGGCGACCAGGCGGACCTTGCGCGGGGCGGTGCGCACGTAGCGGGCGCTCGCGCGCACGACCGGGGCCTCGGACTCGGTGGTCATCTCGACTCCTCGCTCCTCGAGCCGGCGCCGGAGTGGGCGCGGAAGGTCCGCGTCGGCGCGAACTCGCCGAGCTTGTGGCCGACCATCGACTCGGAGACGAAGACGGGGACGTGCTTGCGACCGTCGTGGACGGCGATCGTGTGGCCGACCATCTCGGGGAAGATCGTCGAGGTCCGCGACCAGGTCTTGACCATCTGCTTGTCGCCGGACTCGTTCATCGCGTTGATGCGCGCCAGCAGGCGCTCCTCGACGAACGGGCCCTTCTTGGTCGAGCGTCCCATCCGCTCAGCCCCTCTTCTTCTTTCCGCGCCGCCGGCCGCGGACGATCATCGCGTCGGAGGCCTTGCCCTTCTTGCGCGTGCGGTAGCCCAGCGTCGGCTTGCCCCAAGGGGTCACCGGGTGCCCGCCGGGCGTGTGGTGGGCCTCGCCGCCGCCGTGCGGGTGGTCGACCGGGTTCATCGCGACGCCGCGCGTCTGCGGGCGCCGGCCCTTGTGGCGCGAGCGCCCCGCCTTGCCGAGCTTGATGTTCTGGTGCTCGGTGTTCGAGAGCGAGCCCACGGTGGCGCGGCACTCGCCGCGCACCATCCGGACCTCGGTCGAGGGCAGGCGAAGGCTGACCAGCGGGCCCTCCTTGGCGACGACCTGGATCGCGGTGCCGGCGGCGCGCCCGAGGCGCCCGCCCTGGCCCGGGACCAGCTCGACGTTGTGGACGACGGTGCCGAGCGGGATCGCGCTCAGCGGCAGCGCGTTGCCGGGCTGGATGTCGGCGCTCGGGCCCGACTCGACGGTCGCGCCCACCCGCAGCCCCTGAGGGGCGAGGATGTAGCGCTTCTCGCCGTCGGCGTAGTTGAGCAGCGCGACGTAACAGGTCCGGTTGGGGTCGTACTCGATCGTCGCCACGCGGGCGGGAATCCCGTCCTTGGTCCGCTTGAAGTCGATGCGCCGGTAGAGGCGCTTGGCCCCGCCGCCGCGATGGCGGGAGGTGACGCGGCCGCGCGAGTTGCGCCCGCCGCTCGACTTCGCGCCCTCGGTGAGCGGCTTGTAGGGCTCCTTCGCGCCGCTGAGCTCCTCGCGGATCGGGTAGGTCGCGAACCTGCGGCCCGGGGTCGTCGGCTTTGTCTTTCGGATCGCCATCGTCTTAGTCGGCCACCGCGGCGCCCTCGAACATCTCGATCCGGTCTCCCGGGCCGAGCTGGACGATCGCCTTCTTCCAGGATCGGGTCTTGCCGCTGTGAAGCCCGCGGCGCTTGGGCTTCGAGCGCACGTGCGCGGTCCGCACGCTGGCCACGGTGACGCCGAAGACCTCCTCGACCGCGTGCGCGATCTGGGTCTTCTGGGCGCGCTCGTGGACGCGGAACGTGTACTTGCCGTCCGACATCAGCGCGTAGCTCTTCTCCGAGATCACGGGCTCGATGATCACCTCGCGCGGGTCCATCAGGCGTCCTCCGAGTCCTTGCCGGCGGCCTTGTCGGTGGACTGCTCGCCCGACGCGCGGCGGCTGAGCGCCTCGAGCGCGCTCTCGGAGAGGATCACCGACGCGGCGCCGACGACGTCGGCGACGCCCACCGAGTCGGCCTCGAGCACGGCTACGCGCTCGATGTTGCGAAAGCTCTTGGCCGCCGCGGCCTCGTCGGGCGCGAGCGCGACCAGCGTCGGCGTCGCGGCGCCCCACTTCTCGAGCGTCTGTGCGGCCTTCTTGGTCGAGGGCTCGTCGAACGACGACGCGTCGACCACGGCGATCGAGTCGCGCGCGGCGTGCACCGACAGCGCCGCGCGCAGCGCGCGGCGGCGAGCCTTGCGGTTGATCTTCACGGTGTAGTGGCGCGGCTTGGGGCCGAAGGCGGCTCCACCGCCGCGGCGGTGAGGCACGCTGAGGGCGCCCGCACGCGCGCGTCCGAGGCCCTTCTGGCGCCACGCCTTCGCGGTCGTCATCGAGACCTCGGCGCGGGTCAGCGCCGATGCCGTGCCGCGGCGGCGCGACGCGAGGTCGGCGCGCACCGCGTCGTGGACGAGCGACTCGTGGAACTCCTCGCCGAACACGTCGTCGCGGGAGGTCGGCCTTGCGCTGTGTGCCCAGGACGGGCGCCTTGGACGCTAGCCACGGTCGTCCGTCCTGACCTCGACGGTGCCGTTGCGAGGGCCGGGGACGGCGCCGGCGATGAGAAGCAGGTTGCGCTCGGCGTCGACCTCCTGGATGCGAAGGCCGCGCTGGGTGACGCGCTTGCCGCCCATCCGGCCCGGCATCCGCACGCCCTTGAAGACGCGCGCGGGGTCGGCGCTCGCGCCGATCGATCCGGGCGCGCGGACGTTGTGCGAGCCGTGCGTGACCGGGCCGCGGCTGAAGCCGTGGCGGCGCACCGTGCCCTGGAAGCCCTTGCCGATCGAGGTCGCCGAGACCTTGACCATCTGGCCGGGCTCGAAGTCCTCGACCGTCACGACGTCGCCGACGTTGCGCTCGTCGCCCTCGTCGCGAAACTCGACCAGGGTGCGCAGCGGCCCCGACTCGGCCTTCGCGAGGTGGCCCAGCTGGGCCTTGTTGAGCTTGCCCTCGCGCGACCTCGCCGAAGCCGAGCTGCACGGCGGCGTAGCCGTCGCGGTCGGGCTCGCGCTTGGCGGTCACGGGACAGGGGCCGGCCTCGACGACGGTCACCGCGACGCGCGTGCCGTCCTCGGTGAAGACCTGGGTCATGCCGAGCTTCTTGCCGACGATCGCGGCCATCAGAGTCGAATCTCGACGTCGACGCCGGCCGGGATCGTGTCGATCCGCTGAAGCTCGTCGACGGTCTTCGGGGTCGGCTCGAGAATGTCGATCAGGCGCTTGTGGGTGCGGATCTCGAAGTGCTCGCGCGAGTCCTTGTCCTTGAACGGCGAGCGGATCACGCAGTAGACGTTCTTCTCCGTCGGCAGCGGCACGGGGCCCGACACGGAGGCGCCGGTGCGCTGGGCCGTCTCCACGATCTCGCGCGCGGCGCGATCGATCGCGTCGTGGTCATACGCCTTGAGGCGGATCCTGATCTTTCCTGTGGCTATCGATGCCATTTGGTCTCTTTTGTGTTGCTCGTGCCTGTCACGCTGCGCCCCAGTGAGCGCAGTTAGGGCGGCGCCGGTGCTGCTGGGGGCGCCGCCCCGGTCGTATGTCTTTGAACTTGTCCGGCCGGGCCCCCTCAGGCCCAACCGCTGAAACGGGGCCGGCAACTTCGCCGGCCCCGGTGCTATTCGATGATCTCGGTGACGACTCCCGAGCCGACGGTGCGACCGCCCTCGCGGATCGCGAATCGAAGGCCCTGGACCATGGCGATCGGCTGGATCAGCTCGATCGTCATCTCGACGTTGTCGCCCGGCATCACCATCTCCACGCCCTCGGGGAGGTTCGAAACCCCGGTGACGTCGGTGGTCCGGAAATAGAACTGCGGGCGATATCCGGAGAAGAACGGGGTGTGGCGGCCGCCCTCCTCCTTCTTGAGGCAATAGACCTCGGACTTGAACTTCGTGTGCGGGGTGATCGACCCCGGCTTGCAGAGCACCTGACCGCGCTCGATCTCCTCGCGCTTGGTGCCGCGCAGCAGGCAGCCGACGTTGTCGCCGGCCTGGCCCTGGTCGAGGATCTTGCGGAACATCTCGACCCCGGTCACGACCGTCTTGGTCGTGTCCTTGATCCCGACGATCTCGACCTCGTCGCCGGTGTTGACGACGCCCTGCTCGATGCGGCCCGTGGCGACGGTGCCGCGGCCCGTGATCGTGAAGATGTCCTCGATCGGCATCAGGAAGGGCTTGTCGAGATCGCGCTCGGGCTCGGGGATGTAGTCGTCGAGAGCGTCGGCGAGCTCGAGGACGGCCTTCTTGGCCTCCTCGTCGCCCTCCAGCGCCTTGAGCGCCGAGCCCTTGATGATCGGGGTGTCGTCGCCCGGGAACTCGTACTCCTTGAGCAGGTCGCGGACCTCCTCCTCGACGAGCTCGATCAGGTCGGGGTCGTCGACCATGTCGACCTTGTTGAGGAAGACGACGACGTAGGGCACGTTGACCTGACGCGCGAGCAGAACGTGCTCGCGGGTCTGGGGCATCGGGCCGTCGGCCGCCGAGACGACGAGAATCGCGCCGTCCATCTGCGCGGCCCCGGTGATCATGTTCTTGATGTAGTCGTGATGGCCGGGGCAGTCGACGTGCGCGTAGTGGCGCTTGTCGGTCTGGTACTCGACGTGGGAGGTCGCGATGGTGATCCCGCGCTCCTTCTCCTCGGGAGCGTTGTCGATCTCCTCGAACGACTTCTCCTCGGCGCCGCCCTTCTCGGCGAGCACCTTGGTGATCGCCGCTGTGAGCGTCGTCTTGCCGTGGTCGATGTGACCGATGGTGCCGACGTTCACGTGCGGCTTATCGCGCTCGAACTTCTCCTTCGACATCTCGCTCCTTTGGTGGTCTCTAAGTCTTCGTACTTTGGGTCAGGTCAAGTCGGACTCCCGCGCACCGCAAGGCACACGGAAGAACCGAAGAAACTTAGCGGAATACGGGTTCACGACACCGCCGCGACGGGCTCGGTGGCCCCGCCCTCGGTGATCTGCTCGGCGATGCTCGCCGGAACCTCGTCGTAGCGCTCGAACTGCATCGTGAAGGTCGCGCGCCCCTGGGTCGAGGAGCGCAGGTCGGTCGCGTAGCCGAACATCTCGCCCAGCGGGACGACGGCGCTGACCGCGAGCGCGTTGCCGCGCGGCTCCTGGCCCTCGACGCGGCCGCGGCGCCGCGAGAGGTCGCCGATCACGTCGCCGAGGAACTCCTCGGGCGTCACGACCTCGACCCGCATGACGGGCTCGAGCAGCACGGGCTTGGCGCGGCGGGCGGCCTCCTGGACCGCCATCGAGCCGGCGACCTTGAAGGCCATCTCCGAGGAGTCCACGTCGTGGTAGGAGCCGTCGATCAGCTCGACCGCGACGTCGACCATCGGGTATCCGGCCTTGACGCCGCTCTGGAGCGCCTCCTCGATCCCAGCCTCGACGGCGGGCAGGAACTCGGTCGGGATCGAACCGCCCTTGATCTTGTTGACGAAGTCGAAGCCCGCGCCGGGCGCCGGCTCGAGGTTGATGACGACGTGGCCGTACTGGCCGCGGCCGCCGGTCTGGCGCACGAAGCGGCCCTCGACCTTCTCCGCGGCCTGGCGGATCGTCTCGCGGTAGGCGACCTGGGGACGGCCGACGTTGGCGTCGACGTTGAACTCGCGCAGCAGCCGGTCGACGATCACCTCGAGGTGGAGCTCGCCCATGCCGTGGATCAGCGTCTGGCCGGTCTCGTGATCGGTCTCGACCTGGAAGGTGGGGTCCTCCTCGACGAGGCGGGCGAGGCTCGCCGAGAGCTTCTCCTGATCGGCCTTCGTCTTGGGCTCGATCGCGACCGCGATGACGGGCTCGGGGAACTCGATCTGCTCGAGCTCGATCGGCGCGTCGGGCGCGGCGAGCGTGTCTCCGGTCGAGGTCTGCTTGAGGCCGACGCCGGCGCAGATGTCGCCCGCGTAGCACTCCTCGATCTCCTCGCGGTGGTTGGCGTGCATCATCAGCAGGCGCCCGACCCGCTCGGTGCGGCCGGTCGAGACGTTGAGCACGCGGCTGCCGGCCGAGAGCTTGCCGGAGTAGACGCGGAAGTAGGTGAGCTTGCCGACGTAGGGGTCGGCCATGACCTTGAAGGCGAGGGCGGAGAAGGGGGCGTCGTCGCTTCGGCTCGCGGATCGCGGGGCCGCCGGGGCTCGACTTGGTCGGGGGCTCGACGCCCTCCATCGGCGGGACCTCGAGCGGCGAGGGCAGCAGCTCGACGATCGCGTCGAGCAGCGGCTGGACGCCCTTGTTCTTGAACGAGGAGCCGCAAAGCACCGGGGTCGACCTTGATGTCGAGGGTCGCGCGGTGCAGCGACTTGGCGATCCGCTCGTGCGGGATCTCCTCGTCGTTGAGGTAGGCCTCCATCAGCTCGTCGTCGTACTCGGCGCAGGCCTCGATCAGGTGGGTGCGGTGCTCGTGGGCGAGCTCGGCCATGTCCTCGGGGATCTCGCGGACCTCCATCTCGGTGCCGAGCTCGTCGGTCCAGACGAGCGCCTTGTTCTCGATCAGGTCGATGACGCCCTCGAAGGTGTCCTCCTGGCCGAGCGGAAGCTGGATCGGAAGCGGATGCGCGCCGAGGCGGTCCTTCATCGACTCGACGGCGCCGAAGAAGTCGGCGCCGGTCCGGTCCATCTTGTTGATGTAGGCGATGCGCGGGACGCGGTACTTGTCGGCCTGGCGCCAGACGGTCTCCGACTGGGGCTCGACGCCGGCGACGGAGTCGAAGACGGCGATCGCGCCGTCGAGGACGCGCAGCGAGCGCTCGACCTCGACCGTGAAGTCCACGTGGCCGGGCGTGTCGATGATGTTGATGCGGTGGCCCTTCCACTCGCTCGCGGTCGCGGCGGAGGTGATCGTGATGCCGCGCTCCTGCTCCTGCTCCATCCAGTCCATGACGGCAGCGCCTTCGTGGACCTCGCCCATCTTGTGCGTGCGGCCCGTGTAATAAAGGATGCGCTCAGTCGTCGTCGTCTTTCCGGCGTCGATGTGCGCCATGATTCCGATGTTGCGCGTTTTCTCTAGGGGGAAGTTGCGTGCCATTGGGTTTTCCGTAGGGCGTAGAGTGTCGTCTGCTGTCAGGTGCTTGTCGGGACTGTTCGAACGCTGCCGGCGTTCTCGGACGAGGAGAGAGAAATCAGGTTCTCAGCGCTATCGGCGCATAAAAAAGGCCCTCACGGGGCCCAGCGCCATCGCTTTCTCGGCCAGGAACGACGGCTATGTGCTGCGGCTCTCCATGGAGTGAATTCACGCTCGCACGCCGGGTGTCCCCGAGGCACGAACGACGAGTGATCTTAGCAGGGGCATGACGCCGCTCAGGAGGGGCAAAGGAGGCCGCAGGACACCGCCATCGGGATCGGAAGAGGCGCGCGAGGAGGCCGAAAAGGACCCGAAAGTCGACGCGGGCGCGGTCGCCGAGCGGCGCCGTCGAGGCGGCCGACGGCGAGGAGGATCGCGGCCGCGAGAGGGCGAAGGCGCGCGAGCTGGCGCAGGGCCGAGCGCCGTGCCCAGAAGGAGGCGGTACGGGCCGACAAGGAGGCGAAGAGAGCGAAGCCGCCCGGGAGCGGAAGGCGGAGCGCAGGCGGGAGCGGCGCAAGCGCGAGACGCCTCGCAAGCCCAAGCCGCAAGCGCGAGCGCGCGGGCGCCGGCGACGCGCTGAAGAGCGCCGGGACGAAGGTCGACTCGACGCTCACCGGCCCGCGTGCCCGTAAGGCCGCCACCCGGGTCGACAACTGGATCCAGTCCGCGTGGAAGCTGCTGCTGGCGGGGCTCGGCTCGCTGCTCGCCGGCGCGCTCGTCATCGGCCGCTTCGTCGCGCGGCGGGCTGCGCGAGCTGGGGGCGCTCTGGATCCGCACCGCCGAGATCCTCGGCAACGCGATCCTCTGGGTCGAGCGCCACCTGCGGCCGATCGTGCTCGCGGTGCTGCGCGCGCTGCGCCGCGCGCTCGTGTTCGCCGAGCGCGTCGTTACGCCCCAGCGCGCGGTCGCATTCGTCGTCATCGCCGCCGCGGTCACGCTCGCGGCATCGCAGTTCGTCGACTACCGCGGCGTGCGCATCGGCGCCCCCGCGTACGCCGACGTCGAGGCGGTCGCGCCGGCGCCCCAGACCGACCGCCAGACCGCCGGGTCGGTGCACGGCTACGCGATGGTGCCGGTTGCGGTCGTGATCATCGTCGCCGCGCTGCTGGCCCTGCGCGGCCGCTGGCGCATGGCGCGCGTCATCCCCGTGCTCGCCGCGCTCGCGATCGCGGTCAGCCTGCTGCTCGACGCGCGCAAGGGCCTCGACGAGGGCGACGCGGCGATCGCCTACCAGGGCGCCCAGGCGCGTGCTGATCGAGGGCTTCTGGCTCCAGCTCATGTCGGCGGCGGTGCTCGTCGTCACCGGGATCCTGCTCGTCCACTACGCGCGCACGAGTGGCGCGCCCGCCCGCCGCCGCAAGCCGTCCGGCGACGGCCGCGAGCGTCCGCGCCGCCGCAAGCGGCGCTTCGGGATCGCGGGGGTGCGGGCGTGAGGTTCCCCGCCTGGATGCGCGCCGAGTACCTGCTGCCGATCGCCTGCCTGGCGGCGGCGGCCTGCGTCGCCGCGGCCGAGTTCTCGACGATCTTCGAATACAACAAGGGCACCTCGGGAGAGCTGCTGCAGATCGACAAGGCGGCGGACCGCCACTACTACTCCCTCCTCGTGCTCGCGATCTTCGCCGTCGTCGCGCTCGGCGTCGCGGTGATCTCGGGATCGCGGCCCGCGGCTGCGGCGGTCGGGATCGCCGGCGGGATCTCGCTGCTGATCGTCCTGCTCGTCGACCTGCCCGACGTCAACGTCGAGGGGACGCTCTCGGAGCCCTTCTTCACGACGAGCAAGGCCGAGCCCGCGAGCGGGTTCTGGCTCGAGCTGGTCGGGACGCTGTCGCTCGCGCTGGCGGGAGGAGCCCTGGCGACGCTGCAGCCGGAGCAGCTCCGCGCCCTGGTGCCCGCGAGCTGGAAGGGCGGCGAGCGGCGCCGGGGCGACAGGAAGCCGGCCGAGGAGCCGGCGGCGGCCAAGCGCGGTCAGCGCCCGGCCCGCAAGGGAGCGCCGGACGAGGACGACGCAAAGCCGGCGACGACGCGAACCGCGCGTCGGCGCGAGCGCGCAAGCTAGCAGAGCGGCTACCAGCGGTAGTGCGCGAAGGCCTTGTTGGCCTGCGCCATGCGGTAGATGTCGTCCTTGCGCTTCCACGCGTTGCCCTGCTGCGTGGTCGCGTCCATGATCTCGGCCGCGAGGCGCTCGTGCATCGACTTCTCGCGGCGAGCGCGAGCGAACTGGACGAGCCAGCGCACGGCGAGCGTGCGGGCGCGGCGCGCCGGCACCTCGACGGGCACCTGGTAGGTGGCGCCGCCGACGCGGCGCGAGCGGACCTCGAGCACCGGGGTCAGCTCCTTGATCGCGTCCTCGAGCACGTCCACCGGCGTGCGGCCGGTGCGCTCGCCGACCAGCGCGAGCGCGTCGTAGGTGATGCGCTCGGCGAGCGACTTCTTGCCGTCGGTCATCACCTTGTTGACGACCTGCTGGACGAGCTTCGAGCGGTACTGGGAGTCCGGCTCGACCGAACGGGGCTGTGCGGCGCTGCGACGCGGCACTAGCGGCTCTTGACCCCGTACTGCGAGCGCGACTGCTTGCGGTCCGAGACGCCGGCGGCGTCGAGGGTCCCGCGGACGACCTTGTAGCGCACGCCGGGGAGGTCCTTGACGCGGCCGCCTCGCACGAGCACGACGGAGTGCTCCTGGAGGTTGTGGCCCTCACCCGGGATGTAGCAGGTGACCTCCATCCCGTTGGTGAGGCGGACGCGGGCGACCTTGCGAAGCGCGGAGTTCGGCTTCTTGGGCGTCGCCGTGTAGACGCGCGTGCAGACGCCGCGGCGCTGCGGCGCGGCGAGGCGCCGCTTGCGGCCCTGGCCCGACTTGAGGCCCGGCGTCGCGGTCTTCTTCTTCGGGCGGCGTCGGCCCTTTCGGATGAGCTGATTGGTGCTCGGCACGGCGGCGAATGGTAGCGGGACGCTCGTGGCGGGCCACGCACGGCCGCCTGCGTCGGTTACTAACCTCCGCCCGTGGTCTTGGACCGGCTCAAGCGCTGGGCTGCCGACGAGTCGGTGCCCGAGGAGCCCGACCTCGCCGAGCTGCGCGAGGGCCTCGAGCACGCGGCCGAGGGCGACGGCCGCCCCGTGCTCGCCGTCGACGTCGACGGGGTGATCAGCCTCTTCGGCTTCGACGAGCCGCTGACTGAGGCGCCGGGCGACGTCTACCTGATCGACGGCGTCGCTCACTGCATCTCACGCCCCGCCGGGGAGCGGCTCGTGCGCCTCGCGCGAGCACTTCGACCTGATCTGGGCGACGGGCTGGGAGGAGCGCGCCAACGAGCACCTGCCGCTGCTGCTCGGCCTGCCCGGAGAGCTGCCCTACCTGACCTTCGGCGGCAACGCACGGTTCGGGAGCGCGCACTGGAAGCTCGACGCGATCCAGGCCTATGCCGGCGACCGGCCGCTCGCCTGGATCGACGACAACCTCGACGAGTCCTGCCACGCCTGGGCGGCGCAGCCGCGCCGCGCCCACGCTGCTCGTCGAGACCGATCCGACGCCGCGGCCTCGAGGAGGCGCACGTGGACGCGCTCGTCGCCTGGACCGAGGCCGGCTTCACGCCGCGCTAGCAGCGCCCAGCGGCGTTAGACTCAACCGCGTGGAGGGATTTCTGCCGATCTTCTTCCTCGGCGTCGTGCTCAAGGTGCCCGTCTTCGGGGCGCTCTACCTGATCTACTGGGCCGCGCGCGCAGAGCCCGAGCCCGACGAGGCGCCCGACGACGGCGACCACGGCTTCCGGCGCTGGCGCTCGAGCCGCGCAGGCCGCGCGGCCCGCGTCGCGGCGGCCCCACCAGCCCGACGCCAGCCGCTGCCCGACTGCCCCCCGAGCGGTCGGTTCCGGTCGATGCGCCGCCAGGCTCCGGCGACCGTCCCGTCGGAGCGGAACGGCGAGCGCACGCCCTAGCGCCGGGCTCCCACTAGCTCCCCAAAACCAACGCCAGGCGAGGAGCGCCGAACGGCAGACCCGCGAGCAGATGCCGCGCGGCGTCCTCGCCCATCGGCGTTGGTCCCCCAGATCCCCCCAGTCGAGCCCCCCGGATCCCCGAGCCCAAGTCTTCCAGAAGTTCCCCTACTCACCACTGCCACCCGTTCCCCATTGACATCCATGTCATATGCGCCCCACGGCGAGAACGTTCACCGCGGTCCGAAGCTAGACGGTAATGGCGGGCATGTCAAAGAATTGCCCCTCCAATATTTGGCCAGTTGCGCCCTGGGGGCTCAAGTTCTCCGAGGACGGCATGACCGCGCGCGACGCCTGTGCGTGCGTGGAATGACGCAACCCGCCGACCAAATCCGGCTGGCCCAGACGCCCTCGGCAGGGCGCTGTCTGCAGGGAATCGTGCGGCTAGTCGGTCTTCGCGCCGTCGCCGGAGCCGTCGGCTCCGGTCTCGATCTCCGACGCCAGCTCCTCGAGCTCCTCGGCGAAGGATGGCCCGAAGCCCTCGAGCTCGGTGACCTCCTCGCCGTCGCCCGAGAGGCCGAGCTCGGCCGCGAGCTCCTCCTCGTCGAGCAGCGCCTCCTCGGGCCGCTGGGCGGGCTCGACGGGCTCGATCTCGATCGTGCGGTAACGGCGCAGGCCCGTCGCGGCCGGGATCAGCTTGCCGATGATCACGTTCTCCTTGAGGCCGAGCGAGGCGGTCTCGCTTGCCCTCGAGGGCGGCGTCGGTCAGGACCTTCGTCGTCTCCTGGAAGGAGGCGGCGGAGAGGAACGACTCCGTGGCGAGCGATGCCTTGGTGATGCCGAGGATGACCTCCTCGGCCTTCGCCGGGGTGCCGTTCTTCTTCTTTTCCTTGACTTCCTTGTTGATCTTCTTGAGCTTGTGGCGGTCCTCGAGCTGGCCCGGGAGCAGCGACGTCGAGCCCTTGGACTCGATGCGCACCTTCTTGAGCATCTGGCGCACGATCAGCTCGACGTGCTTGTCGTTGATGTCGACGCCCTGGGCGCGGTAGACCCTCTGGACCTCGTTGACGAGGTAGAGCTCGGTCTCGGTGCGGCCCCGGATCGTGAGCAGCTCGGCCGGGTACAGCGAGCCCTCGACGAGCTGGGTGCCGGCCTCGACGCGGTCGCCGGGCTTGACCTCGAGCCGGGTGCGAGCGGGGAACGAGTACGAGTGGTCCTCGCCCTTCTCGTCGGTGATGATGACCTTGAGCGCCTTCTCGGACTCCTCGACGGAGACCTTGCCCGGCACCTCGGCCATCTTCGCCTGGCCCTTCGGCTTGCGCGCCTCGAACAGCTCGACGACGCGCGGCAGGCCCTGGGTGATGTCCTGGCCGGCGACGCCTCCCGTGTGGAAGGTCCGCATCGTCAGCTGCGTGCCCGGCTCGCCGATCGACTGGGCGGCGATGATCCCCACCGCGTCGCCCAGCTCGACCATCGCGCCGGTCGCCATCGCGACGCCGTAGCAATTGCGGCACACGCCGGCGTCGGCCTCGCACTTGAGCGCTGAGCGGACGGGGACGGTGACCTCCTCGTCGCCGAACGCCTCGGCGATCGCCTCGAGCTCGGGGTCGTCGATCTCCTGGTTCTTCTTGAGCAGCTCGCGGCCGCGCTTGGTCGCGAACTTCTTCGCCGAGAGGCGGCCGAGCAGGTTGGGGTTGAGCTCCCCGTCGTCGCGCCGCAGCGGCATCTCGATGAAGTCCTTCGTCTTGCAGTCCTCGATCCGGACGATCACGTCCTGGGCGACGTCGACGAGACGGCGCGTCAGGTAGCCGGAGTCGGCGGTCCGCAGCGCGGTGTCCGCGAGGCCCTTGCGGGCTCCGTGCGTCGAGATGAAGTACTCGAGCACCGAGAGGCCCTCCATGAAGCTCGCCTTCACCGGGCGCTCGATGATCTCGCCCTTCGGGTTGGCCATCAGGCCGCGCATCCCGGCGAGCTGGCGGATCTGCTTGAACGACCCGCGAGCGCCCGAGTTCGCCATCGCGTAGATCGGGTTGAGCTCGTCGAGGTTGTCCTCCATCGCCTGGCCGACCTCCTCGGTCGCCCGGTTCCAGACGGAGGTGACCGACTCGTGGAACTCCTCGGCCGTCATGTAGCCCTCTTCGTACTTGGACTCGATCTCGGCGACTTCCTTCTCGTAGCGCTCGAGGATCTCCCACTTGTTGGGCGGCGGGACGATGTCGTTCTTGGAGATCGTCAGCCCGGCCTGGGTCGCGTAGTGGAACCCGAGCTCCTTGAAGGCGTCGAGCACGAGCGAGATGGCCGCCGCGCCGTAGGCCTCGACGAGGTCGGAGACCATCCGGTTGACGTCGCGCTTCTTGAGCGACCAGTTGACGAACACGTAGCGCTCGGGGTCGTACTCGTCGCCCAGCGCGTCGGCGAGCGCGCGCTCGACGCGGTCGTTGAAGATGATCCGGCCGACCGTCGTCAGGAAGTGCTCATGGCCGGGACGGCGGTACTCGGCGTAGTCGTGCAGCCTCACGAGGCCGTTCTCGTACGCCAGCTCCGCCTCCTGGGCGGTGCGGAACGGGTGCGGCTTGGGCTCGAGGGTCGCCGCGTCGAGCTGCGAGACGTCGTCGCCCGTGTAGGTGAGGTAGTAGAGGCCCGAGCACCATGTCCTGGGTCGGCGTCGCGAGCGGCGCGCCGTGCGCCGGCGAGAGGATGTTGTTCGCCGACAGCATCAGGATCCGCGCCTCGGCCTGCGCCTCCGCCGACAGCGGCAGGTGGACCGCCATCTGGTCGCCGTCGAAGTCGGCGTTGAAGGCGTGGCAGACGAGCGGGTGGATCTGGATCGCCTTGCCCTCGACGAGCACCGGCTCGAAGGCCTGGATGCCGAGGCGGTGCAGCGTCGGAGCGCGGTTGAGCAGCACGGGGTGCTCGTGGATGACCTCCTCGAGGACGTCCCAGACCTCGGGGATCATCGAGTCGACCATCTTCTTGGCGGCCTTGATGTTCTGGACCGCCTTGCGCTCGACGAGCCGCGCCATGATGAACGGCTTGAAGAGCTCGAGCGCCATCAGCTTCGGGATGCCGCACTGGTGCAGCTTGAGGCTCGGGCCCGAGACGATCACGGACCGTCCCGAGTAGTCGACGCGCTTTCCGAGCAGGTTCTGGCGGAAGCGGCCCTGCTTGCCCTTGAGCATGTCGGAGAGCGACTTCAGCGGCCGGTTTCCGGGGCCGGTGACGGGGCGCCCGCGGCGGCCGTTGTCGAAGAGCGCGTCGACGGCCTCCTGGAGCATCCGCTTCTCGTTGTTGACGATGATCTCGGGCGCGCCGAGGTCGAGCAGGCGCTTGAGGCGGTTGTTGCGGTTGATCACGCGCCGGTAGAGGTCGTTGAGGTCGGAGGTCGCGAAGCGGCCGCCGTCGAGCTGGACCATCGGGCGCAGCTCCGGCGGGATCACCGGGACGGCGTCGAGGATCATCCACTCGGGGCGGTTGGTCGAGTTCTTGAAGGCCGAGGCGACCTTGAGGCGCTTGACGGCGCGGGCCTGCTTCTGGCCCTTGGAGGTGTTGATCGTCTCCTCGAGCTCCTTGCACTCGGCCTCGAGGTCGACCTGGTCGAGCAGGTCGCGGATCGCCTCCGCGCCCATGCCGCCGCGGAAGTACTCGCCCCAGCCGAACGGGGAGCCGAAGCGGTCCTTGAGCTCGCGGAACGTCGCCTCGTCGTTGATGACCTCCTTGACCTTCATCTCCTGGAAGGTCTTCCAGACGTCGCTCATGCGCTCGGCGGCGTCGTCGAGGTAGGCCTCGGTGTCGGCGATCTCGCTCTCGATCGCCTTCCTGATCTCCTTCTCGAGCTTCTCGCGGTCGGCTTCGGAGAGCTTCTTGACGTTGACGTCGAGCCCGTCGGCCCAGAGGTGGTCCTCGTCGGAGAAGCTCGCCTGGCTGCCGGTCTTGAGGTGCTCGACGCGGCGCTCGAGCGACTCGGCGAGCTCCTTGGTGCGCTGCTCCTTCTCGGCGGCGTAGGAGTCGAGGACCTTGTTGACCTCCTTCTCGAGCTTCTTGAGGTCCTTCTTGCGAGCGTCCTCGTCGACCCAGGTGATGATCGAGGCCGCGAAGTAGAGGACCTTCTCGAGCTCCTTCGGAGCCATGTCGATCAGGTAGCCGATGCGGCTCGGGACGCCCTTGAAGAACCAGATGTGCGAGACGGGCGCGGCGAGGTCGATGTGCCCCATGCGCTCGCGGCGCACCTTGGAGCGGGTGACCTCGACGCCGCAGCGCTCGCAGACGATGCCCTTGTAGCGGACGCGCTTGTACTTGCCGCAGTAGCACTCCCAGTCCTTGGTCGGGCCGAAGATGCGCTCGCAGAAGAGCCCGTCCTTCTCGGGCTTCAGCGTGCGGTAGTTGATCGTCTCGGGCTTCGTGACCTCGCCGGAGCTCCAGCCCCGGATCTTCTTCGAGGACGCGAGTCCGATCTCGATTGCGTCGAAGTTGTTGATGTCCATTCGGTGCGGGTTCCTCTCGGCCAGTGGGTGACGTTCTTCTTCTGGTGGCCTTGTCGGCGGCCTTGCCGTTGCCCTTGCCGTTGCCGGTTCCGCCTCGCCCTCGTTGACGACCTGCTCCTCGCGCTCGTCGGCGGCGTCGCCGTCGCCGTCGCCGGCGCGGACGCCGGAGAGGTCGATGCCGAGCTCCTCGGCGGCGCGCAGGAGGTCGTCCTCCTCCTCCTCGATCGCGACCGGGCCCTCCTCGGAGACCAGGTTCGCGTCGAGCGAGAGGCTCTGGATCTCCTTCAGCAGGACCTTGAACGACTCGGGGATCGAGGGCTCGGGGATGTTCTCGGCCTTGACGATCGACTCGTAGGCCTTGACGCGGCCGACCGTGTCGTCGGACTTGACGGTCAGCATCTCCTGCAGCGTGTAGGCGGCTCCGTACGCCTCGAGCGCCCAGACCTCCATCTCGCCGAAGCGCTGGCCTCCGAACTGCGCCTTGCCGCCCAGCGGCTGCTGGGTGACGAGCGAGTAGGGGCCGGTGGAGCGGGCGTGGATCTTGTCGTCCACGAGGTGCAGCAGCTTCAGGATGTACATGTAGCCGACCGTGACCTCGTTCTCGTACGGCTCGCCGGTGCGGCCGCTGTAGAGCTTCGCGGTGCCCCTGGCCTGGTTGCCGGGGCGCTCGCGCTTGTCCACTCCGAGGTCGATGCCGCGATCGGCGTGCTCGTCCTGCCACTTGACGAGCGCGTTGTCGACGTCCTCGACGGTGGCGCCGTCGAAGACCGGCGTCGCGACGTAGACGCGGCCGCCGTTCTCCTGCGCGTCCTTGTAGGCCTTGGTGCCGTCGTCGTACCAGCCCTGCGCGGCGGCCCAGCCGAGATGCGTCTCGAGGATCTGCCCGATGTTCATCCGGCTCGGCACTCCGAGCGGGTTGAGGATCACGTCGACGGGCGTGCCGTCCTCGAGGAACGGCATGTCCTCCTCGGGCACGATGCGCGAGATGACGCCCTTGTTGCCGTGGCGGCCGGCGAGCTTGTCGCCCTCGGCGATCTTGCGCTTCGTCGCGACGTAGACGCGCACGAGGTCGTTGACCCCGGGCGGCAGGTCGTCGCCGGCGTCGCGGTTGAAGGTCAGGACGTCGATCACGACGCCGCCCTCGCCGTGCGGCACCTTGAGCGAGGTGTCGCGGACCTCGCGCGCCTTCTCCTTGAAGATCGCGCGGATCAGCTTCTCCTCCGCCGTCAGCTCGGTCTCGCCCTTCGGCGTGACCTTGCCGACGAGCAGGTCGCCGGACACGACCTCGGCGCCGACGCGGACGATGCCGCGCTCGTCGAGGTTGCGCAGCGACTCCTCGGAGCGGTTCGGGATGTCGCGCGTGATCTCCTCGTCGCCCAGCTTCGTCGTGCGGGCGTCGATCTCGTACTCCTCGATGTGGATCGAGGTCAGCTCGTCGTCCTTGACGAGACGCTGCGAGATGATGATCGCGTCCTCGAAGTTGTAGCCCTCCCAGGACATGAAGGCGACGAGGCAGTTCTTGCCCAGCGCGATCTCGCCGCCGGCGGTCGAGGAGCCGTCGGCGAGCACCTGGTTCTCCTTGACCTTCTCGCCGACCGACACGATCGGGGTCTGGTGGATGATCGTGCCCTGGTTCGAGCGCATGTACTTGTTGAGCTCGTACTCGTCCTTGCGTGAGCCGCGCGTGACGATGATCTTGTCCGCGTCGACGTAGCTGACCTCGCCGTCGGCGGCCGCGAGGACGACGTCGCCGGTGTCGCTTGCGGCGCGGCGCTCCATCCCGGTGCCGATCAGCGGCGGCTCGGGCTTGAGCAGCGGCACGGCCTGGGCCTGCATGTTCGAGCCCATGAGCGCGCGGTTGGCGTCGTCGTGCTCGAGGAAGGGGATCAGCGCCGTCGTGACGGACCAGATCTGGGTCGGCGAGACGTCCATCAGGTCCACTTCCTTGGGCGGGACCGAGACGAGGTCGCCGTCGCGCGAGCGGCAGAGCACGCGCGGGCCCTTGAGGCGGTTGGTCTTGGGATCGAGCTCGGCGTTGGCCTGCGCGATCACCAGCTCCTCCTCCTGGGTGGCGTCCAGGTGGACGATCTTGTTCGAGACGACGCCGTCCTTGACGGTCCGGTAGGGCGTCGTGACGAAGCCGTGCTCGCTCACCTGGGCGTAGGAGGACAGCGACCCGATCAGGCCGATGTTGGGGCCCTCGGGTGTCTCGATCGGGCACATGCGCCCGTAGTGGGTCGGGTGCACGTCGCGGACCTCGATCGGGGCGCGCTCACGCGTCAGCCCTCCGGCGCCGAGCGCCGAGAGCCGGCGGCGGTGCCTCAGCCCGGCGAGCGAGTTGGTCTGGTCCATGAACTGGGAGAGCTGCGAGGAGCCGAAGAACTCCTTCAGCGCCGCGACGACGGGGCGGATGTTGATGATCGTCTGCGGCGTGATCGCGTCGGCGTCCTCGGTCGTGAGGCGCTCGCGCACGACGCGCTCCATGCGGTAGAGCCCGATCCGGAACGCCTCCTGGATCAGCTCGCCGACGGTGCGCAGGCGGCGGTTGCCGAAGTGCTCGTACTCGTCGAGGTGGTCGCTGACGGGCTCGCGCGGGTAGGTGTACGCCTCCGCCGCGTAGTCCTTGATCGGGTTCTCCTCGTCGATTTCCTCCGGCAGGCCGAGGAGCTTCGGCAGCGTGACGAGCTCCTTGATCAGGCCGATGATGTCGTCGTGGGTGAGGACCCGGGTGTCGAGGTCGACGTCGAGGTCGAGGCGCGCGTTGAGCTTGTAGCGGCCGACGCGCGTGAGGTCGTAGCGCTTGGGGTCGAAGAAGAGCTGCTCCAGCAGCGCCTTGGCGGCGTCCACCGACGGCGGCTCGCCGGGGCGCTGCTTCTTGAACAGCTCGATGAGCGCGCCCTCCTCTTCCTGCGTCTGCTCGGTGTCGCCCGCGATCGTGTGGCGGATGTAGACCGAGTTGTCGAAGTGCTTGAGCATCTGCTCGTCCGTGTAGCCCATGGCGCGCAGCAGGACGGTCACGGGGAGCTTGCGCTTGCGGTCGATGCGGGCGTAGACGCGGCCCTTCTTGTCGATCTCGAGCTCGAGCCACGAGCCGCGGGCCGGCATCAGGTTGGCGATGAAGACCTGCTTCTCGCGGTCCTTGGGCTCCATCACGTAGGCGCCCGGGGAGCGAACGAGCTGGGTGACGACGACGCGCTCGGTGCCGTTGATGATGAAGGTGCCGCGGTCGGTCATCCACGGGAAGTCGCCCATGAAGACGGACTGCTCGCGGATCTCACCGGTCTCGCGGTTCTGGAACGCGACCGTGACGGTCAGCGGCCGCGAGTAGGTCATGTCCTTCTCGCGGCACTCGGCGACGGTATTCGGCGGCTCCTCGAAGCGAAAGTCCGCGAAGACGATCGCGAGGTTGCCGGTGTAGTCCTCGATCGGCGATATGTCGTCGATCGTCTCCCGCAGCAGGCCCGACTTGGGATCGGTCAGCGCCTCGAAGGAGAGGCGCTGGATATCGATCAGGTACGGGACTTCAAGCGGGTTTTCTAGGCGTGAAAAGCTCCTACGGGTGACAGGGGCAGCATCAACTCGGGCCAACTCGGCGACTCCTCAGTTGGTCGGATGTGAACGGGAACTGCGCGAAGATTCGGGCAGAGGGCACAACGGCGGCGCGACGTTAAAGAGTAACACACCGCCCTCGGCTACTTCAGGCAGCTGGGACCTGCCGCGACGTCTGGCTCGCGGAATCAGCTCCACGAATATAGCCAAACGTCACATGCTTCTCGCGGCAGGGCCGCGATTGAACAACGCGCGAGGGCTTCGAGCTACTTGAGCTCGACCTCGGCGCCGGCCTCCTCGAGCTCGCTCTTGAGCTTCTCGGCCTCGTCGCGATCCAGGCCCTCCTTGACGGGGGCCGGAGCGCTGTCGACGAGCGCCTTGGCCTCCTTGAGGCCGAGCCCGGTCGCGGCGCGAACGGCCTTGATGACCTGGATCTTCTTGTCGCCGGCGCCCGTCAGGACGACGTCGACGGTGCTCGACTCCTCAGCGGCGCCGTCGCCGTCGGCTCCGGCGGCGGCGGGCGCGGCGGCCGCGACCGCGGTCGCGGAGACGCCGAACTCCTCCTCGAGCGCCTTGATGCGCTCGGCCAGCTCGAGAACCGAGATGCCCTTCAGCTCCTCGATCCATTCCTCTGTGCTCATGGCAGTCTTGGTCGCCATCGTCTTCTAGTCCTCCTTGGGTTCATCTTCGGTTTCAGTCTCTTGCTCGCCCTCTTCGGCGGCCGGCTCTCGGCCGGCTCCTCGGCGGGGGCCTCTTCGGCTGCCGGCTCCTCGGGCTCCGGCTCTTCGGCGGACGGCTCCTCCTCGGCGGCGGCGGCTCCTCGGCGGCCGGCTCCTCGGCCGGGGCCTCCTCGGCCTGTGGCTCCGCCTCGCCGCTGACCAGTCCCTTCTCCTGGATCTCGCCCAGCGCCACGGCGAGGCCGGAGAGCATCGAGGCGAGCCCGCGGACGAGGCCGGTGAGCGGGCTCGCGGTGAGGCCGGCGAGCTGGCCGTGCAGGACCTCGAGCCCGGGGAGGCGGGCGATCGCCTTGAACTTCTCGGGGTCGAGCGCGACGCCCTCCATGAAGCCGCCCTTGAACTCGAGCACGTCGTTCTCGCGCCCGAAGGTCGAGATCGCCTTGGCGGCGGTCACCGGGTCGCCCTTGACGAACGTGAGCGCGGTCGGGCCCTCGAGCAGCTCGTCGAGCCCCTCGGTCCCGGCGCTCTCGGCGGCGCGCTTGGCGAGGCGGTTCTTGACGATGCGGAAGGTCGCGTCGGCGTCGCGCAGGCGCGCGCGAAGCTCGGCGGCCTGGGGGACGCTGATGCCGCGATAGTCGACCGCGAAGATCGCCTCGGCCTCGCTGAGCGAGACCTTCATCTCCTCGATCTGGGCTGCCTTCTGCTCTCGGTCCATAAGTTGTGGCGGCGTGGCTCTGCCGCGATCGGCATGTGCCGTTGGTTGTTGGTGGTCGGGGTTCGGCCAGTAAAAAAGCCCGCACGCAGGCGGGCTCGGACGAGGGTCCTCGCTCCACCTGCACCGGACTTCCGGGCCTGGGCCCCGCCGGTGGTCTTCGGCTGGCTGGAGCGCGTGAGTGTAGCTAGTCGCTACTGCGCCGCCGGCTCGGGCGCGGCGGCCTCGGCCTGCTCGACGGGCTGGCCGTTCTCGTCGGCCGCGCCGTCCTCGGGGACGCGCTCGAGGATCTCGGCCTCACGGGTGCGCGAGGTGTCGACTCGGATTCCGGGGCCCATCGTGTTGGCGAGCGTTATCGAGAGCAGGTAGCGGCCCTTGGCGGCTGCCGGCTTGGCGCGCACGATCTCGTCGATCACGGCGGCGTAGTTCTGCAGCAGGTCGGCGGCGGAGAAGCTCGCCTTGCCGATCGCGAGGTGGATGACGGCCTGGCGGTCGGTGCGGTACTCGACCTTGCCGGACTTGGCCTCGTCGACCGCCTTGGCGATGTCGTCGGTCACCGTCCCGACCTTGGGGTTGGGCATCTTGCCCTGGGGGCCGAGGATGCGGCCGAGCTTGCCGACGACGGACATCATGTCGGGGGTCGCGATCGCGACGTCGAAGTCGGTCCAGCCGCCCTCGATGCGCTCGGCGAGGTCGTCGCCGCCGACGAAGTCGGCGCCGGCGTCGGTCGCGGCCTTGGCCTTGTCGCCCTGCGCGAAGGCGGCGATCGTGACGTCCTTGCCGAGTCCCTTGGGGAGGGCGAGGGTGCCGCGCAGCTGCTCCTCGGCGTGGCGGACGTTGACCCCGAGGCGGATGTGGAGCTCGACGGTCTCGTCGAACTTGGTGCCCGCGGTCTCCTTGACGAGCTGCACCGCCTCGGCGGGGCTGTACTGGCGCGTGCGGTCGATCTTGTCGTGCGCCTCGCGGTAGCGCTTGCCGCGGGCCATCAGGTCTCCAGCCCCTCGACGACGACGCCCATCGAGCGGGCGGTCCCGGCGATGATCTTCGAGGCGGCGTCGAGGTCGTTGGCGTTGAGGTCGGGCATCTTTCGCTCGGCGATCTGGCGCACCTGGGCGGCGGTGATCGTCCCGACCTTCTCGATGTGCGGCTCGCCGGAGCCCTTGGGGATCCCGGCGGCCTCCTTGATCAGCACGGCGGCGGGCGGGGTCTTGGTGATGAAGTCGAACGAGCGGTCCTCGTAGACCGTGATCTCGACGGGGATGATCGTCCCCGCGTCCTGCTGGGTCTTGGCGTTGAACTCCTTGCAGAACTCCATGATGTTCACGCCGTGCTGGCCCAGCGCAGGGCCGACCGGCGGCGCGGGGTTCGCGGCGCCGGCGGGGATCTGGAGCTTGATCTTGGTGAGTACCTCACGTGCCATGGCTAGACCTTCTTGACCTGCTCGTAGCCGACCTCGACCGGGGTCTCGCGGCCGAAGATCGAGACGAGCACCTTGAGCTTGGCAGCGTCCTCGTTGATCTCGGCGATCTCGCCCGAGAAGTCGGACAGCGGGCCGGAGATCACCTTGACCGTCTCGCCGACCTCGAACTGGGCGCGGCTGCGCGGGCGCTCGGCGGTCTCGCGATGCAGGAGGCGGTCGACCTCGGGCTTGGAGAGCGGCAGTGGCTTGTTGCGCGAGCCGACGAATCCGGTGACGCCGGGAGTGTTCTTGACGAGGCTCCAGGCGTCGTCGGTCATCTCCATGTTGACGAGGACGTAGCCGGGCATCGTGCGCTTCTCGACCTGGATCTTCTGGCCGTCCTTGAGCTCGGACACCTGCTCGGTCGGCACCACGACGTGGCGGACGTGGCCCTGCTGGGCCATCGTCTCGACACGGTGCTCGAGGTTCTGCTTGACCTTGTTCTCGTGCCCCGAATAGGTGTTGATCACATACCAGCGAAACATGCGTTTCTAAGTCTTCTCTCTCTTTGGGGGATGGTCAGAGGATGCGCTGGACGAGCCAGTTGAAGACCGCGTCGAGCGCTCCAAGATACGCGGCGGCGATCGCGATGAAGACGACCGTGACGCCCGAGGCCTGTACGAGCGTCTCGCGTGTGGGCCACTGGACTCGCTTCAGCTCCGCCCAGCAGGAGACGAGGAAGCCTATTACGGGGCCGCGCCGACGCTCCTGCGTCTCGGCGGGCTGCTTCTCGCGCGCCTTGCGCCGCTCCTCCTTGGCGCGCTGCTCCTCGCGCTCGCGGCGCTTGCGCTCGCGGCGCGACTCGGTCGGCTCGGCGGGGGCGCCCACGTCGGCGCGCGAGGGGGCGGGAGGCTTCGGGCGCGGGCATGCCGGGCTCGTCCAGTACCTCCTCGCCGTACTGCTCCACGTCGGCGCCCGTCTCGATGACCGCCTCTGCCTCGGCTTGAGTCGCCGGACTTCGGCATCTGCGTGTCGTGCTGCGCCTCGACGTCGCTCTCTGGCGGGGCGCCGCTCTTCCCTCCCGCGCGGCGCGCGCCTCGCGGGCGCGGCGCTCGGCCTTGCGCTGTGCTCTGGTCTTCGCCACGGGTCGCGGTTCGCTAACGCGTCTCTTTGTGCGGAGTGTGCTTCCCGCACCAGCGGCAGTACTTGCGCAGCTCGATCCGGTCGGGCGTGTTTCGCCGCGACTTGTTTGTCTGATAGTTGCGTCGCTTGCACTCCTCGCAGGCAAGCGTCGCTGCGATACGAACGTCTCCGCGGGCCATCGGCCTCCCTCGTTGGTCGGTTGCGGTGGTGTCCAGATCCGGGAAAAGAAAAGACCCCCGGCCCAGACCGCCACGAGGTGCCCGCAAGAATAGCGAGGGCCGCATGAGTCACGCCTGCGGATGATCGGCTGCACACGCACGGCGGCCGCGGACATACGTCCAGTAATCCGTGCCTGGCTGGGCGTCGTGGCCCCCGCCTCCCGATGGCAGGGGTGGCATGGCTCCGTTGCCCACCCGCAGAAGCCGGGCACTCCTCACGTGGGGATTCGTCCTCGCGGCGATGGCGTGCGTCGCCTGCGACGGCGCCGGCTCATCCCGGCGAGGTCCACGCGACGACGCCGGCCGGCGTCACCCCGCGCGCCGTCGACGCCACGGTGGGCTCTGACGCGGAGCTCGGCTCGGGCGGCCTCTACGCGGTCGACGAGCAGGGACGAGCGAGCCGCTTCTCACCCACGGGCCCGACATGCTGCGGGCGATGCCCGCCCCGAGCTCGACGCGGGGCTTCGCGCCCGGCGATCTCGAGCGCGACCCGGTGTGCGCCACGGACCAGTACCAGCGCTTCTTCTATGCCCACGCCCCCGGGACGCCCGACCGCTACGACGAGGTCAAGGCCGAGATCCAGGCCGCGGTGCGGCGGATGAATGCCGTGCTCAACACGGCCTCGCTGGCCAGCGGAGGCGGCACCGCCGACCTCAAGGTCCTCTGCGACGAGACCGGGGGCGTTCGCGTCGACCGGCTGGTCTCGACCTCCTCGCTTCCCGACCTGATCAAGTCGATCGAAGACGGCGGCTTCGAGAGCCCGGGTGTCAACTACACGATCTTCTACGACGGCGACGCCGCCGGAGCCTGCGGCATCGCCACATACCCAAACGACGATCGCCTCGCCCCCGACAACGTCTCCAACGCCGGCGGCGGCTATGCGATCGTCTACGCGCCTTGCTGGTTCAACGAGGGCCCGATGCACGAGATGGCGCACAACCAGGGCGCGGTCCAGTACGGGTCGCCACACTCGACCGGGACGGGCGGGCACTGCAACGAGGAGCTGGACGTCGTCTGCTACTCGCCCGACGGTGGCGACCGCAATCAGGACGGTGTCGAGTACCGGTGCGACAACAGGATCCAGTTCGACTGTGGGTTCGACGATTACTTCGACAGCGCGCCGGAGCCCGGCGAGTACCTCGCCGGGCACTGGAACCTCGGCTCGCCTTACAACCTCTTCATCGCTTTCGGTCGAACGGCCGGAGGAGGCGGGTGCGCTTCGGCTGCGTCACGGAAGGGCGCTCAGCGAGAGCTCCGCCGAGGCGGGTGTCAGCCGGGGGTTCTGGGTCCGGGTCCCGAAGCGCACCCGCAAGCTGACGGTCACCGTGCGGAGCCCGGGCGGCTTCGACCTCGATCTCTACGTCGGGAAGACGCGGTCGCCGGGCGAGGAGAGCTACGTCTGCCGCGCGTCCACGGGCGCGTCGGTTGAGCGCTGCGTGATCCGGCGCCCGGCGGCGGGACGGTGGTACGCGGGTGTCCCCACGATCTGGGGGCAGGCCGGGGTTCCGTTCAGCGTGAGGGCGGCGGTCTAGAGCCCGAGCGTCTTGGCGATGATGTTGCGCTGGATCTCGGAGGTCCCGCCGTAGATCGTCGAGACGAGGGTGGCGCGGACGAGGCGCTCCATGTCGTACTCGGAGGAGTAGCCGTAGCCGCCCATCATCTGCATGCCCTCGAGCGCCGCCTTCTGGGCGGTCTCGGTGACGAAGAGCTTGACCATGGACGCCTCGCGGGGGAGCATCGTGTCGGGGTCCTCGTCGACCTTGGCGGCGACCCAGTAGGTCATCAGGCGGGCGGCCTCGAGCTCGGTGGCGAGGTCGGCGAGGCGGTGCTGGAGCGCCTGGAAGGAGCCGATCGGGCGGCCGAACTGCTTGCGCTCCTTGACGTAGGCGAGGGCGTCGTCGAAGGCGCGCTCGCCGATCCCGAGCATGATCGCGGAGAGGATGAGGCGCTCGACGTTGAGGCCCGCCATCAGCTGCATCCAGCCCTGGTCGACCTCGCCGAGGACGGCGTCGGCGGGCGCCTCGCAGTCGGTGAGGTAGAGGTGGTTGGTCTCGCGGCCGCCGAGGGTGTCGATCGGCTTGATCTCCATCGCGGGGTTGTCGGTGGGGATGAAGATCATCGAGAGGCCCTCGTGCTTGGACTCGCCCTTGGTGGTGCGGGCGACGACGAGCACGTGGTCGGAGATGTGGGCGTTGGAGCAGAAGACCTTCTGGCCGTTGAGCACGAAGCCGCCGTTGACGCGCTCGGCGGTGGTCGAGAGGGATCCGACGTCGGATCCGGCCTCGGGCTCGGTCATCGCGATCGCCTCGACGGATCCGCCGGCGATGCCGCCGAGGATCTTCTGCTTCTGCTCGTCGGTGCCGAAGCGCTGCACGGCGCCGGCGACGATGAGGGTGGTGCCGTAGCCGCCGATCGGCGCGAGGCCGCGCGAGGTCTCCTCCATGAAGATGCAGGCGTCGACCATGCCGCCGCCGGAGCCGCCGAGCTGCTCGTCGATGGTCACGCCGAGCCAGCCGAGGTCGGCCATCTTCTTGTAGATCTCGGCCGAGTGCTGCTCGCTGTAGCCGTTGGTCAGGCGCTCGCGCTGCTCCTGGGTGCCGCACTCGCGCTGGCAGAAGTCGCGGATCGCGGCCGTGAAGTGCTGCTGCTCGTCGCTGAAGGTGAAGTCCATGCGGCGCGGGAGTCTAGGCGTCGGGCGCGGGGTGCACTTCGGTCGGCGTCGCGGGGGGCGGGAAGGGGACGGTCTCGCCGCGTGCGCTGCGCACCTCGAGGATGGTGGCGCCGATCTGGAGGGAGTCGCCCTCGCGCAGGCGGCGCGGGTCCTCGACGCGGGTGCCGTTGACGAAGGTGCCGTTGCGCGATCCGAGGTCCTCGACGACGGCGGTCTCGCCCTCGATTCGCAGCGCGGCGTGGCGGCGCGAGATCGCCTTGTCGGGGAGCTGGAGGTCGGCGCCCTCGTCGCGGCCGATGGTCACGGCGCCGTCGACGGGGTGCTGGGCGCCGGTTCCGGGGCCCTCCTGGACTACCAGCCAGACGCCGGGCATCTAGTTTGTGGCGGGAGTTGCGGGGGTGAGCACGAAGCCCGGAGCCGGACTCGAACCGGCGACCCCCTCCTTACCATGGAGGTGCTCTACCAACTGAGCTATCCGGGCGGGTCGGATCACTCTAGCGGCGTGGCGGTCGTGCGCGCTCGGGGCTGCAAGAGTGTGCGGGGTGAGCACGCCGAGCGGCAGTCCTCTCGTTGCCAGAGCGCTCTTCATCTCGGGGATCGCGACGATCGTCGTCGCGGTGGTGCTGGCGGTCGTGGTGGAGCCGGTCCTGGGCGCGATCGCGCTCGTCGGGGTCATCGATCTGGCGCTGGCGCGGGCGTTCGCGAGCGGGCGGCTGGGGTCGGGGGGCGGTGCGGCGGCTGCGCCGGAAGCCGGCGAGGATCCGTCCTACAACCCGTACGCGCGGGAGGACTGACCGTCGTGCGCCTCTTGGCGCATTGCGCGCTCCACGCGTGACGCGCTGAGCCCTAGGGTCGATCCGTGGATCGACCCGTAGCGAACAAGCGCCGTCCTCGGCTGATCAACCGGACGCGGCAGGGCGATCTCGGCGAGGCCTCGGCGATCGAGTGGCTGACTCGTGTCGGCGCCGCGGTCTCATCCCGGTCGGCCACAGCCCGGACTTTGATCTCGTCGCCGAAGCGAACGGGCGACTGCTGCGGGTGCAGGTCAAGACGTCCACATACCGCCGTCGCCGCATCCGTCGGCCGGGTCACCTGGCAGGTCGCTCTGCGGACCAGTGGCGGAAATCAGAGCTGGAACGGACAGCGAAGACGATGGACCCGTCCCGGGCCGACTACGTGTTTGTGCTGGCCGGCGACGGGAGGCGATGGTTCATTCCGACGGCGGCTATCGAGGGCCGCCACGCCATCCACCTCGGAGGGGACGAAGTATCAGAGTTCGAGATCGACCGGAGCCCGACCGATCGCTCCCTCTGGTCTACGGCTCGGATGAGCCGACTCTAGAATCGGACACCGCCCCGGGGGAGTACCCAAGCGGACAACGGGTGGCGCTGTAAACGCCTGGCTCTGCCTTCGCAGGTTCGAATCCTGCCTCCCCCACTTCAGCCGGCCAGGAGCTCGCGCATTCGTAATTCGATCGCACGGGTAGCGACAGAACCCGAAGCAATCCTCCATCAGAAGCGCCAGCGTCACGCTCCCGATGGCGGCAATTCCGGGCGGCAGACCTGCGGGTGGGCGACCGCTTCAGAGTGATGGCGACGGGCCCGGACGGGTCGAGCTCGCCACGATTCGACGAACTGAGTCGAGCCTCCCGCGTCGAGCATGACGGCGGGACCCAGGACTAAGAGGTCTCGCGGAGCTTCTGCGCCTCGGGCAGCTGCTTGAGCTTCTTGAGCGTGTTCGTCTCGATCTGGCGGATGCGCTCGCGCGTGACGCCGAACGCGCGCCCGACCTCCTCGAGCGTCAGCGGCTCGATCCCGCGCAATCCGAAACGCAGCTCGATCACCTGACGCTCGCGCTCGGGGAGCGCCTCGAGCGCCCGCTGCACGTCCTGGCGCTGCATCGCCTCCTCCGCCGACTCGAGCGGCGACTCCGCGTCGTCGTCGGCGACGAAGTCGCCCAACTCCGAGTCCTCCTCCTCGCCGACCGGCTTCTCGAGCGAGATCGGCTGCTGCGCGACGCGCTGGATCTCGCGCACCTCGCGCACCGTGATCTCCAGCTCCTCCGCGATCTCGCTCGGCTCCGGCTCGCGCCCCAGCTTCTGCACGAGCTGGCGCTCCACGTGCCCGACCCGATTGAGCTTCTCGACCATGTGCACCGGAATGCGAATCGTGCGCGCCTTGTCGGCGATCGCCCGCGTCACCGCCTGGCGGATCCACCACGTCGCATAGGTCGAGAACTTGAACCCGCGCCGGTGGTCGAACTTCTCCACCGCTCGGATCAACCCCAGCGAGCCCTCCTGGATCAGGTCGAGAAACGTCAACCCGCGCCCCAGATACCCCTTCGCGATCGAGACCACGAGCCGCAGATTCGCCTCGACCATGTGCTGCTTGGCGCCCATGTCGCCGCGCTCGATCCGCTTCGCCAATGCGATCTCCTGCGCCGCGGTGAGCAGCTCGACGCGCCCGATCGAGCGCAGGTAGAGCCGCAGCGAGTCGAGGCTCGGCTCGACCGTCAGATCGAGCTCCGGCTTCTTCGCCGCCTCCCCGCGCCCCGCGCTCTTGCCCTCCTTGTACGCCGTCAGCCCGTCCGCGGCGACCACGTCGACCCCGTGCTCGACGAGATACGTGTGGAGCGTCTGCACCTGCTCCTTCGTGACGTCGACCTCCTCGAGCGTCCCCGCGATCTCCTCGAAGGTCAGATACCCGCGCTCCCTGCCCTCGCCGATGAGCTGCTGCAGCTGATCGACGTCGGCGAACGGCGTCTCCCCGTTGAGCTCGGTCGGCTCGGTGGGCTCCTCCCCAGCCCGCATGTGCTCATCCTGAGCGCCCAATACGCCCTCCTTGTCAGGCAATCCCAGGCCCCTCCTTGGCTCTCATCGAGCCTTCTCGGCTCTCATCGAACCCCCACGGGCGGCGAAGTATAGACCCGTAACATGCCTGCAATGAGCCAACCCTCCGACCGTGATCTCTGCCGACGCGCCCGACGTCCAGGCGTCCTCACCCCGAACGCTGCTCAGCCTCTCCCGGGTCGGCGTCACCGGCGTCGAGAAAGTGCTCCGCGTGCGCGGCGCCGCCGAAGGCGAGCCGCAGCTCTACTACGCCGAGCTCGAGTGCCTCGTCGACCTCAACCCGCACCAGGCCGGCGTCCACATGTCGCGCTTCGAGGAGGTCGTCGGCGAGGTGATCGACGAGGTCGTCCTCGGCGAGGCGTTCAAGGCCGAGACCCTCGCCGCGCACATCTCCGAGCGCGTGCGCGAGCGCCAGGACGGCCTGCGCGCCGAGGTGACGATCGCCGCCCGCTACCCCGAGACCGTCCGCACCCCCGTCACGCGCCTCGAGACCCAGGAGATCTACACCCTCTTCGGAACCGCGGTCGCGTCCGAGCGCGGCACCCGCACGCTGACCGGCGTCCAGGCGCAGGGAATGACCGCCTGCCCCTGCGCCCAGGGGCTCGTCGCGAGCCGCGCCCGCGAGCGCCTCGCCGAGGCGGGATTCGACGCCGACGAGACCGAGCGCGCGCTCGAGGCCGTGCCCGTCGCGACCCACAACCAGCGCGGCATCGGGACGCTCTACATCGGCCGTACCGAGGGCTCCGACGTCGAGATCGACGCGCCCGACCTCCTCCACATCGTCGAGCAGTCGATGAGCTCCGAGATCTACGGCCTCATGAAGCGCTCCGACGAGGTCGAGGTCGTCGAGAAGGCGCACTCGCGCCCCCGCTTCGTCGAGGACTGCGTGCGCGAGATGGTGCGCAGCGTCTGCGAGTCCTACCCCGAGCTCGCCGGCGACGCCTTCCTCCTCGCCCGCCAGGAGAACCTCGAGACGATCCACCGCCACAACGTCGTCGCCGAGCGCTACGGCCTGTTGTCGGAGATCCGCGCCGAGATCGACAGCGGCGAGCACTCGCGCAACCACGTGACGATGCGCGAGTGGCTCGAGGAGCCCCGCGCCTAGCTAGGAAGCGTGCGTGGTCCCCGCCGCCGGCCGCCTCGCCCGGCGCTCCTGCCGCTCCGCCTCGATCCGCTTGCGGATACCGAAGAAGTAATCCGCCCCGCTGATCACCGTCACCGCCACCGCGGCATAGACGAGCAGGTCGACCGCGAGCGGCGCCGGCTCCCAGATGATCAGCGCGAACACCGCGGCGACCTGGAGGATCGTCTTCGCCTTGCCGAGCCAGCTCGCCGAGATCACGACCCCCTGCTCGGCGGCGACGGCGCGCAGCGCCGTGACCGCGAACTCGCGCGCGATGATCACCATCGCCACCCACGCCGCCAGGCGCCCCAGCGAGACGAGCGAGATCAGCGCCGCGACGATCAGCAGCTTGTCGGCGATCGGGTCCATCAGCTTCCCGAACGTCGTGATGGCGTCGCGTGAGCGGGCGAGATAGCCGTCGAGCCCGTCGGTGAGCGCGGCGAGCGCGAAGACGATCGCCGCGACCACGTCCCCGTTCGGCGTCTCGCCGAGCAGCGCCACGACGATCACCGGCACGGCGATGATCCGCGCGACGGTGAGGACATTCGGGAGGTTGATGGGGAACACGAGCGGGCTCGGGGTTTAGGTTAGGCGTCGCGATGGCGGTCGACTACGTCTACCGGATCGAACAGCCCCACGTTCCGGGCCAGCTCGCGAAGCTCTGCGCGCGGATCAACGACGCCGGCGGGCTGATCGGCGACATCGTCACCGTGACGATCGGCCGCGAGCGCTCGATCCGAGACGTCTCCGTCGAGGTCGGCGACCACGGCCAGGCAAAGCGCGTCGCCGGGATGGTCGCCCAGCTCGACGCCGTGCGCGTCATCTCCTATTGGGACCGCGCGCTGAGCGCGCACGAGGGCGGAAAGCTCGCCGTCGAGGTGCTCAGCCGAGTCGAGACCCTCCAGGACGTGCGCGACGTCTACACCCCCGGCGTGGCGCGCGTGTGCACCGCGATCGCCGAGACCCCCGCGCTCGCCAACCGCTTCACGATGATCGGGCGCACGATCGCGATCTGCACCAACGGCACCCGCGTGCTCGGCCTCGGCGACATCGGCCCCGTCGCGTCCGCGCCGGTGATGGAGGGAAAGGCGCTCTTCTACCGCCGCCTCGTCAACGTCTCCGCGTTCCCGGTCCTGATCGACGCCGAGGACCCCGACGAGTTCGTCGACACCGTCCTGCGAATCGCCCCCGGCTTCGGCGCGATCCACCTCGAGGACATTCGCGCCCCCGACTGCTTCGACGTCGAGCGCCGCCTGATCTCCGAGCTCGACATCCCGGTGATGCACGACGACGTCCACGGAACCGCCGTCGCGACGCTCGCGGCGGCGCTGGTCGCGTGCGAGCAGGCCGAGATCGCGCTCGAGGACGCGACCGTCGGCCAGATCGGCCTCGGCGCCGCCGGCCTTGGCATCGCCGCGCTGATGATCGACGCGGGGGCCAGGCGCGTCATCGCCTCCGACCCCGACGAAAGCGCCCACGAGCGCGCACGCGAGCGCGGCATCGAGATCCGCTCCTTCGACGAGGTGATGGCCGAGGCGCAGATCGTCGTCGCCACCACCGGGCGGCCCGGGCTGATCAAGCCAGAGCAGGTGCGCGAGGGGCAGGTGATCCTCGCGCTGACCAACCCCGACCCCGAGATCTCGCCGCTCGCCGCCGAGCGCGCCGGAGCGGCGTTCGCCGCCGACGGCTCGCTCGTCAACAACGTCCTCGGCTTCCCCGGGATCTTCCGCGGCGCGCTCTCGGTCGGCGCCGACCGGATCTCCACCGCGATGAAGCTCGCCGCCGCGCGCGCGATCGCGAGCGCGACGCGCGAGTCCGAGCTCGTGCCCGACATCCTCGACCCCGACGTCCACGCCGGCGTCAGCGCCGCCGTGGCCGACGCCGCGCGCGCCGAGGGCCTCGCGCGGCCCGACCGAGTCCCCGCCGGCCTCTAGGTCATCTAGCGCTGCGGGTGGCGGCGCTCGAGCGTCCCGCGCTCTCTGATCTCGAACCCGTAGGGCGCCTCGAGCGTCGACCGTGACCTCCGCCTTGGGAGCCCGGCGCAGCGCCCGGCGCCCCCTCCGGGTCAGCTTCAGCGACGCGCGCTGCCAGCCCTCGGCGCCGAACTCGACCGCGGTTCGCTTCGGTGAGCGTCAGGTCCCCACCGGCCCTGGGGCGCAGCCCGTTCGCGCGGTGAAGCGTCGCCTGGAGCTCGAAGCGCGCCGGGCCGTCGGCGTAGACGTCGAGCGGCAGGCCGCGCGCGGCGCACGCCCCGCAGCTCGTCGCCGATCCGCAGCTTCGCCGACGCCGGGTTGTGCTCGGCGCACCATTCGTCGCGGACCTCGCCGTAGCCCGGGATCGTGTTGGCGGCGACGATCCCGTTCGCGGCGGCCGTCGAGTAGCTCTCGATCCAGTCCGACGCCTGGCCGCGCTCGGCGTCGCCGCCGGCGTTGACGAGCAGCTCGGCGTTCTGCCACGCCGCCTGGCGCCACGAGCGCACCAGCTGCAGGATCCCCATCTCGTCGAACGGCGACGGCTCGGCGTCGGTGAGCGTGAAGTAGGGGTCGTAGCGCTCGCCGAGCTCGCGCTGGAGCGGGTCGGCGATCCGGTTGAGGAAGAAGTTGACGCGGTCGTGGTCGGTCTTGCGCGTCCCGCCGCCGGGCGGGACGAGCCCGACGCCGGCGAGCGTGTAGGGAAGGTCGCGATTGATGTGCGCGCTCATCCCGAGGAAGAGGTCGCCCGCGCCGGTGACGTCCGGGGACCTGGCGGCGTCGAAGGCGATCCGCCAGGCCTCGGGAACCTCGCCTCCCGCGCCGCCGGAATCGTCCGCGGCGTTGAAGTAGAACTCGGCGAAGATCGCGTCCTCGTGGCTGACCCACGGCGGGTCGTCGAAGAACGCCGGGTCCGTCGTCACCGTGCGGAGGTACTCCTCGGTCGTGCGCAGGTACGTGAGCGCGAACACCGCGCGGTGATCGCAGCTCTGGCTCAGCGGGCGCCAGCGCTCGTACATCTCGAGGATCACCGCCTCGGGGCAGCTCGGCTCCCCGCCCGGGCACACGTCGAAGCCCGGGAACACCGTCGCCGCCGAGTTGTCGGGGCGCGGCGGCAGCAGCTCGGGCCAGTTCGGGACGTTCCCCGCGCCCTGCGCGCCGGCCGCCGAGGGCATGACCGTGAGCGCCGCGAGCGCGACGACCACAGCACAGCTCCGACGGAAAACCAAGTTCCCCTCCTCGCGCCAACGGTAACCCCTGAGGGAGGGTGCGCTCAACCCCCAGCCGCGCGACCCGTGGCCCCACCGAGCTCCCGGGCGCGCTCGAAGACCTCCTCCATCATGCCCTCGGTGAGGCGCCCGGTGAACGTGTTCTGCTGGCTGGGGTGAAAGCAGCCGAGCAGCGCGTAGCCGCCGATCTCGACCTCGGCGCCGTGGGCGAAGCGCGGTTTCGGACGCGGCACCTCGTGGCCGAGCATGCGCAGCGCGCGCAGCGCCCCGTCCCACGCGTAGCCGCCGAGCGCGACGATCACGCGCACCCCCTCCAGCAGCTCCAGCTCGCGCACCAGGTAGGGCAGGCAGTTGTCGCGCTCGGCCGGAGTCGGCCTGTTCGCCGGCGGGGGGCAGCGGTTGACCGCCGAGATCCACGCGCCCTCGAGGCGCAGGCCGTCGCCGGGGCGCTCGGAGCGCGGCTGGTTCGCGTAGCCCGACGCGGTGAAGCGCCGCGTAGAGCCAGTCGCCCGAGCGGTCGCCGGTGAAGACGCGGCCCGTGCGGTTACCGCCGTGCGCCGCCGGCGCCAGCCCGAGCACGAGCATGTGCGCGTCCGGATCGCCGAAGCCGGGAAGCGGCTTGGCCCAGTAGCGCTCACCCTGAAATCGCCGCGGCGGGTCGGCAGCCGACGCCTCGCGCCAGGCGACGAGCCGCGGGCAGCGGCGGCAGGACTCGATCTCGCTCGCGAGGCGTTCCAACTCGGCTAGGCGCTCCGGGGGCACTGGCATAGGATCGCGCCATCGAGCCGCGGCGCGCATCCGACTCCGTATCCGTCCTCGTGCGCTGGATGGGGATCACCGACGCCAACTCGGCCGGGTTCGTCCACGGCGGCACCGTGATGAAGCTCTGTGACGAGGCCGCGGGACTGGCGGCGATCAAGCACTCCGGGCGCCGCTCGGTGACGGCGGCGATGGACCGCATGACGTTCCTGCACCCCGTCCACGTCGGCGAGCTGCTCACGTGCAGCGCCTGCGTCAACGCGGTCTGGCGAACCTCGATGGAGGTCGGGGTCCGCGTCGAGGCCGAGAACCCGTTCAGCGGCGAGAAGCACCACACCGCACCGCCTACCTGACGATGGTCGCGCTCGACGACGACGGCAAGCCGACGCCATCGCGCGCCGCTCGTCGTCGAGACCGACGCCGAGGCGCGGCGCCAGCGCGAGGCCGAGACGCGGCGGCGCCACCGCCTCGCCGAGCGCGACGAGATCCTCTCCGAGCGCGATGGCGATTGACGCGGCTCCGCCGCGACGAGCATCTGAAGTCGGTGATGTCTAGCGTCGGTCCAGCAGCTCGCCGAGCCGGTCGACGATGCGGTCGCCGACGACGAAGATGAGCAGCCACATCAGCGTCGCGATCTCGGGCGAGAGCACCGCGACCGGGATCGAGGCGAGGAAGACCGCCGCGGTCAGGAAGCTCGCGGGGCCCGCGTAGCGCTTCTCGAGGTCGCCGACCTCCGCGCTTGACGAGCCCGGCCCGCGACGCGTACATGATCTGGATCGAGAAGGTGAGGCTGACGCCGAACATCCCGACCGCGTAGAGGATCACCGCCGGCGTCTGCTCCCCGTAGTCGCCGAGCACGTCACTCGTGTAGGGCACGATCGCGACGAACGCCAGGTAGAGGAGGTTGAGCCACATGAGCCTCCCGTCGAAGCGGTCGAGCACGGAGAAGAAGCGGTGGTGGGCGATCCACAGCCTGCCGAGCACGGCGAAGCTGAGGGCGTAGGCGAAGAGGTCCCCGCGCTGCCGCAGCAGCGCGTTCCACACGTCCTCGCTGTGGTCGGGCACCTCGAGGGCGAGCACGAGCAGCGTGATCGCGATCGCGAAGACGCCGTCGCTGAACGCGACGATGCGGTTGAACTCGACGTCCCATTCGTCGCGGTGGCGGGCCTCGCCCCTGACGACCGCGCCCACGGGCCTGCTCTCGGCCTCCATCCTCATTACCTACGGCCGTGGGCGGCAAAACCCTGCCCGCAAGCCACTTAGGGGCTACCCTCCGCGCGATGGCCGCCGAGCAGCCCGATCAGCTGCGCAAGCTGGCGATCGTCCCCGCGTACAACGAGGAGGGGATGGTCGCGAAGGTCGTGCGCGACATCCGCGGCGCCGACCCCAGCTTCGACGTCGTCGTCGTCGACGACGGCTCGACCGACAGGACGATCGCCGAGGCGGAGACGACCGACGCGACGGTCATCCGGCTCCCCTTCAACGTCGGCATCGGGGGCGCGATGCAGACGGGCTTCAAGTACGCGCTCAACAACGACTACGACGTCGCGGTCCAGGTCGACGGCGACGGCCAGCACAAGACCGAGTACCTGCCCGAGCTCGTCGCCGCGCTCCACACCGAGGGCCAGGCGGACATGGTCTGCGGCAGCCGCTTCCTCGAGGACCCCGGCTACAAGGTGCCGATCGGGCGCCGGATCGGGAACCTGATCTTCTCGGTCGTGCTGACGCTGATCGTCCGCCAGCGCATCACCGACCCGACGTCGGGCTTCCGGATGACCAACCGCCGCGGGATCGAGCTCTTCGCACGCGACTACCCGCACGACTACCCCGAGGTCGAGGCGATCCTGATGCTCAACGCCCATCGCCTGCGCATCCACGAGGTCCCGGTGCGGATGAACGCGCGCGGCTTCGGGCGATCCTCGATCGACTACCCGCGCAGCGCCTACTACATGGCCAAGGTCCTGCTCGCGATCTTCGTCGGGCTCACGCGCCGCCGGCCCGTGCCGGTGGACGATCCGCCGGACACGCCCGGCGGCGAGTCCGTCGCGCCCGGCGCGGTCGCCGGCGCCAGCACCGACCCCGCGGCCGAGAGCGGCGGCTCGTGACGATCCTCGCCGCCGAGGGCGGCATCGACACCCGTGTCCAGATCGTCGCGATCCTGGTCACGATCCTGCTCTTCGCGCTCGTGATCGAGCTCGTGCGGCGGCGGCGCCTCGTCGAGCGCTACGCCCTGCTGTGGATGTCGGCGGCCTTCGCGCTGCTTCGTCCTCGCGATCTGGCGCGACCTGCTCGAGATCGGCTCGGACTTCCTCGGAATCGCAGTGCCGGCCAACGCGCTCTTCCTCGTCGCCTTCGCGGTGATCTTCGTGCTCCTGCTGCACTTCTCGGTCGCGACCTCGCGGCTCGGCGACGAGACCAAGATCCTCGCCCAGGAGGTCGCGCGGCTCGACGAGCAGCAGCGCAAGCTGCGCTCGAGCCTCAACGGCGACGGCGCCCCCACCAACGGCGGGTCGGCTCAGCCCGAGCGCGAGGACCCGGCGCCGAGCAGCGCCCGGACCAGCGACCAGTAGGCGCGCAGCGCCCAGCGCAGCGGCGCGAATGCGCCCACGCGCCCGAGATAGGGCGACGACAGATCGGCCGTCAGCGAGTCGGCGAACTCCGCGGCGCCGATCGCGCGCCGCGCCTGGATCTCGCGCCGCTCCCGCATCAGGCGCGGAAGCGCGGCGAGCGTCTCGCCTGCGGCGCGGAGCTTCTGGCCGCTCCAGCCGCCGGCGAGCGAGACGAACAGCAGCGCGACCTCGGTCAGCAGCAGCGCGGGCGCGATCAGCACCAGCAGCGCGGCCGGGTAGGTGCGAACGAGCATCGCCCAGCGGTTTCGCTCGAGATAGCGCCACTTCGCCGCGCCCTTGTCGAAGTCGTAGTCGTGATCGACGACCGCGCCGGGCTCGATCCCGAGCCGGCCGCCCGCGAGCCTGAGGCGAAGCGACAGGTCGACGTCCTCCTGGTAGAGGAAGAAGCTCTCGGGAAAGCCGCCCTGCTCGCGCCACGTGTCGCGCCGGATCGCGAGACAGGCGCCGGATGCGAACGCGACCTCGTGCGGGCCGGCCGCCGCCGCCCGCTCGGCCGGCTCGCCCGCGTTACCCGCCCACGCGATGCCGGTGAAGTGGACGACCCCGCCGCTGGTGTTCACGACGCGCCCGTCCTCGGCCGTGACGAGCGCCATCCACGCGGCCCAGTCGCGGCCGTCGCTCGCAGGCCGCTCGATCGCGTCGCGCCAGCCCGGGCCCGGGACCGCGTCGGGGTTGAGCAGCACGAGCAGCTCACCCTCCGCGGCATCGGCGCCGCGGTTGCAGCCCGCCGCGAAACCGAGGTTCGAGCCCGCCTCGATCAGCTTCGCGTCGGGGACCAGCTCGACGACCAGCGCCGCGGTGCCGTCGTCGGAGCCGTTGTCGACGACGATCAGCTCGTCGCCCTCGCGCAGCTGGTCGGCGAGCGCAGGAAGCGAGCGCCGCACCTCCGCGGCGCTGTTGAAGGTGACCGTTACGACCGAGAGGCGGATCAGCCGAGTGCGTCGCGCAGGCTGGCGGTGTCGGTGAAGGCGTCGCCGCGGACCACCTGTCCGTTGCGCATCTTGTAGAGCCAGACCACCTCGTTCTCGACGTCCTGGCCGCCCTTCGTGCGACCGGTGAGCCGCGCGACCACGACGACGTGGTCGTCGTCGGCGCCGAGGACCTTCTCCGGCTTGACCTCGAACTTGTCGAAGTTCCCCACGACGGCGGCGAGCAGGTCCGCGAAGCCCTCGGGGCCGTGGTAGGTCCCGCCCCACGGCAGCGAGTCCGGCGCCACGAACTCCGCCGACGGGTCCGCGACGGAGGTCGCCTTGTCGATGTCACCGCGACCGAACGCTTCCCACGCCGTCTGGATCACGTCCACGTTGTCCTGCGCCATCAAGCCTCCTCGTCGCGCTGTTGACCAAGCCGGCGCCCGGACTCGAACCGGGGACCCCTTCATTACGAATGAAGTGCTCTACCAGCTGAGCTACGCCGGCGCCTAGCCCAGTCTATTTTGTGAGCGCAGCGCGGGTCCACCCCCCGCGCGCGGCGGCGGAGCATAAGTGAGCGAGCGACCCGACACCCTTCCCCGCACCGTCGAGCTTCGCGACGGCTCCGAGATCGTCATGCGCCAGATCCGTCCCGACGACAAGGGGGCGCTGCGCGACGGCTTCGAGCGCATGAGCCCAGAGTCGAGGTACCGCCGCTTCTTCGCGCCGCTCGAGCGCCTCAGCGAGCGCGACCTGCGCTACCTCACCGAGGTCGACCACCACGACCATGAGGCGCTGATCGCCTTCGAGCACGACACCGGGGTCCCGGTGGCGGCGGCCCGATACGTGCGGTCGTCCGAGCCCGAGGAGGCCGAGGTCGCGGTGACGGTCGTCGACGACTGGCAGGGTCGCGGCGTCGCCACCGCGCTTCTGGAGTCGCTCGTCGAGCGGGCCCGCGAGGAGGACGTCGCGCGCTTCGTCGCCCTCGTCCTGAGCGAGAACACGGGCGCGCTCGAGATGTTCTCCCACCTCGCCCCGGACGCCCACAGACGGCAGAGCGCCTCGGGCAACATCGAGCTGGTCTTCGACCTGCCCGAGCCGGGCCAGGTCTCGGAGTCGCTGCTGGGCCGGGCGCTGCACGCCGCGGCCCGCGGCGCGCTCGTGGCCAACCCGTGGCGCGTGATCCGGGACCGGATCGCGCGCTAGGTCGTTCTCAGTCCTCGTCGCCCTCGGCGAGCTTGTAGCCGACGCCGCGCACCGTGAGCACGATCTCGGGGTCCTGGGGGTCGGGCTCGATCTTCTGGCGCAGGTTGGAGATGTGGACGTCGCAGGCGCGCACGTCGCCCTGGAACTCGGACTGCCACAGCTCCTCCATGATCTCGAGGCGGCTGAACACCCGGCCCGGGTTCTCAGCGAGTAGGCGCAGGACCTGGAACTCCGAGCGCGTCAGGTTGACGGGCCGGCCGCGGACGGTGACGAGGTGACGGGCGAGGTCGATGCTCACGTCGCCGGCCTCGATCCGGCTGCCCTCGGGCGAGCTCGAGCGGTCGAGCTCACGCCGGCGCAGCTGGGCGCGAACGCGGCCGATCAGCTCGCGCACCGAGAACGGCTTCGTCACGTAGTCATCGGCGCCGACCTCGAGGCCGACGACCTTGTCGACCTCGGCGTCCTTGGCCGTCAGGAGGATGATCGGCACCGGGCTGCGGCCGCGGACGTCTCGGCAGATGTCGAGCCCACTGCGCCCCGGCATCATGATGTCGAGGATCAGCAGGTCGAAGCCGGGCTGCTCGTTCGCGAGCCTGGCGTCCGCATCGTCGCCGTCGACGGCGAGCGTTACGTCGAAGCCCTCCTGCTCGAGCGCGTATCCGACCGAGTCCCGGACGGAGGGCTCGTCGTCGGCGATCAGGATGCGGCCGTTGCTCATCACGCCACCGGGGTGGGGGCCGGCTTGGGGATCGGCAGGCTGAACCAGAAGGTGCTGCCCTGCCCGACCTCCGAGCGCACTCCGATCTCGCCGTCCATCAGCTCGACCATACGGCGAGCGATCGAGAGGCCGAGCCCGAAGCCCTCCTTCTGTATCGCGTTGCTGCCTCTGTAGAAGCGCTCGAATATTCGGTCCCGCTCCTCGGCCGGAATTCCAGTTCCCGTGTCGCTGACTTCGATCACCGCGTCGTCGCCGCTTCCGGCGAGCGCGCGAAGGGTAACCGCGCCGCCCCCGGGCGTGTGCTTGCAGGCGTTGGTCAGCAGGCTGATCATCACCTGGCGGACCAGCGCCGGGTCGCCGCAGACGCTGAGGCCGGGCTCGACGTCGATCTTGACCTCGAGGTCCTCGGGCGGCAGGACCGCCTGCGTCGCGTCCTCGGCGGCGATCTGGACGTCCACCACGTCGGCCTCTCCCTCCTCGACCGCCTCCATCCGGGCGAGCGTCAGCAGCGCGTGGGTCAGGCGGCTGATCCTCTCGGCGTCCTCGGCGAGCCGGTGCAGGAAGTGCTCCCTCGCCTCGGGGTCGTCCTTGGCGCCGGCGAGCAGGACCTCGATCGAACCCGAGATGCCCGCGATCGGGTTGCGGAGCTCGTGCGCCGCGTTGGAGACGAACTCGCGCTCGGCGAGCTCGCGCCGCAGCTCCTCGGTGCGGTCGCGGACGACGATCAGGATCGCGTCCTCGACCGAGAGCTCGCGAGCCGAGACCGCGTAGACGCGCTCGCCGATCCGCAGGGCGTCGCTGTGCGACTCGCCGCGCTGCGCCGCGCGCCGCGCCGTGGCGACGAGGGCGGGGATCGGCCGCCCGTCCGAGATCAGGGGCACCGCGGCGGGGTTGCAGAAACGCACCTCACCCGCCTTCGAGACGACCATCACCGCCTCGTTGAGGGCGGCGAGGATCGCCGACAGCGTGTCGCGCTCGAGCGAGAGGAGATCGAAGCTGTCGCGAAGCGCGGCCCGCATGCGCTCCAGCGCCCGGCCGAGGTCGCCGATCTCGTCCCGCCCACCCGACTCGAGCGGCGTGTCGAGGCGCCCCTCCGCGAGCTCCGCGGCTCCCGTCGCGAGGCGCTTGAGGCGCATCGTGATCAGGCTCGCGACAAGCGCCCCCATCAGCACGGCGAGCCCGACCGCGATGCCGAGCGCGGTGATGCGGTCCTCGCGCACCGCCTGCAGCGCCTCGCGGACCTCGGGCGGCTCGTCGGCGCGCGCGAGGATCGTCCCGGCGAGCTTCCCCTCGCGCACGATCGGCGCCGCGACGACGGTGACGTCCTCGTCGATGCGGTCCACGTAGCCGCCGCTGCGCTGCGCCCGTCGCAGAGCCTCGGCGCGGTGCGGGACCTCCTGGACGTTGACGTCGAGGACCGTGGGCTGGGTGATCAGCCTGCCCTTGCGGTCGAAGACCCAGGCCGCGTAGCTCTCGCTGCGAGCCGTCTCGACGACCTCGTCGGCGAGCGCGTTCGAGGCCTGCTCGACCTGCTGGCCGAGCCTGACGGTCTGCCCGATCGCGAGCTCGGCGGAGCGCTCCTGCGCCGACTGCTCGCTCGAGCCGCTGACGAAGACGTAGACGGACGCGCCCGCGACGATCCCGACAGCGGCGAACGCGAGGCTGAGCCACAGCCGTACCCCGAGGCGACGCCGGCGCGGGATCGGCTCCGTTGAGGTCGTTGCCACACGGATATCTAAGCGACTCTTCACACAAGCGTCGCCCCTCGCCACCTTTCGGCAGGCTGCGCCCGCTAACGCAGCAGCGCTTCGGAGCGAAAGAGCAGCGCCTCGAGGGCGAGCTCCTCGGCGATGTTGACCTGGAGATTGCGCCGCGTCTCGAGCACGAGCTCGCCGGCTTGGCGGGCGGCGCGCGGGTCGAGACCCTCGGCGTCGGCGCGAAGCTCGTCGAGGCGATCGACGTTCATCGCGAGCTCCGGCGCGCCCTCGGCGACCGCGGCGAGGTCGCGAAACCATGCCCCGCAGAGAGCCAGCGAGAGATCGAGCACCTCGGTGCGCCGGGCTCGCGCCGCGCGCTTGCCGGACTCCTCCGACTCGCGGCGGATCCGGCGCGCCTCCTTGGGGTCCGCGCCCTCCGCAGCGTCCGCGATGCGCTCGGCGACCCGCTCGCCCTCGGCCTCGCCCGCCTCGTCGGCCGCCGCGAGCACCGCCATCCAGGGACGATCGCCCAGCTCGCCCGAGCGCGCGCCCCGGGAGCACGCCTCGGCGCGGCTCCGAAGCTCGCGCCCGGCCTCGGAGACCAGCAGGCGGGCGCGGCCGGCGTCGCCGCCGCACAGCCGCGCCGCGGCCGCGACCTCGGGCCCCTCGATGCCGTCCGCGGCGAGGCGGCGCTCGACGACCTGGGCCGACAGCCGCGCGAAGCGAACCTCCTGGCAGCGCGAGATCACCGTCTCGAGCAATCCGGCCGGCTCGGCGCTCAGCAGGATCAGATGCGCGAACGGCGGCGGCTCCTCGAGCGTCTTGAGCAGCGCATTCTGGCTCTCGTCGGCCATCGTCTCGGCGGCCTCGATCACGAAGACGCGGCGCTCGCCCTCGAAGGGGCGGTAGGCGGCTCCACGGATCACGCGCTCGCGGACGTCGGCGACGAGGTGCTGGGTGCCGGGCGGCACCAGCCAGACCAGGTCGGGATGCGGCGTGGGGTCCTGAAGCGCGCGCCGCCGGGCGTCGCCGGGGTCGGGCGCCCCGTCGGCGAGGATCTCGGCGGCAAAGGCGCGCGCCGCCGCGGCCTTGCCGGTGCCCGGGGGGCCGGCGAAGAGGTAGGCATGGGCCGGTCCGCTCGCGAGGGCTCCCGCCGAGCGCCAGCCGCGCGGCCGCCTGGTCCTCGGTGGCGTCGCGAAGCGCGGCGGGCAGATCCGGTGCAGCCGTCTCCGGCGTCACGACCGCGCCCTCTCGACAGCGGCCATCACGTCGGCGTGCACCGCGTCCACGTCGCGGCCCGCGTCGACGACGACCACCCGCTCGGGGTCGTCGCGCGCGATCTCGTCATAGGCCGCGGCGACGGCGGCCTGGAGCTCGAGACCCTCGCTCTCGAAGCGGTCCCCCCCGTCGCCCTCGCGCTCGCCGGCGGGCTCGGGGTCGATGCGAAGCAGCAGCGTGAGGTCGGGGGCCAGGCCCCCGGTCGCGAGGTGGTTGAGCCGCTCGACCGGCTCGGTGCCGAGGCCGCGCGCCGCGCCCTGGTAGGCGAGCGTCGAGTCGGTGAAGCGATCGCAGACGACGTCGCGCCCCGCGTCGAGCGCGGGACGGATCTCGCGGCGCACCAGCTCGGCGCGCGCGGCGCCGAAGAGCAGCAGCTCGCTCACGGGATCGAGCTCGACGCCGGGGTCGGCGAGCAGCTCGCGGATCCGCTCGCCCGCATCGGTGCCCCCCGGCTCGCGCAGGAGCAGCGCACCGAGGGCGTCGGCGAGCAGGCGCGCCTGGGTCGTCTTCCCGGAGCGGTCGATCCCCTCGAGGGTGATGAACACGCGCCCGTGTGGCCGATCAGCTCTTGCGCGACTTGGCCCGCTTGGTGCGCGCGGTGCCCATGTCCGGCTTGCCGCGTCGGCGGCGCGACCCGTTGCCCGAGGTCTTGGTCTTCACGGAGGCGCCGTTGCCGCCGTCGTCGGTGGCAACGGCGTCGTCGGCTCCGGCGTCGTCCTTCTCCGCCTTCGCGCCGCCCTTCTTCGCCGCGCCCTTGTTGCCGTCCTTCTTGGCGGCCTCGCGCACCTCGCGCGCCTTCTCGCGCTCGGCTCGCTTCTCGCGCATCTCGACCATCGTCGGGCAGTCGTCGTTGAGGCACAGCTTCCAGGGCCGCCCGCGAAAGCCCTTGACGGTCAGCCGCGGCGCCTCGCCGCAGACCGAGCAGCGCTCCTCGAGGCGCCAGAGCTCGTACCCGCGGCCGGGAAGCGGCCGCGTGAAGTCGCATGAGTCGGGCGACTCGGGGTTTTCGCGGTCGTAGCCCTCGCAGCCGACGAAGCGCTTGCCGCCGCGCATGTCGATGATCCGCAGCCGGTTGGGCCCTCCGTCCTCGCGCTTGCGCCCGGCCTCCTCGCAGACCTTGCACGGGCCGAGGAACTTGTCCTCGTCCATGCCCGCCCAGATCAGCTTCGCGAGGTCCTCGCTTCGGTCCTGGAGCTGGGCCGTCGTCGAGTGCAGCATCTCGCGGCTGACGCCGAGGACGTCGTCCTTGCTCGCCTTGCCGGCCGCGATCTCGTCCATGTCCTGCTCGAGCTCGGCGGTCATCTCCGGGGTGGCCATCCGCGGCACGTACTCGTGGAAGGCCTCGTACATCGCGACCCCGGTCTCGGACGGCTGCGGCGGGTTGTGGAAGACGTAGCCGCGGTCGTAGAGCTTCTGGATGATGTCGGCGCGCGTCGCCTTCGTGCCCAGGCCGCGCTCCTCCATCATCTCGATCAGCTTGCCCTGGCTGATCCGCGACGGCGGCTGGGTCTCCTTGTCGACGATCCAGGGGTCGCCGTCGAGGTCGAGCGACTGGCCCTCCTCGAGCTTCGGGATCTCATCGTCCGACGAGCGCGCGTAGGTGTAGATCGCGGCGTAGCCGGGGTCGACGACCACCGAGCCGCGCACGAAGTACATCTCCGAGCCCGCCTCGATGTCGGCGCGCGTGGACTCGGTGATCATCGGCTCCGAGAAGGTCGCGAGGAAGCGCCGGACGACGAGCTCGTAGACGCGCCGCTTGGGACCCTCGAGGGCGCCGGGGTGCAGCGCCTGGGTGGGATGGATCGGCGGGTGGTCGGTCGTCTCCTTGCGTCCGCGCGTGGCGGTCAGCTTGCCGCCGAGCAGCGGGGCCGCGGCGGAGAAGTCGGGGATCTTGACCAGCGACGAGACGAGCTCGCGCGTGTTGAGCGACGGCGGATAGACCGTGTTGTCGGTGCGCGGATAGGAGATGAACCCGTCCATGTAGAGGTCCTCGGCAATCCGCATCGCGTTCGACGGGGTGATGCCGAGCCGGCTCGAGGCGTCGGTCGTGAACGCCGTCGTGTTGTAGGGGGCCGGCGGCTTGCGCTGGTTTCGCCGCGAGCTGACCTCCTTGACCACGCCCGGGCTCTCCGTCGCGGCGAGCGCCGCGTCGGCCTCGGCGCGGTCCCAGAACTTGTCGGTGGCGTGGTGGGCCTCGAAGGCGCCGTCGGGGTGCGCGAAGCGGGCGAAGAGCTCCCAGAACGGCTTCGGGACGTGGGCGCGGCGCTCGAGCTCGCGCTCGACGACCAGCGCCAGCGTCGGGCTCTGAACCCGGCCCACAGAGAGGAAGTTCGAACCGAAGCGGCGGGTCGCCAGCGAGACGGCACGCGTCAGCGTCGCGCCCCAGATCAGGTCGATGTCCTGGCGCGTGGCGCCGGCGTAGGCAAGGTCGTAGGAGAGCTCGTCGAGCTCCGAGAACGCGCGCTCGATCTCCTGCTTGGTCAGCGCCGAGTAACGGGCGCGCTTGATCGGAGGCCGCTTGGCGATCTCTTCGCCGGCGATGCCCGGGTTGGCCTCGAGCACCTGAGCGAGCGCCTCGAGGCCGATCAGCTCGCCCTCGCGGTCGTAGTCGGTCGCGATCACGACCGAGTCTGCCTCCTTGGCGAGCTTGCGGACCGCCTTGACGACGTTCTTGTCCGTGGGCTCCGGGACGAGCTCGGCGTCGATCAGGTCGTGGAGGTCGGTCTTCTGCCAGTTCGAGTAGCTCTCGGGGAACGCGACGCCCATCACATGGCCCTTCAGGCCGACCGCCATCCGCTCGCCGTCGCCGTCCGACCAGGTGTAAAACGGCACCTTGTAGGTGGCGTCGGCCTTCGCCGAGCCGCCGCTCAGGATCTCGGCGATCTTCTTCGCCGAGTTGTTCTTTTCGGTGATTATCAGTTGCATGGAGATCCTCCCGTGCCTCTCGGCCACGAGGACGGCGAGAGTAGCAACCGCATTCGACCCCTCCGATAGGCCGCCCTTTATTTAGTGCTGTCGGCAGCTTCGCGCTCACGGCCGCGTCGCGGCGCCCTCTACCCTTGTCCGCGATGCCCGCACAGGCCTACGCCGGCAAGGAATGCGTCTGCCAGCTCCGCAAGGGGATCTGCGACCAGTCGTGCGTGCGCGGCATGCTCGAGACCCCCCTCTACGTCGCCTGCCTGATCCTCACCGACCGCCCCTGCCTCGTCGTCGGCGGCGGCGACATCGGGCTCGAGAAGGTCGAGGGCCTGCTCGCCTGCGGCGCCGCCGTGACCCTGGTCGCGCCCGCCGCGACCCCGGAGCTGGCCGAGCTCGCCGCCGAGGGATCTATCCGCTGGGAGCGCCGCGAGTACCGCCCCGACGACCTCGAGGGAACCTTCCTCGCCATCGCCGCGACCTCGGACACCGACGTCAACATCGCCGTCCACGACGACGCCCAGCGCCGCCAGATGCTCATCAACGTCGTCGACGTGCCACCGCTTTGCAACTTCATCCTCCCCGCGATCGTCCGCACGGGCCCGCTCGCGATCGCGATCTCCACCTCCGGCGCCTCCCCGGCGCTCGCCAAGCGCCTCAAGCGCGAGATCGCCGAGGCCTACGGCGAGCCCTACGCGCGCCTCGCCGTGATGCTCAACGACGTCCGCGGGTGGGCCAAGGACACGCTGCCGACCTACCAGGACCGCAAGGAGTTCTTCGAGGGGATCGTCAACGGCGACCCCGACCCGGTCGAGCTGATCCGCGCCGGCGACGCGGGCGCCGTGCGCGACCTGATCGCAGCCGCGCAGCGCGAGCACGGCGCCCGCGTCGAGCAGGTCGCGGCCCGCTCGTAGCCGGCTCTCACCCCCGCGGGCGCTCGTCTCCCGCGTCCAGCCGGGGAAACAGGGGGGCGCCACGCAACGACCGGTAGTCGCCGCACACGCTCATCACGGCGAACGCCCCGATGAGCGCCGCGAAGATCCCCCAGTCGGGGCTCAGGCCCGCGGGCAGGTCGAAGATGAGCCAGGCGATCACGACCGTGCTGACGACCCCGAGCAGATCCGCAGCTCCGTACAGGGAGACGTCGGGCCGAAAGAGACCGATCCGGCCGCCTGTGGCCGCCGACGCGATCGCGACGAAGCCCGTGATGGATGCGAGCACGCAAACCGCCGACGCAACGTCCCATCCCGACTGCGAGCTCCCGTGCGCCTCCGCCCACGGCAGGAACGGCGCTGCCAGCAGCAGCGCGCCCCCCGCGGCAGCCCCCACCCTCACGCCGGGCGCCATCTTGTTCGATTTCATCTCGGACCTCCTTCTACCCTCGACGGGCGTGTCGGGATAACAGCGTTATGGCTACGATAACGAAGTTATGGCAGCGCCGTCAAGTGAGACCGGTACCCGCGAGAGGCTCCTCGAGGCGGCATTCCGCCGGCTCGAGGCCGACGGGCCCGAGGCTCTCAAGGCGCGGACGCTGACAGCCGAGATCGGCGCCTCCACCATGGCGGTCTACACGCACTTCGGTGGCATGCCCGGCCTCATAGACGCGATGGTGCGCGTCGGGCTGGCGCGCTTCGCCGCGCATGTGAGGGCCCGCCCCCCGCTGCCCGACGATCCCATGGCCGATCTGATCTCCGGCGGCCTCGCCTGGGCGGAGTTCGCGCTCGAGAACTCACAGCTCTACCGGCTGATATTCGGCCTCTCGAGCGGGGCGCCGCTGCGCGAGGCCGCGCCCGCCCTCGACGCCGGCGCGGTGTGGCGCCTCCCGGAGGGCGCGGATGCCTTCTCGATCCTGCTCGAATCGGTGGAGCGCGTGGTCGAGGCCGGGGAGATCGGCCCGCAGGATCCCAGGACGGCCGCGATCCTGGTCCTCAGTGCGACACACGGGTACGTGCTGCTTGCGATCGGCGGGTTCGCGGAAGAGGAGATGCAGCGCGCTCGCACGCGTCTGGCGGTCGACCTGATGGTCGGCCTCGGAGCGGACCGCGAGGGGGCCGAGCGCGCGCTGATGCGGGCCATTGAGTCCCGCGGCGCCGACGCGCCGGCTACGAGCGCCTCGAGCTAGCTCGCCGCGGGAAGCGCGAAGAACGCCACCGCGGCGAAGTGCATCACCGCGGCGGCGATCACGAGGACGTGGAAGATCTCGTGGTAGCCGAACACCGCCGGGTTGGGGTCCGGCCGCTGGCGCGCGTAGACGATCGCGCCCGCCGTGTAGAGCACCCCGCCGACCGCGATCAGCACACCGGCTCCGATGCCGGCCTCGATGACGATCGCCGGGAACCCGATCGCCCCGATCCAGCCGACGCTGAGGTAGACGATCGCCGTCACCCACTTGGGCGCGTCGATCCACGCCACCTCGACGACGATCCCGGCCGCGGCGCCCGCCCAGACCGCGATCAGGAGCGCGGTGGCGAAGGGGCCGTTCATGACCAGCAGCGCGAACGGGGTCACCGTTCCCGCGATCAGGAGGAAGATCGCCGAGTGGTCGAGGCGGCGCATCCAGCGCCGTGCGGTCGGGCGCCAGTCGACGCGGTGATAGAGGGCGCTGATCCCGAACAGGGCCGCGAGCGACCCGGCGTAGATCGCGGCCGCGAGCGTCGCGCGGCCGTCGGGCGCCATCGCGACGAGCACGGCGCCCGCGGCGAGCGCGGCGAAGAAGGCCCAGAAGTGCGATACGCCGCGCAGCCGCGGCTTGACCTTCGCGGCGGCCTCGCCCATCGCCGCCGCGGCGTCGCTCGCCGCCTCGCTGACCGCGGTGCGGGCGTCGTCGACGGCATTGGCGCCGTCGTCGATCGCCTTTCGGACTCGTTCGTTCACGGGATCAGTGTTACCCCACCGCGCCGCTTGCGCAACATCGGGCGCCGCGGCGGATGGAAAGGCGAGGCGGCCGGCCGCTCGCCGCGGCCGGCCGCCCTCGCGGAATGTGGTTACTGCTGCGGGTTGCCGATGACCTTGAGCTGGCCGCGGATCGCCCCGTCGGGGAACTCCTCGGTGTGGACGTTCACGTAGAAGTCCGCCGGGTTCTTGGCGATCTTCTTGAGCTTGCGCTCGCTCTCGACCTTGATGCAGTCCTCGGCCGGGCTCTCGGTGGCCTCCTCGAAGAGCGGGATGACGATCTTGCCGTCCTCGCCCTTGGCGCCCTTGTGGACGTGGGCCGCGGTGGCGGTCCCGATGTCCTCGAACTCGACGAGGTAGCAGAGCTTGCTCTTGGCGATCTTCGTCTCGAGCTGCGCTTCGCCGGCGCCGTCGTTGTCGCCCGGGCCGGGAACCTCGTCCTTGCCCTTGAGCTTGGCGCCGAGCTCCACGTCCTCGACTGCCGCGAGAGCGGCGGGCACCACGAACGCGGCGAACGCCGCCGTGGCGATGGCCAGGGTCAAAATCTTCAGTCGCATACAGGTCCCTCCTAGGGGGTGGGGAAGCGGCGGAGCCTACAAGAACCCGACCAAGTCACTCAAGTTTCGATCCCGGGGCGGAAACGTGCCCAGATTGCGGAGTAATTTCCGCAGGATCGACGCTAGATGTAGCGTTATCGACGATTTACGGCGCTAGCGCTAGTACAATTCTCGGAATGGATTGTCCTCATTGCCAGGCGGGAACGCGGGTCGTCGAGACTCGCTCGGCGGACGGCGGGACCGCGCTGCGGCGCCGACGCGAATGCCCTTCCTGCGAAGAGCGCTTCACCACCTACGAGCGCTGGGACCCGGGCCCGCTCTTCGTCCGCAAGCGCGACGGCGAGCGCGAGCGCTTCGACCCGACCAAGCTCCGAGCCGCGCTGATGCGCGCCGCCCACAAGCGGCCGGTGCGCGCGGACCAGGTCGAGGAGCTCGTCGACGGGATCGAGGCCGGGATCCGCAGCGCCGGCGGCGAGATGGACTCGCGCCAGGTCGGAGAGCTGTGCCTCGTCGGCCTTCGCGAGCTCGACGCCGGGGCCTATCTGCAGTTCGCCGGCGTCTTCGACCCCGCAATTTCCGGGTCTTCGGACGAGGTAGGTTCCGTCCGCCTCGCAATGGAGGATGCCCAGTCACCCGCACAAGCTGCTTCAAGGAGAGGGACCGATGGGTAAAACCGCTGCAAAGACCGCACAAACCAGCAGGGACGGACTGACGGTTGAGCGCCGCTTCACGACTCCCGGCGTCCACCCCTTCGACGAAGTCGAATGGGAGCTTCGCGATGCCGTGATCGGCGACCCCGACGATCCCGCCTTCGAACAGCGCGAGGTCGAGTTCCCGGCCACCTGGTCGCAGAACGCGACCAACATCGTGGCCCAGAAGTACTTCCGCGGCCCGCTCGGCGCTCCGGAGCGCGAGCGTTCCGTCAAGCAGATGATCGAGCGCGTCGCCGGAACGATCGCCGGCTGGGGCCGCGAGGGCGGCTACTTCGCCACCGATGCCGACGCCGAGGCCTTCGAGGCCGAGCTGACCCACATCCTTCTGCACCAGGTCGCCGCCTTCAACAGCCCCGTCTGGTTCAACGTGGGCTGGCGCGAGAACCCGCAGTGCAGCGCCTGCTTCATCCTCTCGGTCGACGACGACATGGAGTCGATCCTGTCCTGGAACAGCAAGGAGGGGATCATCTTCAAGGGCGGCTCGGGCTCCGGGATCAACCTCTCGAAGATCCGCGGCTCGACCGAGCCGCTGTCGAAGGGCGGCACCGCCTCGGGCCCCGTCAGCTTCATGCGCGGCGCCGACTCCTGGGCCGGCGCGATCAAGTCCGGCGGCGGCACTCGCCGCGCGGCGAAGATGGTCGTGCTCGACGTCGACCATCCCGACGTCGAGGACTTCATCTGGTGCAAGGCCGAGGAGGAGAAGAAGGCGGCCGCGCTGCGCGACGCCGGCTTCGACATGCGGCTCGACTCCAAGCACTTCGCCTCGATCCAGTACCAGAACGCCAACAACTCGGTCCGCGTGACCGACGAGTTCATGCGGGCCGTGGAGGCCGGCGAGGACTGGGACCTGACCGGGCGCTTCGACGGCTCGGTCATCAAGAGCCTGCCCGCCCGCGACCTGATGGACCAGATCTCGAAGGCCGCGTGGCAGTGCGCGGACCCGGGCGTCCAGTACGACACGGTGATCAACCGCTGGCACACCTGCCCGGAGTCGGGGCGGATCAACGCCTCGAACCCGTGCTCGGAGTACATGCACGTCGACGACTCGGCATGCAATCTGGCGTCGCTGAACCTGATGAAGTTCCGCCGCGACGACGGCTCGTTCGACACCGCCGCGTTCACGCACGCGGTCGACATCGTCTTCCTGGCGCAGGAGATCGCGGTCGGGTTCTCGAGCTATCCGACGCCCGAGATCACCCGCAACGCGAACGCCTTCCGCCAGCTCGGCCTCGGCTACGCCAACCTCGGCGCGCTGCTGATGTCGAACGGGCTCCCCTACGACTCACACGAGGGGCGCGCGACCGCGGCGGCGATCACGGCCCTGATGACGGGGCGCGGCTACCGCAAGTCGGCTGAGGTCGCGGCGGCGATCGGCCCATACGACGAGTACGGCAAGAACCGCGAGCCCCACAACGCCGTGATGCGGATGCACCGCGACGCCGCCCACGAGATCGAGGGCGGCTTCGGCGACGAGGAGCTGCTCGCGGCGGCGCGGAGCACCTGGGACGAGGCGGTCGAGCTCGGCGACGAGCACGGCTACCGAAACGCGCAGGCGACCGTGCTCGCGCCCACCGGGACGATCAGCTTCCTGATGGACTGCGACACGACGGGCATCGAGCCCGACTTCTCGCTGGTCAAGTTCAAGGAGCTCGTCGGCGGCGGTCAGATGACGATCGTCAACCGCACGGTGCCGATGGCGCTGCGCACGCTCGGCTACAGCGACAGCCAGGTCGACCAGATCGAGGCCTACATCAACGAGAAGGCGACGATCATCGGCGCGCCGGAGCTCAAGGACGAGCACCTGCCGGTCTTCGACGTGGCGGTCGGCGAGCGCGCGATCTCGCACATGGGCCACATCCGGATGATGGCCGCGGCTCAGCCGTTCATCTCCGGGGCGATCTCGAAGACGGTCAACCTGCCCGAGTCGGCGAGCGTCGAGGACATCGCCGACGCCTACACCGAGGGCTGGAAGCTCGGCCTCAAGGCGCTGGCGATCTACCGCGACGGCTCGAAGACGGCGCAGGCGCTGCGCACCGACTCCGGCCAGGGGGAAGAGGAGCCCGCCGAGCAGGCGACCCCGGCCCCGCTGCGGCGCAAGATGCCGCGCGAGCGCGAGTCGCTCACGCACAAGTTCTCGATCGCCGGCCACGAGGGCTACATCACGGCCGGCAAGTACGAGGACGGCTCGGTCGGCGAGATCTTCCTCACCGACATCGGCAAGGAGGGCTCGACGCTGCGCGGGATGATGAACGCGTTCGCGACCGCGGTCTCGATCGGACTCCAGTACGGGGTCCCGCTCGAGGTCTTCGTGAGCAAGTTCTCCTACATGCGCTTCGACCCCGAGGGCATGACGCAGAACCCGGAGATCCCGTTCGCGAAGTCGATGCCCGACTACATCGCGCGCTGGCTCGCAAGCCGCTTCATCGAGGACGTCGACGAGCTCGAGCAGCTCGGGATCATGACCCCCGAGGTGCGGGCCAAGAAGGAGGCGCAGCAGGCGCTGTTCCCCTCCGACGCCGATGGCCCCGCCGAGGGCCACGACTCCAACGGCGCAAACGACGCCGCGAAGGCGCCAAACGGCAACGGCGGCAACGCCGCGGCGAAGGCCGCCAACGGCTCGGTCGAGCCGGCGGCCTCCGAAGCGGTGCCCGCCACCGAGGCGCTGACCGACACCCCGCCGGTCATCCCCGCGAAGCTCGCGGGCATGGACCTCGGCCCGGCGTGCGGCCAGTGCGGAGGCATGATGCAGCGCACGGGCTCGTGCTACACGTGCTCGAGCTGCGGCAACAACACCGGCTGCGGCTGAGCAGCGGGTCTAGATCCGGATCGTCGTCTCGGCCCCGAGCTCCTCGACGAGCGAGATGTCGGGCGAGTAGTCGACCGGCAGCGCGATCAGCGAGGGGACGTCGAGCTCGAGCGCCTCGCGCAGGCGGGCCGCGTAGTCGTCGACCGACTCGGCGCGCCAGGCGGGCATCCCGAAGGACTCGGCGAGGCCGACGAAGTCGGGGTTGTCGAAATCGGTGCCGAAGTGGCGGCCGAAGCGCTGGTCCTGCTTCCAGACGATCGAGCCGAACTGGCGGTTCTCCCAGACGACGTTGACGAATGCGGTGCCGAGGCGCGTCGCCGTCTCGAGCTCCTGGGCGTTCATCAAGAAGCCGCCGTCACCGGAGACCGCGACGACGCGGCGCTCGGGATTGACGAGCTTCGCGGCGATCGCGGCGGGGACGGCGAAGCCCATTCCGGCGAGGCCGTTGGCGATCAGGACCGTGTTCGGCTCGTAGGCCGGGAAGACCCGGCCGATCCAGAGCTTGTGCAGGCCGACGTCGGAGACGAGGATGTCCTCGCGGCCGAGGGCCTCGCGCAGCTCGAGCAGCGCGCGCGGCGGATGGATCGGAAACGAGTCGTCGCCGGCCGCGTCCTCCAGGCATTGCTCTACCGCCTCGCGCAGGCGGGGAGACCCCCCGGCCGCGGGGGCGTCGCCGCACTCGCGCCCCAGCAGGCTGAGGATCGCTGCGATGTCGCCGACGAGCTCGACTTCGGGGATGAAGTGCTCGTCGGTCTCCGCCGGCAGCGAGTCGATGCAGACGATGCGCTTGTCGGCGTCGGGATTCCAGACGTCGGGCGACAGCTCGACGAGGTCATAGCCGACCGCGATCACGACATCGGCGTCGTCGAAGCCGGCGAGCGAGAAGTCGCCGGCCTGCAGTCCGACGGCGCCGAGGGCGAGCTCGGAGTCCGCCTCGATCAGGCCCTTGCCCATGAACGTCATCGCAACCGGGATCCCGGTCTCGGCCGCGAACTCGCGCAGCGCCCCCGAGGCGCCGCCGCGAACCGCTCCGTTGCCGGCGAGGCAGACGACGCTGCGGCCCTCCCGGATCAGCTTTCCGGCTGCGGCGAGCGCGGGCTCCGCCGGCTCGACCGGGGGCGTGCCGCGACGCGGGAGCGGCGTCTGGCCTGAAGAGACCTCCGCGGCCATGACGTCCTCGGGCAGCTCGATGTGCGCCGACCCGGGCTTCTCGGACTCCGAGACCTTGAACGCCTTGCGCACGACCTCGGCGATCGTGTCGGGGTCGCGCAGCGGGGCGCTCCACTTCGTGATCGGGCCCATCATCTCGGCGATGTCGATGTGCTGGTGGGAGACCTTGTGCTGGCGCTCGAGCCCGGCCTGGCCGGTCAGGGCGATCAGCGGGGCGCGGTCGAGATAGGCGTCGGCGACGGCGGTGACGAGGTTCGTCGCGCCCGGGCCCAGGGTCCCGAGGCAGACGCCGGCGCGGCCCGTCAGCCGGCCGTAGACGTCGGCGATGTAAGCGCCCCCCTGCTCGTGGCGAACCGGGACGAATTCGATCGACGATTCCGCGAGGGCCGCGTTGAGGTCGAGGGTCTCCTCGCCGGGGATCCCGAAGACGCGCTCGACGCCCTCGGCCTCGAGGCACTCGACGAGAAGCTGGGCGGCCGTCTTCGCCATCCGTCTCACCCTACGGAAAGGGCGGCCTCGCGGCCGCCCAGTTCCGGCTAGCTGGTGCTCCGGCCCACAGCGGGCCGTCGGCGCTAGGACCTCGACGCGCCGTTTCCGTCGGCGCTGCCCGACGTCACCTCGATCTGGCGCGACTCGGCCTGGTCCTGCTTGGGGACCCGCACCGTCAGAAGCCCGTCGTCGACGTCGGCCTTGATGTTGTCGGCGTCGGCGTCGCCCGGGAGGGTCGCGCGGAACTCGAACTCGCCCACTCGGCGTGTGCGTCGCCGGATGATGCCCTTGCGCTCGCGTTCCTTGATCTCGCCCGTGATCACGATCTCGTTGTCGCGTACCTCGACGTTGACGTCCTTCTTGTTGACGCCGGGGACCTCGGCCTCGATGATCCACGCGTCGTCGGTCTCCTCGATGTCGACGTTCGGCACCCAGAGGCCTTCGGCGCCGCCCTCCGGCGAGAGAACGCTCTGGAGCAGCTCGTCGAGCTGCTGCTGGATCAGCGCGATCTCCCGTGGCGGCGGGACGTAGGGCTGAAATCGGCCCGCGGGTTGGACGGCGAATCGCCGGCCGGGCTGGCCCTGCCGGGTCGAAGCTGGTGTCTGCTGCGTGGCTGTCGCCATGTGCTCCTCCGTAGTTGCCTGCATCACTTGCGTTAGGACGGAGGCGAGCGGTGTCAATTCGCGATCGGTGGTGGCCCCGCGCTCGTTGCGGGTGGCGCTAGCTCGTAAGGCTGCTAGACGTCGTCATCGCCGATACCGCCGGGTCGGCGGCGATACTGATCGCGCGCGCGGCTGTCGCGCCGATCATGGACGAGCCCATCCAGCCCCAAGGCCGACTTTTCCACGCTCTCCGCGGAATGGTGACCGACGTGCCGCTGACCGCGCGCAGGGCTGCGATCGTGATCACGCTGTGCACGCTCGTGCTCACCTTGATCGGCGGCATCGCCGCCTGGTTGGTGGACGACACCTTCTCCAGCTTCGGGGAGGGTCTGTGGTGGTCGGTGCAGACATTGACCACGGTGGGCTACGGCGACGTGGTGCCCGAGGGCATTGCCGGGCGGCTCATCGCCACGCTCGTGATGCTGAATGGGATCGCGTTCCTGACCGTCATCACAGCGGCGGTGACAGCCGTGCTCGTGGATCAGATGCACGACACGCACTCGAGCCCCACCCGTGCTTCGCGAGACTCCGACGACGCGATCGCCGCAATGCTCGAGGACATTCGATCCCGCCTCGACTCGATCGAGGCCTCGCTCGCCTCGCCGCGGCAGGATCGCCGCGAATAACGGACGGTCAGGCGGGCGCTTCGGCCGGGGCGGGAGGCGGATCGGGGCCCGATTCCAGCTCGGCGAACTTGCGCGTCGGCAGCCGCCTGGTTGCGAAGAACGCGGCGAGCACGATGAAAGCTGCGAACAGGAACGCGATTTTGAGCGCCTGCAGCTGCGCGTCCTCGTACTCGGTGACCAATGCGTCCACGGTCTCCGTCGGGACGCCTTCATCGGTCGCCGCGGTTCGCACCTGGTCCGCAGCGACGAAGCTGGCGCCGGCGGCGATCCTGACCTCGACCTCCTGCTTGACGTCGGCCGGGATGTCGGCGTTGGAGGCCACGTTGGCCGAGAAGGCACCGATGAGGCTGGTGAGCACGACCGCCCCGAGCAGCGCCGTCCCCAGTGACGAGCCGAGCTGCTGCGCCGTGTTCTGAATGCCTCCCGCCTCGCTTCGGTCGGCATCCCCGACCGCCGACTGCACGACGTTTCCGAGCTGGGAGATGACCAGCCCCATCCCGACTCCCAGGACGCCCATCGCGGTCAGGAACGAGGCGTTGTCGAGCTCCGGCTCGATCGTCCCCATGAGCATCAGGGTCGAGACGAAGGTGACGCCCAGCCCGACACGGACCAACGGCCGCGCCGCGAACCGCGTCGCCAGTCGCGAGCCGACCAGGGCGGCGGCGAAGAGGCCGGCCGAGGCGGGGAGCATCCGTATGCCGGTTTCGAGGGCGTCGAGCCCCTGGACGATCTGCAGGTAGAGCGGGACCGTGAAGAAGATCCCCATCATGATCAGGTTCTGGGCCAGCAGCATCACGACCCCGCCACGCATCATCGGGATCCCGAGTAGGGCGAAGTGCAGCAGCGGGTCCTCGCCACGCTCCTCACGACGCCGCTCCCAGGCGCGGAAGCCGGCGAGCACGACGAAGCCCGCCGCGATCACGAACGGCGTGAGCGCCAGCCCGAACGGCTCCACCGGCGAGGCCTGGGGCCGCAGCCAGCCCCAGTTGCTCGCCTGAAGCACACCGAAGACGACCAGCGCGAGCCCGAGTGCAGCGAGCACCGAGCCGACCCAGTCGAGGCGCGGCGGGGCGCCCTCCCGCTCCGACTCGCGCATCAACCGCGTGCCGAACATGATCCCGATCGCCACCACCACCTCTCCGGCGAACACAACCCGCCAGCTGAGCTCCGTCGTAGCCCAGCCGCCGAGAATCGGCCCCACCGCGATCCCGGCGCCGGCGACACCGCCGAGCACGCCGTAGACGACGGCGCGGTCCGGCCCCTGATAGTTGCCCGCCGCAAGAGCTACGAGAGCGGGGAGCACGAGCGCAGCGCCGATGCCCTCGAGGATCGACCAGCCGAGCATGAGGGTTGGGACGCTCCATGAGACGGCGGTGAGCGCCGAGCCGATTCCGTAGATGACGAGGCCGATTTGAAACGCGCGCTTGCGGCCCCAGAGATCTCCGAGCTTCCCCCCGGTCAACATCAGGGCGGCCATGACTAGCGCGTAGAGGGCGATCACGATCTGGATCGTCGTCACCGTCGTGTCGAAGTCCTCGACGAGCTGCGAGATCGCGACGTTCATCACGGCCTGGTCGAGGACCATCAGGAACTGCGCCGCCCCGAGAACCACCAGGACGCCCCACTTGGCCATCAGCGCCGAGCCCCCGAAGTCATTTTCCGCACCCGTACGTCATGTCCCGGCGTGGGACGTTAGAGGCACTCGTGGATGACCCGGGATCCCGCCGCAACGCGAGGCCCCACGAAGGGAAGATCAGCGTCGAGAGGATCGCCGCTCCGACGAGCCCCGCTGCGGTCGAAGACCTCATGTGGCCGCCCTCCACCGCGATCGTCGTGATCGCGACGACGAGCGGCCGGTGATCGCGGCGACCGCCGCCGCGCCCATGACGAGCAGGAATGACGCGCTGTCGACGTCGATCATCGTCCGACCCCGCGCGCCCCGCCTCGGCCCATCGCGGTTAGGCGCTGGCGAACTGCCCGTGGAAGCCGAACGGGATGTGGTGCGGCACCTCGACGCGTGCCAGCTCGTCCAGGTCGCGCGCGTCGAGCACGAGCAGGAAGGAGTTGCCGCGCTCGCCGTCGAGGACGATCGACAGCAGCACCCCCGCGTCCTCGGCGTCGGCGCCGGGCTCGGCGACGAACACCGGCTCGCCCGGCCAGCGGTCCGGCTCCGACCACTCCCGGGTCGTGCCGTCCTCGACGTCCGCGGCGACGATCGAGTCGATCCAGCCGCTCTCCTGGCCGACTCCCCAGACGTTGCGATAGGGGCGCTCGTTGTTGCGCCCGTAGTTGATCCGCGGCAGCTCGAGGCCCCTCTCGGTCAGGCGCTCGTGGGCCACCTCGCCCGAGCCGGGCGAGATCCGGAAGCGCGTCAGCGAGGGCTTGCGCGATCGGGTCGCCGCGGCGCAGCCGCTCGAGGTAGAGGTCCTCGACGATGCCGGCGTCCTCGAAGGTCGCGATGTCGGCGACGACGTCACCGCCTTCCTCGTAGGCGTTGACGAAGTGAAAGGCGAAGAACGGGTCGGTCTCGAAGGGGCCGACTGCGCCTCGCCGCGTCGAGCGGTCGACGAGACGGAACCTCGTACCGCGCTCGGGCTTCCAGCGGTAGTTCTCGATGTACGGCCTGCCGCTGAACATCAGGCTCAGAGGATTGACGACGAAGGGCCACTCGGCGAGCACGAGCCAGCGCTCGGTGAGCCCGAACGAGTGCACGTAGGCGGGCTTGTCGACGCCGATCTTTCCCAGCACCTCGGGCTCGCCGGAGTCCGGGCCCAGGAGGAAGAAGCGGTACGAGTTGCGCGGGCCGAGCTTGGCCGCGTAGTTGAGCGCTCCGCCCGTCGCGCGGTCGAGGTGCGGGTGAGCGGTCGTGAGGATGCCCGGCGGCTCGTAGGCGACCCCGGCGTACTCGAGCGTCTCGGCGTCGAACTGGACCGGGATCGGCGTCTCGGTCATCGCGACGAAGCGCTCGCCGAGCTGCATCAGGTTGACGTTCGCGTTGTCGGAGAGCTTGGGCGAGAACATCGACGTGACGCGCGAGAACAGCGAGCGGCACGGGTCGGTGGCGAACTCCGAGTAGGAGATCTCGCCCGACTCGCGCGCGGCGCGATAGGCGTGCGCCTCGAGAAAGCGGCTCGCGTAGGAGACCTCGCCGCCGGCGATCGAGAAGCGGTGCAGCATCGCGAAGCCGTCGAACCAGTGGTTCATCGTGCGCTCGCCGACCTCCCACTTCGCCGGGCCGGTGCGCAGCAGCGAGCCCTCGAGCCAGCCGGGGAGCGCCCCCTCGACGGGCAGGCTCGTGATGCTGGTCTCGTCGTCGAGCGACTCGAAGCCTCGAGTCGCCGTGGTCGCGCGGCTCTGCGTCACTGCCATCCGGCTCCCCTCGTGGTCGTCCGTGTGAACCGTACTACCGGGGGTACCGTTAACCCATGCCGCCCGACACCGGCTTTCCGACCCAGGACGCGCAGGCCGACTTCGGCCGCGCGCGGCGGCGCCAGCAGCTGGCGAGGCTCGCCGGGCGCCTGCGCCGCGAGCCCGGTGACGTGAACGTCATCCTGCCCTTCGACGAGGTCGTCGAAGCGCTCGGCTACCGCGGCGAGAAGCGGCTCGGCCTGCAGACGATCGACGTCGACTCGATCGTCGGGACGGTGGACCGGTCGCGGCGCGAGTTCGACCGCCACTTCCGCCCCACCTCGCGCCGCGTGCGGCGGCGCTGGCAGAAGATCGCCGAGGCGATGCGGCGCGGAGAGTCGATGCCCCCGATCAAGGTCTACCGCGTCGGCGACCTGCATTTCGTCGAGGACGGCCACCACCGCGTCTCGGTGGCGCGCCAGATGGGCCTCGACAAGATCGACGCCTACGTGACCGAGATCCAGACGGCGCTGCCCGCCGACAGCGCGATCTCACCGCGCGATCTGCCGCTCAAGAGCCACGAGCGGCTGTTCTTCGAGCGCGTGCCGCTGCCGCCGGAGATGCGGCGACGGATCTCGATGCGAAACGGCTGGGACTACGCGGGGCTCGCCGAGGGCGTCGAGGCATGGGGCTTTCGGCTGATGCAGGCCCGCGGCGAGTTCATGACCCGCGAGCAGGTCGCGGAGGAGTGGTTTCGCGACGAGTACGAGCCCGTGACCCGGATGCTCACCGAGGCGGGGCTCTGCGGAGAGCGGAAGCACCGAGACCGAGTGCTACGTGCGCGTCGTCAGCCTGCGCTACCTGCTCCTGCGCACCCACGAATGGAACGACGAGGTGATCGAGCGGCTGCGCGAGGAGCTGCGGCGCCCGACCTCGGAGAGCGACACGTTCGTCGATCGCCTGCGCGAGGACCTCGCGTAGGCGGGGGCCTCGCGGCGCCGGCTCAGGACTTGCGCGTCAGGCTCTCGCCGCTCGACGGGTCGAAGAGGTGGAGCGTTCTGGCGTCCACCCACAGCTCCGCCTCCTCGCCCTCCTTGACCTCGCTCGCGGCGTCGAGGCGCGCGACGACCTGGTTGCTGCCGCCGCCGGGAACCTCGCTCGCGCCGGCGTCCTCGGCGAGCTCGGCGAGCTGGTCGGACTCGATGCCCTCGGACTCGACCGGGAAGTAGGCGTAGAGCTCCGAGCCCATCGACTCGACGACCTCGATCTTGGCGCGGAACGTGATGCCCTCGTCGCGGGCGTCTCCGACGAGCGAGGCGTCCTCGAAGTTCTCGGGCCGCACGCCCGCCACGACCTCGCGGCCACTTTCGGTCTGGCCCAAGCGCTCGCGGATCTCAGGCGACAACGGCATGTCGCCGAGCGGCAGCTTGACCGTGTCGCCCTCGATCCTCGCCGGCATGAAGTTCATCGCCGGCGAGCCGATGAACCCCGCCACGAAGAGGTTCGCCGGGTCCGAGTACAGCTCGCCCGGCGACCCGACCTGCTGCAGCTCGCCCGCGCGCATCACCGCGACGCGGTCGCCGAGCGTCATCGCCTCGGTCTGGTCGTGGGTGACGTAGACGGTCGTCGTGCCGAGGCGCTGCTGGATGCGCGAGACCTCGGTGCGCATCTGGACGCGCAGCTTGGCGTCGAGGTTCGACAGCGGCTCGTCCATGAGGAACGCCTTCGGGTCGCGAACGATCGCCCTCCCCATCGCGACGCGCTGGCGCTGGCCGCCCGAGAGGTTGGCCGGCTTGCGGTCGAGATGCTGCTCGAGGTCGAGGATCTTCGCCGCCTCGCTGACCTTGGAGTCGATCTCGTCGTCGGGCACCTTCGCGAGCTTGAGCGGGAAGGCCATGTTCTCGCGCACCGTCATGTGCGGGATAGAGCGCGTAGTTCTGGAACACCATCGCGATGTCGCGGTCCTTCGGCGCGTACTGGTTGACGACGTCGCCTCCGATCCGCATCTCGCCGTCGGTGATGTCCTCGAGCCCGGCGATCATCCGCAGCGCGGTCGACTTGCCGCATCCCGACGGGCCGACGAGGATCACGAACTCGCCGTCGGCGATCTCGAGGCTCATGTCCTTGACGGCCTCGTAGCCGTCCGAGAACCGCTTGCTCACGTTGTCGAGGACGATGTCAGCCATCGGTGCTCATCTCCTTGCTTTCGAAGTCTTTTCGAGCCGGGCGGGCGCTCATCCCTTGACGGCTCCCGCGGTCAGGCCGGCGACGATGCGGCGCTGGAAGAACAGGACGAAGATGATGATCGGGATCGTCACGAGGCTGGCCGCCGCCGCGATGTTGCCGGTCGGCTCGGTGAACTGGGAGTCGCCGGTGAAGAACGCCAGCGCCGCCGGGACGGTGCGCGACGCGTCCGACGAGGTCAGCGATATCGCGAACAGGAAGTCGTTCCAGCAGAAGATGAAGACGAGGATCGCGGCGGTGAACATGCCCGGCGCCGCGAGCGGGATGATCACCTTGCGGAACGCCTGGAAGGGCGTGGCGCCGTCCACCTGGGCGGCCTGCTCGAGGTCCCACGGGATCTCGCGGAAGAACGCGACGAGGGTGTAGATCGCGAGCGGTAGCGAGAACGTCAGGTAGGGGACGATCAGGCCTATGTAGGTGTCGTAGATCCCGAGCGCCCGCCACATGTCGAACAGCGGCCCGATCGTCGAGATCGGCGGGAACATCGCGATCGCCAGCGCGCCGGCGAGGATCGCGAACTTCCCTGGGAAGTCGAGGCGGGCGATCGCGTAGGCCGCGAACGACGCGAGCACGATCGCGATCGTCGTCGCGATCAGCGCGATCAGGATCGAGTTGATCAGCGGGCGAAGCAGCGGGCTGTCGAAGCCGCCCTCGAACAGCGTCTTGTAGTTGTCGAACGTGAACTCGGAGGGGATCAGCCGCCCGTCGGCGATCGTCGCGGGGTCCTTGAGCGACAGCGAGACGATCCAGAGGACAGGGAAGAGCGCCGCGGCCACGATCACGAAGATGCCGATGCTCCACACCATGTACTCGCGCGTGCCGCGCTCCATCTAGTCCTCCCTCCCGCGCGGCAGGGTCGTCCCGAAGCCGCGCACGAAGATCGCGGCGATCAGCGAGCACCATCAGGAAGATCAGCACCGATACCGCCGAGCCGAGGCCGAGGTTGAGGCGCGAGATCAGCTGGTTGTAGCCGAGGATCGACACCGACTCGGTGTCCTGGCTTCCCCGGGTCATGACGAAGATCGTGTCGAAGACGCGGAAGGCGTCGAGCGTGCGGAACAGCAGGGCGACGAGGATCGCCGGCTTCATCAGCGGCAGGGTGATGCGGAAGAAGCGCTGCACGGCGTTCGCCCCGTCCACCTTCGCCGCCTCGTAGAGGCCCTCGTCGATCGTCGTCAGCCCAGCGAGCAGGAGCAGGGCGATGAACGGGGTCGTCTTCCAGATCTCGGCGGCGATGATCACGGACATCGCGCTCCAGCGGTCTCCGAACCACGCCTTGTCGTCGTCGACGAACGGCAGCCCGTTGACGAACCCGCTCGCGGGGTCGAAGGCGAAGAACCACGCGAACGCCGCGACCACGGTGATGATCCCGTACGGGATCAGGACCGCCGTGCGGACGAGCCCGCGGCCGAAGATCGCACGGTGCATCACGAGCGCGATCGCCATCCCGATCACGAGCTCGACCGCGACCGAGACGACGGTGATGAAGGTGGTGTTGAAGACGCCCTGCCACCACAGGTCCGAGGTCAGTACTGCGACGTAGTTGTCGAGCCCGACGAAGCCGCCCTCGTCGGGGAAGCGCAGGTCCACGTCCTGGACCGAGAGGACGATCGCGTAGAGGATCGGATAGGCGGTCACGAGCAGCATCGCGACGACCGCCGGAGCGCAGAGCATCCAGGCGAGGCGGCGCTCGGAGCGCGCCCGGTCGCTGACCTTCGGCTTGCGGCTCGGCTGCCTCGAGCGGTGCTCACAGCAGCCCCTCGCGATTGATCGCCTGCTCGAGGAGGTCGTGGAGCTCCTCGTAGGTGGGGGTCGGGTCATCGGGGTCGATGCCGGTGGTCGGGTGGATGGCGCGCTGGATCGCGAGCGAGAGGTCCTGGTAGGCGGGCGACTGCGACGGGCGCGGGACCGCGGCGTCGATCGAGCTGCGGATCAGGTCGGAGTAGCCGGGATAGACCTTCTCGATCTCCTTGCTGTCGTAGATGTCCTCGCGCACCGGCGGCAGCCCGGCCGCGCTCGCGATCTCGACCTGGTTCTCGGGCTTGACGAGGCACTCGATCGCGTCGAAGGCGAGGTCGGGGTTCTCCGAGAAGGACGACACTCCGAGGTTGATCCCGCCGAGCGGCGGCGCGCTGGGGATGTCGGGCTCGACGCGCGGGTACGGCGCCGCCTTCATCACCTTGAAGACGTCGGGGGCGTTCTCCTCCGCGCTCGGATAGACGAAGGGGTAGTTGATCATGAAGGCGGAGGTGCCGGACTCGAAGGCGAGCCTCGTCGTGTCCTCGTTCGACGTCGTGATGCTCGGGTCGGCCGCCTCGGACGTCGAGAGGCGGCCCATGACCTCCAGCGCGCGCTCGGTCGGCTCCTGCTCGAGCGAGAGCTCGTCCTGCCCCGAGATGATCTCGCCGCCGGCGGAGGCGATCATCTGGTTGGCCCACACGGTGAGGCCCTCGTAGCGGTTGGCCTGGACCTGGATCAGCCCCTCTTCCGGGCCGATCTTCTCGGCCTCGTCGATCATCTCGTCCCACGTCTTCGGCGGCTTGTCGACGAGGTCGCTGCGGTACCACAGCAGCTGGGTGTTGGACCAGATCGGCGCGCCGTAGAGCTGGCCCTCGAACGCCGCCGTGTCGAGGACGCTGGGGAAGACCTCCTCGCTGACGACCTTGTCGACGTCGGCGGGAAAGGGCACCAGCCAGCCGGCGTTGGCGAACTCGCCGGTCCAGATGACGTCCATCCCGATGAGGTCGATCGAGGGGTCCTCGGCGCCGAGCCGGCGGACGAGCTGCTCGCGCTGGCCGTCGGCGTCGGAGGGCAGGTACTCGAACTCGATCGTGTAGGCGCCGTCGGCCTCCTCGGAGCACTTCTGGGCGATGGTCTCGACGACGCCGCTGGGCTCGTTGAAGATGAAGAGGCTGAGCGTCTGCGACCCCTCGCCCGCGTCGGAGCCGCCACAGCCGGAGATCGCGAGGCACGCGAGCAGGACCGCGATTGCGAACCCTGGTGCGCCGCTCCCCGCGGCGCTTGCGTGCTGCAAGTTCTCTCCTCCTTGCATCGAGACCGGGCGGCTGTGCGCGGTCTAGGACCTCCTATCCCCGGTGGCGCCGAAATTCAATCCAAAACGCGCTGCCGGACTGGACAAGATGCCGGGTCGCGTTAGGCCGAATCGAGCACGACGCCGGCGTGGGGCGGAAGCTCGGAGACACGGCCGTCGAGGTCCGCTCCGGCCGCGACGACGACGTTTCCGGCGCGCGGCAGCTCGCGCGCGCTCGCCCCCGGTGTTGACCGCGACCAGATGGCCTCCGCGCTCGTAGGCGACGACGCCGGGCGCCGCGTCGACGAGCGCGAAGCCGCCGCCGAGACGGCGGCGCAGCGAGATCAGGCGGCGATAGAGGTCGAGCATCGAGCCGGGGTCGGCCTCCTGGTCGGCGACGTTGCGGCGCTCGGGGTCGGTCGCCGGGAGCCACGGCTCCGCGCTCGGGGTCGGTGAAGCCGCCGTGCGGGGCCGCCTCCCATTGCATCGGATGGCGCGCGCCGTCGCGGCCCGCGCGGTCGACGGGCGGATCGGCGCCGGGGCCGTCCACCATCCCGATCTCCTCGCCCTGGTAGACGAACGCGGGGCCGGGCAGGGTCAGCAGCAGCAGCGCCGCGGCGGCGGCGTTCTCGGGGCCGAGGCGGGTCGCGGCGCGGGGGAAGTCGTGGCTCGAGAGCACCCAGGCGAGGTCGCCGCGGCCCCGCGGCCGCCGCGATGACCTCTCGAAGCCGGGCCGCGTCCCAGGGGGCGTGGAAGAACTCGAACGCGAACGCCGAGTCGAGGTATCGCAGGTAGGCCGGCAGCGCGTCGGTGGGCAGGTAGACCTCGCCGACCAGAAACGCGTCGCCGGCGGACTCGCGCAGGGAGCTCAGCGCGAGGGTCGTCTCGGGGTCGTTGCCCGAGTGCAGCTGGCGAAGGGCGACGCGCTCCTCGTGGAGCGGCAGCGGGAACGCGGCGGAGGCGGGCGGGTCGTCGCGCAGGCGCTCGTCCTTGACGAGCTGCTGCGCCGCGTCGACCCGGAACCCGTCGACGCCGCGCTCGAGCCAGTGGGCGACGACCTCGCCCATCTCCCGCCGCACGTCGGGGTTGCGCCAGTCGAGGTCGGCCTGCTCGGCGAAGAACGAGTGCAGGTACCAGCGCCCGCTCCCGGGTCGCGAGCTCCAGGCCGGCCCCCCGAACGCGGCGCGCCAGTTGTTGGGCGGTCCCGCCTCGGCCCAGATGTAGCGCTCGGGATGGTCCCGGAACCACGGGTGCTCGATCGACGTGTGCGAGGCGACGAGATCGAGCAGCACGCGCAGCCCCCGGGCGTGGGCGGCGGCCACGAGCTCGTCGAAGTCGGCCGCCGTCCCCAGCGCGGGATCGATGCCCATGTAGTCGGCGACGTCGTAGCCGAGGTCGGCGTTCGGGGACGGGTGGATCGGCGAGAGCCAGATCGCATCGGCGCCGAGGCTCTTGACGTGGTCCAGGCGCCGGATCACGCCGCGAAGGTCGCCGATTCCGTCGCCGTCGGAATCCTGGAACGAGCGCACGTAGATCTGGTAGACGAGCGCGTCGCGCCACCAGGCGTCGGCCCCGCGGCCGGCGTCGTCGCGCGCCGCCGCCACGCGCCTAGCGCTCGCCGACGAGAAGCGTCTGCGCCGCGCGCCCGACCGGGCCGCGCTCGTCGTAGAGCGCGGTGTCCGCGATCCCGATCCCGGTCGGCTCGGGGATGGTGATCGCGTCGAGGCAGACCCACTCTCCGGCGGGCATGCGGTGCAGGTGCACCGTCAGGTCGACGTTGATGAACAGGAACCTCGACCAGTCGAGGGTCGCGCTGACGCCGTTGCCGGAGTCGGCGGCCACGAGCACGCGCTGGAGCGGCGTCGGGTCCTCGCCCGCGACGAGCGGCTGGCGCATGCGCATCCAGACGGTCGCCGGGCCCGGCTCGAGGAAGGCGCCGGAGGCGAAGCGGTAGTCCATCGCCGTGTGGTAGCCGACCGACTGGCCGGTGTCGAAGAAGTCGCGCTCGGCGCACTCGTCCGGCGGTGGCGGCACGTGCCCGGGGCGCAGCGTCGAAGCGCCCGCCGGCGCGACGTCGCGGCCGCCCTCGCTGGTGAGCTCGGCCGGAATCGGAACCTCGGCGACGCGCAGGCGCCACGCGGTCGCCCGCACGAGCGTCTCGCCGTCGCCGTCGGAGAGCGTCGCCTCGGACATCTCGACGCTGCGCCCCGGGCGCAGCGACGCGCGCCTCGACGCGCAGCGGCGCGATCGGCACCGGGCGCATGATCTCGAACGTGATGCGGCCGACCTGGCGCGGTGAGTCGGACTCGAGCCGCTCGATCTCGCGCCCGATCAGGGCCGTCGGCGGCCCGGCGTGCTGGGACCCCGGATCCCAGGGGCCCCGCGTCAGCTCGCTGGGGACGTAGAGGTCCCCGTCGGGCTCGAAGAAGGCGTCGGCCACGGGCGGCGGATACTAGGGGCCCGGTTCGCCGCGCAAGAGAAAGGCGACGGGCCGGTGAGAATCACCGGCTCCTTCGTCCCGTCGCCTAGAGAGGGCTGGCTCCCTGGGTAAGTCTTCGCCTAAGCCTTCGAGGCCGCCGCGGGGACGATCTCGTCGAGCTCTGCGGGCTGCGGGCGGCTGACCTCGACCGCCGTCGTGACCTCCATCGAGGGCTCGGCCTCGGGCGTGGACGCTCCATTGGACTCCACGACCTCGGCCGGCGCCGCGGCTCGGCGCCCGAGCAGGTATCCGCCGACCATGCCCGCCGCGATCAGGACGAGCGGCAGCCTGAGGCTGCGCCTCTCCGGTCGGTCGAGGCGCGCCAGGACGCCGTCGGCGCGTGCGAGGTAGTCGTCGAGCGAATCGCGCACGTCGCCCAGCGCATCGGCGACGTCGTCGCCGGCGCCTCGGCCGCGCTTGATCAGGTTTCTTCCAGCGTTGATCGGAGTGATCGTCAACCAGTCCCTCGCGTCCTGCCTACCCCGGGTCCCGTTGCCCAAACACACTCGCTATACCTAGTGGCGATACGCATACGCGCCCACAGACTGGAGCGAGGATGGAGAAGGTCACCAAGAGCGAGCAGGAGTGGAAGGCCGAGCTGAGCCCCGAGCAGTACCACGTGCTGCGAGAGGCGGGAACCGAGGCGCCGTTCACGGGCGAGTACGTGGACACGAAGGAGGGCGGCGTCTATCGCTGCGCCGCATGCGGACAGGAGCTGTTCGGCTCCGACACCAAGTTCGACTCCGGCACGGGATGGCCGAGCTTCTTCGACCCGATGGACTCCGATCGGGTCGAGACGCGTGAGGACAACAGCCACGGGATGCGCCGCATCGAGGTCGTGTGCAGCCGCTGCGGAAGCCATCTCGGGCACGTCTTCCCCGACGGCCCACAGCCGACCGGCCAGCGCTACTGCATCAACTCGTGCTCGCTCGATTTCGACGAGGGCGCCGGGGCGGCGACGACTCGAAGGGCTAGCTAGCCGCCGGCGGGGATGGCCGCCGGCGCCCCGTGGGCCTGCAGCACCTCGGGGATCGAGATCCGGCCCTCGGAGTCCTGGCGGTTCTCCATGATCGCGATCAGGAAGCGCCCGACCGCGACCGCGGTGCCGTTGAGCGTGTGCGGGTGGATCGGCGCCTCGCCGTCGGCGGGGCGGTAGCGGGCCTTCAGGCGCCGCGCCTGGTAGTCGGTCGTGTTCGAGCAAGACGTGACCTCGCGATAGCGCTCCTGGCTCGGGATCCACGCCTCGCAGTCGAACTTGCGCGCCGCCGAGGCGCCGAGGTCGCCGACGGGGATGTCGACGACTCGATAGGGGATCTCGAGCTCGCCCAGGATGCGCTCCTGGAGGGCGAGGATGCGCTCGTGCTCGGCGCCCGACTCTCCGGGCTCGACGAACGAGTACATCTCGACCTTGTCGAACTGGTGCACGCGAAAGATCCCGCGCGTGTCCTTGCCGGCCGCGCCGGCCTCGCGCCGAAAGCAGGTCGAAAAGCCCGCGTAGCGGCGCGGGACCTCGTCCGGGCCGAGGATCTCGTCCATGTGCAGGGCGGCGAGCGAGACCTCCGAGGTGCCGACCAAGAACAGCTCGTCGCGCGGGATCTCGTAGATCATCTCGCGCTCGCCGGGAAAGAAGCCGGTGCCCTCGAGCGGCTCCTCGCGCACGAGCACGGGTGGGATGACGGGCTTGAAGCCCTCCTCGGCGAGCAACCCGAGCGCGTAGCGGACGAGCGCCATCTCGACCATCACCAGGTCGCCCATCAGGTAGGCGAAGCGCGCGCCCGACGCGCGCGCCGCGCGCTCGATGTCGATCAGCCCGTGCTCGGCGCCGAGCTCGACGTGGTCGCGGATCTCGAAGTCGAAGCTCGGGCGCTCGCCGACCTCGCGCAGCGTGACGGCGTCCTCGTCGGTGTCGCCGTCGGGGGCGTCGGGCTCGGGAAGGTTGGGCAGCGTCAGCGCGAGCTCGTCGCGGGCGCGCTCGACCTCGCCGAGCTCGGCCTCGAGGCGCTTGATCTCGGTCGAGAGCTCGCGCATCTCCGCGATCTCGGCGTCGGCGTCGCGGCCCTCGCGCTTGGCCTCGGCGATCGCCTCCGAGGCCTTGTTCTGGCGCGCCCGCCCGCCCTCGACCTCGGGCAGCAGCTCGCGCCGGCGCTCGTCGAGGCGCAGCAGCTCGTCGACCTCGTCCGCCGCACCGCGCCGCGACAGCGCGGCCCTTACGGCGCCGGGGTCCTCACGGATGCGCTTGAGGTCGAGCGAGGCAGGCCCCGCGGCGTCGCGTCGGCTAGCTCGCCGTCGGAGGTCGGCGCCAGCGACGGCGTCGCCTCCGTGCCGGAGTATTCGCCGAGGAACCGCGCCACGGCCTCGGCGTCGTCGCCGACGACGATGTTCTGGGGCATGATCGCGCCCGAGAAGCCGCCGTTGCGGATCGCGAAGAGGGCGTCCTCGTAGTTGACCTGGCGCTGGTCGAAGTTGGGGCCCTGGTTGCGCAGGCTGTTGTTGCCCGAGCCCTGCGTCCCGGCCGCCGTCGAGCGTGTGGCAGCCCGAGCAGCGCTCCGCGAAGAGCACCGCGCCCTCGTAGTTGGGGTCGTCCTGCGCAACGTCGATTCCCTCGGTTCCGCAGGCAGCGAGCGCGGACGCCGCTGCGAGGCACGACATGAGGACGAGAAGAGGCCGCACGCGGGCGGCATCATACTTCCGCTTCGATGACGGAGGCAGGCCTCGACCCGGCCGGATTCCGGCGCGCGATGCAGCGCATCCCCACGGCGGTCACCGTGGTCACCGCCAAGGGCCCCGACGGGCCCGCGGGGCTGACCGCCAACGCGGTCGTCTCGCTGTCGCTCGAGCCGCCGCTGATGCTGGCCTGCATCGACCGCGGCTCGCGCACGCTGCGCGCGGTCGAGGCCGCCGGGCCGCTTCGGGATAAGCGTGCTCGGCGCCGGCGACGAGGAGATCGCGCGCGCCTTCGCGACCAAGGCCCCGCAGGAGGAGAAGTGGGCCGGGGTCGCCTGGAAGACGGCGGCGGACGTCCCGCGTGCTCGAGGACGCCGAGGTCCGGGTCGCCTGCGAGCTCGAGAACGTGATCGCCGGCGGCGACCACGTGATCGTCACGGGCGTCGTGCTCGAGGTCGAGGCGTCGGACGGCCCGCCGCTGGTCTTCTACGACGGCGCCTACAGGCCTCTGCCCGGCCCTCGCTAGGCAGAGGCTTTGCGACGGCGCGCCGCGCGCGTCGCAGGGCGGCGCCACGCCGCGCCCGAGCCGCTCCAGCTCACCCTCCATGAAGCTCAGGGAGTCCTCCATGGCCGTGGGCTCGATGCTTCCGGCCGAAAACGCTCAATAAGGGGAGCCCGGCTTGGCACTGTGCTGCCTAAACCCCGGCATGCGGGGTCTAGTTAACGCAGCGGCGCCAGCGGCGTGCGGCCCGTCCTACCCAGCCGCAGTTCGCTCCGGGACCGCTCCTAGAACAGCGTGCTCGTCCCCGCCGCGCGCAGCGCGAGGAAGAAGATCACCCAGGCCGAGACGGTCATGATCCCCATCTCGCGGCGCACGATCGCGAGCGCGATCGAGCGCTGGCGCTCGCGGGGCAGCGTCTCGAACGAGAGATCGCCCAGCTCGCGCTCGGCCGCCCCGGCGCGCGCGCCCTCGGCGAGAAAGGAGACGGCGAGCGGCGCGAGCCCGTAGACGTAGTGCAGCCCATCGGCGGCCTCGCGGCCGAGCAGCAGCAGGATCCCGCCGAGCAGGACCTGGACGACGACCGCGAACTGGGCGGCGCGCAGCACGTACCAGAAGGCGACCGAGGGGCGGCGGGCGAGCCACATCGCTCCGCCCCACGCCGCGGCCGCGAGGTTGAGCACCAGGACGGCGATGCCGGCGACGAGGTGAACCGTGTCCAACCGGGCCTCAGAAGGGGCGCGAAACCGGGTTGTTGATGCGGAAGATCACTATGTAACAAGTTGTCACAAAGGTTGGTGTATAACAGGCGTCGAGCCGCCCTCAACGCACACCGACTTGCTCCAGAGCTACCTCCCCGTAATCGTCTTCGCCGGACTCGGTCTCATCATCGGGGGGCTGCTGGCGGCCGTGAACCTCCTCGTCGGGCCGCGGAAGCCGAACCCGGTCAAGTCCGATCCCTACGAGTGCGGCCTGCCGAGCGACGTGTCGCGGACGTTCCGCTTCGGCGTCGGCTTCTACATGGTCGCGATGCTGTTCATCCTCTTCGACATCGAGGTCGTCTTCCTGTATCCGGTCGGGGTGATCCTCAACTCCGCCAGCGACGTCTTCGTGCTCGCCGAGATCCTCGTCTTCGTCGCCCTGCTTCTGGTCGCGCTCGTGTACGTGTGGCGCAGGGGAGCACTCGATTGGAACTGAGGCGCGAGAAGCTCCGCGCCGCGGCCCCGCTCGAGCAGCCCCGCACACCGCAAGAGCTACGCATCCGCCAGCTCCGCGCGCGCGACCTGCTGCGCGGTGACCTCGAGGGCGCCGACCTGGAGGCGCACGTCGAGGATTCGGTGCTCGCGACGACCTTCTCGAAGGCGCAGGCATGGGCGCGCGCCAACTCGATCTTCCCGGCGACCTTCGGGCTCGCCTGCTGCGCGATCGAGATGATGTCGATCGTCTCGCCGCGCTACGACTCGGCGCGCTTCGGGGCCGAGAACATGCGCGCCTCACCGCGCCAGGCCGACCTGCTGATCCTCTCGGGGCGGGTGGCGATCAAGATGGCGCCGGTCGTGCGCCGGATCTACGACCAGATGCTCGAGCCCAAGTGGGTGATCGCGATGGGCGCCTGCTCCTCGTCGGGCGGGATGTTCTCCAACTACGCCGTCGTCCAGGGCGCCGACAAGTTCATGCCCGTGGACGTCCACGTCCCGGGCTGCCCGCCGCGCCCCGAGGCGCTGCTACACGGCTTCAACAAGCTCCAGCGGATGATCCAGGGCAATCCCGACCCGGGATGGCGCCAGCGCTACAACGCCGCCGGCACGGAGGAGTGGGCGCGGGCGGCGCACGGCGAACCCCGTGCCGAGGATCAGGCCGCGTACGAGGCGGCCCGGCAGCGGGCCTCGTTCCCGGCCGAGAACGGCGAGCCCGACTGATGCCCGACGCGGCGGGGCTGGAGCTGATCGCGCAGGAGCTCAACGGCTCCTTCGAGGGCTCGGTTCACGGGACCTACTTCGAGCACGACAAGGCGGCGCTCGTCATCAACCCCGAGCGCACGCTCGACGTGCTGGGCTGGCTGCGGGACACGCCGGGGCAGGAGTACCGCTTTCTCTCGAGCCTCCACGCCGCCGATTACTCGCCCGGCGAGCCGCGCTTCGGCGTCCACTACGAGCTGTTGAACATGCCGCGCGTCGAGCGCCTTCGCGTCAAGGCGGCGCTGCCCGACCCCGGCGGCGAAGAGCTTCCCGAGATCGACTCGTGCGTCGAGATGTTCCCGACCGCCGAGTTCCAGGAGCGCGAGGCCTACGACTTCTTCGGGATCGTCTTCAGCGGCCACCCCGACCTGCGCCGCATCCTGATGCCCGAGGACTACGTCGGCTGGCCGCTGCGCAAGGACTTCCCGATCGGCGGCGAGCCCGTCCTGTTCACCCACAACGAGGTCGAGACCCCGCGGTGGTACGAGTGAGCACGATCGGCGAGACGGGCCGCCACGAGACGCTCGAGCGCGCCGAGGACGAGCGGCTCGTCGGCACGGCGGCGATCGAGCGCACCGCCGCCGAGGACCTCGAGCCCGAGCAGGAGCTGCTGACGATCAACATGGGCCCGCACCACCCCGCGACCCACGGGGTGCTGCGTGTCGTGGTCAACCTCCAGGGCGAGGTCGTCAAGGACCTGCGCCCCGTCATGGGCTACGTCCACACGGGGATCGAGAAGAACTGCGAGGAGAAGCCCTACTGGAAGGTGATCCCGTACGTCGAGCGCATGGACTACCTCTCCTACTTCTTCCAGATGGAGGGGTTCTGCGGCGCGGTCGAGCGGCTCCTGGAGATCGAGATCCCGCCGCGCGCCAAGTACCTGCGAGTCCTGCACATGGAGCTCAACCGCATCCACTCGCACCTCGTCTGGCTCGGGACCTCGGCGCTCGACCTGGGCGCGATGTCGATGTTCTTCTACTGCTTTCGCGAGCGCGACAAGATCCTCGACCTCTTCGAGATGTCCACCGGCCAGCGCATGCACACGCGCTACTTCCAGGTCGGCGGCGTCTTCGAGGACATCCCGCTCGGCTTCGAGCGCAACCTGCGCGCCTTCACCGACGAGATGCCGTCGCGGCTCGACCAGTACGCCGCGATCCTCGACCGCAACGAGATATTCCTCAACCGCACGCGCAACGTCGGCGTCGTGCCGAGGCAGCGGCTGCTCGACCTCGGGGTGACGGGTCCGCTCCTGCGCGCCGCCGGCGAGCCCTGGGACCTGCGCAAGGTCTCGCCCTACCTCGCCTACGAGGACTTCGACTTCAACATCCCGGTCGGGACGGTCGGCGACGGCTACGACCGCTACCGGGTGCGGATGGCCGAGATGCGCGAGTCGGTGAAGATCGTCGAGCAGGCGCTCGACGGCCTGCCCGAGGGGCCCTTCGATCCACGACGACCGCAAGATCGTGCTGCCGCCGCGCGACGAGCTGCCCGTCTCGATGGAGGCGCTGATCCACCACTTCAAGCTCGTCACCGAGGGCTTCCGCGTCGCGCCGGGGGAGATCTACTACGCGATCGAGTCGCCGCGCGGCGAGCAGGGCTGCTTCGTGGTCGCCGACGGCTCCGCGCGGCCGGTGCGGGTGCACTTCCGCGACCCCTCGTTCGTGAACCTCCAAGCGCTGCGCGACATGTGCCTCGAGGGCTACATCGCCGACCTGATTCAGAACCTCGCGATGCTCGACCCGATCCTGGGAGGCATCGACAGGTGAACGAGCAGCCGCGCGCGATCCCGATCCCCGGGCGCGAGGACCAGTTCCCGGGAGAGGACCTCGACCCGTTCGACGGCGCCGTCCCCGAGCTTCACGAGGTCGACTGCCCGCCCGAGCTGCGCGAGCAGATCGAGAACGCGATGTCGAAGTACCCGCAGGTCCGCTCCGCATCGATCCCCGCGCTCTGGGCCGTGCAGCGCCACTACGGCTGGTGCTCTCCGGAGGGGATCCGGCAGGCGGCCGCGGTGATGGGAGTCACCCCCGCGTTCCTCGAGTCGGTCGCGAGCTTCTACGACCTGCTGCGGCTCGAGCCCGTCGGCCGTCACCGGGTGCTGGTGTGCACGAACATCTCGTGCTGGATGCAGGGCGCCGACGGATTGCTGGAGGCGTTCTGCGAGGCGGCGGGCACCGACCCGCACGCGGCCGCCCACGGCGGCGACAGCTCCGAGGACGGCGAGATGTTCGTGTCGGGCTTCGAGTGCCTGGGAGCGTGCGACATCGCGCCGATGGCCTCGGTCGACGAGCGCTACTACGGGCCGCTCGACACGGCCGACGCCGCGACCGTCGTCGAGCAGCTTCGCTCCGGCTCCGAAGTGCTCCCCGACAAGGCGCTGGCGAAGCGCGGGGCGGCGGGCGGGCCCGAGGCCGACTCCGACCCGAGGGTGGCGGCCGATGCCTGAGACCCGGGTGCTGTTCCGCCACGTCGACGAGCCGGGGCTCGCCGGCATCGAGACCTACAGGCGCCTCGGCGGCTACCGGGCGCTCGAGAAGGCCTACAGGCGGATGGAGCCCGACGAGGTCCTGCGCGAGCTCGAGGAGTCGGGGCTGCGCGGGCGCGGCGGCGCCGGGTTCTCGATGGGAAAGAAGGCCTCCTTCCTGCCGCGCGGCGACATGGAGAAGTACCTGTGCTGCAACGCCGACGAGTCCGAGCCGGGGACGTTCAAGGACCGCGAGCTGATGTACAAGAACCCGCACCAGCTGATCGAGGGGATCGCGATCGCGGCGCTCGCCGCCGACGCCGCGCGCAGCCTTCATCTTCATCCGCGGCGAGTACGCCGAGGTCGCCGACGTCCTCGACGACGCCGTGGCGGAGGCCTACGAGGCCGGCTATCTCGGCGACGACGTGCTCGGGACGCGGCGCCGTGTCGAGCTGGTCGTCCACCGCGGGGCGGGCGCCTACATCTGCGGCGAGGAGACGGCGCTGCTCGACTCGCTCGAGGGAAAGCGCGGCAACCCGCGGCTCAAGCCGCCGTTTCCCGCGATCCAGGGCCTCTACGGCGGCCCGACCCTGATCAACAACGTCGAGACGCTCGCCAACATCCCGCACATCATCGAGCGCGGCGCGGAGTGGTTCAAGGGCTTCGGCACCGAGCAGTCGCCCGGGACCAAGGTGACCTCGATCTCGGGCTGCGTGCAGCGGCCCGGCAACTACGAGATCGAGCTGGGCATCCCGGCGCGCGAGATCGTCTACGACCTCGCCGGCGGCCCGCCCGAGGGGCGCGAGGTCAAGGCGTGGTTTCCCGGCGGGTCGTCCGCGCCCGGTCCTCGGGCCCGACGAGCTCGACCTGCCCTACTCGTTCGAGGCGATGGCGGAGGCGGGCTCGATGCTGGGCTCGGGCGCGATCATCATCGCCGACGAGACCGTCTCGATCCCGCAGCTGGCGCTGCGCACGGCGCGCTTCTACCACCACGAGTCCTGCGGCAAGTGCACGCCCTGCCGCGAGGGCACCAACTGGACCGTGAAGATGCTGGAGCGGGTGACGCGCGGCGAGGCGACGCCGATGGACCTCGACATCATCTCCTCGGTCCAGGAGAACATCATCGGCCACTGCCTCTGCGTGCTCGGCGACTCGATGGCGATGCCGGTCGGCAGCATGGTCAAGCGCTACCGCGACGAGTTCGACGCCGCGATCGAGTCGGCGCGGCAGGCCGGCCCGGGGCCGCTCGACGACGAGGCCGGCAAGGTCGAGCCGGCGCTCAAGGTGACGGCGTGAAGCGCGAGCGCGAGCCGGTGACGCTGGTCGTCGACGGCGTCGAGGTCACGGCGCCCGAGGGCACGATGCTCGTCGACGCAGCGAAGGGCGGCGACGTCGAGATCCCCGTCTTCTGTTACGAGCCCAAGCTCGGCGAGCCGGTCGGCGCCTGCCGGATGTGCCTGGTCGAGGTCGAGGGGATCCCGAAGCTCCAGACCGCGTGCTCGACGCCGGTGCGCGACGGGATGGTCGTCTACACCCAGACCGATCGCGTCAAGGAGGCCCAGAACTCGGTCGTCGAGTTCCTGCTCGTCAACCACCCGCTCGACTGCCCCGTCTGCGACAAGGGCGGCGAGTGCCCGCTCCAGGACATCTCGATGGGCTGGGGCCCGGGCCGCAGCCGCATGGCCGACCCCAAGCGCCACTTCCAGAAGCCGCTTCCGCTCTCCCCGCTCGTCAAGATCGACCGCGAGCGCTGCATCCTCTGCTACCGCTGCGTGCGCTTCAGCCAGGAGGTCGCCGAGGACGAGCAGCTCCAGCTGCTCGAGCGCGGCGACCGCACCTTCGTCGGGACCTTCGACGACAAGCCCTACGTCGCCCCCTTCCACGGCAACATCATCGAGCTCTGCCCGGTGGGCGCCCTGACGTCGCAGACCTACCGCTTCCGCGCCCGCCCCTGGGACATCGAGGACGCGGGATCGGTCTGCACGCTCTGCCCGAGCCAGTGCAACGTCAAGTTCACCGTCCGCGACGAGCACGTCGTGCGGGTGCTGGCGCGCGACAACCACGAGGTCGACGACGGGTGGCTCTGCGACAAGGGCCGCTTCGGCTACCAGATGATCAACTCGCCCGACCGCATCACCGAGCCGATGATCCGCGAGGGCGGCAACCTGCGCCCGGCGTCCTGGCCCGAGGCGGTCGAGGCGGCGGCGAAGGGGCTGAGCGCTCATCGCGAGCGCACGGCGGCGCTCGCCGGCGCCGGGACCTCGAACGAGGAGGGCTACCTGATCCAGCGCATCGTGCGCGGCGCGCTCGGCTCTCCCCACGTCGACAGCCGCCCGCGCGGCGGTGCCGGCGCCGAGGCGCTGCGCCGCCTCGACGACCCCGCGCTCGCGGCGAGCATGGACGACATCGACGACGCCGAGGCCGTACTGGTTCTCGGCGCCGACCCGCTGCACCAGATGCCGATCCTCGACCTGCGCATCCGCAAGGCGGTCCGCCACATGCGGCTGCGGCTCGGGATCGCCTCCGAGCGCCCGACGACGCTCGACGGCGGCGCCGACTCGGTCGCGCGCTACGCGCCCGGCGAGGGCGCGGATTTCCTGCGCTCGATCGCGGCGGCGGCGGGCGGCGGCGACGCGGGCTCCGAGGAGGCGAACGCGGTCGCGTCGCTGCTCGGCGCCGACTCCCCGCTGGTGATCGTCTTCGGCGCGCGCCTCATCTCGGGCCCGGCCGGCGACGAGGCCGCCGAGGCCCTGCTCGAGCTGGCCGATGCGCTGCGGCTCGGCGAGCGCGACGGCGCCGGCCTGATCGGGATCCCCGAGGAGTCCAACGGCCGCGGCCTCGCCGAGGCGGGAATGCTCCCCGGCGCTCGCCCCCGGCTTCGCCGACGCCCCGGCCGGCCACGACGCGCCCGCGATCAAGCGAGGCGCTCGAGTCCGGAGGAGCTGTCGGCGCTGCGATCCTCGCCAACGTCAACCCCGTCCGCGACTACCCCGACAGCGAGGGCTGGACGAAAGCCCTGCAAAACGCCGGACTTCGTCGTCGCGATCTCGATGTTCGAGAACGAGTCCACCAAGCACGCCGACGTCATCTTCCCGGCCGAGTCCCACGCCGAGAAGGAGGGCACCGTCACCCACCCCGACGGCCGCCTCCAGCGCCTGCGCATCAACGTCCCCCTCCCCGGCGACGTCCGCCCCGGCTGGCAGGCCCTAGTCGAGCTCGCCGCCGCCCTCGACCACGAGACCGGCCTCGACTCCCCCATCGAGGTCTTCGAGGCGCTTGGCGTCGGAGGTCCCGTTCTACTCGGGGATCACGTACGACGACATCGGAGGGCTCGGGCCTGCGCTGGCAAGAGCGGATCAGCACTCCGCAGAGCGGGGGCGGGGGCCCCCTCGAATGCCGCTCAACGTCGCCCGCCGGACCCGCCCGCGGACGCGCCAAGCCCCTCCTCGGGCGATGTGGCAGGCGAGGGGGCCGCCGACCCCGCTCCGACGGCAGCGCGATCCGCGCTGGGCACCTACCGCGACCTCTGGTCCGGCGACGTCACGGAGCACAACCCGGCGCTGAAGTTCCTGACCCCGCACCAGACGCTCGAGCTCGCGCCCGCCGACGCCGAGCGCCTCGGTGTCGAGCACGCGCAGCCCGTGACCGTGAGCAGCAACGGCCACCGCGTCGAGGCCCGCGTCGCGGTGCGCAGTCCGGATGCGCCCGGGGGCCGGCTTCCTGATCGAGGGCACGGCCGAGAACAACGCCAACCTGCTCGCGGGGGCCGAGACGGTCGAGGTCAGCCCGGCGGAGGAGGCGTCGTGATGCCTGCCGATCGCCGAGGTCGGCTTCGTCGAGGCGACGTGGATCCTGATCGTCAAGAGCCTCGTGATCTTCCTCGTGATCTTCTCGATCATGCCGCTGCTGACCGTGGTCGAGCGCAAGCTGCTCGGCCGCTTCCAGGCGCGCTACGGCCCCAACCGCGTCGGCCCCTACGGCATCCTGCAGCCCGCCGCCGACGCGCTGAAGCTGATCTCGAAGGAGTACTACACGCCCCGAACCGCGATCCCGCTGCTGTGGTCGCTGGGGCCGGTGATCGTGATCTTCTGCGGCGTCGCGGCGCTCGCGATCATCCCGTTCGGCAACGTCCAGAACGGGGTCGGCCTCTACGGGATCGACGTCTCGATCGGCGTCCTCTACTTCTTCGCCTTCGGCTCGCTCGCGTTCTACGGCCTGCTGATCGGAGGCTGGGCGTCGGGCTCGAAGTACAGCTTCCTCGGCGCGATGCGCTCCGCCGCGCAGCTGATCTCCTACGAGGTCTCGATGGGGCTCGCGCTGCTCGGCGCGATCATGATGGCCGGGACGCTGTCGCTCACCGGGGTCGTCGACGCCCAGGGAGAGCTCTGGTACATCGTCCCGCAGTTCGTCGGCTTCCTGATCTTCATGGTCGCCGGCTTCGCCGAGGCGAACCGCGCCCCCTTCGACCTCCCCGAGGCGGACGCCGAGCTCGTCGCCGGATACCAGACCGAGTACGGCGGGATGCGCTACGGCACCTTCGCGCTCACCGAGTACATCGAGATGTTCCTCGTCTCGGGGATCGCGGCGACGTTCTTCCTCGGCGGCTGGATGGGTCCCGGGCCGGGCTGGCTCGACCCGATCTGGATGCTCGTGAAGATCCTCGCCCTGATCCTCTGCTTCATGTGGGTGCGCGCGACGCTGCCGCGGCTGCGCTACGACCAGCTCATGCGCCTCGGCTGGAAGGTGCTGCTGCCGCTCGCGACGCTCAACATCCTCGTCACCGCCGTCCTCGTCACGGTCCTGTGAGCTGATGGAGGCGAGGGCCAACACCGAGAACGCCGACTGGACGGCGTTCCCCTACCTCGAGTCGGACGACGTGATCGCCGTCCAGCGCGGGCCCCAGCCCGGCGGCGCCGGCGGCGCCTACCGCGCCTTCGGCGAGACGCTGCGCGGGCTCAAGACCGTCTTCGGGCGCCTCGTCGAGGGCCCGGTGACGATCCAGTACCCCGAGGAGAAGACCCCCGTCTACCCGCGCTTCCGCGGCCGCCACAAGCTCCACCGCTTCGAGGACACGGGCCTCGAGAAGTGCGTCGGCTGCTCGCTCTGCGCCGCCGCCTGCCCCGCCGACTGCATCCGCGTCGTCGCGGCCGAGAACCCGCCCGGCGAGGGCCGCGTCTCGGCCGGCGAGCGCTACGCCGAGGTCTACGAGATCAACCTCAGCCGCTGCATCTTCTGCGGCTACTGCGAGGTCGCGTGCCCCTTCGACGCGATCACGATGGGCCACGAGTACGAGATCTCGGACTACAACCGCTCCGACCTCATCTTCACCAAGGAGATGCTGCTCGCCGAGCCCATCGACCGCGTGCCGCTGCGGCGCGAGGGCGAGTAGCGCTCAGTCGACTCTGTCCATCCGGTAGTCGGCGGGGTCGAGCTCCCGCGTGCGCCGGTCGTACTCGGATACGAGCCCCGGCCAGTTGTTGACCACCTTGCCGGACTCGGTGCGGTACCAGTTCGAGCAGCCCGCCGTCCAGACGCTGTCGGCGAGGAGCTCCTGGAGCTCGTCGTTGAACGCGCGCTGGACCTCGGGCCGCACGTCGAGGTAGCGCGCTCCGCTTCGCCGCAGCTCCTCGATCGCCTCGAGGAGGTAGCGGATCTGGCTCTCGTGCACGCTGAGGATCGAGCCGACGCCGAGGTTCGTGTTCGGCCCGTAGAGCATGAAGAGGTTGGGAAAGCCCGAGACGGTCATCCCGAGGTAGGCCTCGGCGCCCTCGCGCCACGCCTCGTTGAGGTCGTGCCCGCCGACGCCCGCGATCTGCATCGGAGCGAGGAACTCGGTCGTGCGAAAGCCGGTCGCGAGGATGATCACGTCCACGTGGCGCTCGACGCCGTCGGCGGTGACGATCCTGTCCGGGCCCGACCTCGGTCACGGCGTCGGTGACGAGCTCGACGTCGGGGCGCTGGAGGGTCGCAGTACCACTCGTCGGAGATCAGGATCCGCTTGCAGCCGATCGGGTAGCGCGGGGTGAGGCGCTCGCGCAGCTCGGGATCGGCGACCTCCTTTTCGAGCCGCTTCAGCATCTGCGCCTCGAAGAAGCGCTTGACGCGCTGCCCGCGGGTCACGGCCCAGCCGAGAACCTCGTGGGTCAGGAACTGGCGCCGGCGGCTGAGCCGCTGGAGCGACCGGGAGGCGGCGAAAGAGGCGGCGCTCGAGCTTCGAGTACTCGCGGTCGTTCTTCGGGACGACCCATGGCGCCGAGCGCTGGAAGACGTGGAGCTGCTCGACCTCGTCGGCGATCTCGGGGACGAGCTGGATCGCGCTCGCGCCGGTGCCGACCACAGCGACCCTCTTGCCGGCGAGCTCGACGTCGTCGTCCCAGCGGCTGGAGTGAAAGCTCGGGCCCTCGAATCGCTCCAGTCCCGGCAGCGGAGCGGGCGCCGGCCTCGAGAGCTGGCCGGTCGCGCAGACGAAGACGTCGGCCTCGATCACCTCGCCGTCCTCGGTGGTGACGCGCCAGACGCCGTCAGCCTCGTCGCAGTCGGCCCGCGCGACCGCGGTGCCGAGCCGGATGTGGCGGCACGAGGCCGTGCTTGGTCACGAGGCGCTCCTGGTAGGCGAGGATCTCGTCGCGCGGCGCATATAGGCGCGACCAGTCGGGGTTGGGCTCGAACGACAGCGAGTAGAGGTGCGACGGGATGTCGCAGGTGAGGCCCGGATAGGTGTTGTCGCGCCACACGCCGCCGATCGAGTCGGCCTTCTCGAGGATCGTGAACGTCTCGATCCCGGCCTCTCGCAGCCTGATCGCGAGGGCGATGCCGCCGAAGCCCGCGCCGACGATCACGATCCGGGGCGGCTGGGCGTCTCCGTTGTCCGATCGAGGTCGTCCCATGCGTCACGAAGCCTAGGGAGCCGCGCCCGGCGAAGCGCGCGCCGAGAATAGGATGCGCGGCGATGGAAGAGGTCGCTTTCTTCGCCGGGGCGATCGGCGCACTGGGAGGGGCGATCGCGGTGATCGCGCTTCGCAATCCCTTCTACTGCGTGCTCGCCCTGGTCGTCCACCTCGTCTCGCTGGCGGGGCTGTTCCTGATCCTCCACGCGGAGTTCGTCGCGGCGGCCCAGGTCGTCGTCTACGCGGGCGCGATCGTCGTGCTCTACGTCTTCGTCGCCGCCTACGTCGGAGGCATCGAGGAGCCGCTGTGGGAGCCGATCCCCGGCCAGCGCCTGATCGGGCCGTTGCTCGCGGCGGCGCTGTTCATCGAGCTCTCGATCGCGGTGCTCGGCAGCGCGCTGTCGGGCCTCGAGACCGAGGGCGTGACGATCCCGCTCGGCTTCGGCTCGCCCGAGGCGATCGGCGAGCTCTTCCTCGAGCGCTTCCTGATCGCCTTCGAGGCCGCCTCGATCCTGCTGCTGATCGGCGCCGATCGGCGCCGTGGTGCTCGCCGGCAAGCGCGCGGCGCCGAGCCAGCCCGAGGCCGAGGAGGCCTGATGGACGTCTCCTGGTACATCGTCCTCTCGGCGCTGCTCTTCGCGGTCGGCGCGGCCGGCGTGCTGATCCGCCGCAGCCCGCTCGTGATCCTGCTCTGCCTCGAGCTGATGCTCAACGCGGGCAACCTCGCGCTGCTCGCGTTCGGCCGCATGCACGGCGACCAGGACGTCCAGGTCTTCGCGCTGATCGTGATGGTCGTCGCGGCCTGCGAGGTCGTGGTCGGGCTCGGCCTGATCGTCGCGATGTACCGGCGGCGGATACCGCTCAACGTCGACGACCTGCGGAGCCTGCGCGGGTGAGCGCCACCACCTACGGCTGGCTGGTGCTGGCCTTCCCGCTCGCCGGCAGCCTCGTCTGCGCCCTCGGCTACCGCCTGCTGCCGGGTCGCAGCGCGGGCTGGATCGCGACCGGCGCGATCTTCGCCGCGTTCATCTCGGCGATCGGAGCGCTGTTCATGCTCCTCGACCACGGCGCGAGCGACCGCGAGCTGACCTCGGCGCTCTACGACTACGCGAGCGCCGCCGGCCTCGACATCGAGCTCGGGATCCTCATCGACCCGCTCTCGGTCTACATGTGCCTGATCGTCAGCGGGGTCTCGGCCCTGATCCACCTCTACTCGGTCACCTACATGGAGTCCGACCGCGGGCTGGTCCGCTACTTCAGCTACCTCAACTTCTTCGTCTTCTCGATGCTGCTGCTGATCCTGGCGGGCAACTTCGTCCTGCTGATCGTCGGCTGGGCGTTCGTCGGCTTCGCCTCCTATGCGCTGATCAGCTTCTGGTACCGGCGCGAGACCGCGGTCAAGGCCGGAATGAAGGCGTTCGTGATCAACGTGATCGGCGACATCGGCCTCGTCTTCGCCGCCTTCTTCATCTTCCGCGAGATCGGCAGCTTCGACTACCTCGAGGTCTTCGAGGCGACGCCCGAGACCTTCTCGGTCAACGACGGCAGCGCGATCGCGATCTGCGTCGGGCTCATGGTCGGGGCGTTCGCGAAGTCGGCGCAGCTGCCGCTCCACACGTGGCTCCCCGACGCGATGGAGGGCCCGACCCCCGTCTCGGCGCTGATCCACGCCGCGACGATGGTCACCGCGGGCGTCTACCTGATCGCCCGCACCCACCCGCTGTTCGAGGTCGCGCCGACCGCCGCCGACATCGCCGCCTTCACCGGGCTGGCGACGCTGATCTTCGCCGCGTCGGTGGCGCTCGTCGTCACCGACATCAAGCGGATCATCGCCTACTCGACGATCAGCCAGATCGGCTACATGATCGTCGGCGTCTCGATCGGCGCCTACGCCGCGGGGCTCTTCCACCTGATGACGCACGCCTTCTTCAAGGCGCTGCTGTTCATGGCGGCGGGCTCGATCATCGGCGCGATGGCCGGCGTCCAGAACATCGACCGGATGAGCGGCTTCCGGCGGGCGCTGTGGTTCACGGGCCCGATGCTGGCGATCGGCGCGCTCGCGCTCGCCGGGGCGCCGCCGTTCTCGGGCTGGCTCTCGAAGGACGAGATCCTCGTCTTCGCCGCCGAGCGCGGCGGCTTCTACTGGATCTTCGCGATCGGCGGCTACATCGCCGCGGCGATGACCGCCTTCTACGCCTTCCGGATCACCTTCCGCGTCCTCTACGGAGAGCCCTGCCCCGAGGCGAAGGAGCTGGAGCAGGGGCGTCTCGCGCACGCCGAGCCCGCGAACCCGATGACGGGCGAGCCCGAGGACACCGACGTCGGCTTCCCGGGGCCGGGCCACTACATCGCCGAGCGCGCGACCCCGATGAAGGTCGCGATGGGGATCCTCGGGCTCCTCGCCACCGTCGCCGGCGTGCTCCAGATCCCGGGCCTCACCGACGTCGTCGACACCTTCCTCGAGCCGACCTTCGAGGACTCGCCGCTCGCGCACATCCACCCCTCCGAGGGCGCCGCCTACATCGGCCTCGCGGTCGGCGCGGCGATGGCGGCGATCGGGATCGCGCTCGCCTACTACCTCTACGTCGTCGCGCCCGGGACCACCGACCGCATCCGCGCCCGGGCGCGCGGCCTCCACACCTTCCTCGCGCACAAGTGGTACTTCGACGAGCTCTACGACGCGGTCTTCTACCGCCCGCTGCTCGCGACAGGGCGCTTCGCCAACTCGGTCGTCGAGCGCGTCGTCGTCGACGGGCTGGTCAGCGCGACGCGTGGACGCGGTGCGCGGCGTCGGCCTGCTCGTGCGCGGCGCCCAGTCGGGGTTCGTCCGCGCCTACGCCCTGCTCCTGATCGGCGGCTTCGCCGTCCTCGGCCTCTACTTCCTGATCGTGAGCAGCTGATGATCCAGATCCTCCTCTGGCTGCCCGTCGCCGCCGGACTGCTGTGCTTCGTCGCGCCGCGCTCCGCCGTCCGCGTCGTGCCGGTGATCGCGGTCGCTCGCGGCGCTCGTGCTCGCGGCGATCGTCGCCGCCGGCTTCGACCCCGGCGTCGCGGGGCTCCAGCACGCCGTCGACGAGAGCTGGATCCCCGACCTCGGCGTCCGCTACCAGCTCGGCGTCGACGGGATCAGCGTCTACCTCGTCGTGATGACGGCGCTGCTGTGGGCCGCGGCGACGCTCTACAGCGCCTTCCGGGCGCCCGCCGCCAACCCGCGCAGCTACTTCTTCATGCTCGGCCTCGCCGAGACCGCGGCGCTGGGCGCCTTCCTCGCCCAGGACCTGCTGCTCTTCGTCCTCTTCTTCGACCTGATGCTGGTGCCGTTCTACTTCCTGATCGGCGCCTGGGGCGGCGAGAACCGCATCGCCGCGACGACGAAGATGATCGTCTACACGCTCGTCGGCTCGCTGCTGATGCTCGTCGCGGCGATCGCGACCGCGGTGCTCGCCGCCGACCAGGTCGGCGAGCTCGTCGTTCTCGATCGCGGACCTGCGCGCCAACACGGTTTCGGACTCGAGCCAGAACTGGATCTTCTGGTTCTTCACCGCGGCCTTCCTGATCAAGATGCCCGCCTTCCTCGTCCACGGCTGGATGCCGGACGCCTACCGCGCCTCCCCCATCGCGGTCCTCGTGCTGCTCTCCGGCGTGTTGTCGAAGGTCGGCGCGTTCGGCTTCCTGCGCGTCGTGCTGCCGGTCTATCCCGACGCGACGATCCAGTTCCAGGAGGTCGTGATGGTGATCGCGCTGGCGAGCATCCTCTACGGCTCGGTGATGGCGTTCACGCAGACCAACGTGCGCCTGATCGCCGGGTTCTCCTCGGTCGCGCAGCTCGGCTTCATCACGCTGGGGATCTTCTCGCTGCGCACCGACGGGGCCGACGGCGCCGTCCTGCAGATGGTCAACCACGGGCTCGTCGTCGGCGCCGTGTTCTTGATCGCCGCGCTGCTCGTCGAGCGCGCCGGGACCGAGGACGTTCGCAGGATGGGCGGCATGGCCATGCGAGCGCCCGTGCTGGCGGCGCTGTTCCTCGTCGTCACCCTCGCGCTGCTCGCGATGCCGGGCTCGGCGAACTTCATCGGCGAGTTCTTCATCCTCAACGGCGTCTTCCAGGCGAAGATCGCGATGGCGTTCGTCGCCGGCGATCGGGATCGCGCTCGCCGCCTACTACGCGCTCCGCCTCTACCAGCGAACGATGCACGGGCGCCTGCCCGAGGGCGTCGTGTCGCGCGAGATCTCGCTGCGCGAGGCGCTCGTCCTCGTGCCGCTGGTCCTGGCGATCGTCGCGCTCGCCCTGCACCCGGGCCTCATCCTCGACAGCGGCGAGGCCTCCGTCGAGCAGGCGCTCAGCCCCGGCGCGTCGGTGGCGTCGCGATGAGCTTCACCGCCCCCGACATCGACTACGCCGGGATCTCGCCGCTGATCGCGCTGACCGCCGGCCTCTGCGTCGTGCTGCTCAGCAGCGTGATCACCGAGAATCGCTGGGCGCCGACGCTGCTGGCGCTCGCCACCCTCGGCGCCGCGGCGGGACTGTGCATCTGGCAGTGGGGCGAGAACCAGGACCTCGTCGCGGGGGCGCTTCGCCTCGACGACCTCGGCCTCGCCGGGTCGCTGATCGCGATCGCCTCGGCCGCGTTCGTCGTCCCGATGACGCTGCGCGAGCCCGCGGCGGACCGCGCCGGGCACGCCGACTTCCTGGCGCTGCTGCTCGGCTCGGTGCTGGGGATGGTGATCCTCGCGACGTCCCAGAACCTGGTCACGCTCTTCGTCGGGCTCGAGCTGCTGTCGGTGCCGCTCTACGTCCTCTGCGGGTCGGAGCTCTCGCGCCGCGAGTCGCTCGAGGCCGGGCTCAAGTACCTGATCGTCGGCTCGCTGGGCTCGGCGACGCTCCTCTACGGGCTCGCGTTCATCTACGGCGCGTCGGGCTCGACCGACTTCACCGGCATCCGCGAGGGCATGCAGGGGCTCTTCGACGATCCCCTCGTCCTCGTCGGGATCGGCCTCGCCGGCACGGGGCTCGCGTTCAAGGTCTCGCTGGCGCCGTTTCACCAGTGGACGCCCGACGTCTACGAGGGCGCGCCGACCCCGGTCACGGCGTTCATGGCGGTCGCGACGAAGGCGGCGGCCTTCTGCGTCTTCGTGCGCTTCTTCGACGTCGCGCTCGGGGCGTCGGTCGCCGACTGGGACGGGCCGCTGGCGGCGCTCGCGGTGGTCTCGATCGTCGTCGGAAACGTCGGGGCGCTCACGCAGGACTCGCTCAAGCGGATGCTCGGCTACTCCGGGATCGCCCAGGCCGGCTACATGCTGACCGGGATCGTCGTCGCGTCGGAGCTGGGCGTCAACGCGCTCGTCTTCTATCTCGCCGCCTACGCGCTGATGAACCTGCCGGCGTTCGCGGTGATCCTGATCCGCGAGCGCGAGACCGGCCTCGGCGACGACATCTCGGTCCTCGACGGCCTCGGGCGCGACCGCCCCGAGCTGGCGTGGCCGATCACGATCTCGATGCTCGCGCTCGCGGGCCTGCCGGGGACGGCGGGGTTCATCGGCAAGCTCTACCTGATCGAGGCCGCGGTGGACGGGGACTTCACCTGGCTCGGCGTCGCGATCGCGGTCGGGACGATGGTCTCGCTCGGCTACTACCTGCGCGTCATCGCCGCCGTGTGGATGCGCCCCGCGCCGGGCGCCGAGGCCCTGCCGGCGATGGCCGGTGGCTCGCCCGAGGCCGGCCGCGAGGCCCCTCCGCCCGCGACGAACCCGGGCCACACGAGGTGCCTGATGATCCTCGTCCCCACCGCCCTCGCCGCCGCGGCCACCGTCTTCTTCGGGATCATTCCCTCGCCGCTGGTCGACTGGGCGGCGAACGCGGGCACGTCGCTCAGCCTGCTGCTCTCCTAGCGAGGCCAGCTAACCGCCGGCGCCGCCCCTGGCCTCCTGCACCGCCCCGCGGATCGCCGCCGCGGAGCGCCGTACGTCGTCGGTGCTCGTCATCCAGTTGCTGATCGAGACCCTGATCGCCGGGCGACCACGCCAGGTCGTGCCCGCGAGCCAGCAGGTGCCGTCGCGCTGGATGCGCTCGACCGCGTCGGCGGTCACGCGCTCGGGGTCGTCCGTCTCGATCCCGACGAGGACCTGGTTGATCGTGACCTCGTTGAGCAGCTCGAGCGCGGGGTCGGCGTCCAGCTCCGACGCCATCAGGCGGGCGAGCGCGCAGCAGCGCTCGACCAGCTCCGCGACCCCGCCGCGCCCCAGCGACCGCAGCGCCGCGTAGAGGACGAAGCCCCGCGCTCGCCGCGAGGACTCGGGCACGAACTCATAGGAGTCGCGGGCACCCGAGGCGGCCGTCAGGTAGGCGGCGCTGATCCCCATCGCCGCGCGGAGGGCGCCCGAGTCGGCGACCGCCACGAACCCGTTGTCGTAGGGCACGTTGAGCCACTTGTGGGCGTCGGTCGACCACGAGTCGGCGCGCTCGAGGCCGTGGGTCAGGTCGGCGAACTCGGTGCTCGCGGCCGTCCAGAGGCCGATCGCGCCGTCGACGTGAAGCCACGCGTCGTGCTCCCCGCATGCATCGGCGATCTCGTCGAAGGGATCGAAGCAGCCGGTGTTGACCTCGCCGGCCTGCGCGCACACGATCGTGGGCCCCTCCCCCTTCGCGAGCTCGGCGCCGAGCTCACTCGCGATCATCCTTCCCTGCTCGTCGGCCGCGACGCGCACCGCGGTCTCGCCGCCGAGGCCCAGGAACCGCAGCGCGACCGGGATCGTCGCGTGCGCGTGCTCGCCGATGAGAACGCGCACCTCGGGGGCGCCCTGGAGGCCCCGCGCCTCGACGTCCCATCCCACTCTGTCGAGCACGGCGTGGCGCCCGGCCGCGATCCCGACGAAGTTCGCCATCGTCCCGCCGGTCGTGAGGCCGTAGCCCGCCGACGGGGGAAGCCCGAGCAGCTCCAGCACCCAGCGTCCGGCGACCTCTTCCGCGACGGAGGCCGAGGGCCCGCAGACGTACAGGCTCGCGATCTGGTCCCAGGCCGAGGCGAGCCAATCCGCGCCGAGCGCCGCGGGGAGCGACCCGCCGACGACGAAGCCGAAGTAACGCGGCCCGGCGGTCGCGATGAGGCCCGGCTCGGCGGCCTGCGCGAGCTCCTCGACCACAGTGGCGGGATCCTCGCCGTCCTGCGGAAGCTCCCCGTCGAGCAGCCGGCGAAGCTCGTCGACACCGGCCCGCTCAGGAACCTGCCGCTCCTCGAGCTCGGACAGATACCGCAGGGCATGGCGGCCACTTGCCTCCAGAACCCGTTCGTAGGCGCCCGCGCTCACCCGCCGAGGATCGCAAATCGCCGAGCGACCGGCGTATTAGAGGATGGCGCGCCCATGATTGCGGTCGTCCTAGCGATAGTCCTCTCAACCGCCGCCGGCGTCTGGGTGGAGCGACGCTGGGACTGGGGTGCCGGCATCGCGTCGCGGCGCGGGCTGATGTTCGTGCTCTACGTCGTGCTCCCGCCGACGACGTTCTTCAACCTCGCCGCCGCGGACATCGACGCCGACATCGGCTTCGGAGTCGTGCTCGCGCTGCTCGCCGTCGCGCTCGCGACCGTGCTCGCCTACCTCATCGGGACGAAGCTGCTGCGCCTCGAGCGCGCCTCGGTCGGCTCGCTCATGTGCTGCACGCTTGTCGGCAACACCGGGTACCTCGGCTACGCCATGGTCGCCGTGCTGTTCGGCTTCGACCGCCTGTCGGAGGCGGTCGTCTACGACATCCTCGTCGCGGCGCCGGCGCTGCTGCTGGGCGCGTTCTCGGTCGGAGCAGCCTTCGGGACGGGGGCAGGCGAAGGCCCGCGCGAGAGAGTCGCCTCATTCTTCACCCGCAACCCGCCGCTCTACGCCGCGATCCTCGCCCTCATCGCGCCGGACTCGCTCGCACCCGACGTCCTGGTGGACGCGTCACGGATCGCGATCGTCGCCCTGCTGCCGCTCGGCTTCTTCGCCGTCGGCGCGGCGCTGGCCGAGGAGGCCGACGAGCATGAGCTGCCGATCCCCCCTCCCCTCGACGCGCCCGTCGCCACGGCGGTGGTGCTCAAGCTGGTTGTGGGCCCGGCGCTGCTCCTCGGCCTCGCGGCGCCGCTGATCGACCTCCCCGGCACCTACCTGCTGCTCGCCGCGATGCCGTGCGGGATCAACACGATGATCGTCACGCACGCCTACGGCCTCGACCTGCGCCTCACCGCCTCCGCGGTGGCGTGGTCCACCGCGATCACGATCGTCGTCGCGACCGCAGCGTCGCTCGTGCTCTGAACGCGCCTCGCCTAGGCGGCGGTGAACCCGGGGCCGGGCTCGACGCTCGACGTCGGTCGAGTGCATGACCTCGCCGCATGCCGCGCAGTGGGGCTCGACGTGGGTGATCTCGCCGCACGCGTCGTGGCGGTAGAGGCCGGCAGGCCCCGCCTCGCCCGCGGTCCAGCGATCGCCCCAGCGGACCATCGCCATGAGGACGTCGACGAACTCGCTTCCCATCTCGGTCAGGGCGTAATCGTCGCGCGGCGGGTGCCGCGAGTAGGGTCGGCGCTCGAGGACGCCGGCCTCGACGAGGCGGCGCAGGCGCTCGGCGAGGACCTTGCGCGAGATGCCGAGGTCGCGCTGGATGTCGTCGAAGCGGTTGATCCCGACGTAGACGTCGCGCACGATGAGCGGCGACCACGGCTCGCCCGCGATCGCCAGGCTGCGGGCGATCGAGCACTCCATCTGGCTGAAGTCGGTGCGCTGCACGAGCCAAAGGGTACCTTAGTTCCCTGAGGGAACGGAAGCTGATACGGTGCGTTCCCCGAAGGAACTATGGGCACACGCGCCCGAAGGAGAGGCCATGCAGCTACCGGAGATCGTCAGCGAGCAGGAGTGGGAGCGCTCCAACGAGGAGCTGATCGCAGGGGAGAAGAGGGCGACCAGGGAGCGCGACGCGCTCGCCGCGGAGCGCCGCCGCCGGCCGATGACCGAGATCTCGGCCGACTACGAGTTCGAGGGGCCCGACGGGAGGGTGAAGCTGGGCGACCTCTTCGAGGGGCGCCCGCAGCTGATCCTCTACCACTTCTGGCACCCCGAGGAGGGCGATCCGTGCGGCGGCTGCTCGATGTTCACCGACCAGATCGGCCATCCGGCCCACATCAACGCGCGCGACACCACGATCGCGCTCGTCTCGACCGCCCCACAGCCGCAGATCGAGGCCTTCAAGCAGCGAATGGGCTGGGAGCTCCCCTGGTACACGGTCGTCGGCGACGAGTTCCAGACCGCCCGCGGGACGACGGAGTACTTCAAGCTCGACGTCTACCTGCGCGCCGGCGACCGCGTCTTTCTCACGTACTCGACGACGGGACGCGGAGTCGAGGCGCTCGGCAGCGTCTGGACGTTCCTCGACCTGACGCCGATGGGCCGCCAGGAGGACTGGGAGGACACTCCGGAGGGACGGCCGCAGGGGCCCCGGTACGAGTGGTGGCAGTACCACGACGAGTACGAGCCCGCCGACACCGGGGCGACCCGATGACGCTCGCCCACGCCGGGCTCGTGCCGCTCGAGGAGCTGCTCGCGCTCCTCCCCGCCGCCGGCACGCTCCTGGTCGCGCTTCGCGCCCGGGCTCCCCGCCGCGGTTAGCCGCATGCGAAGCTAGGCGCGCGATGCTTCACCACGTCTCGCTCGAGATCAGGCCCGCGGACGTCGAGCGCTCGGTCGAGTTCTTCGCGGCGCTCGGCTTCGAGCGGGTGCCGGCGCCTGACGAGATCGCCGCGTACGTCACCTGGCTCGAGCGCGACGCGACCCAGATCCACTTCATCCACACGCCCGAGGCGACAAGCCCAGCGCTCGGGCACCCCGCGGTCGTCGCGCCGGACGGCTTCGACGCCACCGTCTCGAGGCTTCGCGAGGCCGGCTTCGCGGTCGAGGACTCGCGCGAGCTGTGGGGCGAGCCGCGGGCGTTCGCGGTCATGCCGGGGGGACAGCGCGTCGAGGTGATGGCCGCGCCGCCCCCTCCCGCGGCCTGACGCGGGAGGGGCGCGGCCCCCTGAGCCCCGGGCGTCGCGCCCCGACTAGGCGAAGCGCTTGACAAACGCGAGCGCCGTCTCGGCCACCTCGCGCCAGCCGCCGTCGATCGTCAGCGAGTGACCGCGGTTGGGGATCTTCTCGATCTCAGTCACGGCCTCGTTGCGGCTCTGCCGCTTGTACGAGGCGTTCGCGATCGCCCAGGGAACGGTGTGGTCCTTCTCCCCGTCGATGATCAGCAGCGGTCCCCGGTCGGGATTCCTCGGGTCCAGCTTGGCCTCGGTCCAGGGGTTCAGGTTGGCGTTCGCCATCTGCATCAGCGCCACGCCGGGGGCCGCCACGTGATAGGTCTCGTACAGGCGCTTGGCTTCGTCTTCATCGAGTGCGTTTGCCCACCCGTACTTGAACTGATCCAGGGTGAGCGTGACGGCGCGGCTTCGGTTGAACGGGTTCCTGAGCACCGGCATCGCCGACCTCAATGCGGGGATCGGAAGTGGCAGCACGCCTCGGAAGGGCCCAGGATCGATCGCGACCGATGCCGCGGACAATCCCCGGTCCGCGATGATCTGGGTCAGCAGCCCGCCGGTGGAATGGCCCATCACGGCCGGCTTCTTCGTCAGCCCTCCGATCACCTCGGCGGTGTGGTCGGCGATCTGGCCGAGCGTCTTCTTGGCCAGGACGTCCGGGTTCGCCCTCGCCTCCTCGACGGTCTCGGGGTCGTCGGGCCACGACGGCGTCACCCCCGCGTACCCGGCCTCCTCGAACAACCCCACCCAGTTGTCCCAGCTGCTCGGCAGCAGCCAGAGCCCGTGAATGAAGACGACCGGCGTCCTCCCGCTCGCGTTCGCCTGCTCAACCTGCCGTGCTTCCCGCTCGGTGATCGAGGCCATGCGTGCTCCTTCGGTCCAGGGCCGCCCGCGGGTCGCCGTGCGACTGCGAGTCGAGGTCTCGTTCAGTATGGCGGTAAGCGCCCTCCATGGAAGTCCGGCTGACACACATCGGCGGTCCCACGGTCCTGATCGAGGTCGGGGGGTGGCGCCTGCTGACCGACCCGACGTTCGACCCGGCCGGGCGGAGCTACCGATTCGGATGGGGAACCGGCTCGCGCAAGCTGACCGGGCCGGCGATGGAGCCGTCCGATCTCGGGCCGATCGACGCGGTGCTCCTCAGCCACGACCAGCACGACGACAACCTCGACGCCGCGGGACGGGCGCTGCTGCCGTCGGCGGGGGGCGTCGTGACGACCGTGTCCGGCTCGAGACGCCTCGGCGGCGGCGCTCGCGGCCTCGAGCCCTGGGCGAACACGCGGCTCGAGGCGCCGGGGCGGCCCGCGATCGAGATCACCGCCACTCCATGCCGGCATGGGCCTCCGCTGAGCCGGCCGATCGTCGGCGACGTGGTCGGGTTCGCGCTTCAGTGGGACGGTCAGGAGCACGGCGCCCTGTGGATCTCGGGGGACACGGTGCTCTACGACGGGGTGCGCAAGGTCGCCGACCGACTCAGGGTCGGGACCGCGCTGCTGCACCTCGGGGGCGTGCGGTTCCCCGTCTCGGGGCCGATCCATTACACGATGACCGCCGAACAGGCCGTCGATCTGTGCCGGCTGGTCGCCCCGCGCACCGTCATCCCGATCCACTACGAGGGGTGGAAGCACTTCCGGGAGGGCCGGGACGCGATCGAGCGCGAATTCGCCAATGCTCCAGCGGAGATGGGAGACCGGGTCCGGTGGCTGCCGATCGGCGTCGCCACCGAAATCGCCGCTTGATCCTTCCTCAGAGCGTTCGCCGGTCTCGAAGCTAGGATCGCCGCGTGCGCTATCCGGTCGAGTCGTTCAGCCCCGCGGAGCGAGAGCTCCTCGCCCCCCACTTCACGAACCTCGACCTTCCCGTCTTCTGCCTCACCAACCTCCCGGAGACGATCAAGGGGGCGATGTTCGCGCGCTACTCGCGCTACCAGGGGACGCTTCGCAGGCTCTTCCTCGACGAGTTCGCCGCCGACGTGCCCGACGGCGGACGGCCTTTCGAGGGTGAGGAGGGCGAGCGCGCCGCGGGCCTCTACGAGCGCGTCTTCGGCGGCTTCGGCGACGACTCGATCGCCCAGCTCGGCGGCGCGCACATCGCCTGCGAGTGGGTCTCCAACATCCTCACGAAGGAACTTCAGCGCGGCCGCCTCGCCGCCTACCTCGAGCAGTCGACGCGCTACATCCCCTATGACAGCCCGATGGATCCCGCGGCGCCGGACGGGCCCGGGCGCTGGCGCTACTACCGCGACGACGGGCTCGGCGACGAGTTCGTGGGCGCGATGGACGAGATCTTCGAGATCTACTCGCAGAGCCTCGTGACCGTCCAGGAGTGGGCGGCGGAGCGCTGGCCGCGCGGCGACGAGCCCGAGGCGGCCTGGCAGCGCTCGATCAAGGCCAAGGCGCTCGACCTGCTGCGCGGGCTGCTTCCCGCCTCGACGCTGAGCCACGTCGGGATCTTCGCCACGGGCCAGGCCTACGAGCAGATGCTGCTGCGGATGGTCGCCTCGCCGCTGCCCGAGACGCGCGACTTCGCCGCGATGATGCTCACCGAGCTCAAGAAGGTGATCCCGAGCTTCGTCGCCCGCGTCGAGCGCCCCGACCGCGGCGGCGAGTGGATCGACTATCTCAGCGAGCGCCGCGAGGCCACCGAGCGCTGGGTCGCGCGCCTCGGCCTCGACCGCCGCTCCGGGCCCGACCGCCCGTCGGTCGAGCTCGTCCACGTCGACGGCAGCGAGGACGACCTCCTGGCCTCGTCGCTGTTCGAGAGCGCCGGCGCCTCGGAGGAGGAGATCAGGGTGCGCGTAGACGCGCTCGACGGCGGCGAGCGCGAGCAGCTCTTCGCCGACCTGGTCGGCGAGCGGCGAAACCGCCGCCACCGCCCGGGGCGCGGATGGGAGGCGATCCGCTACCGCTTCGAGATCGTCTCCGACTACGGCGGCTTTCGCGACCTCCAGCGCCACCGCATGCTGACCTGCCAGTGGCAGCGGCTCGGGCCCGACCTCGGGGCGGGCATCCCCGAGGAGGTCGCCGAGGCCGGGGCCGGCGGCGAGTACGAGCGCGCGCTCGAGATATCGCGGCGCGAGTTCGACCGCCTCGAGCAGGCGGGCATGACCGAGGCGGCGCCCTACGCCCTCTGCCTCGGCTACCGGATCCGCTACGTGCTCGACCTCAACGCGCGCGAGGCGATGCACGTGTGCGAGCTGCGCTCCGGGCGCGAGGGGCACCCGACCTATCGCGCCGTCGCCCAGGCGATGCACGAGCAGATCGCCGCGGTGCACCCGCGGGTCGCGGCGGCGATGTCCCACGTCGACACGTCGAGCGAGCCGCGCCTCGAGCGCATCATGAGCGAGATCCGCACGCACCGAAAGCAGATCGCGGCGGCGCAAACGAGCTAGCGGCGCTACCGCCGATCGGCGAGCCGGCGCCTGCCAAGGTCTACGATCCGGGGTCGTGAGGGGAGTCCGCGCCCTCGTCGGCGGCTACGCGTTGCTCGTCGCGCTCTGCGCGCCGACCGTGCTGCTCGCGTCGGACTCCGAGGAGCCCGCGACGTCCGGCGGCGCCGTGGTCGCGCCGACCGAGGGCGGCGACGAGATCGAGGTCTCGTCATCGAAGCAGGGGACCCACGACGTCGCGATGCGCGACTACAAGTTCGTTCCCAGGGAGATCACCGTCGAGGTCGGCGACACGGTCACCTGGACGAACGAGGACTCGGCCGAGCACAACGCGATCGCCGAGGACGACTCCTTCCGCACCCCGACCTTCGGCGAGGGCGAGACCGCGTCGGTGACGATCGAGAAGGCCGGCAGCTTCCCCTACTTCTGCTCCCTGCACGCGAACATGGAGGGACGCGTCTCGACCACCGGCAGCGAGCCGTCGGACGAGGACGGTGGCTCCGGCGGCGGAGGCGGCGGAGGCACGGGCGGCGGAAGCGGCAGCTCCAGCGGCGACGACCCGCTCGGCCCCGGCGGATCGGGGACCGGCGCGGACACGGGAGCCGGCACCGGAACGGGCACATCCACGAGGCGGCGACTCGAGCCTTCCCCTGACCGGCTCCGACAGCCTCTGGCTGGCGATCGCCGGGGCGTGGCTGCTGGCGGTCGGCGTCGCGGTGCGCTTCGCCGTCGCGGGCCGGATCTAGGCGCTCAGACCGCCGCGGGCTCCTCCGCGCCGACGGCGACGCCGATCAGCGCGCGCATGAAGGCGGGCAGGTCGGGCGGGCGGCGCGAGGTGACGAAGTTGGCGTCGACGACGACCTCGGCGTCCTCCCACTGCGCTCCCGCGTTGCGGAGGTCGTCGGCGATCGCGGGGACCGATGTCACGCGGCGCCCCTCGACGATTCCCGCCGAAATGGGGACCCATCCGGCGTGGCAGATGAACCCGATCGGCTTGCCCTGCTCGTCCATCCCCCGCACCAGCGCCTTGACGCCCTCGTCGGTGCGCAGCTTGTCGGGGCCGAAGCCCCCCGCGATCACGAGCACGTCGAGGTCGCCGGCCGAGAGGTCCGTCGCGGCGACGTCGGTCGTCAGGTCCTGGCCCTTCTTGCCGACCAGCTCGGCGCCGGCCTCGGATCCCACGAACTGCACGTCGGCGCCCGCCTCCTGGAGGCGGTAGTAGGGATAGGTCGCCTCGCTGTCCTCGAACAGCGGGCCGATCATCACCGCGGCCTTCCTGCCCTCGAGGGGGGCGTCGTGGTGGCTCATCCTCGCGCTCCTTCCGGGTCGTGCAGGTAAGCGGATCGTATCGCCGCGCTCACCGGTGCCCGGCGTCCTCCGCGCTCCAGCACACGACCCGTTCGGGCACCAGTCGCAGAAAGGGCCCCGGTGGTCGGGCTGCGCGGTATTGCTCGTACTTGGCGGTCAGGGCGTCGAGCCCCTCGCCCGACTCTGCGAGGTCCAGGACCTCGACGTCTCCGAGCACCTGGACCCACGCGAGGCGCGTCCAGTCGTCGTCGTAGCGGTCAGCCGTCAGCGTGGCCTGTGGGCGCCGGCGCAGGTAGCGGACTCGCGCGGGCTCTCCGGTCTTGGGCTTGTCGTCCACGGCGCTCCACAGGGCGCCCGCCGCGACCGCGTAGGTCACCGGCAGCACGCGGGGGCGGCCCTCGTCGTCGAGGAGCCCGAGCCGCCCGACGCGCTCGCGTTCCAGCAGGGCGGCTGCCCAGGCGGGCATCTCGTCGAATCGATACGCCGAGGCCACGCCGACACGATATGAATGACTCCGCAGGGGTAGTAGTCCCCCCAGCCCCCAACAAGGAGTGGACGCGTATGGATATCGGGATCGGATTGCCCAACGCCGTGAAGGGAGCCACCGGCGAGCAGCTCGTGGAGTTCGCTCGCGAGGGCGAGAAGCACGGGTTCTCGAGCCTCGGGACGATCGACCGCCTCGTCTATGACAACTACGACCCCTTCGTGGCGCTCGCGGCCGCAGCCGCCGTGACCGAGCGCATCCGACTCGCGACCGCGGTGCTCCTCGTTCCCTGGCGCCTCAACGCCGCCCTGGTCGCGAAGCAGGCGGCGAGCGTCCACGCGCTCTCCGGCGGGCGCCTCGTTCTCGGCGCCGGGCTCGGCGCGCGCGAGGACGACTACGAGGCGAGCGGGCTCGCGACCAAGGGCCGCGGCGCCCGCTTCGACGAGATGCTCGAGGAGATGCAGCGGATCTGGGAGGGCGAGGAGCGCGGGTACGCCGGCGCGATCGGACCGCTGTCGCACGGCGCCCCCCAGCTCATCATCGGCGGGCAGGTCGACGCGGCGTTCAAGCGCGCGGCGCGCTTCGCGGACGGCTGGATCATGGGCGGCGGGGCCCCGGACCAGTTCGCCGAGATGGCGGGGAAGGTCAAGGAGGCCTGGTCCGATGCCGGCCGCGACGGCGAGCCGAGGTTGATGTCGCTCGCCTACTTCTCGCTCGGCCCCGACGCCGAGCAGAACGCCAAGGAGGGGATCGGCAGTTACTACGAGTGGCTCGGCGAGATCGGCGAGCAGATCGTCGCGAGCGCCGCGACCGACCCCGAGACGGTCCGCCAGTACGCCTCGGCGTTCGAGGAGGCCGGCTGCGACGAGCTGATCTTCTTCCCGGGGTCGAGCGACCCGGCACAGGCGAGCCTGTTGCGCGAAGCGCTCGACGGCTGAGAATGGCCGCCGGCCAAGGAACCAGAGCTCGACGTCCTGCTCTCCACGGAGCAGACGTTCCCTCCGCCGGAGGAGTTCGCCGCCCAGGCGAACGCCAGCGACCCCGAGGTCTACGAGCGCGCCGACTCCGACCCCGAGACGTGGTGGGCGTCGTGGGCCGAGAAGCTCGAGTGGATGAAGCCGTGGGACACGGTGCTCGACTGGTCCGATCCCCCGTTTGCGCGCTGGTTCGACGGCGGCACGCTGAACGCGTCGGCCAACTGCCTCGACCGCCACGTGGACGCCGGGCGAGGCGACCGGGTCGCGTTCTACTGGGAGGGCGAGGACGAGACGCGCAAGGAGGTCACCTACGCCGACCTGCTCGACTCGACGCAGCGCTTCGCGAACGTCCTCCGCGGCCTCGGCGTCGAGAAGGGCGACGTCGTCGGGATCTTCCTGCCGATGATCCCCGAGGCCGTGGCCGCGATGCTCGCATGCGCGCGGATCGGCGCGATCCACAACGTCGTCTTCGGCGGATTCGCGGCCGAGTCGGTCAAGGAGCGGATGCAGTTCTCCGACGCCAAGGCGCTCGTGACCGCGGACGCGACGCTGCGCCGCGGTGAGCCGACGCCGATGAAGTCGGCGGTCGACGAGGTCGCCGGCGAGCTCGACACGCTCGAGCACGTCGTCGTCGTCGACCGCTGCGGCACCGACCCGCCGATGACCGAGGGCCGCGACGTCTTCTGGCACGAGGCCGTCGCCGACGCCGACCCCGAGTGCCCGCCGGAGCCGATGGACGCCGAGGACCCGCTCTTCATCCTGTACACGTCGGGCTCGACGGCGAAGCCGAAGGGGATTCTCCACACGACGGGCGGCTATCTGACCCACGTCAGCGCGACCCACAAGCTCGTCTTCGACCACAAGCCCGACGACGTCTACTGGTGCGGCGCCGACATCGGCTGGGTCACCGGCCACAGCTACATCGTCTACGGACCGCTCGCCAACGGAGCGACGAGCGTCCTCTACGAGGGGGCGCCGAACTACCCCAGGGAGGACCGCTGGTGGGAGATCATCGAGCGCTACGGCGTCACGGTCTTCTATACGGCGCCGACCGCGATCCGCGCCTGCATGAAGTGGGGCGTGGAGCATCCGCAGGCCCATGACCTCTCGTCGCTGCGGCTGCTCGGCAGCGTCGGCGAGCCGATCAACCCCCGCGCCTGGCTCTGGTACCACGAGAACATCGGCGGCGGGCGCTGCCCGATCGTGGACACCTGGTGGCAGACGGAGACCGGCGGGATCATGATCACGCCGCTTCCGGGGCTGACGACGACCAAGCCCGGCTCGGCCACCGTTCCCTTCCCCGGGATCGAGGCCAAGATCTACGACTCCGAGGGCAACGAGATCGAAGAGGGCGGCGGGAACCTGGTCCTGACGCGCCCCTGGCCCGGGATGACGCGCACGCTCTACAAGGAGCGCGATCGCTTCATCGAGACGTACTGGAAGCGCTACGGGCGCGACACCTACCTCGTCGGCGACGCGGCGCGCCGCGACGAGGACGGCTACTTCTGGATCGTCGGGCGCATCGACGACGTGATCAACGTCTCCGGCCACCGGCTCTCGACGATGGAGGTCGAGTCGGCGCTCGTCTCGCACCCCAAGGTCGCCGAGGCGGCGGTGATCGGCCAGGCCGACGAGGACACCGGCCAGGCGATCTGCGCCTTCATGACGCTCGAGGGCGGCAACGAGCCCAGCGACGAGCTCGTCGCCGAGCTGCGCGACGCACGTCGCGAAGAAGATCGGCAAGCTCGCGCGCCCGAAGCGGATCATCTGGGCCGACGACCTCCCGAAGACGCGCTCGGGGAAGATCATGCGCCGGCTGCTTCGCGACATCGCGTCGGGGGAGGCGCTCGGCGACGTCACGACGCTGCGCGACCCCACGGTGATGGACGCGCTCGAGAAGAAGGTCGCCGCCGAGCAGTCGCGCGAGGGCTAGCCGCCCGCTGCGCCTGCTGCGCTACCAGCGGCGCTTGCGCTTGCGGGGGCTCTCGCCGGACTCGTCGTCGCCGCCGCCGACCTCGCTGCCGGTGCCCTCGATCGTCGCCGCGAACTCGTCGGGGTCCGCGGGGCGGTCGGAGTCGTCGTCGTCCTCGTCGCGCGTCCGGCTGCTGTCCGGGCGTCGGCCACGGGACCGCCTCGCCCGCCTCCCAGGCGGGTGGCCTCCCGCGCGGCCAGCGGTTGGCGATCAGCAGGCCCATCGCGAAGAAGTAGATGAGGATCCCGAGGATCCCGAGGAAGAGGATCGAGACGCCGAGCGCCATCCCGAGCGTCCCCCAGAAGCGCGAGAGCAGCCCGACGCGCATGGCGTGCAGCGACACGTAGACGATCGAGACGACGAGGCCGAACGTCCCGGCGAAGCCGAGGCCCTGGGCGATCCCGAGCGCCGTCTGGTCCTCGAGCAGGTCGTCGACGTACTCGCCGACCGGCTGGCCGAGCCCGCCGCCCGCCTTCGCGAACTCCGACGCCGCCCCGTCGATCGCGACGAAGGCCACGATGCCCGAGACCGCGAGGAAGAGCGGGCCGGCGACGGTGACGCCGATCAGGCCGGGTCGCATCGTCTCGCTGCGCGCCTGGGCGGCCTGGAAGAGATAGAAGAGCGGCGCCGCCATCAGCACAAGCCCCGTCGACTGGAGGATCGTCCCGAGCAGCAGGTCGTCGCGGTCGTCGTTGAACTCGAGCAGTGTCTGGGAGTCGACGGAGTCGGGGTTGAGCAGCGTCGCCGTGATCGCGCCGAAGTTGCCGGCGATGAAGAACAGGAGAAGGCCCACGAAGGTGGCTATCGCGACCGGAACGGCGCGCTCGCGCTCGCGCTTGACGATCTCCGCGGAGCTCATCGCCAGGCCCTAGGCGTCTGCGTCCCGGTCGCCGCGCGACTCGTCGCCGGCCGCATCGGGCTCGTCCGGGGAAACGCCGCTGGCGCGCAGCATCGACGCCTCGGTGCCCGATCGCACCGGGTAGTACTCGTGGTCCTCGGGCTCGACGATTCGCGAGATCCGGTCACCGACGCCGAGCACGAGGTCGAGGAACGGCGCCGCCGCCCCGATCAGGCCCTCGAACTGCTCGCGCAGGCGCTGCTGCTGTGGCGTGAGGTCGCTCATCCGCGCTCGTGGAAGAAGAAGCCGGGCAGGGCGCCCTCGATGACCTCCTGGGTCATGCGCTGGGCGACCTCGAGGTCTCCGGTGCGCACCGCGATGTCGTCGAGCGTGACGATCCCGACGAGCTCGTCGCCGTCGATCACGGGAAGGCGCCTGATCCGGTGCTGGACCATCAGCGCCGCGGCCTCCTCGAGGTGCATCCCCGGGTCGCCGCTGACCAGGGGGCGCGAGACGTGGTCGCGCACCGGCTCGCTCGCGTGGCGCTGGTCGGCGAGCACCCTCACGGCGAGGTCGCGGTCGGTCACCATCGCGACCGGGTCGCCTCCGGGGCCGCAGACGACGACCGAGCCGACGCTGCGGTCGCGCATCAGCTGCGCGACGGAGAGCGTGTCGGCGTCGAGGTCGGCGGTGACGACCGACGGGGTCATGATCTCGCTCAGTTGCACGGCGTGAGCGTAACGACCCGCGGTCACTAGGATCATCCACCCCGATGGCAGGCCGAGCGCGCCGGAGCGGCAAGTGAGCGAGGGCCGGCCCTGCCCGGCCTGCGGCCAGCCGCTGCTCGGATGGGCCGTGGTCGAGGCGCGCGATCCCGACGGCGGCCGCGAGGTCGTCCTCGAGCGCTGCGAGTCGTGCGGCCTGGGGCTCGTGCGGGGCGCCGGCGCCGACATGGAGCCCGACGAGCGCGGCGTCGTCGCGGTCGCCAACCGGCGAAGCTGGCAGGCCGGCCTCGGCGGCTCGCACTGGGCGGCGATCGCCCCGGCCGAGCGCGAGGCCTACCCGACGCCGGACGCCCTCGCCCGCCTGTTCGAAAAGCAGGGTCTCGAGCCCCAGCGCCTGCGCCAGCCGCCGCTGGGCCGAAACCAGCTCTGGATGTGGCAGACGCTGCTCAACGGGCTCACCTTCCACGACGACTTCGCCACCGACGTGCTCGCCGGCAGGCTGCGGCGGCGCAACGCCCGCAACGTGGCCGCGTTCGCGATCGACGCGATGGTCAGCGTCCTGGCGGCGCTCCCGGTGGCGCTGATCTCCGTGCCGCTCGAGCTGATCGCGGTCGTGGCGCGTCGCGGCGGCCTGATCGAGGCCGACGTCAAGCGCCTCGGCGCCCGTAGGGCCTCGCCGCGGCTCCAGATCCGCTGCGCGAGAGGCAGCGCGATCGATCGCGGCGAGTGCTGGCCCGCGAGCGCCGTCGCCTGGTTGAGCATCCCGGGGACGACGACGCGCTTGCCCCTCTCGGCGCCCGAGACCGCCTGCTCGGCGACGTCGCACGGCCTTCGTCCAGATGAAGCTCGGGGCGCGATCCTCCGCGGCGCCGATCCCGGCGACGTCGGCGAACTCGCTGCGCACCGGGCCGGGGCAGACCGACGTCACGGTGACGCCCGCGCCCTTGAGCTCGACGTGGGTCGCGTCCCCGAGGCTGAGGACGAAGGCCTTCGTCGCCGCGTAGGTGGCGTTGTCGGCCATCGGCTGAAACGCCGCCGTCGAGGCGATGTTGATCACCGCGCCGCGGCCCTCTGCTCTGCATCGCCGGCACATAGCGGCCCATCAGGTCGACCACGGCCTCGACGTTGAGGCGCACCATGTCGAGCTGGCGCTCACGCCCCATCTCGACGAAGGAGCCGATGCCGCCGAAGCCGGCGTTGTTGACGAGGATCTCGACCTCGAGGCCCCGCGTCTCGATCTCGGCCGCCAGCGCGTCGCGCGCGGACGGCGTCGCCGAGGTCGCAGCCGATCGCCTCGGCGCGGATCCCGTGCGCGCTCGACAGCTCGTCGGCGAGCTCGCGCAGGCGCTCCTCGCGGCGGGCGGTCAGCGTGACGCCGTGGCCGCGCGCGGCCAGTACGCGAGCGATCTCGGCGCCGATGCCCGACGAGGCGCCCGTGACGAGGGCGGTGGATGAGTTGCTCGGCGGAGGGAGGGCCACAGGCTGACCCTATCGGGCGCTCGCGGCTGACCCTAGACGACGGTCAGCTGCAGGATCGCGCCGATCGCCCCGCACGCGAGAACCACGTACAGCACCGTGAGCTTGCCGTGCCAGCGGTTCAGCGCGAGGAAGGCGGCGATCGCGAGCAGCGCCGTGGGGACGTCGACGACGCTGGCGTCGACGATCTCGACCGTCACCGCCGCGATCAATCCGATGACGGCCGCGGCCACCCCGAGCAGGAACGGCCGGATGCGCGGGTTCTCGGCGATCGCCACGAGCGCGCGATGGAAGAAGATCGGGAAGATGAAGGCCGGCAGGAATATGCCGACCGTCATCGCGAGCCCGCCGGCCATCCCGCCCGCGACGTAGCCGACGAAGGTCGAGAAGATGATCAGCGGCGCCGGAAGCACGCCGCTCATCGCGAGCCCGTCGACGAACTGCGCGTCGGTGAGCCAGTGATGGCTCTCCACTGAGGCCTCCTGGAGGAACGGGATCACGGTGAAGGCGCCTCCGAAGGTCAGGAGGCCGGCCTTCAACCCCTCGGCGAAGATCTCGGCCGTCAGCGACAGCGTCACCGTTCCGAGGACGACGACCACGATCGCTGCCGGTGCGAGCGAGAACGATTGCGTGCGACTCACCCAGCGGCGCGCATTGGTCCACAGCTCGTAGGCAAGTCCCGCGCCGATCAGGACGCCGACGAAGCTCAGGCCGGCGAAGAGGGTGAGCGCAAAGGCGGCCAGCGCGAGCAGCGCAAGCGGGACGTCGGTGATGAACGTGCGGCTGAGACGCACGAGCGCCCGGGCGACAATCGCGCCGACCGCGGCCGTCAGCCCGTAGAAGAGCTCCTCGAGATTCCCGGAGAGGTTGGCCTCGACGTAGAGGATCGAGAGGCCGAGCATGAGCAGGAATCCCGGCAGCATGAACCCGAGGCCCGCGAGGAGCCCGCCGAGCTTGCCGCCGCGGATGCGCCCGAAGTAGACGCAGAGCTCGTGCGCCTCGGGCCCCGGGAGCACCTGGTAGACGGCGAGTGTCTTCTTGAAGGTCTCCTCGGAGACCCAGCGCTCCTCGTCGACGAGCTCCTGCTTGATCATCGCGATCTGCGCCGCCGGGCCTCCCCAGGCGAGCGCGCCGAACTTGAGGAAGCGCAGGAATATCGACCGATGGGAGTCGGGGGAGTTTGCCGCCACGGTCGCGGGACCCTAGCCCGCGCGGCGTTGCGTAACATCTTTCGCATGGAAGGCTCGGATCCATTCGGCGGGCTCTTCGGGGATCCCGACGAGCTGCGGCGCCGCCTCGGCGAGATGGCCGAGGAGATGCAGAGCTCTCAGAAGGTCGCCTGGGCCGACAACGCGATACGGCTGGCCGTCGAGATGACGGTCGCGGCGATCAACCGCCTCGACCTCGCCGGGTCGAGCGACGAGCAGGCGGTCCAGGTACGCGACGCGATCCGGATCGTCTTCCCCGAGGCCGTGACACTCGTGCGCGAGGCGCGCGAGGGCCTTTCCTGAGCCGGCACACCGACGACGTCACACGTGCTCGCGGCGCGCCTAGCGTCGGCGTGTGGACGAGCCGGCGAAGCGACAGCGAGGCGCCGCCTCGGTCGAGCACGTCGGCCTGGCGCTGCTGATCGCCCTGTTGATGCTGGGCGCCGTCGCGGCGCTGGCGACCGGCCCGCCGATCGGAAAGGGCCGCGAGCTCGGGACCTCGCTGGCGCGAAAGCTGCGCTGCGCCCCACGGCTGCCGGGGCCGTGCTGGCGCGACCCGCTGACCGACGCATACGGAAGGCCTCTCGCCGGGCTGGTCCGGGCACTGGCGCCGCGGCCGCGGGCCGTCGCCGCGCCCTCGGGGGCGGCGCTCGTGCCGGTCGACTTCCGCTACTGCCGCCGCGAGAGCTGCGCCACGGCGGGCGCGCGGCCGGGGCTGACGGCGTCGAACCGTCGCGTGACCGCGTTCGTCTCGGTGGATGACCGGCGGCCGGGCGGAGGCGCCGTCACCGTGACGTATTGGGAGTACCGGCCGGGGATTGGCTGGGTGAACGACCGGCTGCGTGCGAGCTCGGCCGACGTGGCGTCCACTGCCGGAACGCCCCTGCTGGAGACCGACGTTCCACGCCTCGTCCCGCTCGAGACGCTCGCGGGACGCAACCACTACGAGTTCCCGGCGAACGAGGAGCCACCCTGGCGCTGGGAGATCGATTCGGTCTATCCGAGCTAGGCAATCCAGGCTCGTGAGCGATTGAGGGGGCTATCGCCCCATGAATCGCACACAGGATGGTTCGGACCCTTCGATCCGAGTCCCCACCCAGCCGCAGTAACCGCGCCGCTCACCAGCGAGCGTCGTGGTGCTCCATCACGCCGAGCCCGCTCTTGAGCGCCAGGCCTCCCGGAAGAGCGCCCGAGAACGTCCCGAACGGCTGGCGGTAGCTGTAGCGCATGAGGAGCTTGTTCTCGTCGCGGCGGCGCTCGGCCTCGGACTCGAAGTCGAGCCGAGCGCCGTCGTCGAAGACGATCGCCTCGAGGCCGTCGAACTCGACCGGCCCCGGCTCGCTCGGCTCACCGTCGATCCAGATCGCGCGCTCCGAGCGCTCGGGGGGGTCGTTTATCCCGTCGACCAGGTTCCAGCCGACTGAGCGGCCGTCGTCGAGCTCGCCGATCCCGGAGGACCAGCTCCACACCGTGTGGCGTGGGTGGTAGCCGGCGGACTCGTCCTCGACGCCGCGCGCCTCGAGCTGCCAGCGCTTGTCCCCGACCCGCACGTCGCACTCGACGGGCACGCCGGCGCGCTTTCGCGTCCAGCAGTACTGGCCCTCGGGAGTCGGGCAGACGGACTCGACCCACTCGCCGTCGCCGAAGCGAAGCCGAACGCGCACCTCCTCGGCCATGACGTGGTCGGTCAGGCTCGCGCCGGGCTTCTTGCCGAGGCCGGGCGCGGGCCGCCCCTCCCTGCCCTCGCGCCATACCTCACCGCGCCCGCCGGGCAGCCGCGTGCGCGTGTGCTCGTGCATCGTGCCCTCCTCGCGGTCCCACACGACCCAGAAGGTCTGGCCGAAGGGCCCGACCTGCACCCGAGCCGCGCAGAGCAGGAACTCCTCGCCGAAGACGCCGACGTAGCGCCAGCGCTTGAGCATCCGCCCGCCGCGGCGGTTGGGCATCTTGTCCGGTGGAAGCGGGAGGTCCGGCCGGCCCTCGCCGGGCCCGCGCCACGGCAGCTCGGCGGTCATCTCGCGCGGCGGCCGCGCCTCACTCGATCACGGCGATCACGTCGCCCGTGTTGACCGAACCGCCCTCCTCGACGTTCAGCGCGCTGACCTTGCCGGAGCGGTGGGCGGTGATCTCGTTCTCCATCTTCATCGCCTCGACGACGCAGATCAGGGCGCCCTCCTCGACCTCGGCGCCCTTCTCGACGGCGACCTTGAGCACGGTGCCCTGGATCGGGGAGGCGAGCTCCTCGGTGGCTCCGCCTCCGCCTCCGCCCCCGGCCGCGCGCTCGCGCTTTGGCGGCCGGCGAAGCCCGGCTCCCGCCGCCGCGGCGGCCGGCGCGGCCTCGCCGATCACCCTGACGCCGAAGAGGCGGCCGTCGACCTCGACCTGGTAGGCGCGCTCGCTCAGCTCGCCGCCGTCCTCGTCCTCGTCGGGCTTCGGGGGCTCCTCGGGCGCGAGGCTCTTGAGCCAGTCACGGTCGGTGAGCAGGTCGCGGGCGGTCTCGGCGCGCTGCCACTGCTCGGTCGCGAGCAGCGCGCTGTGGAAGGGGATCAGGGTCGTGAGGCCGCCGACCTCGTACTCGTTGAGCGCGCGCAGCATGCGCGCGGTCGCGTGCTCGCGATCGACGTCCCAGACGATCAGCTTCGCGACCATCGGGTCGTACATCGGGGTCACCTCGGAGCCGGAGTCGACGCCGGAGTCGACGCGCACCCCGGGGCCCGCCGGCTCGCGGTAGGCGGTGATCTTTCCCGGCGCGGGCGCGAAGTTCTTGTGCGCGGCCTCGGCGTTGATCCGGCACTCGATCGCGTGGCCGCGCAGCTCGACCTCGTCCTGGCCGATCGAGAGCGGCTCACCTGCGGCGATCCGGACCTGCTCGCGGACGATGTCGATCCCGGTCGCCATCTCGGTCACGCAGTGCTCGACCTGGACGCGCGTGTTCATCTCGAGGAAGAAGTAGTCGTCGCCGACCTGGAGGCCCTCGATCGTCCCCGCCGAGCGATAGCTCACCGCGGCCGCGGCATCGATCGCGATCTTGCCGATTCGCTCGCGCATCTTCTCGTCGACGTGCGGCCCGGGCGCCTCCTCGATCAGCTTCTGGTGGCGGCGCTGGATCGAGCAGTCGCGCTCGCCGAGGTGGATGACGTTGCCCTGCGAGTCGGCGAGCACCTGGACCTCGACGTGGCGGGGGTCCTCGAGGTAGCGCTCGACGTAGACGCGGGCGTCGGAGAAGAACTTCTCGCCCTCTCGCGCAGCACCCTCGAACGCCTCCTCGAGGTCGTCCTCGGTCATCGCGACGCGAAAGCCCTTGCCGCCGCCACCCCCGACCGCCTTGAGCGCGACGGGGTAGCCGACGTCGGCGGCCTGCTTGCGCGCCTTCTCGACGTCCTCGGCGGGCTCGGTCGCCCCGGGGACGATCGGGACGCCCGCCGCGGCCATCAGCTCACGCGCGCGGGTCTTCGACCCCATCGCCTCGATCGCCTCGGCCGGCGGCCCGATGAAGACGACGCCCGCCTTCTCGCACGCGGCGGCGAAGTCGGCGTTCTCGGCGAGGAACCCGTAGCCGGGATGGATCGCCTCGGCGCCCGACTTCTCGGCGACGCCGAGGATCTTGTCGATCGCGAGATAGCTCTCCCCGGGGGCCGCGGGGCCGAGCAGGTGGGCCTCGTCCGCCCTGCGCACGTGCGGCGCCTCGCGGTCGATCTCGGAGTAGACGCCGACCGACTGAACGCTCATCTCCTCGAGCGTGCGCATGACCCGGATCGCGATCTCTCCCCGGTTCGCGACCAGGACCTTGCTGAACATCGCGCGGAAGTATATGGAGGGGGCCGAGGGCCGCTCGGCCGCTCAGGCGGCCCGGAGCGACTCCGCGGCCTCGCCCATCCACACGACCTGGTCGCGCGCCGGGCCGACGCCGACGAGGCGCACGGGGATGCCGACGTAGTCGGAGATGTACTCGAGGTAGTCGCGCGCCTCGCGCGGCAGGTCGCTCTCGCTGCGGGCGTCGCCGATCTCGGCGTCGAAGCCCGGCAGCTCGTCGTACTCGGGCTCGGCCGTGTGGAGGATCGACTGGTGGTAGGGGAACTCCTCGAACACCGCGCCCTCGGGGTGGCGGTAGCGCACGGCGACCCGAAGCGGGTCGATCCCGCCGAGCACGTCGAGCTTCGTCATCACCAGGGCGCTCATTCGGTTGAGGCGCACCGCGTAGCGCAGCGCCACGAGGTCGATCCAGCCGGTGCGGCGCTGGCGCCCCGTCGTCGTGCCGTACTCGTGGCCGCGCTCGAGCAGCCGCCGGCCGACCTCGTCGTCGAGCTCGGACGGAAACGGGCCCGCCCCGACCCGCGTCGCGTAGGCCTTGGCGACGCCCCAGACCTCGTCGATGTCGGCCGGGCCGACGCCCGCGCCGACGCAGGCGGCGCCGGCGACGGGGTTGGAGGAGGTGACGAAGGGATAGGTCCCGTGGTCGAGGTCGAGCAGGGTGCCCTGGGCGCCCTCGAAGAGAACCGTGCGATCGGAGTCGAGCGCGTCCCAGCACAGCCGCGCGGTGTCGGCGATGTAGGGCTCGAGCCGGTGGCCGTAGGTGAGGTACTCCTCGGTCATCGCGTGGAGGTCGAGCGCCGGGTCCTTTGCGAAGGGCCGCAGCAGCTGCGCCTTGGGCTCGAGCGCCGCGGCGATCTTCTTGCGCAGGATCTTGGGGTCGAGCAGGTCCTGGACGCGGATCCCGAGCCGCGACGCCTTGTCGGCGTAGCAGGGCCCGATCCCGCGTCTCGTCGTGCCGATCTCGAGCTTGCCGAGCTTCGCCTCGCCCGCCGTGTCGAGCAGCACGTGGTAGGGCATGATCATGTGCGCGTTGGCGGAGATCCGCAGCCCGCTGACGTCGACGCCGCGGCGCTTGAGCCCCTCGAGCTCGTCGGTCAGCACGCGCGGGTCGATCACGACCCCGTTGCCGATCATGCAGGTCTTGCCGGGGTAGAGGATCCCCGAGGGCACGAGGTGGAACTTGAACGTCTCGCCGTCGCGGATGATCGTGTGCCCGGCGTTGTTTCCGCCCTGGAAGCGCACGACGGCGTCGGACCGCTCGGCGAGCAGGTCCGTGACCTTTCCCTTTCCCTCGTCGCCCCACTGGGCGCCGACGATCACTATTCCCGGCATGACCAGGGGATTATGGAGAGGTGCGGAGCGGTTGTGGGTGCGCCGGCGGCCCTATGCCCCGGCGACGCGGTAGCGCAGGTCGTCGCCGAAGAGGGGTAGCGGGTCGCCGCAGATCTCGACCAGGCGCGAGACCGTGCGCGCCCCGATCTGCTCCTCGAGCGCCGGCTGGTCGAGGTTCGTGGTCACGACCATCGCGCGCTCCTGCTCGTAGCGCGAGTCGACGATCGCGTAGAGCTGCTCGAGCACCCACTCGGAGCTCTTCTCGGCCCCGAGGTCGTCGACGTGGAGCAGGTCCACGGCGGTCAGGCGCTCGATGAAGTCGTCGTAGGTCTGCTCGCCCGGTGTCGGCGTCGTAGGTGCGGCGGATCCGGCCCAGCAGCCGCGGCAGCGAGTAGATCGCCACCGAGCGCCCGCGCTCGATCGCAGCCTTGGAGACGAGCATCGCGAGCGACGTCTTGCCGGTGCCGACGTCGCCCATCAGCCACAGGCCGTGGCCCGCCGCGAGGTTGTCCTCGAGCGCCGTCCACGTACTCGCGCACGATGATTGACCACCGTCCGATCGAGCTCGGTGATCGGTGGGCGGTCGAAGCTCACGCCGCGGTACTTCGGCGGGATGACCGACGAGACGCCGCGCGATCGCGCGCGGGCGATGCGCTGCTCGCGGCACTCGCACGAGCCGCGCCACGTTCTCGGGGCCGAGGATCCAGCCGGTGCCGTCGCAGACGCCGAACGGGCAGGCGCGGTCGCGCCTCGGACAGGGGTTGGAGCTTGCGGACCTCGCCCATCGGCGCCGCCTACGCCTCCTCGGCGACAGTCGAGCGGCGGGCCCTCGCCGGCGGGCTGCTCCTCGCGCCCGCTCGCCGGGCGCGAGGTTGGCGAAGCTCGGGTAGTGGGACCGGAAGGCGAGCCTGATCGTGTCGACGGGGCCGTTGCGGTGCTTGCGGATGATCAGCTCGGCCTTGCCGTGATCCTCGCTCTCGGGGTCGTAGTACTCGTCGCGGTAGAGGAAGGCGACGAGGTCGGCGTCCTGCTCGATGTTCCCGCTCTCGCGCAGGTCGGAGAGGATCGGGCGCTTGTCGGGGCGCTGCTCGGGCGCGCGCGAGAGCTGCGAGAGGGCGATCACCGGGACGTTCAGCTCGCGCGCGAGGATCTTGAGCCCGCGGCTGATCTGGCCCACCTGCTCGACGCGGTTCTGGCGCGGGTCCTCCGGGCGCATGAGCTGGATGTAGTCGATGATGATCACCCCGAGGTCGCCCTCGGAGGCAGTCAGGCGGCGCGCCTTCGCGCGCAGGTCGAGCATGCCGAGGTCGGAGGAGTCGTCGATCCACAGCGGCGCCTTCTCGAGCACGTTGCAGGCGCGCACCACGCCGGGCCAGTCCTTCTCCGAGACGCGGCCGCGGCGAAGGCGGTCGCTGGAGATTCGCGCCTCGGTCGCGATGAAGCGGTGCGCAAGCTCGGCCTCCGACATCTCGAGCGAGAAGAAGGCGGCGGGCTTGCCGTGCTTCGATGCGACGTGGTCCGCGACGTTGGTGACCCAGGCGGACTTTCCCATCGCCGGCCGCGCCGCGATCACGATCAGGTTGCCGTCCTGAAAGCCGCCGGTGATCTTGTCGAGGTCGCGGAAGCCTGACGGGACGCCGGTGAGGTCGCTGTCGCCCTTGGCGAGCTGCTCGAGGCGGTCGATCTCCTCCTCGAGGATCTCGGCGACGTTGCGGAAGTCGCTCGCGCGGTCCTCGTGGGCGACGCGGAAGAGCAGCCGCTCGGCGTCCTCGACGAGCGACTCGGGCTCGCCCTCGCGCTCGTGCACAGAGTGCTGGATCGTCTGGGCGGCGCCGAGCAGGCGGCGCAGGAGCGCGTTCTGCTTGACGATCTGGGCGTAGTGGCGCGCGTTGCCGGGCGCAGGCACCGTCGAGGCGAGGGTCTGAAGGTTGTCCTTGCCGCCGGCGGCGTCGAGGTCCCGTGCTGGGTGAGGAACTCCGCGACGGTGAGTGCGTCGATCGGCTCGGAGCGCTCGTAGAGCGTCCGGATCGCTTCGTAGATCGAGCGGTGGCGGTCGCGGTAGAAGTCGTCGGCGTGCAGCCGGACGTCGAGGATCACCGGGGTGATCGAGCCCTCGGAGACCATCATCGCTCCGAGGACCGATTCCTCGGCCTCGAGGTTCTGGGGAGGAATATGTGCCGTTTGCGCCGTTGCCATCGTCCCTGTTACAGAGTCCGGGACTCAGGATTAGCCCCACCTCGGACGGACGAGTTCAGACAAGCACACGACGTGTGCCGGCGCGAGCAGCGTTCCGGCTATTTGGTGACTATTTCTGCTCGGCGACGATGGTCTTGATGCTGGCGGTCTCGCCGCCGCCCATCTCGACCTCGACCATGTAGGTCCCGACCTCGCGGATCGGGTCGTCGAGCTTGATGCGCTTGCGGTCGACGCGCAGGCCGCGCGCCTCGCGGATCGCGTCGGCGATCTCCTTCGAGGTCACCGAGCCGAAGAGCTTTCCGTCCTCGCCGGCGCGGTGGCTGATCGTGAGCACGGTCTTGGAGAGCAATGCGGCGGACTCGGCGGCGCGCTCGGTCTGCTCGCGCTCGGCCTTCTCGGCCGCCTCGCGGCGGCGCTGGGCGTCCTCGAGCGCGCCCTTGGTGGCGGGCTGGGCGAGGCGGCGCGGCACCAGGAAGTTGCGCAGGTAGCCGGAGGAGACGTCCACGGCCTCGCCCGCGGAGCCCAGGTTCTCGACGTCCTTGAGAAGGATGGCCTGCGCCATGCCTGGCCCTCGGCCTAGCGCTCGCCGACGTACGGCAGGAGCGCCAGCTCGCGGGCGCGCTTGACGGCGAGCGCGAGCTGCTCCTGGTGGCGCCGGGAGAGGCCGGTCACGCGGCGCGAGCGGATCTTGCCGCGGTCGGAGATGAAGCGCCGCATCGTGTTGACGTCCTTGTAGTCGATCTGCTCGACGTTGATGCGGGTGTACTTGCGCGGCCGGAAGCGGTCCGAGGGACCACGGCGGCGGCGCGGCGGCGCGGCGCCTCGCTGCTTGGGAGCCATCAGCGTCTCTCGGCGCGGGCGCGGCGCGGCTTGGGCATGCGCTTCGGGGCGGTCACGAGCGCGCCATGATAGCCACCGCGACCCAGCCCGCCCTCAGCGTGGCGGGCCGGATCGGCGGCGGCTGAAGCTGTCTCGGCGGGCCCTAGAAGGGGATGTCGTCGTCGGAGCCCGCGCCGACGCCCGCCTTCTCGCCCTCGAAGTCCGAGGTGTCGGCGGGGACGTCGGAACGCGCCTGGACGCCGTTGCCCGACTCCGGGTTGCCGTCGCGCGAGCCCAGGAACTGGACCGAGTCGGCGACGATCTCGACGGCCTGGCGCTTGCCGGATCCGTCGGAGGCCTCCCACTCGCGCCACTCGAGGCGGCCGTCGACGGCCACGGGGCGGCCCTTGAAGAGGTAGTTGGCGCAGTTCTCGCCCTGCGCCCCCCACACGGTGACGTCGAAGTAGTTGGGCTTGTCCACCCACTCTCCGCTGGAGTCCTTGCGGCGGCTGTTGACCGCCACGCGAAGCTTGCAGACCGAGGTCCCGCTCGGAGTGTTTCGAAGCTCGGGATCCTTGGTCAGGTTGCCGGTGATGACCACCCGGTTCAGATTCGTTGCTGCCACGTTTTCAATCCCCTCTCGATCGTTGAATCGCTGTCGATTCTAAGTCGCGCATCGGCCGCTTTTCTCCCCCCGCGGGGAGGTTCGCGCACGAGAAGCCGCAGCTTGCGGGTTCGCCGCTACTGGTTCTCGGTGCCCTGATCGGGCTCGGGCTGGCTCGGTCCCGCCCTCGGCCGGCTGCTCGGGCTCGGGCGCGGGAGCCTCCGGTGCGGCTTCGGCAGCCTCGGGTGCGGGTGCAGCTTCGGCGGGTGCCGCTTCAGCGGGTGCCGCCTCAGCGGGTGCCGCTTCGGCAGCCGGTGCCGCCTCCGGAGCGGGGGCTGCCTGGGGAGCGGGGGCGGACTCCGCGGGGGCGGCCTTGCGCTCGGTCGCCTCCTCCTCGGCGGCGGCCTCGGCGGCGCTTCGCTCCTCGCGGCGCCCGCGGCCGCGGCCGCGCGACTCGCGCGGGTCGCTGCCCGCGCGCATCGGCTGCATCGCCGGGGGCGGGACGATCACGGGAGTCTCCGAGTCGACGTTGAAGATCCGGAAGCGCAGCACGCCGTCGGTGATCTTGAGCGTGTGGTCGAGATCGGCGAGGACCGGGCTCTCCGCGAGGAAGCGGTAGAAGCGGTAATCGGCCTCGTTTCGCTGCTGGATCTCGTACGCCATCTTTCGCACGCCCCAGTCGTCGGCGTGCTTGAGCTCGCCCGCGGACTCGATCCGCTGGCGAGCACCGGTCGCGATCTCCTCGCGGCGGGTGTCCGGAGCCTCGGGATCGAGCATGAGCACGAGTTCGTATTCGCGGGCCATGAGGGGGGAGGACTTTAGCGTCCGACTCTCGGCAGGGGGGCGAATCCGGCGTCGTGGAGCCTGACCGGTGCGTGCGAGGACGCAGGGTCAGATGGGGCAACGTCGCGCGCATCGGCGCCGGCGCGGCCGGCGTCGTCGCGGCGATCGCCGTGGCTCCGTCCGTGCTCGCGAGCCCCGAGCCGCCCGCGCCGCCGGCGGACGTGGGCCTAGGCGTCGCGGACGCGCCCGTCGGCGCAACCGGGGCGACCGGGCCGGCCGGCCCCGAGAAGGGCACTCGGCACAAGAAGGGCGGCCACGAGCACCAAGGGGGTGGCAAGACCCACGCATCCGGCGGCGAGAGCAAGAAGGCCAAACCGGGCGATGAGCGTCACGACGGCGAACACGGCGGTGGCGGGGAGAGCCCGAGGGAGCCTTCGGCGCCGGCATCGCCGGCTCCGTCCGCCCCTCCGCCTTCCTCGCCGCCCACGTCACCACCTCCGCCTCCACCCGCGCCGCCGCCGGCTCCGCCTGCACCCACGCCCCCGTCCCATCCTCCGCCGCCGAGCGACCCCGCCGGCGACGAGTTCGCGCCCTAGCGCTTCTTCATCCGACCTGCTGACGCGCTCCCCGCTTGGCGCGGATGTCGGCGAGCTGCTCGTCGACCCAGTCGCCGGGGTCGCGGGCGTCAACGATCACGCGCAGGCGCTCGGCGCGCAATCGCCGCTCCTCGGCCTCCATGGTCAACGCGCGGTACATCGCGTCGGCCTGCTCCTGGATGTCAAACGGGTTGACCGTCAGCGTGCAGTCGCCGAGCTCCTCGTGGGCGCCGGTGTTCTCGCTCAGCAGCACGACGCCGTCGCGGGTGTTGACCGCCGGCGCCTCCTTGGCCACGAGGTTCATGCCGTCGAAGATCGGGTTGACGACGAGCAGGTCGTAGTGCTTGTAGCGCGCCACCGCCTCGTAGAAGTTGTCGTAGATCCGCAGGTCGATCGGCATCCAGTCGGTCGTCCCGTGGCGATGGTTGATGACCGCGACCAGCGCCTCGATGCGCTCGAGGTACTCGGCGTACTGGGGGACGTCCTGGCGCGACGGCTGGAGATGGGCGACGAACGTGACGCGCTCGCGGAACTCGGGGTGCTGGTCGAGGAAGACGTCGAAGGCGGTGAAGCCGCGCAGGACGTTCTTCGACAGGTCGGCGCGGTCGACGCGCAGGATCATGTGGTCGCGGCGGCGCGCCAGCACCTCGCGCTCGTATTCGTGGACGGCCTCCGACGCGGCCGCCTCGCGCAGCCTCCCGGCGTCGATCGCGAGCGGGTAGGCCCGCACCCAGGTCTCGTGGCCCTCGTGCGTCACCGTACAGGCCTCGTAGTCGACCTCGAGCTCCATCAGCTCCGCGCAGCAGGCGAGGAAGTTGCGGCACGAGGAGCTGGTGTGGAAGCCGATGATGTCGTTGGCGAGCACGCCGCGGTAGATCTCCTCGCGCCACTCGCCCGGGAGGATGCGCCAGCTGTCCGGCTGCGACCACGGGATGTGGACGAAGTGGTGCAGGAAGGCGTCGGGGCGCGCGGCGCGGATCGCCGCCGGCGCGGTGTAGAGGTGGTAGTCGTGGAGCATCACCAGCGGCTCGTCGTCGCCATCGATCTGGCGCACGACGGCGTCGGCGAGGTCGTCGTTGACGACGCGGTAGCCCTCGCGCCAGGCCTCCATCTCCTCGCGGCGGATGTCGGGGGCGTTCGAGAGGTCCCAGAGGTAGTGCTGGATGAACCACAGGATCGGGTTCGCGATCACGTTGTAGAAGGCGTCGTAGGCGTCGGGGTCGCTCTCGACGAGCAGGACCTCGTAGTCGATACCTCCGATCGAGATCTCGACCGGGCCGCCCTCCTCCTCCGCGACGGCGACGTCCTCGTCGGTCATCGCGGATGCGATCCAGAGCGCCTCGGCGGTGCGACACGAGCCCGCTCAGCGCCGTGACCAGGCCGCCGCCACCGCGGGTGACGACCCTCTCGCCGGCCTCGTTGCGCTCGAACTGGGCGGGGCCGCGATTGGAGACGATGACGAGGCGGGGCCCGTCTCCCTCCATCAGGCCCCTTCGACGGCGGCGCTTGCTTCGGGGAGCACCGCGGCGAGGTCGAGGTCGCCGAACAGTCGCAGCCAGTCGCGCAGGAGGCGCGGAGTGAGGAAGTGCTCGCGGGCGTGCTCCTTGCCGGCGCGCGCGAGGCGCTTGCCCAGCTCCGGGTCCTTGAGGATCTCGATGCAGCGCTGAGCGCACTCATCGGGCGACGAGACGAGAAAGCCCGTCTTGCCGTCGATGATCTGGAGCGGGATGCCGCCGACGTTGCCGGCGACCGTCGGCCGGCCCTTCCAGAGCGCCTCCGTCACGGTCAGCCCGAAGCCCTCGCGGATCGACTTCTGGACCACGACGTCGGCCTGCGACTGGAAGGCGTTGACCTCGATCGCACCGACGTTGTTGAGGTTGTTGAGGATCTTGATGTCGGGGTCGCCGTCGGCGTAGCGGTAGGTGTTGTGGAAGAACTCCCAGCCCTCGGGGTCGTCCGTCGCCATCGAGCCGACGAGCGCCAGCTGGACCTCGGGAATCTCCTGCGTGACCCGGCGGTAGGCGTCGATGACCCCGATCGGGTCCTTCCAGGGGTCGAAGCGCGAGACCTGGCACATCAGCGGCCGGTCGACGTCGATTCCGAACTGGTTGCACACGTACGCCGCGTCGTCGGGCGAGAGCGCCATGTTCTTCGGCGACAGCGGGTCGATCGCCGGGGGGACGATGTTGACGCCCTTGTCGAGCCCCGCGGGCACGTACTGCTCCATGTGCCAGACGCTCGCGTCGTAGCCCTCGATCAGCGGCAGAAGCCGCGCCAGAGTGGCCGGGTTCGGCGTCGAGAGGTCGATGTGGCAGCGCCAGATCCAGCGCTTGGCGCGGTCGGGCGCGTTCTGGCGCATCGCGGCCGGCTGCGGGTCGTGGATGATGATCGCGTCCCAGCCGCTCTCGAGCCCCTTCGCGTTCATCGCGTTGTAGCCGAAGAACACCTCCCACTGCTGCTCGGTGAGGGTCTGCTCGTCGCCCTGGAGCGAGTTGTGCATCAGCTTGGTGACGTTGAAGAACTCCTCGCGGCCGAGGATCACGTGCCAGTGCGCGTCTATCCCGACGTCGCGCATCAGCGGCACGAGGGTGTAGAGGATCTCCGAGACGCCGCCGCCGAACGCCGTCGCGCTGACGTGAAGCACGCGGGCGCCCTCGAAGGCCTTCGACATCTCGCGGATCTCCTCGACGAGACCCCGGCCGACGAGGTGCGTGTAGTCGGCGAGCGACCGCTGACCCAGGCTTACCTCTTGGAGCACGCGCTCAGCCTAGCTGTCGGGTCAGCCGCTCGACACCGCCGTCGAGCGCCGCGACGATCGCGGTGTGCAGGGAGGTGTTCGACGCGGCGACGCAGGACATCTGAAACTCGCTGTCGGAGCCGAGCAGGGGGCGGTCCCGGAGGCTCCGCCCGTAGGCGTCGGTGACCACGGCCCCAGCCTCCTCCAGACAAAGGACGGCGGCGGCGAGGTCATAGGGCGAGTTGTTGAGCACGGCCCCTCCCCCGACGCGCTCGAACTCCGCTCGCATGCCAGGCACGTCCGCGACCAGACGCGGGCCCGGCTCGACGTAGGCGTCGAGCTGTCCCGTGGCGATGCGCGTCATGTCGAAGCACGCCGAGCCGAGGTCGAACGTCGCGCCGCCGACGGAGGAGCCGTCGATGAGCTCGGCGAGGACCTCCGCCATCGGCCGCGCCGGGCGGCCGCGCAGCCCGTAGGTCCAGAACATGCGGCGCAGGTCGGTGTTCGCCGACAGCCGCGGCGACGGGTCGAGCCCCTCCCCGCGCGACGCCCGGAACGCCGCCCCGCTCTTTATCTCCACGATGCACGCCGCGACTACGTCGCCCATGCACGGCTCGCCGTCCAGCGGAGCGGCGGCGACCGAGACGCAGGCGGCCTCGAGGTCCGCCATCGCCGGGCGCGTGCCGTCGATCGGGTCGACGACCAGCACCCAGGCCGGGTCGCCGGCCGGGGCGACCATGCCCCGGTCCTCGGAGTAGAACGCCACGTCGGGCGCGCGCTCGGCGAGAAAGCGCTCCATGAACGCCTCGGCGCGCTCGTCGATCGCGAACGTGACGTCGCCGGAGGAGCCCTCGTCGGCGCCGCTGACGTGCTCGCGGCCCTCGTGCCGGCCCATGTGGGGGAGCACCTCTTTGCGCAGCGCGGCGGCCAGCTCCCCGGCGAGGTCCGCGAGGCCCCGGGAGTCGAGGCTCATGGACTAGATGGTTGATTCCACGGGCGTCATCCCGGTCCGTGGAGGCGTGGGATCAGCCCTCTCACCTGGGGGTCTGCTCGGGCCGCTCGCCGAGGGTCACGTCGACGTCCTCGGAGCCCCCGCCGTCAGGGATGACCTCGAGGGTCACGGTGTCCCCGGGGTTCTTGAGCGCGATCAGGCGCGCCAGGTCGGCCTCCTCGACGAGCCTCTCGCCGTCGACCGACACGATCACGTCGCCGCCGACGGTGACCTGGGCGCCCTGGAAGCGCAGTTCCTCGTCGCCGCCCTCGATGCCGGCCTCGTCGGCGGGGCTGCCGGGGACGACCTCCGCGATCAGCGCGCCGGAGTCGGCGTCGATGTCGAGGCGGTCGGCGAGCTGCGGGTAGAGGCCCTGGGTCGAGACGCCGATGTAGGCGTAGTCGGGGTCGCCGTCGTCGCGCAGCTGCTCGACCGAGCGCTCGATCAGGTCCACCGGCACCGCGAAGCCGACGCCCTCGTCGGCGCCGCTCGCCGTGCGGATCTGCTGGTTGATGCCGAGGACGCGGCCCTCCGCGTCGAGCAGCGGGCCGCCCGAGTTGCCGGGGTTGATCGCCGCGTCGGTCTGGATCGCGTCGTCGATCTGGAAGTCGGTCAGCGACTCGACGGAGCGCCCGGCGGCGGAGATGACCCCGATCGAGAGCGAGTTCTCCTCGCCGAACGGGCTGCCGATCGCGGCGACCGGCTGGCCGACTTCGATCTCGGAGCTGGACCCGAGCTCGAGCGGGTTCAGCTCGATGTCGCCGGGGTCGACCTTGAGCAGCGCCACGTCGGCGAACGGGTCGAAGCCGACGACCTCGGCCGCCACCTGGTTTCGGTCCGGGAACTCGACGTAGACCTCCTCGGCCTCGTTGATGTCCCCGCCGCCGCTGGCCTGCGCGTCGGTCACGACGTGCGCGTTGGTGACGATCTCGCCGTCGTCGGAGACGACGAATCCCGATCCCTGCCCGGCCGCCCGGCCGCCGAGCAGCCCCGCCGACGAGTCGCTGCCGAAGACGGAACGGATCGTGACGACGCCGGGCGCTGCCTCGGCGTAGACCTGCTGCGGGTCGAAGTCTCCGTTCGAGGTCGCGACGACAGCCTCCTCGCGGCCGCCGAACGACGTCGTCGTCGTGGTGACCGCCGCGTCGCCGTCGTCGTCGCCGCCGCACGCCGCCAGCACCCCGGCCGCGAGAACGGCGGCGATGACCGCCGCGGCCGTTCGCCGCGGCCGCATCGGGCCATGGGACGCCACTACGCCGCCACCCCGGCCGTCGCCGGGCGGCGGTCGCCGGCCGGCGTCGGGAGCTCGAGCACGAAGTTCGTGTGGCCGGCGCGCGACGACATCGCGAGGCCGCCCCCCATCCGCAGGGCCAGCTCGCGCGCGATCGCCAGGCCGAGGCCCGACCCGCTGACCGAGTCGACCGTGTAGAAGCGCTCGAACACGCGCGCGCGTGAGCGTGGGGGAATCCCCGGCCCGTCGTCGCTTACGGTCAGCTCGCAGACCCCGTTGCGGGGCTCGATGGTCACCTTGATCGCTGTTCCCTCCGGCGTGTGGGTGAGCGCGTTGTCGAGCAGGATACGGAGGATCTGCGCGACCCGATCCGGGTCGGCGCGCGCCACGGGTGCCGTCGCGCCTCGGGCGACCACTCCGATCGAGGACCCGTGAAGCGCCGCGGCGGGCCCGAAGTCGGCGACGATGCGCTCCGCCAGCCGGTCCAGATCGACGGCCTCGGAGCGGATCTCGATCGCGTCGGCGTCGAGCTTCGAGAGGTCGAGCAGGTCGGTCGTCAGCTTCGTGAGCCGGTCGACCTGCTCGCGCATCGTGCGCACGAACTCGTCGCGCGACGCCTCGTCGGGCTCCTCGTGCTCGAGCAGCTCGACGAAGCCGCCGAGCGAGAAGATCGGGGTGCGAAGCTCGTGCGAGGCGTTGGCGATGAACTCCTTTCGCGCGCTGTCGAGCCGCGCGAGGCGCTCCTGCATCTGGTCGAGGGTCATCGCGAGCTGGCCGACCTCGTCGGTGGAGTCGATCGGGATGTCCACGGAGAAGTTGCCCTCCGCGACCTGCTCGGCGGCGCGCTCGAGCCGGCGCAGCCTCCGCGAGTGCGCCCGCGCGGCGAGGAACCCCGCGAGCAGCGCGAAGGCGATCGCGATCGCGCCCGCGATCAGGATCTGGCGGCGGATCAGCGCGACGGTGTCCTCGACCTCGTCGAGCGAGTCGGAGAGCACCGCGACCCAGCGCGTCTCGCCGCCGCGCTCGAGCGGGATCGCCGTCTGCCCGACGCGGCCGCCGTCCACCAGCTCGACCGCCGAGCTCGCGGCTCCCGTCGCCGCCGCGTTCGCCGCCGCGACGTAGCGCGGCGCGGTCGCGTCGAGCTCGAACTGCGAGTCGCTGACGACGAACGCCGGCTGCGAGCTGCCGGGGCGGATGCCGATCAGGGTCACGCGAGCGTCGGTCCGCTGGGCGACGTCGCGGACGAGGCGGCGCAGCTTCGCCTGCGAGACGCCGGCCTGCATCGCGCGCGCCATCTCCGGCGCCTGCTCGGCGGCCGAAGCCTCGAGGCGGTCGAGCCTCTCGGCGGTCAGGCTCGAGCGCAGCTGCGGGACGACGTAGAGGTAGACGAACCCGACGGCCGCGGCCGTGATCGCGAAGAACAGGAGCACGAGCCGGTTGCGGACGCTGTTGAGCGGGAGGCGCTGCATCTCAGATCGCTCTCACTCGTCGTCGGACTCGCGGAAGCGGTAGCCGACGCCGCGCACCGTGAACAGGTACTCGGGCTGGCTCGGGTTGCGCTCGAGCTTCTCGCGCAGGTGGCGGATGTGGACGTCCACGGTCCTCGGGTCGCGGTAGCGCGAGTCGCCCCACACCTGCTGGAGCAGCGTCTCGCGCGTGTAGACGTGCCCCGGCTTGGTCGCCAGCGCGGCCAGGATCTCGAACTCCACGTATGTCAGGCGAACGGGCTCGTCGCGCATCGTCACCGAGCGGCGCTCGAAGTCGAGGCGCAGCGCCCCGGCGCCGACGGGCTTGCCGGGCGGCGCCCCGGCGCGCGCCATCTCCGAGCGCCGCAGCGCGGCCTTGACGCGGCTGCGGAACTCGCGCACCGAGAACGGCTTGGTGATGTAGTCGTCGGCGCCCATCTCGAGGCCGAGGACCTTGTCCACCTCGTCGTCCTTGGCGGTGAGCATGATGATCGGGACCTCGCTTCTGGTCCGCAGACGGCGGCAGACCTCGATCCCGTCGAGCTTTGGAAGCATGATGTCGAGGACGACGAGGTCGAACTGCTGCGTCTCGAACGCGTCGAGCGCCTCGCGGCCGTCGAGCGCCGGAACGACCTCGTATCCCTCCTTGCGCAGGGGATAGGTGAGCAGCTTCTGGATCGCGTGCTCGTCGTCGACGAGCAGGATCCGAGCCGAAGGGTCGGCCATTAGGCAAGAGTAGACAGCGTGACCCATCCGCAACGAAACTTGGGAATCTTCCGCCGGTGATCAACCCGCGCATCTATCGCCTCGGGCTTTTTGCCCGCAATCGTCGCTCTCGTGGTCGTGATGTTCTCGGTTCAGGGCCAGCCCGAGCCGCTCGAGCCTCCGACCACCCCCGGCGTGTTCGAGGCCGGGCCCGCGGCGCGAACGGCGCGCACGATCGCCGAGCTGGCGCCCGAGCGCCAGCCCGGGTCGGAGGGCGACTCGGTCGCCGCCGACTTCGTCGCCGAGAGGTTCTCGGCGATCCAGGGCGGCGAGGTCTCCGAGCAGGCCGGTCGACGCGAGCTTCGAGGGCGTCGGCGTCGAGCTTCGCAACGTGATCCTGACCCTGCCCGGCGAGTCCGAGCGCCAGGTCATGCTCTTCGCCCACCGCGACTCCCCGGAGGGGCCCGGCTACGCGTCGAGCGCCGCCGCGACCGCGACGCTGGTCGAGGCCGCCGAGAGCTTCGGCGGCTCGCGGCACTCCAAGACGCTCGTCTTCGTCTCGACGAGCGGCGGGAGCGACGGCGCCTCGGGGGCGCGCGCGTTCGTCGAGGACTACCCCGAGCGCGAGCTGATCGACGGCGCGATCGTCGTCGAGCAGCCCGGCGCGAGCCGCCCGTCGCCGCCCCACGTGCTGCCGTGGTCCGTGGACGCCCGCAGCACCTCGATCCAGCTCGACGCTGTCCGCCTACGCGGCCGTCGCCGAGCAGATCGACTCCGAGCAGCGGCCGGAGGGGCTCTTCGACAGCCTGATGCGACTCGCGGTGCCGAGCGGCCTCGGTGAGCAGGGCGTCCTGATCGCGGACGGGATAGACGCGGTCGGGATCAGCGCCGACGGGGAGCGGCCGCTTCCCGTCTCCGAGGACGGGCCCGACTCGCTCTCGGCCCCGGCGCTGGGCGACTACGGGCGGGCCGCGCTCTCGCTGCTGATCACGCTCGACCAGGCCACCGAGCCGCTCGAGCACGGGCCCGACACCTACGTGACGATCGGCGACAACATGATCCCGGGCTGGTCGATAGCCCTGTTTGCGATCTGCCTGCTGCTGCCGGCCGCACTCGCGGCGGTCGACGCGACGGCGCGCTCCTGGCGCCGCGGCGAGGGGCGCCCCCGCGACCTCGGCTGGGTCGCGACGCGCTCGCTTCCGTTCCTGGCCGCCCTGCTGCTCGCCTACGTGCTGGCCCTGACCGGGCTCGCGCCGCGACCCGAGTTCCCGTTCGACCCGGGCCGCTACGAGGTCGGGTGGCGCGCCGCGGTCGTGATCGTCTGCCTGCTCGTCGCCTTCGCCCTGGTGTGGACGGCGATCCGGGCGCTCCGCGTCCCGCGCAGCAGCGGGCGCGAGGGCCTCGCCTCGGCCACCGGCGTCGTCATCAGCGCCGCGGTCGGCCGTGACCTGGCTGCTCAATCCCTACCTCGCGCTGCTGCTCGTCCCCGCGGCGCACGTGTGGCCGGCGGCGATCGGGACGGGAGGCGCGGCGCGGCGCGCCGGGATCGCGGTCGCGGTCGCGGTCGCGCTCATCCCTCCGCTGCTCGCCGTCATCGACCTGGCGGGCAGGCTCGACGTCGGCCTCGCGGTCCCGTGGCAGATCCTGCTGATGGTCACCGGAGGCCAGATCGGCTTCGGGAGCGCGGTCCTGCTCTGCCTCGTCGCGGGCGGCCTGGTCGCGATGATCGCGACGGCGCTGGCGCCGGACGAGCCGCCGCCCGCTCCGGGGTTCGCGGCCCGCAGGCCGCGGTAAACCCCACCACCGGTGGCTTCCCCCCATTGCCGGGGGTCTGGCACCCAGATCGCCGTCGGCTGAGCGGCCAACTTGGACGGACGTTCAGCCCGCTGTAGGCGGCGGGCTAACGAAATGCCCCGGCGCGCCGATCTTATGGGCGAGGATCACAGGGGCCTGGGTCCCGACCCACGGACGATTCGATGGCAGACACTTCAAATATCGAGCAGCTTCGCGAGACCGTCGCCGCCGGGCGCCTACGTCGTAGACACCGACCTCGTCGCCGGCACGATGGCGCGCAAGATCGTCGAGGCGACGCGCCTCCAGCGCGTGATCAGCCAGTACCGGGATGTTCGAAGCCGCGAGGAGGACGGGCACTCCCGTCCGTGGCGCGCAGCTCCACCCCGCAACCGCGAGTCACCTCACCGATAGCGGTCAGCGCGGTCCCCGTCTCGCGGACGGCCGCGCCCGCATCCTCGACCCGCTCGGGCGCCAGCGCGACGAGCAGCTCGTAGTCCTCGCCGCCCTCGGCCGCGAGGTCGACGCGATCGAGCCCCGCCGCCGACGCCACCTCGGCGACGCCGGTCGCGATCGGCACGCGCCCGAGCTCGATCGTCAGCCACGCGTCGCTGGCGCGCGCGAGATGGCCCGCGTCGGCGCCGAGCCCGTCGCTCACGTCGATCATCGCCGCGGCGCCGCAGCGCGCGAGCGCGGCGCCGGCGGCGAGCCGGGGCCGCGGATCGTTGAGCCGCCGCAGCGAGCGCGTCGGCCGTTTCGGGGGAGACCGCGTCGCGCAGCTCGGGGCGCTCGCTCAGCAACAGCCCCGCGGCCGCGCCGCCCAGCTCTCCCGTCACGCAAACGACCTGGCCGGGGGCCGCGCCCCTGCGCCCGACGACCCGCTCGGCGGACTCGACGTGGCCGACGACGGTGACGGCGAGCGTGATCACCGGCGCGGCGCTGACGTCGCCCCCGGCGAGCGCGGTCCCGGTCTCCGCGGCGATCTCGGCGATGCCGGTGAAGAGCGCCAGCCCTCCCGCCTCGTCGAGGTCGGCGGGGATGCCGAGCGCGACGTAGGCCTCGCCGGCCTCGGCGCCCATCGCCGCGACGTCGGAGAGCGCGGTCGCCAGCGCCTTGCGCCCCACCTCTACGAGCGACGCGGTCTCGCGGCGGAAGTGCACTCCCTCGACCGCCATGTCCACCGAGGTCACGGTGGCGCCGGGCGGGACGGTCACCGCCGCGTCGTCTCCGACTCCGATCACCACGCGCTCGCCCCCCTCGACGCCGGCCTCGCCGATGCGCTCGGCGAGCTTGTCGATGAGCTCGAACTCCCTCATCCCGGGACCCCGTTGGGAAGCTGGAAGGCCGACAGCGCGAGCGTGCCCCCGGCGAGCCAGGGATCGCGCGCCACGGCGGCGAGCGGAAGCACCCAGATCACGTACCAGGGGACGAGCCAGGCCGTGGCGACGAGGAGCCCGAAGACGGCCCACCCGGCCGCCCGCACCCAGTCGCCGCCCCTCGCCGTCCAGACCATGAGCCAGACGACGAGCGCCGCGAAGCCGGCGAGGAAGGCGAAGCGCACGGGATCGACGCCGATCCCGGTCAGCCGTGAGACCGTGCTCGGGACGCTCCAGTAGCTCGTCTTGGCCTGGTTTCCGCCCGCGAGCCCGAGCGCCTCGGCCGCCTCGGGCCCGAACGCGACCAGCGTCGCGATCCCGATCACCACGGCCGCGGCGATCCCGCCCGCGAGCAGCCGCGAGCGCCGCGGCGAGCCGAGGTAGGCGAATGGCGCCGACACCGCCCCGGTGACCTTGACCGCCGCCGCCGTGACGAACGCCGCCCCCGCGAGCGCCTCGCGGCCCGCGAGCGCGGCCGCGATCCCGGCGACGACTCCGAGCGTCATCAGGGCGTCGTTGTGAGCGCCCCCGACGACGTGGACGAGGACCAGCGGGTTGAGCCCGACGAAAGCGACGGCCGTGGCCGGGCGCACGCCGCGCACCGCAGCGACGCGCGCCAGCAGACCGCAGATCGCGAGCACCGCGAGCGCCGAGACGCCCTTGAGGATCCAGAGCGCGGCCGAGACGCCGACGAGCCCGAGCGGGTAGCTGGCGAGCGTGAACGCGGGCCCGTAGACGCTGACCGCGAAGCGCCAGTCGTCGACACGCGACCCGGCGGGGTCGAGCGGGATGTCGGCGGGCGCCGAGTCATAGGGGTTGAGCCCGTGCTCGGCGCCGAGCCGCGCGTAGGTGATGTAGGAGAAGACGTCGAGCGAGAGCAGCGGCCCGGCGAGCGCGAAGAGGACGACGAGGCAGCCGACGGCCGCCCAGACGAGGCGCGCGCGCAGCCGCCGCGCCGTCGCCAGGACCCCGAGGTAGGCGGCGAACGCGAGGTAGAGCAGGACGCCGTAGATCGTGCCCTCGAGCCCGAAGCCCTCGCCGAACGGCCCGAGCACCCAGCGCGGAGCGTCGCCGGCGGCGCCGGGGATGAACTCGGCCCCGGGAGCCGCGAGCGGTATCGAGAGCGCCGCGAGCGCGAGGAGTGCGGCGGCGCCGGCGAGCGGCGTTAGACGGTCTAGTTGCCGTCCGGGGATGTCGCCGGATCCTGGCCCGCGCCGGGCGCGTAGAGGTTCGGGTCGTAGCCGCCCGTGTCGGTGTCGGTCGGGGCCGCCGGCGTCGTCGTCGTGTAGGTGTCGTCCGAGTAGTCGGTCGAGCTCGAGACGTCGCCGCCGCCGCCCGCGTAGTTGCCGAAGAAGGGCTGGTAGTCGATCGGCTCGGTCGGCTCGGGGAAGTCCCCGCAGTAGTCGCCCTTCGCGACGCTCATGTAGTCCTGCCAGATCGGCGCCGCGAGGGTGCCGCCGAAGGCGTTGTAGCCGAGCGAGGTGCGCGCGTCGGGGTGGCCGACCCAGACCGCGGTCGAGAGCTGCGGCGTGTAGCCGACGAACCAGGCGTCGGTGAAGTCGTCGGTCGTCCCGGTCTTGCCGGCCGCCGGGCAGCCGATGTTCGCGGCCGTCCCGGTGCCGCCGGAGATCACGGTCTCGAGGATGTCGGTGGCCGTGTAGGCGACGCCGTCGGAGAAGACGCGCTCCTCCTTGCCCTCGCCCGGCACGTCGACCTCGCCGTCGGGGAACTCGACCTTCGTGACGGCCGTCGCCGCGTGCTTGACCCCGCCGCTGGCGAGCGTCGAGTAGGCCGCGGCCATCTCGAGCGGGGTGACGCCGATCCGCATGCCGCCGATGCCCTCGGCGGGAAGGCTGTCGAGCGGGCTCTCGATGCCCATCAGCTTGGCGGTCTCGGTGACGTTCTCGGGGCCGACGTCGAGGTCGAGCTGGGCGTAGACGGTGTTGTCGGAGGCCTGCGTCGCGGCGGCGATCGTCATCGAGCACCCGCAGGGGCTGCCCTCGGCGGTGTTGACCTCCCAGTGGCCGTACTCGGGCAGGTCGAGGCTGAGCTGGCGCGAGGTGTAGGTCGTCGAGTAGGGATCGATGTTCTCGCGCAGCGCCGCCGTGAGGACGAAGGCCTTGAACGCGGAGCCGGGCTGGCGGTGGGCCTGGGATGCGACGTTGAAGTTCGAGGTCTCGTAGCCGCGCGAGGAGGCGAGGGCGACGATCGCCCCGGTCTCGACGTCGACCGACGCCACGGCGGCGGTCGGGTCGGAGGAGTAGCCGGCGTTGACGATCGCCTGCTCGGCGGCGTCCTGGAGACGGGGCCGGATCGAGGTCACGACCTCGAGGCCGCCCTGGCGCACGGTGTTGACGCCGTAGCGGTCGATCAGCTCCTGCTCGACGAAGTCGAAGAAGTAGGGCTCCTTGATGCGCGTGTACTTGTAGCCGCGGTCGAGGCCGAGGCCCTCGTTGATCGCCTGGTCGTACTCCGTCTGGTCGATGTAGCCCTGGTCGAGCATCGCCGCGAGGACGTCGTTGCGGCGGTCGAGCGCCGCGTTCGCGTCGAGGAAGGGGTTGTACTGGGAGGGCGCCTGGGGCAGCCCGGCGAGCAGCGCGGCCTCGTCGAGGCTCAGCTCTCGCGCCTTCTTCGAGAAGTAGGTCTGCGCCGCGGCCTCGACGCCGATCGCGGACCTTCCCTCGAGCGTCCCGTAGGAGGCGGTGTTGAGGTACTGCTCGAGGATCCACTCCTTGGTGCGCTCCTCCTCGAGCTCCTGGGCCAGCTCGGCCTCGATGATCTTGCGCTCGAGGTCGCGCTCGGGGTCGGGGATGTAGAGGTTGCGGACGAGCTGCTGGGTGATCGTCGATCCACCCTGGACGGTCTCGCCGGCCTCGATGTTCTCGACCGCGGCGCGCACCACGGCGTTCCAGTCGACGCCGTCGTGCTCGTAGAAGCGCTCGTCCTCGATCGCGATCGTCGCCTCCTGCATCACGTCGGGGATGTCGGCGAGCTCGATCGGGGTGCGGCTCTCGTCGGAGCGGATGAACCCCAGGCGGGTGCCGTCGGCGGCGAGGATCTCGGAGTTCTCGCCCTTGTCGATCGGCTTGAGGTCGTCGATGTTGGGGCCTAGGCCGCGACGTCGAGCGCCCAGATCCCGACCGATCAGGATGGGTATCGCGATCGCTGCCGCGAGCACTCCAAGGCCGAGAAGGATCTTGGCGGCAGGGCTCCCGGAACGACGGCGGTGCCTTCTTCGCGCCCGCGACGTCATCTCACCGGAAAGGGTAGCCGGGCGCGGGCGCCGGCCTCCTCAATAACAGAAGGCACCCAGCCCGTGCCAGCAGAGCCGGCCCAACCGGATCAGGCCTGCTCGGAGCGCATGATGCCCGCGTCGTGGAGCGCGTCGAGCGCCGCCTCGCGCAGCGCCGCCTCCTCGCCGCCGACACGCGTGCGCTCGACCTCCGGCGCGGTGCGCAGCTCGAGCCGCACGCCGTCGGTCGTGACCTCCTCGACGGTCACCCGCTCGGCGCCCACGGTCGCGAGCGCGAGCCGCGCCTGCTCGAGGTCGGTCTCGGGGGGCAGCCAGATCGAGACCGCGATCGGAGCCGAGCGGTCGCCCGTGGAGTGGTTGAAGATCGTTCCCGAGGCGAGCTTCTCGTTGGGGACGACCATCAGGCGGCCGTCGCCGGGGTCGATGAAGGTGTAGGACAGCGTCAGGTCGTCGACGCGCCCGGTCTGATCCTCGAAGGTGATCTTGTCGCCGATGCGGATCGGCTGCGAGATCGCGAGCATGATCCCGGCGACGAGGTTGCCGATCGTCTGGCGCGCGGCGAGCCCGATCACCAGCCCGAGCACGGCGCTCGACGCGAGGATGCCGGTGGCGAGCTTCTCGAGCTTGGCGAACTGGCTCAGCGCCAGCGCGGCGCCGATAACGAGGATCGTCAGGAAGACGAGGCGGCGGATCAACTGAAGCCGCGTCTCGGCGGCGCGCGAGACGCCGCTCTCGCCGATGCGGTCGGCGACGTGGCGGGCGCGCGACGAGCACGAAGCGGTCCACGGCGATCGCCACGGCGATCGCGATGAGCATCGTGATCACGGCCGAGATCACGTCCCCGTTCTTGTCCCAGAACGTCTCCTCGATGGCGGGGAAGGTAGCGAGATGGCCAATCACCAAGGTCACACGCCGGTCGCGGCAGAGCCGCGCATCACACTCGCCAGAATGTCCGCGATGCCCTCGACCCGCGCCGTCTTCCTCGACGCCCTCGGGACCCTTCTCGAGCTGGAGCCGCCATGGCGCCACCTGCGCCGCGCGCTCGGCGACGACATTCCCGAGGAGCGCCTGGTCGCCGCCGTTCGCGCCGAGATGGGCTACTACAAGGAGCACAGCCACGAGGGGCGCGATCCCGAGTCGCTGGCGGAGCTGCGGGCGCGCTCGGCCGCGGTGCTCTCCGAGGCCCTGGGGCGCCCGGTCGAGGTCGAGACGCTGATGGAGGCGATCCGCTTTCGCGCCTTCCCCGACGCGAAGCCGGCGCTCGAGGCGCTCGGCGCCCGCGGGCTGACGCGCGTCTGCGTCTCGAACTGGGACTGCGCGCTGCCCGACGTCCTCGAGCGCACCGGCCTCGCGACGCTCGTCGACGGCGTCGTCACCTCCGCGTCGGCCGGGGCCCGCAAGCCCGACCCGGCGATCTTCGCCCCCGCGCTCGAGCTCGCCGGATGCGCTCCCGGCGAGGCGCTCCACGTCGGCGACACGGCCGAGGAGGACGTCGAGGCGGCGCGCGCCGCCGGGATCCGGGTGCTGCTGATCGACCGCGACGGCGGAGGCGACATCGCCTCGCTGACCGAGATCGAGGAGCATCTCGACCCTTGACCGGGTCCGCACCCCCGACGAATCCGCAGGGCGCCGAGGGCGAGCCGCGCTACGGCAGCCTCTGGAGGCGCCTGCTCGCGTTCCTGCTCGACAACGCGATCTGCCTCGTGGTCCTGATGCTCGTCGCGAGCCTGATCCCGGCCGACGCGTACGAGAGCGACGCCGTCGCGATCCTCGCGCTCGCCCTGTTCACCGCCTGGTTCAACTACTTCGCGATCGCCGAGTGGCGCTGGGGCAAGACGATCGGAAAGAGCTCGCTGAGCCTCGAGGTCCGCAGCGAGTCGGGAGAGCCGCTGTCGTGGAACGCGGCGGCGCTTCGCAACCTCGCGCGCATCCTCGACGTGATCGTGATCGGCCCGCTGCTGATCGCGACCACGCCGACCCGCCAGCGGCTCGGGGACCGCTTCGCGCACACGGTGGTGCTCGACACGAAGCGGACGTTCGTGCCCGCTGCCGGCGTTCCCGCGGCCGCGGGCCGACGCATCGATGACCGGCCCGCCGCCCTTCTACGCCGACGTGGCGCCGGCGTCGTCGCCCCCTTCCTCGGTGGCCCTCTCGGCGCTGCCGCCGCCGCCCGCCGCCGCAGGTCGACCTCTCGGCGCTGCCGCCTCCGCCCGCGCCCGGAGGGTCACTGTCGACGCTGCCGCCTCCCCCGACGCCCGTCCCGGGCCGGCCGCACCCCGCGGGAGGCCCGCCGCCGCCCAAGCGCGAGGAGGGCGTCGGCATCCCCGCCCCGACGTGGTCGATCCGCGAGCTGCTGCTCTCGATCCCGATCCTGATCGGCGGCCTGATCTTCGTCGGCGTGGTGATCGCGGTGATCGATCCGGAGGGCGAGGCCCCGGCGGCGCTGATCGTCGGCCAGGCGCTGTTCGCGGTGCTGCTCGGCGCCATCGCGATCGGGTTCGCCTCGCAGACCTCGGCGCTGGGCGCCGGGAGCGTCTTCGAGCGCCTCGGCCTGCGCCGCTTCAAGCCCTCCGGCCTGGCGCTCGCGGCGGCCGCCTACGTCGCCTACATCCTCTTCGTGGCGATGGTCTATTCGCCGTTCGTCCAGCCCGAGCAGCAGGACATCACCGAGGAGCTGGGAGTCGACCAGAGCACACTCGCGGCGGTTCTCGGCGGGATCCTGATCATCGTCTTCGCCCCGATCTCCGAGGAGATCTTCTTCCGCGGGTTCGTCTACGGCGCGCTTCGCACCCGCATGGGGCTGTGGCCGGCGGCGGCGATCTCGGCGGTCGTCTTCGGCCTCCCCCACATCACCTCGGCCGACCTCTCGATCGTCCCGCCGCTGGTCATCTTCGGGCTCCTGCTCGCGTGGCTCTACGAATACACGGGCTCCCTGGGCCCACCGATCGCGTTGCACATGATCAACAATGCGATCGCGTTCACCGTGATCACCTCCGGATGACGACCCAGGGATGACGACCCAGGACTGGATGCGCCTCGGGCTGCTGCTGCTCGGCATCCCGCAGGCCGCGATCGGCCTCTGGGCGATCGCCGATCCGACGGCGTGGTTCGACGCCTTCCCCGGCGCCGGGCACAACTGGCTGCCGGAGTTCGGCCCCTACAACGAGCACCTCGCGGTCGACGCCGGGGCGGGCCTGTTCGCGGCCGGCGTCGTGGCGATCGCCGCCGCCGTGATGCTGGAGCGGCGTGTCGTCCAGATCGCGATGGTCGCCTTCCTGGCCTGGTCGGTCCCGCATGCGCTGTGGCACCTGACGGCGCTCGACGAAGCCCTCGCCGGCGGCGACGACATCGCCAACGTGTCCGCCCTGGCGTTCACGGTCGTGCTTCCGATCGTGCTGCTCGCGACCGCGAATCGGCTCGAGAAGACGGCGTGAAGCTGGTTGTTAGCTCGGGCGCTTCTGTCAGAATCCCGCGCGTGATTCTGCGGCGGGCACACGCGATCTCCCTTGCGGGAATGGCCGCCGCGGTGACATGCGTTGCACTCGCCGCGCCGGCGGCGGCGCAGCTTCCCGGCGTTCCCGGCGACCCCGGGGCCGAGCCGCCCGCGGCCGCCACGCTCACGGTGGACGTCGACGGGCTCAAGAACGGCCGCGTCACCGCCGGCCACCGCGTGCACGTGCGCGGAACGATCAGCCCCCTCGAGGCCGGCCAGAAGGTGGAGATCACGCTGGCGATCGGCGATCACGCGATCAAGCAGCAGGTCGTCGAGGTAAAGCAGGCCAAGAACGGCAAGGGCGAGTTTCACCTCAAGGGCCCGCAGATGGTCGAGCCCGGCGACTACAGGGCGCGCGTCAAGTTCGACGGCAGCAGCACCGCCGGGGCCGGCGGAGGTGCAGTCGAACCCGTTCTCGGTCCGGTACCCGAGCCTCAGGAAGGGCAACAAGGGCGCCGACGTGGCACTGCTCAACAACCTGCTCGCCAAGCAGGGCTATGCGACCTCCTCGGGCAAGAAGTACACGCAGATCACCGCCTGGGGCGTGCTCGCCTTCCGCAAGGTCAACGGCATGAGCCGCGTCCAGAACGCGACGTCGGGGATCTTCAAGACCCTCGCGGAGGGCAAGGGCGCCTACCAGGTCCAGCACCCCGGCGCCGGGCGCCACGCCGAGGTCAGCCTCGCCAAGCAGGTGCTGGTACTCATCGAAGGCGACAAGCCCCAGCTCACCTTCCACATCTCCAGCGGCGCGATGGCGACCCCCTCCGACGCGGGCGGCTACCGCTTCTACCGCAAGGACCCCGGCTTCAACTCGCTCGGGATGTACTACTCGGTCTACTACAACAGGGGCGAGGCCACGCACGGGTACCACTCCGTGCCCACCCACCCGGCCAGTCACGGCTGCATCCGGATCCCGATCCCCCAGGCGCGGCAGGTCTACAACTGGGTCCAGATCGGGATGCCGATCTTCGTCGAGTAGCGGATGAGCGAGGTCCGCTGATGGGATCCGCCGATCCACATCAGGTGCTCCTCTCCGAGCTGCGCGAGCACGCGCTCGTCATAGGAGACGTGACGCTCTCGAGCGGCAAGCAGGCCTCCTACTACGTCGACGCCAAGCGCGCCCTGCTTCTTCCCGCAGCCTTTCGCGCCGCCGGCGAGCTGGTCGCCGCCGCCGCGCGCGAGCTTGGCGCGACCGCGGTCGGCGGGATGACGATGGGCGCCGACCCGATCGCGTGCGCAGCGCTGGCGGCGCCCGACGGCGACCGCCTCTCGGCCTTCTTCGTCCGCAAGCAGCGCAAGGAGCACGGCCTCGAGCGCTGGGTCGAGGGCCCGGTACTCGAGCCCGGAACGCCCTGCCTGGTGGTGGAGGACGTCGTCACGACCGGCGGCTCGACCGTGCGCGCCCTCGAGCGCGTCATCGCCGAGGGCCTCGACGTGCGCGGGACGATCTGCGTGGTGGATCGGCTCGCCGGCGGTCGCGAGGCGATCGAGGAAGCGGGCGGCGCGCCGTTTCGCGCCCTGGTGACGATCGACGAGCTCTACCCCGAGCGCCCCGACCGCGGCTGACCCGTCAGCCGCCCTGGTCGAGCGGACGGCCGCGCAGCGTGCGCACGATGCGCAGCGCCTCGTCGTAGTAGTAGCCCGACTTCTTCTCGGCGTTTCGTGCCACGAGGACCGGATAGGTCACGACGCCGCGGCGCCGCAGCGCGATGAACAGCATCCGTTGGCGCACGCCGTCCTTCACCCCCGTGGCGCCGACCGCCTGCGCCGGGTACTCGTCGCGAAACGGGCGCGGCCGGCCGACCTTCAGATGCTTGAAGCGCGGCAGCGCCTCGGCGGCCCGTTCGACGTAGTCGTCGAGCGGGAACTCGACCGCCTCGAGCGCGCGATCGGCCGAGATCGAGACCGCGACGAGGTGGTCGGGCGAGCGCAGCAGCGTCGAGGCGCCGCGGTGCTCCGCGCGCCACCCCGGCGGCCTGCCGATCGCGAACCCGACCTGGTGGTTGACGTACGGCTTCCAGCCCTCGGGCAACTTCGGCAGCTTGTCGACCGTCTCGCGCTGGCGCTCGGGCGGCGCGGGCTCGTCGTCATCGCCGCAGGCGCCCGCGGCAACGACGACGCAGAGCGCCGCGAGCCAGGCGAGGGCCCGCTTGGGCGCGGATCGCATGCGCGCAGTCTCTCAGCGCGATGCGCGGAAGCGCCGCGGTCAGGCGATCGGCTTCGAGGTCGTCGGCGAGCGTCTCGACGACTGCGGGGTCGAAGTGGGTGCCCGACTCGGCCCGCAACTCGGCGAGCGCGCGCCGCTCGCTGAAGCCGGAATGGCGGTAGGGCCGCGGCGAGGTCATCGCCGCGAACGCGACGCATGCGGTGATGATCCGCGAGCCGAGCGGGATCTCCTCGCCGCGCAGGCCGTCGGGCTGCCCGGTGCCGTCGTAGCGCTCGCTGCTCGAGCGCACGAGCTTCGCCACGGCCTCGAGCCCGGGCGCGGCGGCGATGATCCGCTCGCCCTCGCACGGTGTGCTCGTCGATCAGACGCCGCTCCTCCTCGCTGAGCCGGTCGCTCGCTCTCGAGCACCGACTCCGGCACGGCGAGCAGGCCGATGTCCTGGAGCTGGGCGGCGCGCACGATGTCGTCGAGGTCGTCCTCGCCGATGCCGAGCCCGCGGCCGACGGCGAGCACGCGGAAGGACGATGTCGCGGACGTGGTCGCGCAGCTCGGGGCGCGCGCGCGCTGAGGACGGCGATCAGCGCGGCGTGAGCCTGGCGGCTCGCCGAGCGGCGCTGGCGCTGCTTGCGGGCCTACGAGCCGCTGGCGTCGCGAGCTTCGAACGCCGCCTCGGGCGCGCTCGGCCTCGTCGGGCAGGGCGACGCCGCCGTAGGACAGCTCGACCAGCCCGTCGTCGTGCTCGGTAAGCGACGACGGCGGCGGCGATCGTGATCTCGCCAGGCCGCTGGTCGGGGGCGGGGACGAGGACGGCGAGCTGGGTCCCCTCGACCCGGTAGGCGACCCCGCGCAGGGCCGCGGACGGCGTCGGCGAGCCTGGACCGCGATCGCGGCTCAGCAGGGCGTCGCCCTCCGCGTAGCCGTGGCGTGCTCTCTGTGGTGCCTCGAGACCGTCGAGCTCGACCAGCATCATCACGCGACGCTCGTGGGGCAGCGCGAATCCGGCCACTGAGGTCGGCCCACAGCTTGGCCCGGTTGCCGAGGCCGGTGACGCTGTCCTGCAGTGCGCCCTCGGCCTGCCAGGCGATCATCATCGCCCGCTTGCGGTTGGTGTCGACCAGCCAGACGAAGACGGCACGATGAGGCCGAGCGTCAGCCAGTAGAGAAGCCCGTCGACGCGCTCCTGCACGTGGTTCATAGACCAGCAGGCCGATCGCCAGCAGCGCGAAGGCGGTCGGGGCTGACGACCGATTTCCAGTCGATGAGGTTGATCGCGGTCGTCGAGATTGCGCTCCATTCGCCGAGGCGCTGCAGCCGCCGGAGGCCGTCCTAGGCTCGGGGCTGAACCTCAGCCCTCGCCGGAGCCCCGGCCGGCAGCGCCTCCCCGTGCGCCCGCGACATCGCCATGCCCGTCTATCGGCCGGATTGGGCACCGGCAATACTCCCGAACCGGGAGATTGACGCGCTTGCAAGCGCCGTGCCCTGCCGGGCCACGCCTCGAGCCAAAGCGCCCCGACCAGGATTCGAACCTGGGGCCTACTCCTTAGGAGGGAGTCGCTCTATCCGACTGAGCTATCGGGGCTCTTTTGCAGATTACGGCTCTGCGGTGCCGTATCGAGCTTCCCCACGTTCGCGGCCTGGTCGGCGGTCCAGATCGATCCCCGCGACATGGGACGTTTGGCCAGACGTTCCCGGGGTAGATTCCATCTCATACGCCTGCTCATCGCTTTGGACTATGGCGGTTTGAGCAGTGGGCGGGAAGGAACCCTCCCATGTGGCGGTCGGCCACGGTGAATGCTGCCCCCCTAGCGTTCATCGCGCCGACCGCTGCGTTGAGCGGCCCCTAGCGAGATACTGCGTGGGCGATGTCGCAGGAGAACGTCGAGCTCGTTCGTCAGTTGGTTCAGGCCTTCAATCGTCGCGACCTGGCGGCGATGAGCGAGATGTTCGATCCCGAGATCGAGTGGGCGCCGGGTGGTCCCGCCGCCGTGGAACGCGCCGTCTACCGCGGCCGCGATGCCGTCTGCGATGGGTTCAGCTGCGACCTGGGAGACCTGGGAGGTGTTCCGCCTCGCCGAGCACGAGGCTCGTGATCTCGGTGAGTCGGTCCTGTGGCTGGGACGCGCCCACCTGAGAGGCGATGCCAGCCACGTGGAGCTCGACCAAGAGTTCGCCATCCACATCCTGATAGACGGGGGCAGGTTCGTTCGAATGCACGGCTTCCCCGCCTGGAAAGGGGGCCTCGAAGCCGCCGGGCTGTCGGAGTAGACCGAGACTTTTCTCATGACGACCTGCCGGGTTTGAGGGCTTACGCCCGGGGTAATCCACGCCTCCATGTTCATGATCTTCAAGCGCTCCGGCGAGCCGACCCAGTTTCGGTTCATGCCCGGCTGCCTCGTCTTCTCGATCGTGGCGTCGATCGTGCTGACGATCCTGCTGAACGTGTTGATCCGGCTTTTCTAGCCCTCGGGCTGACCGGCGGGCGCGCTCTCCTCGTCGGGCTCGGCCTCCTCATAGAGGCTCTCCGAAGCGATCTCGTTGAGGCGGCGGTCCCACATGCGGACCTCGAGGAAGAGGTCGTCTCCGAATCCCTTAACGGCGTCGACCGCGATCAGGGTGAAGCGGCCCTCCTGCAGCGGGGTCTGGTCGAGGACGTCGGAGCCGAGCTCGGCGGTGGCGGCGATCGCGCCGCGGACGAGCGGGATGCCCCAGACGAGGGTGACATCGCCGCCGCGGCCGGCGTCGGAGCGCCAGGCGCCGATCACGTCCTCGTTGAGGTCGATCTGCCAGTCGGGGTTGTCGTCGGCGACGACGTCGGTGAAGTCGACGCTCGCGACGAGGTCGGTCGGCTCCTCCTCGGCGCTGGGGCGTGCGAACGAGATGTGGCCGAAGAACTCGATCGGTCCCTCCTCGTCTCCGTCGCCGGGCGAGCGGCCGGTCAGCGGCAGGTAGTAGCGCCCGCCCCAGCCGCGTTCGGGATAGAAGGTGACGGTCTCGCGATCGAGCGGCGCGCCGGCCTCGCCGGCGAGCGCCTCGCAGGCTTCGGCGAAGGTCTCGGTCAGGCGCTCGGCCCAGCGTCCGTAGGGAAGGCTCTCCTGGGCGGAGTCGGCTATGAAGCGCGGGATCGGGCGGGCGACCGGCGGCATCGGGCGGCTGAGGCTATCCGAGCGCCTCGCGCAGGTCTGCGGCGGCGCGCTCGGGCGGGTAGACGTTGATGTCAACCCCGGTCCCCATCTCGAAGCCGGCGCGCAGCGTCAGCCGCGGCACGATGTCCACATGCCAGGCGAAGTCCTCGGCGTTCCGCGGCGCCGTGCGGACCCAGAGGTTGAGCTGCGGGGCGGCGCCGAAGAGCCGCGCCAGCGCCATGAGGCCGGTGCGGATCATCGCGGTGCCGGTCCCGTCCTCGGCCTCGAAACGGGGCGCCGCGCGGCGCGGGATGACGCGGAGCTCGAACGGCGAGCGCGACGCCCAGGGGCAGACGAGCATCGCCTCGTCGTCGATCGCGACGAGGCGCTCGCGGCGGCGCACCTCCTCCGAGCCGACGTCGGACAGCAGCTGGCCTCCCGCGGTTCGCTGGTGGTAGGCGGCGAAGCGCTCGCGCTCGCGCGCGACCTCGACCGGCACGAACGGAAGCGCGTAGAGCTGCGCGTGAGTGTGCTCGAGCGACGCGCCCGCGTCGGGGCCCTCGTTGACGATCAGATGCAGGTAGGCGGCCTCGGGATGGGCGCGCATGCGCTCGCGCCAGGCGGCGACGGCTCCCGCGAAGCGCTCCTCGCTCAGCTCGGTGAGCGATGGGACGTGCTCGGGTGCGTTGACGATCACCTCGTGGTGGCCGGCCGCGGGCCGGCGCGCGAAGAGGTCGGGCGCGAGCTCGCGCGCCGACGCGCGCAGCGGGTCGGCGGAGCTCGCGAAGCCCTCGGCGTCGTCGGGCTCGAAATCGCCGCCGCCGCCGAGCACCGGGTAGAGGTTGGGAACGGCGCGCGCCGTCCAGCCCGGGGTGTCGGGCTCGCCGCCGCCCGGGCGTGCCGCCCAGACCTCGGGCGGAGTGCGGCCCTCGCGGCCCTCGCAGAACGGGCACTTGGCGTCTCCCATGGCCTCGGGAATCCCGCCGCGGTCGAAGGCGTCGGGGCGGTCGGCGCGGCTCGGCGCGAGGATCGATCCGAAGGCCGGTGAGCTGATCGATGCGGATCTCCGGCGCGCTCGTCATGGGCCCGGGGAGATCGCCTTGCGCATCTGGATGTGCTCGATTCCCTCCTCCATGAAGCGGTTGCCCTCGGGGGCAAAGCCCGAGCCGGCGTAGAAGGTCTCCGCCTGCGTCTGGGCGTGGAGCACGATCTCGCGCGCGCCGCGGCCCGCCGCCTCCTCCTCGGCCGGCGTCGAGCAGGTCGCGCCCGACGCCCGTCGCCGCGGCGCTCGGCGGCGACCACCATCCGCCCCAGCCTGCACTCGCCGTCGTCGAACAGCAGCAGGCGGCAGGTCGCGATCACGGTCCCGTCGTCGTCCACTCCGACCATGTGCACGGCGCGGTCGTCGTAGCGGGTCGATCTCGCTCTCGCGCGCAGACTCCCTGCTCGCCGCAGAACACCCGCACGCGCAAATCGAGCGCCGCGTCCACCTCGTTCCGGCCCCGGGCGACTCTGACGAAGACGGGGCTCAGCCCGGAAGCTCGGAGCGGCCGGTGCCCCCGCCGCCGCCCCTTTCCCTGACCGAGTCCAGGGCGCCGATCAGCGGTGTGATCAGGTCCATCGGCAGCGGGAAGACGATCGTCGAGTTCTGGTTGACGCCCAGCTCGAGCAGCGTCTGGAGGTAGCGCAGCTGCATCGTCGCCGGGTTGCGGCTGAAGATGTCGGCAGCCTGGCCGAGCTTGTCGGCCGCCTGGAACTCGCCGTCGGCGGCGATGATCTTGGCGCGTCGCTCGCGCTCGGCCTCGGCCTGGCGCGCGATCGCGCGCTGCATCTCGGCCGGCAGCTCGACGTCCTTGACCTCGACCGTCGAGACCTTGACGCCCCAGGGCTCGGTCTGCTCGTCGATGATGATCTGCAGCTCGCTGTTGAGGCGCTCACGCTCGGAGAGCAGCGAGTCGAGCTCGGCCTTGCCGAGCACCGACCGCAGCGTCGTCTGGGAGATCTGCGACGTCGCGAGCAGGAAGTTCTCGATCTCGGTGATCGCGCGGTTGGGGTCGATGACGCGGAAGTAGGCGACCGCGGTGACCCTCACGGTCACGTTGTCCTTCGTGATGACCTCCTGCGGCGGGACGTTGAGCGTCACCGTCCGCAGGTCGACCCGGACCATCTTGTCGATGATCGGGATCAGCAGGATCAGGCCCGGGCCCTTCTGCGCGATGAGGCGGCCGAGGCGGAAGATCACGCCGCGCTCGTACTCGCGCAGCACCCGGACCGACGAGGCGATGAGGATGAACAGGATGACGACCGCGATCCCGATCACGACGAGCGCAGCTGACATCTAGACCACTCCTTCCCCGGCCCCTTCGGCCGGCTTCGTGTCCTCGGTCCCGATCGGCCGGACGAGCAGCGTGAGCCCGTCCACCGACTCGACCCGGACTCTATACCCGCGATCGAGCGTGACGCCCTCGTCGACGGGGCGCGCCCTCCACAACGCTCCCTCGACGAAGACCTGGCCAACGGGAGAGAGCGGGACCCGCACCTCGCCCACCTTTCCCAGCAGCTCCTCCCAGCCGGTCATCGCCGGGCCGCGGTTCGCCTGGACCGCCTTCTGGACCGCGAACGCGATCAGCCCGCCGAGCAGGAGCCCCGTCGCGATCACGACGGGCACCGAGACCTCGAGCGCGTCCGAGTCGGTGTCGAACAGCAGCAGCCCCGACACGACCAAGCGCCCCGACCCCGGCGGCGCCGAGTATCCCGTGGGTCGGCAGGTGCGCCTCGGCCACGATCAGCGCGATCCCGAGGACGAGGAGCAGGACGCCGACGAACGTCACCGGCAGAAGCGCCGTGCCGTAGGCGCCGAGCAGCAGGGAGAGCGCGCCGAGGACGCCGGGGGCGATCAGGCCGCCGCCGGCGAAGAGCTCGATCGCGAGGCCCATCATCCCGGCGATCAGCAGCAGGTAGGCGACGGTCGGGTTGACGAGGATCTGGAGCAGGTCGAACTGGAGCGGCATGTCCTTGGTCTCGATCGCGAGGCCGTCGGTCTCGAGGCGCTGCGCCTTGGGGCCCTTGACCTCGAAGCCGTCGAGCTCGTCGAGGAGCTCGCGCTCGCTCGCGGCGACGACGTCGATGAGGCCAGCGTCGAGCGCCTCGGCGGAGGTCACGCTGACGGCGTCGGTGACCATCTCCTCGGCGAGGTCGCCGTTTCGCCCGTGGCCCTCGGCGAGCGCCCGCACGTAGGCGCCGGCGTCGTTCTCGATCTTCTGGCCGAGGACGTCGTCGACGTCGCCGCCCCCGATCGAGACCGGCGACGCGGCGCCGATGTTGGTCTGCGGCGCCATCGCCGCGACGTCCGCCGCCTCGACGACGAAGAGCCCCGCCGATGCCGCGCGCCCGCCGTTGGGCGAGACGTAGGAGATAACCGGCATCGGCGCGGCGAGGATGTCCTGGACCATCTCGCGCATCGAGGTGTCGAGCCCGCCCGGGCGTGTCGATGCGCAGGATCACGACGTCGGCGTCCGCGTCCGCGGCGTCGTCGAGCGCCTCGCCGAGCCAGCGCTCGGTAGCCGGGTCGATCGTCCCCGGGATCTCGATCGAGTAGGCGGTGCCCGACGAGTCCTGGGCCGAGCCTGCGGACACCAGACCGAGCGCACCGGTCGCCGCGATCGCGGCGAAGACCACCAGCCTCAGGCTCCGCGTCATATGTTGATTATCCGCGTCTAGCGCGCGTAGCGCTCGATGTCGGCCTCGAGCTCGGCCTCGTCGCGGTAGGCGCCGCGGCGCACGTACTCGAGCTCGCCGTTCGAGTCGTAGAAGGCGGTCGCCGGGAACTCGGTCGGGGCGTCGAAGGTCGCGGCGATCTCGAGCTTGGGGTCGACGTAGCTCGGATAGGGCAGCGGGAAGTCGGCGAGGAAGTCCGCCGCCGTCTCGCTGCCGTCGTTGGAGTTGACCCCGACGAACGCGACCTCGTCGCCGTGCTCCGCGGATAGCGACTGGAACCACGGGAACTCGGCGCGGCAGGGGCCGCACCACGAGGCCCACTTGTTGACGACCACCGGATGCCCGCGCAGGTCGTCGAGGCGGGCTTCGAACGCCGGGACGCCGCCGTCGAGCAGCTCGTTGCCCTCGTCGTAGAGCGATGCGAGCGCGGGCGGCGCGTTTCGCAGCGCCGCGTCGTAGTCGGGCGCCTTCGCGGCGGGCTCGTCCGAGCTGCCGCAGGCGGAAAGCGCCACGAGGGCGCCGAGCACGGCCAAGGCGCCGCAGAGGGTGCGAAAACGGTCTCGAAAGCTCATTCCGGGCGCCTGGCTGCCATAATGATGGTCGGTCCACTGAACCTGGACCCGCGGGGACCCCGGACCGGTAAGGGAGAAGACACCGGCCCGGCGTTTCTCCAGCGAGCTTACTGCGCTCCCCGCCGCCTCTTGGATCACCGGGGAGCCCTGAATAAAGGCTTCATGGCTGACACGAAGGATCCCGCCGCGAAAGCGGTCAAGACGCTTTCAAGCGCCGATATAGAGCGCGCGAGCGAGTTTGCGCGCGAGACGATCCTGCTCGAGGGCGAGACCCCCGAGGCGCTCGCCCCCGGAACGGCTCGCCGCCGCGCGGTTGACGCCGCGCTCGAGGAGATCGCCGAGGGCAACGAGTCGCCCTCGATCGAGTGGCGCCAGGACTTCTCGCTGATGCTCGGGCTCGAGCGCCTGCTCGACGACGACGAGCCCAAGCTCGCCGACGGCGCGACGCTCGACCCGCACCAGGTCGACGCGCTTTCGGGAACGCTCGCCGCCCTCGTGACCGAGCTCGAGCGCTCGGGCGCCAACGGGCGCTCCAACGGCGCCTCGGCGGCGCACGCCGACGATGACGACCCGGCGGAGAGCGCGCGATGAGGGCAACGGGGCCGGCCCCGCGGCGGCCCGAGACGAGTCGGACTCCGACGAGGACGACGACGAGGACGAGCTCGAGCCCGAGCCCGAGGAGCTGGCCCCCGACGAGGAGCCCGTCGACTGGGAGGATCCCGAGGCCGTCAGCGACGAGGAGCTGGTCGAGGAGGCGCCCGAGGACCCCGGCGCCACTCGCCGCTTCTGGTTCGAGCACGCCACCGGGTCGGGCAAGACCGTCGCGGCGATGGGCTTCGTCGACGCGTCGCGGACCGGCGGGATCCTGATCCTCACCCACCGCCGAAACCTCGTCAACCAGTTCATCGGCGAGATCTCCGACCGCGGCTACAAGGACCGCCTCTCGCCGCCGCTGCTCGGCGACAGCGACCACCCCTACGGCCCCGTCACGGTCGAGACCTACCAGTGGTTCGTTCGCAACGCGGGCAAGATCTCCGACGCCTACTCGATCGTCATCTGCGACGAGGCCCACACCGCGCTCGGCGAGAAGACGAGCGCCTGCATCCGCAACTGGCAGGGGCCGGTCTTCATCGGGATGACCGCCACCGGGGCGTTGATCGCGCGCCACGTCGCCGACCTCTTCCCCACCCAGACCTCGCGCTTCGACCTCGCGCAGGCGGCGCGCCGCGGCGTGATCGCGCCGCTGCGCGACATCCGCATCCCGCCGGGCCCGGGCGTGCGAACGCTCGCCAAGGTCCCGCTTCGCCGCGGGGAGGTCGACCAGGACTTCGACCAGGAGGAGCTCGCCAAGCTCCTCGACCAGGGGCCGTTCAACGCCGCCGTCGCCGACCTCTACAAGTCGCGCTTTCGCAAGGTCCCGGGGATCGTCTACACGGCCGGCGTCAAGCACGCCAACAGCGTCGCCAAGGCGTTCCGCGACGCGGGGCTCAACGCCCAGGCCGTGTCCGGCGAGACGCCGAAGCGCGAGCTGGCCGAGATCCTCGCCGCGTTCGAGCGCGGCGAGGTCGACGTCCTCTGCAACGCGATGCTGCTCGCCGAGGGCTGGAACTCGCCGCGCGCGACAGTCTGCATGCACCTGGCGCCGACCGCGTCGCGCCGCGTCTATCAGCAGCGCGTCGGCCGCGTGACGCGCCGCGCGCCCGGCAAGGAGGCCGGGATCGTGATCGACTTCGTCCACCCGGCGACGACGCACGACGAGACGATCGTCACCCTGCACAGCCTGCTCGACCGCGACGTCTACCGCGGCGGGGCGATCGTCGTCGGGCCGGTGCGCCGCGGGCGCGGCAGACGGGTTCGCGTCGAGCGCCGCGTCGTTCCCGTCTCCGCCGACTCCGAGCGTCGCCTCGCGATCCTCGAGCGGGACCTGTGGCGGATCGCGGTCGAGAACCTCAACTTCTCCGAGCAGCACGCGTGGGCCGCCCTCGCCGGCGCGCGCGTCGCGCCGAACGGCTGGCGCCGCGCCAAGGCGATGCTCCAGCACGACCAGACCGGAGAGCTGCGCCGCCGCTTCCTGCTGACCTGCGTGCAGAGAAACCGCAATCACCAGCTGCGTCTCAAGGCGCTCTCGGAGATCGCCGCGATCCGCGATCCCGAGGCGTTCGACGAGGCGATCGACCTGGTCGGCACGTGGTCGCGCGACGACCGCCGCTCGGGGACCAAGGTCCTGCTGCAGGCGCTGGCCGAGCGCCGCATAGGCCGCCGCGACCAGGCCCAGGCGTGGGTCTGGCGGCTGGCGTCCTACACGCGCGAGCTCCACGAGGAGTACGCCGTGCAGCGCTGGCCCGAGACCAAGCGCCTGCTCGGCCTGTTCGTCAACTCATCCGGCCGCGCCCACGGCCGAAACGCCCGGCGAATCGTCCACGCGGCCCGAAACCAGGACCGCCGCCTCGCGGTCGCGCTGCTCGCGGCCGCGGTGGCCCACACCCCGGAGGCCGAGGAGGCGTTGCGCGGCGCGCGCATGCGCATGGCCCGCAAGCCCTCGGCGGTCGCGCGCGAGCTGCTTCGCAACTTCCCGCGCTCCAGCGGCAAGCGCCGGCGCCAGCGCAAGCGCAAGGGCGGAGGCGGCAGACAGAGGAACGGATCGAAGGCTCAGGCGAACGGCGGCAAGCAAGGGGAAGGCACGGAGCGGACGGCGTCCGCGAACGGCGAGGGCGCCGAAGCCGAAGTCGGAGCCGCCGAAACGGAGTAGCTCGCCGGCAGTTGTCGAGTAACTCTCGCTATGCGAGAGGAAGTCGACAACGGGGAGCTATTCGAGCCGCAGGCTGACCTCGCCCGAGCCCAGGGCAAGTCTCTCGCCGCCCGGCGGTCTCGACCAGCAGGTTGCCGCGCTCGTCGATCCCGCGCGCGACGCCGGACCCGTCTCCACGGTCCGAGCCGGCGCCCACCCAGCCATTTCGCGCCCGAGTAGAGCGTCGCGCTCGCGGAAGCCGCCAGAGCGTCTCGTCCTGGGCTCCTCGACTCGCGCCGTGAGCGCCTCGTTGAGCGCCTCGCCGCACCTCGGCGACGCCGACACCGTGCCCGACCGAGGTCGCCGGCCAGCGCAGGTCGCTCGGGAACTCGTCGTCGGCGATCGCGACGTTGACGCCGACCCCGATCACCGCCCAGTCGGGCGGGCGCGCCTCGATCAGCACTCCCGCGACCTTGGACTCGCCGATCCAGACGTCGTTGGGCCACTTGACGCGGCAGCTCAGCGGCGCCACGGACTCGATCGCGTCGCATACCGCGAGCGGAACGGCGAGCGGGAGCAGCGCGTGGCGCTCGTCCAGCGGCCGCAGGACCGCCGAGTAGAGGAGCGCGGCGCCCGCCGGGGCCGACCAGACGCGGCCGTGGCGCCCGCGCCCGGCCGACTGCTCGTCGGCGGTCACGACCGTCCCCGAGGGCGCTCCGGCCTCGGCGAGCTCGCGCGCGCGCTCGTTGGTGGAGCCCGTGGACCGCAGGTGTAGGTGGGGACGGCCGAATGCGGCCATCGTCAGGCGCGGAGCCGAATCGTCATGCCTGGTGGAGCACGACCTCGTCGTCGCGGCGAAGCCGCAGCAGGTCGGCGGCGCTGCCGCGGTTGACCGCGAGCGCGAGGGTGCTGGTCGAGTCCTCGTAGAGCATCAGCTCACCGGGGTGGACGTCCTCGAAGGTCCGCGCGAAGCGCGCTCCGACGCGCTCGCCCGCGCTCTCGATCGCGAGCGACTGCCCGAGCCTCAGCGGCCCGTCGGCGAGGTCCTCGTGGCGGACGTTGAGCGCCACGTTGCCGAAGCGGTCGGTGCGCACCACGTGGGCGACGATCCGGTCCGGCCAGATGCGCGGCGCCGGGATCTCGAGCGCGTTGAGCGATTCGACCGCGATCGGCTCGCCCGCCTCGGTCAGATCGGCGCCGACCGCGAGGCTCGCCGTCACGGGGGCGAAGAGGTCGCGGCCGTGGAAGGTGCTCGACGCCGGCTCGAGGCGAAACTCCGAGGTCGCGACGTCGACCGCCTCGACGGGTCCGCCGAACCGCTCCCACGCCAGCGAGAGCAGGCCGTTGTCGGGCCCGACGAGAATCCGGTCCTCCTCGGCGACGCGCACCGCGACCGGCCGCCTCGAGGTTCCCGACGCCGGGATCGACGACGGCGAGGTGAACTCCGCCGGGCGCAAACGGCAGCGCGTTGGCGAGCGCGATCGCGCCGTCGCGCACGTCGTGGCGGCGGATCCCGTGTGTGAGGTCGATGACCCGGGACGTCCGGAGCGATCCGCGCGATCACCGCCCGGCAGACGCCCGCGAACTCGTCGTCGGTCCCGTAGTCGGAGAGGAAGGTGATCGGGCGAGTGGGCACGCGCGCAATCTAGTCCTGGACCAGCGCCAGCACGCGCGCGGGCGCGCCGGAGCCGTCGACGAGCGGCAGCGCGCCGACGAAGAGCGTGAAGCCGCGCGGCGGCAGCTCGGCGAGGTTGACGAGGCCCTCGAGGTGCCAGAGGCCGACCGGCAGCGTCGCGTGATGGACCGGGAACTCGGTCGCGTTGCCGGCGTCGACGCTGACCGTGTCGGTGCCGATCCCGACGACGCCGCGGTCGATCAGCAGGCGGGCGGCCGACTCGGCGAATCCTGGGAAGTGGAGGTCTTCCTTGGCGCTGCCCCCGAGGTAGCGGCCGGGATCGCCCAGGTGCGCCTCCCATCCGGTGCGCAACAGCACCGCGGACCCCTCGGCGATCTCGCCATGGCGGCGCTCGAGCTCCTCGAGGTCGGCCGCCTCGAGGACGAAGTCCGGGTCGGAGGCGCAGCGCTCGGCTACATCGAGCAGGGCGCCCTCGACGACGAGCCGCTCGGCCGGGATCCGATCGGTGGTCATACCATCGGCGACGAAGTGCGCGGGCGCGTCGAGGTGCGTCGCTGCGTGCTCAGGCGTATCGATGCGGCGGGCGTAGGCGCCGTCGGCCTCGAGCGAGGAAATGGGCTTGACCGTGACGGGCTCCGAGCCGGGCCAGAGGACGGCGCCGGGCCCGAGCCGCTGGCTGAGGTCGACTACGCGTCCCGAGATCGGCATGCCTCGGACCCTAACCGCGAGCCCCCTATCTTCTTCTTCTTCTTGACCTTCCAGGTCCGCGTCGCCGGCGTCGGGTCGACGTTCCCGGCGGCGTCGACGGCACGGACCGCGACGGTGTGTGAGCCCTTCCTGAGCCCGCTGTAGGTCTTCGGGGAGGTGCAGCTCTCGAAGGACCCGGAGTCGAGCTTGCACTGGAAGCTTGCTACCGCCCGGGCATCGGTCCCCGTGAACGCGATCGTTGCCGTCTTCTTCTTCGTCTTGCCCTGGGGGCCGGCGGTGATCGTGGTGTCGGGCGCGGCCGTGTCAGAGCCGTCGCCGCCTCCACCACCGCCCCCGGCGGCGACTCGCCGAAGCCGGGGAAGTGGAGGTCTTCCTCGTCGCTGCCTCCGAGGTAGCTGCCGGGATCGGCCAGATGCGCCTCCCATCCGGTGCGCAACAGCACCGTGGACCCCTCGGCGATCTCGCCGTCGCGGCGCTCGAGCTCCTCGAGGTCGGCCGCCTCGAGGACGAAGTCCGGGGCGGAGGCGCAGCGCTCGGCGATATCGAGCAGGGCGCCCTCGACGACGAGCCGCTCGGCCGGGATCCGATCGGTGGTCATGCCGTCGGCGACGAAGTGCGCGGGCGCGTCAAGGTGCGTCGCTGCGTGCTCAGGCGTATCGATGCGGCGCGCGTAGGCACCGTCGGCCTCGAGCGAGGAAACGGGCTGGACCGCGACGGGCTCCGAGCCGGGCCAGAGGACGGCGCCGGGCCCGAGCGGCTGGCTGAGGTCGACTACGCGTCCCGAAAGCGGCACGCCCCGCACCCTAGCCGCGGGCGCTAGCCGCTCGACGGAGCCCTTGCGGTGGCGTCCGCGACGAGCGCCTCGACGAACCCCTCCGGGTCGTGGCGCTCGGCCTCGACGTGGACCTCGAGGCCGGCCTCGCGGGCGGTCTCGCTGGTGATCGGGCCGATCGAGACGACGCGGGCGTCCGCGGGGAAGCCGTCACCGACGGCGCCCAGGAGGTTGCGAACCGTCGACGACGAGGTGAAGGTGACGTAGTCGGCGGCCAGGGCGGCCTCGATCGCCGCCGGGTCCGGGTCCTCGGCGACCGTCTCGTACAGGGCCACGACGTCCACGCGGGCGCCGCGCTCGCGCAGCGCGTCGGGGAGCACGTCGCGCGCCTCGGCGGCCCGGGCCACCAGCACGGGGCGCTCGAACACGTCCACCTCGGCGAGCGCCTCGACCAGCGCCTCGGCGATCGAGCGCTCGGGAACGATGTCGGCGATCACGCCGCGTTCGCGCAGCGCGCCCGCGGTGCCGGGGCCGATCGCGGCGACGGTCGCGTTGGCGAGCGCGCGGGCGTCGCGCCCGGCCGCCGCCAGGGCATCGAAAAGCAGCCGCACTCCGTTCGGGCTCGTCAGGCAGACGAGGGCGTAGGTGTGGATCTCGTCCACCGCGCGGCGCACCTCGCCTGACTCGATCCGCGGCTCGATCCGGATCGCCGGCAGCTCGATCACCTCGGCGCCCAGCGCCGCCAGCGTCCGTGCCATCCCGCTCGCCTGGGCGCGGGCGCGGGTCACCACCACGCGGCGGCCGTGCAGCGGGCGCCGCTCGAGCCACGCGATCGTCTCGCGGCGCGCGGCGACCGGCCCGATCACGACGACCGCGGGCGCGCGCAGGCCGGCGGCCTCGGCGGCGGCCGGCAGGTCGCCGAGCTTCGCCTCGACGGTGCGCTGACCCGGCAGGGTGCCGCGCTCGACCGCGGCCGCGGGCTCGGCGGGGTCACGCCCCGCGGCGGTCAGCGACGCGACGATCTCGCCCAGCCGTCTTCACCCCCATGTAGATCACGAGCGTGCCCGGGAAATCGCGCGAGGGCATCCCAGTCGAGCGCCGAGTCCGCCTTGCCGGGGTCCTCGTGGCCGGTGACGAAGGCGACCGCCGATGCGTCGTCGCGGTGGGTGACCGGGATGCCCGGCGTACGCCGGGCCCGCGACGCCGGCCGTCACGCCCGGGACGACCTCGAAGTCGATTCCGGCGCGCGCACACATCTCGGCCTCCTCCCCGCCGCGGCCGAAGACGAACGGGTCGCCTCCCTTGAGGCGCACGACGCTGCGTCCCCGGCGGGCGCGGTCGGCGATCAGGTCCTCGATCGCGCGCTGCGCGTCCTCGCTTCTGCAGCTTCTCGCCCGCGACCGAACCTTCGCCGGGTCGCTTGCCGACGTCGACCAGCTCGGCGTCGCCGCGCGCCGCATCGAGCAGCCCGTCGGGAATCAGGCGGTCGTGGACGATGACGTCCGCGGACCCGATCAGCTCCATCGCCCGCATCGTCACCAGCCCGGGATCTCCGGGCCCGGCTCCGACCAGGTACACGACGCCGGCGCGCGCGCTCACGTCATCGCCTCGGCGCGCTCGAGGATCTCGCGCGCGCCCGCGGCGAGCAGGCGCGTCGCCAGCTCGCGGCCGGGCATCGTCGGGTCGGCGGCCGGCGCCTCGATCCGGTCGCGGATCCACTCGCTGCCATCGGGCAGGCCGACGAAGGCGTCGAGGCGGAGGAGGTCGCCGTCGAGCCGGGCGTTGACGCCGACCGGCGTGTGGCAGGTCGCGTCGAGGTCGGCGACGGCGGCGCGCTCGGCGATCACCTCGAGCAGCGCGGTCTCGTCGCTGAGCGAGGCGGCGGCCTCGAGCGCAGCGCGCTCTCCGCGGCGCGCCTCGAGCGCGAGCGCGCCCTGGCCTGCCGCCGGCGTCATCTCCCCGGGCAGAAAGCGAAACGCGATCTCGTCCTCGCGCCCGAGCCGCCGCAGGCCCGCGGCCGCTAGCACGATCCCGTCGTAGTCGCCTGCGCGCAGCTTCTCGAGGCGCGTGTCCACGTTGCCCCGCAGCTCGGCGATCTCGAGGTCGGGGCGAGCGGCGAGAAGCTGGGCGCGGCGGCGCAGGCTCGCGGTGCCCACGCGCGCGCCCTCGGGAATGTCGGCGAGCGATGCCGCCTCCCCGACGTAGGCATCGGCCGGGTCCTCGCGCTCGGGCACTCCGGCGACCTGGAGCTCGTCCGGGAGGCCCGTCGGCAGGTCCTTCGCGGAGTGCACCCCGAGATCGACCTCGCCGTCGAGCAATGCGCGCTCGATCTCGCGCACGAAGCGGGCCTTGTCGCCGCCCGCCTGACCCCGGTCGCCCGAGGTCTTGATCTCGACGATCTCGGCGTCGCCGAGCGCGTCGGCGACGATCTTCGCCTGGGCGAGCGCCAGCGCGCTGCCCCGCGTCCCGAGGCGCATGCGGCTAGCCCTGCTCGCGCTCGCGCCGGCGGTCCCCGATGTCGTGGACCTCGGCGTCGCGCTCCGAGATCGGCGCCGTGTCGACGTCGAGGCCGAACAGCTCGCGCAGCGCGTGCACGCGCGCGTAGCCGTCCTCGTCCTCGGCCGAGCGCTTGAGCTGAAGCGTCGGCTCGTGCAGGAGGCGGTTCGCGATCGCGCGCGCCATCACTCCGATGCGCTCGCGGTCGGCCTCCGAGAGGCTCTCCCAGCGCGACTCGTTCTCGGCCAGCACGCGCTCGACGACCTCCTCGGCGCGGCGGCGCAGCGCGGCGACGGTCGGGATCGCCTCGAGCGAGCCGAGCCAGCGCTCGAAGCGCGCGACCTCGGAGTCGAGCAGGCGCTCGGCGCGTCGCGCCTCGGCCTCGCGGCCCGAGGCGTTTCGGTCGGCGATCGCCTGGACGTCGTCGACGTCATGGAGGCTGACGCCGTCGACCTCGCGGCAGTCGGGCTCGATGTCGCGCGGGACGGCGAGGTCGACGAGCAGCAGCGGCCGGCCGTCGCGGGCCTCCATCACCAGCTCGAGGTCGTCGCGCTCGATCAGGTGGTGGGGGGAGTTGGTCGAGGAGACGACGATGTCGGCGTCCTCCATCCGCGCCGGAAGCTCGTCGATGCGGACGGCGCGGCCGCCGAAGCGCTGCGCGAGGCCGATCGCGCGGTTGTGGTGGCGGTTGGCGACGAAGACCGTCTCGACGCCGCGGGCGGCGAGCGCGCGCGCCGTCAGCTCCGCCGTCTCGCCCGCCCCTACGAGCAGCACGCTGCGGTTCGCGAGGTCGCCGAGCGTGCGCCGCGCCAGCTCGACCGAGACCGACGGAAGCGACAGCCCGCGCTCGCTTACCCCGGTCTCCGATCGCGCCCGCTTGCCCGCGGCGATCGCGCCGCGGAAGAGGCGGTTGAGGATCGGCCCGGTCGCGCCCTCGACGAGCGCCAGCTCGTAGGCGCGCTTGACCTGGCCCTGGACCTCGACCTCGCCGAGGATCATCGAGTCGAGGCCGGCGGTGACGCGGTAGAGATGACGCGCGGCGTCGGCGCCTCGCTGCGAGTAGAGGCGCCCGGCCAGCTCGGTCGGCTGGATGCCGCCCTCTCGCGCGAGCAGGCTCAGCGCGTGGCTCTCCGCCTCGACCGGGTCGGTCGCGACGAGGTAGAGCTCGGTTCGGTTGCAGGTCGAGATCGCGCCCGCCTCGTGGACGTGCTCGGAGTCGGTGAGCTCGCCGAGCAGCCCGACCGCGCGGCCCTCGGGGAGCGCGAGGCGCTCGCGCAACTCGAGCGGCGCGGTCTTGTGGGAGACGCCGAGCGCCAGGATCTCGGTCATTCGGCCGCGCCCTCCTCGGCGCGCTCGGCAAGCTCGCGCAGCTCGCGCTCGATCCGCTGGAGCTTCGCGGCCATGATCGCGACGTAGACCAGCAGCAGCGCGACGAAGACGATGTAGGCGCCGGCGACGTACTTGCCGGCCTCGTCGAGAGGCAGCGCGGGCATCAGGACTGCGTCGCGCGCGCCGGGACGGTTCGGGTCGGCCGCGTCGCGGTCTCGGTCCGGGTGACGGCGTCGCCGTCGAGCGCGCGGCGCAGCCGCGCGAGGCTCGCGGACGTGCTCTTGGCGGAGAGCTCGAAGCGCGCCAGGGTCAGCCAGAGCAGCGACATCCCGGCGAAGCAGACGAGGAACGTGATCCACATCTTCCCCGGCATCCCGCCCTCGGCCGTCGCGAAGACGCGCGGGTGGACGAGGCTCTCGGCCATGCGGACGGCGATGAAGTTGAGCGGCACGAAGGCGCCCGCCGTGATCGCGAACACCGACGCGTAGCGCGCCTGGCGGTCGCGGTCCTCGATCGCGTAGCGCAGCGGGTAGTAGGTGCAGTAGAGGAGGAAGACGATCAGGAAGCTGACGAGCGTCGGCTCCTCCCACGACCACCAGTGCCCCCACGAGGCCCTGGCCCAGATCGCGCCGGTGACGAGCACGGCGACGCCGAAGATCACCGAGATGTGGATCGCGATGTAGGAGCGCGCGTCGTGGATCGAGTCGCCCGTGCGCAGGTGGCGGATGGCGTGGAAGGCGGCGAGCACGAAGCCGATCAGCGCGACGATCGCGAGCGGGACGTGGAGGTAGAAGATCTTCTGGATGAAGCCCTGGTCGGCGTCGAGCGGGGCGAAGTAGAAGACCAGCGCAAAGCCGGCCACGAGCGTGGCGACGGTCGCGAGGGCGAGTGTGCGCAGTCCCTTCGGGTACACCTGGGCGACTAATCGTAGAGCGCCGCTTGCGCCGGGCGCGGGCGCTAGTCCTCGAGCACGAAGTCGTACACGGCCCAGGCGACGAGCGCGAAGATTGCGTCGTAGAGGGCGAGCACGGCCAGCCAGCGCCCGACGTCGTCGTACTCGGGGCCGCCGGCCGCCAGCAGCGGGTCGGCGGCGCCGGCGGCGGCGATCATCAGCGGGATCAGCAGCGGCAGGAGGATCAGCGGGACGAGCACGTCGCGGGCGCGCGAGTGGGTCGCCATCGAGGAGATCAGGGTGCCGATTGCCGCGAGGCCGACGTCGGCGAGAAGCAGGACGCCGAACAGCGCCGGGAGGCCGCCCCAGTCGTCGAGGAAGAGGACCGCGAACACGGGAACGGCGACGAGCTCGAGCAGCGCCAGGTAGACGACCAGCGCGACCGCCTTGGCGGCGAGCAGCGACGTGCCGTCGACCGGGGCGAGGCGGATCGCGTCGAAGCCGCCCTGCTCGAGCTCGGCGACGAAGAGGCGGTTGATCGCCAGCACGGCGGCGAAGAGCAGCGTCGCCAGCAGCACGCCCGCGGCGAGGCTGCCGTCGAGCTGCGTGCGGTCGAGGCCGAAGCGAAAGAGGACGAAGGTCGCGACCGAGAACAGGACCATCGCGGGGATCGACTGGAGGGTGCGCAGCTCGACGCGCAGGTCCTTGGCGAGGATCGCGGCGAAGGCCCTCACGCCGGCACGCCCCCGTAGATGCCGCGGATCTCGGCCGCGCCGATCCCGTCCGCGGGCCCCTCGTAGGCGACCGAGCCGCCGTGGCCCAGCGCGAGGACGCGGTCGCCCTCGGCCATGTGCGCGCCGGCGTCGTGGGTCACGACGACGCGGGTGCGGCCCGGCGCCGCGAGCAGCGGCTCGACCAGGGCGGCGGCCTCGGGATCGAGGTGCGAGCGCGGCTCGTCGAGCAGCAGCAGCTCGGGCTCGTGCAGCACCGCGCGGCAGACGGCGACGCGCTGCTTCATGCCGGCCGAGAGGTTGCGAAACAGCTCGGCGCCGTGGCGCCCCATCCCGACGCGGTCGAGGAGCTCGCCGATGCGCGCCGCGGCATCGTCGCCGAGCCCGTGCAGGCGGGCGTGGAAGCGCAGGTTCTCCTCGACCGAGAGGTCGCGGTACAGAAGCGGCTCGTGGCCCAGGTAGCCGAGCCGGCCGCGCACCCGCCAGGCCTCGCGCGGCAGCTCGCAGCCCAGGACCCTGGCGCGACCCCCCGCTGGGGCGCAGCAGCGTCGCGAGGATGCGCAGAAGCGTCGTCTTGCCGGCGCCGTTGGGGCCGAGGACGACGAGGGTCTCGCCGGGGCCGAGGGTCAGGTTGACGTCGCGCAGCGCGGTGCGGTCGCCGTAGTCGCGCCGCAGGCCCGAGAGCTCGATCGCGGGCGCGCTCAGCGGCCCTTGCGCAGCGTCCGCGCCCCGACCTTGAGCAGGGGCACGGCGCCGTCCTTGAGCGCCTTGACCCGCGTCCCGTTGCTGCCGTAGATGAGGCGCGCCGAGGAGCGGATCGCCTCGCCGAGCGTGCTGGTCGTAGGGCTGCCACCAGAAGTCGCGCGTCAGCCCCGGCTCCCAGGCGACGAGCTTGACGTTGACGCACTCGTAGAAGCCGAACTTGGAATGGGTGCGCCCGAGGCCCGACTCCTTGACCCCGCCCCACGAGCACTGGCAGGCGCCGTGCGAGTAGGAGTGGTCGTTGATCCAGACCATCCCCGCCTCGACGCGGCGCGCCATGCGCTCGCCCTTGGCGCGGTCGCGGGTCCAGATCGACGAGCCGAGGCCGAAGCGCGAGTCGTTGGCCTGGCGCAGCGCCTCCTCCTCGCTGTCGACCGTGACGATCGGAAGGACGGGACCGAAGATCTCCTCCTGCATGATCCGCATCTCGGGCTTCACGCCGGTGAGGACGGTGGGGGCGATGAACTTGCCCGGGAAGCCCGGCACCTCGCGCGGGCCCCCGGTGAGGCGCTCGGCGCCGTTGGCGATCGCGTCGTCGACGAGCTCGGTGACCGTGTTGAACTGGTCCTCCGAGACCATCGGGCCGGTCTCGGTCGTCCACTCGAGCGGGTCGCCGACGGTGAGGCGCTCCGTCTCGCGCACGACTCCCTCGAGGAAGCGGTCGGCGACCTCGTCGACGACGTAGGTCCGCTCGATCCCCGAGCAGGTCTGGCCGGCGTTCGCGAAGCCGCCCCAGACGGCGCCCGAGACGGCGTTGGGCAGGTCGGCGTCCGCGCAGACGATCTGCGGGTCCTTGCCGCCGAGCTCGAGCACACAGCCCTTGAGGCCCTTCGCGCACGCCTCGCGCGACGATCCGCCCGACCTCGACCGAGCCGGTGAAGAAGATCTTGTCCGCGCTCGACTCGGCGAGCGCCTGGCCGACGGCGCCGCCGCCGTGGACGTCACGGACGAGGCCCTCCGGCAGGCCCGCCTTCTCGAACGTCTGGCGGATGCGCTCGCCCAGCTTCGGCGTCAGGCTCGCCGGCTTGAGCACGACGCCGTTTCCGGCCATGAGCGCGATCGCGACCTCGCCGAAGGGGATCGACCAGGGGTAGTTCCAGGGCGAGATCACGCCGATCACGCCGAGCGGCTCGTAGGAGAAGAAGCTTCGCTTCGTCTTCAGGAAGAGCTGGGGATAGGGGATCTTCTCGTCGGCGAGGATCGCCGCTCCCTCGTCGGCGATCCAGTGCAGGAGGTCGACGGTCGGCAGCAGCTCCATCGTGTAGCTCTCGGTGCGCGGCTTGCCCTGCTCGCGCGTGAGCAGCTCGGCGATGTCGTCGATCTCCTCGAGCACGACGTCGGCCGCGCGCGCGCATGTAGCGGCCGCGGTCGGCGAGCGAGAGCTGGGCCCAGAACGGCTGCACCTCGGCGACGTCGTCGACGACGCCCTGGACCTCGTCCGGCGTGATCGTCTCGACCGTGCCGACGAGCTCACCCGTGGCCGGGTTGAACGACTCGAGCTGCCCCATCGGAGGCGATTCTATGGCGTGATTAGACTGGCGACGGGCATGGGCATGGCTACGCCACGCACGCGATACGCGCGAAGCGGGGACGCGCACATCGCGTATCAGGTCTTCGGCGAGGGAGAGATCGACCTCGTCCTCGTCCCGGGGTTCGTCTCGAACATCGAGCACTACTGGCAGATCCCGAACATCGCTGCGCTTCTCGAGCGCCTCGGCGCGTTTGCGCGCGTCGTCATCTTCGACAAGCGCGGAACCGGCCTTTCCGACCCCGTGTCCGACGTCCCTCCGCTCGACCAGCGGATGGACGACATGCACGCCGTCATGGCCGCCGCGGAGGTGGAGCGGGCGGCGCTCTACGGGATCTCCGAGGGCGGCCCCGGCGAGCCTGCTCTACGCCGCGACCTATCCCGACCGGGTCTCGGCGCTCGTCCTCTACGGCTCCTCCCCGCGCTTCAGCGCCGCCGACGACTTCCCGTGGGGCAAGACGGAGGCCGAGGCACAGGCGATGTTCGAGGAGGTCGAGCGCGAGTGGGGCGAAGGGCGCGCTGATCGACATCTTCCTCCCGAGCGTCGCGTCGGCAACCGGAGATGCGCGAGGCGTGGGGGCACTTCCTGCGCGCGGGAGCAAGCCCTGCGATGGGCCTGCGCGTGATGCGCTCGATGCTCGAGATCGACGTGCGCGACATCCTCGAGTCGATCCACGTGCCGACCCTGGTGATGCAGCGAAAGGGCGATCGGATCGCTCCGATCGAGGGCGCGCGGATGATCGCCGACCGCATCGAGGGCGCGAAGCTCGTCGAGCTCGACGGGGACGACCATGTGCCGTTCGTCGGGGACTACGAGCGCCTCGCCGACGAGGTCGAGCGCTTCCTCACCGGCTCACTGCGGCCCCGCCCGAGCGACCGGGTGCTTGCGACCGTGCTGTTCACCGACATCGTCGACTCGACCCGCCAGGCGTCGGAGCTCGGGGACCGCCGCTGGCGCGAGCTGCTCGAAAGCCACGACAGCCTCACCGCCGCGCAGCTCGAGCGCTTCCGCGGCGCGAGGTGAAGACGCTCGGCGATGGCTTCCTGGCAACGTTCGACGGCCGGCGCGCGCGGTCGAATGCGCGTGTGCGATCCGTGACGGCGTACGGCCGCTGGGGCTCGAGGTGCGCGCCGGCGTACACACCGGAGAGTGCGAGATCACCGCAGAACGACATCGCGGGGATGGCGGTGAACATCGGCGCCCGCGTGGGCTCTGAAGCGGGGCCCGGACGAGGTACTCGTCTCGAGCACCGTCAAGGACCTGACCGTCGGCGCCGAGCTCGGCTTCGGCGACCGCGGCGAGCACAACCTCAAGGGCGTGCCGGGGAGCTGGCGCCTTTACTCGGTGGAGGCCTAGGCCCGCGTCAGCCGCCGAGCCGGCTCCTGATCTCCTCGAGCCTGCGCCGCAGCTCGGCCTCGAAGCCGCGGTCGGTCGGCTCGTAGAAGCGCTCGCCCTCGAGCCCTTCGGGCGCGAGCGGCTGGTCGGCGACGCCGCCCGGCTCGTCGTGGGGATAGACGTAGCCCTTGCCGCGGCCGAGCTTCTTCGCGCCGGGGTAGTGGGCGTCCTGGAGATAGGACGGCGGAAGCTTGGCGCCGTGCTCGCGCACGTGGCCCTTGGCGCGTGAGATCGCGACCGTCGCGGCGTTCGACTTCGGCGCCAGCGCGAGGTAGGCGGCGGCCTGGGCGAGGTTGAGCTGGCACTCGGGCAGCCCGACGCGGTCCACGGCCTGCGCCGCGGCGGTCGCGACGACGAGCGCCTGGGGGTCGGCGTTGCCGATGTCCTCGGAGGCGAGGATCACCATCCGCCGCGCGATGAAGCGCGGGTCCTCCCCGCCCTCGAGCATCGCGGCGAGGTAGTAGATCGAGGCGTCGGGGTCGGAGCCGCGCGTCGCCTTGATCCAGGCCGAGATGTAGTCGTAGTGCTTGTCGCCCTCGCGGTCGTAGAGGATCGCCTTGCGCTGCAGCGCGTCCTCGGCCTCGGCGACGCCGACCGCGCCGCCCGTCTCGCGCGCCGTGTCGACGGCGCGCTCCAGCGCGGCGAGAGCGATGCGCGCGTCGCCGCCGCTTCGCGCCGCGATCAGCGCGATCGCCTCGTCGGCGACCTCGGGCGCGTCGGCGATCCCGCGCTCGTCGCTCAGCGCGCGGCGCATCAGCTCCTCGGTGTGCCCCGCGTCGAGCGGCCTGAACTCGTAGATCTGGCTGCGCGACAGCAGCGCCGAGTTGACCTCGAAGTACGGGTTCTCGGTCGTCGCCCCGATCAACGTCACCAGCCCCTCCTCGACGGCGGGCAGCAGGGCGTCCTGCTGCGCCTTGTTGAAGCGGTGGATCTCGTCGAGGAAGAAGATCGTCGGGTCGCCGGTCGCGCGGCGGCGCTCCTCGGCGCGCTCGATCACGGCGCGCACCTCGGCGCGGCCGGCGTTGACGGCCGAGGCCTCCTCGAAAGCGCCGCGGGCGTTCTCGGCGACGATCCGCGCCAGGGTCGTCTTGCCGCTGCCCGGGGGCCCGTAGAAGACCATGCTGTGCGGCTCGCCGGACTCGATCGCGGCGCGCAGCGTCGAGCCCTCGCCGAGCAGGTGCTCCTGGCCGAGCAGCTCGCCGAGGTCGCGCGGGCGCATGCGCACGGCGAGCGGCGCCTCGGCGGGCGGCACGCTGGTGCGCCGGGCCGTTTCCTCGCCGGTGTCGAAAAGCCGCTCTGGCATCGCGTTTCAGTATGCCCCGCCGTCGCCGGGGGTAACCTGGCCGCGATGGGAGAGGTCGCGACCGCCCGGGACCGCAGCTCGGCGCCGCGGCGGTCGAGCTGCTCCAGCGAGCTGATCCGCATCGACACCTCGAACCCCCCGGGAGGCGAGCGCCCGGTCCAGGAGCTGCTCGGCGGCCTGCTCTCCGAGGCCGGCTTCGAGTGCGAGCTGGTGGGCGGCCTCCGACGCGCGCCCAACCTCGTCGCGCGGCTGCGCGGCGAGGCGGAGGGCCCGACGCTGTGCCTGCTCGGGCACGCGGACACGGTCCCCGCCGAAGCCTCGGAGTGGAGCCGCGACCCGTGGAGCGGCGACCTCGCCGACGGGGAGGTCTGGGGTCGCGGTGCGCTCGACATGAAGGGGCAGGTCGCCGCCGAGGTCGCCGCCGCGCGTCGCGCTGGCATCCGCGGGATGGCGGCCGGCGCGCGGCGAGCTGCTGGTCGTCACGACGGCCGACGAGGAGGCCGGCGCGACCTACGGAGCGAAGTGGCTGTGCGAGGAGCGCCCCGACCTCGTGCGCTCGGACTTCGTCGTCAACGAGGGCGGCGGGACCGCGCTCGAGCGCGACGGGCGGCGCCTCTACGCCGTGTCGCTCGGCGAGAAGGGCGTCTTCCGGCTCACGGTGCGCGCGCACGGGCGCGCCGGCCACGGGTCGCTGCCGCGGATCGGGGACAACGCCCTGCTCAAGCTCGCGCCGGCGCTGGAGCGGCTGCGCGGCCAGCCCGCATTTCGAGGCGACTCCGGAGGGAGTCGAGTTTCTGTCGCAGATGCTCGGCGAGGCGGTGGCCGCGGACCACGCCGGGCTGGCGTCGGCGATCGAGCGGCTGCGCGCCGAGCGACCCGGCCGCGGCCGCCTTCATCGCCGAGCCGATCCTCGGGGTCACGCTCGACGCCGACCATGGCCCGGGCCTCCGAGAAGGAGAACGTGATCCCGTCGCGCGCGGAGCTCTTCGTCGACTGCCGCGTCCCGCCGGGGTTCAACGAGGAGCAGGTGCGCGAGCGCGTCGAGTCCGTGCTCGGCGACGGCGATTGGGAGATCGAGTTCTCGAGCCGCATCGTCGGCAACCGCTCGGCGCCGACACCGAGCTTTGGAGCGCGATCGAGGGCTGGCTGTCCGAGGCCGATCCCGGTGCCGGGCTGGTGCCGATGGTGATGCCCGGCTTCAGCGACAGCCACTGGTTTCGCAAGGCCTTCGGCTCGACCGTGTACGGGTTCTGCCCGCACAACGCGCGCCGCCTGGCCGAGTACGCGCCGCTGATCCACAGCGCCGACGAGCGCGTCCCCGTCGCCGACCTCGAGCTGTCGGCGAGCTTCTTCGCGGACCTTCCGCCTAGGCTGCTCGGATGAGCGAGCAGGGCGCGCCCACGATCGAGCTCTCGAACGCCTCGGCGTCAGGCAACGGCGCCGGGCCTCAGCGCCTTCGCCTCGGCGGGATGGCGCTTCGAAACGGGCTGCTCATCCACGGGCCGACGTCGTGGGCCGCGGCGGCGCGGGCGCCCGACGGCGCCATCCGGGTCGCCTCGGGCGAGAAGCCGAGCTTCGCGCCGCGTGCCGGCGCGCTCCCGCTGCTGCGCGGGCCGCTCAAGCTCGCCGAGGCCATGGCCGTGATCCCGCTCGCGCGCAGGCGCCTGCCCGAGGCGCGGCTGCCGTTCGAGGACGTCCGGGTCCTGCTCGCCGCCGTCGCCGCCTCGGCCGCCGGGGGCCTGCTTCGCCGCGGCGCGAGGAGACGAGCGTCCGCGCGCGAGAGCCTCGCCGCGGCGCTCGGCCTGATGCCCGCCGCCATAGCCCTGCGCGGCTCGCGACCTGCCCGCCTATCACGCCGTCGAGCACAAGTCGATCGGCGCCTACGAGCAGGGCAGGGCGGATCCGATGGCGGTGCCGAAGGAGCACGAGCGCTGCGGCTCACATCTCGTCGCGCCGCTCCTCGTCCTCACCGTCGCCGGCCAGCTGATCGTCGAGCGCCTCTTCGAGGCGCCCGGGCCGCGCCGAGCGAGGCGCCGCCGGGCTCGCCGCGATGTCGCTGGCCGTCGAGCTGTTCGCGTGGTGCGAGCGAAATCCCGAATCGCCGATCGCGCGCGCCGTCCGCCGGCCCGGGACCGAGATCCAGCGCCTGATCGCGACCCGCGAGCCGACCCAGCAGCAGATGGAGGTCGGCGCCGCGGCGCTGGACGCGATCTTGCAGGCCGAGGGCTCGCCGCCGGTACGGGCGCTCCCGGCCGCTGCGCCTAGGCGCCAGCCCCTAGGGGCTGACCCGCTGGACGAGTATCCCCCTTGGAAACCGGGGCTATCTGTAGCTTTAGACGCCACGTGGGTTGTGAAGCGGGTCGCGAATTCATATAGGGGAAAGTGGACCTTTCACAAATAGCGATTCTGGGGATCTCGTACGACCACATCGAGCGCTGGGTGACGCTCTGGCTGCCGATCCTGTTCATGGGGGCGCTCGTCTACCTCGTGTGGCGAACCCTGAAGATGATGCCGCGGACCAAGCCGCAGCAGATCAGCCCGCGAGTCCGCCAGCTCAATCACCTGGGACGACGATCGCCGGCGTCGAGGAGACCAAGGACGAGCTGCGCGAGGTCGTCGAGTTCCTCGCCACCCGAAGCAGTTCAAGCGCCTCGGCGCCAAGGTCCCGAAGGGGATCATGCTCCACGGGCCGCCCGGCACCGGCAAGACCCTGCTCGCGAAGGCGGTCGCGCACGAGTCGGGCGCCAAGTTCTACGGCCAGTCGGCGTCCGCCGTTCGTCGAGATGTTCGCCGGCCTCGGCGCGGCGCGGATCAGGCGCCTGTTCAAGCAGGCGCGCGAGAACGCGCCCGCGATCATCTTCATCGACGAGCTCGACGCGGTCGGCGCCAAGCGCGGCTCCGACATCTCCGGCGAGCGCGACCAGACGCTGAACCAGCTGCTCGTCGAGATGGACGGCTTCGACTCCGGCGACAGCATCGTCGTGATGGCGGCCTCCAACCTGCTCGAGAAGCTCGACCCGGCGCTGCTGCGGCCGGGCGCTTCGACCGCCAGGTGTTCGTCCCTCCGCCCGACATGCGGGGGCGCGAGGCGATCCTCAGCGTCCACACGCGCGACAAGCCGCTCGCCCAGGACGTCGACCTCAACCGCGTCGCCCGCCACACCTCCGGGCTGACCGGCGCCGACCTCGCCAACCTCGCCAACGAGGCGGCGATCCTCGCCGGGCGCAGCAAGCGCGACTTCGTCTCCCAGCGCGACTTCGAGAACGCCTTCGAGCGCGTCGTCGCCGGGCTCCAGTCGCGCAAGGTGATCACCGACCACGAGAAGCGGGTGATCGCGTGGCACGAGGCCGGGCACGCGCTCGTCTCCGAGCTCCTGCCCTCCGTCGACAAGGTCCAGAAGGTCTCGATCGTCCCGCGCGGCAAGGCGCTCGGCTACACGCTCAACCTTCCCCAGGAGGACCGCTACCTGAAGTCGCGCGAGGAGCTGATCGACTACATGAAGGTCCTGCTCGCCGGGCCGGGTCTCGGAGCAGATCACGTTCGGCCGCGTCACCACCGGGGCCTCGGACGACCTCGAGCGGGTGACCTCGATCGCCCGCTCGATGGTCTTCGAGTACGGCATGGGCACCGACGATCCGCGCCCACCAGGTGCCGGGCAACGACTACACGGTCTCCGAGGCGCTGCGCCAGACGCGCGACGAGGAGGTCCATGCGCTCGCCGAGGAGGCGTACCGCGGCGCCCACCGGCTGCTGACCGACCACCGCGACCTGCTCGACGAGATCGCCTCGCGCCTGCTCGCCAACGAGGTGATCGAGCACGACGAGATCAGGGAGATCATGTCCCAGCGCCGCGACGCCGGCGGCATCAGGGAGCCGACTCCCGAGGAGGTCTCGACCGGCACGCCGCTGGGCGTGCTCGCCCAGGCGGCCCGAGGACGAGCCGCCTAGGGCCCGACCTGGCGCTCGGCGCCTGACCGCGCGGACTCGACAGCGGGCTCATAGACTTGCCGCCGATGTTCGGCCGAATCGACCACGTCGGCGTCGCGGTCTCGGACCTCGACGCCGCGGTCGCCCTCTACGAGGGGACCTTCGGGATGCCCGTCGCGCACCGCGAGACCGTCGAGTCGCAGGGGGTCGAGGCCGTGCTGCTCGACGTCGGCGACGGCCACGTGGAGCTGCTGCGGCCGCTCGGCCCCGACACCCCGGTGGGGAAGTTCATCGAACGCAGCGGCGAGGGCCTTCACCACGTCGCCTACGCGGTCGACGACATCGACGCGACCCTCGAGCGCCTCAAGGGGCGAGGGCGTGCGAGCTGATCGACTCCGAGCCCCGCGTCGGGATTCGCGGCAGCCGCGTCGCCTTCGTCCACCCGAAGGCGACGGGCCGGGTCCTGACGGAGATCGTCGAGCCGGCGGAGCACTAGGTGATCAGCTGATGGCGGACTTGAAGCGAGTATCGATCGGGTTCGGCGGCGGCCAGGTGGCGGCCGTGCGGCTGAGCGGCGAGGAGCTCGAGCGCCTGCGCAAGGGCCTCGGCGACGGCGACGGGTGGCTCGACCTCGAGCTCCGATGACGGCGACTTCTCGCTCGACCTGGGCGAGGTCGTCTTCGTCAAGGTCGAGGGCAGCGCGCGCGGCGATCGGCTTCTCGGAGCTCCTGATGCGAAAGCTGCTGCTCGCCGCGGCGGCGGCGGTCCTCGCAGCGGCGCTGTGGTGGCGCAAGAACCCCTCGGCGTGCCCCTACGGCCAGCGCTTCTGGGTCGAGGCGCCCGCACCCCTTCATCACCCGCGACCGCCTGCGCGAGATCCTCGAGGCCGAGGCGGGCGAGCGCATCCTCGAGGTCGGCCCCGGCACCGGCTACTACACGCTCGACATGGCCGAGTGGGTCGGCGACAGCGGCAGGGTCGAGATCTTCGACATCCAGCAGGAGATGCTCGACCACACGATGCGCCGCGCGGCCGAGCGCGGCCTCGCCAACGTCGTGCCGACGCAGGGCAACGCCGAGTCGCTTCCCTACGAGGACCACTCGTTCGACGCCGCCGTGCTGACGACGGTGCTGGGCGAGATCCCGGACCAGGACGCCGCCGTGCTCGAGCTCAAGCGGGTGCTGCAAGCCCGGCGGGCGGCTGGTCGTCGGCGAGCTGTTCGGCGACCCGCACATGGTCACGCTGGGCGCGCTCAAGGAGCGGGCCGCGGCGGCGGACTTCGCGTTCGAGCGCACGTCGGGCCGAACCCGCTCGGCTACTTCGCGCGCTTCGGGGCCTAGCCCGGCTAGCGCTCGGCCAGCGGCGCTCCACATGCGCTGCTCGGCCTCGAGCACCGCATGCGGCCTCGTCGCCGATCCGCGACCACAGCCCGGCTCGGGCTCGTCGGACTCGCTCGCCTCGTGCAGCGCCGCCGCGAGCTGCGTCCAGCGCTCGGCGGCGGCGGCCGCGAGCGCGCCTCCTCGTAGCCCGCCTCCTCGAGGAAGCGCGCGTACATGCGGCGGAAGTTGCCGCCGCCGGTGCCGCGGCGCTCGATCACCTGGTAGTTGAAGCGCGCGCACCACTGCCAGTCCTCGGTCGCGTCGGGCCAGCTCGCCGATCTCGCCTGCGAGGCGCCGAGCGCGGGCAGGCCCTGGTATTCGCCGAGAGCGGGCTCGAACATCTGCTCCACCGCGCGCTCGATCGCGCGCGGGACCGCCTCGCGGGGATCGTGCGGCCCTCGCCGTCGGGCGACCGAGAACATGTGTCCCGCGAGCGGGTATACCGGATGCTGGGCGTGGCGGGCCTTGGCGAGGTTCTCGAGCCGCGTGGTCTGAAGCTCCTCGAAAGCGGTGTCCGAGAGGTAGGCGACCTCGTCGTCGTAGCCGGCGAGGACGACGGCGTGGCCCGGGAAGTGCGCGGACTTGCCGTAGTGGTCGAGGAAGTAGAGGTCGGACAGCAGCAGCGCCGGCCGGCCGCGCGTCGACGACGTCGCGCGGCGCGGCCGCCAGGAATCGCTCGGGGTCCTCGGCGGTGTCCATGCCGCAGCTCGATGCCGGTCAGCTCGACGAACTGCTCCTCGAGCCTCGCCGTGCGCCCGTTGGTGAAGCGCGACGGCGACTGCCCGTCGAGCGACGACGTAGTAGAAGCACGCGCCGGCGCCGAGCCCGAACGCCATCTCCTCGGAGAGCTCGAGCCCGTGGAACGCGAGCAGGTTGCGAAGCGCGGTCGAGCCGCAGTGGTTTCCCGGCACGTGGCGGTATCCGGGCACCATCGTCGGCTGCGCGGCGGTCGTCACGCGCCGAACCCTAGCCCGGCACCGCCTCCGCGCACAGGCGCAGATGCTCGCCGCGCGGCGCAGAAGACGAGCGCGCCAGCCCATGTGCGCGGGGAGACGGTGATAATCAGGGGGTGCCGCCCCAGGGAAGGAGCCCTCGGATCGCGCTGCTCGCGAACCCCCGATCGGGCGGCGGTGACGCGCCCGACGTCGCGGCGCGAGCTCCGAAGCCTGGGAGCCGAGGTCGAGGAGTTCGAGATCCCGCAGCATCGGCGAGGCCGCGCGCGCCGGGCGCGGACCGGATCGTGGTCGCCGGCGGCGACGGCTCGATCGGCTGCGCCGCCGAGGCGGCCGCCGGCGCCGGCGTGCCCCTCGCGGTGATCCCGGTCGGCACCGCCAACGACTTCGCCCGCTTTCTCGACCTGCCCGACGACGTCGCCGAAGCCTGCCGGCTGGCGCTGGAGGGCGAGCGCACGCGGCGCCTCGACCTCGCGCGCATGGAGGACCGGCCGTTCGTCAACGTCGCGAGCGCGGGCCTCGCGCCCGTCGCCGCCCGCGAGGCGAGCGGCCTCAAGAGCGCGCTCGGGCCGCTCGCATACGCGGTCGGCGCTCTGCGCGCCGCGGTCACCGCGTCGCCGGTCCGATGCCGCGTCATCTGCGACGGCGACGAGGTCTTCGCCGGCGACGCCTGGCAGGTGACCGTCGCCAACACCGGCGCCTTCGGCGGCCGGCGCGACGCTCGACGCCGACCCCGCCGACGGGGAGCTGGACGCGGTCGCGATCGAGGCGGCGCTCGCGGGCGGCGCTGGCGCTGCGCGGCTACGGCCTGCGGGCGGGGCGCGTCGAGTCGCAGAGCGGCGTCGCGAGCGCCCGCGGCCGCGCGGTCTCGGTCGAGCTGCCGGCGGGCGCCGAGTTCAACGTCGACGGCGAGGTGGTCGAGGCGGGAGCGAGCGACTTCGAGGTCGAGCCGGCGCGCGTTCGAGGTGGTCGTCGGCATGAGGCCTCCCGTGACCGTGTCGCGACGCGAGGAGGGCTGCCGGGTCCCGCCCGCGCGCTGGGCCTGGCCCGTCGCGATCGGCGCGCTCGGGCTCGGCTGGTACGTCGCCGACAGCCTCCGCCACCGCCGCGAGGGGGCGTTCGGCTACAACCTCGAGCAGGACATCGAGGTCCGGGTCGCCGGACTTCCTGCGCGCGTCCGAGGCGCTGACCGGCGCGCCGATCAGCGAGGGAAACGACGTCGAGCTGCTGATCAACGGCGACTCGATATTCCCCGCCTTCCTGGAGACGGTCCGGGGGGCCGAGAAGACGCTCACCGTCGAGACGTACGTCTATTGGACGGGAGACATCGCGGGCGAGGTCGCGGATGCGATCGCCGAGCGCGCCGAGGCGGGCGTCGAGTGCAACGTCCTGCTCGACGCCCTCGGGGCGGCGAAGATGAAGCGCGACCTCGTCGACCGCATGAAGGAGGCCGGGGTCAGGGTCGTCTACTTCCGGCCGCCGAAGCCGTATGCGCTGCGGCGGCTGACCAACCGCTCCCACCGGCGCCTGCTGATCGCCGACGGCCGGGTCGGGATGACGGGCGGCGTCGGCATCGCCGCCGAGTGGACCGGCGACGCCCAGGACCCCGATCACTGGCGCGACACCCACATCCGGGTGCGCGGGCCGGTCGTCCGCGGGATGCAGGGAGCCTTCGCGGAGCATTGGCTCGAGGCGACCGGCGAGGTGCTCGCCGGCGAGGGATACCTTCCCGACCTCGAGCCCGTCGAGGGCGGCGGCAAGGTCCAGTTCGTGCGCTCGAAGTCCGGCGTCGGCGACACGAACGTCGAGGCGCTCTACTACCTCTCGATCGCCTCGGCGAAGCGCTCGCTCGACCTCACGGCGGCGTACTTCGTCCCGCGCCCCGCCTTCGTCGAGGCGCTGACGAAGGTCGCCGAGTCCGGCGCCAGGGTCAGGATCCTCGTCCCCGGCCCCCACATCGACAAGGGCTTCGTGCGCGTCGCCGGGCGCGCCGCCTACCGAGACCTGCTGCGCGCCGGGGTCGAGATGTTCGAATATCAGCCAACGATGCTCCACGCGAAGACGATGGTGGTCGACGGCACGTGGTCGTCGGTCGGGACGGTGAACTTCGACAACCGCTCCTTCCAGCTTCACGACGAGGTCACGCTCTGCGTCGCCGACGAGCATTTCGCCGAGCAGCTGACCGAGAGCTTCGAGAAGGACCTCGAGCGCTCGCGAGCGCATCGACCCGGATCGATGGGCGCAGCGCGGCCCCGTCCAGCGTCTCGGTGAGGCCGCGAGCACGCTGCTGCGGAGGGAGCTGTGAGCGTCCTGCGCCGCCGCAAGCGCCGCCGCCTTCCCCGGCTTCCCGGCCGCGACCCGCGAGCGCGCCGGCGCCACCCGCGTCCTGCGCGCCCTCGCGGACGTCGACCAGGCGCTGCTGCGCGCCCTGCGCACCCGCGCCCACGGGCCGCTTCCCGACGCGGTGATGAAGTCGCTCGGCGCGGCGGGCGAGTGGGCGGCGGTCTGGGTCGCGATCGGCGCCGGCGCCGCCGCGGCCGACCCGCAGCGGCGCGGCCGCTGGCTCACCGCGGCGGCGATCGGCCCCGCCGCGATCGGGCTCAACTTCGCGATCAAGCTCGCGGTCGGGCGCAAGCGCCCGCTGCTCGAGGAGCACCCGCCGCTCGCCCGGGCGCCGACGAAGCTCTCGTTTCCGTCGGCGCACGCCACGTCGTCGCTCGCCGCCGCGACCGCGATGGGGCGCGTGCGCGCCCGCGGCGCGGCCGGCGCTCTACGGGCTCGCCGCGGCGGTCTGCCTCTCGCGGCCGTATCTCGGGATGCACTACCCCTCCGACGTGCTCGCGGGCGCCGCGCTCGGCACCGTGATCGGCCGCTCGCTGCCGGGGCTCGACGGCGACCGGCCTCCCGCGCCCGAGTCGTGAAGATCGGGATCGTCGGCCTTCCCAACGCCGGGAAGACGACGCTCTTCAACGCGCTCACGCAGGCGGGCGCCGCGACCGCGATCTACCCGTTCACGACCGTGGACGAGAACGTCGCGCTGGTCTCGGTGCCCGACGAGCGCCTCGAGCCGGTCGCGCGAGGCCGCGGGCGCGAGCCCGGTCGTCGCGGAGACGGTCGAGTTCCACGACATCGCGGGGCTGGTGCGCGGCGCGTCCGAGGGCGAGGGCCTCGGCAACCGCTTCCTCGCCGCGATCCGCGAGACCGACGCGATCTGCCACGTCGTGCGCGCCCACGGCGACGAGGGCGTGCCGCATCCCGAGGGCACCGTCGACCCGCCGCGCGACGCCGAGATCGTCGAGGCCGAGCTGCGCCAGGCCGACCTCGAGACGGCGGTCGCGCGCCTCGACCGCGTCGCCAAGCAGGCGAACTCGGGCGACAAGGCGGCGGTCGCGGAGCGCGACTGGCTCGAGCTGGTCGTCGAGGCGCTGCGCCGCGACGAGCCCGTGCGCTCGGTCCCCGCACCCGATGCGGCCGCGGACGCCGTGCGCAACCTCCAGGCGCTGACCTCGAAGCCCGTCCTCTACGTCGCCAACGTGGACGAGGGCGAGAGCGCCGTTCCACAGAGCCTCGAGGAGCTCGCCGCGTCGCGCGGCGCGGCGGCCGTCGCCGTCAGCGCCCGGATCGAGTCCGAGCTGGCGGAGCTGTCAGGCGACGAGGCCGCGGAGATGCGAAGCGAGCTCGGCGTCTCCGAGCCGGGCCTCGAGCGCCTCGTGCGCGCCGCCTACGACCTGCTCGGGCTGATCACCTTCTTCACGGCCCACGCCGGCGCCGAGGCGCGGGCGCGAAGCCTTCCCGGTGGCGCGACCGCGTGGGACGCCGCGGGCCGCGTCCACACCGACATCCAGGCCGGCTTCGTCCGCGCCGAGGTGATCGGCTGGCGCGAGCTCGTCGACGCCGGCGGCTACGCCGCCGCCCGCGAGCGCGGAATCCTGCGCACCGAGGGCCGCGACTACGTCGTCGCCGACGGCGACGTGGTCACGATCCGCCACTAGCCGCGCAGCAGCGGCCCGATCTCGTTCGAGACGGTTATGTGGATCGCGCCAGGCTCGTACGCGTAGTCGATGAGCGCGAGCGCCTGGAGGCGGTCGAGGGCGAACTGGAACGCCTCGCCCTGGGCGTCGGACTCGTAGTCGCGCGCGATGTCGAACGACCAGCCCGTGGTGTGCAGCGAGTAGTTGTCGGTCGCCTGAGGGTTGTCGCTCCGTGAGCAGGTCCTGGTAGGAGCCGTCGCGGACGGCGCTCGTCAGGCGCAGCTCGCCGCCGCCGTTGACCTCGCTCGTCAGCCCCGCGAGGTAGATCAGCGCCGCGACGGCCTCGGGGCGCAGGCCGCGATACAGCGCCGGGTCGGCGCCCAGATCCCCGGCGAGGCGGCCGATCCCGTCGTCGATCGCATAGCCGAGCTCCGGCGACTCCGGGACGGGGACGATCGCGCCCGAGTTCCAGGCATCCGCCAGCTCGCCGGGGTCGGCGAACGACTCGGTCTCGGCGGGCGGGTGGAAGGCCTCCTCCCCGGTTGCCTTGGCGGCGTGCAGCGCCTCGAGCTCGCGCAGCGCCTCGGGGTCGTTGCGCGTAGAGGCGCATGATCCCCTCCGCCGCGCGGACCTTCCAGAGGTACTCCGAGGACTCGTCGCCGAACGACGAGAGCAGCTCCCACGTCGCGGGGTGATCGAGCGGCGAGGAGGCGAAGTAGATCTCCGCGTACGGCAGGTCGCCGGGATCGGCGCCCGGCTCCTCGGAGACGTAGGTCGAGATCACGTTCTCGAGGTTGCCGATGCCCATGTGGTACGAGACGACCGCGAGGTCGTCGGAGCCGAAGCGCGCGCGGGCCTCCTCGAGGTAGCGGACCGCGCCGGCGAGCGCCGCCTCGGGATCGAAGCGCTCGTCGATGCGCGCGCGCTCGGCCGTGAGGCGCTCCGCGCGCTCGGCCTGGCCGAACTCGTAGGCGCGGTTGATCTGCTTCGTCAGCCGCCTGCTCTCCTCGAGGTCCACCTGCATCCCGAGCAGGCTCGTCGCGGTCGAGGCGACGATCTGGGCGAGTCCCGCGGCGGCCTCGGGGTCGTCGCCCGCGATCACCTGGGAGCGCCCCGCGCTCTCGAGGAAGACCATCGCCTCGAGCACGTCGGGGTCGACCTGCGATCCCGACGCCGCGCGCTCGATCTCGTCGCGGTAGCGCGAGACCATCCGCGCCGTCTCGGTCGCGCCGCCGGGGCTGTTGGCGTAGAGGACGTGCGCGACCCCGGCCGCGGCGCGCGCCTCGAACTCACCACGGCGGGCGTCCTCGTAGGCGAAGGGGTCCTCGTCGAGCGGCGCCCCCGAGAGGTCGACGGCGGGACCGCCCGAATCGCCGGACTCGACCAGGGCCGCCACGAGCGCGGCGGCGAGCGCGATCACCGCGGCCAGCGCCGCGAGCCGCGCCCAGGGGCCCGCCGGGGCGTCACCTGTCCCCTGCTCGGTCATCGAGTTCAGGTTGACAGGGTGCTCTCAAGGGACTGTTAGCGTCCCCGCCCATGCGCACCAAGGCGCGATTTCCGGCCGATCGCCCGCGACGCCGGCCACTACGAGAGCTTCTACATCAAGGCCACGCGGCCGGAGGGGGGCCTGGGGGTGTGGATCCGCCACACGATCCACAAGCGCCCCGACGCCGAGCCGACCGGGTCGATCTGGTTCGTGCTCTTCGACGCCAAGGCGCCCGCGCCGATTGCAACGAAGGCGACGTTCCCGGCCGGCGAGATCTCGGCGCCCGACGGCGCCTACGTGCGGATCGACGGCGCGCAGCTCGAGCCCGGGCGGGCGGTCGGCGAGATCCACACCGAGGTCCTCAACGCCGAGTGGGACCTCTCCTTCGAGGATCGCGGGGACGATGTCCTGCACCACCTTCCCTACGGGTGGATGTACCGCGCGCCGCTGCCGCGGACGAAGCTCCTCAGCCCCCACCCCCAGGCCCGCTTCAGCGGCCGCCTGATCGTCGCCGGGCCGCGAGATCGAGCTCGACGGCTGGCCGGGGATGATCGGCCACAACTGGGGCGCCGAGCACGCGGAGCGCTGGACGTGGATCCAGGCAGCGGGCTTCGCCGGCGACGACAGCTACTTCGACATCGGCGCGGGGCGGATCAAGGTCGGCCCCTGGACGACGCCCTGGATCGCCAACGGGATGCTTCGCATCGACGGCCGCAGCCACCGTCTCGGAGGCCTCGACCGCGTGCGCGCCACCGAGATCGACGACTCGCCGACCGAGTGCGCGTTCCGGGTCCCGGGGAAGGGGATCGTCGTGCGCGGGCGCGTTTACGCCGAGCCGCGGCGCTTCGTCGCCTGGGTCTACTCCGACCCCGACGGGCCCGAGCACAACACGCTCAACTGCTCGATCTCGGACCTCGACCTGATCGTCGAGCGCGAGGGCGCCGAGACGCAGAAGATCCCGGTGAAGGGCGGCGCCGCATACGAGATCGGGATGCGCGAGACCGACCACGGGATCCCCGTCGAGCCCTACGCCGACGGCGAGCCGGCCTAGCCGCGCTTGTCGAAGAAGGCCCAGGTCGAGCGCAGCCCGAGCCGCGCCTGGAGCGTCGGGCCGCTGACCTCGGTCGTCCCCCCGCTGCCGACGACCTTCGCCGACACGATCCGCGGCGACTTGCCGCGCTTGGTGACCTCGATCGCCTGAAGCGAGCCGTCGACGAGGTCGCCGAGCCTCGCCTCCATCTCCGACTGCGAGAACGTCTCCTTCCAGCGGTGGTACGGCGACCCGTCGTCGAACGGGTCCTTGACCGACTTCAGGTACGGCTGCGGGTCGGAGCCGACGAACGAGAACTCGATGCTCTCGGTCCGCCCGCCGGACGTCGAGAAGAAGAACGTCGTCGCGACCTTGCCGTTGTGCTTGACGACCTTGCCGGCGGTCGCCTCGATCGCCTGGTTGGTCTCCTTCGTCTCCGAGGCGATCCCCCCGTAGACCTGGCTGCGCGTGTCGTCGTACTGGTCCCAGAGCCCGCCGTCGGCGGTCGCGAGCGCGTAGGAGCGCGCCGCGACGGCCTGCGCGCGCAGCGCCTCGGCGGGCCAGCCGGCCGGCATCTCGTTCGGGACGACTCCGCGCAGGTAGGCCTCGAGCGGCACCGAGTTGATCGCGTAGAGCCCGCCGGAGTCGCGCGGCACGACGATCAGCGACCCGCGGTAGGCGCCCTTTCCGACCACCCGCAGCGCCTCTCCCCCGGTCGCCTGAAGCGAGTTCGCCGCAGCCGCCGAGGTCCTGGCCGTCGCCGGAGCGCAACCGCACGTCGCCGCCGTCGCGGACGGCCGAGTAGGTCTTGCCCGCGTCGAGCTCGACGCCGCAGGCGCTGGTCGCGTCGGTGAAGTCGACGCTGTCGCTGCCGGCCTGGAGCAGGACCCTGACCTCGCCGCCGCCGGTGGAGGCGATCTTGGTGTGGCGGTAGTAGTGGTGCAGGATCTTCTTCCAGCTGCGTCCCTTCTTGGCGAAGCCGAAGGCGCCCCACTGGCTCATCCCGATCCCATGGCCCCAGCCGCGGCCCTTGATCTCCCACGTGGTCTCCGCGAGGCTCGCCGCGGGGACCGCGAGCGCGAGGAGGCACGCGAGCAGCGCCACCGGGCCCGCCCGCCGGGGGGTGCGAGTTTCGTGCATTACCCTCAGGGTAGGGCTGCCTCAGGCGACGAAAGGAAGCGATCAAAGTGGCTACCGAGACCATCCAGGCGACGGATCACGAGCTTCTGATCGGCGGTGAGCGCGTCGAGACGGGCGAGTGGTCCGAGGTCCGAAGCCCCTACGACGGCAGCGTCGTCGGCCGCGTCGCGGTTGCCGACGAGGACGTCACCGACAGGGCGATCTCGGCCGCCGCCAAGGCGTTCGAGGCCGGCGGCTTCCCTCAGCACGAGCGCGCCGCGGTGCTCGATCGCGCCGCTCACCTGGCCGCGGACCGCGAGGACGAGCTGGCGCTGGCGATCGCCGCCGAGGCCGGCAAGCCGATCAAGACGGCCCGCCTCGAGGCCCAGCGCTGCGTCCTGACGCTCACCTTCTCGGCCGTCGAGGCGCGGAAGCTGAGCGGTGAGACGGTCCCGATGGAGGCGTCGGCGGCCGGCGAGGGCAAGTTCGGCGTGGCGATCCGAGTCCCATACGGGATCGTCGGCGCGATCAGCCCCTTCAACTTCCCGCTCAACCTCGTCGCGCACAAGCTCGGGCCCGCGCTCGCGGCGGGAAACGCCGTCGTCCTCAAGCCCGCGGGCCAGACCCCGATCTCGGGAATCAAGCTCGGCGAGATCCTCGTCGAGGCCGGAGCGCCGGACGGCTGGGTGAACGTCGTCTGCGGGCCGGGCTCGGTGGTCGGGGCGAAGATCGCCACAGACGACCGCATCAGGGCGATCAGCTTCACCGGGTCGGCCGAGGTGGGCTGGGGCATCCAGGCCGACGCGCCGCGCAAGAAGGTCAACCTCGAGCTGGGATCGAATGCGCCGCTGATCGTCCACTCCGACGGCGACTGGGAGAGCCGCGGCCGACAAGGCCAAGGTCCATGCCTACTCGCACGCGGGACAGAGCTGCATCTCGATCCAGCGCATCCTTCTCCACGAGTCGATCGCCGAGAGCTTCACGGATCGCTTCGTCTCCAACGTCGAGTCGCTGCGCGTCGGCGACCCGATGGACGCCGACGTCGACGTCGGCCCGCTGATCTCGACCGACGACCGCGACCGCGTCAAGGAGTGGATCGATGAGGCCGCGTCCGCCGGCGCCGAGGTGCTGACCGGCGGCGAGCTGACCGACGAGGACCGCTGCATCGAGCCGGCCGTCATCCGCAATCCTCCGCGCGACGCCAAGGTCTGGAGGGAGGAGATCTTCGGCCCCGTGTCCACGATCACGAGCTTCTCGAGCTTCGACGAGGCGCTCGAGCTCGCCAACGACTCGAAGTACGGGCTTCAGGCCGGCGTCTTCACGCGCGACGTCGGGCTCGCCCTCGAGGCCGCGCGGCGGCTGGAGTTCGGCGGCGTGATGATCAACGAGGTGCCCACCTTCCGCGCCGACCAGATGCCCTACGGAGGCGTCAAGGACTCGGGCAACACCCGCGAGGGGCCCGCCTACGCCGTGCGCGAGCTGACAGAGGAGCGCCTGGTCTCGATCCAGGGCTAGGCGCGTGGGGGTCGGGCTAGCGGCCGGGGCCTAGGAGCCGAGCGCCGATCGGATCATTCCCGAGAGGCCGCCCTGGCGCTTCTGCAGGTAGCACTGGTGGTACTCCTCGGCACGCCAGAACCCCGTCGCCGGCTCGATCGAGGTCGCGATCGGCTCCGAGAAGCGCTCCTGGGCGCGCTCCTTCGAGGCCTTCGCGACCGCCTCCTGCTCGGGGCCGTTGGTGAAGACCACCGAGCGATACTGCGAGCCCACGTCGGGGCCCTGCCGATCGACCTGCGTCGGGTCGTGCATGCGCCAGAACGCATCGACCAGGTCCTCATAGGCGACGCGGTCGGGGTCGAAGGTCACCTGCGTGACCTCGGCGTGGCCGGTGGTCCCGGTGCAGACCTGCTCGTAGCTCGGGTTGTCGACATGGCCGCCTTCGTAGCCGACCGCCGTGTCGATGACCCCCTCGAGGTCGCGGAAGGCCATCTCGGGCTGCCAGAAGCAGCCCGCGCCGAAGCTCGCCGTCTCGGTCCTCGCCGAAGTGCCCTCGGTGCTCGTTTCGCTCGACTCCATCGTGCCTCCTTCGGGTGCGTCCCTGAATGATGGCACCACGCCGCAGCCGGCTGCGGTAACGACGCGGCTAGGAGGGAACGGGCGGCGGCGGGGCGTCCTCGCGCACCTCGGAGTGGATGCGGTTGCGGACGTAGGCGGCGACGCCGCAGAACCAGTCGAGGTAGTCGGCGCGGTTGTAGCGCTCGCCCACCGCCACAACCAGCAGCCCGTCGACGAGCTCGAAGGAGAACTCCTCGGGCGTCTGGGTGGCGAGCCAGTCGATGAAGGTCGGCGTGAACAGCTCGCGCAGCCAGGCCTGGTCCTGGCTCCCGCTCGTCTTGATCTGAAAGCGCTCGCGCACGACGCTCGACTCGAGCTGGACCTCCTGGTCGTCGGAGAAGTCGAGCCCGAACAGCGACACGCTCTTCAGCCGCCGGTGGCTGTGGCAGGTCAGGTGCTTGACGAAGATCGCGCTCTCGGGAAGCTGGGTGAGGACGACCGTGTGCGGGTACGGCACGTGGCGCGACCGCCCCTCGCTCGACTGGGTGCGGACGTAGAAGGTGTAGTGCGCGAGCGTCCCCTCGAGGCCGCCGGGCAGCTTGCCGGTCATCACGTCCTGGGTCTCGCGCCGGCTGCCGGCGGTGAGCAGCGGGGTGGTCCCGGGGAGGGTGCCCGAGGGCGCGAAGGCGAGCCCGCGCTGGCCCGCGTAACCCTGCATCGCGCCGACCTCGAGCTTGCGGGCGCGCATCGAGGCGATGATCAGGACGACGACGAAGGCCGGGATCCCGAAGGCGACGAGGAGCCCGAAGAGGACGAAGATCGATACGAACAGCGCCCCGATCGCCCCGGCCACCCCCTCGGAGATGCCGCCGATGACCACCAGCGCGACGACGATCGCCGCGATCACGCCGCCCGCGATCTTCCCCGGCAAGCCGGTGACCACCTTGCCGACCATCTGGCCGGCGAGGTTGAGCGCGCTCGGGGGCGACGCCGCCGCCGCACCGGGCGCTGCCGCGGTATCGGTCTGGTTGGTGGCCCCCGCCGTCACGACCGCGAATCTAGCGGGCGCGCGGCGGCGCTAGTCGTGCGGCCGCGCGAGCTTTCGGTGGTCGAGGGCCTCGTCGAGGATCTCCTCGTCCACGCCCATCTCGCGCGCGACCTCGCGCAGCGCGCGGCCCGTCTCGGCGGCGTTCTTGACGATCTCCGCCGCGCGGTCGTAGCCGATGTGGAGGTTGAGCGCCGTCGCGGTGGCGAGCGTCGCCTCGGCGTGGCGCTCGTTCATCTCGACGTCGGCCTCGACGCCGCGGATGACCTTCTCGTCGAGCAGCCGCGCGGCGGCCGAGAGAAGCTTGATCGAGTCGAGCAGGTTGCGCGCGATCAGCGGAACGCGGACGTTGAGCTCGAACTGGCCCTGGGTCCCCGCGATCGTGATCGCGGTGTCGTTTCCGATCACCTGGTCTCCGACCTGGATCACGACCTCGGGAATCACCGGGTTGACCTTCCCGGGCATGATCGACGAGCCCTTCTGAAGCTCCGGAAGGCGCAGCTCGGCGAGGCCGGCGCGCGGGCCCGAGCCCATCAGCGCGATGTCGTTGGCGATCTTGATCATCGACGTCGGCGACGACCTTGAGCGCGCCCGAAAGCTCGACGAGGGCGTCGCGGTTGCCCTGCGCCTCGAAGGGGTCGGCGGGAGCGTGGATCCCGAGCCCGGTCGCCTCGGTGAGCTTGCCTCGCACGCGCTCGGCGAACTCGGCGTGCGTGTTGAGGCCCGTGCCGGTCGCGGTGCCGCCGAGCGGGATCTGACCGACGTGCTTCAGCGTCGCCTCGACGCGCTCGACGCCGAGCCTGATCTGGGCCGCGAAGCCGGCGAACTCCTGGCCGAGCGTCACCGGGACGGCGTCCATGAGGTGCGTGCGGCCGGACTTGACGACGTCTGCGAACTCCTCGGCCTTCGCCGAGAGCGACGCCGCCAGCCCCTCGAGCGCCGGCAGCAGCTCCGAGTGGACCTCGCCGAGCGCCGCGAGGTGGACGGCCGACGGGAACACGTCGTTGGAGGACTGGCCCATGTTGACGTGGTCGTTGGGGTGGGCCGGGTCGCCGGCGATGTTGGCGATCACCTCGTTGGCGTTCATGTTCGACGAGGTGCCCGAGCCGGTCTGGAAGACGTCGATCGGGAACTGGTCGTCGTGCTCGCCCTCGGCGACGGCGTCGCCCGCGGCGGCGATCCGTTCGCCCAGGTCTGCGTCGAGCTGCCCCAGCTCCGCGTTGACCCGCGCTGCGGCGGCCTTGAGGCGCCCGAGCCAGCGGATCACCGGGACGGGCACGGGATGCCCGGACACGGGGAAGTTCTCGACCGCCTTGGCCGTCTCCGGCCCCCAGAGCTCCGACTGCGTCTCGGTGGACGGGGTCATGCAGCCAAGGCTATCCAGTCGCGGCCCGAGCGAGGTCTGGGCGCAGCGGCTACCGTGTCCCTGATGCACGACCCAGTGGGGACGCGCGCCTCGCGCTATGCGGGCAGCAACTGCCTGGTCACCGGCGGGCTCGGGTTCATCGGCTCGAACCTGGCGCTGGCGCTCGCCGGCGCGGGCGCCGAGGTGACCGTCGTCGACTCGCTCGAGCCGCGCCACGGCGGCGACCGCGAGAACGTGGCCGGGGCCCCGGTCGAGGTCATCGTCGCCGACATCGCCGAGCGCGACGCCGTCGCGGACCCGATCGCCTCGGCGGACTTCATCTTCAACCTCGCGGGCCAGGTCTCCCACCTCGACTCGATGACCGACCCCCTCCACGACCTCGACATCAACGCTCGCAGCCAGCTCGCCTTCCTCGAGCACGTTCGAAAGCTCAACCCCGGCGCCAGCATCGTGTACGCCTCGACGCGCCAGGTCTACGGCCGGCCCCAGACCGCTCCCGTCGACGAGAGCCACCCGCTCGACCCCGTCGACGTCAACGGTGTCTCGAAGCTCGCGGCCGACCGCCTGCACCGCCTCTACCACCGCGTCCACGCGATGCCCGCCAGCGTGCTGCGGCTGTCCAACGTCTACGGGCCGCGCCAGCGCCTCGACGGCGACCACCAGGGCTTCCTCCCGGCGTTCGTGCGCCGGGCGCTCGAGGGCGAGGCGATCACGGTCTTCGGGGACGGCTCCCAGCGGCGCGACTGCCTCTACGTCGACGACGCGGTCTCCTCGCTGCTCGCCGTCGCCGGCAACCCGTCCGCCTACGGCGAGGTCTTCAACATCGGCCATCACGAGCACGAGAGCCTGCTCGACATCGCCCACGCCGTCGTCGCCGCGGCCGGCTCGGGGGAGGTCGTCAACACGCCCTGGCCGGAGGACCGCGCGCGGATCGCGATCGACTCCTACTGGACCGACCACTCGAAGGCGACGAGCATGCTGGACTGGCAGCCGACCTGGGGGCTCGCCGGCGGGCTCGCGGCGACCCTGGAGCACTACCGCTCCAGCCTGGCGTGGAGGGCCTGACGGCGGGACGGGGCCGCGCCGCGCCCGACGCGGCCCGGGTCCCGTTCCTCGATCTGAGCCGCCGCACCGCGGCGATGGCGCCCCGGCTTCGCGAGGCTCTCGACCGAGTCGTCGACTCGGGCGTCGTCCTCTGGGGCGCGGAGATCGAGGCATTCGAGCGCGAGTGGGCCGGCTACACCGGCCGCCGCCACGCGCTCGCCGTCGCCTCGGGCACCGAGGCCCTGCGCCTCGCGCTCGTGGCGGTCGGGGTCGGAGACGGCGACGAGGTCCTGATGCCGGCGTTCACCGCGATCCCGACCGCCGCCGCGGTCTGCGCGGCCGGAGCGACGCCCGTGCCCGTGGACGTGGACGCCGAGACCGCGACGATGGACCCAGCCGCGGCGCGCGAGGCCCAGACCGAGCGCACCCGAGCCGCCGTGGTCGTCCACCTCTACGGCCGCCCGGCCGAGATCCCCGAGCTCGACGTCCCGGTCGTCGAGGACGCGGCCCATGCGCACGGGGCGCTCAACGGCGAGGGTGGGATAGCCGCGGCGTACTCCTTCTATCCGACGAAGAACCTCGGCGGGATAGGCGACGGCGGCGCCGTCGTGACCGACGACGACGAGATCGCCGATCGCGTGGCCCTGCTGCGCGCCCACGGCCAGCGATCCGACGGCACCTTCGAGGAGATCTCGACCAACTCGCGCCTCTCCGAGCTCGAGGCGGCGGCGCTCCGCATCGGTCTCGAGGGCCTCGACGCGGCCAACGCGCGGCGGGCCGAGATCGCCGCCGCGTACCGCTCCGCGGCCCCCGGCCTGCGCTGGCAGCCCGAGCATCCGCTCCACACCTACCACCTCTGCGTCGCGCGGCCCGACGACCGCGAGGCGTTCCGGGGCGCGATGCCCTTCGACACCGGGGTTCACTATCCGCGCGCCGTCACCGACGAGCCCGCCTACGCTCGCTTCGAGCGCGGTGAGACGCCCGCCGCGAGGGCGTGGGCCGCACGGTGCGTGAGCCTTCCCTGCTACCCCGAGATGACCGACGAGGAGGTGGAGCGGGTTTGCACGGCCCTGGCCTGAGCGACGAGGCCGCGGTCTCGGCCTGCATGCTCTGTTACAACGACGCCGAGACGATCGCGGGGCTGGTCGAGCGCGCCGCCGGCGCACTCGACGAGATCGGGCTCGAGGGCGAGATCCTCGTCGTCGACGACGGCTCGGACGACGACTCGCTCGCGCGGCTCGCCGAGGTCGCGGCGCGCGAGCCGCGGCTGCGCGTCGTCGAGCACGAGGTCAACCACGGCTACGGGGGCGCCCTGCGATCGGCCCTGTCCGAGGCGCGCGGCGACTGGATCTTCTACACCGACGGCGACGGCCAGTACGACCCCGCGCAGCTCGTCCGCCTCGCCGAGCACGTGACCGCCGACGTGGACTGGGTCCAGGGCTACAAGCGCTACCGCTCCGACCCGCTTCAGCGCCGGATCGTGGGCGCTGTCTACGCGACCGCGATGGGATTCGCGTTCGGGCTGCCGATCCGCGACATCGACTGCGACTTCCGGCTCATGCGCGGCGAGCACGTGCGCACCCTGCGTCTCGAGAAGGACAGCGGCGCGATCTGCGTCGAGCTGGTCCACGGGCTCCAGCGCGCCGGCGCCAGGTGCGTCGAGGTCGAGGTCGATCACTTCGAGCGATCGCACGGCACGTCGCAGTTCTTCCGCCCCAGGCGCATCCTCTCGAGCCTCTGGGACGTCGCAACCCTGTGGACGCGGCTCGTCGCGCTACCCGCGTTCGCGCGGCTCGCCGGGCGCGGCGCGCGTGCGGAGCTTCAGCCCGGCGAGGGCGAGGAGCGGCGGTCGAGCAGCGTGGTCACGCCGGCGAGCAGCAGCTCGAGCACGATCTGGACGACCCGAACCGCGACCGACACCGCGAGTGCGACCTCGAACGGGATCTCGAGCGCGAGCGCCGCCGCCAAGCCCGCCTCCCGCACGCCGAGCCCACCGGGGACGAAGAAGGCCGCGAGCGAGACCAGGAAGCCGACGGAGAACGACGCCACCGCGACCGGAAGCACCGACGCCCCGACGGGATGAAGCGCCTCGGTGGCCGCGTAGACGCTCAGCCCGACGAGCGCGAACGAGCCGGCGTAGGCGACGGTGAAGGGAAGGATCGTGCGGGTGTCGAGCACGGTCGGCAGGTCGTCGCGGCCGAGGCGCCGAAGCGCCGCGTTGCAGAGCCGCGCGAACACCTTCGGCTGAACGGCGACGACGATCACCGCCGCCGCCCCGATGCCCGCCAGGATCGGCGCGGTGCTCGACGCCTCGGTGAAGAGCAGCGTCGCGACGATCATCGCGCCGAGGACCGAGAACGCGGCCTCGTAGGCCATGCTCGCGATCGTGATCCGCGCCGCGACGCCGGACGCCGACGCCCCCGCAACCCGCAGAGCCGGCATCAGCACGCCGGGCGGCAGGTAGCGCCCGAGCGACGACACACACCAGGTCCGCACGCTCGTGAGCAGCGGCATGTCGCCGCCGAGCCTGTGGAGGACCAACCGCCACAGGGTGGCGTGATAGAGCTCCGACGCCAGCAGGCCGAGCACGGCGAGCGCGGCCCAGCCGAAGGAGAACTGCAGCTCGACGTCGGGGAACTGGTCGGCCTGGGTGAGGATCGCGAACGCGATGCCCATCGCGAGCAGCGCCACCACCGCCACGGCCAGGGCGCGCCGGACCCCGGGTGTCACGCGGGCCAGCTTGGAGTCGGCGAGGCTCGGCGGCACGTAGGAGCCCGTCACGGCGCAAGCGTAGTGGTCGCGTCCGTGAGTACGGTCGCTACCTGGTGAGGCGCTCGGCGAGACTGGCAAGGACGCAGGGAGGCGACAATGGCCGTAGCCATGGCGCCGACCGAGGACGCGGCCAGGCGCGTCGAGCGTCCGCCAGGGAGGGGCCGTAATTGCGGACGTGACCACTAGTGGTCAAGATCGCGTCGCGATGACGACGGGCGAGACGGGACTAGCGGGGATCGTGGGGCGGGCCGACGACCTGCTCAGCCGCCCGACCCCCGTGGGCTGGGCGCTGACCCTCGTGCTCGTGCTGGGCGCGATGGCCTTCCCGCTGCTGCCGACGCACACCGACCCCGCGCCGGCGATGGACGAGGGGCTCCTGCTCGTCGAGCCCGAGCGCGTGCTCGAGGGCGACCTCCCCAACCGCGACTTCGAGAGCTTCTACGGGCCCGCGAACACCTATGTGCTCGCCGCCGTCTACGGGCTGAGCGAGCCCGACATCGTGATCGAGCGCGCGGTGGGGCTCGCCTATCGCCTCGCCGTCATCGCGGGCGTGTTCGCGCTCGCCTCTCCGGGCGGCCTGGTCCTCGCGGCCGCCGCGGGGCTGATCGCGGGGGTGCTGATGTTCACGGTCGGGCTCGCCGCGTTCGCGTACTTCGGCGGCATCGCGCTCGCGATCGCCGGGCTGTACCTGCTCACCCGCGCCGCGACGTACCCCGGCGCCCGCGGGCGCCTCTTCGTCCTCTCGGGGATCGCCGCCGGGCTCGCGATCTCATACCGCCCCCAGTTCGGGCTTGCCGTCGTGCTCGGCGCGGTCCCGCTCCTGCTCGGCTATCGAGCCCCGGCCTTCAAGCGCGTGGCGATCGGAGTCGCGATCGGACTGCTGCCGCTCGCCGTCCACACCATCCTCGCCGGGCCCGGGGCCGTCTTCGAGAACCTCGTCGTCGACGCGTTCTTCCGCAGCGCGCCGGAATCCACGCGCCCCTTCCCGCCCGACCTGCCGCAGGAGGCGAGGCTGATGGCGCTGGTCGCGATCGCCGTCGCGGGCCTCGTCGTCTGCGCCGCGATCCTCTGGCGGCGCGCGCCGCGCAGCCCCGAGGCGCGGCGCATCGCCGCGATCGCCCTCTTCTGCGCGGGGCTCGCGCCGCAGGCGCTGGGGCGCGTCGGCGCGCTTCACCTGATCCACGTCGGATGCGTCGCCGTCCCGCTGCTTCCGTACGCGATCGCAACCGCCGCGGGCCGCGAGTGGACGCGCCCGCTGCGCAGCCTCGTCCCGGCGGCCGGCGTCGCCGTCCTCGTCGCCGTGCTCGCCTGGAGCTACGTGCAGCCGATTCGCCCGGGTTACGGGCGCGCCTTCCAGTTCCCGCCCTGGGCCGAGGACGTCGGCGCCGACGTGCGCTCGGTCGAACGCGGGTCGCGCAGCTTCCCGCTCTCGACCGAGCAGGAGGCCGTCGAGGCGGCCCAGACGCTCGACGTCATCGACTCGATCGCCGAACCCGGCGACAAGATCGTCGTCGGATCCGACGATCTGCTGCGGACCTTCTACAACGACACCTACCTCTACCACCTGCTGCCCGAGCTCGACCCCGGCACCTACTACCTGACGATGGCGCCGGGGACGGCGAACGGCGACGAGTCGAAGCTGCCCGACGAGGTCGCGGAGGCCGACGTCGTCGTGCTCGGGACGCTGCCCAGCTTCGAGCAGCTGCTGCCGCGAAGCGAGATCGGAAACCCCGCCGCGCAGCAGGTCCTCGAGGAGCACTTCTGCCTGCGCGACAACTTCTTCATCCACCTGATCTACGAGCGCTGCCGCTGACGCCGGGTCAGCGCTTCTCGGCGACGACGATCGCCGAGAGCCCGAAGGGCACGTCGCGGCGCGCGATCACGCGGCGCTCGGCGGCGGCCATCGAGGCGAAGACCGGCCCGAGGCGATCGCGCTCGAAGTCCGACGCCGAACGGCTGCCGGGGCGCTTGACCCGGTGTGCGACCGCGAGCGCGGCAGCGGGCGGCACGAGGAAGGAGTTGGCGTGCGTTGCGCGCCGGACCGCGAGGCCGGCGCGGCTGGCCATCGCGCGCATGTCGTCGAGGCGGTAGCGGCGCCGGACCCCGTTGACCTCGTCGTGGTCGCGGCGAAGGCGGGGGATCGCCGGCTCCATCAGCAGCACGGTGCCGCCGGGCCGCGTGACCCGCGCGAGCTCGTCCACCCCGCGCTGGTCCTCGTCGACGAGCGCGAGGACGGTGAACTCGAGCGCGAGGTCGAACGACTCGTCCGCGAAGGGCATCTCGGTGATGTCGCCCTGGACCGCCTCGGTGCCGGGATGGCGAGCATTGGCGAGCCGGATCGCCTCGGGCGAGTGGTCGATCCCGACGACCTCGCCGTAGGGCCGCAGCCACTCGAAGTTGGGGCCCGGGCCGCAGCCCGCGTCGAGGATGCGCAGCCCCGGCCTCAGGCTCGGCCCGAGGACCGCCCGCGCGAGCGCGGGCATCGAGCGATACCACCAGTGGCGCTGCTCGGCGTCGGCGATCCGCGCGTACTCCTCGAGCTCCATCTCGCCGCTGCCGAGGCGGCCGCCGGACTCGCCCGCGCCCATCAGCCGTTCGCCTGGCCCGCCGCGTAACCCTCGCCGAAGGCGCGCTCGAAGCTCACCGGGAGGCGCTCGCCCTCGGGGGCGAAGCGCGCCGCGGCGTCGAGGCGGCGCACGAGGTCGGCGTGGATCCCGCCCGTCTCGGCCGCTCCCTTCTGGACGGCCCCGACGAGATAACCGAGGCGCACCGTGTCGTCGCCCGCGGGGTCGCGGCGCGCCGCGGCGTTGAGCTCGGTGGCGGCCTCGATCATCGACTCGCCGGCGTCGGCGAGCTCGGCCGGGCTCTGGCCCGCGACGAGGCACTCGCTGATCGGCGTCTCGCCGCCGAGCAGGACCTCGCCGGGCGCCGCCTCGAGCGCCTCGACGTAGTCGTCCGCCGGGAGCGAGGCACGCCGCCGGGGTGGCGTCGTCGTCGTCCGACGAGCAGCCGCCGAGCGCAAGCGCCGCGCCCGCCGCAAGCCAGACGATGGATCGGATGCCCGGTCGTCGCATCGGGTCAATGCTATGCAGCGGCTAGGGTCCGCCCGGGTGAGCGGGCGCCGCCGCTGCCAGAATCATCGCCCGTGCCCGGCTATCGACCAGTAGACCCCCGCCAGTCCTTTCCCGACCTCGAGGAGGCGGTGCTCGAGCGCTGGCGCGAGCGCGACGTGTTCGGGCGCTCGATCGCGCAGCGCGAGGACGCGCCGATCTGGAGCTTCTACGAGGGGCCGCCGACGGCCAACGGCAAGCCCGGTGCGCACCACGTGCTGTCGCGCGTCTTCAAGGACATCTACCCGCGCTTCAGGACGATGCGCGGCTACAACGTCCCGCGCAAGGGCGGCTGGGACTGCCATGGCCTCCCGGTCGAGCTCGAGGTCGAGAGGGAGCTGGGGCTCCAGTCGAAGGCCGACATCGAGGCCTACGGGATCGCCGAGTTCAACGCCCGCTGCCGCGACTCGGTCTTCCGATACGTCGAGGACTGGAACCGGCTCACCGAGCGGATCGGGTTCTGGCTCGACCTCGACGACGCCTACGTCACGATGTCGAACGACTACATCGAGTCGGTGTGGTGGGCGCTGCGCAAGATCTGGGACGACGGGCGCCTCTACGAGGGCCACAAGGTCGTCCCCTACTGCCCGCGCTGCGGGACGGCGCTGTCGTCGCACGAGGTCGCGCAGGGCTACCGCGACGTCGAGGACCCGTCGGTCTACGTCCGGCTTGCCGATCAAGTCGGTGCCGCCCAGCGACGAGCGGCCCGAGAACGCGCTGCGCGAGGGCGACACGCTGCTCGTCTGGACGACGACGCCGTGGACGCTGATCTCCAACGCCGCCGTCGCGGTCGGGCCCGACATCGAGTACGTCCGCGCCCGCCTGCCGGGCTCGAACGAGGTCTACGTCCTCGCCTCCGAGCGCGTCGAGTCGGTGCTCGGCGAGAACGCCGACGTCCTCGCGCGCTTTCCCGGCGAGTCCCTCGTGGGGGTGCGCTACGAGCCGCCCTTCACCTACATCGGCGACTACGGCCCGCTCGGGCACAGCGCGGTGGCCGCCGACTTCGTCACGACCACCGACGGCACGGGAATCGTCCACACCGCGATCGCGTTCGGCGAGGACGACTTCCGCCTCGGCGAGCAGTACGGGATCACGCTCCAGAACCCGGTGCTGCCGGACGGCACCTTCGACGACCGCGTCAGCGACTTCGCGGGCCGCTTCGTCAAGGACGCCGACCCCGACATCGTCGAGGCGCTGCGCGCGTCGGGGCGGCTGTTTCGCGCCGAGGTCTACGAGCACGCCTATCCGCACTGCTGGCGCTGCGACACGCCGCTCCTCTACTACGCCAAGGCGAGCTGGTACATCGCCACGACCGAGGTGCGCGACCGGATGCTCGAGGAGAACGAGCGCATCGACTGGCACCCCGAGCACATCAAGCACGGCCGCTTCGGCAAGTGGCTGGAGAACAACGTGGACTGGGCGCTGTCGCGCGAGCGCTACTGGGGGACGCCGCTGCCCGTCTGGGAGTGCGGCGCCGACGACTGCGACGAGCGCTTCTGCGCCGGCTCGATCGCCGACCTGCGCGAGCGCGCGACCGGCGAGGTCCCCGACGACCTCCACCGCCCCTTCATCGACGAGGTCGCGCTGCGCTGCGAGTCGTGCGGCGGCGAGATGCGCCGCGTCCCGGTCGTGATCGACGCCTGGTTCGACTCCGGCTCGATGCCGTTCGCCCAGTTCCACCACCCGTTCGAGAACACAGGACGCTCTTCGAGCAGCGCTTCCCGGCCGAGTTCATCTGCGAGGCGATCGACCAGACGCGCGGCTGGTTCTACTCGCTGCTCGCGAACTCGGTGCTGCTCTTCGACCAGACGAGCTACCTGCACTGCGTCTGCCTCGGCCTGATCCTCGACCCCGAGGGGCAGAAGATGTCGAAGAGCCGCGGCAACGTCGTCGAGCCCGACGAGGTGATCTCGCGCCACGGCGCCGACGCCTTCCGCTGGTACTACCTGACCTCCCAGCAGCCCTGGGCCGGGTTTCGCTTCTCGGTCGAGACCGTCGGCGAGGCGGTGCGCCAGTTCCTGCTCACGCTCTGGAACACGTACTCGTTCTGGGTCCTCTACGCGAACGCCGAGGGCCTCGAGCCGCGGAGCCGGTCGGGCCGCGTCTCACTGGCGAGCCCCGCGCCCGGACGCGAAGCGGAGGACGCGACGGGAGCTCGACCGATGGGCGCTGTCGCGGCTGCAGACGACAAAGAAGCTCGCCGGCGACCACCTGGAGGCCTTCGACTCCGTGCGCGCCGGCCAGGCGATCGCGGCCTACGTGGACGAGCTGTCGAACTGGTACGTGCGGCTCTCGCGGCGGCGCTTCTGGGAGGGCGACCGCGCGGCGTTCGCGACCCTGCGCCACTGCCTGCTCGAGGTCAGCGCGCTGCTCGCCCCGTTCATCCCCTTCGTCACCGAGGAGATGCACGCCAACCTCTCGGGCGGCGACTGCCGAGGAGCACGGCGAGCTGCCGGACTCGGTCCACCTGCGCGACTACCCCGAGCTCGACGAGAGCCTGCTCGACACCGAGCTCGAGCGCGGAATGGAGGCGGTGCGGCGAACAGTCGAGCTCGGCCGCGCGGCGCGCGCCCAGGCGAGCGTCAAGGTGCGCCAGCCGCTGCGCAAGGCGGTGATCGTCGCCAGCGACGAGGAGCGCCGCGAGATCGAGCGCCTCGACCGCCTCGTGCGCGACGAGCTCAACGTCAAGGAGCTCGAGTTCGTCAGCGAGGAGGCGGACCTCGTCTCCTACGAGGCGAAGCCGAACTACCGCGCCCTCGGCCCGCGCTTCGGCAAGCACATGCCCCAGGTCGCGAGCGCGATCGCGGCGCTCGACCCCGGCACGGTCGCCGAGGCGATCTCGGGCGCCCGTCACGTCGGGATCAACATCGACGGGACCGAGCACGAGCTGGCGCCCGACGACATCAGCCTCACGATGGTCCCGCTCGAGGGCTACGAGGTCGAGGCGGAGGCCGGCCACGCCGTCGCGCCTCGCGCTCGAGCTCGACGACGAGCTGCGCCGCGAGGGCCTCGCGCGCGAGGTCGTGCACGCGGTCCAGAACGCGCGCAAGGAGGCGGGACTGGAGATCACCGACAGGATCTCGCTGACGCTTGGCGGCGACGACGAGCTCGTCGAGGCAGCGCGCGCGCACGAGGAGTACGTCGCCGGCGAGACGCTCGCGACCTCGGTGTCATACGACGGCGCCGACGCGGGCGAGCGCGACGGCCGCGATCGAGGGCCGCGAGCTGCGGATCGCGGTCGAGCGCGCCGGCTGAGGCGCGAGTCGCTAGGCGAGCGCGGGCTCGAGCTCGGCCTCGAGGCGCTTCTTGGGAAGCGCCCCGATCACGCGCTTGGCGATCTCGCCGTCGCGGAAGAGCAGCAGCGTCGGGATCGAGAGGATCTCGTACTGCGCCGCCGTCTGCTGGTTGTCGTCGACGTTGATCGAGACGATCCGCAGGTCCTCGCGCTCGGCCTGGATCTCCTCGAGTATCGGGTGGACGACGCGGCAGGGGCCGCACCAGGGAGCCCAGAAGTCGACGAGCACGGGGCTCTCGGCGTCGAGAACCTCGCTCTGGAAGCTGCTGTCGGTTACGTCTTCGAGCTTGCCGGTCATGTCTTCCTCTTACCTCGATGCCTTTCTTATCAATCGTCGCGGCCGATTGGCCGGATCGATCGCGCCGGTCGTGGCTTTACTATACAAAATGAAGTACGAGCGGCGGGTCACCCCCGGCGACGCAGACGCAGCGCCGGGACCTTGAACGCCGCCTCGGTGACGATCGAGCCCGTCATCTTCGACTCGCCCACCCTGCGGTCGCGGAAAGTGATCGGGACCTCGGTGACGTCGAGCCCGGCGCGGACGGCGCGGTAGGTCATCTCGACCTGGAACGCGTAGCCCTCGGAGCCGATCGCGTCGAGGTCGATTCCCTCGAGCGCGCTCGCGGCGCCAGCACTTGAAGCCGCTCGTCATGTCGCGGACGTCGAGGCCGAGCACGGTGCGCGCGTAGGCGCTCCCCCAGCGGCTGATCGCCTGCCGGCGCGAGCCCCAGTCGAGGATGCGCCCGCCCGGCACGTAGCGCGAGCCGATCGCGAGGTCCGCGTCGCGCGTCGCTTCCACGAGGCGGGGGACGTCGTCGGGGTCGTGCGAGAAGTCGGCGTCCATCTGGACGACGTGCGCCGCGCCGCGCGCGAGCACGTCGCGAAAGCCGGCGAGGTAGGCGGGGCCGAGGCCGCGCTTCGCGTCGCGATGGAGCACCTCAACCTCGTCGAGCTCGGCGGCGAGGCGGTCCGCGATCTCCCCGGTCCCGTCGGGCGAGGCGTCGTCGACGATCAGGATCCCGCGCGACTCGGGCAGGCGCTCGCGCACCGCGCGCACGATCGACTCGATCGTGTCGGCCTCGTTGTAGGTAGGGATCACGACCCACACGGGGCCGGCGGTCTCAGGGGCGCTCACGGCCGCAATAACTTCAGGGACATCGCCGACTTGCAGAACACCGAGATCGCCGCCGCGCTCGACGAGCTCGGCACGCTGTACGAGCTCGACGGCGCCGTCCGCTACCGCGTGCTCGCCTACCGCGAGGCGGCGAGGGTGATCCGCGACAGCCCGCTCTCGGTCGCCGAGATGGCGCGCCAGGGCCGCGCCACCGACCTGCCCGGGATCGGCAAGACGCTCGAGGGAAAGATCGTGACGCTGCTCGACACGGGGTCGATACCGAGCGCCGAGAAGCTGAAGAAGAAGTTCCCCGCGTCGCTGGTCGAGGTGACGAACGTCCCCGGCCTCGGCGCCAAGACCGCGCGCAGGCTGCACGACGAGCTCGGCATCGCGACGCTCGAGCAGCTCAAGGAGGCGGCCGAGTCGGGCCGCCTGCGCGGCGTCAAGGGAATGGGGGAGAAGGCGGAGGAGAACATCCTCTCGTCGGTCGGAAAGCTCGAGGAGGAGGGCGCCGGCCAGCGCCGCCTGCTCTCGAAGGTGCTGCCGGTGGCGGAGGACCTGGCGCGCTCCCTGCGCGAGGTGGACGGGGCGAAGGCGGTCGAGGTCGCGGGGTCGGCGCGGCGCTGGGCCGAGACCTGCAAGGACATCGACCTGATCGCGACCGGCGACGACCCCGACGCGCTCGCGAGGGCGCTCGCGGCGCACCCGCTGGCGGCGGTCTCGGGCTCGGCCGGCGAAGCGGGCGCGCGCATCGTCACCCACCACGGGATCAAGGTGGACCTGCGGGTCTCGCGGCCGGAGGCGTTCGGGAACCTGCTCCAGCACTTCACGGGATCGGCCGAGCACAACGTCGGGCTTCGCGAGCGCGCGCTCGCGCGCGGGCTTTCGGTCTCCGAGCACGGGATCAAGGACACCGAGACCGGCAAGGTGACCCTGTGCGAGACCGAGGAGGAGGTCTACGGCAAGCTCGGCCTGCCCTACATCGAGCCCGAGCTTCGCGAGGGGACCGGGGAGCTGGCGGCGGCGGAGAAGGGGGAACTGCCCGAGCTCGTCACCCTCGAGGACATCCGCGGCGACCTGCACTGCCACACGACGCTGTCGGACGGGCGCAACTCGCTCGAGGAGATGGCGCAGGGCGCGCGCAGCCGCGGCTACGCCTACCTCGCCGTGACCGACCACTCGGCCTCGCACGGCTTCGGAAACCACGTCACGCCGAAGCAGCTCGCGGAGCGCATCGAGGAGGTCCGCGAGCTCGACGCCGAGCTGCCGCGGTTCAAGCTGCTCGCGGGGTCGGAGGTCAACATCGGCACCGACGGCTCGCTGGACTACTCCGACGAGCTGCTCGATGAGCTCGACTGGGTCGTGGCCAGCGTCCACACCTCGTTTCGCATCAGCGAGCGCGAGATGACCGACCGCATCGTCGCCGCGATCGAGAACCCGCTCGTCGACTGCATCGGCCACCTGACCGGGCGCCTCATCCTGCGCCGGCGCGGCTATCAGGTGGACGTCGAGCGCGTGATCGAGGCCGCGGCCGCGGCGGGGACGATGCTCGAGATCAACTCGAATCCCAACCGCCGCGACCTCTCCGAGCGCTACGCCCGGCTCGCCGCCGAGGCCGGCGTGAGGATCGTGATCAACACCGACGCGCACGGCGTCGACACGATGGCCAACGTCGCCTACGGGGTCGCGACCGCGCGCCGCGCCTGGCTCGGCCCCGACCAGATCGCGAACACGCGCAACTGGCGGGACTTCAAGAAGCTGCTGAAGGACTAGGCGGGCTTGAGAGGCTCGCCCGCCTCGGCCGGCGGCGGGGGCGGCGGGTGGCCGGCGGGCATCCGGTCGCGGCTCAGGCCGGGAGTGCGAACGAGGCGCACGGGCTCGAAGGCCGACGATGGCTCGACGTAGAAGCGCACCCCGTCGCGGTCCTCGACCCCGGTGACGATCGCCTCGCGGTTTCGCCACTGAAGCGCGACGAGGATCGCGTAGCCGGCGCCGATCACCGGAACCTGGGGCCAGATCCAGGCGACCGCGGCGGCGACGAGCGCGATGAGCGCGATCGGCCAAAGGCGCGAGAAGGCGATCCGCCCCGGGCTCTCGACCGGGAGCGAGGTCTGAACGCGCGCGCCCGCGAGCGCGCGCCTCATCCCGTCGGCGGCGCGATCGGGGGTTCCCGATCCAGAGGCCGACGGCGGCCGCGACGACCCACCAGGCGCCGGCGACGATCAGCGTCGTCGTGTCGCCGTCCTGGTTCGCGGCGATGACTCCGACCGCTCCCAGCGCGGTCGCCATCGCGCCGGTCAGCAGCACGGTGAGTCGCAGGAGGTCGGTGTAGAGCACCGCCGCTACTCCAGCATCCGCAGGACGTCGGCGAAGCCCCGTGGCCCGTCCACGACGGCGTCGGCCTCGGCGGCCACCTCGGGTGGGCCCTCGCTCGACTCGATCCCGATGCACGCCGCCGCGCGAAGCTCGCCCGACGCCGCCATCTCGCGCAGGCGGCGAAACGCGTCGACGTCGGTGCGGTCGTCGCCGCCGTAGAGCGCCGCCGCGATCGACTCGGCGCGCAGCAGGTCGGCGATCGCCGAGCCCTTGTCGATCTCGACCGGCGGGCGCAGCTCGAGCACCTTGCGGCCCCAGTGCGGCGACGAGGCCCGACTCCTGCGCCCGTGCCGGCGAGCTCGCGCGCGCGCAGCTCGGCGGCGCGCTCGTCGCTCGCGCCGCGCCAGTGAAGCGCGCGGATCGGGCCCTTGTCCTCGATGCGCAGCTCGGCCGCGTCGAGCTGCGAGCGCACGGCGTCGCCGTCCAGGAAGCGGGCCGCGTCGTCCTCGTGGCCGCGCAGCGCCGGGTCGGCGCTCGGCTCGGCCGTCGCCGGGCAGCAGCCGCTCGTAGCCGTGGTTTCCGATGTAGGCGAGGTCATCGCGTCCGACGAGGTCGCGGACCTCGGAGGCGGGGCGGCCCGACACGCAGGCCGACGAGCGCGTAGCGCTCGGCGAGCGATCCGAGCAGGTCGGCGGTGTCCGCCGGCACTCGCGCGTCGGAGGCGCGCTCGACGATCGGAGCGAGCGTTCCGTCCACGTCGCAGAGGACCGCCGAGGAGGCGGGATCGTCGCGCAGCGGCGCGAGCAGGGCGTCGAGGGCGGGTGCCTCGCCGGAAGCCGGGGACATGTCATCTAGTATCGCCGCCGGTGCCCGCGAGCGAGGCCAGCGGAGAGCGATGGTTGAAGCTGGCCGCGATCGGCACGGCGGCGGGCGCGTTCAGCGGCATGTTCGGGGTCGGCGGCGGCACGGTCATCGTCCCCCTGCTCATCCTCTGGTTCGGGTTCGGCGAGCGCCTCGCGACCGGGACGAGCCTCGCGGCGATCGTCGTCATCGCGCTGCTCGCCGTCGCGCTCCAGGGCGCCTACGGCAACGTCGACCCGCTCAAGGCGCTCGTCGTGGCGGTGCCGGCGCTCGGCGGCGTCGTCGTCGGGACGGCGATCCAGCAGCGCCTCCCGGAGCGCACGATCTCGCTGATGTTCGCCGCGCTGCTGATCGTCATCGCGGTGAAGCTGGTGGTCGGCTGATGGACGCGTCGCTGGCCGAGATCCTCGCCGCGGCCGCGCTCGGCTTCGCGGGCGGGATGGTCGGGGGGCTGATCGGCGTCGGCGGAGGTGTCCTCTTCGTTCCCGCGCTGGCGCTCTTCCTCGACCAGTCGCAGCTCGAGGCGAACTCGACGTCGCTGCTCGCGATCGTGTTCGTCGCCGCGCTCGGCGCCTGGCGCCAGCACGGCTACGGCAACGTGCGCCTGCGCGACGGGCTCCTGGTCGGGCGCGCTGTCGCCGCTCGGCGTCGTCGCGGGCGTGCGTGCTGTCCAACAACGTCTCCGAGCGCGTCGCTGGAGCTCTCCTTCGCCGCGCTGCGTGGTCTTGATCGCGATCCGGCTCGTCGATCCGCGCCCTGCGGACGCCCGCGGAGGCCGCGCGCGATGGATGACCCGATGCCGGTCGGGCGCGGCGATCGCGATCCCGCTCTCCGAGGTCGAGATGCGCGCGAGCCGCTCCTCGGGGCCCGGGCGGCCAGCACGCGAACGTGACCGCGTCGCGCATCGAGGCCGTCTTCGACGTCGACGCGTCGAGCGCCCTCGGCGCGGCCGACAAGCGACCGGCTCAAGGCGCGCTGCGGGCCGCGGGTGACCGCCGTGGCCCAGGACGCGCGCAGCCAGGCGCGCAACCGCGAGCTCGCGCTGGAGCGCCTCCAGGACCGCATCGCGCGCGGCCTCGAGGTCGCGAAGAAGCGCCGCCGGACGAAGCCCAGGCCGCGCCGCGAGGGAGCGGCGGCTCGAGAAAAAGCGGCAGCGAGGGCAGCGGAAGCGAGAGCGCCGGCGCCCGGGTTGGGACTCGTAGCGTCGAGGAATCCTGGATTGGGCCGCGTATAGCGGCCCTATGCAGGAAGCCTTGGTTCCGCGGACCGTGCGGCGGAGCCGCGTTCCCCCCTACCCAGCCGCAGTTCGGCCCGTCCTACACCCCGTGCTCGAGCGCGCCCTTGACCTGGGCGTCGAGCGCGTTGAGGCGGTGGAGCGCCGCCGCCTCGGGCGAGGCGAAGCCCGCGCGCGACGACCCGCCGCCTCGCGCGCCGTCGGGCCCGTGGTGGGAGAGCACGCAGTTCATCAGCGCGAGGCGCCGCTCCGGCTCGAGCGCCGACGCCGCCGGCGCGATGATCTCGGCGCCGATCGCGAGGTGGCCGAGCAGCCGTCCCTCCTCGCTGAGAGCGATCTCGGCGCCGTAGGTGAACTCGCGCGTCTTGCCGACGTCGTGGAGCAGGATCGCCGCCATCAGCAGGTCGGAGTCGAGGCGTGGGTGAAGCTGGCACAGCTCGAGCGCCAGCGTCCCCACCGCGACCGTGTGCTCGACCAGCCCGCCGAGGTAGGCGTGGTGGCCGCCGCGCGTGCACGGCGCGCGCCTGAACTCGGTCGCGACCGGCTCGGCGCCGAGCACTCTCTCGACGACCCCGCGCAGGGCCGGGTCGTAGACCTCGCGCGTGAGGTGCTCGAGGAAGCCGTCGAGCTCCTCGACCGAGCGGTAGGCGGCGGGGAGGAAGTCCCGCGGCGAGTACTCGCTGTCGTCGAGGGCGCGGACGTCGTCGATCTCGAGCTGGAGCTCGCCCCGGAAGCGCTCGGCCTTGCCGCGCACGCGCACCGCGTCTCCGCGCTCGAAGCGCGCCGCGACCCGGTCGGGCTCGCGGAAGACCCGCCCCGAGATCGACCCCGTGCGGTCGCGAAGCTCGAGGGCGAGATAGGGCGAGCCGTTGCGGGCCGTCATGCGGTCCTTGCGCACGCACGCGTAATCGCCCTCGAAGCGCTGCCCGGGCCGCAGCTCGGCGACCGCCGGGCCGCGCCCGGGGACGGCCGAGAGGCCGGGCCCGCCACCGCCGTGACCCTGCTCGGGGCGTGGGTTGGAAGCTGCTTCCACGCACGGATACTGATGGTGGGACCGGACACCTGGGCGCCGATTCGCGGCCGCCTCCGGGGCCGAGACCCGCGGCGCGGTAGTCTCGACAGAGTGGACCCGCTTATCTGGGAAGGGGAGGTTCCCGAGCTGCGTTCGCCGACGCTCGTCGCGGCGTTCCAGGGCTGGAACGACGCCGCCAGCGCCGCCACGACCGCGCTCGAGGCGGCCGCCGTCTCGCTCGACTCCGAGGTCGTCGCGCGCATCGATCCCGAGGAGTTCTTCGACTTCCAGGACAACCGCCCGACGATCCGGCTCACGGCGGGCCAGACGCGCCGCATCGAGTGGCCCCAGAACACCCTGATCGCCGCCCAGGTGCCGACGGCGCCGAGCGACCTGCTGCTGCTCAGCGGCACCGAGCCGAGCCTGCGCTGGCGCACCTTCACCGACCTGATCGTCGGCGCCGCGCGCAGCGCCGGCGTCGAGATGGTCGTCACGCTCGGCGCGCTGATCGCCGACGTCGCCCACACGCGGCCGGTGCCGATCACGGGCCTCGCGTCGGACCCCGACCTCGCCGAGCGCCTCGGGATGGACCGCTCCAACTACGAGGGGCCGACCGGGATCGTCGGCGTGCTCCACGACGCCTGCCGGCGCCACGGGATCACCTCGGCGAGCCTCTGGGCCGCCGTCCCCCACTACGTCGCCGCGGTCCCCAACCCGAAGGCCGCGCTGGCGCTGCTGCGCCGCGCCGAGGGCCTCACGGGGATCGCCGTCGAGGCGTCCGAGCTCGAGGAGGCCGCGGAGCGCTTCGAGGAGCAGATCGACCGCGCGGTCGGCGCCAACCCCGAGATCCAGGACCTCGTCCGCCGCCTCGAGGAGGAGCAGGCGGAGTCGATCGAGCTCGACGAGAACCTCGACGTCCCCTCGGGCGAGTCGATCGCGAGCGACTTCCAGCGCTTCCTGCGCCAGCGCTCGGAGCCCGACGAGCGCGGCTAGGCCGCCGAGGCGCAGCTCGGCCGGGCTCAGGCCTCGGACGCCGGGCACGTGACGCGGTAGTCGCACCACGAGCAGACCTCGTAGGAGGGCCGCGGCTCGAAGTCCTGGCCCTGGATGCCCTCCGCGACCTCGAGCACGGTGCGCTCGACGCGCTCGCGGTCGTCGGGCAGCGACGGGACCTGGACCTTCTCGTCGGCGAGCACGTACCAGTAGCTGCCGACCTCGGCGTCGATGTTCCAGGCCTCTCGCGCGCCGAGGCGGTAGAGCGCGATCTGGAGGTCGTCGGAGGGCCCGAACGACGACGTCGGGTCGCCGGTCTTGTAGTCGATCAGCTCGTAGCCGCCGTCGGCGAGGCGGTCGACGCGGTCGATGCGCCCGCGCAGGTGGTGGTCGCCGATCTCGAAGTTGAAGCCGCGCTCGAGCCACACGGGGCTCGCCGGCGAGTGGTTGTGGCGCTCCCAGTAGCGCGTCAGCGCGGCGACGGCGCGGTCGCGGAACTGCAGCTCGTCGTCGGAGGAGCCGAAGCCGGTGCGCCGCCAGCCGGCCTCGAAGAGCGCCAGCAGCCGGTCGAGGCCCGCCTCGCCCGCGTCGGACGTGGCGCATCTCGTCCGAGTGGAAGCGCTCGAGCACGCGGTGGATCAGGATCCCGAAGCGCTGGTTGATCGTCGGCTCCTCGGGGATCGCGAAGACGCGCGCGAACTTGTACTTCAGCGGGCACGTCCGGTAGAGGTCGATGTCCGACGCCGAGAGCCCGAGGCCGCGGCCGCGGCGCGGGATGAACGCCTCCAGCGAAGGCTCCTGGCGCGCCGCGACGAGGTCGCGGCGGCGCGCGCGCTCGGTCTCGCCCTCGAGCAGGTAGCTGTCGAGCGCCGAGGCCTCGAGCGCGGCGCGCTGCTCGGGGGTCGCGGCCTGGGCGATGAGCTGGTTGACGGCCTCGATCGAGTCCTCGACCCGCTCCTCGGCGGGGCGCTGGAGGAGCGCCGCGAGCTTGACCAGCTCGAGGAAGCGCGCCACCGCCTGGTTGACGTCGTCGGCGACGTCGAGTCGCATCTCGCCGAGCGTGCCCCCCGCCCGCCACGACGTCTCGAGCACGTCGTCGCGGACCATCCGGTAGGTGGAGTGCAGGCCCTCGGCGGGGCCGAAGAGCTCCTCCTCGTGGATCTGCTCGTCGCCGCGAAGCTCGGCGCGCACCGCCTCGTACATGCTCGACGGCCGCACCGCCTCCCCGTCGCGGGTCTCGGGATGCGAGAGGACGAGCGAGCGGCGGGCGCGTGTCATCGCGAGGTAGGCGAGCCGCGCGGGCTCGGCGACCGCGTCGTCGCCCGGCGTCCGGCGTGGCGCGCAGCGCCTCGGGGATCCAGTCGTCGCGCGCCGGGCGCTCGGCGAGCGCACCGCGGCGCAGGTCGAGCAGGTAGAGATGGTCGAACTCGAGGCCCTTGACCTGCTCGGGCTCGGCGAGCAGGACGCCGCCCGCGGGCCCCTCGGCGGGCGGGTCGTCGCCGAGCTCGCCCGCCTCGGCGACGGCGACGACGTAGCGCACGAAGTCGCGCGTCGAGGAGCGCGGCTCGCGGCGCGCGAAGGCGGCGGCGAGGTCGCCGAGCTTCGAGAGGCTGACGAGGCGCTCCGCGGTCTCGGGCGAGGCGGCGAAGAGCTGCTGGCGGCGCAGCCCGATGCGCTCGATCAGGCGGCGGACGAAGACGTCGGCGCGAAGCTGCTCGAGCGCCCCGGCGGCGCGGACGGTAGAGCCGCAGGAAGGCCTGAATGCGGTCGCGCGCCTCGGGTGGGAGCTGGGGGCTCTCGATCGCCGCCTCGAGCGCCGAGACCATGTCGAGCTTTCGCCGGCGGGCGATCAGGGTGCAGCGCGCGAGGTCGACCGAGCGCAGCTCGATCGGCGGCCGCGTCAGGGCCCGGACCGCGGCCGGGGCGTCGTTGGGGTCGGCGAGCACGCGAAGCCAGGCGAGCGCGTCGCGGATCTCGGGGCGCTGGAAGAAGGCGCCGTGCCCCGTGAGGCGAAACGGGACGCTTCGCTCCTCGAGCGCCGCCGCCATCACCCTGCCCTCGCGCTGCACCGAGCCGGTGACGATGCAGATGTCATCGGGCCGCGCCTCCCCGGACGCGAGCAGCTGCTCGATGTCGCGCGCCGCCGCCTGAGCCTCGGCTCGCTCCGTCGCCGAGCGCCAGAAGCGGACCGCGCCCGCGTTGTCACCGCCCGCGGCGCGTCGCGCCCGGTCACCGCGGCGGCGGCCCGGGCGAGCCTGCCCCCGCCGCGACGCGAGCCGGCGAGCGGTCACCCGCTCGGCGTCGGCGTGGCGCGCGAGGAAGGCGCTCAGGGTGCCCGGGCCGCCGAGCGGGCGGATCGCCTGGAGCTCGTCGCAGGCGACGACGAGGTTGCCGTGCTCGGCGGCGAGCGCCTCGAGCAGGCGCTGCTGCGGCGGGCCCGCGTCCTCGAGCTCGTCCGCGATCACCTCGGTGAAGCGCTCGGCGAGTCGGTCGCGCACGTCGGCGCGGCGCTCGACGAGGCGGCTGAGCTCGTTGACGAGGTCGATCGAGTCGAGGCTGCCCGCGTCGCGCACGATCGCGTCGTGGCGCGCGAAGAGCTCGGCGAACTCGATCTCGCGCCGAGCCGCGTCGCGCTGGGCGTGGCCGCCGCCGTCGGCCGCGTCGCGCTCGAGGTCGGTGGCCCAGGCCCGCAGCGCGTCCGGGCTCACCCCCTCGCCCTTGAGCGCGTCTATGCGCTCGAGCAGGCGCGCCAGCAGGCCCGCCGGGTTGCCGCGGATCTCCTGGCGGCGCAGCGGCAGCTCGTCGATGCGCTCGAGCAGGATCGCGAGGCGGTCGGCGGCGCCGACGGTCTCGAAGAAGGGGTCGAGGCCGGCGTCGGTCGCGTACTCGCGCAGCAGGCGCTCGCAGAGCGTCGCGTAGGTCCCGATCCACAGCTCCTCGAAGGGGACCTCGAGCAGGGTCTCGACGCGGCGGCGCAGCCACGAGGCGGCCGCGGGGCGTGCGGGTGAACACGAGCGTGCGCTCGGGCTCGGCGCCGCTCGCGGCGCGCGCCGCGATCCTGCGCGCGAGCGCCTCGCTCTTGCCCGATCCCGCCGGCCCCGTGACGACCAGCGGCCCGCCGCGATGCTCGACGACCCGGTCCTGCTCGCGATCGAGCGTGGGGTCGTCTGCGTCGCCGGGATCGGCCATCGGGTTAAAGCTAGCGCCACGCCCGGGCATGCCCCCGCGGCGCGGGGCGTCGACTCGAATAGCATCCGCGCGGTGCCGGCCGACGACAGCCAGGGGGCGGGCTCGCAGGCTCCCGCAGGCGCCGGCGAGCTGCTCGCGGTGGACTGGCTCACGGTCTGCCGGCGGATCGCCGACGCGCAGCGCGAGATCCTCGACCAGGCGGGCGGGATCGCGGGCCGCACCGTCTACGAGGGCGTCGGCGAGGGCGGCGACCGCACGCTCGAGATCGACCGCCGCTGCGAGGACGTGGTCTTCGCCGAGCTCGATCGGCCTTCACGCCGAGGGGCTCGAGTTCACCGCCGTCTCGGAGGAGCGCGGCGAGGTCGCGTTCGGCGACCCCGGCGCTCCCGGCCGGGTCGTGATCGACCCCATCGACGGCTCGCTCAACGCCCGCCGCACGATCCCCTCTCACTGCGTCAGCATCGCCGTCGCGTCGGGCCCGACGATGGCCGACGTCGAGTTCGGCTACGTCCACGACTTCGGCGCCCGCGAGGACTTCGCGGCGCGGCGCGGCCAGGGGGCGACGCTCAACGGCGAGCCGATGCGCGCCGAGGGACCAGGGCACGGGCTCGAGGTCGTCGGCTTCGAGGGCGCCGAGCCGGGGCAGACGGCGCCCGTCGTCGAGCGCCTCGAGGGCAAGGCCTTCCGGATCCGCATCGTGGGAGCGATCGCGCTTTCGCTGAGCTACGTCGCGGCGGGCGCGCTTCGACGCGATGCTCTCGACGCGGACCTGCCGCTCGGTGGACGCCGCGGCGGGCCAGCTCATCGCCCGCGAGGCCGGCGCGCTGGTCGCCTTCGAGGACCCCGCGCTCGACGAGGCCGACCTCGGGCTCGACGCCCGCTACCGCGTGACCGCGGCCGCGACCGAGGAGTGGCTGGCCACCGTGCGCGAGGCGCTCGGCCTGTAACTCACCCTCGCTCTCGGGTTACAAACAGGTGTTCGGTGCTACAGTGCCGAACTTCCTTAGTTCTAATAAGGAACCTGAAACCGAAAATAGAGGGGGTTGCGCCAGACATGGCCACCAACCAGAGCTCGAGCCGGAGCACGTCGAGCCGCTCGAACACCACCAGCACCACCAGCGAGACCCAGAAGAACGTCACCGACTACGCGCGTGAGGCCGTCGAGACGGTCGTCGACGTGCCGGTCGGCGCCGCTCTGACGGTTGCCGAGCGCGTCAACGAGACGGTCAAGCCGTACAGGACGCGCACATCGGCCGAGCGCGAGGTCCGCAAGCTGCGCAACCAGTTCCAGCGCGACCTCAACAAGGCCGAGCGCAAGGGCGGCACCGCCCGCCGCAAGGTCACCCAGCGCGCCAAGCGTCAGCGCAACCGCGTTGAGCGCGAGGTCACCCAGCGGCGCCGCCGGGTCGAGACCGCCGTTCGCCAGAACCGCCGCCGTGCGGAGCGTCAGATCAAGACGGCGCGGACGCGGGTCGAGCAGCGCGTCAACCAGCTGGTCTAGCGCCGGCCACATCTCCTCCCCACCGACGGGCCCCGAGTGGGCCCGTCGGTCATTTGCGGGGGCGCCGTTGCGCCGCTCTCCTACACTATGCCGTGATGGCCACGCCCACCAACGAGCAGATCACCGAGGCCCTGCGGGCCGTGATCGACCCCGAGCTGCGGCGCTCGATCGTCGAGCTCGGAATGGTGCGCTCGATCGAGCACGGCGACGACGGCCGCGTCGACGTCGTCGTCTCGCTGACGACGCCCGGGCTGCCCGATCCGGGCCCACTTCGAGAAGGCCGTGATCGAGAGCGTCGTGGCGCTCGACGGCGTCGAGTCGGTCGGCGTCGGCTTCGACGTCCTCTCCGACGACGAGAAGGCGGGGCTCCAGGAGCGCCTCGGCCGGCCGCGCCTGCCCAAGGGCGCCCTGGCCCAGGTCAAGAACGTGATCTGCGTCGCCTCGGGCAAGGGCGGCGTCGGCAAGTCGACGATGACGGCCAACCTCGCCGCCGCGCTTCACGCCGAGGGCCACCGCGCCGGCGCGCTCGACTGCGACGTCTACGGCTACTCGATCCCGCGCATGCTCGGCGTCGGGGGCAAGCCGCAGGTCTCGCCCGAGCGCAAGATCCTCCCCCCGGTCTCGGCCTCGGGCGTGCTGACGATGTCGATCGGCTTCTTCGTCGAGGACAACGCCGCCGTGGTCTGGCGCGGGCCGATGCTCCACAAGGCGATCCAGCAGTTCCTCGAGGACGTCGACTGGGGCGACCTCGACTACCTGCTGCTCGACCTCCCGCCCGGGACCGGCGACGTCTCGATGACGCTCGCCCAGCTCCTGCCGCAGTCGAAGATCGTCCTGGTGACGACTCCCCAGCCCGCGGCCCAGACGGTCGCCCGGCGCGCCGCCGAGATGGCCGCCAAGGTGGACCTCGAGCTGCTCGGCGTGATCGAGAACATGTCCGGCTTCACGACCCCCGACGGCCAGCGCTTCACGATCTTCGGCGAGGGCGGCGGGCAGCTGCTCGCCGACGAGCTCGACGTGCCCCTGCTCGGCAAGGTCCCGCTCGAGGAGACGCTGCGCGAGCACGCCGACAGCGGCACACCGCTCGTGATCGACGAGCCCAACTCGGCCGCCGCGATCGCGATCCGCGAGGCCGCCCGCGGGCATCGTCGCCTCGACGCCTCAGGAGCTCCCGGTCATGCAGGCGCCGGCTCCCGCCGCCGCCCCGGCCCCGGGGCCCGGCGCGACCGAGCTGCCGGTCGTCCAGGCCGGCGGCGCTAGCCCGGCGGCTCGCTACTTGCTTGCGAAGTACTCGGCGTTGATCTGCGTGTACTTCGCCCACTCCTCGGGGAGCTGGTCCTCGGCGAAGCACGCGTCCACCGGACACGCCTCGACGCAGGCATCGCAGTCGATGCACTCGTCGGGATCGATGTAGAGCTGCTGTTGAGCCTCGTAGTCGGGCTCGTCGGGGGTCGGGTGGATGCAGTCGACGGGGCAGACCTCGACGCAGGAGTTGTCCTTCTCCCCGATGCAGGGCTCTGCGATCACATAGGTCACGCGGTTTGCTCCTTCGGCTCGTCTTTCGGAAGTTCGGCCGCGCACGGGTACCCCGGCCCACGCGGAGCGGGAATTGTAGGCGAACCGCTAGCTTGGCCCCATGATCCTTGTCACCGGCGCGACAGGGGTGGTGGGAACGGCACTGCTCCCGCAGCTTCTCGCGGGGGGCCATCAGGTGCGTGCGCTCGTGCGCGAGCCGCGCCGCCTGGGGCCCCAGCGGGTCAACGTGCAGCTCGCTCTCGTCGACCTCGCCGACCCCCACGGCCTGCGCCACGCCGTGCGCGGCTGCGACACGGTGATCCACCTCGCGGCGGCGATCCGCGACCAGCCGCCGCGGCGCGTCGAGGAGATCAACGGCCTCGGGACGCTGCGCCTGCTGCGCGCCGCCGAGCGCGCCGGCGCGAAGCGCTTTCTCTTCTTCTCCGCGCTCGGGGCGACCGAGTTCCAGCGCACCCGCTTCTTTCGCTCGAAGGCGCTCGCCGAGGAGGCCGTGCTCGACGCCGACCTCGACGGGGCCGTCTTCGCGCCCTCGATCGTCTACGACCGCGACGACCCCTGGGTGACCCTGCTGCGCCGCCTCGCGCTGCTGCCGATGCTGCCGATCTCGGGCGACGGCGACGCGCTCTACCAGCCGATCTGGGCCCACGACGTCGCACGCGCGGTCCTCGGCTGGGTCGAAGGCCGGGGCGGCTCGCGGGACCGCTACGAGCTCGCCGGGCCGCAGGTGCTCTCGCTACGACGACATGGCGCGCACCGTCGCCGCCTCGGCGGGCCGCCCGCGCCCGCTGCTTCACGTGCCGCTGCCGCTCGTGCGCAGCGGCCTCATCTGGCTGCGCCGGCTCGTGGGGGAGAACGCCTTCGCGACCTGGGAGGAGGCGGAGCTGATGGAGATCCCGATGGTCGACCGAGCGCGGGACCGCGGACGCCGAGGCGCTCGGGGTCGAGCCGCTGCGCGATGCGCGAGGTGCTCGGCGGCGCGCTAGCCGCGGCGCGCGGGCGCTGATCTCGTACGCCGACCCGCCCGGGCCCGCCGGCCGTGTGGACGCCGATGTGCCAGGTGCCCGCGGCGCGGGGTGCGGACGCGGCACGACTCGTCGGAGCCCGGGCCGGCCGAGCGGCAGTCGTACTCGGTCAGCGTCGCGCTCGAGCCGCCGCGCGCGTAGAGGTCGAGCTGGTCGGGGCAGTCCGGGGCGCAATCGAGCGTCACGACAAGCCGTGAGCTGCCGCGCGGGACCTTGAAGGTGTAGCGGCGCCAGCCGCCCTCGGCCGCCGACGTCAGCCGGCGAGCCGGTTCGGCGATTGAGCAGGCGCTGCGTGGCGAGACGTCGACCGGAGTGGGCGTCGTGCGACCGGTGCCGGGTGTCGGCGGGCGGCTGCGGGCGGCGGTGCGGGCGGCGGAGCCACGGTGCGGTCCGGGGCGCCGACGGCGGGCCCGCCGAAGCTCGATGAAGCGGTTCGCCGTGCGAGCCCATGTTCCAGTGGGTGGCGAGGTACTCGCCCGGATCGGGCGCGGCGTCGAAGTAGCTGTCGTGGCCGCAGTCGAAGTAGAGGCGGTCGGTGCAGCGGCTGAGCGGTGCCCGGGTTGAGGTCGCCGCCGTCGGCGAGTAGCACATGACGTCGTTCTCGTCGAGCAGTGCGCGCCGTCGCCGGTCGAGTACGGCGCGTCGTACTGGACGGCGCCCTGGTTGTGGCCGTTCTCGTGCATCGGCGTTGAGCCGTTCCAGCAGTCGTACGCTGGGTGATGCCGTAGTCGCCGCCGCGTGTTGTTGGCGTTGTCGGCGTCGGAGGCGTCTCGTCGCCGGAGTGAGTGAGCCGACGCCGCAGTAGTGCGGGTGGTTCGTAGTCGAAGAAGATCGTGTAGTCGACGTCGGGGTCGTCGAAGCCGGCGGTCTTGGCCGCCGTGACGACGCTGGTCGAAGCTCGTCGCGTTCGGGGCGAGGTGCTGTAACGCGTCGACGCGGATCCCTCCCGTCGCCGTCGCAGAGAACCTTGTAGTCGGCGTTGACCGCCGCCCGTCGCGAGCGCCTCCTCGTTGAGCACGGCGTTCATGCGCCGGATCGAGGCCTGGATGTGGCCTTCGACCGCGTCGAGGCGGTTGGGTCTGACGGCGCGGTGCGCGTAGAGGACGTGCTGGTAGTAGTCGCCGCCGGCGCATGCCGGGCTGACGCTCGGGATCGCCCGGGCCGAGGTTCTGGCCGTGGTCGAAGCTGGATCTCCGCCGCGGGTGTCGGGGCCGTGCGTCGTGAAGTCGGCGGGCCGCGGCGACGGATCGACCTCGTAGAGGCCGTTGTCGAGCTCGGTCACCTCGCCGCCGAGCGCCTCCTCGACGGCCTCGGGAACGTGCCCGTCCGCAGACCCCGGGAGCGTCGTGCCCGGCGGCGGCGCGCGGGCAGCGCGAGACATGCCAGCGACAGGGCCAGGCCCGCCAAGCGCGTTCGTGAGCCTCGCGGCATGGGTGATCCGGGCATCGAGACAACCATCGCTCAATAGTTCCCGACCATGCGGCTGGGACACCCCACTGGACGCATGACCGAACCGTATCGGCGCACGGCTGGACGCATTATCGACCCGGAACGCAGAGAGGCCCGGGCGCTGTGCCCGGGCCTCTCGAAACACTCGCCTGTTAAGGCGATTACATCATCCCGCCCATGTCCGGCATGGCGGGCGCGGCGGCGCCCTCCTTCTCCGGGGGCTCGGCCACGATGCACTCCGTGGTCAGGATGTTCTTGGAGATCGACGCCGCGTTCTGAAGCGCCGAGCGGGTGACCATCGTCGGGTCGATCACGCCGGCCGCAACGAGGTCGCCGTACTCGCCGGTGTCGGCGTTGAGGCCCTCGCCGGGCTTCATCTCGCGGACCTTGTTGACGACGACCGAGCCCTCGAATCCCGAGTTCTCGGCGATCTGGCGCAGCGGCTCCTCGAGCGCGCGGCGCACGATCTCGGCGCCGGTGCTCTCGTCCGCGTCGTCGAGGCCCTTCGGGTCGACGGCCTCCTGTGCGTTGAGCAGCGCGACTCCGCCGCCCGGGACGATGCCCTCCTCGAGAGCGGCCCGGGTCGCCTGGAGCGCGTCCTCGACGCGGTGCTTCTTCTCCTTGAGCTCCGTCTCGGTGGCCGCGCCGACCTTGACGACGGCGACGCCGCCCGCGAGCTTCGCGAGGCGCTCCTGGAGCTTCTCGCGATCGAAGTCGGAGTCGGTGTTCTCGATCTCCTGGCGGATCTGGTTGATCCGCCCCTCGATGGCACTCTTTTCACCGGCGCCGTCGATGATCGTCGTCGTGTCCTTGGTGACGACGACGCGGCGGGCGCGGCCGAGCTGCTCCACCGAGGTGTTCTCGAGCTTGAGGCCCATCTCCTCGGTGATCACCTCGCCGCCGGTGAGGATCGCGATGTCCTCGAGCATCCGCTTGCGGCGATCGCCGAAGCCGGGCGCCTTGACCGCGACGCTGGTGAACGTGCCGCGGAGCTTGTTGACGACGAGGGTCGCGAGGGCCTCGCCCTCGAGGTCCTCGGCGACGATCAGCAGCGGCTTGCCCGTCTGCATCACCTGCTCGAGAACCGGCAGAAGGTCGCGCACGTTGCCGATCTTCTGGTTCGCGATCAGGATGTAGGGCTCCTCGAGCACCGCCTCCATGCGGTCCTGGTCGGTGATCATGTAGGGCGAGATGTAGCCCTTGTCGAACTGCATCCCCTCGGTGAACTCGAGCTCCATCCCGAAGGTCTGGCCCTCTTCGACGTTCACGACGCCGTCCTTGCCGACCTTGTCGATCGCGTCCGCGATCACGTTGCCGATCTCGTCGTCGGCGGCCGAGATCGCCGCGACACGCGCGATCTGGTCCTTGCCGGAGATCTCCTTCGACTGCTTGCCGCGCAGGTTCTCGACGACCTGATCGACCGCGTGCTCCATCCCGCGGCGCAGGCCGAGCGGGTTGGCGCCGGCGGCGACGTTCTTGAGCCCGCTGCGCACCATCGTCTGGGCCAGCAGGGTCGCCGTGGTGGTGCCGTCGCCCGCGACGTCGTTGGTCGCCGTGGCGACCTCACGCACGAGCTGAGAGCCCTGGTTGGCGAAAACGTCCTCGATCTCGATCTCGCGGGCGATCGTGACGCCGTCGTTGGTGATCGTCGGGGCGCCGAACTTCTTGTCGAGCACCACGTAGCGGCCCTTGGGGCCGAGGGTCACCTTCACGGCGTTGGCGACGGCGTCGACTCCCTCTTGGAGTGCCGCGCGCGCCTCCGCGTCGTACTTCAGCTCCTTGTGAGCCATGTTTTCAGTTCCTCCTTAGTTGCCAGTCTTGTCAGTTGGGGCCGGTCGCTACTCGACCTTGGCCAGGACGTCGGACTCGCGCAGGACGAGCAGCTCGTCGCCGTCGACCTTGATCTCGGTCCCGCCGTACTTGCTGTACAGGACCTCGTCACCCGCGCTCACGTCGAGCGGGATGCGCTTCTCGCCCTCGTCGTCCCACCGGCCCTCGCCGACCGCGACGACCTCGCCCTTCTGGGGCTTCTCCTTCGCGGTGTCGGGGAGGACGATGCCGCTGGCGGTCGTCTCTTCCTCCTCCAGCGCCTTGACGATCACGCGGTCGCCAAGCGGCTTCAACTTCATTGCATACCTCCGTTGTTCGGATTAAGTCCGTCGTTCGGCTTGGCACTCTACATAGGTGAGTGCCAGCGCCGCCTTCTAAGTGAGTGTAGGCCGTCGCCCGCGCGAGTCAAGCGTAGATCTGCGTCAGCCCCGCTTAGATCCCGGGTCGGGCCGGGTCAGGCGGCGCCGCCGGAGGCGACGATGAGCGGCGCGTCGAGAAGCCTGGCCAGGCCCTCTCCCCCGCGCTTCATGACCCAGTCGTGGTTCCAGGCGAAGACGGGGCGGGCGAGCGGCGCGAGGAAGTTCATCCAGGGCCGCGTCGTGTGGACGTCCCACTCGTAGAGCACGGTCGTCACGCCGCCGCCCTCCGAGAGGCGCCAGGTGCCCGTGCCGGCGAGCTCGCCCGAGGCCTTGCCCTCGAGCAGGTGGGGGCGCTCCTGGCGCGTCAGCTCGACCTCGAAGGTGAGCTCGTAGGGCAGGCGGCTTCGCCACGTGTACGCGGCGCGCTGGCCGAGGTTGTCCTCGTCGCCGGGCGTCAGCTCGACGACGCGCTCGACGCCTCGCCACCACTGCGGCCAGCGCTCGGAGTCATAGATCGCGTCCCAGACGGGGTCGATCGGTGCGCCGAGGCACCACGTCGTCAGGAAGCGATAGCCGGGCATCGCCCGGCTAATCGAAGCGGCGGCGCCGCTGGATCAATTGCTCGACGGGGTCTCGCCGTTGCCGAACCTGGTGCTCGGCGGCTCGACGATCTGCGAGAAGCGGACCACGGTGACGGTGTCTTCCTCGTCGATCTCGCGGCCGTAGATCTGCTCGAGGAAGTTGACCGTCTCCTCGAGGCGGCGAAACTCGGGGTTGTCGTGCTCGATGTCGCGCGGCGAGAGGTCCTTGAGCTTCTTGACCTCGACCTCGTCGATCACCGCCGAGAAGATCTTCTCGCGCGGGCTGTGGCTGTAGCCGACCGTGATCCAGACGAGGTGGCCGCGCCGGTACTTGCCCGACTTGTCGCCGAGGCGGATCGTCGCCGTCTTGCGGCCGCGGCGCAGCTGGTCCACGAACACCGGCGAGTAGAAGTTGAGTACGAACGTTCCCTCGGCCATCGCCGCCGGAGCCTACAAGTCGTCAGCGCTCGTCGTACCCCTCGCGCCCGATCAGCGGCACGAAGCGGCAGGCGCCGAGGCTGCGTTTCTCGAGCCCGGCGCCCGTCGCGGGGTCGAGCTCGCCCTCTGTTCGCGTGTAGGCGGTGAGCATGTCCACCCCGTCGCCGGCGACCGGGATCACGAGGCGCCCGCCCGGAGCGAGCTGGGCGAGCAGGCTCGGCGGAGGCGCGGGCGCCGTGGCGTGAACGGCTATCCCGTCGTAGGGCGCCTCGTCGGGCCAGCCCTCGGTCCCGTCGGCGACGATCACGCGCACGTTGGCGAGACCGAGGCGCTCGAGCAGCGCCCTCGCCTCCGAGGCGAGCGGCTCGAGGCGCTCGATCGTGATCACCTCGCGCGCCAGCGGGCCGATCACGGCCGCGGAGTAGCCCGACCCGGTGCCGATCTCCAGCACCCGCTCGCCCTGCGTCAGCTCCAGCGCCTCGGCGATCGCGGCGACGATCCAGGGCTGGGAGATCGTCTGCCCATGGCCGATCGGGAGCGCGGAGTCGTTGTAGGCGCGGCGGCGCTCCGAGTCGCCGACGAATAGCTCGCGCGGGATGTGCGCCATCACGTCCAGGACCCGCTCGTCGGCGATTCCCCGCCGCCGCAGCTGGCGTTCGACCATGCCCGCCCGCTGCTCGGAGAACGACTGCGAGCGGCGCAGCTGCATTCAGAAGATGTAGCCGCGCAGGCGCCGCGGCTCGAGCACGGTGACCCGCCCGCGCCCCACGCGGACGACCCCGGCGCGGTCGAGCACGGCGAGAAATCGGCTGACGCTTTCGCGCGAGGTGCCGGCGAGCTGCGCGAGGTCGGCCTGGGTCATGCGGATCGTGACTCCATCGCGGCCCTCGTTCGGGGTCTCCTCGGCGATCAGCTGCGAGAGCACGCCCGCGACCCTGCTCGGGACCGTCTGGAACGACTGGCGCGAGATGCGCTCGTTCGCCTCGCGCAGCCGCCGCGTCAGCGCGATCACGAGCTTGACCGTGATCTCGGCGCTGCTGGCGAGCAGGGCGCGCACGTCGCTCGCCGGCAGCGCGAGCAGCTCGCAGTCGCTGAGGGCCTCGACGCTCGCCGACCTCGCCTCCCCGTCGAGCATCGCCAGCTCGCCGAATATGTCGCCGCTTCCGAGCGTCGCGAGGGCGATCGCGCGCCCATCGGGGTGCTCGCGCGTGACGCGCAGGTCCCCGCTTCGCACGATGTAACAGGCGTCGGATTGGTCGCCCTCGTGAAAGACGCGCACTCCCTTTGGGAAGGAGCGCGGCACCGCGACGCGCGAGATCCGCTCGAGCTCCTCCGGCGACAGCTCCGAGAACAGCGGGACGCGCCTGAGCAGCGCGGCGGTGGCGTTGTTCCCCCATGCGGCGATTATCCCCCAGGCGAGCGCAGGCGTGCCTCCGCGTCGCGCCCGGGCTAGGGCTTGAGGCGCTTGCCGGTCGCGAACAGGTACTGCGACCAGGCGACGACGGCGAGCGTGAACGCGGCCGTGACCGCGAACGAGAGCGCCACGGGGACGTCGGTCGCGCCGAGAAAGCCGTAGCGGACCGTGTTGACGAGGTAGAAGATCGGGTTGGCGTGCGAGATCTCCTCCCAGGGGCTCGGCAGGATCTCGATCGAGTAGAAGACGCCGCCGACGAAGGTCAGCGGGAGGATCACGATGTTGTTGACGAAGGTGTGGTGGTCGAAGGTCTCGGCGTAGATGCCGACCACGACCCCGAGCGCCCCGAAGAGCGCGACGAGCAACACGATCGCGGCGAAGAGCGCCAGCGGCTCTTCGACCGGCGCGCCGGTCAGCGGGATCGCGAGCGCGGTGAGCGCGGCGCCGATCAGCAGGGCGCGGAAGGCGCCCCCGATCGCGAGCCCGAGGTTCATCTGCCAGGGATGCATGGGCGCGGCGAGTACGTCGTCGATGTAGCGGTCGCTGCGCGCCTGGAAGATCGAGCTGGAGTTGTTCGAGTAGGCGGCCTGGGCCATCGCCATCGCGATCAGGCCCGGGACGATGAAGACGTCGTACTCGAAGCCCGAGACCTCCTTGATGCGGCTGCCGAGCGACAGCCCGAAGACGAGGATGAAGAGGAGCGAGGAGACGACGGGGGCGAGCATCGTCTGCGTCCACAGCTTCGAGACGCGATGGCACTCGCGCAGAGACAGCCACAGCAGGCCCCTCCACGGCGTGGGGGCCGGCTGCTCGGGCGCGGCGGCGGTCCGGCTCACTCGGCGTCGGCTCCGACCGGCTCGTGGACGGCCTTGAGGTAGACGTCCTCGAGGCTGCCGGCGTCGAACTGGCGCTTGAGGCCCTCGGGCGTGCTGCGGGCGACGATCCGGCCGCGGGCGATCAGCGCGATGTCCTCGCACAGCGCCTCGGCCTCCTCGAGGTAGTGGGTCGTGAGCACGATCGTCGTGCCCTCGCTGTGGAGCCGCCGGATGTAGCGCCACAGCTCGCGCCGCAGCTCGACGTCGACGCCCGCCGTGGGCTCGTCGAGGATCACGATTCGCGGCTCGTGGAGCAGGGCGCGCGCCAGCAGCAGGCGCCGTCGCATGCCGCCCGAGAGCTTCGGCGCCCGCACGTCCGCCTTCGCCCGCAGGTCGAAGACGTCGATCATCTCCTCGGCGCGTTCCTGCGCGCGCGCGCGGGTCATGCCGTAGTAGCCGCCGTGGTAGACGAGGGCCTCGCGCACCGTCAGGAAGCGGTCGAGGTTGGGGTCCTGCTCGGAGAGGCCGACGATCCGCCGCGCCTCGAGGCTGCTCGCCGGGCGCCCGAAGACCTCGATCTCGCCCGAGGTGACCCGGATCAGGTTGCAGACGGCGTTGATCAGGGTCGTCTTGCCGGCGCCGTTGGGGCCCAGCAGCCCGAAGAACTCACCCGACGGGACCTCGATGTCGAGCCCGTCGAGCGCCAGGGTCCCGTCGTCGTAGCGCTTGCGAAGCCCCGAGACCGAGAGGGCGGGGGCGTCGGCGTTCATCGAGATGAGGTTAGGGTCGCCTACCGCGGACGGCGCCAGGCCTAGCGCTGGCAGCGGCCGCACCAGAAGGTGGTGCGGGCGTCATCGCCCTGGCGGCGGGCGCGCAGCGGGGCTCCGCAGCGCGGGCAGGGGAGCTTGGGGCGCTTGTAGACCTGGCGCTCGGACCGCCGGCCCTCGAGGCCGCTGCGCATCAGCGCCTCGGTCTCGGTGACGACCCGCTCCAGCTCCTCGTCGCTGAGGTCGCCGAGCGGCCGCCACGGGTCGATCTCGGCCGCGAAGCACCCCTCGCTCTTGAACAGGTTTCCAACGCCGCAGATCAGACGCTGGTCGAGCAGTGCGTCGCCGAGCTGGCGCCCCGGCTCGGCTCGCCGCAGGGCCTCCACCCCGCGGGCCGCGTCGAACTCGGGGTCGAGGATGTCGGGGCCGAGGCGGGAGAGGCGCGGGTGGCGCGCCAGCTCCGACTCGCGCATCAGCGACAGCGTCGGCCCACCGAACTGCACGGCCTGACTCGACTTCGTCGACAGGACGAGCCACGCCGACCCGCGCGGCTTTCGCCATCGCCCCCGCGGCGGGTAGACGTGCCACGCCCCGTTCATGCCGAGGTGGCTGTGCAGGACGAGGTCCTCGTCGAAGTGCAGCAGCAGGTTCTTGCCGCGCGCCTCGACGGCCTCCACGCGCCGGCCCTCCATCGCCTTGACCCTCGTCCCGAGGCCCGAGCGCGGGTTCGGCGTGTCGGCGTCGCGGACGTGCCTTCCCTCGAGCGCCTCGCGCAGGCGCGCCGCGGCGCGGTGGATCGTGTCGCCCTCCGCCACGCCTAGGCGGAGGCGACCAGACGCCTGGGCTGGCGCGAGAAGCCGGCCTCGATCAGGGTCGGCTCGAGATCCGACCCGATCACGGGCTCGCCGTCGACGCGCTCGATCGCGAGGCGGCCGATCAGCCCCTCGCCCGCCGCCTCCGCGAGCACGCGCACGGCCGCGCCGAGCTCGGCGCCCTCGAGGCTCGCGAGGCGCAGCACGCCGCGCCCGCCGCGCTCGACGAAGAGCAGCGGCTCCCCGTCGCGGAGCAGCACGTACGCCCCGGGCGTTCGGCTCGGCCGGCGCCCGCCCTGGCCCTCGCGCTTGGGCCACGAGAGCGAGGCGCCGTATGGGTTCGCGGGGTCGGTCGCGGCGAGCACGAGGTTGACGCCGTCCTCGCGCGGCAGCGAGCGCAGCCGCTCGACGGCCCCGGGCAGCGCGAACTGGGCGCCGCCGAGGCCCTCGACGAAGTAGCCGCGCCGCGCGGTGCCGAGCATCTCGAGGTTCGAGAGCTCGCCGTAGAGGCGCGGCGAAGCCGCCCGGGACGCCCTCGGCGAGCACGGTCTCGCGCGTCACGATCCCGAAGCGCTCGAGCATCAGCTCAGACTGGGCGCGCAGCCGCGGTCCCGACCCGGGCGCGTGCTCGAAGAGCGGCGCGGTGAGCGACCAGCGGCCCTGAACCGCCTGGCCGGCGGCGGCGCGGCGGCTGGAGAAGCGGCGGCTGGCGCGCTGGTTGCGCTGCACGGCCGAGAGTCGCGGGGCGCGCAGCGGGGCGAATGCGTCGTTGGTCGCCTCGCCGGCCCACGCGAGGTCCCAGAGCGCGTCGTGGAGCTCCTCGGGCGAGTGGTCGAGGTCGGCGACGATGTCGATCCAGAACGCCGGCCCGCGACCCGAGGTACTCGCGGATCGCGTCGTGGACCTCGCCCGCCGGCGGCTCGAGCTTGGCGTTGGCGGGCGGCGGGCCGGCGAGATGGATGTCCTCGCGGAAGTAGAGCGCCACCCTGCCGTCGTTTCGGCCCAGCGCCCCGGCGCCGATCCAGACGATCTCGCCACCGGTGCACAGCTCGTCGAGCCACACCTGGCTGTAGGCGCCGAGCCGGCGCGGGAGGACGTCGCGCTCCCACACCTGCGGCGTGAGCGTGACCCCCTGAAGCGGGACGAGCGCCTCGCGAAGGCGGTCGGGGCCGGCGCCGCCGGGGCGGTGGGCGTCGACGTTCTGCCAGCTGGCGAGAAAGCGGGCGAGCTCGCGCTGGTCGGCGGCCTCGACCTCGCGCCGCAGATGGGCGAGGCTGGCGCGGCGCAGGCGGCGCAGCACCTCGGGGTCGCACCACTCGCGCTCGGTGCCGCCGGGAAGCAGCTCGCCGCGGACCAGCTCGCCGGCGCGCTCGAGCTCGCGCAGGACGGCGACGGGGTCGACGCCGTAGCGGCGCGCCGAGCTGGCCGGTCGGGAAGGGCACGTGGGTTCGCGCGTAGCGGCGCACCAACACCGCCATCGCGTCGGGCACGGGCTCGAGGAAGGCGTCGGGCAGCCCGCCCGGCGGCGGCACGCCGAGCGCGTCGCGGTAGAGGCCCGCGTCCTCGGCCGCGATCCAGCGCTCCTCGCCCGCGATCCTGATCTGCGACGGCGCGGCGCTCCTTTTCGAGCTTGCCGAGCATCGACTCGGCGGAGTAGCCCTCGGCGACGCGCTCCGCGAGCTCGGTCTCGGAGAGGTCGCCCAGGCGCCGCATGATCACCTCGAGCGCGTCACGGTCGGATGCGCGGCCGGGCTCGGTGCGGTGCTGGAGCGAGTCCTCGACCTCCTCGAGCGCCTCGGGGTCGATCAGCTCGCGCAGCTCCTCCTGGCCGAGCAGCTCGCGCAGCAGCTCGCGGTCGAGCGCCAGCGCCGCGGCGCGGCGCTCGGCGTTGGGCGTGTCGCCCTCGTACATGTAGGTCGCGACGTAGTCGAAGAGCAGCGAGGACGCGAACGGCGACGCGGTCGGCGTCTCGACCTCGACGAGGGAGATCTTGCGCGAGTGCAGGTCGCGCAGAAGCGACTCGAGCGCGGGCAGGTCGAGCACGTCGCGCAGGCACTCGCGGTAGGTCTCGAGGATCACCGGGAAGCGCGGGAAGTCGCTCGCCACCTCGAGCAGGCTCTGCGCCTTGAGGCGCTGCTGCCACAGCGGCGTGCGCTTGCCCGGATAGGCGCGCGGGATCAGCAGCGATCGCGAGGCGTTCTCGCGAAAGCGCGCCCCGAACAGCGCCGACGTCGACAGCTCGCGCACGACGAGGTCCTCGAGCTCGGTGGGGTCGATCAGCACGAGGTCCGCGGGCGGCGGCTCGTCGGCGTCGGGAAGGTGGATGCAGATCCCGTCGTCGGACCAGATCGCGTCGGCCTCGAGGTCGCGCTCGGCGGCGATCTTCGCCGACAGCGCCAGCCCCCAGGCGGCGTGCACGCGCCCGCCCCAGGGCGACAGAACGCAGAGGCGCCAGTCGCCGATCTCGTCGCGGAAGCGCTCGACGACGAGCGTCTCGTCGGAGGGCACGACCCGGGTCGCCTCCTGCTGCTCGCGCAGGTAGGCGACGAGGTTGGTCGCGGCGCGCTCGTCGAGGTCCCCGCGCTCGGCGAGCTCGGCGGGCTCCATCGCGACGGCCTCGCGCGAGAACTCGCCGATCGCGCGGCCGAGCTCGGCGGGGCGCCCGACGCCGTCGCCGCGCCAGAACGGCACCGCTCCGGGCGTCCCGGGAGCCGGGGTGACGATGACGCGGTCGCGCGTGATCTCCTCGATCCGCCACGTCGAGGCGCCGAGCAGGAAGGTCTGGCCCGGGCGCGCCTCGTAGACCATCTCCTCGTCGAGCTCGCCGACGCGGCGCCCGTCGGGGAGGTGGACGCCGTAGAGGCCGCGGTCGGGGATCGTCCCGGCGTTGGTCACGGCGAGCTGGCGGGCGCCCTTGCGGCCGCGGACCGTGCCCTCGGTGCGGTCCCAGACGATGCGCGGCCGCAGCTCGGCGAAGCGCTCGGACGGATAGCGCCCGTCGAGCATGTCGAGGACGTTCTCGAGCTGCTCGCGCGACAGCTCCGAGAACGGCTCGGCGCCGGTGACGAGCGCCTCGACCTCGTCGACCTTCCACTCGTCGTTCGCGCACATCGAGACGAGGTGCTGGGCCAGAACATCCAGGGGGTTACGGGGGATGACCGTCTCCTCGATCAGCCCCTCGCGCATGCGCCGCGCGACGACCGCGCACTCGAGCAGGTCGGCGCGGAACTTCGGGAAGATGCGGCCCTTCGAAGTCTGGCCGAGCTCGTGGCCGGCGCGGCCGACGCGCTGAAGCCCGCGCGTCACCGACTTCGGCGACTCGACCTGGATCACGAGGTCGACGGCGCCCATGTCGATCCCCAGCTCGAGCGACGAGGTCGCTACGAGGCACGGGAGCTTGCCCGACTTCAGAAGCTCCTCGACGACGAGCCGCTCCTCGTGGGCGAGCGAGCCGTGGTGAGCCCGCGCGATCTCGACGAAATCCGTCGTCGACGCCCGTCGCGTCGCTCCCGGTTGCCGGCGTGCTCGCGTTGCCGGCAGCTCCTCCTCGGGCCGCTGGTTGGCGAGCTCGTTGAGGCGCTTGGCGAGGCGCTCGGCGCCGCGGCGGCTGTTGACGAAGATGATCGTCGAGGTGTGCTCGCGCACAAGGCGCAGCAGCTCCGGGTAGATCGCGGGCCAGATCGAGCGGGGGTTCGGGCGCCGCCGTCGAACTGCGGGTCGATGCGATCGGGTCGAGAGATCCGGCCCGTCGGGCGCCGGGCGGGCCGTCCAGCGACGCCTCGGGATTGGTCATGTCCTCGACCGGCACGACGATCTCGAGGTCGAGCTCCTTGCGGCGCCCGGCGTCGACGATCTCGCATTCGCGGCGCGGGCCGACGAGGAACTTGGCGATCGTCTCGAGCGGGCGCTGCGTCGCCGAGAGCCCGATGCGCTGCGGGTCCTCCCCGCCCTCGTCGGTGACGAGCCGCGAGAGGCGCTCGAGCGTCAGCGCGAGGTGGGCGCCGCGCTTCGACTGCGCGACGGCGTGGATCTCGTCCACGATCACCGCGTCGACGCCGGTCAGCATCTCGCGCGCCTGCGAGGTCATGATCAGGTAGAGCGACTCGGGCGTCGTGATCAGGACGTCGGGCGGGTTGCGCTTCATCGCCTGGCGCTCCTTCTGCGGCGTGTCGCCCGTCCTCAGCCCAACCGAGATCTCGGCGCCCGACGCCCTTCGAGCGGTGCGCGCAGGTTGCGCTCGATGTCGTAGGAGAGCGCCTTGAGCGGCGAGACGTAGACGATGCGCACGCCCTGGCCGAGCCGCTCGGGCTCACGCGCGAGGCGGTCGATCCCGGCCAGGAACGCCGCGAGCGTCTTCCCCGACCCCGTCGGGGCGCAGATCAGGGCGTTCTTGCCGGACGCGATCGCCGGCCAGCCGCTCGCCTGGGCGGGCGTCGGCGCCTCGAAGGACGCATCGAACCAGCGCCTGACTGGCGCCGAGAACAGCGCTCAGAGCGTCTTCGCCAGTCGCTTTTCGATCAGTGGCCAACCCATCGATTCTACGGATCGGCCGAGTCGGCCCCGTGGGGCCCGAATCACGCCGGCGAGCCCGGCTGTCGCTATTTCTTCTTCGCCTTGAACTTCAGGGCGAACGTCTCGGTCGAGGCCTGGCCGAAGTCGTCGGTGATCGTCGCCGTCACGGTCGCCTTGCCCTTCTTGCCGGCCTTCGCCGCCTTCTTGAGCGCCTTGCGGCCCTTCTTCGGGATCGTGAGCGTGACCGCCGTGGGCACGCCCGGCTGGACCTGTGTGGTCACGGCCGGAATCGTGAACTTCTTCGCCTTCGATGCCGAGGCCGACTTGGGCTTGGGCTTTGGGGCCTTGCCCGAGCCCGCGCGCTGACCGTGGCGTTCTCGTTCGTGCAGAGCACCGTGAGGATTATCTGCTTGGTCGATTTCTGCGTCGGCTCGCCGGTGAGGTCGCAGGCGGGCGGGTTGACCGACTGCCAGTCGGCGTCGGATTCGTTCTTCGGGCCGCTCAGGAACGGGCTCTGAACACCGGTGGTGAGATCCTGGACGAAGAGGTCGATGTTGCCGCTCACGAACCGGCTCGAGATCAGGAGCTCGCCGTCCGGCGAGACCGCCGGCAGGAAGTCGCCGAGAGTGTTCGCCGTGACCGGCATCTGATTGGTCCCGTCGGCGTTCATCGAGAAGATCTCGTCGTCGGTGGTGGTGGAGCGCGTGAAGGCGATCCGGTTTCCGTCGGGAAACCAGTTCGGCTGAAAGCTGTCGACCATCGGCACGGATGTGAGCTGCGTCTGGTTCTGGCCGTTGGCGTCCATGACGAAGATCTGGTCGAAGCCGCTCAGAGTGCGCTCGAAGACGATGTGTCGGCCGTCCGGGGAGAACTGAGGACGGTTCGAGTTGTCCGGGAAGTTCGTGAGCTGGACCTGGTTCTGACCCGTCAGCGTCCATCACCCAGATCTGGTAATCGCCCCCGACGGCGCGGACGAATGCGATCTTCTGACCATCCGGTGAGAACGAGGGCTCCACGTCGTCCTCGACGATCGGAGGTGAGCGCCACCTGGTTCTGGCCGTTGTGATCCATGACGGCGATCTCGGCGTTTCCGGTTGCATTCCTGGTGTACGCGATCCTCTCTCCGTCGCCCGACCAGCTCGGCTCGAATTCGCCGGCCATGGGGTTGTTCGTCAGCGAGGCGAGCCCAGAGCCATCCGGGTTTACGACGAAGATCTCATTGTCGGATCCGTCGAAGCCGCTGAAGGCGATCAGCCCGTTGGCGCCGGGGAAGGTGGCCGCCGGCGCGACGGGGCGGCGCTGACCGCCGAGCCCGCGAGTACCGCGGTGGCGATCAGGAAAGCTCTGAGTCCGGCTCCCACCCGCTCCTCCCTCGTAGCTGCCAGGGGAAGACTACATATCCGCTGCTCTCACCACGGCAGTCCCGAGGCGACCTCCGCGAGCCCTGGCGCCTTGCGGTCGCGCTCCGACAGCACCGGGTCGCTGACCGGCCACTCGATCCCGACCTCGGGGTCGTCCCACGCGATGCCGGCCTCGGTGGCGGGGTCGTAGTAGCTCGAGAGCTTGTAGGTGACGTCGGCGCTATCGCTCAGGACGCAGAAGCCGTGCCCGAAGCCGATCGGGACGAAGAGCTGGCGGTGCGTCTCGTCGTCGAGCTCGTGGCCCTCCCAGCGGCGGTAGGTGCGGCGAGTCGCGGCGCAGGTCGACGACCACGTCCCAGATCCGCCCGCGCGCGCAGCGCACGAGCTTCGCCTGGCCGGGGGAGGTCTGGAAGTGGATCCCGCGCAGGATGCCGGCGCTCGAGCGCGAGTGGTTCTCCTGGACGAAGTCCGCGTCGACGCCGAGCTCGCGCCAGGCGTCGGCGCGGAAGGTCTCGACCATGAAGCCGCGCTCGTCGCCGTGGACATCGGGCTCGATCAGCGCGACGTCGGGGAGCTCGGTGTCGAGGCGGCGGGCCACTCGCGCCTAGCCGAGCGCGCGGCCGTACTGGCGCTCGTAGTACTCGCGGTACTCGCCCGAGCGGATCGGCTCCCACCACGACTCGTTGTCGCGATACCAGGCAACGGTGCGCTCGAGGCCCTCGTCGAAGCCGACGGCCGCCTTCCAGCCGAGCCCCTCGACCTTCTCCGAGGCCAGCGAGTAGCGGCGGTCGTGACCCGGGCGGTCGGTGACGTACTCGATCAGCGACTCGTCGCGGCCCGTCAGCTCGAGGATCCGCCTGACGACGTCGATGTTGGCCATCTCGTCGGGCCCGCCGATGTTGTAGACCTCGCCCGCCTCGCCGTTCTCGAGCACCGCGTCGATCCCCGTGCAGTGGTCGTCGACGTAGAGCCAGTTGCGGACCTGCTTCCCGTCGCCGTAGACGGGCAGCGGGTCCCCGGCGAGCGCGTTGAGGATGCAGAGCGGGATCAGCTTCTCGGGGTGCTGGAAGGGGCCGTAGTTGTTCGATGCGCGGCAGACGAGGGCGTCGGCGTCGTAGGTGTGCTGGAAGGCCGAGACGATCAGGTCGCCGCCCGCCTTCGACGCCGAGTAGGGCGACGAGGGGTCGAGCGGCGAGCTCTCGGTGAACGAGCCGTCCTCGATCGAGCCGTAGACCTCGTCGGTGGAGATCTGGAGGTGGCGGATCCCGGCGTCGCGCGCCGCCTCGAGCAGGATGAAGGCGCCGAAGACGTCGGTCTGGATGAACTCGCCGGGCGACTCGATCGAGCGGTCGACGTGCGACTCGGCGGCGAAGTTGACGACCGCCCCGGCGCCCTCGACCGCGGCGCGCACGGCGTCGCGGTCGGCGATGTCGCCCTCGACCAGCTCGACGCGGTCGGCGCGGAAGGTCCTCGAGGTTCTCCCTGCGCCCCGCGTAGGTCAGCTTGTCGTAGACCGTCACCGTGTCCTCGGGGTGCGCGGCGAGGCGGTGGCGGACGTAGTTGGAGCCGATGAAGCCGGCGCCGCCGGCGACGAGGAGCCTCATCGGGCGCCGACCTCGAGCGCCTCGCGCTCGGCGAGATAGGCCGCGAGGCCCTGCTTCCAGCTCGGAAGCGCCCTCGCGTCCGAGCGCTCGCTGCCGAGCACCGAGTAGGCGGGGCGCGTCGCGCTGCGCGCGAGCATCTCGGTCGTCGCCGCCATCACGCGGCAGTCGGTGCCGGACTGGTCGAAGATCTCCTGGGCGAAGTCGTACCACGAGCACGATCCTCCGCCGGCGACGTGGTGGATGCCGAAGGCCTCGCCCTCGATCAGCTCCGCGATCGAGGCGGCGAGATGGGCGGTGTAGGTGGGGCAGCCGACCTGATCGGAGACGACGAGGACCTCGGGCTGGTCGGCGCCGAGGGCGAGCATCGTCTCGACGAAGTTGCGCCCGCCGGCCCCGTAGAGCCACGACGACCGCACGATCATGTGGCGCTCGTTGGCGACCTGTGTCGAGGTCTCGCCGGCGAGCTTCGAGCGCCCGTAGGACGACAGCGGCGCCGTGAGGTCCGACTCGACATAGGGGGTCGCCTTGTTTCCGTCGAAGACGTAGTCGCTCGACGGGATAGACGACGGTCGCGCCGACGCTGGCCGCCGCCGCCGCGACGACCCCTGCCGCCTCGCTGTTGATCCGCAGGGCATCGGTCTCGTGCTGCTCGGCGCCGTCGACGTCGGTCCACGCGGCGCAGTTGACGACCGCGTCGGGGCGGACCCGGGCGACCGCGGCATCCACGGCGGGGCCGTCGTCGATGTCGAGCTCGGCGTGCGTCAGCCCGAGGACGCGATGTCCCCGCAGCTCGCAGGCGCGCACGACGTCGCGGCCGAGCATCCCTCCGGCGCCGGTGACCAGGACCCTCACGGGATCGTGATCTCCGAGCTGTCGCCGACGATCATCCGCAGCGTCTTCGGGAGGCCGTCGCCGCGCGCGAGCTTCGCGTTGCGGCCCAGCAGGCTGGCCTCCATGCGCGCGCCGAGGTCGCGCACCTCGGAGCCCGCGAGCAGGATCGAGTGCTCGATCTCCGAGCCGCTGACGACGCAGTCGGGCGCGATCGCCGTGTAGGGGCCGATGTAGGCGTCGGTGATCGTCGCGCGGGCGCCGATGACGGCGGGCCCGCGGACGATCGTGCGCTCGAGGCGCGCGCCCTCCTCGACGATCACGCGGCCCTCGACGCGGGAGTCCTCGAGCTCGCCGTCGATGCGCCGCTCGACGTCCTCGAGCACGAGGCGGTTGGCCTCGAGCATGTCGGCGAGCTGTCCGGTGTCCTTCCACCAGCCGCGCACGAGGTGCGACTCGACGCGGCTTCCGTCGTCGATCAGGCGCTGGATCGCGTCCGTGATCTCGAGCTCTCCGCGATCGGAGGGCTCGATCGCCTTCGCGGCGTCGAAGACCTGAGGGCCGAACATGTAGACGCCGACGAGCGCGAGGTCGCTGGGCGGCTTGTCGGGCTTCTCGACGAGATGGACGACGCGCTCGCCGTCGAGCTCGGCGACGCCGTAGTGCTGGGGGTCGGGAACCTGGGTCAGCAGGATCAGCGCGTCGGGCTCCGAGGAGCGAAACGCGCCGACGAGGTCGGTGATGCCGTCGCGAAGCAGGTTGTCGCCGAGGTACATCACGAAGGGCCCGTGGGCGAGGAAGTCCTCCGCCGTCAGCAGGGCGTGGGCGAGGCCGAGCGGCTCGGCCTGGGGCACGTAGGTGACGGAGGCGCCGAACCGCGAGCCGTCGCCGACCGCCTCGCGGATCTCGTCGCCCGTCTCGGGCGCGATCACGATCCCGATCTCGGTGATCCCGGCCTCGACCAGCGCCTCGATCCCGTAGAAGAGCACGGGCTTGTTGGCCACGGGCACGAGCTGCTTGGCCGAGGTGTGCGTGATCGGGCGCAGGCGGGTTCCTGCGCCGCCGGAGAGGATCAGCCCCTTTAGCGCCTTCATTTCGCGGGTGAGAGGCTACCGGGGCGCGGCGGGGCAGGTTCCAAGCGCGGCTCTCGTCGATACTGCTCGCCGTGAGCGACGAGCGCGGCGCAAAGCGCGACCCCACCCCGCTGCGCGGCCCGTTCGCGACGCGGTCCGCGGCGACCCGGCGCCGGATCCTCTGGATCGCGGGCGCCGCGGCGCTCGCCATATGGGTGTTCCTCTTCATCCAGGACTCCGCGATCAAGGACTCGGGCGGGCCGGGAATCATCGGCTTCGAGGTCGCCGGGACCGAGAAGGAGGCGCAGGAGATCCTCGAGGAGTGGGGCGCGCAGGGCCGTGACGACGCCCGCGTCTCGATCCTCGCCGACTTCCCGTACCTGATCGCCTACTCCGTGTTCCTCGCGGTCGGCTGCACGATCGCCTCCGAGCGCCTCGGGCGCCGCGGGATGACGCGGCTCGCCCGGCTCGGCCCCCTGCTCGGCTGGTCGATGTTCGCCGCCGCCGCCTTCGACGCGATCGAGAACGTCGCCATGCTGCGCGTGATCGACGGCCACACCGCGACCTGGCCGGGCGTCGCGCTCTACGCGGCGATCCCGAAGTTCGCGATCGCCGCGCTCGGGCTCGCCTATGTGATCGCGGGCGCCGTGCTGGGGCGCGGCGCGCGCTCGAGGGACCCGAAGCCGGCGGCCGACCCGGCCTAGCCGGCTCGGCTCAGTAGGTCCCGCCGAGCTTGCGGTGGTCCCAGGTCGCGGTGCGGCGCGCGACGAAGCGGATCGCGACGCGCTTGCGGGCCTGTGAGGCGAGCGCCTCGGCGGCGTCGCCCTCGATCGAGTCGAGCCCGTCGGCGTAGCGCAGCGTGAGCTGCTTGGCGACCTCGAAGACGAGGTCGTGCTCGCGGTTGACGTAGGCGTCGGCCTCGATCATCACGCCGCGCAGCTCGGCGTACTCGTGCCCGGTCTCGACCAGCAGCGTGGCCCTCGGGTCGCGCTCGAGGTTGCGGACCTTCTGCGACTTGGCGTAGGTGTAGACCCAGATCTCGCCGTCGCGCAGCACGTACCAGAGCGGCATCAGGTGCGGCCAGCCGTTCTGGCCCAGGCTCGCGACGGTGACCACCCGCTCGCTCTCGAGCAGCTCGCGCTGCTCGTCGTCGGTGAGCGCGATCTGGTCGCGGCGGCTCACGGCTCGAGCACCAGCTCGCGCCACGGGCCCTCGCCCGTCATCGGCTGGGTGCGCCCCGCGAGCCACGCCTCCTGGAGGTCGTCGTAGTGGGGGCTCCCGGGCTGGCCCGACTGGCCGGTGAACTGCTGCCAGCGCGTGCGGCCGGGATCGGTGGGGTCGGCGACCATGCGCCAGCACGGCGCCCAGACCGCCTTGTAGGGGTCGTTCGGGTCGTGGGCGATCTGGCTCACCGTCTCCTGGCCGCCGCCCGCCTCGAGGCTGCGGTTGAAGAGGTGGTCGAAGAGCGGGTTGGCGCCCGCGAACGCGTGCGGGAAGTCGAGCCGGTGGATGCGGCCCCAGCGCCAGCCCTCGGGATCGGGCCCGAAGCGGTCGGCGAGGTCGTCGAGCCCGCCGCGCAGGCAGTCGAGGGCGAGCTCGTCCCAGGAGCGCCCGATCAGGGCGTCGTCGCCCTCCTCCCACAGCTTCAACAGGTGCGAATGCCAGCGCCACGGCGAGGTGACGTGATTGGTGAAGCCGCTGTGCGAGCGGTCGAGCCAGCGCTCGGCGAGGTCGCGGTCGCGGATCGCGAGCCGCGCCACCTCGCGGGCGAAGCGCATCGTGAAGGCCTGGTAGATCGAGCCGCCGATCGTGTCGGGGCCGAGGCGGCCGTCCCAGCTCTTGAGGCGCTCGATCGCCGCCACCTCGCGCTGGTCGCGCGGCGTCAGGCGCGCGAGGCGGTGCACGGTCTCGAGGCCCGGGATCGAGAAGTTGTCGGTCTGCATCTCCTCGAAGCTGTCGAGGTCGTGCTCGGCGGTGCCGAGGATCAGCTCCTCGATCCTCCTCGCCCGGTAGCCGTCGAGGTAATCGCTCGAGATGTGGGGGGCGTCGTCGCCCGCGATCCGGTTGTTGGCGGTGATCAGGTAGCCGCACTCCGGGTCTCGCGCCGCCGGCATCTCCTCGTAGGGCACGAGGCCCTCCCACTCGTACTCGCCGGTCCAGCCCGGCTTCGGCAGGTCGGGGCAGTCCCCGCGCCGCGCCGGGCACGCGGCCCACGGTCCTGTAGCCGATGTGGCCGTGGCGGTCGGCCCAGATCAGGTTCGAGACCGGGGCGGTGTGCTCGCCGAGGAGCTCCTCCAGCTCCTCGCCGCTGGTGACCTCGTGGACGCGGACCTGGGCCTCGGACATCGCCGGCAGGTCGAGGACCGACCAGCGCAGGGCGAGCGGCTCGGCGTCGTCGGCGCCGAGGCAGGCGTTGACGATCGGGCCGTGGTGGGTCGAGCGGACCTCGAGGGACTCGGGCTCGGAGCGGCCCTTGACCCGGATCTCCTCGCTGACGGTCTCGACCGGCAGCCACTCGCCCTCGAACTCGTAGCGGTCGCCGTCGATCCGCTCGACGAAGAGGTCCATGACGTCCGCCATCGCGTTGGTGAAGGTGAAGGCGACGTCGTTGGTCTGGCCCATGTTGATCCCGGGCACCCCGGGCAGCGACGCGCCCCTCGCGAAACGGCCGTCGAGCTCGAGGTCCACCTGGTAGAAGATCCCCGGCATGCTCGGCGGCAGGTGGGGGTCGCCCGCGATCAGCGGCGAGCCCGTCGCGCTTCGCTGCGCCGCTCACCGCCCAGTTGTTCGACCCGCTGGCCTCGACCGCGAGCCCCAGCGACGAGCGCAGCGAGGCGATCTGCTCGGCGACCGCGAGGCCGTCGCCGTCCCAGGGGTGGCCCGGGCTCGTGATCACGGGATGGCCGATCGGGTAGACCGGGTCGAGCCGCGCCGCCAGCTCGGCGCCCAGCTCGCGCGCCATGTCGGCGCGCATCAGCTCGCGCTCCCAGTTCGTCGAGAGGCCGAAGGAGAGAAGCTTCATCGCGGTCAGCATGTCCACCGGGCCGCCACGGGTCGAAGCCGCGCCGCAGGACCTGGAACTCCACCGGCAGCGGCCGCGCCTCGGCGGCGGCCGCGTTGACACCGGCGCAGAGGGCGTCGAGCTGGGAGCGCAGGCCCGGCGCGAGCTCCGCCGCCTCGCGCTCGGCCGCCGCGGCGCAGGCCGAGCGTCCGCATGAGGCGGTCGGAGGGCAGCCCCTCCTCGCCCGCGATCTCCGAGATCCGGCCCGACGAGCTGAGCCGGTAGAGCTCCATCTGCCAGAGCCGGTCCTGGCCGTGGCAGTAGCCCTCGGCGAACCACAGGTCCTCGACCGTCTCGGCCCGGATGTGGGGGACCCCCCAGCGGTCGCGGCGGATCTCGACCGCGGCGCGGAAAGCCCCTCGACGCGGCGCCGGCCCTCGTAGCGGGGCAGCGGACGGCGCAGGAACTGGTGGCGCAGGGCCGCGGCGGCCGATGCGCCGAGTGCGGCCACGCCGGCGGCCCCGGCCGCGGCCCAGCGCACCGCCTGACCCGCGTCGCGCGGCAGCGGCACGCGCCTTCCCCAGGTTCGCCGGCGAGCCATGGCTGCTGAATCTAGTCCACGAGGTCGCCCGGCAGCCGCCCCTCGCCCTCGAGCTTCTCGAGGTGGGCCTGCATGACCTGCGCCGCCGCCGGCCGCAGCTCGGCGGGACGTCGTCCCACGCGGCGTCGAGCAGCGCCGCGCGCGAGCGCTCGCCGCCCTCGAGCGCCGCCGACGAGCTTTCGCTCGCGGTCGAGGCGATGGTCGATGTACTCGGCGATCTTGGCCGCCGGGATCGGTGATCCAGGGCCCGTGGCCGGGACAGATCAGCTCGAGATCGAGCTCGGCGACGCGGCGCAGCGACTCGAGGTAGGCGACCAGCGATCCGCCGTCCGGCGGCACGTAGCTCGAGCCCTCGCCGAGGATCAGGTCGCCGCTGAAGAGGACGTCGCCGAGCAGCAGGCAGACGTGGTCGGGCGGCGTGGCCGGGTGTCGGGATCGTCTCGAACGGGCCGGCGCGCTCTCCGGCGAGCACGGGCGCGCCGAGAGCGTCGACGCCCTCACTGTGGTCGAGGTGGGAATGGGTGAGGACGACGCCCTTGATCCCTCCGCGTCGATCGGCCTCGGCGTGGATCGCGGCGATGTGGCCGTCGTCCGCCGGCCCCGGGTCGATCACGTAGACGGGCCGCTCGCCGACGACGAAGGTGTTGGTGCCCTCGAGCGTCATCGGCCCCGGGTTGGGCGCGACGATGCGGGCGATCTCCGGATGGCCTGGTGCGGTGTCCAGGCGCCAGAGCCTACGGGCCTAGGCCGCGAGCGCCTTGAGGACGGCCTCGCGGGCGTCCTCGGGCTCGAGCACGACGAGGTCGCCGGCGCCCTTGAGCGTCTCGCGGATCAGCCACGACGTCCCGGCGTAGGGAAGCTCGATGATCACGGCGCCGTCGGCGAGCTCCTCGACGACCGTGCGCTCCTCGCGGATCCAGCGCGCGCGCTCGGGCGAGACCCAGACGCGCGCGACCTTCGCGTCCTCGACCTCGCCGTCTATCAGCCAGCGCTCGCCGCCCGGCATGTCCTCGAGCTCCGGGCGGGGCTCGAACTTGCCGGTGAGCTTGGCCTCCTTGATGCGGTCGAGCTTGAAGTGGCGGATGTCGTCGCGGGCCGGGTCCCAGCAGCCGACGTACCAGCCCTCGGGCCCGTTGACGAGCCGGTAGGGCTCGACCTCGCGCTTGGTGAACTGGTCCTCGTTCTCCTTGTAGTAGTTGAGCTCCAGCGCCCGGTGCGAGCGGATCGCCTCGTTGACGGTGCGCACGACCTCGGAGTCGTCGCCGCCGCGCGCGATCTCGAGCCCCTCCTCGGAGGGGTCGTGGCCGAGCGCGCGGGTGATCTTGCGGCGCGCGCTCTGGAGCCCGGCCTGCGGGAGGTGGTCGCCGAAGAGGTCGATCGCGGCGACGAGCGCCTTGGCCTCGAGCGGGCAGCAGGCGGGCGGGGCGCGAGAAGCTGTCGCCGTAGGTGTCGGCGTCGACCTCGATCTCGTCGTCGGTGACCTCCGCGTAGAGGACGTAGGTCCCGCCGCCGAAGTTGACGACGTTGAGGACCGCGATGTCCTCGCGCAGCTCCTCGTCGGAGATCTTGAGCTCGTCGCGGACCTCGGAGACCGAGATCCGGCGCTCGTTGCGCGCCGCCTCGATCAGCAGCCCGGCGAGCGTGACGAGGCGGGCGAAGCGCTCGGGGCGGATCACGGACTCGCCGCGCCCGTTCGAGCGCGTGCCGCGGGCGACCGCCTGCTCGGCGGCGGGGCGGCGCACCGCGTCGGCCGTCTCGAGCTCGGCGCTGTGGCGCGACTCGAGCAGCTCGCGGCGCTCGGCGGCCTCGGCGACCAGCTCCGGCGGCTCGAGCACCGCCGCGTTGCGCTGCCAGCTCAGCACCCAGGAGACGAGCTGGCGGCTCGACGCGTAGTCGGTCTCGAAGATCACGCCGCGCCCGGGGGCTCCGTCGGCCTTGCGCGCGGGGCGGATCTCGCCGTAGGCGCCGAAGTCGCGCTCGACGAGCCAGGCGATGCGCTCGCGCAGGAAGATCTTCGCGCTCTCCGTCGACCTCGCCCATCTGCCACTCGGCGCGGCTCGCGTAGTCGCGGCGGTCGAAGTCCTCGGGCGCGGGGAAGTCGTGCTCGGCCTTGGTCGCGTAGGAGACCTTGCCGCGGATCCGCGACAGCCGGAAGACGCGCACCGCGTCGCGCTCATGCGAGTGGCCGATCAAATAGAACTGCCCCGCGCGGTAGACGAGGTGGTAGGGGTCGACCTTGCGCGCCGACTCCTCGTCGCGCTGCATCGTGTAGTAGTCGAACTGGATCGTCTTGCGGCGCGAGATCGCGGTCTCGATCTTCGACAGCCGCTGCGACAGCTCGCGGCCGCCGGCCGACGCCGTCATCGAGACCTCGACGGGGGGCGACTCGGCCTCGCTGAGCGGGTTCTGGCGCCCCCACGAGACCTGCTGCAGGGCGAGGCGCAGCGGCTCGGCGTAGGCGAAGCGGCCGTCGAGCAGCGCCAGCGCGGTGCGCAGCGCCGCGAGCTCGGCGTCGGTGAACGCGATCGCGGGCAGGTAGTAGTTCTCGGGCGGCAGCGCGTAGAGCTCGGCCTCGAAGAAGCCCTCGCCCGGCTTCTCGACCTGGAGCGTGATGCCGAGGCTCTCGAGCTCGGCGCGGTCGGCGTAGAAGCGGCGCGCGAAGGCGTCGTCGTTCATCGAGCTGTAGCCCTCGACCTCCTGCTTGATCTCGAGCGCCGAGACCGGCCTGCGGTTGGCCATCAGGAACGAGATCAGCGAAAGCTGGCGGATCAGCTTCTCGGTGTCCTTGGCCACGCGGGGAGCCTAGCGACGCATTGGCCGCCGCCCGGCGGGGCGGCGCGGGAAATCAGCGCAAATGGCGCTCTTTGCGCATCCGCGGCACGGCTTCGCGACGCCGCCGCACGGTTGAGCTAGATTTCCGGCGGCCGTTCACCGCAATCGGTACAGGGGAAATAGATGGTCGGCGCCGGCACGTTTCTCAATCCGCTGCTCAAGGTCGTGGCCACGGTCGCGATCCTCGCAGCGACCTACTTCTTCATCGTCAAGCCGATCCTCGACACGACCGAGGGGACGATCGACCGCGCCTTCGACGAGAGCGCCAACATCCAGAAGTCGGTCCAGCAGTCGATCAAGCAGGCCAACCAGCAGGCCCAGCAGCAGGGCGCCGGCAACGTCGAGTTCGAGGCCACCGGGCTGTCGCCGAAGCAGGCGGAGCGGATCCAGAGCTGCGTCGCCGACGCGGCCGGTGACGTGAACGCGCTTCAGGCCTGCGGCGAGCTGGCCAACAGGCTCTCGAAGTAGCGGCCGGGCGGCCGGGCGGGGCTCAGCCGCTCCGCGCCGAGCTTGTGGGTGATTCGGGTGGCTATGGCCCCATCAATCGCTCATGAGTTGATGCGGACGACGCGACCCTCGACCGGTCCGCCAGATCGAGAAGTCGGTCGAGCGGCCGGGCGGCCGCGGCCGATTCAGGCCGCGCGGGAGCGGAAGTAGGCGCCGGCGCCGATCCCGCGGTCGAAGCGCGACCAGGTCTCGCCGTCGGGAAGCTCGCGCTCGATGCGGTCGAAGCTGCCGAGCTTGCCGCCGATGTTGTCGAGCGCGTGGACGAGCGCGGCCTCGCGCGTGCAGGGGACGACGGGTGAGCCCATCTCGTGCGTGCCGTGGTGGGCGAGGATGATGTGGAGGATCGCCTGTGCCAGCTCGGGATCGAAGCCGGCGATGTCCTCGATCTCGCGGCGCACCATGTAATAGCCGAGCGGGATCTCGCCGAGCAGGCGGCCGGCGTCGGTGAGGTCGATCGCGAGCGGATCGTCGTTGTAGGCCTCGGTCTTGCCGATGTCGTGAAGCAGCGCGCCGGTGACGGCGATGTCGCGGTCGAGGCCGGGGAACAGCGCCGCGGCGGCTCCGACGCCCTGGGCTACCGAGAGCGTGTGGTCGAGCAGGCCATGGCGGTAGGCCTGGTGGTAGTACTTGGCCGCCGGGGCGTCGCGAAAGCGCGGCCAGCGCGCCGACTCGGCGCCGAAGAAGCGGTCGAGCAGGCGGCGCAGCTGCGGCTCCTGCACCGTGGCGATCAGCTCCCGAAGGTCGGCCTCGAGGCGCTCCACGGACACCTGGGGCCCTTCGACGATGTCGTCGCGGTCGAACTCGTGGTCCGAGGCGGGGCGAACGCGCTCGATCGTGATCTGGCGGCCGAACTTGGGGCTCACCGAGAAGCGCCCGCTCACGTGGACGACGCTCCCCGGCTCGGCGGCGGCGAAGCAGTCTCCGACCTCCTCCCACGCCACCGCCTCGGCGGTGCCGCTGCTGTCGGAGAGGATCAGCTTGAGGAAGTCCTCGCCGTTTTTCTTCTGGCGCAGCTCGCGCTCGCGGACGCAGAACACCGAAGCGACCTGCTGGCCGTCGGAGAGGTCGCGCAGGCTCTGGCGGCCGTTCGCCGAGGGGCCCACGTCGAGCGGCGCCTGCGGGTCGTGGAGTTGTGGTTGCGTGCTCATGAGACGGTTCAAGGTAGAACGGGTGCCGGACGTTTCTGGCGATCGCCCACTAGGGTTGCGCTGCCATCTTGAGCCGGCGTCCGTCATCGAATCTCCCCCTCTCGGGTCGTCCCATCGGGCCCGTTCCTGACACACCCCGATGACCACCCTCGAGGGATCGATCGTCGTCACGGGCGGGACCGGAGCGCTCGGAACCGCCGTCGTGACCGAGCTGCTGTCGAGCGGCGCGAGGGTCGTGGCGACCTGGGTCGTCGAGTCCGAGCGCGAGCGGATCGAGGCCGAGCTCGGCGACCTCGGGCAGCTGGAGCTGGTCGAGGCCGATCTGCTCTCGGAGGGCGGCGCCGGCGCCGCGATCGAGGCCGCGATGGCCGAGCCGCCGCTCACCGCCCTCGTCAACCTCGTCGGCGGCTTCGCCGCGGGCGGGCGCGTCCACGAGGCGCCGCCGGACGAGTTCGAGCGCATGCTGCAGCTCAACGTCATGACCGCCTACCGGACCTCTCGCGCGGCGCTTCCGGCGATGCTCGAGGGCGGCGGCGGCTCGATCGTCTGCGTCGGCGCCAAGGCTGCGCTCGAGCCCTTCTCGGGCGCCTCGGGCTACATCACCGCGAAGGAGGCCGTGATCGAGTTCGTGCGCGCGCTCGCGGTCGAGTATCGCGACGACGGCGTGCGCGCCAACGCCGTGCTGCCGAGCGTCATCGACACCCCCGCCAACCGCGCCCAGATGCCCGACGCCGATCACTCGAAGTGGGTGCCGCCGGTCGAGATCGCGCGCGTGATCCGCTTCCTGTGCTCGGGCGACTCGGCGCCGATCTCGGGTGCGGCGATCCCGGTCTACGGGCGCGCCGCTTAGCTCCACCCGTGTCCCTGCGCTCGGAGACCGTCAGAGCGATCTTCGCCGACTGGAACTCGGGCAGCCGCGCGGTGCCGGCGGCGACGCACCCGAACGCGGAGCTTCACTCGGCGTTGACCGGCGCGACCTACACGGGTCACGAGGGCATCCGACGCTGGATGTCCGAGATCGACGACCAGTTCGACCTCTGGGAGCTTCACGGCGACGAGTACCGGGAGGTCGGCGACGAGGGCCTGCTCGTGCTCGGCGAGGTGCGAATGCGGGGCCGGGCGAGCGGGCTGCGGCTGGAGCAGCCGCTCGCGTGGCTCTTTCGCTTTCGCGACGGAATGGTCGTCGAGCTCTGGTTCTATCCCGACCAGGACGACGGAATCGCGGCCGCCGAGAAGATCGGCTAGCCGCCGGCGCGCTTCACCTCAGTCGCGCGGCGCTTCTCCTCGCGCTTGGCCTCGGCGAGCGCCGAGCGTGCCTCCTTGAGGCGCTCCGCGAGCCGCTCGACCTCCCCCTCGGCCCGTTCGCGCACGCCCTCGGCGCGCTCAAGGTCGCGGCGCGCCCCGTCGAGCGCGGCCTTCGCCTCCTCGCGCTCCCGTGCCGCCCGGGCCTTCTTCGCCCCGCCGCCGCGCCGGCCGGCCGCGGGCGCGCGCGTCGAGGCGCCGATCGTCGCCCTCCGCGTCTCCTTGGTGAGCCGCCCCGCACGCACCTTCTCGGCGGTCTCCTCGTCGGCGCCCGCCGCGTGAAGCGTCTCGGCGACGCGGTCGAGCGTCGCCTGGTTGAGCTTGCGGCCGTCGGCGGCCGCGATATCGCGCGCCACGGACACGAGGCGCTCGACGGCCTCGCGCTCCTCGGACGCGGCCTCGCGCAGCTCGCCGCCGTCCCCGGCGCCCGCCAGCATCGCGTCCTCCGCCTCACGCAGCCGAGCCCCGGCCTCGAGCAGCTTCTCGACCTCCGTCGGCTCGCGCAGCGCGAGCTGGTTCACGAGCCACGCCGCAGGCGAGGGCCTCTTCAGCCGCTTGACCTCATCGGCGGCCTCGCGATCGCCCTCTTCGCGCAGCCGCTTGGCGAGCGCGTTGCGCGTTTCGGTGAAGCGCTCGGGCGGCTGCAGGTAGAGCCGCTCGAGCTCCTCCTGCGCGGGCCCGCCGCCGGCCTTCCGCTTTGCCATGGGGCTACGGTAACCGCCGCGGGCCGCGATGAGTTTCGAACGGCGGGGCGGTCGGAAGGGCGAATGCGAATCGAGCCGAACAGGAGGGAGCCTCGATGAGAGAGCTGGTGGTGCTGACGTTCATGACCCTCGACGGGGTCATGCAGGCCCCCGGCGGGCCTGAGGAGGATCCGACCGGCGGATTCACCGCCGGAGGCTGGTCGGTGCCCTACTTCGACGAAGCGGTCGAGCAGGCGATGGACGAGCAGATGGGAAGGCCGTTCGACCTCGTGCTCGGGCGCAAGACGTACGAGATCTTCGCCGCACACTGGCCGCATGACGAGGGTCCGGCTGCCGATGCCCTCAACAGCGCCACCAAGCACGTCGCCTCGCGGACGCTGAAGGAGCTCGAGTGGCAGAACTCGTACCTGCTCGAGGGCGACGTCCCCGAGGCCGTCCGGCGTCTCAAGGCACAGGACGGGCCCGAGCTCCAGGTCCACGGAAGCTCGGACCTCCTGCAGACCCTGATCGCCCACGACCTCGTGGACGCCTTCAAGGTCAAGATCTCCCCTGTGACGGTAGGCCCTGGGAAGCGCCTCTTCGGAGACGGAACCCTGCCGGCGGCCTTCGAGCTGACGGAAGGGCGGGTCTCCCCGCGCGGCGTCGTCATCGCCACATACCGACGCGCGGGCGAGATCGAGACCGGCTCGTTCGCGTTCGAGGAGCCGACCGAGGCCGAGGTCAGGCGGCGCGCGTCGCTGGACTGACCCCGGCGCGATCGCGAAAGCCCCATACCGCGAGGCGCCGCTTCGGGCGCGATTCGGGGGCCGCTAGCGCGCGCCGGCCGAGGGCATCTCGGCGAGCAGCTGCTTCGCCTGAGCGGAGGCGTCGTGCTCGACCTGCAGCTCGTACCGGGACGCCTGCAATCCACTCACGGAGGCGAAGTCGCGCCGCCCGCCCTGGGCGGCGTGGGTGATCGCGCCGAAGACGGCGCCGAAGACGGCGCCGGCGACGAGCCCGTAGAGGATCACGCCGAAGAAGGCCGGCCCCTCGAAGAAGAGGCCGAACAGAAGCCCGAAGAGGAGACCGATCGTCGCTCCCTGGCCGGCTCCGGCGAGCGTCGCGCGGCCGGTCGTCAGCCGCCCGGCGACCTGCTCGACGCTCCGCAGGCCGGTCCCGACTATCGCGACCTTCTCGACGGGAAATCCCCGGTCGGAGAGGAAGTCGACAGCGCGCTCGGCCTCCGCGTAGCTGTCGACCGTCGCGACTGTCGTCTTCGGCCCGGGGCCCGCCGGTGCGCTCGACTCCATGACTCGATGATCCCAGAAGGCGCGGGATCGCGATCCCAGGGTCAGCGAGCCGGGCCAACCGGGCGGCGCCCGTCGACGCACCACTCCAGCACCGACGGCCATGGCCCGTACCCATCGTCGGGCGTGATGTGCCCCGCGCCCGGGATCACGTCGCCCGGTATCCCCAGCGGCCCGGCGTACATCGCCGTCGCGCCCGTCGGGTTGTAAGGGTCGGAGTCGGAGCCCACCACCCGGATCTCGCCGCGCACGCTCGACCGGACGGCGTCCGCGTCGAGGCGCTCGAGCCGAAAGCTCGCGCCGGCAGCCGGCAACCGCGCCGAGTCCGGCGGGGATACGAGCAGCAGGCGGTCGGGCCGGCCGCTTACCTCCGCGAGGAGCTCGGCGGTGCGCAGCCACAGCAAGCAGGCGAGGGAATGGCAGACCACGATCCGCTCGCCCGCCTCGAGCTCACCCAGATGCGTCCACAGCGCAGCGGTCCAGAGGTCGTAGCGGGGCGAGTCGGGATCCGGAAGGCCCGGATACAGAACCTGATGCCCCTGCTCGGCGAGTTTCCCCGCGAGCCAGAACTGCCAGTGCCCGGGCGGCCGGTGGTTCTCGATGCCGTGCAGGACGAGAAACGAGCTCAAGCGGCGATGCGGTAGGTGGTCTGGGCGTGCGGCTCCTTCGCGAATGCGAGCACCTTCGCGGGCTCGATCCTGAAAACGGCGGCAACATGTCCGCTGGTGTCGAACACGCCGTCACCCACGTCGAAGAGCCAGTCGTCGCCGTACTTCGTCTCGTAGGCGTCAGCGAGCCTCCGCAGCGTGTCCCGGTCGGTGACCCGCGCTGCGGTTCCCTCGACGACCACGTCGAGGCCGCTATTCCAGCTGTTGTTGCCCGTCGTCAGCGCGACGCGGGCGTCGTGCTCGATATTCCGGGCCTTCTGCTCGTCGAGCCCGGTGCAGAAATGCATGACGCCACCATCGAGCACGCCGATCAACGGCGTGACGTGGGGCCGGCCGTTCGCACGCACGGTCGTGAGCCAGTAGAGCTCAGAGCGCTCGAGCAGATCCAGCGCCTCCCCCCACGGAGTCGCCCCCGCGTCGGGATCGCTGAACCGCCGGTCGATCGTGCCGTTCGGGGTGGTGCCCATCGTCGGAGCCTCCTGGTCGGCTGGTTGCACTGATGACTGCGCCAGCCGCCGCAACTCATCGGCGCGCGCGCCGCAATCCGGACGCGCGCTCAGCCGAGCGCGTCGGTGGCCGCGAACAGCGTGGCTTCATTGATGGCGAGGGCCAGAATCGAACTGGCGACACCACGATTTTCAGTCGTGTGCTCTACCAACTGAGCTACCTCGCCGGGCGGCAAAGGCTAGCGACGCGGCGCGGTCCCGGACGGCTAGCGCTCGAGCTTGCTCATGGCCGCCTCCACCGCCGCGGCGGGGCTGCCGGCCGCCTCGATCCCGGGCGCCCGCTGCATCTCCCCGGCGCCACTGACCTCCCAGCTTCCCAGGGTCACCACCGGTCGCCCGAGGCGCCTCGCGAACGCGATCTCCGAGAGCGTTCCCCACTCGCCCGCGATCGCGATCACCGCGTCGGCGGATGCGACCACGGCGAGGTTGCGGGCGTGGCCGGTGCCGGTCGCCACGACCCGCGTGCAGTGCTCGCTCGCCTCGGCCGGATCGGTGCCCGGCAGGATTCCGATCACCTCGCCGGCGGCGCCGGCGGCGCCGCGCGCGACCGCCTCCATGATCCCGCCGAGGCCTCCGCAGACGACCGTCGCACCGTGCTCGGCGAGCAGGCGGCCGACCTCCTCGGCGGCCTCGAGGTCCTCGGGGCGCGGGTCGGCGCCGCCGCCCGAGACCGCGACCTGCACGCCGCGGCTCACCGCTCGCGCTCGAGCATCGCGGCCATGACCGCGAGCGCGCCGGCCTTGTGCAGCGGCTCGTTGAGGTTGCCGCACTTCGGCGACTGGACGCACGAGGGGCAGCCGTCCTCGCAGGGGCACTCGCGGATGAGGCGCGCGGCGTCGCGCACGAGCACGCCGAACTCCTCGAACCCGCGCCGGGTGATACCCACGCCTCCGGGATAGCCGTCGTAGACGAAGATCGTCGGCATCGCGGTCTGATAGTGGATGTTGGTCGAGAGGCCGCCGATGTCCCAGCGGTCGCACATCGCAAGCAGCGGCAGGACGGCGATCTGGCTGTGCTCGGTCGCGTGCAGCGCCCCGAGCAGGACCTCGGGCGGAAGGTCCCCGACGATCTCGTCGCCGAGCGTGTACCAGAGGCCCTGGGTGAGGAAGTTCTGCTCCGGCAGCTCGAGCGCGACCATGTCGATCACCTCGTGATCGGTGAGGCGCTTGCGCTGGAACGCCGTCACCTGCTCGGTGACCGAGACGGCCCCGAAGGCGAGCTCCACCCCGAGCGCGCGGCGGCCTCGCTCCGCCGACTCGACGAAGACCTCGGTGTCCTTCTTGGGCTGCGTGTACCAGTCGCCGTGGAAGGGCTCGACGACCGCGCGGCGACCGTCGACGTCGAGCTCGCGGACCTCGTAGGAGCGCCCGAGGTGCAGGTAGACGGCGCCGGGATGGACGGTGGAGAAGGCGCGCTCGGCCTCGACGGAGCCGATCAGCTCGCCGGAGGTCCGGTCGACCACCGCGACCGAGTCGGCCGACGCCGAGCGCAGCGAGATCCTCCCGGCGGGGAAACCGGGGCCGCGGGCGACGAAGCGCTCGTCGCGGCCCCTGCGCAGCTCGCCGAGCGAGACGAGGCGCTCCGCGCGCTCGCGCCAGCGCGGCCCCAGCACCTCGTCGTCTCCGTCGATCAGCCCGCCCGTCCCTCCGAGCGGAGCCTCGTAGGCGGCCGCGAGCAGGTGCTGCATCTGGATCTGCTCGGACTCGGGGTCGAGGATCGCGGACTCGACGGGACGCTCGAGGAACTCCTCGGGATGGCGGCAGAAGAACTGGTCGAGCGCGTCCTGGCCGGCGACGTAGAGCGCCAGGCCGCTGCGCCGCCGCCCCGCGCGGCCCCACATCTGGCGCAGGCTCGCGACGGTTCCCGGGAACGTGACGCAGATCGCCGCGTCGAGCTCGCCGATGTCTATCCCCAGCTCGAGCGCGTCGGTCGCGACGACGCCGAGCAGCTCGCCGCGCGCCAGCGAGGCCTCGATCTCTCGCCGCTGCTGCGGTGTGTAGCCGGCGCGATAGGGCGAGATCCTCGCCGCCAGCTCGGGACGGCCGTCCTCCTCGAGCTTCATCTGCACGAAGCGCAGGATCAGCTCGATCCCGCGGCGGCTGCGCATGAAGCAGATCGTCCGCGTCCCCGCCGTGATCAGCCCGGCGAGCAGCTCCGCGGTCTCCGACAGCGGCGAGCGGCGGGTCCCCGACTCCTCGTCGATCAGCGGCGGGTTCCACATGGCGATCCGCCGCGCGGCCTTCGGCGCCCCGTCGGACTCGACGAGCTCGAAGCTCGTCCCGCAGAGGCGCTCGGCCAGCTCCACCGGGTTGGCGATCGTCGCCGACGTGCAGATGAACCTGGGGTTTGCGCCGTAAAGGCGCGCGACGCGGCGCAGGCGGCGCAGCACGTTCGCGACGTGGGAGCCGAAGACGCCACGGTAGGTGTGGGCCTCGTCCACGACCACCCAGCGCAGGTTGGCGAGGAAGTCGCCCCAGTTCTTGTGGTGGGGAAGCAGCCCCACGCTGACCATGTCGGGGTTCGAGAGCACGAGGTTGGAGCGCTTGCGGATCGCCGCCCGGTCGTCCTTCGGCGTGTCGCCGTCGTAGATCGCGTGGCGCAGCTCGGGCGGCGCCAGCTCGGAGAGCTTTCGCGCCTGGTCCTGGGCCAGGGCCTTGGTCGGGTAGAGGTAGAGCGCGCGGCTCTTGGGGTCGCGGGCGATCCCGTCGAGCACGGGGAGGTTGAAGGACAGCGACTTGCCGCTCGCCGTGCCGCTGGTGATCACGACGTCGCTTCGGGCGGCGGTCTCGAGAGCCTCGACCTGGTGCGAATAGAGCGCCTCGATCCCGGCCCTGCGCAGGGCGTCGGCGAGCACCGGGTCCAGGGACTCGGGGATGTCGGCGAGCTGCGGGGGACGCTCGCCCTCGAAGCCCTGGCCCGCGAGCCGCCCGTCCTCGCGGCCGGGCTCGATCACCTTCGCCCACGCCGCGTCGACCGCCCCGCGCGCCGGCGCGGTGCCGGCGCGGCTAGCCATGCGCGATCCGGTCGGCGACGCGCATCGCGTCGAGCGCGCTCGGGTCGTGGAGGCGCATCAGCTCGGCGCCGGACGCGACGGCGAACGCGGTCGCCGCGGCGGTCGCCCACTCGCGTTCGCTGACCGGCGCGCGCTCCTCCCACGAGCCGGCCAGCACGGCGCCGAGGAAGTCCTTGCGAGAGAGCGACACGAACAGCGGCCTGCCGAGGTCGCGCAGCTCCTCGAGCCGGCGAAGGATCTCGAGATCGTCGTCGACGGTGAGGTCGAAGTCGAACCCCGGGTCGAGCGCGATCTGCTCCTCGTCGACGCCGCGCGCGAGCGCCGCGTCGATGCGCTCCGCGAACCAGCGCTTGAGGTGCTCGACCGGGTCGGCGAGCGGGCGCGGCTCGCGGTCCTCGCGCGGCCGGCCCTCGATGTGCATCACGACCAGACCGCACCCGGCCTCGGCGACGAGCTCGAGCATCTCGGGATCGGACGCGCCGCCGATGTCGTTGATCGCCTCGGCGCCGGCGCGCAGCGCGCGCCGCGCGACCGCGGGCGAGAAGGTGTCCGCGGTCACCCGCACGCCGCGCTCGTTGGCGAGCCCCTCGATCGCCGGGACGAGCCGCGCCGCCTCGCGCCCCGAGGGCACGGGCGGGCCGCTTTGCGCCGCGACCGCGCCGACGTCGATCAGGTCGAAGCCCTCGCGCGCGAGCCGCACCCCGTCGAGGACCGCCTGGTCCGCGGTGACGCTGCGGGCGCCGGGGTAGAACGAGTCGTCGGTGACGTTGACGATCCCGACGGCGAGCGGGCGGGGAAAGCCCAGCTTCTCGGAGCGGAGCTTCCACATCGGGCGCATGCTGACTACCTTAGGCGTCAGCCGAAGCGTCCACGAACAGGGTTTACGCAAGGAGGCCCTTTTGAAGCCGGAAGACAGCGACCTGCAGCGACGTGAACGTCACCGAGCGCGACGTCTGGGAGGAGGGCCCTCCGCACGAGCTCTTCGCTCGCATGCGGGCGCAGTGCCCCGTTCATTGGACGGAGCGGATCACCGAGTACCCGGAGGAGGCCGGCTACTGGTCGGTGACGACGGCCGACGACGTCCACACGGTCAGCCGCGACTGGGAGACCTACTCGTCCGAGCTCGGCGGCGTCACGGCGGCCTCGGGCGTCTTCCCGATCGAGCTTGCCCGCGCGATGTTCATCGGCATGGACCCGCCCAAGCACGACCGCATCAAGCATCTCTTCCAGGCCGGGTTCACCCCCAAGCGGATCGCCGCCCACGAGGACACGATCCGCGAGATCACCACCGGGGTCCTCGACTCGCTCGAGGGCCGGGAGGAGTGCGACCTCGTCACCGACGTGGCGCAGCCGGTCGTCTCACGGGTGATCGGCAGCTTCATGGGGATCCCTCCGGAAGACGACGCGATCTGGGCGAGGCTGATGAACTCGGCGCTCGGCGCCGGGCGATCCCGATCTCAACCCCGGAGGAGTCGAGGCCGTCGTCGAGAGCGACATCCCCGAGGTATACGAGCGCTGCAAGCGGCTGATCGAAGAGCGCAGGGAGCGCCCGACCGACGACCTCACGAGCGTCCTCGTGCATGCCGAGATCGACGGCGAGACGCTGTCGGAGGACGAGATCGTGATGGGGTTCTTCCTGCTCGTCGCGGCGGGCAACGACAGCACGAAGGCGACCTACTGCAGCGGAATGCGGGCCCTGATCGATAACCCCGGCGAGCGGGCGCTGGTCGTCGAGGACCCCTCGCTGATACCGGGCGCGGTCGAGGAGTCGCTGCGGATGTTCCCCGCCTTCGCGCATTTCCGGCGAACCGCGACCCGCGACACCGAGCTCAACGGGCAGGCGATCCGCGAGGGCGAGAAGGTCGTGATGTGGTACGTGTCGTCGAATCGCGACGAGTCGCGCTACGAGGACCCCGATCGCTTCGACGTCCGCCGAAATCCCGAGCACCAGGCGTTCGGCGCCGGCGGCCGCCACTTCTGCCTCGGTACCGCGCTGGCGAGGCTCGAGCTGCGGGTCCTGTTCGAGGAGACGCTCGCGCGGTTTCCGGAGATGCACCTCGCCGGCGAGGCCGCGCGGGTCGAGTCGCCGTTCCTCAACCAGCTCAAGTCGATGCCGGTGAGGCTCTCGCCCCGGGCCTAGTGTCCCTGCGCTGCGTCTACACCGACCTCGACGGCACCCTGCTCGGGCGCGGCGGCTCGCTGTTCCGCGATGCGGAAGGCAATTTCTCGCTGCTCCAGGGCCGCGCGCTGGAGGCGTGCCACCGGGCCGGAGTCGAGGTCGTGCCGATCTCCGGGCGCCGCGAGCCCCAGGTCAAGGAGGTGGCCCGGCTGATGGGCCAGAGCGCCTACATCTACGAGGCCGGCTGCGCCGTGATGATCGACGGCGACCGCACGCTGATCGTCGGCGACCTCGAGCACTCCGACGACAGACACGATCGCCCAGCGGATGCTCGACGCGGGGCTGCCCGAGATGCTCTTCGAGCGCTTCCCGGGACGCCTCGAATGGCACACGCCGTGGCACACCGACCGCGTCTACTCGCACCTCTTCCGCGGCCTGGTGGACGTCGACGAGGCCAACGCCCTGCTCGTCGATAGCGGGCACGACGACCTGCGCCTGCTCGACAACGGCGCGATCGGACGCCCGATGGAGGGCCTCGACGTGACCCACGTCTACCACCTCGTCCCGAAGGAGGCGAGCAAGGCCGGCGCCGCCGAGATCCACATGCGAGCGCGCGGCTATGAGCCGCGAGCAGTGCATCGCCGTCGGCGACTCGCTCGAGGACCTCGACGTCGCACACGTCGTCGGCCACTTCTTCGTCCCCGCCAACGGCCCCGAGCGCGATCCCCGATTGCGCGAGGCGATCACGCAGCTCGACAACGTGACGGTGACCGAGGGCAGGATGGGCGACGGGTTCTACGAGGCCGTGGTCTCGACCCTCGCCGAGCGGCGCTGAGCGAAGGTCGCGGCGGTTCTAGTCGCGGCGCGGCGCGGCGGTCGGCCCGCGCATCGCGGCGACGAGGCGGTCGGTGAGCCGCGGAGCGAGCCCGTTGAGCCCGAGCGCGCGGACCGCCGGCGGGACGAAGACCTCGCGGCGGTCGTCCTCGACGGCCGCGACGATCGCGTCGGCGACGCTGCTCGGAGGGGATCGTGTTCTCGTCGCGGCGCCAGTCGGGGAGCCTGTCGCGCTGGTGGGAGTGCAGGTCGCTCTCGACCTCGCCCGGGTAGACGGTCGTCACCGAGACTCCGGTCCCCGACAGCTCGTGGCGCAGCGCCTCGGCGAAGCCGCGGTCGGCGGCCTTGGTCGCGCCGTAGACCGCCCCCCACGGAAACGCCCGGAGGCCGGCGCCCGACGAGACGACGACGACGTGGCCGCGGGCGCGGTCGCGCATGTGGCCCGAGCGCGGCGCCCACGGTGTAGATCGTGCCCAGCACGTTGACGCGCACCATCTCCTCGGCGTTCTCGATCGGCTGGTCGAAGAAGGGCCCGTAGTGGGCGAGTCCCGCGTTGGCGACGAGCAGCTCGATGCCGCCCGCCTCCTCGATGAAGCGCTCGACGGCTGCTTCGATCGACTCGCGACTCGAGACGTCCGCCGGCAGGACGACCGGATCGCCGGGGAGGTCGGCGGCAAGCGCAGCCAGCTCGTCCTCGCCGCGCGCGACTAGCCCGACGCGGGCGCCGCGGGCGGCGAGCGCCTCCGCGGTCGCGCGCCCGATCCCCTTCGAAGCCCCGGTGACGAGGGCTCGGACTCCCGGCTCGACGCGCATCGCCTGATCCTTTCAGGCCCAGGCCACGCGCGATTGCGAACCACCAACTTCACATGCCTCTCGCGGCAGAGCCGCGCCTTACTACTATCGGAGCGGATGACCGACGCGACCGTCGCCGAGGAGGAGTACCTCCAGATCCTTTACTGGCTCGAGGAGGCGGGCCTGCCGATGACCGCGGCCAACGTCGCTCGGGCGATGCAGCTGTCGGCGCCGACCGTTCACGAGATGGTCGGGCGGCTGACCGACGACGGCTACGTGACCCGCGCCGACGACAAGTCGCTCGCCTTCACCGAGGACGGCCGCACCCACGCCGAGCAGATCGTCCGCCGCCACCGCCTGATCGAGCGCTTCCTCACCGACGTCCTCGGCGTCCCCTGGGACGAGGTCCACGAGGAGGCCGAGCGCCTGGAGCACGCGATGTCGCCGGTCCTCGAGGAGCGGATGCTGGCGGCGATCGGCGATGCGACCACGTGCCCCCACGGCCACCCTCTCGTGGAGGGCGTTCGCGAGCAGGGCGTGCTGCTCGCCGACGTCGAGCCCGGCGCCGACGTCCATGTGCTGAGGTTCGAGAACGAGGCCGAGGAGCTGCTGCATTACCTCAAGCGCGCCGGGCTCGCCCCGGGGCTCGAGGGCAAGATGGAGACCTCGGACGACGACGAGGTCGTCGTCGCCTCCGGCGACGGCCGCCACAGCGTCTCGCGCAGCGTCGCCGAGACCGTCTCCGTTCGAGCCGACCCGGCTCCTGCGCCGCGCGCGCCGCTGCCCGAGGCGCTCGAGCTCAGCTCGGATCGCTACGGGCGCTGACCGAAAGCCGGATCCCTGGGGCTAGGACGCCCCGAGGATCTCGCGCAGCCTGCGGTGAAGCAGCGCGTCGTGGGGCCGCGGGCCCCCGATAGTGGCGCGCCCGACCGCCTCGTGCTGGCGGACGGCGTGTGCGAGGGCCGAGAGACGGCGCTCGGCGGCCTCGCGTTTGACGGCGTCTTCGGTGTGGGCGAGGTCGGAGCTGCCGTTGGTGCGTTCAGCGAGCATGCCGTCATTCCTTTCTTTGTTGACTGAATTACTAGAGAAGGATCGAGCACTGTAGCAGGGCCTTCCTGGCCTCGTCCTTCAACCGCTCCCTCCCGAACGGTAGGGCGAGCGTAGGTGTCGAAGCTGAAGCTCGTGTAACGGGCCGGTAAAGCGGCGCGTTACTTCTTCTTCTTCTTCTTTTTGACCTTCCAGTCGTAGCTCGCCGGCGTCGGGTCGACGTTGCCAGCGGCGTCGACGGCACGGACCCGGAACTCGTGCTTGCCCTTCTTGACCTTGGTCGTGAAGGGAGAGCTGCAGGGCGCGAACGCCGCTCCGTCGAGCGAGCACTGGAAGGCGGCGACCGCTCTCGCGTCGGTGCCGTTGAACTCGAACTTGGCCCGCTTTTTCTTCGTCTTCTTCTTCGGGCCATCGGTGATCGTGGTGTCGGGCGGCGTCGTGTCGGCCCCGTCGGGCGGAGGCTCGGGCGTGGGCGGCACCTCGGCTGAGAAGGTCCCGACCGCGGAGTCGTTGGTAGTGATGTAGTAGAGGCTCTTGCCGTCTGCGGTCACGGCCAGCGCCTGAGGGAAGCCGAGGCCGGAGTTGGTCCCGTTCGACGCGGCGGAGGGGATCTGGGTGCATAGGCCGGACTCCGTCTCCCCACTCGTGCATCCGGCGAAGGCGATCGCGCCGCCGGTGGCGCGGGTGTAGCGGATGACCGAGTGATCGAAGCCAGCGGCCGCATAGACCGACGACCCGTCCGCGGAGACGACGACGTCGCGCATGTTGTCGAATCCGGAGTCGGCACCCCCGGGCTGGCCGCCCGTCGACGTCATGACCGGGGCGCCCTCGCAGGCGTCGTTTCCGCCCGGGCTCGGGCCCGACTGGATCTCGCCGGTGATGCAGCCCTGGTAGGTGAGGGCGCCGCCTTCGGCGCGGTCGAAGCGGGCGACGGAGGCGTCGTTTCCGGACGCGAGGTAAAGCGAAGCGCCGTCCGGGCTGACGGTGATCGATTGGGGATTGTCGATTCCAGACTGGCCACCACCAGACTGCGGGCCGACGGGGCCCCCAAGGGCCGCACATGAGTCGTTGCCCGGCGGGTCGGGCCCAGTGGCGGCCTCGCCCGTGATGCAGCCCTGATAGGTGAGGACGCCGTCGGGGGCGCGGTTGAACTGTGCCACGGAGTCGTCGAGCGGAGCCGCAACGTAGAGCGAGGTGCCGTCCGCGCTCATCGTCACGGACCGGGGCTTCGCGAATCCGCTGTTGTCGCCGCCGGCCGTGATCGTCGGAGAACCAGAGCAGGCGCCGCTCCCCCCGCCTAGCACTGGGCCCGTCGCCACCTCTCCGGTGAAGCAATCGCCTGTGCCGTAAGAGAGGCTCCCCGTGTTCACCTGGCGGCCAAAGCGGACGATCGTGTCGTCCTCCTGGGTGACGATGTAGATCGAGTTGTCGTTGACGACGAGGTCGTAGGGCTCGTTGAACCCGGAGTTGTTCCCCCCGGCATTCGCGCCCCCAACTGCACCGCAAGGAGGTTCCGCGACGTCGGTGTCGCCCGTGAGGCAGCCCTGCAAGGCGAGCGCGCCGGTCGAGGTGTCGCGGGAGAAGTGCACGAGGGCGTCGTCGTTGTGGGCGACGGCGTAGAGGTGGGCCCCGTCCGGGCTCATCGCGATCGCCCGGACGCGGTCGAGCCCCGAATTCTTCCCACCCGCGGTCGCGGAGGTGAGCAAGGTGCAGTCACCCGTGAGCGAGGTCTCCCCGCTGATGCAGTCGATATACGTGAGGGCTCCGGTGCCCGGGTCGCGCGAGAATCGCGCGATCGCGTCGTCGTTCTCCGAGACGGCATACACGGAGGTGCCGTCCGGGCTCACGACGACTCCTTGGAGGAACTGCATCCCCGAGAAGACGCCGCCAGCGCTAGCGGAGGGGATCAGCGCGCACGCGCCGCTTCCTGGGGCCGGCCCACTCTCCGTCTCGCCCGAGATGCAGTCCTGATAGGTCAGGTCCCCAACCGCGGCCCGCGCGTTGCCGGCGCTCATGAGCAAGACGATGAGTCCCGTGGCCGCCAGCAACGTGCTGCGCCGCGTCACTCCGTGACTCACCCCCGCTTTCATGCGTCCGGGACGCTACACGTCCCGGCGTGGCTTTGCTCCGCTAGGCGGGAGCCGCGGAGCGGATCCGCTCGAGGCCGCGCGCGATCCGCTGCACGCCCTCGGCGATGCGGTCAGTGGGGACGGGGGCGAAAGACAGCCGCAGCGCGTTTTCGCCGCCCTCGAGCATGAAGTCGCAGCCGGGGACGAAGGTGACGCCCTCCTCCTGGACGGCGGCCTTCAGCTCGGCGCAGTCGACGTCCTCGCCGACGGTCAGCCACAGGAAGTAGCCGCCGTCGGGGACGACGAACTCGGCTTCGGGGATGTGCTCGCGCAGCGCCTCGACGAGCGCGTCGCGGCGCTCGCGCAGGGCGGTGTTGACGAACTCGATGTTGCGCTCCAGCTCCCCCGAGGTGCATAGCTCGAGCACGACGGACTCGGCGAGCATGTTGGGCGAGATGTAGTGCTCGCTGCCGCGCGTCGCCAGGTCCTTGATCTCGTCGGGCGGGCCGGCGAGGTAGCCGACGCGGACCCCGGGGCTGACCGTCTTCGAGAACGACGACGCGTGGATCACGCGGCCGGCGGAGTCCAGCGACAGCATCGTCGGCAGCTCCTCGCCGCCGAACGCGATCCGGCGGTAGGGGTCGTCCTCGAAGATCGTGAAGTCGCGCTCGGCCGCGAGCGCGACGAGCCGCTCGCGCTTGGCCGCCGAGAGCGTGCAGCCGGCGGGGTTGTGGAAGTTGGGGATGATGTGGGCGAGCTTGACCGGGCCGTCGTCGAGCGCAGCCTCGACGGCGTCGACGTCGATGCCGTCGTCCTCCAGCGGCACGGGGACGAGCTGGGCGCCCGTACGCCCGAGGAGCAGCAGGGTGCGGTCGTAGGACGGCTGCTCGACGATCACGCGGTCGTCGGGGCCGAGGAAGTAGCGGAAAAGAAGCGCGGCGGCCTCCATCGAGCCGTTGGTGACCATGACGTGCTCGGGGCCGATGTCGTGCAGCTCGCGCGCGATCCACTCGCAGAGCCCGGGGTGGCCGATCCCGGTGCCGTAGGAGAGCGCCCGCTGCCAGTCGTCCTCGAGCGCCCGGGCCGCCGCCTCGCGGACCGCTTCGGCCGGAAGCAGGTCGGCGCTGGGCGCGCCGCGCGCGAAGCTGATCACGTCGTCGGCCATGTGGCCGAGTATAGGAACGGCCCGGCTCGCCGCAACGCCGAGACGGGCAAGCACCCCGGATAATGCGACGTGATGGCGTCCAGCAACCTCGGCCAGGTCAAGGCGGGACTCGAAGCTTTCAACGCGGACGACTTCGACCGCGCGCTCGAGACCCTCTCCGGGGATTTCACGTGGGACACGACGCGGGCCGTCCCCGACGGACAGGTCTACGTCGGGCGCGAGGCGATCAAGCGCTATTGGCTCGACATCGGGGATCGCTGGACGTCGCTGACGATCGAGGCCGACGAGTGGATCGAGTCCGGAGACCAGGTCCTGATGCTGGGTCGCCTCGTCGGAGTCGGGTCCGGCAGCGGAGTCCCCGTCGTCGGACCGTGGTGCCAGGTCTGGTCGTTCGAGGGCGACGCCCTCGTCAGGTGCGACAACTTCAGCGATCCCGATGCGGCATTGGCCGCGGCCGGCCTCGACGAGGGGGATTAGGGTGGCACGCGACCGCCGAGGCCGGGACTAGGCGCAGGAACGCACTGTAGTTCGGGATCTCCCGCTCGAGGGCTGCGTCAGGCCGCTGCCATCGCCGGGTGCGGCGCACGCCGCACCCCCGCCGACAGGAACGCCTCGACGACCACGGCGTCGAACTGGCTTCCCGCACAGCGCCGGAGCTCGCCGCAGGCGTCCGCGTGATCGAGGGCGGGCCGGTACGGACGCTCGCTGGTCATCGCGGCGTAGGCCTCGGTCACCGCCACGATCCTCGCCTCCAGGGGGATCTGTTCGCCGGCGAGGCCGCGCGGATAGCCGCGGCCGTCGGGACGCTCGTGGTGGCACAGGATCCACTCACGGATGTCGTCGAAGCTGACGTCGCTGAGAAGCGCGGCCCCCAACTCGGGCTGGCGGCGGACCTCGGTCCACTCGTCGTCGTCGAGCGCGCCCCGCTTGTTGAGGATTTCGGGCCGGATCTGATCGCGCCCTATGTCGCACAGCAGCGCCGCGAGGCGAACCCTCGAGACCCTCGCCTCGCTGAGGCCGAGCTCGCGGGCCGTCAGCTCGGCCAGCTGCCCGTCCACGCCGCGCGCACTGAGGCGATAGTCGATTCTCTGCAGCTCGCCGCGCTCGGCTCCGCACCGATCGCACACCAGCACCAGTCGCAGCTTGCCCGCGTCCCGCAGGTATCGCGCTCCCCCGCTGTACGTCCCGGCGTGGTCGCAGGCCATGATCCTCCATCGGCTGCGCGGCCGAAAGCGTTAAATGGCCGCAATCGGCGCTGCGGCAGGACTAGGCGCCGAGCGTCTCGACGGCGATCTGCGCCGCCTCGGTCGGGCTGCGCCCGACGCGCACGTCCCTGGCCTCGAGGGCCTGCTTCTTGGCCTCGGCGGTGCCCGAGGAGCCGGAGATGATCGCCCCGGCGTGGCCCATCTGCTTGCCGGGCGGGGCGGTGAAGCCGGCGATGTAGGCGACGACGGGCTTGCTCACGGACTCGGCGATGAACTCGGCGGCGCGCTCCTCGGCGTCGCCGCCGATCTCACCGACCATCACGATCAGCTCGGTCTCGTCGTCGGCCTCGAACAGCTTCAGGACGTCGATGAAGTCGGAGCCCACGATCGGGTCCCCGCCGATCCCGACGATCGACGAGTTGCCGGCGCCGGCCTGCTTGAGCTCGTTTCCGATCTGGTAGGTCAGGGTGCCCGACTTCGAGACGACGCCGATCGGGCCGGGATCGAAGAACTGGGCGGGAATGATCCCGACGTTCGCCTTTCCGGGAGAGAGGACGCCGGGACAGTTGGGCCCGATGAGGCGCACGCCCGCGTCCTTGGCCTTCCAGTAGACGCGCAGCATGTCGTGGACCGGGATGCCCTCGGTGATCGCGATGACGGTCTCGACGCCGGCGTCGATCGCCTCCTCCATCGCCGCGGCGGCGAAGCGCGCCGGGACGAAGACCATCGAGGTGTTGGCGCCGCGCTCGCTGACCGCCTCGGCGATCGTGTCGAAGATCGGCACTCCCTCGACGTCCTGGCCGCCCTTGCCGGGCGTCACCCCGGCGACCAGGTCGGTGCCGTAGTCGCGGTTGCGAAGGCCGTGGAAGGTCCCCTCGCGACCGGTCAGGCCGCTGACGACGAGCTTCGTGTCCTCTCCGACGATGATCGACATCAGTGCGCGAGCTTCACCACGCGCTCGGCCGCGCCGAGCATCGTCTTCTCGACGTGGAGGTCGTCGAGGTCGGCGTCGGCGAGCAGGCCGAGGCCCTCCTTGGAGTTCGTGCCGTCGAGACGGACGACGACCGGGATGTCCATGTCGACGCGCCCGTAGGCCTCGATGATCCCCCTGGCGACCTCGTCGCAGCGGGTGATCCCGCCGAAGATGTTGAACAGCATCGCCGTCACCTTCTCGTCGGAGGTGATGACCTCGAGGGCATCGACGATCGCGTCCGCCTTCGAGCCGCCGCCCGCGTCGAGGAAGTTGGCGGGCTTTCCGCCGGCCTGGGCGACGACGTCGAGTGTCGACATGCACAGCCCGGCGCCGTTTCCGAGGATGCCGATGTTGCCGTCGAGCTTGACGTAGGTCAGCCCCTTCTCCTTCGCCATCCGCTCCTGGGGGTCGTCGATCGAGGTGTCCTCGAACTCGGCAAGCTCAGGATGGCGGTAGAGAGCGCTGTTGTCGATCGTGACCTTGGCGTCGAGCGCGACCACGTCGCGATCGCGTGGTGACGATAAGCGGGATTGACCTCGATCAGCGTCGCGTCCTCGGCGTTGAACGCCTCGAAGAGCTTGATCGAGCACTTCCGCGACCCCGTCCACGACGTCGTCGTCGACCTTGGCGTCGCGGGCGAGCGCGCGGGCGTCATCGGCCTCGAAGCCCTTCGCAGGGTCGACGTGGCGCCTGACGAGCGCGTCGGGGTCCCTCTCGGCGATCTCCTCGACGTTCATACCGCCCATCGTCGAGAGCATGGCCAGGACCTTCTTCTCGGAGCGGTCGAGGATGATCGAGGCGTAGTACTCGGCGTCGATTTCCGACGCGCGCTCGACCCAGACCTCCTTGACGGTGAACGGGCCCTCGCCGCGCGGGCCGCGGATGTCCATCCCGAGGATCGCCTCGGCATGCTCGCGGGCCTCGTCGGCGTTCTCGGCGATCTTGATCCCGCCGGCCTTGCCGCGCCCGCCGATCTGGACCTGGGCCTTGATCACGCACGGGTAGCCGACCTCGTCGGCGGCTGAGACCGCCGCGTCGACGTCGCTCGCGGCCCGCCCGTCCGGCACCGGCACGTCGTGACGGGCGAAGAGCTGCTTTCCCTGGTATTCGAGTAGGTCCACGGGCGGGCGGGAGCCTATCCGACGCCAGAGAGCCGGATCACCCGGATCTCGTTCTCCCCGGGACGGAAGGAGCTCGGCGGCACGATCATGCTGACGTAGGTCCCGCCCGCGATCTCGTACGTGCGTCCGACCGCGGCGACCGTTCCGTTGACCGCGACTGCGATCGGCTCGTCGGCGCCGACGTCCCCCCCGACCTCGCCGCGTACGAGGGCGGGGATCGCAAGGGATTGCGGGTCCACGTCCTCGTAGAGGTCGGGGTCCGCGAGCGTGAACTCCGCGTCCGACCCCGAGGGCGCGGGCCGGCCGATCAGCTCCGAGAGGGAGCCGAAGCGGTAGAGCTCCCGCCACGCCCCGGCCCCGAATAGCGCGATCTTCTCGGCCACGACCTCGGCTCGGTGGTCGAGGTAGTCGTCGAACGACAGTGTCTCCTCGCCGCCGGAGCGGTCCCCGACCGAGACCTGCGCCTCGGCGTCCGCGCGCGGCGGGCCGTCAAGCGTCTCACCGTCGACCCCGAAGGGCAATTCGATCCCGAGCATGGCGGCGATCGTCGGCAGCACGTCCACGGTGCGCGCCGGGCGGTCGTCGACCTCGCCGCGGCGCTGGCCGGGCGCCTTGACGAAGAGCGGCACGCCCGCGATCTGCTCGACGGTCTCGGCCTGGACCTCGCGGCGCTCGACGCCGGGGACGAAGGCGATCCCGTGGTCGGCCGCGACCACTACCAGCGCGCGGTCGAAGATGCCGAGCCTGCGCAGACGGGCGATCAGGTCGCCGACGATCCGGTCCGCGTACCCGACCTGAAGCAGGTGGCGCTGCCACGAATGCTCGACCAGCCAGCGCTGGGTCGTCCAGGTGCCGTGCTCGCCCGCGAATGCCTGGAGCGGCGGGTCGCCCGACGGGTACCCCGTCCCGTCCTGGAGGTACTGCCAGGGCTGGTGCGGGAGCTGGACGTGGAGGAAGTGAAGCGTCGCGGGCTCGGGGCCGATCCCGGCGATGAACTCGCGCACCTCGGCCGTGCGGCCCGCCGGGCGCCCGCCCGCGAGCGCGGGATTCAGCTCCGCCTCGAGCTGGCTCGGGGCGTCGAGGTCGCCGGCGGCGAAGTCGCCGAAGGTCTGGTCGACGGGCGGGATCCGGTCCCGATAGGCGTCGGGAAGCAGCACGTGCGCCGCGACCACCGAGAGGTCCGAGGCGAGGCTCTCCATCCGCGCGGGGAAGGACTCGGCGCTCTGCGGCGCGCACAGCTCCGCCGGGCAGAGGCGCGTGACGTCCTCGTGGACGTCCATGTCATAGGTGCCCGCGAGCAGCGTGAAGAGGTTGTCGGGCTGGGACGCAGCCGTCGGAAGCACGTCCAGCCCGGGGTCGCCGCCGGTGAGGATCGAGGGCACCGCGCGCCCGGTGAAGTCAGCGACCGTCGTCGCGTTGGGAAACCAGGTCGCGCGGCGGGCGAGGCGCGCGAGGTTCGGGTAGCGCTCGGCATCGAGTCGTCCCCGCTCGTCGAGCAACGAGATCGAGGGGAGCTCGTCGAAGACGAGCATCACGACCGGCGCGTCGGAGCCGACCTCGACGTCGAGCGCCTCGGCGTCGCCGTGCGGGAGAACGATCCCCTTGACCGGCGAGAAGAACAAAAACAGGACGACGAACAGGACCGGCGCAGGCGTCAGGACGCTGAGCACGGTCGGCACGAAGCTCGTGCTCGCGTAGGCGGCGGCTCCAGCGGCCCCGACGAGCAGCGCGCCCGCCACCAGCACGCCCGCCGGCAGCCCGGTCGCGGAGTCGAGGACCTGGAGCGCGAGGGCGGCGGCCAGCAGCCCGATGAAGACAAGGTGAACGGCGTACCCGAGCGCCGGGCGCACGAGCCGCGCGAGCGCCTCGACGGCCAGCATCAGCGCCGGCGGCAGGACGACGAGCCCGACCGCGAGGGCGACGACGTCGGCGCGGCCGTTGCCCCGCGCGACGAAGAACTCGGGGCTCCCGGAGAGGATCTCGAAGAGGGGCTGGGCGAACGCAAGCGCCCACAACACCGCGAGATGGGCACCCCCGAGCCACACCTCGCGCCGCGTGGGACTCACAGGGCCGACCCTATAATGCCGCGCCCCATGCCGATTCCCCGTGATGTCAAGAAGGACCTCAAGTGGGTCACTACCGATACGTACGGCAGCCTGATCGACTGGGAGAAGGGAATCGTCGACGCCTTCAAGGCCGAGGCCAAGAAGGACGGCTTCACGCTCGACGAGCAGAAGCTGCTCGAGCTCTTCTTCCCCACCCAGATCGAGATCATGGCCGGGTCATACGAGCTCTACGCCGAGGTGCTGAGGCGCACGGCGGTGCAGGTCGCCGAGGAGCTCGGCTGGCAGCTGGAGCCCGCTCGCGCCCAGTTCTTGCCCGACAGCGTCGCCCGCTGGCAGCCGTTTCGCGAGGCCAACGCTGCGATGGACCGGCTGGCGAAGAAGTTCGACATCGGGATCATCTCCAACATCGACGACAAGCTGCTGGGGCTCTCGCGCCGCCACCTGCGCACCGACCTCGGGCTGGTCGTCACCGCTCAGCAGGTGCGCAGCTACAAGCCCGACCCCGCGCACTTCAAGGAGGCAGCGCGGCGCATCGGAGGCAAGAAGGGCTGGCTGCACATCGGGTCGAGCTACTACCACGACGTCGCGCCGCTGCTGAAGATGAACGTCCCCGTGATCTGGGTCAACCGCCACGGCGAGGCGCTCGACGGGCGCAAGGCGCCGACCGCGACCGTCAAGACCCTGCGCGACGCGGGAAAGCTGCTCGGCGCCGGCGCCTGACCGGCGCGGGGCCCCGATGAGGCCCGACCCGGCCGACGAGGCGATGGTCGCTCGCGCCCGCGAGCGCTTTCGCGGCGCCGGGCGCCGGCGCGCCCGCGAGGGCGCACTGCCCAACCTGGTGGTCATCGGCGGGCTCAAGTGCGGGACGACCAGCCTCCACCACTACCTCAACCTTCATCCCGAGATCGGGATGTCGCGGCCCAAGGAGCTCAACTTCTTCGTCTCCGAGCTCAACTGGCCGCTCGGGCGCGACTGGTACGCGAGCCACTTCGACCCCGCCGAGCGCGTGCGCGGAGAGAGCTCACCGCACTACACGAACAGGCCGCGCTTCGCCGGCGTCGCGGAGCGCCTCGCCGAGACCGCCCCTGACGCGCGCCTGATCTACATGGTCCGCGACCCGATCGACCGCATGCTCTCCCACTACCTCCACAACGTCGGCGGCGGCTATGACGACCGGCCGCTGGCGGAGGCGCTCGCCGATCCCGACACCGCCTACGTGGATCGCGGCCGCTACTTCTTCCAGCTCGAGCCCTACCTCGAGCGCTTCGAGCGCGATCGGATCGAGCTCGTGAGCCGCGAGGAGCTGAAGGCCGACCGCGCCGGGACGATGCGCCGCATCTTCGGCTTCCTCGGGGTCGACGCGGAATTCACCTCGCAGCAGTTCGAGCGCGAGTGGGAGACCGGGACCGCGAAGTCGAGCGGCCGCTTCCGTGCGATGGACCGCGCCGTGCGGCTGCCGGGCCTGCGCGCGATCGACCGCCACTTCGACCGCCTTCCCGAGCGCATGCGCTGGGCGGTCGAGCGCGTCGTCCACGACCCCGGCGCCGGGGCGGCGCCAAAGCCCCACCTCCCCACCGAGCTGCGCGCGACGCTGGTCGAGCGCTACCGCCCCGACGTCGAGCAGCTCGAGGAGTGGTCGGGGCGCAGCTTCGGCTGGCTGGGCTAGCGCGCCGCCGGCGGGTCCTTCGAGCGCGGCTCTGCCGCGACAAGCATGTGTCGTTGGTGATCTACTGGCGGGCATGTCGCAGGAGGACGTCGAGCTGCTGCGCGAGGCCCTGAAGGCCCTCGACGACGAGGGCGTGGACGCCGTGCTGCCCTACATCCACCCCGAATTCGAGTTCTCGACGCCGCCTTCGATCTCGCTCGAGCCCGAGACCTATCGCGGCCACGACGGCCTGCGGCGCTACTTCGACCAGTGGTACGACGCGGCCGATCTGGTCCGGGTGCTGCCCGAGGAGTTCTTCGACGCCGGCGACCGGGTCGTCGTGTCGATTCGTCTCGTGGCGCGCGGGAAGGAGACCGGCATCGAGTCGGAGCTAGGCGCGGCGATGATCTGGCATGTCCGCGGGCGCCAGGCCGTCGCGCTGGAGATCTACCCCACCCTCGACGAGGCGAAGGAGGCGGCCGGGCTTGGGACGTAGGGTGAGCTGATGCGAATCGCTGTGGCCGCCGACGAGCGAACGGGCGTCGCCGACGCCGTCGTCGAGGAGCTGCGCCGGCGCGGACACGACCCGATCCCCCACGGCGCGCTCAGCGACGGCGAGCGCGACGACTGGGCCTGGGCGAGCGAGGCCGCGGCGCGCGACGTCGCCGAGGGCCGCGCCGAGCAGGCGGTCGTCTGCTGCTGGACGGGCACGGGCGCCTCGATCGCCGCGAACAAGGTCGGCGGCGTCCGCGCGGCACTGTGCTTCGACGCGCCGACCGCGGACGGCGCGCGGCGCTGGAACGACGCCAACGTGCTCGCGCTCAGCCTGCGGACCACGTCGGAGGCCGAGCTGGCGGAGATCCTCGACGCCTGGTTCGGCGGCGAGCCGAGCTCCGAAGACGACGACCGCGCCAACGTCGAGCACCTGGCCGACATCGAGCGCCCCGGCGGCGGGTAGGCGGGCGTGCGCCAGCTGCTCCCCGAGCCCGGCGAGACGACGCCGGCCGAGCGGTACACGGGCCTGCGGCTGGGAGACAAGGCGCCCGCCGACCGCCCCTACGTCGTCTCGAACTTCGCCGCGACGGTGGACGGCCGCGTGACGATCAAGGGCCGCGCCGGGCCGATCGGCACCCGCACCGACATGGAGGTCCTTCACCTGCTGCGGACCCAGGTCGACGCGGTGATGATCGGGGCGGCGACGATGCGGGCCGAGTGCTACGGGCGCCTCGTGCCCGACCCGGCGCTTCGCGGGCTTCGCGAGCGCGCCGAGGGGCTCGCCCACGACCCGCTCGCCGTCATCGTCACCCGCACCCTCGACCTGCCGTGGGAGTGCGGCCTGTTCTCGGGCGGATGGGGGCGCGTCCTGATCGCCGCCGCCGGCGACGAGGAGATTCCCGACCTGCCGACGTCGACGCGCGTCGTGCGCTTCACAGACCGAGTCGACCTCGCCGAGCTGCTGCGGATGCTGCGCGCCGAGCGCGGCGTGCGGTCGCTGCTCTGCGAGGGCGGTCCCCACACCCACGGCCAGCTCGTCGAGCTCGAGCTGATCGACGAGCTGTTCGTGACGATCGCTCCCAAGCTCGCCGGTGGCAGCGGGCCGGGGCTGCTCGAGGGCGCGCTCGAGCAGGAGCGCCCGCTCGAGCCGGTCTGGCTCTGCGAGGACGGGGGCGAGCTCTACTCGCGCTACCGCGTCGTGCGCGACAGATGGATCAGCCTAGGCCGGCGGGATCAGGCCCTGCTCCTCGACGCGCTGCTCGCCGCGGCGCAGCATTCGCAGGGCGAGGATCGTCCCGCCGAGGATCGCGGCGAGGCCGAGGCTGACCTGGACGCTGAGCACGCCCTCGCGCGTCCAGTAGACGTCGCGCAGATCGAGCAGCAGGGCGGCCTCGTCGAAGGTGAGGCCGAGCCCGGTGCCGAACGGGATCGCGAGGGCGGACTCGGCGCGCTCGCCCTCGATCAACAGGGCCGCCGTCCCCGAGCCGAAGGCGAGCAGGATGCCGGGGACGAAGTGGTGGATGTGACGCCCGCCCACCTTCACGGTCCCGAAGGGCCACCAGCCGCCGCGCTGGCCCCATGTCGAGAGGCGCATCAGGGCGAAGCCGCCGACGAAGCCCGAGAGCAGGTTGAAGAGCACGGTCTCGCGCCGCGGCGCTGCCTCGTAGGCCTCGAGCGCGACGGCGACCGTGTCCTGGGTCGCCCTCCCCGCGGTCTCGATCGCCTGCGTCGCGGTCTCGAGCGTGCTGTCGGTATCGGGCTGGGCACGTCCCCGGCGCCGCGCGAGCCGCAGTGCCTCGCCGGCCATCACCGTCCCGGCGGTGCCGATCGCCAGCGCCGCGAGCCCGACCGTCACCCGATCAGCCCGCCGCCCCGCGCTGCGCCGGCTCAGCAATGCCAAGCGTGGAGCCTCAGAGCCTCACGAGGTTCTCGGCGCGTATGTCGCGCGTGACGCCGCGGAAATCGAGCACGAGCGGGGCCTCGGCGACAACCCGCTCGTAGTCGATCTCCGGGTGCGCGGTGATCACGCAGACGAGGTCGGCGCGCGGGAGCTCCTCGGCGAGGTCCACCGATGTGAGGCCGTGCTCGGCGACCTCGGCAACGTGGGGGTCGTGGAAGCTGACGTCCGCTCCCAGCTCGCGCAGCAGGCGGATGATCTTGAGCGCCGGCGACTCGCGCAGGTCCCCGACGCCCGCCTTGTAGGCGACGCCCAGCAGCAGGATGCGCGAGCCCTTGACGGGCTTTTCGACGTCGTTGAGCGTGCGCTCGATCTTTCGGACGCAGAAGCGCGGCTGGGTCTGGTTGATCTTCCCGGCGAGCTCGACGAACTCGGTGTAGAAGTCGTGCTCACGGGCCGCGAACGCGAGGTAGAAGGGATCGACGGGCAGGCAGTGCCCGCCCATCCCGGGCCCGGGCTCGAAGGGCATGAACCCGAAGGGCTTCGTCCCCGCCGCCTCGACGACCTCCCAGACGTCGATCTCCATCCGGTCGCAGAGCCGCGCCAGCTCGTTGACGAGGGCGATGTTGACGGAGCGGAAGATGTTCTCGAGCAGCTTCGTCAGCTCCGCCGCCTCGGGGCCCGACACCGGCACGACCTCCTCGCAGATCTCGCCGTAGACCTCGACGGCGCGGTCGCGGCAGGCATCGGTGAGGCCGCCGACGATCTTTGGCGTGGTCCGGATCGTGTAGTCGGTGCGCCCGGGGTCGATGCGCTCGGGCGAATACGCGAGGTGGAAGTCGCGGCCCGCGGCGAGCCCCGACTCCTCGAGGATCGGCTTGAGGCGGTCGCGGGTCGTCCCGGGGTAGGTGGTGGACTCGAGCACGACGAGCTGGCCCTCGCGCAGGACTCCCGAGAGCGAGGTCGCCGCGTCGACGAGGTAGGTGAGGTCGGGCTCGCGATGGTTGGCGAGCGGCGTCGGCACGCAGATCAGCACCGCGTCGCAGTCCGCGAGCGCGCCGCGGTCGGTCGTCGGCGCGAAGCTGTCGCCGAGCGCCGACAGCCGCTCTCCGGGCACGTCCTCGACGTCGCTGCGGCCGTCGCGCAGGCGTTCGACCTTGCGCGCGTCGCTGTCGAGGCCCACGACCGCATGGCCGGCCTCCGCGAATGCGACGGCGAGTGGCAGGCCCACGTACCCGAGGCCGATGATCCCGACCTTCATGGCGAGAGAGTGTAGGTAGCCAGCCAGGCGCGAATCTCATCGGCGGCGCGCGCATCGTCTCCGCCGGGCACGACGAGGTCGCAGAGACGCTCGGCGATGCGGCCGTCGAGGTCCGCGAGGGCGGCGGGGTCGTCGCCCGCGGCGGCGGAATCGGCCGCCACGCGCGCCACCGGCACGCCGAGCTTCGCGGCGACGAGCGCCGCCGCACCGACCTCGGGCCCGGGCCCGCACAGGACCACGACACCGGGCTCCTCCTCTCCGATCACCCGCTCGGCGGCGACAATGGCCGCCGCCAGGCGCGCCGCGCCGCTGCCGCCGGCGGGCTCGAGCGCGCTGCTGCGGTGAGCGCCGAGATGGCCGCCGAGCGCCTCGGCGTCGCCGGAGTCGCCGGCCGCGAACAGGATGAGGATTTCCGGTGCGTTATTCATGCGCAAATAGCGTGACTAATCCGTCGGCCATCCGGGTATGACGAGGCATCTCGTCCAGTACCACGGATAGGGTTCTCTCTTGATGAAGCGCATTCTCGCGCCTGCCGCATTTGGAGTAGCCGCGGCCCGGCATCTCGCCTGGTACGTGAGCTATCACGTCTCCGGCGAGCCGCGCAGCAGGCACTAGCCTCCCCTCCGCTCGCCCGCCGCGAAGGTGAAACGCCTGTGAACGGCGTCGAAATCCGCGTGGTCCCGTGCAACGCTGTATGCGTGCAGGTTGTATTCGGCGCCAAGCGGGGTACTGACACGGGGGGAAACCGTGATGGCTGAAGAGCGGGGCCAACGAGAGTTCTCGATCGCCACGGACGAGCGGCGGCTCACGTGGATACTCGGCTCATCGCGAAGCGGCAGCACCTGGATGCTGCGCATGCTCGCCGACCTCCCCGGCGTCGTCGGCCTCGACGACCCGCACCTCGGCCATCATCTCGGCGTCTGGCGGCCGATCGCCCTCGCGTGGCTGAACCGCGACAGGGTTCCCGACCTCGAGATCCTGCCCGACGTCAAGCGCGAGAAGGCCGACTACTTCTTCTCCGACGAGTACCGCCACGCCTGGCAGCCCGCCCTGCGGGGCATGGTCGCCGAGCGCTTCGACGCGCAGGCGCGCGACCGGGCGCGCGAGCGCGGGATCGACGACCCGATGGTGATCGTCAAGGAGCCCGGCTCCCACGCCGCCGACATCATCATGTCCCTGTTCCCGGGCGCCGGCCTGATCTTCCTTCTGCGCGACGGCCGCGACGTCGTCGACTCGTGGCTCGACGCCTACAAGGCGGGCTCGTGGGCGCTCGAGGAGGGCGCCTATTCGGTCGGCGCCCTGGACCGCATGGCCTTCATCCGCTGGCAGTCGAGCGTCTGGGCCTACCGGACCGACGTCGTGCGGCGCGTCTACGAGGCGCACCCCGGGGACCGCAGGCTGCTGCTGCGCTACGAGCAGGTCCGCGAGGACCCCGCGGCGGCCCTGGGGCAGATCTGTGAGCGCTTCGGAATAGAGGCGACCGCGGAGCGGCTTTCCGCGATCGCGGGGCGCCGCGCCTTCGTGCGCGCGCCCGGGGGACGAGAAGGGCCCCGGAAGGGCGATGCGCTTCGCGGAGCCCGGCCGCTGGAAGCTCAACATGGACCGCGAGGAGATCAGGGCGATGGAGGAGATCATGGGGCCGCAGCTCAGCGAGCTGGGCTATCTGTCCCGCCAGCCGGTCGGCGCTCGAGGTCCTGTATCTCGCTGAAGACCGCGGTCTGCTGATCGCCCGGCGGTCGGTCAGCTCGTCGACGATCACGTGCGACACCGCGTTGACAGCGCGAGGTGGGTGAACGCCTGGGGGAAGTTGCCGAGCTGGATGCCGCTGCGCGGATCGATCTCCTCTGCGAAGAGATGCAGCGGCGCCGGCGAACGACAGCACCCGCTCGCACAGCCTGCGCGCCCGCTCGGGCTCGCCGATCTCCGACAGCGCCGAGACGAGCCAGAACGAGCAGATCGTGAAGGTGCCCTCGCGCCCGTGCAGGCCGTCGTCGGTGTCCTCGGGTATGTAGCGCAGGACGAGGCCGTCCTCGGTCAGGCCCTCGTCGATCGCGTTCACCGTCGCGACCGTCACCTCGTGGTCTGCGGGCAGGAAGCGGACGAGCGGGGCGAGCAGCACCGAGGCGTCGAGGGCGTCTGTGTCGTAGTGCTGGCGCAGGACGTTGTCGCGAACTCCTTGGCGAGGATGTCCGCCTTGATCTCGTCGGCGATCGCGGCCCAGCGCTCCGCGCGCTCGGCCTCCTCGTAGCGTCGCCTCGCGATCCGCGCGCCGCGGTCGAGCGCGACCCAGCACATGATCTTCGACGATGTGTAGTGCTTCGGCTCGCCGCGGGCCTCCCAGATGCCCTGGTCGGGCTCGGACCAGATCCGGGCCGCGTTCTCGACGTTGTCCTTGATGACCCCCCATCCCCGGTCGGGAAGGCGGTCCTCGCTCTTGGTGTGGATGTAGACCGAGTCGATGAGCGCGCCGTAGACGTCGTTCTGGCGCTGGCTTGTGGGCGGCGTTGCCGATCCGCACGGGCTTTGCGCCGCCGTAGCCGCTGCAGATGGTCGAGGGTGCTCTCCGGGAGCTCGCGCTCGCCATCGATCCCGTACATGATCTGAAGCCGCTCCTCCCCCACGTGGCAGATGTCGCGCACGAACGCGACGAAGTCGCGCGCCTCGAGGTCGAAGCCGAGCGTGTGCATCGCCCAGAGCGTGAAGGTCGAGTCGCGAATCCAGCTGTAGCGGTAGTCCCAGTTGCGCTCCCCGCCCGGCGTCTCGGGCAGCGAGGTCGTCGGAGGCCGCGAGCAGCGCGCCCGTCGGCGCATAGGTCAGCCCCTTGAGCGTCAGCGCCGAGCGCTGCAGGTGCACGCGCCACGGATGGTCGGGAAATCGGCCGTCGGCGAGCCAATCGCGCCAGAAGTCCGACGTGACCTTGAGACGCGCGGTCGACCTCGGTCGAGGCTCGCGGGGTCGTCGGCCGGGATCGCCCCACGCGAGCGCGCAGAAGCAGCCCTCGCCGGACTCGAGCCCGCGTCGAGCTGAGACCCGGTCGCCCTCGATCGCGAGCTCGCAGTCGGAGATGAGCCGCACCGCGGGCTCGCCACCCGAGGCCGTCGCCGTCCAGGGGCCGTCGCCGTCGAGCGACCACTGCGGCGCGTCGACACCGTACGCCGAAGAGGAGGTCGCAGACGACCTCGAGCTCGACCTCGCCCTGAATGCACTCGGCGCTTCGCAGCAGCGTCTGCTCGGCCTCGTGACTGCTCGGAGGGCGGGTGTGCGGGTGCGCTCGAGGCGTCTCGCCATTCGGCGACCGTGAGGGCGTCGCGGACGACGACCCAGCCGCTGCTCGGTCATCCAGGTCGTCTCGAGGATCTGTCGTGCCCGGCACGTAGCGGCGCGCGAGCGGGACGGCGACGTCGACGGGCCCGAAGCGAAACGAGCCCGCGGTGCGGTCGAGGATCGCGGTGAAGACGCTCGGGGAGTCGAAGCGCGGCAGACATAGCCATTCCACCGCCCCGTTCGGTGCGACGAGCGCCCCCGTGTGGCAGTCCGACAGGAACCCGTAGTCGCCTATGCGGGGAAACGGGCTCTCGGCCACAGCGCGGTGACTCTACAGCCGCCGAGCGATGCCGAAGCGCGCCGCCGCGGCGGGCGCGATCAGGCCGGGGCGGCGGAGGGCTCGCGGCGCGCCGTGCGCACGCGGCGCGCGAGGCGGCGCGTGACCGCGGCAGGCTCGCAGAGAAGCTGGACGCGACCGCTGGAGTCGGCGAGCCAGTCGCCGACCGCGGTCAGCTCCTCGTTGTCCTCGTCGATGACGCGGGTGCGCATCTCGAGGCCGCGAAGCTCGTCGAGCAGCGCAGCGACTCCGGACCCGGCGCGGACGAGGGCGCGGGGATCGCACTCGACGAACAGGCGCGCCGTCGGGCTCAGCTCGAGGGTGCGCCGCATCCCGCGCAGCGCCTCGACCTCGCCGCCCGACGACCGTCAGCTTGATGACGTCGATGGCGCGGCCGCCGATCGTGCTGTCGAGGCTCAGGGTCCGCGTCTCGGTCGAGTCCAGCCAGCGCTCGGGGACGAAGAGGCTGCTCTTGCGCCCGTCGCCGTCGCCGAGGTAGAACGTGCGGCGCCCCGACCACGCCGCGATGCCGAGCGGGAGCGCGATCACGCGATCGCCATAGCCGTTGCGGCGCACGTTGGAGCGCAGAGCGCGGTAGCTGACGGGGTTGGGCTCGAACGCCATCACGCGGCCGCGCGGCCCGGCGTGGCGCGCCGCGATCAGCGCGTGGTAGCCGAGATACGCGCCGCCGTGGACCACGGCGCCGCCGCGCGGGATCGACTCCGCGAAGAGGCGCGTCGCGAAGCGCGCCCCGCGGCGCGCGCCGAGCGCGCGCAGGTAGTCGCCGTGCGCGGACCGCCGTCTCCCGAGATCGAGAAGCCGTTGATCGAGACCTCGCCGCCGCCATTGGCGACGCGTTCGTTTTCCCCACGAGGCATGCGGGCGATTCGATACCCGCTTCTGCAGCCCTTGACACCTGGCGCGGCGGGCTAGGAGTCCAGCCAGGCCGCGATGCGCTCGCCGATCTCGGCGCCCCGGTCCTCCTGGAGGAAGTGCGAGGCCCCCTCGATGATCTCGGGCTCGGGGGCGCCGATCGCGGCCGCGAAGCGCCGCCCCGTCTCGGGCGAGAGGATCGGGTCGGAGTCGGCCCACAGGCAGAGCTTCGGGCGATCGTCTTCCGGAGCGCCCTCGCGACGCGCTCCCCGGCCTCGGCGCCGGCCATCTCGGGCGAGGTCGGGAGGATCAGGGGGAAGGAGCGCGGGCCGGCCTTGGACGCGGGAGTCGGGAAGGGAGCGTCGTAGGCTGCCGCGACCTCGTCGCCCGGGTCGGTCAGGCACGCGCGGCGCACGAGCAGGGAGACGGGGAGGTCCTCGGTGCGCGCGACGAAGTCGCGGAAGGCGTTCCAGGCGTCGCTCATGCGCTGGCGGCCGGTGAACAGGCCGCTGTCCATGATCACCATGCGGTCGAAGCGCTCAGGGTTCTCGACCGCCACCCGCAGGCCGATCGGGCCGCCCCAGTCGTGGACGACCGCCGTCGCGCCGCTGATGTCGAGCTCGTCGAGCAGCGCTGTCATCAGCTCGGTGTGGCGGTCGTAGGTGTACCAGTCGAGATCGAGGGGCTTGTCGGAGCGCCCGAAGCCGGCGAGGTCGGGCGCGATGCAGCGGCGGCCGGACTCGAGCACGGGCGGGAATGACCTTGCGCCACAGAAACGACCACGTCGGCTCGCCGTGGAAGAAGACGACCGGCGCCCCATCGCCCTCGTCGAAGCGCGCGATGCGCAGGCCGTCGAGCTCCGCGTAGCGGGGCTCATACGGGAAATCGGGGAGATCGCCGAAGCGCTCGTCGGGAGTGCGGAAGGCCTCGGTCACGTCTCAGCCGAGCTTCGCGCCCCGGACCTCGCTCACGAACGCCTTGACGACGGCGGGATCGAACTGGGTCCCCGCGCAGCGTTCGAGCTCGCGGCACGCGTCCTCCTCGGTCATCGCCGGGCTGTAGGGCCGCTCCTCGATCATCGCAATGAAGGAGTCGGCGACGGCGAGGATGCGGGCCTCGAGCGGGATGTCGGTTCCCTCGAGCTTCTCTGGGTAGCCCGCGCCGTCGAAGCGCTCGTGGTGATGGCGGATCGCGGGCGCGATCGGCTCCAGCGCCGGCACCTGCTCGATGAGCTGGGCGCCGAACGCGGGGTGGCGCTTGACCTCGCCGAATTCCTCCGAGGTGAGCTCGGCGGGCTTGAGCAGGATCTCCTCGCTGACCCCGATCTTCCCGACGTCGTGAAGCAGGGAGGCGAAGATCAGCTCCACGCGGCGGCGGGGGTCGAGCTCGAGCTTCTCGGCGACCCCGGCGACGGCGAGGGCGACCTCCGAGGAATGCTTCTCGAGGTCGGCGGTCCGCGCCGAGATCATCTCGGTGAGCACGCGCACGGTCTCGAGATAGGAGTCGCGCAGCTCCTCCTCGAGGCTTCCGGATGCGCGGCGCCGGCTGTCGAGCCCCTCGACGTGGCGGCGAAACTCCCGGATCCAGTGGCGCTCTGCGCGCGGCGTGCTCATGCCGGGTTCTACGCGGTGATGCCCATCTTCCGGCCGACCTCCTCGGCCAGCGCGATCGCCCCCGTGAGCGGGCGGACCATGACGGTGAGATTCGCGATCCGGCCCTCGTCGTCGAAGCGCAGGATGTCGATCCCCTCGAGCTCGCGATCGCCGACGCGGGCGCGGAAGACGAGCGCCTTGGACCCGTCGTCGTCGTCGAACTCGTCGGTGTAGTGGAAGTCCTCGAACGTCTCGACGAGGGCGCCGAACAGCGCCGCGACCGCCTCGCGGCCCTCGAAGGGCCTGTGCTTCACCGGGCTGTTGAGGACGACGTCGGGGGCGAGCGCGGCGACCATCGCGTCGCGGTCGCCGTTCTCCACCGCGGACCGGAAGTCTTCCTTGGCCGTCATCGCCAGGGAAGCTACACGGCGGCCGGGGTTGCCGGTGCCTCGGTGCGCCGCGGCTCGTGCGCACGGCGGCCGCGGATGTCCTGAGACTGGACGCCGGGCATGGCATGGGCCGTGAAGGACTCGAACCTTCAACCTTGGGCTTAAGAGGCCCCTGCTCTACCGATTGAGCTAACGGCCCGGGGTCGGGTGATGGTAGCGCCGGTTGAGCCTGCCGCTAGGGAGCCGGCGGGGCCGTCGGAGCGGTGCCTCCGAGGCCTCCGGTGCCGCCCAGGCTGCCGAACGGGTCCTCGATCGGGGCGCCCGCCTGGCTGCCCTCCTGGTCGGCCTGCTCGGCGGCCTTCGCGGCCGCCTTCTTGAGCTTCGCGGCCTGCTCGGAGAGCTGGGCGAGCTGCTTTTCGATCTGGTCGGCCTGGGCGGGGTCGGAGTTCTCGACCGCGAGCGCCGCCGCCTCGTCGCCGCCCTCGATGTCGCCGGACGCGTAGAGGTAGAAGGCGAGGTTGCCGTAGGTGCCGCCCGAGGGGTTGTCCTCGGCGACGATCCGCTGCGCCTCGGCGGCGCCCTGGGCGTCCTCGAGCTGGACGTAGGCCTGGGCGACCAGGGCGGCCGTGCTCGGGTCGGGCTTCTTCGGCTCGAGGGCGATGTACTGCTCCCAGGCGTCGAGCGCGCCCTCGAAGTTCGCCCTCGCATCCCTCGGTGACGACCGGCTGGCCCGTCTCGGGGTCGGCCTCGAGCTGGAACTGGCCCGCCTGGTAGCGCACCTGGGCGAGCTCGAGCAGCGCCTTTTCGTCCTTGGGGTCCGCTGCGACGGCGTCCTCGGCGTCCTCGACCTGCTCGTCGAACTGCGGGTTGCCGGTGCTCTGCGAGTTGGTCCCGAAGCCGAAGAGGTCGGCGAGGCCGCCGCTCGCCTCGCTGCCGATTCCGAAGAACAGGAAGCTGACGCCGAACAGCAGCGCCATGGTGCCGAAGACGACCTGGACGACGCGCCGGCGCTTACCGCTTTGGAGGTCGAAAAGCATCGACTGAGCCTAGCCAGTCATGCCTTATCGCCGGTTAAGCGCCCTCGCCCGCACTCGCGGGCTCGCCCTCGGGCTCTCTGGGCCTCCCGAAGATCCGCGCGAGTATGAGGCTGAACTCGAAAAGGAGGAGCAGGGGGAGCATCGAGAGGAGCATCGTCACGGGGTCGGTCCCGGGCAGCAGCATCGCCACGACCGCGATCGCCAGCACCGCGTAGCGGCGGTTTCTCGCCAGCGTCTCGGGGGTGACGATTCCGAGCCGCGTCACCGCGAGCACGCCGACCGGGATCTGGAACAGCACGCCGACGGCGATCAGGGTGAGCGCGAAGAAGCTGTAGTACTCGCGCGCCCGGACCTCGATGTTGAACTCGTCGGCATTGAAGTTCAGAAGGAAGCTGGTCGCCGCGGGGACGACGACGAAGTAGGCGAAGACGACGCCGCCGATGAACAGGAACGGGACCATGAGCATGAACGGCAGGACGACGCGGCGCTCGTGCGGCGAGAAGGCGGGCAGGACGTAGGCGTAGAGCTGGTAGAGGATCAGCGGCATCGCGAGCAGCAGCCCCGCGTAGACCGACAGCGTCACGGTCGTGATGAAGGGCTCGGTGACGCCGAAGGTGATCGGGACTCGGTCGCCGGGGAGCGGCGCGTTGGCGATGTCGAGCAGCAGCGCGTTCTGCCAGAAGCACAAGAGCGACGGCGACGAGCAGCACCGCGCCGGAGACGATGATCCGGCTGCGTAGCTCGTCGAGGTGCTCGACGAGCGTCAGGTGCTCGTCGAATTGGGCCGGCTTCAGCCGGGCCATGGGGCCCTAGGTCCGGCGCTCGGCTACGACCTCGCCCTCGACCGGCTCGTCGGTCGAGGACTCCTCGAGCTCGGCGCGCTTGGCGTCGGCGTCATCGTCGTCATCGTCGTTCTCCCCCGTGATCGAGCCCTTGAACTCGCGGATCCCGCGGCCCATCGAGCGCCCGAGCTCCGGAAGCCGCTTTGGCCCGAAGATCACGAGGGCGATGATGAGGACGATCGCCAACTCCAGTGGTCCGATATTCGGCATCGCAGCAATGGTACTCCGACGCCCGGTCCCGGCTGCAAGACCGGTTGGCGCCTAGTTCTTCGCCGAGCGCTCGAAATTCAGGTGGAATCGGCTCGGCGTCGGCTCGGCCTGGCCCTGGTACTTGCTGTGAGTCTCCTCGCTGCCGTAGGGGTGCTCGACCGGGGCGTCCATTCGCATGAAGGAGATCTGGCCGATCGGCATGCCGTGGTAGATCGTGATCGGGAGGTTGGCGACGTTCGAGAGCTCGAGCGTCAGGTTGCCGCTGAACCCGGGATCGACAAAGCCGGCCGTGCTGTGGATCAACAGGCCGAGACGTCCGATCGAGCTCTTCCCCTCCAATCTGGCAACGAGGTCGTCCGGCAGCGTCACTCGCTCGAGCGTCTGGCCCAAGACGAATTCGCCCGGGTGAAGGACGAAGGGCTCGTCCCCGGTGACCTCGACGAGCTCGGTCAGGTCCTCCATCGGCTTGCGCACGTCGATGTAGGGATGGCGCGAGTTGTGAAAGACGCGAAAGCGGCGGTCCACGCGCACGTCGACGCTCGAGGGCTGCACGAGCGCGGGGTCATAGGGGTCGAAGACCAGCCGCCCGGACTCGATCTCGGCCTTGATCGTGCGATCCGATAGCACCATCGCGGCCAGTCTATTCGCGCCCGCGACGGCGCTCGTCGCGCTTTCGGACCCAAGTGGCGGGCACGAAGGAGGGCAACTTGCTAAAGGCCGGGGTGTTGAAGCCGATATTGGGGCCATGCACCGCGATGGGGCACAGTTCGAAAATCGAGGCCGCGCCGACGAGCACATCGACGCGCTGCTGGTCGCGGCGCAGCGCGGCAGGCGGGTCGCGACCAAGGGCTCCGAGCTCCACGTCTGTCCCGAGTGCAGCTCGGACTTCGTCTATCCGCTCGACTGGGCGCAATCGGACGAGACGCACTGGACCGTGGACCTGCGCTGCCCCGAGTGCGAGTGGCACGGCAGCGGCGTCTATGACCAGGAGGTCCTCGACCGCTTCGACATCGAGCTCGACTCCGGGACCGCGGCGATGATCGACGACCTCACCGACCTCACTCGCGCGAACATGGAGGACGAGGCCGACCGCTTCCTCGTCGCGCTTCGCGACGACCTCGTCCTGCCCGAGGACTTCTAGACCCTACGAATAGCGCTCGACGACCCCGTCGGCGACGAGGTCGAGAAGCCGCCGCTCGTCGGCGGACATCGCCGCTTCGGCGAGACCATCCTTCGCCGCGTCCACGCGCGCCCTCGCCAGCTCGCGGACGCGGTCGAGCGCGTCGGTGGCGGCGATGCGCTCGCAGATCGCCGCGGCGCTCTGCTCGTCGAGCGTCGACAGGTCGATGTCGGCGAGGCCCTCGTCGGATTCGCGCGCGAGGATCAGCGGCAGGGTGACGGTGCCGTCGAGCAGGTCGGTGCCGACGGCCTTGCCCGTGCGCTCGGGCGGCCCGGTCACGTCGAGGACGTCGTCGAGGAGCTGGAAGGCGAGCCCGATGTGGCGCCCGAACACGGCGAGCCCCTCGGTGTCGCGCGACGGCTCGCCGTCCCGGGGGTCCTCCCCCACCGAGCCGATCAGGCAGGCGCACTCGAACAGCCGCGCGGTCTTGAGCAGGCAGCGCTTGAGGTAGCGCTCGGCGGAGATCGAGGTGTCGAAGGCGTCGCGGCGCTGGGTCAGCTCGCCGACCGCCAGCGCCACCGAGGCGGCGCTGAGCAGCTCGACCTGGCGCCCGGCGCCGTTGGTCCCCAGCTCGGCGAAGGCGCGCGAGAAAAGCAGGTCCCCGGTGGCGATCGCGCGCCCTCGGCCGGACCGAGCCGCCACGGTCGGATGGCCGCGGCGCAGCGGCGCCCCGTCGAGGACGTCGTCGTGGACGAGCGTCGCCATGTGGACGAGCTCGACGGCGGTCGCGGCGCGAACGGCCGACGCGCCGGACCGCGGGCCCGCGCAGAGAAGCACCAGCAGCGGCCGCATCCGCTTTCCGCCGGCGGCGAGCGTCGCCCCCGCGTCCCCGGCGAGCATCTCGCCGTGGCCGCCGACGAGCTCGGCCAGCCGCTGCTCGACCGCGGCGAGCCGCGGGGGCAGCCAGGCCTGCGCCTCGTGCATCACCTGGGTGACCGGGGGCGGGACCGAGGTGCTCACGCCGCCTCCCCGGGCCGCACGCCGCTGTGGATCGCGATGATCCCTCCGGCGAGCAGGGTCCAGCGGATGCGCTCGAGCCCCGCCAGGTGCATCAGCTCTGCGACGTCCTCGGGCGGAGGAAAGGAGCGCACCGACTCCGGCAGGTACGAGTAGGCGGCGCTGTCTCCGGCGACGCGCCCGAGCATCGGGACGATGTGGTCGAACCAGAGCGCGTGGAAGTAGGAGAGCGGAGGCCGGCGGGGCTGGGTGATCTCGAGGATCGCGAGGCGCCCCCCGGGGCGAAGCACCCGGGTCAGCTCGGCGATCCCGCGCTGCAGGTCGGCGAGGTTGCGGACCCCGAACCCGACCGTGACGGCGTCGAACGAGGCGTCGCCGTAGGGAAGGTCGAGCGCGTCGGCCCACTCGAACTCGACGTCGCTGAGCTCGAGCCCGTCGACCTTGTCGCGCGCCAGCTCGAGCATCGGCTCCGAGAAGTCGCACCCGACGACGCGGCCCTTGGGCCCGACGCGCCGCCTCAGCTCGACGGCGAGGTCGCCGGTCCCGCAGCAGACGTCGAGCGCGCTGTCGCCCGGCTCCAGCTCGGCGCGGTCGGCGGTGCGCTCGCGCCACTCGCGGTCCATGCCCGCCGTCATCGCGCGGTTCATGAGGTCGTAGACCCCCGCGATTCGGTCGAACATCCCCCGCACCTCCGAGGAGAACTCGGCCGACTCCCGGGAGGGCGGCGAGGGGGCGCGGGGCGCCTGATCGGTGGCGGCGCTCACCCCGCCGAGGTTAACGGCGCGTCACTTCAGCGACGACAGGAACGCAATCAGCTCGTTGAGCTTCTGCGGCGGGAGGTCGGCGTAGGGCGGCATGAAGCTCGGCCCGACCTCGACCGTGCGCCGGATCGCGGGCGCCGGCAGCTTGGCGCCGATATGGGTGAGGTCGGGGGCGAGCGTGTTGCCGTTCTCGCCGAACTTGTGGCACGCGAGGCAGCCCGACTGGGCGGCGACCTGCTTCCCGGCCTCATATTGAGGGTCGACCTGCATCTCGATCTCGGTCGGCGAGCCGGCCGCGGCGCCGAGGAAGGTGAGGTAGGCCATCGCGACGATCGTCAGCAGGCCCGCCGTCGTGGCGATCGGCCGGCGAACCGGATTGCGCTCCGGATTTCGGTCGTAGAACGGCAGCAGCAGCAGGAGCACCATCGCGATCGTCGGGATCCCGATCGTCGCGAGCGGGACGAGCTCCGGCGGCTTGATCACGCGCAGGACCTCGAAGAGGAAGAAGAAGTACCACTCGGGCCGCGGCACGTAGGTCGTGGTCGTCGGGTCGGCCTTGGGGCCCTGCTCGGCGCCGAGCACGAGCGCCATCACGACCGCGACGATCGCGACGACGAACATCATCGCCGAGTCCTTGAGCACCGCGTAGGGGAAGAACGGCTTGCCCTTCTTCTTGAGGACCTCGTACTCGCGGAGGTACTTCTCCTTCTCGGCGCGGTTCATACCTTCTCCTCGCGCAGCGACTTGGGCTTCGTCTCGGCCTCGAGCCACGGCGGCGCCGTCGTGCCGAGCTTGACGACGAGGTAGAGGTGGGCGCCGATCAGGGCGATGATCAGGCCCGGCAGCAGCAGCATGTGGATCGCGTAGAAGCGCGACAGCGTCGTGGCGCCGAACTCCGGGCCGGCGCGCAGGAAGTCACTCAGGTAGGGCCCGATGAACGGGCCCGTGCCGTTGATGTTGACGCCGACGACCGTGGCCCAGAAGGAGCGCTGGTCGAACGGCAGCAGGTAGCCGGTGAAGCCCATCACGAGCGTCAGGATCAGCAGCACGACCCCGATCACCCAGTTGAGCTCGCGCGGGTACTTGTAGGCGCCGAAGAAGAAGGTGCGCCCCATGTGCAGGAACACGAGGATCACCATCAGCGAGGCGCCCCACTTGTGCAGGCCGCGCACGAACTCGCCGAGGAAGACGTCGTTGGTGAGGTGCGTGATCGACGAGTACGCCTCGTCCGCCGAGGGCGTGTAGTACATCGCCAGGAACACCCCGGTGAGCGCCTGGATCACGAACGCGAACAGCGTCGCCGAGCCGAGCGTGTAGAACCAGTTCGTGCCCTTCGGGACCTTGCGGTAGAGCATCCCGGTGAGAAAGCCCGCGCCGCCGGTGCGCTCGTCGACCCAGCCGACGAGGTCGCCGGCGCCCTCCTTGACGTGGTCGACCGGGGTCGCCGGCCCGGCGCCGTTGCCCTTGCCGTTCTGCTCGCCCGGCGGGGCGGGCTGCTTGAGCGCGCTGGGTACGAGCCTGTCGGGGACGAATTTCATGGCGGCGGCGGGACGGAGGGACGCGGCGGATAGATGTACTCCCAGACCCCGCCCGTGAACTCACCCGGGTCGCGGTAGCGGACGGGGTCGAGCTGCGAGGTGACGCTGTAGCGGGGGCCGATCTCGACCTGGCCGCTGGACACGCGCGTCTGGAAGCGGTCGAGCGGGCGCACCGGCGGGCCGCCGATGACCTTGCCCTGGAAGTCGTAGACGCCGCCGTGGCAGGGGCAGATGAAGTTGGACGCCGCCTGCACGTAGCGCACCGGGCAGCCGAGGTGGGCGCAGCGGGTCGAGATCGCGATGATGTCGTCGCGGCCCTCCGGGGGAAGCTCCGGCTCCTGCTCGGAGAGCCCGGGGTTGCCGCGGCGAACGTAGACCGTCGTCTTGCCGGCCTCGCCGATCCCCTCGGCGATCGTGATCACGCGCGGCGTGTAGGTGTCGGAGGAGAAGTCGTCGAGCGGGCCGACGCCCTGCCACAGCTCGTCCTCGCGCTCGAAGACCGGGGCGAGGGCGAAGCCGACGGCGGGCAACGCCACGGCGCTGACGGCCACGATCCCGAAGCCCTGAACGCCAAGGCTGAAGACGTGCCGCCGGGTCATCGACTCGCCCTCGAAGTAGCCGGGCGGGTCGGGCCTGGGCGGGGAGCCGTCGTTTTTCTTGTCGGCGCCGTCAGCCAAGGTCAGGGAGGTGGGAGGAATCCAAGCCTATCGAGTCGGCGGTGCGCTCAAGCACGTGCGGAACCCCGGCCCGCACCGCGCCTGCCTGCGCGGAGGCGAGCAGCGCGGCGGCGGCGTTTGGATGAGCCGCGCGCAGCGCGGCCTTGGCGCGCTCGTTGCCGTCGCTCGGACCCGCGGCCACCGCGACGACCGCCGCGAGCCAGAGGGCGGCGGCGGTGAACTCGGCTCGCTCGCCGTCTTCGTCGGGGGCGTGGACCTGCGCGGAGAGGCTGATCAGGTCGGAGAGCTCGCGCACGGCGTCGAGGTCGCCGAGCAGCGACAGCCGGCGCAGCCCGAGCGCATATAGATAGTCGCCCGCCAGCAGCGCCAGGTCGGGGTCGGCGTCGACGACGAGCCGCGGGGTCGCGTAGTGCAGGAGATAGCCCTCGCGGATCGCCTCGACGAGCACCGCGTACTCGGCGCGCGCGTCCTGGGTTCGCGGGGCCGATGCCGCGAGCAGGCCGAGCGAGGGCATGTCGCCGCAGATGCGCACGTGCGGTGAGATCACCGAGCCCTCGACCCGCAGCTGGTCGGCGAGCAGCGTGAGCGCGTCCTCGGGGAGGACATCGGGCTTGCGGCGGCGGCGCAAGCTTCATCGCGGCCTCACGAGAACGCCTCGCGCGAACGCCTCGGCGGCGGCCGCGGTCGTGCGCTCGATCGCCGCCTCGTCGTGGGAGAGCGAGACGAACCAGGCCTCGAACGCGGACGGCGGCGGATAGACCCCGCGCTCGAGAAGCGCGCGGCAGAAGCGCGCGTGCGCGTCCGCGTCGCCCGCCGATGCCGCCGCGAAGTCGCGCGGGGGCTCCGCGGCGAAGAAGGGGGTGACGAGCCCGGGCGCGGATACGACGCTGACCGGCCGATCGCCGGCGGCCTCGCGCAGCCCCGCGGCGAGTGCCTCGGTCAGCTCCGCGAGCCGGGCGTATGCGGCCTCGTCGAGCTTCGCGAGCGTCGCGAGCCCGGCCGCGGTCGCGAGCGGGTTGCCCGACAGCGTTCCCGCCTGGTAGACGTCGCCCGCGGGCGCGACGCGCTGCATCAGCTCGCGCGAGCCGCCGTATGCCGCCGCCGGAAGGCCGCCGCCGAGGACCTTGCCCATCACGGTCAGGTCGGCGCGGACGCCGAGCAGCTCCTGGGCTCCGCCGCGCGCGACGCGGAAGCCCGTGATCACCTCGTCGAGAACGAGCAGCGCGCCGTGCTCGTCGGCGAGGGCTCGCAGGCGCTCGAGAAATCCCGGCTGCGGCGGGACGACGCCCATGTTCGCGGCGATCGGCTCGGCGAGGATCGCGGCGACGGGGCGCTCGGCGAGCGCCCGCTCGACGGCCTCCGCGTCATTCCACGCGACGACCACCGTGTCCCCCGCCTGCGCGGCGGTCACCCCGGGGGTCGAGGGTTTTGAGAGCGCAGCTTCGCTGTGACGAGCATGTGATGTCGGTGATGTCCCTTGAGTCGCGATGCCCGAGCCGCCCTCCGCGAGCAGGCCGTCGGAATGGCCGTGGTAGGCGCCGGCGAACTTGAGCACCGCGTCGCGGCCCGTCGCGGCGCGCGCGAGGCGCACCGCGCTCATCGCGGCCTCGGTGCCCGAGCTGACCATCCGAACCATCTCGACCGACTCGAAGCGCCGCGTGACCTCCTCCGCGAGCCGCACCTCGGCCTCGGTGGGCGCGCCGAAGCTCGTTCCCCGGCTTGCGGCCTCCGAGACCGCGGCGACGACGTCGGGGTCGGCGTGCCCGAGGATCAACGGCCCCCACGAGCAGACCCAGTCCACGTAGCGGTTGCCGTCGACGTCCACGAGCTCGCAGCCCTCGCCACGCTCGACGAAGATCGGCTCGCGGCCGATCGCGTTCATCGCCCGGACCGGCGAGTTGACCCCGCCCGGGATCAGTTCGCGCGCCTGCTCAGCGAGCGCCTCGGAGCGCTCCGTGCGGAGCCTCGAGGCGGAACCGGGGCCCGTCAAGCCCCCGAATGCTCCTCGTCCCAGCGCGCGTAGTCGTCGACGAAGTAGCGCAGCCTGACCTTCTTGTATTCGGTCGACGAGTAGAGGACGGCGCGGTCGTCGCCGTGGAGGTCGTGCTCCTCGGCGATCGAGTCGAGGACCGCGTCGCACTCCTCCTTCGAGCGACCGTGGGCCATCGTGAAGACGGAGTAGGGCCAGTCGGCATAGGTCGGCCGCTGGTAGCAGTGCGAGATCCCGCGAACGGCCGCCATCCGGCCGCCGGTCTCCGAGATCTTCTCCTCGGGAACGCGCCAGACCCCCATCCCGTTGGCCGAGAAGCCGGCGCGCCGGTGGAAGAGGATCGCCGCGACGCGTCGCAGGATCTTGCGATCGACCATCGCGCGAAGGTGGTCGAGGAAGGCGTCGGTCGTCATCCCGACCTCGGCGGCCGCGGCGTCGTAGGGGCGGTCGGTGACCTCCATCGGCCCCTGAAGCGCGCGGATCACGGCGACGTCGGTGTCGTCGTAGGGCTGCGCCTCGAGCTCGCGCGGCGGCGCCGCCTCGACGGATGCCGCGAGCGCGTCCGTGCCGCCCTCCATCTCGAGGTTCATGTTGATCTTGAACAGCGTCAGCGTCGGGAGCTGGCGGATCGACTCGGCGCCCGTCAGCACCTGGAGCACCTCGAGCGTGCCCTCGAGCCCGAGCTCGGAGTCGGGCGGGGTCGCGATCGTGAACCAGAGGTTGAAGTCGTGGGTGCGCAGGTAGTTGTGCGAGACGCCGGGATGCGAGTTGACGATCTCGGCGGCGCGGTGGGGGAACTCGGAGTCGACCTTCGCCGCGACGAGCATCGAGCTGTAGCCGAGCGCCCGCGTGTCGAAGATCGGCGTTATCTCGCGGATGATGCGCTCGTCGAGCAGCCGCTGGGTGCGCGATCTGGACGTCGTCCACCGCGAGCTCGGCCTCGCGCGCGATCAGCGCGTAGGGCTCGGGGTCGAGCGCGAAGCGCGACTGGAGCAGGTTCATCAGCCGGCGGTCGGTGTCGTCGAGCGGGACCGCGGCGCCGCCCTTGCGCGAACGCAGCTTCGGCTGCGCCACTCCCACCTCAGTCGCCCTCCGCCAGCCACCCGGCGGCGCGCGTGGCGTCGTAGGTGATCACGATGTCGGCCCCGGCGCGTCGGATCGCCGTCAGTGTCTCGAGCACCGCCGCGCGCTCGTCGATCCAGCCGTTGGCCGCGGCCGCCTTGATCATCGAGTACTCGCCGGAGACGTGGTACGCCGCGACGGGCGCTCCGGTCTCCTCCTTGACGCGGCGAATCACGTCGAGGTAGGGGACCGCGGGCTTGACCATCAGCGCGTCGGCGCCCTCGTCGAGGTCGAGCTTCGCCTCGCGAACGGCCTCCGCGGCGTTGGCGGGATCCATCTGGTAGCCGCGGCGGTCGCCGAACTCGGGCGTCGACTCGGCGGCCTCGCGGAAGGGGCCGTAGAACGCCGACGCGTACTTCGCGCTGTAGGCGAGGATCGCGACGTCGGGGTGGCCCTCCTCGTCGAGCTGGCCCCGGATCGCGCCGACGCGCCCGTCCATCATGTCGCTCGGCGCGACGACGTCGGCTCCCGCCTCGGCGTGCGAGATCGCGGTCTTGGCGAGCAGCTCGATCGTGATGTCGTTGTCGACCTCGCCCTCGCGGACGAAGCCGCAGTGGCCGTGCGAGGTGTACTCGCAGAGGCAGACGTCGGTGATCACGACGAGGTCGGGGTGGGCCTCCTTGAGCGCGCGGACCGCCATCTGCACGACTCCCTCGTCGTCGTAGGCGCCCAGCGCCAGCTCGTCCTTCTCGGACGGGATGCCGAACAGGATCACGGCCTTCACTCCCGCCGCGAGGACGTCGCCGGCCTCGGCGACCAACTCCGAGATCGAGAGGCGCTCGACGCCCGGCATCGAGGCGACGGGCTCGCGAACGCCCTCGCCCGCGACCACGAAGAGCGGCTGGACGAGGTGCGAGGGCCGAAGCTCGGTCTCGCGCACGAGCTCGCGGAGGGCCCTCGTGCGGCGCAGGCGTCGCATGCGCGTGGCGGGGAAGCTCACGATCGTGATTCTAGGGCCGCGCGGCCCTCCGCCCGGGCGGCGGCGCCCGTCCGCAGCGCTTCCTCTGCGCGGATCGCCCTAGGCGAACCGCCGCAGCGCGACCCGCGCCAGGGCGAAGTACGCGACCACGAGGATCGCGAGGTGGCCGAGAGCCGCCCAGATGCTCGGCCCGCCCGGCCTCGAGCGCGCCCTCGAAGGCGCGCAGCGCGGCGTCGAAGGGAAAGATCGCGGCGACGACCTGAACGACGTCGTAGGCGAATCCGCTCACGGTCCCCGACGGGACCAGCGACAGGAACGCGACCGGGAGCGAGACCATGAACGCGATCAGCGAGCTGGCGCGGACCTCGCGCGCGGCGGCGCCGATCGCGGCTCCGAAGGCGGCGAAGCCGGCGCCGCCCGGCGACGATCGCGGGTATCCACAGCGGCGCGCGTCCCCAGTCGAGCGAGACGAAGAGCTCGAGGCCGGCCAGCATCACGAGCGTCACGACCAGCGACACCGCGATCCCGAGCACGACCTTCTCGGCGAGCAGTGCGTTTCGCGACAGCAGGTTGCGCGTCAGGCGCGGGAAGGCGTTCTCCTCGCGCTCGAGCGCGAGCGCGCCGGCGACGAGCAGGACGGTGACGAACATCAGCGTCACCGTCGCGGCGACCGCGATCGCGAACGAGTCGAGCGACGGAGCGCCGGCGTTGACGACCTGCTTGTCGACCTCGATCGGCTGCGCGACGGCGCCGAGCAGGGGCAGCGCGACGTCGAGGTTCTCCTCGGCGAGGCGCGCGAAGCGCGTGACCTCGTCGAGCTGCGGCTGAAGCTCCTTGGGGACCGCCGGCCGCAGCGCCTCGAGCACGTCCGCGGCGCGCTCGAGCCCGAGGATCTCGATCGTGTCCCCGACCAGGGGGATCTCGAACGTGCCGCCCTTGATCAGCGCGTCGAGGTACACCGACGCCTGCTCGGAGACCTGCTGCGAGACGATCAGGTTGGCCTCGGTGATCAGCGCCTGGATGCGGTCGTCGACGAGCTGGGCCTTGAGCGGGTCGTCCTCGTTGACGAGCACCTCGACGGTGGGCTGCTCGGGGTTGAGCGAGGTCAGCGAGCGCAGCTTGTCGATCAGGTCCTCGGGGACGATCAGCGCGGCGAGGACCTCGCCGTCGCGGACCATCTGCTCGGCCTCGGCGCGGGTCTGCACGTCGACGCACTCGACGCGCTCGCAGAGCCTGCTCTTGGCGGTGTCCTTGTCGAGGTCGGCCTCGCCGAGGCTGAACTCCTCGTTGTCGGGGATCTCGTTGAGGAAGGCCACCCGCGGGTCGCTGGGGCCGCGCGAGAGCGCGAAGCCGATCAGCACCGCGATCACGATCGGGTAGATCACGAGCAGCGCGGTGACGAGCGGCGAGCGCCGCAGGATCTGAAGGTCCTTGACGAGCAGCCAGCGCATCTAGCCGTGCCCCCGCTCGCGCAGGAAGGCGACGAACGCCTCCTCGAAGTCGCGGTATCCCGCCTCGGGGGTCGCGGCGTGAAGCTGCGACGCGGTGCCGTCGAAGAGGACCTCGCCATCGGCGAGCACGAGCATGCGCCGCCCGTAGCGCTCGGCCTCCTGGATGTTGTGGGTCGAGAAGATCACCGTCGTCCCCTCGCCGGCCATCGCGCCGACGAACTCCCAGACGCGCTCGCGCTGGCGCGGGTCGAGCCCCGCGCTCGGCTCGTCGAGCAGCAGCACCGCGGGCTGGGCGATGAGCCCGATCGCGATGTTGACCCGCTGCTGGTTTCCGCCCGACAGAACGGCGACCTGGTCGTCGCGGCGCTCGCCGAGCCCCGTGAGGTCGAGCATGCGCTCGACCGTCGCGTCGGGGTCGTCGACGCGCTCGAGGTGCGCGAACAGGCGCAGGTTCTCGCAGACCGTGAGGCGCCGGTAGAGCCCGGCGCGCTGCGGCACCCAGCCGATCTCGCCCGGCGGGCGCGTGATCTCGCCCGCGTCGGGCGCGAGCTGTCCGGCGAGGATCGAGAGCAGCGTCGTCTTGCCGGCGCCGTTTGGCCCGATCACCGCGAGCAGCTCGCCGCGGTGGGCCGCGAAGCTGACGCCGCGCAGGGCGGAGCGTCCGCCGAAGGCCTTCGTCACCCCGCGCGCCTCGATGACGACATCGCTGTCGGGACCCGGCATCCGCGAAACGCTAGTGAACCCCGAATAACTAACTGCACCCAGCTCCTCGCAGCAGAGCTGCGCCAGAACACCCGCCGGCCTCGCGGGGCAACGCGGATACGCTGGCGCGATGAAGGTCCTCTTCATCGGCGACATCGTCGGCAAGCCCGGGCGCGATGGGGCTCGCGCAGGCGATGCCCGGCCTTCGCGAGCGCTACGCGCCCGACCTCGTGATCGCCAACGGCGAGAACACCGCCGGCGGAGTCGGGATCTCGAAGAAGACCGCGAACGAGCTGCTCAACCTCGGCGTCGGTGTGGTGACGACCGGCAACCACGTCTACCGCCACCGCGACGTCTATCCGTTCCTCGACGAGACCGACCGCGTGATCCGGCCCGCGAACTACCCGCTCTCGAACCCCGGCCGCGGCCACACGATCGTCGAGGCCGGCGGGATGCGCGTCGGGGTGCTCAACCTCAGCGGCGCGCTGCACCTGCGCGTCGCCAAGAGCCCCTTCGCCGAGGCCGACGCGCGGCTCGCGCGGCTCGCCGACGAGGGGGCCGAGGCGGTGATCGTCGACTTCCACTGCGAGCTGACGAGCGAGAAGGTGGCGATGGGCTGGCACCTCGACGGTCGAGCGGCCGCGTGCCTCGGCACCCACACGCACGTCCCGACCGCCGACGCGCGGGTCCTGCCGGGTGGGACCGCCTTCATCTCCGACGTCGGGATGACGGGATCGCGGAACGGCGTCATCGGGGTCCGCGCCGAGCAGGCGCTCGAGGCGTTTCGCACCCAGATGCCGGTCCGCTTCGACAGCGCCGAGGGCGACGTCTGGATCATGGGCGCCGCCGTGGAGGTCGGGGGCGACGGGCTCGCGGAGTCGATCGAGCAGGTCATGCTGCCGGTCGGAGGCGGATGCCGGTGAAATCCCGAGCGCTCGCGCCGGAGGTTCGGCGCCCGCGCCGAATCCGGGGTAGCCGAGCGGGTGCCCCGCAATGCCCCCAGGGATAGGAGGACTGTGTGAGCACAATCGCGATCATCGCCATCGTCATCGGAGCGATCATCGTCGTCGCGATCATCGCCTCGGTCTTGAGCAGGCAGAGCCGCGAGAAGCGCGAGCGTCAGTCCCGCGAGCACGAGGGACGCGCGAAGCAGCACCGCGCGACCGCGGAGAAGGAGCGCGCCGCGGCCGACGAGAAGGAGGCCCGCGCCCGCCGCGAGGCGGCGGAGGCCAAGGAGCGGGCCAACCGCGCCGACCACGCCGAGCGCGAGGCGAGCCGCCACGCCAAGGAGGCCCAGAAGACCAGGCCTCGCCGTGGGCTGCTGCGTCGCCGTGGAGGCGACGCAGAGTCGGGCCGCGAGGAGGATTCCGAGCGCCGCTAGCCCCGGGGCCGCGTTTCCGCCACCGTGCGGGATAATCGTGCGAGCGAGAGGTCCATCCGGCCGTGGATCGAATATGACTCTGAGGCCGCACGAAGATGCCGATCGTCCCGATAGCAATCGCGCTCACCGTTCTCGTCGTGCTCCTCGTCGCGGCGGTCGGGCCCGCGCTTCGGATCGCCCGGCGGCGCGCGCTGGGCGACGAGGGCGAGGACCTCGCCCTCGTCCCGCTCGATCGGGAGCCTTCCGCTCAGCGCGTCTCCCCGCGCCGGTTCGTGCCGACTCCCGCCGGGCAGGCCGAGGCGGCCGGGCGGGTCGTGTCCGGGCGCCGCGCCGTCTAGCCCGGAACCGGCGGCGCCCCAGCCATACGCCCTACGCCGGGACGTCCGCCCTGCGCCAGGCGAGCGCGACGAGCACCCCGGGCAGAAACCACACGATGTAGAGGTAGAACCAGTGGTCTGCCGTGATCTGAGCGGCGATCATCACGGCGGCGGCGAGCGCCGCTATCTGGGGCAGCGTGCGCCGGCGCGGGACGAACGCGACGAGAATCGCCAGGCCCGCGGCGGCGGCCTGGACCACGACCTGAAGCCAATCGAGGCTCGGGGTCTGGCCCCACACGGAGAAGGGCGAGTCGCGATCCACCTGGTTGGCGATCGTGCGGTCGAAGAAGGTCGCGAGCCCAGGATCGAGCAGGGTCTGCAGCATCACGAGGGCGATCACCCCGGCGAATGCGAGCGCGAAGAGGCCGAGGGCGCGCAGTCGCCGCGGCGAGAGCGGCCCCTCCCCGGTCTCGGGGTCGCGCGAGGCGAGCCCCGCGCGCGGCCCGGCGGCGAGCAGCGGCGCCAGAGCGAAGGGCGCGAACTTCGTCAGCCCGGCGAGCGCGGCCAGCGCGCCGCGCGCCGGCGGTGAGCCGATCGCCAGCAGGGCGGCGAGGACGAGTGCCGCGACGAGCGCGTCGTTGGCGTTCGATTGAAGCGTGTAGGTCGTGTACGGGTAGGCGGCCCACGCAAAGGCGAGGATCACCCCGAGGTCGCGGCCGGCATCGCCAGGGCGCATGCGGCGCCCGAGCGCGAAGAGCAGGACCACGCACGCGAGGTCGAAGAAGAGCGCCGCCGCGTGTGCGGCGGGGAGCTCGTCCCAGTCTCCGTCCCAGGAGAAGACGAGCTCGAACGGGACGTAGACGTAGTAGTTGAGCGGGCCGTAGGTGTCCCCGAAGGGGTTGTCGTCGGGAAACGCGCCCTCGCCGTAGAGCGGCTCGCCGTGGACGACCTTGTCGGCGCCGATCACGCCCGCGTAGCCGACGTCGATCACCCCCGAGTCGGCGATGTTGAGCGCCACCCGGAAGCCGAGCAGAAAGAACGTCGCGATCGCGAGCCAGGTGACCGGCGCCGACGGGCGCAGTCCCTCGCCCGGCCCCCGGAAGCCGACCCACAGCATGCGCGCGAGCAGGTAGAGCAGCGGCGGGTAGGCGAGCGGGACCGAGACGCCGATGTTGGCGTCGTTGAAGAAGATCTGCGAGACCGAGAACGAGAGCAGGACGAGCAGGTCGAGATGGACCCACTTGCGGGGGCGTCGCAGGTCGAAGAGGCCGAAGAAGAACAGCAAGCAGAGCGGTATCCAGACGTAGGCCGCGTTGAGCAGGTGCCCGAAGCTGCCCTCGTAGCCGCGCGCCATCTGCCACGCGACCTGGTGACCCGTCCACGACTCCTTGACCTCGCCGGTCGAGTCGATGACGACGACGAGCGCCCGCTCCCCGTCCTCGGAGTGGTAGCCGATCTCCCAGGTGTCCGGGAACTTCACCTCGGCCGTCGCCTCGAGGTCGCCCCAGCGCTCGCGCGTCGCGGCCACGTCCGGGTCGGCGTTCGCGATCGCGATCGCGTCGCGCGCCCGCAGCTCGTAGCCGTCGGGGCGGCTCGGCAGGTCGCCGGAGAGCTCGATCCCCGGCGCGGTCGATCCCGGCGCCGAGGGGCTCTGGGCGAGCGCGGGGGCGGCCGGGGCGATCGTCGCGGCGAGCGCTGCCGCGGCGGTCGCGAGCCGCGGCGCCGAAGCGGCGGCCCTCAGCCGCCGCCGAAGGTCCACAGCTTGTTGCCGATGAAGTTGACCGGCATCGCGAAGGCGACCGCGATCGCCTGGGCGGGGATCTCCGAGACTCCGAGCTCGGCGATCAGGATCTCGAGCACGATCAGGTTCACCCCGAGCGCCCCGACGCTGATGACGAAGAAGCGCATCGCCTGGAATCCGGCGTGCCCCTCCGTCGCCTGGAACGTCCAGTGGCGGTTCCATAGGAAGTTGTTGGTGACCGCCACGCCGAATGCGGCGATCGCCGCAGGGATGTGGTGGACGTCGAGCGCCTGGGTGAGGGCCGCGAACACGATCAGGTTGACGACGTAGCCGGAGGCGCCGACGACCCCGAACTTGAAGAGCTGCAGCCAGTTGCCGGGACGGCGCGTCCCGAGGTGGATCCGGCGCGCGATCCCCCAGGCCCAATCGGCGGCCCGCGTCGTGGCGTCGCGGGCGCGGCCGGGCGGCGTGGGCTCCGGTGTGATCTCGGCGCCGCTCATCCGACCGCCACCGGCTCGGGCGCCACCGCCACGCCGAAGTGGTTGAGGATCAGGGCGCGCACATCGCGCAGCGTCCACTGCTCGGGCTGCGGGCCCGGGGTGGGCTCGACTCCCACCGTGAGCAGGGGGCTGAGCGAGTCCCCGGCAGAGAGAGCGCCGTGGCTGCCGCCGCCGACGTGCGACGCGCCGCCCCAGTCGACGCACTCGTAACCGTCGGCGAGTGAGACGCTGACGTCCCCTGCGTGGGGGGCGACCAGCGCCGACCACAGCCGGTCGAGCGCGTTCGGATACGTCGGCGCCGTCGAAGACGCCGTCGCGGATCTCGGCATCGAGCGCAGCCGGGTCGCCCTCGACGTCCCAGCGGTTGCCGCGCCTGTCGGTTACGGAGGAGCCCGGGCTGAAGCGCAGCTCTGCCCCGCCTCGCTCGACGACGGCCTCGACGCCGTCGCCCTCGGGGGCGCCGACGCCCTCGCGCTCGACCGGGTCGCCGTCACCCGTCGCGAGCCACGCGACGAGATCGACGCCGTCGAGCGACCGCAGGCGGTCGCGGACCGCCGAGTGCACGCGCGCCCTGCGCCGCCCCTGGGCGAGCACGTAGACGTTCGCCGCGCGGCTCGTCGGGCTGACCGCGAGCTCGCACGACTCGGGGCGCTCCATGTTGGGCAGCTGCACCCGCCAGCGCTCCGAGAGAGCGTCGACGATCGGCAGCGCATGCTCGACGCGGCGTCTGGCCATGGTCCGACATCAGGATCACGGCGTGCTCCTCGCAGAAGGCGTCCATCCCGCCGGCGGCGGCGACAATCTGCTCGAGGCTGGCGTCCGCGTGGGCGACCGAGTCGAGCGTTTCGTCGGGCCCGAGCCGGTGCGAGTGGTAGTCGTGGTCGGGAAGCGAGAAGAGCATGAAGTCGAAGAGGTCCTTCTCGACGAGCTCCTTGCCGACGCAGGCGGAGTACTCGTCGCGCGTCCCGGGGCGCGCCAGCGTCGGCTTGCAGGGGACGCGGCGGCTTGCATAGAGCTCGCCGTAGAAGAGCTCGTCGGGGCCCCAGACGGCGTGGTGGAAGTTGGCGGCCACGGCGACCTGGCGAAGCAGGCCCTCGAGTCCCATCTCGTGGCGCTTGCGCCCGCGGTAAAGGAGAAAGGGGGTCACCGCGGTTCGGACGCCGGCGTCCATCAGCGTCTCGTAGACGGTCTCCACCTCGTGCGAGAGGTGGGACATGTTCAGGTTGTAGACCGTGTCGTAGAGGCAGCGGAAGAGGCCGAAGGCGCGCGTCGCCTCGAGCGAGGTCCCGTACTCGACGTAGCGCCGCTCGATGCGGTGGTACCAGTTCATTCCCGAGATCCAGTGGCGGTCGGGACCGACGCCGGTGCAGATCTCCGAGGTCGCCACGGGCGTGACCGAGGGGAAGGTCGAGACGCAGTCGCGCACGAAATCGCCGCGGTCGAGGAGCTTGCGGAAGGTGGGCGCGGCGCCCTCGGCGACGGCGTGCTCGAGCGTCTCGGCCTTGAGCGAGTCGACGACCACGAGGACGAGCTTTCGCGCCACGCTCGTCTCCTCAGCGCAGGACGCGCAGGCCCTCGTACTTGCGCCCGGCGCGGCGCCGGCGCGCGAGCGCGAGGTAGACGAGTGCAGCGAGCGCGATGAGCGCGAACGGGCCGAAGGCGAGCGAGAGCCCGGCGAGCGCGATCGCGGCGAACAGGACGGGAAGCGCGAGCGCGGTCGGCGTCGCCCGGTCGTCGCTCGAGCGTCTGCGCGCTCCGGCGACGAACCCGGCGACGACGACGAAGGCAAACAGCGCGATCACCGCGCCGACGGGCCAGCCGGGCCACGCGGGGTGGTCGGCCTGGGTCAGCGACCAGCCGAAGAGCAGCCGCGCCGGCGATCGCCGACGCGATCGCCACGATCGGCGTCAGCGGGCCCTCGCCGGGCCGCACACCGACCAGCGTGCCTCCGATCGCGCCCACCGCGAGCGCCAGCCCGAGGCCCTGACAGCCTTCTACGAAGAGGTCCATCCGCGGGCGAAGGCTAGACGGTTGATTTGGGATCAATCGTGCCGGCCCGATCCGCCACACTTGGCCGATGCCGAACGGTGAGACAAGCGGCAGCGAGGCGAGCGACCGAGGGCGCGCCGGGGCGGGGGCGGCGCCGCACCGCCGCGCGCACACGAGCGCCCGCGACCTCGTCCGCTACGCGGACCTCTTCGCGTCGCGCACGCGGGTGATGCGGTCGTCGGCGATGCGCGACCTGATGGCGATCACCGCGCGGCCCGAGGTGATCTCGCTCGCCGGGGGGCTGCCGGACACCGCGAGCTTTCCGCCCGAGAGCTTCGCCGCGCAGATGACGAAGATCGCGCAGGAGTCGTCCGCCGAGGCGCTGCAGTACGGGCCGACCGAGGGCTTCGACCGCACCCGCGACTGCATCGCCGAGGTGATGGCGGCGGAGGGCATGTCGCCCGACCCCGAGGACGTGATCGTCACCACCGGCGGCCAGCAGGCGATCGACCTCGTGACCAAGACGCTCGTGGACCCCGGTGACCCCGTGATCTGCGAGTCCCCGACCTACCCCGGGGCCGTCCCGGTCTTCTGCTCGTATGAGGCGGAAACCCTCCAGGTCTCGATGGACGAGGACGGGATGCGGGTGGACGAGCTCGAGGTGCTGCTCGACCGCCTCGCCGCCGAAGGGCGGCGGCCGAAGTTCGTCTACACGGTCCCGAGCTTCCAGAATCCCGCCGGGGTGACGATGTCGCTCGAGCGCCGCCGCCGCCTCGTCGAGATCGCGCGTGAGCGCGAGCTGCTCGTCGTCGAGGACAACCCCTACGGCCTGCTGCGCTACGAGGGCGATCCGATCCCGCCGCTCTACCAGCTCGAGGGCGGCGACTACGTGATCTACGTCGGGACGTTCTCGAAGATCCTCTCGCCCGGGATCCGGCTCGGCTGGTGTGTCGCGCCGCCCCCGGTGATGGAGAAGATCGTGCTCGGAAAGCAGGCCACCGACCTCTGCACCTCGACTCTCACGCAGTACTTCGTCGCCGAGTACTTCGAGGAGGGGCGCTGGCGCGAATACGTCGACAGCCTCGCCGAGCTCTATCGCGAGCGCCGCGACGCGATGCTCGAGGCGCTCGAGCGCCACTTCCCGCCGCAGTGCGAGTGGAGCCGGCCCGAAGGCGGTCTCTTCCTGTGGGCGACGCTGCCCGAATACATAGACACGGGCGACCTGCTCGCAAAGGCACTGGGCCAGAACGTCGCCTTCGTGCCCGGCGCCGCCGCCTACGCCGACGCGCGCCAGTCGAGCTCGATGCGGCTCAACTTCTCGGCCTCGTCGGCGGGCGAGATCCGCGAGGGGATCCGGCGCATCGGCCAGGTCGTGTGGGACCAGGTCGCGCTCTACGAGACGATCACGGGCGAGTCGCCGGTAGCCGGCCAGCCGAGCCGCGCCCGAGCAGGAGACGGCGGAGCTGGAGGCGGAGGGCGCCGACGTGCTCCCGCTTCGCCGGCGCGAGGCGAGCGGCGAGGGCGAGGAGCTGATGCGGGTCGCGGTGCTCGCGGGCGGGCGCTCGCTCGAGCGCGAGGTCTCGCGCCGATCGGGAGCGCGCGTCGAGGACGCGCTGCGCACGCTCGGCCACGAGGTCACCGAGATCGACCCCGGCGCCGACCTCGTCGCGCGGCTCAAGCAGGAGCGCCCCGACGTCGCCTTCATCGCCCTGCACGGGCCCGGCGGCGAGGACGGGACGGCGCAGGAGCTGCTCGAGATCCTCGGCATCCCACACACCGGGCCCGGCGTCGCCGCCTGCATGCGCTGCATGGACAAGGCCCTCGCCAAGCACGAGATCCGCGCGGCGGGGATCCCGACGCCCGACTGGGTGGCGTTCAACGCCACGGCCTTCCGCGAGCTCGGGGCCGCCGACACGCTCGAGGAGATCGAGGACCGCCTCGGCTTTCCGCTCGTCGTCAAGCCGGCGAGCCAGGGGTCCTCGCTCGGCGTGAACTTCGCCGCTGCGCGTGGCGACGTGCCGGGCGCGCTCGTCGCGGCGTTCTCCTACGACGACCGCGTGCTCGCCGAGCGCTACGTCGAGGGGCGCGAGCTTGCGGTGGGGATCCTCGACGGCGAGCCGCTGCCGGTCGTCGAGGCGATCCCGAAGCAGGAGGACTTCTTCAACTTCGAGGCCCGCTACGAGATCGGGCGCACGACGTACGTCTGCCCGGCCGAGGTGACGGAGCCCGAGGCCCAGGACGTAAAGGAGGTGGCGCGGCGCACCTACGAGACGCTCGGGTGCACGGGGTTCGCGCGCGTCGACCTGATGCTGGCGGGCGACGGCGGGCCCCACGTGCTCGAGGTCAACGCGATCCCGGGGCTCACCGACACCTCGCTCTTCCCGATGGCCGCCGAGGCGGCCGGGATGTCGTTCGAGGACCTGGTCGGGCGAATCGTGGACTCGGCGCTCGCGCGGACCCGCGAGTCGGCGACGCTTCCGGGCTGAGCATGCGGCGACCGGAGGTCACGGAGAAGTAACCGCGCGGCGCCTGGCTAGGAATCGCCGCCCGAGGCGAAGTCCTCGGGCGTGACCTCGTCGAGGAAGTCCTTGAACTTCTCGACGACCTCCTCGGTGTCCTCGACCTCGTGCTCGAACTCGATCGAGGACTCCTCGATCACGTCGTCGGCGGCGAAGATCGGCGCCGAGGTGCGGACCGCGAGCGCGAGCGCGTCGGAGGGCCGCGAGTCGATCTCCATCTCGGAGCCGTTGACCGAGATCGTGATCGAGGCGTAGAACGTGTTGTCGCGCAGCTCGGTGACCGAGACCTTCTCGCACTTCGCGTCGAGGTTCTCGAGCATGTCGTTGAGCAGGTCGTGGGTCATCGGCCGCGGGGTCGACGCGCCCTGGAGCTTCATCAGGATCGCGGCGGCCTCGGGATGACCGATCCAAATCGGCAGGAAGCGGTTGCCGTCCACAGTCTTCAGCAAGACGATCGGCTGCTTGCCGACCATGTCGAAGCTGACGCCGTAGATCTGCATTTGCTGCATAAAGGGTCCCGGACCGCGGGTGCTTTGGATTATAAGTGGGCCACGGGTCCGCCTAGCCGCTCCGCCGCGGCCTGCTGGCACAATGGACCGCGATGTCCGACTGCCGCCGACAGGCCCACATCGACGCCCCGATCCAGGTCGTCTGGGACCTGATCGCCGACGTCGAGCGCCACGAGGAATGGTGGCCCAGGGTCGTCGAGATCCAATGCGAGGAGCTGGGTGAGGGCTGCACGTACCGCCAGGTCATTCGGACGCCGTTCGGCAACGACGAGATGAAGCTTCGGATCGAGACCCTCGACGACTGCGAGGAGTTCTGCATCCGCTGCGTCAACACCGGGACCTTCGTGAACTTCGCTCTGACCGAGGCGCAGGACGGGACCTTCATCGACGGCCGGATGGGCATGGAGCCCGAGGGGCTCGCCAACCGCGTCTTCGACGCCGTCGCCGGGCGGATCTACTTCCGCAACTGGCTTGCGGAGTCGCTCGCCGCAATGGGCAAGGCCGCCGAGCAGCGGGCGAAGAGCCCCGCGAGCAGCGCCTAGCCGGCGGCGCGGATGGGCGATCCTGGATTCGAACCAGGGACCTCGTCCTTATCAGAGACGCGCTCTAACCAACTGAGCTAATCGCCCGCTTGTGGCCCATTCTAGTCGGGGCGTGGAGAGCGCTCGGGCGCTGCGAGAAGGGGCCTCAGCGGCGGGCGTCGAGGCGGTGGGCGAGCTCGCGGACGTCGTCGAGGTCATCGAACACCAGTTCGGCCTTGAGGCCGTGCTTGGTGGCCCTCACGTGGACGTCGCGGCCGATCGCGGCCTCGAGCGCGTCCTCGGCCTCGGTGATCGCCGCGGCCTCGTCCGCGCTGCGGCGGCCGCGCTGCGGCTTCGCATCGTCCGCCTTCGAGGCGAGCTTGGCGCGGCGCTCCGTCTCGCGCACCGACCAGCCGCCGGCCGCCGCGTCGCGCGCGAGCCGGCGGCGGGCATCGGCTCCCCGGGCCTGGAGGATCGCGCGGCCGTGGCCCTCCGAGAGCTCCTTGGAACGCAGCAGGTCGAGCGCCGGCTCGGGAAGGTCGAGCAGGCGGATCAGGTTCGAGACCGCGACGCGGCTACGGCCGACGCGGCGCGCAAGCTCCTCCTTGGTGAGGCCGAGGTCGTCGACGAGCGCCGCGCAGGCGCGCGCCTCGTCGACGGGGTTGAGGTCCTCGCGGGCCATGTTCTCGATCAGCGCCGTCTGGAGGCGCTCGGACTCGCCCTCGTCGCGGACCACCGCCGGGACCTCGGTGAGGCCGGCCTCGCGGGCCGCGCGCCAGCGGCGCTCGCCGGCGACGAGCTCGTACTGGCCGCTCGCCAGCGGGCGGACGATCAGCGGCTGGACGACTCCCGCTGTCTCGATCGAGTGCGCCAGCTCGGAGATCGTCTCCGAGTCGAAGCGGGTGCGGGGCTGGTCGGGATTGGGACGGATGATGTCGACCGGCAGCCGGCGCAGCTCGGCGGCCTGCTCCGGCGTCTCGGGGAGGATCGCGGCGAGCCCGCGTCCCATCCCGCGCTGACGCGCGGCCGCGGCTCTCGCGCTAGCCACGCTCGGTCACCTCCTGAGCCAGCTCGCGGTAGGCGGTCGACCCGGTCGACTGCGGCGCGTGGGTCACGACGGGGACGCCGAAGCTCGGCGCCTCGGCGACGCGAACACTGCGCGGGATCACGGTCCTGAAGACGAGGTCGGGGAAATGCTGTCGCAGCTCACGTTCGACATCCTGGGATAGCCGCGTCCTTTCATCCGCCATCGTGATGACCACGCCGGTCAGCACCAGCGACGGGTTGAGCTCGCGCCGGATCAGCGCCAGCGTGTCCATGAACTGGACGAGCCCCTCGAGCGCCAGGTACTCCGCCTGGACCGGGACGATCACGCGGTCGGCGGCGACGAGCGCGTTGACGGCCACCGGCCCCAGCGAGGGCGGGCAGTCGAGCAGGGTGCAGTCGAAGCGCTCGCGCACCGGGCCGAGCATCTCGCGCAGCCGCGTCTCCGAGCCCTCGATGCGGGGCAGCTCGACCGAAGCCCCTCCGAGGTCGCGGCTCGCGGGGACGACCCAGAGGTTGTCGGGGCCGGCCGGACGCGCCGCCTCGGCGACCGAGACCTGCCCCGTGAGGCAGTCGTAGGACGAGGGCGTCGCACCGCGCTCGATCCCCAGCGCGACGGTCGCGTTGCACTGCTGGTCGAGGTCGGCGATCAGCGTCTGGCGCCCGGTCGCGGCGACGCAGGCGCCCATGTTGACGGTCGTCGTGGTCTTTCCCACGCCGCCCTTCTGGTTCGCGATCGCGTAGACGATGCCCAAGGCGCGGCCAGCTTAGAGGCTGGCCCGGCGACCTCATCACGTGACGGGGCGGGTTTCCGCAATCTCCGCGATGCGCGGGGCGGGTCGGAGGGGAAACCGCTGGGTAGGGCAACGGATCTTGCGATTTGGGCCGAGGGTTCCTGCTTTGGGCCGCGTATGGGAGCCCAATGCAGGACGACCTGCCTCGCGGACGGGCTGCGGGGTGGCCGCGGCGCCCACGTCGCCGATCCTGCTCCCACCCAGCCGGTTTCCGCCGAGCCCGCGAGACCGCGTCACGACCCGAGCGGGCGCTTCTTCGCCATCCCGGGGCGGCGCGGGAGCCGCTCGGGCGTGGCGCCGCGCTTGGCGACGAGGTGGAGATGGCGGTTGAGGCTGCCGGAGTAGGGGCCGACATGGCGGATCGCGAGCGGCTCCATCGCCAGCTCGCCGGCTGCGCGCTCGAGCTCGGCCTCCTCGCCGGGGTCGCGGCGGCCCTTCCACGCGACCAGGGCGCCCCCGTCGCGCAGCAGTGGCGACGCGAGCTCGGCCAGCGTCGACATCCGGCCGACCGCGCGCGCGGTGACCGCGTCGTATGCCTCGCGGCCCTCGCCGGCGGCGAGCGTCTCCGAGCGCTCGGCGAACACGCGCACGTTCGCGATGCCGGCGGCGCCGGCGGCGCGCCGCATGAAGTCGCACTTGCGCGCGATCGACTCGATCAGGTCGACTCGCGCGTCCGGAATGGCGGCGGCGAGGACGAGGCCGGGGAACCCGGCGCCGGATCCGACGTCGGCGATCCGCCCTGCGCCCGAGAGCTCTGCGAACTCGAGGCCCGTGAGGCTGTCTGCCACGTGGACACGCCACGCGCGCTCGGGATCGCGCACCGAGCTCGGCGCGGACGGGTCGGCGGCGAGCACCTCGACGAGCCGCGCAAGCGACTCGGTTACCGGGGCCGGGAGGTCGCGCAGCGGGGCGAGGTCGGGCGCGCCGGCTTCGCCGGAGCCCGCGCTCACTCCGAGTCGGAGACGAGCGGAGCGACGACCACGAAGCGATCGGGCTCGTCGCCCTCGCTGTAGGTCTCGACCCCGGCGCGGTCCTTGAGCCGGTCGTGGACGATGCGGCGCTCCTGCGCCGTCATCGCCTCGAGGTCCATCGGGCGGCCTCGCTTGAGCGCCCGGTCGGCGGCCTGGTCGGCCTGGCGCTCGAGCTGCTCGCGCTGGCGCTCGCGGTAGCCGGCCGCGTCGACCTCGACGCGCTTGCGGTCCTTGACGCCGCGGAAGGCTGCGCGGTAGGCGATCAGCTGGATCGCGTCGATCGTCTGCCCGCGGCGGCCGATCAGAAGGCCCAGGTCCTCTCCCTCGATGCGCGCGGTGATCGTCGAGTCGTCCTCGTCGACCTCGACGTCGGCCTCGACGTCGAGGCTCGCGACGACTCGCTCCACGATCGTGCGGACGCGCTCGATCGGCTCCTCGGGCAGGTCCGCCGGTGCGCTGCCTTCCTCCGCGGCCACCGTCAGCGCCGCTTCTTCTTCTTGCGGGGCGGGGGCGGCGGGGGCTTCGCCGCCTTGGCGGTGGCGAGCGCCTCGGGGGTCGCCTTCTCGGGGGGCGGGATCAGGCGCTGGACGAGGAACTGCTGCCCCAGCGTCCAGACGTTGGTCGAGATCCAGTAGACGACGAGGCCGGCGGGGAAGCTGAGGATGAAGGGCACGAATATGAACGGCAGCGCGAACATCAGGATCCGCTGGCTGCGCTCGACGGTCGCCATCGTCACGAGGCCGGCGGCGAGCTGGGTGCCGATGAAGAGCACGATCAGGATCGCCAGCTCGGGCATCTCGGCAGTCTCGGTCAGGTTGTCGATGAACCCGAACGAGACCGGGTTCTCGTCGACGCACTGGTTGAACGCGTCGTCGGAAAGCGTCGGCGAGCAGCCGGTGACGTCGGACTCGAAGCTCTTGCCGTTGAGGAGCTGGTAGAGGGCGAAGAAGACGGGGAGCTGGAGCAGCAGCGGGAAGCACGACGCGAGTGGGTTGATCTTGTTCTCGCGGTAGAACTCCATCAGCTCGCGCTGCTTGCGCTGAGGGTCGTCCTTGTACTTCTCGTTGATCTCCTTGATCTGCGGCGTGTGCGCCTGGAGCGCGCGCATCGAGCGGATCTGGCGCAGCGAGAGCGGCAGGATCGCGAGGCGGGTGGCGAACGTCAGGAAGACGATCGACCGACCCCACGAGAGCCCGAGGTCGTCGTGGGCGAACTTCAGCACCGCCTCGGCGACGTCGATCAGCGGCTGCAGGATGTTGGCGAGGACGACGATCATGCTGCGCGGCGCGGGTTGTCGCCGGGGCGGCGCTCTGGGTTGAAGAGCGTGCGCGCCTCGAGCGGGTCGTATCCACCGTGACTGAAGGGGTTGCAGCGCGCGAGGCGCCAGGCTGCGACGATCGTCCCGCGCATGGGGCCGAGCTCGCGGATCGCCTCGACGGCGTACGCCGAGCACGTCGGCTCGTACTTGCAGCGGCGCGGAAGCGCCGGCGAGACCAGGCGCTGATAGAGGCGCACGGGCGCGAGCAGGACCGCGATCGCGGCGCGCGAGACGGGGCCGGGCGAGCGTTTCACGTTTTACGCTCCTCGATCAGGCGGCTTTCGCGCGCCAATCCCTCGAGCCCGGCTCGAACCCCCTCCGCACCCTCACGCTCAACCAGACCTGGAAGGTCGGGCCTCGCCACGATCACGAAATCGTGCGTGGATGGAAGCCTGTCGGCGAGCGCCCAGAACGCCTCGCGCAGGACGCGCTTGGTCTCGTTGCGCTGCACCGCGCCCCCGACCTTGCGGCTCACCGAGACGCCCAGGCGGGCGCCCTCGGCCTCGTCGGCCGGGCGCGGAAAGGCATAGAGGACCAGGAAGCGGTTGGCGCTCGAGCGCCCATCACGGTAGGCACGCTCGAAGTCGCCGCTGCGCGACAGGCGTCCTCGCCGTCCGGGCTCGCGCTCTCCCCGCGCCACCGCGACGCCCACTTCTACGGAGTGAGGCGCTTGCGGCCCTTGCGACGGCGGCGCTTGATGACGGCGCGGCCGCTGCGGGTCCGCATGCGTGCCCGGAATCCATGCGTACGGGCGCGCTTGCGCTTCTTGGGCTGGTAGGTGCGCTTCATCTAAGAGGGTCAGGTAGTGCGGTGAGCTCCGCGCGACTGGTGAACCGCGCGGGCGGCTGAGTATATGAGGCCGCGTTTCGGCGGCGATCCGGGATGTCGCGCCGGCCGTGCTGCCTTATTCCCCGCGAATTGCGCTCTGGCGTTTCGATCACGGGTTCTGGAGGCGCGATTCCAGCGTTAAGATCGCCCGCTCCTGAGGCCGTGCCTCGCAAGTCGGAGGGGGCTCGTCGGGTTCGAGACTCGGGGAATCGACCATCCACCCAATCCGGGGAGGAGCCGGGAGCACGTGCAGGATGCCCATGCTGAAGATCTCGCGACCGCCTGGGACGGCGTGCGCGACGAGCTTCGAGCGGAGCTTCCCGCATCCACCTTCGCGCTCTGGATCGACCCCCTGAGGCCGATCTCGGCACGCGGGTCGACGCTCTACCTACAGGCACCGGAATCGGTTCGCACCTGGGTCGAGCGGCGTTATCTGGGCCGCGTCGCCACCGTCGTACAGCGCCGCGAGCCCGGGCTGCGCGACGTCAAGCTCCTGCCCGCAGGCGTCAGCGCCGCTCCCGAGCCCGAGGCCGGCGCCGCTTTGGCATCGCGGCCCGTCCAGCCTGCGCACTCCTTCGACCGCTTCGTGATCGGGCCAGGCAACCGCCTTGCCCACGCCGCCGCCCTGGCGGTGGCCGAGATGCCGGGCGAGGCCTACAACCCGCTCTTCCTCCACGGCGCGCCGGGCCTCGGCAAGACGCACCTCCTGGGCGCGATCGAGCTCTATCTGCGGCGCAACCGCCCCGACCTCACGGTGCGCTACACGACCGCTGAGCGCTTCACGCAGGAGTTCGTGACCGCGTTGAGGTCGAAGGGCGCGGAGGCGTTCAAGGAGCGCTACCGCGGCCTCAACGTCCTGCTCATCGACGACGTCCAGTTCCTCGAGGACAAACCGCACACCGAGGAGGAGTTCTTCCACACGTTCAACGCCCTGCACGAGGCCGGCGGGCAGCTCGTGCTCTCCTGCGACCGACCGCCCGAGGCGCTGTCGCGGCTCGCCGAGCGTCTCCGAGACCGCTTCGACTGGGGTCTGCGCGTCGAGCTCGCCGCTCCCGACCTGCGGACGCGCATCACACTGCTCCAGCACCTCGCGAACCGCGAGCCCTCCGACGCGCCGAAGCCGGAGGCGCTGCGCGAGATCGCCGTGCGCGTCCCGAGCAACTTCCGCCGTCTCGAGGGCGCCCTCGTGCGCGTCATCGCCCGGGCCTCGATCTCGGGACAATCGCCCACACCGGGCCTCGTGCGCGAGGTATTCGAGCAGCACCCGAAGGCCGGCTCGCCCCTGTCGCCGCCCCAGCGCAGCGACCCCGGCGAGCCCTCCGTGGCCGAGGTCCAGCAGGCCGTCTGCGCCGTGCTTCATCTTTCAGTGGATGACATGCTGTCCTCGCGGCGCACGCCGCAGATCGCACGTGCACGCCAGCTCGCCATGTACTTGTCACGTGAGGCGACCGGGCGGACGCTCAAGTCGATCGCCCACGAGTTCAACCGCGATCACAGCACCGTGCTGCACGCGATCCGACGCGTCGAGGGCTCGCTCGAGCCCGAATCCGAGACCCAGCGCGCGTTGGACAAGTCACGTGAGCTGTTGGCGCGGCGACGAGCCCCGGGGCTCCGCGTCAACAGCGCCAAGCGATCTCGACATGACAACTTGAACCCCGAACGCCCACCAACCATGCAGGAGCGACGCCTTGTCAACAGCCGCCAACACACTTAATAACTCCACTCAAGAGACCGAAGACAGCCAGGTAGGGCAAGATCACCTCCCGATGAAGTTCTCCGTTCCCCACGAGCGCCTCCTCTCGCGTCTGCTTCTGGCCGGCCGCGCCGTCTCGACGCGCAGCGCGATGCCGTCGCTCGGCGGGATCCTCGTCACCGCCACCGGCAGCACGATCGAGCTGCGCTCGACGGACATGGAGATCGGCCTGAGCCTGGGGCTCGACGCCGAGATCGAGACCGAGGGCACGGCGCTGCTGCCGGGCCGGCTGCTCGTCGACGTCGTCCGCTCGCTGCCCTCCGGCGAGCAGGTCGCGGTCGAGATGCGCCCCGAGCAGCGCGACGTCGAGATCACGGCCGGGACGGCGCGCTTTCACCTTCGAACGCTCGCGGCCGAGGACTTTCCCCGCCTGCCGCAGCTCGACGGCGAGACGATGACGATGCCCGCCGCGGCCTTCGCCGACACCGTCGAGCGCGTCGCGCGCGCCGCGTCACGTGACGAGGTGCGGCCGATCCTCACCGGGATCCTCGTCTCGGCGGAGGAGAAGACGCTGACGATGGTCGCGACCGACTCCTACCGTCTCTCGGTCAAGCACACCGAGCTCGAGGAGCCGGTGACTCAGGCGCTCGACGCGAACGTGCCGGCGCGCGCCCTGCGCGAGCTGGCGCGCATCGTCGCCTCCGAGGGCGCCGAGGTGGTCGAGATCGCGCTGCCCGGAAACCAGGTCCTGTTCCGCGCCGGAGGCGTCGTTCTCTCGTCGCGCCTCATCGAGGGCCAGTTCCCGAGCTATCGCCAGCTCATCCCGGAGTCGTTCGACCATGAGGTGCGCCTGCCGCGCGAGGAGTTCCTCGACGCCGCGCGGCGCGTCAGCCAGCTGGCGCAGCGAAACGCGCCGCTGCGGCTCGCCTTCTCCGACCAGGAGCTGACGATCGCGGCGGAGACGCCCGAGGTCGGCGACGCCAGCGAGGCGATGCCGGCTCCCTACTCGGGAGAGGCGCTCGAGATCGCGTTCAACCCCGAGTTCCTGGTCGCCGGGATCGAGAGCGTCGATACCGACGAGATCGTGGTGCGGATCACGTCGCCGCTGCGGCCGGGCCTGCTCGAGCCGCTCGGCAGCGACGACTTCCGCTACCTCGTGATGCCGATCAGGCTCAACGCCTGACCCGACCGGGAGGCGCCGCCCGATGCCCGTCCGACGGCTTCGCGCCCGGACGTTTCGCAATCTCGCGGACGCGCGGATCGAGCTGCCCGACGGGGTCACGCTGCTGGCCGGGCCCAACGGAGCCGGCAAGACGAACCTTCTCGAGGCGCTGTACTTCGGCCTCACGGGGGCGTCGTGGAGGACGCGGGCCGAGCGCGAGCTGATCGCGTTCGGCGCCGACCACGCCCGCGTCGAGGTGGAGATCCGATCCGGGTCGCAGCGCAGCGAGCTGACGACCGTCGCCCAGCGCGCCGCCGGCAAGACGCGGCGAGTGGACGGCAACCCCGTCAGGTCAGGCGCGACGGACCGGGCGGCGCGCCCGGCCGTCGCCGTCTTCTCGCCAGACCGGCTCGAGCTCGTCAAGGGCCCGCCCGCGGTGAGGCGCTCCCACCTCGACCAGCTCGTCTCCGCGCTGTGGCCGGCGCGCGCCGAGTCGCGGCGGCGCTACGGCCGCGCGCTGGCGCAGCGAAACGCGCTTCTCGCCCGCATCCGCGCGGGCGCCGCGCCGCCGGACTCGCTCGACGCCTGGGACCTCGAGCTGGCACGTGAGGGCGCAGCGGTGATCGCGGCCCGCGCCGACGCGGTCGCGAAGCTCGCCACGTGGTACCCCGAGCTGGCGACCGGGCTCGGGCTCGAAGGCGAGCCCGAGCTGCGCTACGCGCCCCGCAGCGACGCCGGCGACGCCGAGGGCCTCGCCTCCGAGCTGCGCGAGCGCCGCGACGCCGACGTCCGGCTCGGCCGCACCACCCACGGGCCGCATCTCGACGAGATCCAGATCTCGCTCGACGGCCGCGCTCTGCGCCGCTACGGGTCGCAGGGCCAGCAGCGCGCCGCCCTGCTGGCGCTGCTCTTCTGCGAGCGCGAGGCTCTGCTCGAGATCGCCGAGGAGCCGCCGGTGATGCTGCTCGACGACGTGATGAGCGAGCTCGACGGCGAGCGCCGCGAGCTTCTCACGGCCCGCCTGGCCGCCGGCGGGCAGGCGCTGATCACGGCGACCGAGTCCGCGCACCTCCCGAACTCGTGCGAGCGCTACGAGGTCAGGGTTCGCGCCGGCAACGTCGCCCCGCTGGCGCTGGCGGCATGAAGCGCCGCCGCACCCCGCGCTCGGCCGCCTTCGCGCTGCACGGCGTCATCGAGAAGCGCGCCCCCCAGACCCTGCTCGCCGCCGTGCAATCGGAGTGGGAACGAGTCTGCGGCGCCGCGATCGCGGCCGAGTCTCAACCCGTAGCCGAGCGTGAGGGTGTGGTCACGGTCGCCTGCCGCTCCGCGACCTGGGCCCAGGAGCTCGACCTGATGCAGGAGAGCCTCCTCGAGCGCCTCAACGCGGCGTTTTCGGAGCAGCGCGTCGAGGGTCTGCGCTTCACCGCTGACGGAGCGCGCCACGAGCGCTGAGACCGCCCTCGCGCAGGCCGCGATAGTCGCCGCGGTCACGGCCCTGTGCGATACCCACTTTCGTGCATGATTTGCAGGCCTTTTGTGTCAAGGCGCGCAGAATTTCCGTGGGCCGTGGCTGCTATCCTTATGACAACTTGGATGTGCGCCCCGACCGACCGGAAAAGGGCCTCGCGAAAGGCCATTTTCCACCCTCTCGGGTCGGGGCTTTTCATGTCCGGATCACGAGCGACTGAAAGGAACTGAGTGGCGAAGGCCAAGGCTCCCGCCGAGGGCGCCAGCAAGTCGAAAACTCGAAAGCCGAAGGGCGGGGACAGCTACGGCGCCGAGGACATCACGGTCCTCGAGGGCCTCGAGGCCGTTCGCAAGCGCCCCGGGATGTACATCGGCTCGACGGGAGCGCGAGGGCTGCACCACCTGGTCTACGAGGTCGTCGACAACTCCGTCGACGAGGCGATGGCCGGCCACGCCGACCACGTCACGGTGACCCTGCATCCCGACAACGCGTGCACCGTGATCGACAACGGCCGCGGAATCCCGGTCGAGATGCACAAGAAGGAGAAGAAGCCGGCCGCCGAGGTCGTGCTGACCACGCTTCACGCCGGCGGCAAGTTCGGCGACGGGGGCGGCTACAAGGTCTCCGGCGGGCTTCACGGCGTCGGCGTCTCCGTGGTCAACGCTCTCTCCGACCGCCTCCACCTCGAGGTTCGCCGTGACGGCCACGTCTGGACCCAGGACTACTCGCGCGGCAAGCCGACGTCGGACTTCAAGAAGGGCCCCGCGGCGAAGAAGACCGGGACCAAGATCACCTTCCTCCCCGACCTCGAGATCTTCGAGGAGGCCGAGATCGCGTTCGACTTCGACACGCTCGCCGAGCGTCTGCGCGAGACCGCCTTCCTCACGCGCAATCTCAAGATCGACCTGATCGACGAGCGCGGCGCCGGGCAGGAGGCCCACTTCCACTACAAGGGCGGGCTCGTCGATTTCGTCGCGCACCTGAACGCCAACAAGGACGCGCTGCACCGCAAGACGGTCTTCTTCGAAAGCGATTCGGACGAGGGCCAGGTCGAGGTCGCGATGCAGTGGAACTCCTCCTACCAGGAGTCGATCTTCTCGTTCGCCAACAACATCAACACCCACGAGGGCGGATCGCACCTCTCGGGCTTCCGCGCCGCGCTGACGCGGACCCTGAACGCGTATGCGCGCAGCAAGGGAATGCTCAAGGAGAAGGATGAGAACCTCTCCGGCGACGACGTCCGCGAGGGCCTGACGGCGGTCATCTCGGTGAAGCTCGCCGACCCCCAGTTCGAGGGCCAGACGAAGACGAAGCTCGGAAACCCGCCGGTCGAGGGCCTGGTCAAGGAGGCCGTCAACCGCAAGCTCGGCGAGTTCCTCGAGGAGAACCCGGGCGAGGCGCGCCGCATCCTGACCAAGGCGGTCGAGGCCGCGCGAGCCCGCGAGGCCGCGCGCAAGGCGCGCGACCTGACGCGGCGCAAGTCGGCGCTCGAGAACTCGACGCTGCCCGGCAAGCTCGCCGACTGCACCGTCAAGGACCCGCGAGACGCGGAGCTGTTCATCGTCGAGGGCGACTCCGCCGGCGGCTCCGCGAAGCAGGCGCGCGATCGCAACACCCAGGCGGTTCTGCCGCTGCGCGGAAAGATCATCAACGTCGAGAAGAGCCGCATCGACAAGGTGCTCCAGAACCTCGAGATCCAGGCGCTGATCACGGCGATCGGCACCAACGTCCGCGAGGAGTTCAACATCGAGGACGCGCGCTATCACCGCGTGATCCTGGCCACGGACGCCGACGTCGACGGCGCCCACATCCGCACGCTCGCATTGACCTTCATCTACCGCGAGATGCCGGAGCTGATCGACGCCGGCTACATCTACATCGCAAAGCCGCCGCTCTACCGCGTCAAGAACGGGCGCCAGGAGATCTACGTCGAGAAGGAGTCCGAGCTCGAGGAGTTCCTGCTTCGCGACAAGCTCGAGGAGTTCGAGGTCGCCGGGGCCGACGGCAAGAAGCGCAAGCTCTCGAAGCGCCGCTGGCAGAGCTTCAACCGCAAGCTCAAGGAGTACGAGGGCTGGATGAGCTCGCTGCAGGCCGACTTCGGCCACCAGGCGATCGACTTCCTGTCCGAGTCCCAGGTGCTCGACGCCGGCGCCGCGACCATGGCCGGCGTCAAGAAGCTGATCGAGGAGAAGGACCCGCCGGAGGAGCCGTTCGAGACCGAGTTGGTCAAGGCGACCAAGGAGATGCTCGTCGTCAAGGCGATCCACCGCCGCACCGGCCTGGCGCGCACGCACCAGCTGCCGGCGAAGCTCTTCGAGTCCAACGACTATCGCAAGCTCGTCGAGGTCCACGGTGAGCTGCTGGCGCAGGTCGGCCGCCCGCCGTTCGAGGTGCGCCTCGGCGAGAAGAGCGACACCGCGGAGTCGTTCGCCGGATTGCGGCGTGCCGTGCTCGACCTCGCGCGCCAGGGCGTGACCTTGCAGCGCTTCAAGGGCCTCGGCGAGATGAACGCCGACCAGCTGCGCGAGACGACGATGGACCCGTCCTCGCGGACTCTGCAGCGCGTCACGATCGACGACGCTGCGACGGCCGAGCGCATGTTCACCGACCTGATGGGCGACAAGGTCGAGCCTCGAAAGAAGTTCATCGAGGAGCACGCCAAGGAGGTCCGTTTCATTGACGTCTAGCGGCAGGAGCGAGGACTAGATGGAGGCCGGGCTCGACGCCCTCACGGGGCGCATAGACGACCGCGAGATCTCGACCGAGATGCGCTCGTCGTATCTCGATTACGCCATGAGCGTGATCGTCGGGCGCGCCCTGCCCGACGCGCGCGACGGCCTCAAGCCGGTTCACCGGCGCGTGCTCTACGCGATGCACGACCTCGGGCTCCAGCCCAACCGCCCCTACCGCAAGTCGGCCTTCATCGTCGGCGAGGTGATGGGCAAGTACCACCCGCACGGCGACTCCGCGATCTACGACACGCTCGTGCGCATGGCGCAGGACTTCTCCCTGCGCTACCCGCTGATCGACGGTCAGGGCAACTTCGGCTCGATCGACGACGACCCGGCGGCCGCGATGCGCTACACCGAGGCCCGCCTCGCCCGCCTCGCGACCGAGCTGCTGCGCGACATCGAGGCCGACACGGTCGACTTCGGGCCGAACTACGACGAGAGCCAGAGCGAGCCCCTCGTCCTGCCGGCGCGCTTCCCCAACCTGCTCGTCAACGGGTCGTCGGGGATCGCGGTCGGGATGGCGACCAACATCCCGCCGCACAACCTGCGCGAGGTGATCGGCGCCGTGCGCGCCTACATGGAGAACCCGGACATCGACCTCGCCGGTCTCATGGAGCACGTCAAGGGCCCCGACTTCCCGGGCGGCGGCACGATCATGGGGTCGGCCGGGATCCGCGACGCCTACGCGAGCGGCCGCGGCTCCGTGAAGCTGCGCGCCAAGGCCCACGTCGAGCCGCTCAAGGGCGGCAAGGACGCGATCATCGTCTCGGAGCTTCCGTTCATGGTCAAGAAGGGCGGCGACGGGGGCGTGATCACGAAGATCGCCGACCTCGTCCGCGAGAAGAAGATCACCGGAATCTCCGACCTGCGCGACGAGTCGGACCGCTCCGGGATGCGGCTCGTCATCGAGCTCAAGCGCGGCGGCGACCCGCCGCCGGTGGTGCTCAACCAGCTCTACAAGCACACCCAGATGCAGACCAGCTTCGGGGTAAACATGGTCGCCCTGGTGGATGGCGTCCCGCGGACGCTGAGCCTCAAGGAGCTGATCGCCACCTACGTCGATCACCAGCGCGAGGTGATCATCCGCCGCACCCAGTTCGAGCTGCGGCGAGCCGAGGCGCGAGCCCACATCCTCGAGGGGTTGCTGGTCGCGCTCGACAACCTCGACGCGGTGATCAAGCTGATTCGCGGCTCGAAGGACGTCGACACGGCGCGAAACGGGCTGATCAAGGACTTCGAGCTCTCCGAGGAGCAGGCGCAGGCGATCCTCGACATGCGCCTGCAGCGCCTCACCGCGCTCGAGTCCGACAAGGTGCGCGCCGAGCACGCGGAGCTGCTCAAGCGAATCAAGGAGCTACGCAACATCCTCGGCGACGAGGCGCGAATCGACGGCGTCGTCACCGACGAGCTTGCCGCGCTCGAGGAGCGCTACGGCGACGAGCGGCGCACCGAGATCACCCACTCGGAGGGCGATCTCGACATCGAGGACGTGATCGCCGACCAGCAGATGGTGATCTCGATCACCGCCTCCGGCTACGCGAAGCGCCTGCCGCTCGCCACGTACCGCCAGCAGCGCCGCGGCGGCGTCGGGGTGATGGGCATGAACCTCAAGGAGGGCGACTACATCGAGCACCTCCACATCTGCTCGACGCACGACTACCTGCTCTTCTTCACCAACAAGGGCAAGGTCTACCGGCTCAAGGTCTACGAGCTTCCCGAGGGCGCGCGGACGGCGAAGGGCCAGGCGCTGGTCAACGTCCTCCCGCTGCGCGACGGCGAGCGGGTGATGGCCGTGATCCCGACGCGCGACTTCAAGGAGGCCAAGTACCTCGCCTTCGCGACCGCCAAGGGCCTCGTCAAGAAGACCGAGTTCCTGGCCTACAACACGCCGATCCGCGCCGACGGGATCATCGCGATCAAGATCCGTGACGGAGACGAGCTCGTCCAGGTGCGGCTGACGACGGGCACGGACGACCTGCTGATGGTCTCGAAGTCCGGCCACGCGTCGCGCTTCTCGGAGAAGGCGGTGCGCCCGATGGGCCGCGGGACCTCGGGCGTCAAGGGCATGAACGTCGCCAACAAGGTCGGCAACGAGCCCAACCGCGTGCTGACGATGGACATCGCGCGCGACGACGCCGAGATGTTCGTCGTCACCGAGAACGGCTACGGCAAGCGCACCGCGGTCGCCGAGTACCCGGTCAAGGGCCGCGGGACGAAGGGCGTGCTGACGATCAAGATGACGACCAAGAAGGGCGGCCTGACGGGCGCGCTGACCGTGCGCGAGCACCAGGACCTCCTCTTCATCTCCCAGAACGGGATGGTCCAGCGCACGAACGCCGGCGGCATCTCGCAGATGGGCCGCGCGACCCAGGGCGTGCGCGTGATGAACATCAAGGACGACGACCGCGTCAGCGCCGTTGCGCTCGTCGTCGAGTCGAGCGCCGACGTCGCGGAGGAGGCCGAGGCGGTCGCCGAGGCCGCCGCGGAAGCCGCGGCCGACGGCGTCAAGACGAAGGACTGACGCACCCCGACGCGACCCCGCCGCGGGCGGCATGCGCGGTTGGTCGTGTACCGATCCTCCGTGTTTGCTTGAATCGGATCACCAGAGAAAGGAGGTGGTCCTACGTTGACTGACTTGTTCGTTGGGACGCTGGAGGTGCAGGGCCGCTAGGCAGGCCGCGCGTTTGGCCGGTGGGTGACCACCGTTCCCGAGCGAGCACCGTGCGAGCCGCCCGGCGGAATCCACCCCGGGCACCGGCGAGATGCCGGGGCCGGAGCTGTCCCTCCCGGCCACCAAACCGGCGTCGCGTTCCAAATCGCACCTACGAAGGGCCCGCCCACCGGCGGGCCCTTCGCTTTGGCGTAGGCTCCTCGGCGCATGGAGCAGCTTCAGGGGACCAACGCGCTCGTCACCGGCGCCGCCGGAGGCCTCGGCCACGCGATCGCCCGCGCGCTCGCCGCCGAGCGCGTCAACCTCGTCCTCTCCGACCTCCCGGACACGCCGTTCCTGGACGCGCTCGCCGACGAGCTGCGCGCACGCGGCGTCAGGGCCGAGACTGTCACGGCCGACCTCACCCAGCGCACGGACACCGAGACGCTCGTCGCGGAGGCAGAGGAGGCGCTGGGGCCTCTGGACATCGTCGTCAACAACGCCGGCCTCGAATTCGGCGGCCCGTTCGAGGGCAACTCGATCGACGAGATAGAGGCGATCGTCGATGTCAACCTCAAGGCCCTGATGGTGCTGACCCGCCAGGCCCTGCCCGGGATGCTCGCCCGCCGGCGCGGCCACGTCGTCAACATCGCCTCGCTCGCCGGCAAGACGACCCCGCCGTCGCTGGCGACCTACGTCGCCACCAAGCACGGCGTCGTCGGCTTCACCCACTCGCTGCGAGCCGAGCACCACGGCGGCCCGGTCTCGTTCTCGGCGATCTGCCCCGCGTTCGTCGGCCGCGAGGGGATGTACGGGAGGCTCGAGGCGGACCTTCCGGACCCGCCCTGGTACCTGAAGCCATTCCCGCCCGAGCGCGTCGGCGAGGCCGTCGTGAGCGCGATCCGCGACGACCGCGCCGAGGTCATCGTCAACGAGCGCCCCCTGAAGTGGTCATTGCCCTGTCGTCGCTCGCCCCAGGGCTGATGGCCCGACTTGCCAACACCCCCTGGGCGCGCAGGTTCTCCGAAGAGGCGGAGGCGGCGCGCGCCAAGGCGGAGGAGCGCCCGCCGGTTCCCACCAAGGGCGAGTAGCGCAGCGCGCGCTCTAGCGGAACCCGAGAACGGTCAGCGGCAGCGAGACCGGCCCGACCGGGGCCCCGCCGATGTTGCACACCCGCACCACGACCGTGCTCGCGCCGTCGGGCCCGTACCCGTCCAGGACGAGGGCCGGATCCCAACCCTCCGACGTGCTGCGCGGGAAAAACGAGGACGTCGTCGCCGGCCGCGAGGCCGGGGACCGCGAGGCCGGCGTTGACCGTGCACCCGCCGGGGGCTATCGGCCCCAGGACACCGGTGCTGACGTTGGCCACGACCTGGGCGATGTCGCCGAGCGGGAGCGATCCGGCGGCCACCTTCGAGCCGACGACCGCGTCGTTTCCGATCTTGCCCTCGGTCACGGCGCCGGCGCCGATCTTGGCGGTCTCCACCGCCTCGTCGCGGATCTTGTTCGTGCCGACGCTGTTCTGCGCGAGCTTGTTGGCGGTCACCGCGTCGGCGTCGATCTTGCCCTCGCTGACCGCGCCGTTGGCGAGCTTGCCGCCGGTGACGGCGTCGTTGGCGAGCTTGCCCGTGGTCACCGCGCCGTTGGCGATCTTCTTCGTCGTCACGGCGTTCTTCTTGAGCTGGTCGGGGCCGATCTTCTTCGCCGCGACCGCCGTGCCGCCGGCGATCGCGACGAAAAGCGCGAGATAGGCGACGACGGTGGTGTGACTCGGTCGGCTCAGCCGCATCGGGGCGAATGGTCGCGCCCGGATCGGCGGAAAGCGGGCTCAGGCGGCCTGGGCGGCGAGGTAGCGCTCCCAGGTGACCGGGATGCGCGGGCTGGAGATCCGGATGAAGACCAGCGGGCCGGGTGGGCGGGGCAGGTGGCGCGGATGCATGCTCGCCTCCTTGGGAAGCCGGTTTCCCTTGCGGCGGTTACACGACGCGCACGCCGCGACGATGTTCTCCCACACCGATTGCCCGCCCCTGCTGCGCGGGATCACGTGGTCGACGGTAAGCCCGGGCTTGTTCGTGCCGCAGTACTGGCACGTCCACGAGTCGCGCGCCAGCACCGCCTTGCGGGTGATCTTTCGCCGGTGAACGTCGCGCGGGACCTTGACGTAGGTGACCAGCCGGATCACGACGGGCCGCTCGAGCGCGAGGTGCTCGGAGTGCAGCACGCCCTTGCCGTGCTCGAGGACCTCGGCCTTGGACTTCAGCACGAGCACCGCCGCGCGGCGCACCGTGCACACGTTGATCGGCTCGAACGTCGCGTTGAGGACGAGGACGCGCCCGGCGCCCGGTCGCCGCGATCCCGTGGACGAGCCACGGTCCGGCGCGGGGGCCCCGATTCCCGGCGGTCGTCGCTGGCGGCATGGTCGCCGGATTCTAAACAGCGAACCCGCTCGTCCCGCCGGGGCGCGAGTTACGGAATCCCGGCCGAGCGAACCGGATAGCTGCCGAGCAGCCTCACCGACTCCGCCTTCGAGCGAAGCGCCTCGATCGCCTCGGCGACCGTCGGATCGTGGCCGGGGCCCTCGACATCGAGGAAGAACATGTAGCGGCCCAGCTCGCGGCGCAGAGGCCGCGACTCGATCCGCGTCAGGTTGACCCCCCGGTCGGAGAACTCGAGCAGCGCCTCGACGAGGGCGCCGGGGCGATCGGCGCCGAGCTCGGAGAAGATCAGCGTCGTCCGCCACTCCCCGTCACCGTCCGCCTGCGTCCCCTGTGGCGCGACCCAGACGAACCGCGTGACGTTGCCGGGGTCGTCCTCGATGCCGTCTGCGAGCACCTCGCCGCCGTACATCCTCGCCGCCGAGGCCGCGGCGATCGCCGCCCAGGGCTCGTCCGAGTCGGCGACCTGGCGCACTGCGTCGGCGGTGCTCGGGGCGGAGCGCTCCTCCACCTCCCAGAGCTGCTCGCGGATGAACCGCGCGCACTGGGCGAGCGCCTGGGGATGGGAGAGGACGACCCGGATCTCCTGGAGCGGCAGCTGCGTGCGGGCGATCAGGCTGTGGCGAATCGGGTGGTCGTGCTCGCCGACGATCGTCACCGACTCGGCTTCGAGCACGAGGGTGTCGAGCGTCGTGCGCACCGAGCCCTCGATCGAGTTCTCGAAAGGCACGAGCGCGCGGTCGGCGTCGCCGTCCTCGACGGCGACGATCGCGTCGCGAACGGTCGCCGAAGCGATCGGCTCCAGCTGCGCCCCGGCCGCGGCGGCTCGCAGGGCGTCGTCGTTGAAGGTCCCGGGCGGGCCGAGGTAGGCGACGCGCACGATCTCAGCCCGAGGGCTCGCCCAGGGCACGGGCGACCGCGGTCTCCTCCTCGGGGGAGAGGGTCAGCTCCGAGCGCCCGTCGAGGACGGGCTTGGCGTAGAGCCGCGCGGTGTCGCGCTGGAGGATCGAGGAGAGCACGACGCCGTTGCGATGGGCGTCGAGCAGCGCCACCGAGCTCGACTGGCGCCCGCTCATCTCGTCGAGAGCGTCGTAGCGCACGACCGCGGCGTGCGCGATCGCACCGTCGAGGCGGCGCTCGGCGGCGGTCAGCCGCGCGTCGAGGCGCGCGTCGGCGTCCTCGGCGCGGTCGCTCAGCGCGGCCAGCTCGCGCGCCAGCAGGTCGGCGTGGCCGACCAGGTCGCGGTCGCCCCCCTCGCCGAGCACGGTCTTCTGGGCGGCGCGCAGGCGCCGAACCCGCATCGTCAGCGCGAGCGCCAGAGCCAACGCGAGCACCGCGACGCCGGCGGCGGCCAGCGCGACGATCCCCGCGGTGGAGGTCAGGTCGTCCATTGACGGCCAGGATATTGCGGGCGCGGGCGGGCTAGGCGCTACTCGAACGTGACGTCGAACGACGCCTCGTTGTTGTCCGCGACCTCTTCCCCGGGAACGGGGGTCACGAGCACGTCGATCGTGACGGTGTCGCCCGGTGACGGGGTCAAGTCGAGCGGGATCTCGGCGGTCTCGATCGTGCCCGGCTCGATCGTGTCGATCGTGGCCTCGCCCGCCTCGCTGCCGTCGACCTCGGCCGTGACCAACACGTCGGACTCGGCCGAGTCGCCCTGGTTTTCGACCTGGACCTCGAGTGAGAGGTCGCCCTCGGCGGGCGCGGTGACGGGGGTGCCCTCCGTGAGCGTGATGTCGCCGGGCTGGAGAACCGTCCCGCCGACCACGAGCCCGAGGCCGTGCACGCCGCTCGTCGGCTTGTCCTCGCCGGTGATCGGGGCGAGCGCCTCGGCGACCGTGGTCTCGTCGAGCCAATCGATGTCGGGGAGGAATTGGCTCTCCGGCGCCTCGCCGCGGATCCCCTGCTCGGCGAGCACCCTGTCGATCTCCTGCTTGGCGCGGCGGTAGAGGACGTCGGAGGCGACGAAGTACTGCATGTCCTCGGCGATCTCGGCGATAGCCTCCTCGCTGCCCTCGTCGCCGAGCGCCGTCCCGATCTCGTCAGAGATCGCGGTGAGGCCGTCGCGGCGCAGCTCGAACGCGAGCACGAGGTCGGCCTGGGCCGGCTTCAGCTCGCTCGGCGCGGTCAGGTTCTGCGCTCTGTCGACGAGGCCCTCGGCGGCGCCGCGGTCGGCCTTGACCTCGGCCTCGAACTCGAGCTCGGAGAGGTTCTCAGGGTCGTTGAGGCGCGCGAAGAAGCCCTCGCTCAGCTGCTGGGACTCGGCGACGAGCGAGTTGAGATCGCTGACGAAGTTCTCGAACTCGCGCTCCTTGCGCGCGTCCAGGCACCCGCGCACGCCGAGGATGAGCAGGATGAGCACCAGCAGCCCGGCGGCGACGGCAATGAGCCGCCGGACCAGGATCTGGCGATCGCGGTCAGGCGGACCAAGCCGGTCTGGCGGCTCGGTCGCTGCGCTTGCGTACGGGTCGTCCTCGTCGAGGAAAGACAAGTGGGATCGCCTCAGAGGGGCTTTCGGCGTGAGAAGTATGACCCCTGCCGCTGCACGGCCTCGGCCCGCGCCCCCAGGCACGCCCAGGCAGGCCGCCGCGGCAGGAGGGGGTGCGCGTGCGCCGAAAGTCGTCTGATGGTGGTTGGCGAGACCGTTCTGGGCCGTTTCACCTTGATCGAGCGCATCGGCGCCGGCGGGTTCGGGACCGTCTACAGCGCCTGGGACGAGCGCCTCCAGCGCCGCGTCGCCGTCAAGGCGATAGAGGCGCGCGGCGAGGCGGGCAGGCGCGTTCTGCGCGAGGCCCAGGCGGCGGCGCGGCTCAACCACCGCGGCATCGTGACCCTCTACGAGATGGGCGAGGACGGCCGCAACGCCTACCTCGTCTCCGAGCTGGCCGAGGGCGAGACGCTCGACGAGCTCGCGCAGTCGGGGCGGATCTCGGACCGCGCCGTGGGCCGGATCGGCGCCGAGCTGTGCGACGCGCTCGCCCACGCGCACGAAAACGGCGTCGTGCATCGCGACATCAAGCCCCAGAACATCGTCGTGCGCCCCGCCGACCGGCCGCTTCCGGCAGGCTCGCCGCGCGCCAAGCTGATGGACTTCGGAATCGCCCACCTCCACGACGGCGCCAAGCTCACGCGCACCGGCGAGGTCGTGGGCACGATCGCATACATGGCCCCCGAGCAGGCCGAGGGAGACGCCGCGACGCCCGCCGTCGACGCCTACGCGCTCGCGCTGACGCTGTACGAATGCTGGGGCGGGGAGAACCCGGTCGCGCGCGCGACTCCCGCGGCGACCGCGCGCGCCATCGGCGAGCCGTTGCCTCCGCTGGCGAGCCGGCGCCGCGACCTCCCGAGCGAGGTCTGCGAGGCGATCGACGCCTGCCTGGAGGTCGATCCCGACGACCGCCCCGACGTCGAGCAGCTCGGCCACGACCTCGAGGCGGCGCTGCCGCGCCTCAACTCGACCAGGGCCGTCCCATGCGCGCGCGCGGGCGGCCTCACGACCCCCGCCGCGCGCGAGCGCCTGGCGCGGATCGGCGCCCTCGCCGCGATCTTCGGCGTCATCGCGTGGCTCGGCCTCGCCGCGGGCCGCCCCGGCGCAGCGCTCGTCTTGGCCTTCCTGGTCGTGCCGATCCCGCTGCTGCTCGACCGGCCCCTGTACTGGGGGCTTCCGGCGCTCGCGCCGCTGCTCGGGGCGCTGGGTATAGCCCCGCTGTACCCGGCGCTCGCCGCGCTCGCGCCGACGACGGGACGGCGTTTCGCGCTCGGGATCCTGGGGTTCGCGTGGCTCGCGATCGCGGAGTCGCTGCTCGACCGGGCCCTGCTCTTCGGCACCGTCGCCGCCGCTCCGGCGGGATGGACCACGTCCGCGAGCGTCGCGGCCGCCGACCTGCTCGGCGCCCTGCTCGCCCCCGAGGTTCTGCTCGCCGCCCTCACGTGGGGGCTCGCCGCGGCGGTGCTCGGCTACCTGCTTCGCGGGCGCATGGTCGCGCTCGAGCTCCTCGGCGTCCTCGTGTGGGCGGCCGGCCTCGTCGCCGTCCATCGGCCTGCTCGCGCCGGGCGCCGAGGCGCCGCCGGCGGCCCCGCTCGCGATCGGCGCGGTGGCCGTGGCGCTGGTCGTGCTGTGGCTGCGCACGAGCGAGCGCCCGCTCCAGACACGCGGCCCGTCGAGTGGTCTCGCGTAGGATTGTCACCGCCCGCAGCGCCGCATCCGGCGCCGCGCGCCCGCGTCGCGGGCACTACCCAGGAGTGTGACCAGATCAGCGTTCTACGCAATCTCGAAGCCAGGATCGAGGGGCTCGTCGAGGGCGTGTTCAGCCGCGCCTTCTCGTCCCAGGTCCAGCCCGTTGAGATCGCCCGCAAGCTGGCGAAGGAGATGGACGCCCACCGCACCGCGTCGGTGTCGCGCGTCTATGTCCCGAACCAGTACACGGTCTACCTCTCGACGAGCGACCACGAGCGGCTCGAGGGCTATGAGCGCTCGCTCGAGCAGGAGCTGTCCGGCTACCTGCTGGAGCACGCCCGCCGCCACGACTACGCGCTTCTGACGCGGCCCGAGGTCGACCTCGAGACCGACGACCGTCTGCGCCTCGGCGAGTTCGGGATCCAGACGCGTCTCGTCAAGCCGCCCGCCCAGCAGGGCGAGCAGCCGTCCCAGGGCGAGACGGGCCACACGATGGTCTACACGGCCCCGCGCGAGCAGAAGAAGAGCCGCGCGCCCTCCCGGCGGGCGCCTCGTCGAGACTCGGGCGATCATCTCGTTCGACGACCGCCGCTACGTCCTCGAGGGCCCGACCGCCGTTCTCGGCCGCTCCAAGGACTGCGAATGCATCTTCCGCGACCCCAACGTCTCGCGCCGCCACGCCGAGCTGACGCGCGGCTCGACCGGCGACTGGGAGATCGCGGACCTGGGCTCGACCAACGGAGTCAAGGTCAACGGGCGCCAGGTCGACTCCTCGCGCCTGTCGCCCGGCGACGAGGTCACGATGGGCACGACGCACTTCGTGTTCGACATCGAGCACTAGCCCTGGCCCCTGTGGAGTCGATCTAGCCCGTGGAGTCCGATCCGGTCGCCGTAGCGCTCAAGTTCGGCTTTCTGGCCGTCCTCTACCTGTTCCTGTTCTGGGTCGCGCGCAGCGCCCTCAAGGAGCTTCGCTCGACGACGAGCCCGGCGCCCGAGGCGACCGGGTTCTACGCCGTCAACGACAGCCCCGCGCGCGCGGCCTCCGACGCATGGCTGGTCGTCAAGACCGGGGGCGGGCTCGACCCCGGCCGCCGCTTCGACCTGTTCGGCGGCGCCTCGATCGGGCGCTCGACCGACGCGGACATCCGGATCGAGGACCGCTATGCGTCGCAGATCCACCTGCGCATCTACTCTCGCGGCGGCAGTTACTACGTTGAAGACATGAACTCGACCAACGGGACCTTCCTCAACGGATCCCAGCTCGACGGCTCGGCCGAGCTCCAGCACCTCGATCGGATCCAGATCGGGGACACGGAGTTCCGCTTCGAGCTCGACGGACGAGTGACGCTGATGCTCCGCGTCGCCGAGCAGGCCCACCGAACCGACACCGGCCGCCAGCGCCAGGCGAACGAGGACGCGCTCTTCGCGCGCTCGCCGCTGTTCGCGGTCGCCGACGGCATGGGCGGCGCGCAGGCCGGCGAGGTCGCCTCCCAGATCGCCACCGAGGCGCTCGAGGAGACCGATCCCGGAGACCAGGCGCCGGAGCCGTACCTGAAGCGGGTGCTCGAGGACGCCAACGAGCGCATCCACGGGATCGCCCAGAAGGACGCCTCGACGTCGGGGATGGGTACGACGCTCACGGCGGTCCTGATCCGCGACGACGAGATCAGCATCGCCCACGTCGGCGACAGCCGCGCCTACCTCTACCGCGACGGCGAGCTCAAGCGCCTGACCAGCGACCACTCGCTCGTCGAGGAGCTGCGCCGCCAGGGCCGGCTCACCGACGAGCAGGCCGAGGAGCATCCGCAGCGCTCGATCATCACGCGCGCGCTGGGGCCCGAGCCCGTCGTGGAGGTCGACACGATGACCTACCAGGCGCGTGCCGGCGACGTGATCCTGATCTGCAGCGACGGGCTCACGACGATGGTCTCCGAGTCGCGCATCGCGGAGATCCTCGCGACCGCGCCGGCGCTCGACGCACGCCGTCGCGGCGATGATCGACGAGGCGAACGCCAACGGCGGCCGCGACAACATCACCGTCGTCGCGTTGCGGCTCGAGGAGGAGGGGGTCGAGGTCGCCGACAGCCAGGCGACGCTGATCGGCCCCAGCGCCGAGGAGGCGGGCCTGACCGCCGAACGCGCGTCGCAGCGGGCGCCGGAGGCGCCGGGGCGAGCCGCGGCGGACGCCGCCCGGCCGCCGCGCCGGCCGCCGAGGCTCCGCGCAGGCGCTGGCCCGGGCGCATGGCCCGGACGCTCCTCGTCCTGCTGATCTGTGCCGGGCTCGGCGCGGCCGCCTGGTACGGCAGCCGCCAGGTCCACTTCCTGGGCGTCGACGAGGCGGGCCGCGTGACCCTCTACGAGGGGCTTCCCTATGACCTGCCGTTCGGTATCGAGCTCTATGACGAGGAGCTGTCGACGCCGGTCCAGCTCACCTCGCTGCCGCCCGACCGCCGCGACGAGGCGACCAACCACGAGCTGCGCTCGGAGGACGACGCCAAGAGCCTGATCGAGGACCTCGAGTCGGCCGCGGTGGCGCCGACCCAGCAGCCGCCCGCGGGCGGCGCCGGGACGGGCGGAGGCCGGGGCGGCGGCGGCCAGGCCGGCGGCGAGCACGGGCGGCTCCGGATCCGGCGGCGGGTCGAAGCCCGCCAAGGGGGAGGGAAAGCAGCAGGGCGGAGGATGAGCGCGCGAAACCGGGAGCTGCTCGCGCTGCTTCCGGTCGCGCTGCTGGTGACCGCGGGCCTGACCGCGGTCTTCATCGTGCGCTCGAACCAGATCGGCGACCTCAGCCTCACCTACGGCGCCTACTTCCTCGGCGTCTGCCTCGCCGTCCACATGGTGATCCGCCTGCGACTCCCTCACGCGGATCCCTACCTCTTCCCGCTCGTCGCGCTGCTCGCCGCGTTCGGCCTCGTGGTCCTCTTTCGCATCGACGAGGAGCTCGCGCTCAAGCAGGCCTCGCTGATGCTCCTGGGGCTCGGGCTCTTCGCGGCGACCCTGGTGCTGCTGCGCGACTACCACGTCCTCGAGCGCTACCGCTACCTGATCGCGCTCGTCGGGATCGGGTTGCTGCTGCTGCCGCGCATCCCGGGGATCGGGGAGCAGATCAACGGCGCCTACCTCGGGATCCAAATCGGGTCCGTGTCGTTCCAGCCCGCCGAGTTCGCGAAGATCTGCATCGTCATCTTCCTCGCCAGCTACCTGCGCGAGAAGCGCGAGGTGCTGATCGTCGGCGCGAGGCGGGTGGCGGGGATCACCTTTCCTCCGCTCAAGCACCTCGGGCCGCTGCTCGTCGTCTGGGGCGCGGCGATGCTGATGCTCGTCTTCATCCGCGACCTCGGAAGCTCGCTGATGTTCTTCGCGGCCTTCCTGGCGCTGATCTACGTCGCCACCGCGCGCGTCTCGTTCGTGTTGATCGGGTTGCTGATGTTCGTGGTCGGCGCCTGGTTCTTCGCCAACACGGTTCCGCACGTCGGGGAGCGCGTCGACATCTGGCTCGACCCGTTCGAGGACGCCCAGGGAAGCGGCTTCCAGGTCGCTCAGTCGCTCTTCGCGCAGGCGGACGGGGGCCTCTTCGGGACCGGGCTCGGGGAGTCGCTGATGCAACTCCCCGGAGCGGACAAGGAGTGCATCAAGCAGTTTCCCGAGTGCGGAAGCATCATTCCCGCCCCTCACACCGACCTCATCTATGCCGTGATCACGAACGAGCTCGGCCTCTTCGGCGCCGCCGGCGTCGTCCTGATCTACATCCTGATCGCCGCGCGCGGGTTCAAGACGGCGGTCATGGCCCCGGACGGCTTCGCGAAGCTGCTCGCGGCGGGGCTGACCGCGATCTTCGCGATCCAGGCCTTCGTGATCATCGGCGGGGTCGTGCGCGTGATCCCGCTCACCGGCGTGACGCTGCCCTTCATCAGCTACGGCGGAAGCTCGGTGGTCGCGAACATGGTGCTGCTCGCGCTGCTGCTGATGATCTCCAACGACGCCCGCCGGCCCGACCGTGAGCGCGACGAGCCGGACCTCGCGCTGGGGGGCGCCGAGCGTGAACGTCCCGATCTCGAAGCTTTTCGCGATCGTCCTGCTGCTCTTCGTGACGGTCGTCGGGTTCACCTCCTACTGGTCGGTGATCGACGCCGAGGACCTCGAGCAGAACCCCGAGAACCGGCGCCTGCTGCTCGAGGAGGCGCAGATCGAGCGCGGCACGATCACGACCTCCGACGGGGAGCTGATCGCCGAGAGCATCCCCGTCGGCAGCACCGAGGGAGAGAAGTTCTACGAGCGCCGTTATCCGCTCGGTGACCTCTTCGGCCATCCCGTCGGCTACTACTTCCTCGACCGCGGGCGTTCGGGCGTCGAGCTCCAGGAGGACGCCGTCCTGGCGGGCCGCAAGGCCGAGTTCCTCACCCTGCTCGAGGAGCTCGAGGGCCAGGTCAAGGAGGGCGACGACATCACCGTCACCCTCGACGCCGCGGCCCAGCGGCTCGCCTACGAGAGCCTCGCCGGCCGCAACGGCGCCGTCGTCGCGATCGAGCCCTCGACCGGTCGCGTCCGGGTCGCAGCGAGCAACCCCCCCTTCGACCCCAACGCGATCCAGGACTCGAAGACCTTCAAGGCGCTCAACACGATCCGAGGAGACGCCGCTCGTCAACCGCGCGACCCAGAGCGGCTATCAGCCGGGCTCGACGATGAAGGTCGTGACCGCGACGGCCGCGCTCGACAGCGGCGAGTTCACCCCGGACACGGTGCTCAACGGGAACACGGGGGTCCCGATCTCCGGCGTGCCGCTCGAGAACTCGGGGAGCCAGGACTTCGGCGACATCGACATGACGACGGCGCTGACGAACTCGGTCAACACCTACTGGGCGCAGGTCGGAGAGCAGCTGGGCAACGACGTGATGTTCGAGTACATGGAGCGCTTCGGCTTCAACGACACGCCGCCGGTCGAGTATCCCTCCCAGCAGCTCAACCCGAGCGGGATCCGGCAGGACGGCAAGCTGCTCGGGCCCGACGACTCGATCGACATGGGGCGAGTGGCGATCGGCCAGGAGCGTCTGCTCGTCACGCCGATCCAGATGGCGCTCGTCGCCGCGACCGTCGCCAACGGCGGTGAGATGATGGAGGCGACCTTCCTCGAGTCGGTGACCGATCCCGACGGGCGCACGAACGAGAACGAGCCCGAGAAGGCCGAGACCGTGATGAGCGAGGAGACGGCGGCGATCCTGACGGAGATGATGACCAACGTGACCCGGGAGGGAACGGCGTCGGGCCTCACCGTCCCGGGCGTCGACGAGTTCGCGGGCAAGACGGGCACCGCCGAGGTCCAGGCCGGCGATTGCGCCGACAACCGCGGCTGGTTCATCGGCTTCGCGCCGACCGACGATCCCCAGATCGCGATCGCGGCAGTGGTCGAGTGCACGACCGGCTTCGGGGGCGAGACGGCGGGGCCGATCGCGACCGACGTAATGGGGGCGCTGCTGGAATGAGGCGCTTTGCCGGACGCAGGGACGCGTGCGCCGGGCAGGAGGCGACTGCGCACGGGGGAAACCAAGACTGATGCTGGTAGCCGAGAACACGCTCATCGACAAGCGCTACCGCATCCTCGGGCGGCTCGGCTCGGGCGGGATGGCGGACGTCTGGCTCGCCGACGACACCGAGCTCGGGCGCCCGGTCGCGCTGAAGATCCTCCACGAGCGCTTCGCCCAGGACCGCGAGTTCGTCCAGCGCTTCTATCGCGAGGCGTCGTCCGCAGCCGGGCTTCAGCATCCGAACGTCGTCAACATCTTCGACCGCGGCGAGGTCGACGGCACCTACTACATCGCGATGGAGTACGTCGAGGGCTCGTCGCTCGGGACCTGATCCGCCGCGGGCTCAACGTCGGCGAGGCGATCGAGGTGACGCGCCAGCTCCTGACAGCGGCCCGCTTCGCCCACACCCACGGGATCGTCCACCGCGACCTCAAGCCGCTCAACGTGCTGATCGACCGCGAGGGCCGTCTGCGCGTGACGGACTTCGGGATCGCGCGCGCAGGCGCGTCGGAGATCACGCAGACGGGCTCGGTGATGGGGACCGCGCAGTACCTCTCGCCCGAGCAGGCCCAGGGCCTCGACGTCACCCCGGCCTCGGACCTCTACTCGATCGGGATCATCCTCTACGAGGCGCTGACGGGACGCGTCCCGTTCGAGGGCGACAGCGCCGTCGCGGTGGCGCTCAAGCAGGTCTCCGAGCAGCCCGTCCCGCCGAGCCGCATCAACCCCGCCGTGCCGCCGGCGCTCGACGCGGTCGTCATGCGGGCGCTCGCGAAGGACCCCGTGAATCGCTTCGCGACCGCCGACGAGTTCCTCGCCGCGCTCGACGCCGCCGAGGCCGACCCCGCGACGCCCGCGGCCAGTGACACCGCCCGCTTCGTGCCCGTCGCGCCTCCGCCGCCGGAGCTGCGCCGGCGACGAGGAGCGCCGCTGGCGCTGGCGCTGGATCCTGCTCGGGCTGCTCGCGCTCGCGCTCGCCGGCCTCGCGGCGTGGGCGCTGACGCGCCCGGTCGAGGTCGTCGTGCCGACGGTCCTCGGCGAGAAGGAGGACCGGGCAACGGAGCTACTCGAGGCGGAGGGGCTTCGAGGTGGACGTGGAGGAGTTCGAGTCCGAGCAGCCGGCGGGAACCGTCGTCGAGCAGGACCCGCGCGCCGGGACCGAGGCCGAGGAGGGCGCGACGGTCACGCTCTCGGTGAGCGAGGGGCTGGGGACCGCGAAGGTCCCCGACGTCGCGGGCATTGCCCGAGCGAGAGGCGGTCAAGAGACTCGAGGACCGCGGCTTCGCGGTCGACAGCGAGAGCGAGTTCTCGACCGAGGTCGAGGCGGGCCGCGTGATCGAGACCGAGCCCGCGGCAGGGACCACGATCGAGGGCGGGTCGGAGGTGACCCTGATCGTCTCGCAGGGAGCCAACCTCGCCGAGGTGCCCGACGTCATCGGGCTCGGCCAGCAGATCGCCGAGAACCAGATCGAGTCCGCGGGCCTGATCGTCAACGTCGAGACCGAGGACTCCGATCAGCCCGAGGGAACGGTGACGGCACAGGACCCGCCGGCCGGCGACCGAGGTCGAGACCGACTCCGAGGTCACGATCGTGGTCTCCACCGGCGCCGGCTCGGTGCTGGTGCCCGACGTCGAGGGCCTCTTCCGCGACGGCGCGATCCGGATCATGCAGAACCGCGGCCTCGACGTCGTGTGGCAGGACGAGGAGACCACGAACCCGGACGACGACGGGCGCGTGCTCGACCAGGCGCCCGAGCCCGGAAGCCGGGTGCGGGCGGGCGACACCGTCACGCTTGATCATCGGCGAGTTCACCGAGATCGTCGCGCCTTAGCGATGCGGGTGGCTGGTCCTCAGCGGCGGGCGGTCGAGCGAGCACGACGTCTCGCTGCGCTCGGGCGCCGCCGTCGCCGACGGGCTCGCCGCCGCGGGCCACGACGTCGTCGCGGTGCGGATCGAGCGCGACGGGCGCTGGACGCTCGACGGGGAGGAGCTCGAGATCGCGCCGGGACGCGGGCTGCTCGGCGCCGACGTCGCCTTTCCGGTCCTCCACGGCCCCTACGGCGAGGACGGCACCGTCCAGGGCGCCCTCGACGTCCTCGACGTCGCCTACGTCGGCCCCTCGGTGCTCGCGGCCGCCATCTGCATCGACAAGCTCACCTTCAAGCGCCTGCTCGCCTTCCACGGCCTGCCGCAGGTGGACTTCTGCGCGGCCGGCGACCAGGGCTGGCGCGAGCGCGCGCTGGCGATGGGCGCGCCGCTGTGGGTCAAGCCGTCGCGCCTGGGGTCGAGCGTCGGGATCTCCAGGGTCGACGACCCCGAGCGCGAGCTCGACGCCGCGGTCGAGGCCGCACGCAGGCACGACCCGCGCGTGATCGTCGAGGCCGGCGCCGAGGGGCGCGAGGTCGAGTGCTCGGTGATCGGCAACGAAGTGCCGGAGACCTCGCTTCCGGGAGAGATCGTCGCGCACGCCGACTGGTACGACTTCGAGGCCAAGTACGAGCCCGGCGGGATGGACCTCGTCGTCCCGGCGCCGATCGACGAGGCGGCCACCGCCCGCGTCCGCGAGCTCGCCGCGGAGGTCTACCGCGTCACGGCGTGCAGCGGGCTGGCGCGATGCGATTTCTTCGTCACGCACGCCGGCGAGGTTCTGGTCAACGAGCTCAACACGATCCCGGGATTCACCGAGACGAGCGTCTTCGCGAAGCTCTTCGAGGCCACGGGCATCCCCTACCCGCAGCTCTGCGACCGGCTGGTCGCGCTCGCGGTCGAGCGCTACGAGCGCGAGCGCGAGTACGAGTTCTAGCGTCGCTCGGCGCGCTCAGCCGAGCAGGCGGACGTCGGCGATCTCGGCGCCGAAGCCGTCGTCGGTCTCGGCGGGGCTCGTGATCCAGAGCAGGTAATAGCGCGCCGGCGCCGGGGTCTCGAGCGGGATCGACTCGTCCTTGGTCACGCCGGCGGCGGCGGCGATCGGCTCGCCCCAGCCGGCGAGGTCTCCGGGCGGGTCCTCGGCCGTCGCGTAGACGTCGAGCGCGAACCCGGGCGTCTCGGTCTTGACCTGAAGCTCCGTCGCGGTCACCGGCTCGCCGGCGTCGACGTAGATCCCGACCCCCTCCTTGTTGTTGAGCGTCTCGGACTCGTAGGTCTCCGTCGTCCACGCGGTCTGCGGGCTGCCGTCGATCGCGAGCCGAACCTCGTCGCCGTGCTCGTCCTCGTCGCCGGGCGGCGGGTCGAAGTCGTCGGCGCCCTCGAGCGCGATCGGCTTGACGCCGCCGGGCCCCGGCTCGCGCGAGGGGCCCTCCTCGCCGGTCAGCGCCGCGATCGCGATCCCGGCCCCGGCGGCGGCGAGCACGAGGATCACACCGGCCCAGGAGACGCGCCTGCGGGTGAGGATCCTGCGCCGCGGTCCCGGGACGGAGTCGAGGACGTTCGTGACCTCGCCGTGCGTTCCCCCGCCGGCGCGCGCGACCTCGACCTCGAGCGCGCTCTCGAGGTCGCCGAGCATCGCCGGCATGTCCGCGTAGCGCTCGTCGGGGTCCTTCTCGGTCGCGCGGTCGACCACGGCCGCGAGCGCCGCGGAGACCTCGGGCCGCTGCGCGCGCACGTCCGGGACCGGGTCGTTGACGTGCTTCATCGCGACGCCGACGAGCGTCTCGGCGTGAAACGGGACGTCCCCGACGATCATCTCGTAGAGGACGACTCCGAGCGCGTAGATGTCGGAGCGCGCGTCGACGCCCTGGCCCATCGCCTGCTCGGGGGAGACGTAGTCGGTGGTCCCGAGCACGCGCCCGGTGGCGGTCAGCGCGCGGTCCGACTCGAGCGAGCGCGCGATCCCGAAGTCGGTCACCTTGGCGCGGCCCTCGACGTCGATGAGCACGTTCTGGGGCTTGACGTCGCGATGGACGAGGCGCTGGAGATGGGCCGTCCCGAGGCCGCGCGCGATCTCGATCGCATAGGCGGCGGACTCGTCGAGGGGCAGGTGGCCGAGGCGCTCGATGCGCTGCTTGAGGGTCTCGCCCTCGACGTACTCGAAGACGATGTACGGATACCCGCCGTCCTCTCCCGCGTCGATCACGGAGACGACGTTGGGATGCGAGAGCTGCGCAACCGACCGTGCCTCACGGCGGAAGCGCTCGATCTGGTCGGGCTGGTCGGAGATCTCGCGATGCAGGACCTTGATCGCGATCCAGCGCTCGAGGGTCTCGTCGCGCGCCAGGTAGACGGTGGACATCCCGCCGCTTCCCGAGCTTGGACTCCAGCCGGTAGCGCTCCGACAGGATGGTCCCGATTACGGACCGGCTTTCCATTACCTCGCTATTTTCGACATTTCGCGCCCTCGTACCCGCATATGCCCGTAGAAGTCCGCTACTACACCGACCCCGCCTGCTCATGGTCATGGGCGAACGAGCCGAAGCTCCGCAAGCTGATGTGGGAGTTCGGTGACGGGCTGCGCTTTCGCTGGGTGATGGGCGGCCTGGCCCGCTCCTTCGGCGGCGACTACCGCGACAGCGCCTCGGGGATCGACGGCCAGGGGAGCTGCTTCGACGGGATGATGGCCCACTGGCTGGACGTGGCCGCGGACACGGGGATGCCAATCGACCCGCGCCCCTGGCGCCGCAGCCCGATCACCTCGACCTACCCCGCGTGCCTCGCCGTCACCGCCGCCTCCGAGCAGGGGCCGGACCTCGCCTACGCCTACCTGCGACGGCTGCGCGAGGGCCTGATGGCCGAGGGCCGAAAGCTCGACCACGTCGAGGCGCTCGTCGGCGAGGCCGGCCCCGGCGGGGCTCGACGTCGAGCGCTTTCGCATCGACGTCGTCTCGAACGCGATCACCGAGGCGTTCGCCGCCGACCTCGACGAGGTCCGCAACCCCCCGGCCGAGGCCCGCGACGCGGACCAGGTCAAGGAGACCGAGGGCCACGAGCGCGCCAGCTTTCCCTCCGCGGTCTTCATCGGCGACGACGGCGAGCGACACGGGGTCTGGGGCTGGTCCGACTACGAGGAGTACCGTGCCGCCGCCGTTGCCGCCGGAGCCGAGGTCGCCGAGGGTCGCCCGCCCGAGACGATCGAGGCGGTGGAGCGCTTCGGGCGCGCCGCCACCGGCGAGGTCGAGGTGCTGACGGGCAAGCCGGGGCCGATCGTGCGCGCGGAGCTCTGGCAGGCGGCGCGGGACTGGAAGCTGCGCGCCGAGCCGGTGCTCGGCGGCGAGATCTGGGAGCCGGCCTAGGAGTCGTTCGGACTGCCGGCGGTGGCGGCGCCTTCGAGTACCGCGGATCATCTCGACCATCTCCGGCGGCGCCTTCTCGGGCGAGCCGGTGTCGTGAGGCGGGTCGGGGTCGTACTCGATGCCGAGCTGGATCGCCTTGGCGACATCCTCTCCCGCCACGCGCGTCGCGAGGTGAAGCGCCATGTCGATTCCCGCGGCGACCCCGGCGGCCGTGATCACCTTGCCGTCCTCGACGACGCGCTCGGCGACCGGCTCGGCGCCGAACTGCGCCAGGGCGTCGCGGTAGACCCAGTGGCTCGTCGCCCGCTTGCCCTCGAGGATGCCCGCCGCCCCGAGGACGAGCGACCCCGTGCAGACCGAGGTCGTCCAGGTCGTCGTCTCGTGCGCGCCGCGAATCCAGTCCAGGACGCGCTCGTCGGACATCAGCGGCCGGTTTCCCTCGCCGCCCGGGACCAGCAGGACATCGGGATCGGTGAGCTCCTCGATCGACTTGGAGGCCTCGAGCCCGAGGCGCCCGGTGTCGGTGCGCTTGACCCCCGCCTCCGGCGCGACGAAGTCGAGCTCGGCGCCCGGCAGCCGCGACAGGACCTCGTAGGGCCCGACCGCGTCGAGCGCGGTGAGCCCTCGAAGATCAGCAGCGCGATCCGCATCGAAGCGCGCAGACTACGCCACGCGAGGGGCCTCGACGTGCGTGGCATCACCAGATACCGCACGACAGGGGGCCTTCGAGATCGAAACCATCGCGGAGTTGGGGTGGACACTCGGGTGCCCGTTCCCGGCGTACCACGGACGTGAACTAGACCGGTCCTCAAGGCCGGGGCGAGGGCACTCCCCGCAACGGAGACACGAGGGAGTTCCCGCTTGCCCCACTTTCTGAGCTGCTCACGCTGCGGCTACTATCGCCGCCTCGACACGCGGACGATGCTGTCGCGCCAGACCACATGCCCGTCGTGTCCCGGCCGAGCGCCGCCTCGAGCTCTCCGCCGAGCCGCCCGCTGCGCCTGCCGCGCATCGAGTCGCGCCGAGCGCAGTGAGACTTCCCTCCCAAACGAACCACTCCCTCTAGAGCGTCTCCCCCCGGAGACGAGACCTCCGTCGAACGGCCCTTCGGGGCCGTTCGACGTTCAGCAGCCGCTTCGGCGCACGCCGTCGCCGTCGCGTGGCGCGGCCGATCCGCTTCGCGTCCGGGTAGTGGCGCCGCAGGACCGCGAGCGCGGCGTCCTCGTCGTCGGCGGCGACGACGCAGCAGAAGCCGCAGCCCATGTTGAAGACCTCATGCATCTCCTCGTCGGACACCGAGCCCTGCTCGGCGATCAGCGCGAAGACCTCCGGGGCGGGAAGGGGGTCGTCGATCTCGTAGCCGACGTCGGCGTCGAGGCGCAGCAGGTTGTCGAGGCCGCCGGATGTCAGATGGGCGAGCCCGCGGACGTCGGCGTCGGAGCGCAGCAGGTCGAGGATCGCGCGCACGTAGATCTCCGTCGGCTCGAGCAGCACCTCGCCGAGCGGGCGGCCCAGCCGCTCGTCGTCGAGCGGGATCTCCTCGAGCGCCATGCGCGCGAGCGTGTAGCCATTCGAGTGCAGGCCCGACGAGGGCAGCCCGATCACCGCGTCGCCCGGCTCGATCCGCGATCCGGTGACGATTGCGTCGAGGTCGACGAGGCCGACGCTCGTGCCCACGAGGTCGAGGCCGTTGACGATCTCGCCGAGCTGTGCGAGCTCGCCGCCGGGGATCTCGATCCCGGCCAGCTCGGCCCCGCGGCGAAGTCCCTTGCCGACCTCGCGCAGGACGCCGGGGTCGGCCGCCGGGACGGCGATGTAGTCGAGCATCGCGAGCGGCTCCGCGCCGACGCAGATCACGTCGTTGACGTTCATCGCCACGCAGTCGATGCCCACGGTGTCCCAGCGCCCCATGCGCTCGGCGAGGACGAGCTTGGTGCCGACGCCGTCGGTGGACATCGCGAGCCCGCGGCGGTCGTCGAGCCGCATGACGCTTGCGTAGTGGCCGGGCCCGATCGCCTGGAGCGACTCGCGCCCCGGGTCGATCTTGCGCAGCGACTCGAGCAGCGCGTCCACCGCCGCGTCCGCCGCGGACTGGCTGACCCCGGCGCGGGCGTAGGCGTCGTCGCTCATGAGGAGCGCATACTCGCAGCCAGGCGAGCGGCGACGACCGCGGCCAGCGCGGTGCGATAGGCGGCGTAGGGCCACAGCGCCCGGTCGCGCTCGACGAGCGTGATCAGCCGCTGGGACGCGAGCGTCGAGCGAAGGACGCGGCGGCTCCGGCGGCGAGGGCGCCGCGAAGTCGCGGGCCGGCGCCGCGGCGGCGCATCCGCACGCCCTTGAGCACCGTCGCGCCCACGATCACCGGCAGGGCGACCGTCCGCGACAGTAGGTTCGACTGCTCTCGGGAGAAGCGCCGCATCCGCGCCGCGGCGAGCGTCGCGCCGTTGCGCGACACGCCGGGCATCAGCGCGGCCGCCTGCGCGAGGCCGAGCGCGAGCCCGTCGAGCGGGCGGGCGTCGCCGCGTCCCCGGTCCTGCGGCCGGCGGTCGGCGAGGACCATGGCGGCGCTGCCGGCGACGAGACCCGCCGCGATCGAGCCGGCCCCACCGAGGCGCTCCTCGATCTGGCGCTCGAGCGTGTAGCCCGCGATCGCCGGCGGGACGAAGGACAGCGCGAGCACGGCGGCTCGGCGGAGGTCGAAGTGGCGCAGCTCGTCCGCGATGACGCGGCGCTGGCCGATGAGCAGCGCCGCCGCGGCGCCGGCGTGCAGCACGACCTCGAAGCTCTTGCGGATCTCCGGGTCGAGGCTGTCCCAATCCCAGCCCGCGAACCACGGGACGAGGTTCAGGTGGGCGGAGCTCGAGACCGGCAGCAGCTCGGTCGGGCCCTGGATCACGCCCAGGGCCGCGGCGCGGCCGCGGGTGAGCTCGGTCAAGCGCGGGGCGGGTCGCCCACGGGCTCGGGCCGCGCGTCCGGCGCGTCGTCCGATGGCTCCGCGGGCCCGCCCCTGTTGCGGCGCCTGCGGATCAGCACGTAGGCGATGACCCCGACGATCCCCGCGAGCACCAGGTAGTCGCCGTAGTGGAGGTAGTCGCGCCACTCCTCCCAGTTCGACCCGACCTCGCGCCCGATGATCCCGAGCATCAGCACCCACGGGATGCAGCCGATCGCCGTCAGCACCGTGAAGCGCCAGAAGGGCATCTTCGCGATGCCGGCGGGCAGCGAGATGAACGTGCGGATGATCGGCAGGCAGCGAGTCACGAGAACCGTGATGTCCCCGTAGCGCTGAAACCAGCTGTCGGCCCAGTCGAGGTGCTTCTTGTTGATGTGGATGAGGCGGTTCTGCTCGAGCAGCTCGACGCGCCCGTAGTAGCCGGCGGCCCACGCGATCCAGGAGCCGACGATGTTGCCCAGCACCCCGGCGGCGACGATGCCGAAGAGCGTCATGTCGCCCTCGGCAACGTTGAAGCCGGCGAACAGCATGATCGCCTCGCTGGGCACCGGGATGCAGGCGCTCTCGAGCGCCATGAGCAGGAACACGCCCGGCAGGCCGAGCGCGTCGATGACATCGACCGCCACCTCGACGATCGGATCGACGATGAAGTCGGTCACGGCGGCTGAGGGTAGCGGCGCTCTACGAGCACCCTCCGATTGCCAACTTCACATGTCGCTCGCGGCAAAGCTGCGCCGGACTCACCTGGAAGGATCTACCCCCAATGCCGACCGTCCTCTTCGCGGTGAGCCGCGAAAACACGTTCATAGAGATCGACCGCGAGGCGCTCTCGGAGTGCTTCGAGGTCGTCGACTACTACCAGCCCGGGCCCCTGCCCCGGCCGCTCGAGCTGTGGCGCAAGGTTCGCGACTGCGACGTCGTCTTCGCGTGGTTCGCGACCTGGCACACGCTCGCGACGCTGTTCGTGGCGAGGCTGCTGCGCAAGCCCTCGGTCGTCGTCACGGGCGGCTTCGACACGGCGAGCCTCCCGGACATCGGCTACGGCTCGCAGCGCGGCGGCGTGCGGCGCTGGATGGCACGCTGGATCGCCCACCGCGCGACGCGCCTCGTGACCAACTCCGACTACCTCGTCGACGAGATCGAGCAGAACCTCGGCATTGCGCCCGACGAGGTGCGCGTCGTGCACCACGGCCTTCGCGACCGCTTCGCGGGCGTCGACGTCTCGTCGGAGCGCGAGCCGACGGCGCTGACCGTCGGCGTCGTCTACCACCTCAACAACGTGCGCAAGGGCCACCGCCCCTTCGTGCTCGCGGCGCGCGAGCTCCCCGACGTGGGGTTCACGCTCGCGGGGGACTGGTACGACGACGCGGTCGAGGGCCTGCGCGCCGAGGCCGCCGAGAACGTCGAGTTCACCGGCTACCTCCCCGACCCCGAGCTCGACGAGCTCTTCCGGCGCTCGGCGGTCTACGTCCAGGCCTCGCGCCACGAGGGATTCGGCCTCTCGCTCGCCGAGGCGATGCTCGCGGGGGCCGTTCCCGTCGTGACCCCGGCGGGCGCGCTTCCCGAGGTCGTCGGCGACGTCGGCGTGACGATCGCGGAGCCGACGCCGGAGGCGATCGCGGCCGGCGTGCGCCGCGCGCTCGAGCTCGGCCGCGAGGAGGGAGCGCGAGCACGCGAGCGCGTGCTCGAGCGCTTCACCTACGAGGCGCGCCGCGACGGGATCTGCGCCGCCGTGGAGGCGGCGTTGCGCGACGCCGCCAACCCCTCCTGAGCCCCCGTCCGGGCTCTACACTCGGTGCCTCCGTGGAGCGGCTCACGAACCCCGTTTACCGCCATCGGGTGCTGCAGATGGCGGCGGACGCCGCACTCGCGGCGCTCGCCTTCTTTCTGGCATTCCAGCTGCGCTTCCTCGACGTCCCGAACGGGATTCCGGAGCGCTACTCGACGATGCTCTGGACGTCGATCGGATTCGTCGCGCTCGGCAAGGTCCTGATCTTCGACGTCTTCGGCCTGCACCAGAAGTGGTGGCGCTACTACGGCCTCTCGGACCTGTGGCTGATCCTGCGGGCGGTCGCCGTCGCGAGCGCCGCGCTGCTGATCGTCTTCACCGTCGCCCAGCCCTTCGACGACTCGCTCCCGCGCTCGGTCGTCGTGATCGACTTCATGCTCACGCTTCTGTTCGTCGGCGGCGCGCGGATGGCGGGCCGCTTCATCGCCGAGCGCCCCGCGCGGCGCAGCGCGCGCCGAGGTGCGCGCGAGGTCCTGATCGTCGGCGCCGGGTCCGGCGGCCAGATGGTCGTTCGCGAGATGCAGCTCAACCCCAACCTCGGCTCGCGCGCGATCGGGTTCATCGACGACGACCCGCGCAAGCGCGGAATGGGCCTGCTGGGCCTCAAGGTCCTGGGCTCGACCGGCGAGATCGAGTCGGTCCTCGACCGCACGAAGCCCGACGAGGTGATCGTCGCGATCCCGTCCGCTCCCGGCGTGCTGCGCGGGGCCGTCGTCGCCGCGTGCCGCGAGCGCAGCATCCCCGTCCGCACGCTGCCGACCGTCTTCGAGCTGCTGCGCGGCGGCGTCCAGCTCACCCGCCAGCTGCGCGAGGTGCGCGTCGAGGACGTCCTCGGGCGCGACCCGGTCGTGATGGAGCTCGACCGCGTCGGCGCCTACCTCGAGGACAAGATCGTGCTCGTAACCGGCGCGGGCGGATCGATCGGATCCGAGCTCTCGCGCCAGATCGCGCGCGTGCGCCCGCGCCTGCTCGTGCTCCTCGACCACGCCGAGGACAATCTCTTCGCGATCGACCGCGAGATGCTCGGCGAGTGGCACTTCTCGCGCGTCGAGTCGGTGCTCGCCGACTGCAAGGAGCCCGAGCGCATGCTCGAGGTGATGGAGCGCTTCAAGCCCGACGTCGTCTTCCACGCCGCCGCCTACAAGCACGTCCCGCTGATGGAGTCCAACCCCCTCGAGGCGGTGCGAAACAACGCGATCGCGACCCGAGTCACCGCCGAGACCGCGGCGGTCGCCGGCGCCGAGCGCTTCGTGCTCGTCTCGACCGACAAGGCGGTCAACCCGCGGACCGTGATGGGCGCCTCGAAGGCGATGGCGGAATGGGTCATCGAGGCGGCGGGTCACCGTCATCCCGAGACGCGCTTCGTCACCGTGCGCTTCGGCAACGTGCTCGCCTCGTCGGGCAGCGTCGTGCCGATCTTCCGCAGCCAGATCGAGCACGGCGGCCCGGTGACCGTCACCGACCCCGAGATGACGCGCTACTTCATGACGATCCCGGAGTCCGTGCAGCTCGTCATCCGCGCCGGCGACCTCGCGGCGGGGCCCGGCGAGGTGCTCGTGCTCGAGATGGGCGAGCCGGTGCGGATCATGGACCTCGCGCGCAACATGATCAGGCTCGCGGGCTATGAGCCCGAGCGCGACATCGCGATCGAGATCACCGGCGAAGCGGCCGGGGGAGAAGCTCAGCGAGGAGCTGTTCAACGTCGACGAGCGCTCCGAGCCGACGCGCGCCAGCAGGATCGTCCGCGCGGTGCGCGAGCGGCCGCTCGACGCCGACTGGGTCGAGAGCACGGTCGCCGATCTCGAGCGCCTCGTCGTCTCCGGCGACGAGACCGGGCTCGCGGAGCGCGTCGTCGAGCTGGTGACCAAGCAGCGCACGGGCACGACGGTCGAGCTGGATGGCTGAATCCTGATCGGTCCGGTCGGCCCCGAGCGGACGGTTAAGGTGCGCCCGGCGAAATGGACCTGATCGAGAGCATCGGCGCGTTCCTGGGCCTGGCCGCCTTCCTGGGGCTGGGCATCCTCGCGCTGCTGTACTTCCAGCAGGGGCGCGAGGTGCGGCGGCTGCGCGACTGGGCCGGCCGCGCGCCGGAGCGCGCCGCCGCCGCCGCGGCCGAGGCCGAGACGGCGCTGGGAGCCGACGAGGCCTCCGAGGAGGAGCCCAAGGGACCCTCGATCGGCGAGCGCGCGCGGGACGCGCTGGAACGCATTGACCGCGCGCCTGCCGGGCAACGTCGGCGAGCACCTGCCCGCGCCGCGCTGGATGGCGCTGATCGCGCTCGGCATCGTGCTGATCGGCGTCGGAGTCGCGACGGGCGGTTTCGGGCTGGTCGGCGACGACGAGCCCGCGAAGGAGAAGGGCGAGGGCAAGACCAAGCCCGAGGACATCGACGTGGCGGTCCTCAACGGGACGGCGGCGGCCGAGGGCGAGCCGGGCGTTCCCGGGCTTGCCGCCAAGGTCGGCGACGAGGTCAAGAAGTTCGGCTACAAGGTCGGGCCGGTGAGCGACGCCGGCGCTCCGGTCACCGAGAGCGTCGTGATGTTCGACGGCGACGCCGAGGCCGAGGCCGAGCAGGTCGCCGCGGACGTCTCGAAGCAGCTCGGCAAGACGAAGGTGGAGAAGATGAGCAGCGCCGTCAGGGACCTGGCCAATGGCGCCACCATCGCGATCGTCATCGGCCAGGACGACTCCGGCATTTGATGGCTGACCCATGAACCCGCGATCTAGCCAGGACGTGTCATGGAGATCACGGAGCTTGTCGAGCGAGCCGGCCTCTACGCCGGCGCCGCGGCGCTCTTCGGGCTGCTTTTCCTGATCCCGCTCTACGTCTCGCAGCGCCGCGACATCGAGCGCCTTCGCATCTGGGCGCAGTTCGCGCCGCACGCCCCCGACGAGGCCGAGACGCTCGCCGCGACCGACGTCCGCCTCGCCCACGAGGCGGCGTTCACCGAAGCCGCCGCGGCGGCCGCAACCGACCGAGCGTCGCGACGCGCGGCGCGGTCGGCTTCGCGCGGGGAGCCGATCCCGGCCGCGACGAGGGTGCGGGGCGAGCGCCCGGCGGCGACCCGCACGATGCCGGAGGGGACGGCCGTCTATCGCGAGCCGCGCTGGCGCACCTGGGTCCGGCGCGGGCCGACGACCCGCGAGCTGCTGATGGTGATGGCCGGCGCGTTCTTGATCGGCCTCGTCGTCGTGGTCGGCTCCCAGGTCCTGTTCGGCGGCGGAGCCGACCCGCCCCCGACGGAGACCGCGGGAGGCACCGGGGTCGTCAAGGAGGACGTCGAGGTGGCGGTGCTCAACGGGACCGCGGTGACCGGGCTCGCCGGCGCGGTCGCCGACGACGTCGAGGCGAACGGCTACTTCCTGGGTGCGGTGACCAACAGCCCGACGCCGGCCGAGGAGACCGTGGTCCTCTACGAGCGCGGTCACGAGGAGGAGGCGAAGGTCGTCGCCAACGACCTCGGAGTGCCGGTGGTGCAGCTGGTCGACCCCGAGTCGCGCGAGCTCGCCGAGGGGGCCGACGTCATCGTTGTCGCGGGCGAGGACCGCGCCCAGGGTTGACAGACGACGCCCGACCGCCCGCGCGCTCGGGTTCCGGCCGCCTCGCCGCGATCCTCTTCTGCGCCCTGGCGCTGGCGACGCTCGCCGCGCTGGCGGTGATCCAGAAGGTCCGCCTCGACGGCGTGGTGCTCGACCTCGCGCGGGTCACCCGGGTGACGGGCGACGAGGCGAGCGCGAAGCACCGCGTCGAGGTCGAGTTCCGGATGCGCACCGACTCCGACGACGCCGTGGTCCGGATCGTCGACTCGGACGACGAGCCCGTCGCGACGCTGCTCGACGGCGGCGAGCTCGAGGGCGGCGAGCGCGAGTACGTCTTCTACTGGGACGGCCGCGACGAGTCGGGCGAGCGCGTCCCGCGCGGCCTCTACCGCGTCGAGATCCTGCTGCGCGACCAGGGCCGCGAGATCCTGCCCGAGGAGAGCGTCTTCCTGCGCGGGGACGGGGGCTGAGCGTGGACCCCCTCGCGTGGCTGGGGCTCGTCGCCGCGGCGATCGCCGCCGGGACGGCGCTCGTCGCCGACGGCCGCGCGCGCGTGCATGCGATGGTCGTCGCGCTCGTCCTCGCACCCGTCGTGGTCGCGGGCGACGTGTGGAACACCGAGCGCGTCGTCGAGCTTCGCGAGAGCACGGGGCAGGTGGCGGCGCTCGGGCTCGGCGCGGTCGTCGCGATCGCCGTCGTGGCCTGGGCGCTGCACCGCCGGCCCGAGGCGCTGCCCGTCGTCGCGATCGCCGTTCTGCCGTTCCGGATCCCGATCGAGCTGGGCGGCGAGCGCGCGAACCTCCTGCTGCCGCTCTACCTCGTCATCGCGGGCGCCGTGGTCGCGCTGGCGGTCGGCTCTTGGCGCGAGGTTCCCGCGGGCGCGCGGGCGCGGGAGCCCGAGAGCCGCTGGATGGCGCTCGCGGTGCGCTGGCTTGCCGTGGCTGCTCGCCGGCTTCGTCGTCCTCTACGCGGTGCAGAGCGCCTGGTCGGCCGATTCCTCGAAGGCGATCGAGAACGTCGGCTTCTTCTTCGTCCCGTTCGCGGTGCTGTTCTCGCTCCTGGCGCGGGCGCGGTGGACCTCGCGGACGCTGGCGACGGTGCTCGTCGTGGTCGTCGCCGAGGCGCTCGTCTTCAGCCTCGTCGCGTTCGGCCAGTTCGCCGTCGGAGACGTCTTCTGGAACCCGGAGGTGATCGCGGCGAACGAGGCCCACACGTACTTCCGCGTCAACTCGCTCTTCTGGGACCCCAACATCCTCGGCCGCTACCTGGTGCTGGTGGTGCTCGCCGTCGTGGCGTACATGGTCTGGACCCCCGACTCGCGCCGCGCCTGGGCGGCGGCCGCGGTCTGCGCGGTGCTGCTCGCCGCGATCGCGCTCACCTTCTCCCAGTCGAGCCTCGTCGCGCTGCTCGGCGGCCTGCTGGCGCTGTCCGCGATGCGCTGGGGCGTGCGCTGGGCGCTTGTCGGCGTCGCCGCCGCGGCTCTCGCCGGCGGCGCATTGCTCGCGGCGAGCGGCGCCGACCTCAACTCGGTCAAGTCGCTCGACATCCGCATCGAGCGGCCGGGCGAGCCTCGTTCGCGGCGGGCTCGAGCTCGCCGCCGACCGGCCGCTCGCCGGACACGGCACCGGGTCGTTCCAGGTCGAGTTCGAGCGCCGCTTCCCCGACGACGCGGAGGGGACGGGATCGATCTCGCACACCGAGCCGGTCACCGTGGCCGCCGAGCAGGGGCTGCTCGGACTCGCCCCCTACCTCGCCCTGCTCGCGGCCGTCGCCGGCACGCTGCTCACCGTGCCCAAGCGGCTGCCGATCGCCCGCTCCGCGCTCGTCGCATGCTTCGCCGGCCTCTTCGTGCACAGCCTCGCCTACGCCGGCCTGCTCATCGACCCGGTCACGTGGGCGCTCGTCGCCGCGGGCTTCGCCCTGGCGCGCTACTCCGTACAGGAATAGAAACCCGGCTGATGCTCTTCTACCTGCGCCGACTCGCCACCACCGGCGCCGCGTACACGGCCGCGAGCGTGCTCTCGAAGCTGATCGCGGTCGCGCTGCTGCCGATCTACACGCAGTACCTGTCGCCGAGCGACTACGGGGCCGCCGAGGTGATGGTCGTCGCCGTGATCGCGGCCAGCATCGTGATCCGCTTCGGCGTCATCGAGGCGCTGCTGCGCTTCTACTACATCGCCGACGAGGATCCCGACGAGGTCGTGCGCACCGGGTTCGCGTCGCTGTTCTGGACGACGACGCTCGGCGCGGCGATCGCGCTCGCCTTCGCGGAGCCGCTCTCGGAGGCGCTGCTCGACCGGTCCGACGCCGAGCTCGCGCGGATCGCGGTCGGCGGGCTCTGGGTGATCACGCTCTACGAGTACCTCGTCGCGCTGCTGCGCGTCGACGAGCGCGCCCGCGCCTACTTCCTCTTCACGATGGCCAACACGCTCGTCGCGATCCCGGTGACCGTGTGGCTCGTCGTCGCCGAGGACATGGGCGCCGACGGGCTGCTGCTCGGCAGCTTCGGCTCGGCCGTGCCGTTTCTCGCCTGGCTCGCGATCGACCAGCGCCGCCGGCTGGCGCTCGTCCCCGACTTCGGCCTGCTGCGACGGCTCGTCCGCTTCGGGTTTCCGACGATGCCGGCCGAGCTCTCGCTGTACTCGCTCAACTTCATCGACCGGATCATCATCGTGCGCCTCGCCGGCCTCGCGGAGGCGGGGCTCTACTCGCTCGCGATCAAGTTCGCGCAGGCGATCAACGTCCTGGTGCGGGGCTTCCAGCTCGCGTGGCCGCCGCTCGCGTACTCGATCGAGGACGACGACGAGGCGCGGCGCGCCTACTCGCTGATCGTCACCTGGTTCATGGCCGTCTGCGCGTTCGTCGTCGTCGGGATGTGGCTGCTCGCGCGCTGGATCGTCCGCCTCCTCGCCGCGCCCGAGTTCTTCGAGGCCTACGAGGCGATCGGCCTGCTGACCGCGGCGATGACGCTCTACGCGCTCTACCTCGTGCTCGTCGTCGTCCTCGGCCGCACCGGGCGCACCGAGTACAACTTCCCCGCGACGATCGCGGCGACGGTCGCCAACATCGCCCTCAACCTGATCCTCGTGCCCCCGCTGGGGATAGTCGGCGCCGCGATCGCGCTCGTCGCCTCTTACCTCGTCGTGCTCGTCCTGATGTACCTCTTCACCCAGCGGCTCTTCCCGGTTCCCTACGAGTGGGGGCGGCTGGCGCTGATCTTCGGCGCCGCCGCGGTCCTGATCGCCGCGGGCGATCTCCTGCTGCCGACCGAGGGCGTGTTCGGGCTCCTGGGACGCGTCGGGTTCTGGCTCGCCTTCCCGGCCGTGCTCTGGGTGACCGGTTTCTTGACGAGGGAGGAGCGCGAGGCGATCGGGCGCCTGATGTCCCCGGGCGCCGTCACCGAGCGCCTGCGCGCACTGCGCGAGCAGGCGGCCGCGGAGCCCTCCGAGGAGACCGGGCTGGGTGAGGAAGGGCGGGGCCCGCGGCTCACGCGCGAGGTCTACGAGGCCGAGGCGCGTGACGAGGATCGCGGCAACGTGTGAGAAATCGAGCCGCTGTGCTGTCTGGACCCCGGATACCGGGGTCCAGTTAGCGCAGCTCCCGTTTCTCTCGGCGTGTGAAGCTGTGGGTCCATGTCGGATATAGATCGCGTCCGTCTTCAGTCCCTCATTGCCGCAGAGCGCGCTCGTTTCGCCGATACGCACCCCGGCTCTCGCGAGCGCTTCGAGCGTGCGCGCGAGAGCCTCCTGGCGGGCGTCCCGATGAGCTGGATGGCGCGCTGGGCGGGCGGGCACCCCGTCTACCTCGCCGAGGCCCACGGCGCCCACGTCACCGACGTGGACGGCAACGAGTACGTCGACCTCTGCCTCGGCGACACGGGCGCGATGGCCGGGCACTCGCCCGAGCCGGTCGTGCGCGCCGTCGAGGAGCGCTTCGGCCGACGCGGCGGGGCGACGGTGATGCTGCCGACCGAGGACGCGGCGTGGGTCGGCGCCGAGCTGGCGCGCCGCTTCGGCGTTGCGTACTGGCAGTTCGCGCTCACCGCGACCGACGCGAACCGCTGGATCCTGCGCATGGCGCGCGAGGTGACCGGCCGTCCCAAGGTGATGGTCTTCAACTGGTGCTACCACGGCACCGTCGACGAGTCGTTCGTGACGCTCGAGGACGGGGTCGAGCGCTCGCGCGCCGGCAACGTCGGCCCCGCGGTCGACCCGGCGCAGACGACGCGGGTCGCTGAGTTCAACGACGTCGCGAGCGTCGAGGCGGCGCTCGCGCACGGCGACGTGGCGGCGCTGCTCGCCGAGCCCGCGCTGACGAACATCGGGATCGTGCTGCCCGAGGAGGGTTTCATGGAGGCGGTTCGCGACGCGACGCGCGGCGCCGGGCACGATGCTCGTCATCGACGAGACCCACACGCTGAGCGCCGGGCCCGGGCGGCTGCACCGCCGCGTGGGGGCTCGAGCCCGACGCCGTCACGGTCGGCAAGTCGATCGGGGGCGGGATCCCGATCGCCGCCTACGGCGTCGGCGCCGAGCTCGCCGAGCGGATCGCCGCCCAGGCCGACGCCGACTACGAGGACACGGGCGGAGTCGGCGGAACGCTGGCCGGAAACGCGCTCGGTCTCGCGGCGGCCCGCGCGACGCTGGACGAGGTCCTGACCGCCGAGGCCTTCGCGCATATGACCGCGCTGTGCGAGCGCTTCGTCGCGGGGGTTCGGTCGGCGATCGAGCGCCACGGCCTTCCGTGGTCCATCGTCGCCCTCGGCGCCCGCGCCGAGTACCGCTTCCTGCCCGAGCCGCCGCGCACCGGCGCCGAGTCGGCGGCCGCCGGCGACCCCGAGCTCGACGAGCTCCTGCACCTCTATCTGCTCAACCGCGGCGTCCTCATCACCCCGTTTCACAACATGGCGCTGATGTGCCCCGCCACGACGGAGGCCGACGTCGACCGGCACACGGAGGCGTTCGCGGAGGCGGTGGCGGAGCTGGCCGGACGGAAACCTCGGCTGGGTAAGGGCGCAGGCTTCAGTCGCCGGGGTACCCATAGGTACCCCGATACGACAGAAGCTGGTTGGCGCGGCTATTCGGCGGAGGAGGCGCGACCCGCGTTGTAGTCCGCCGCCGCCTCCCGCAAGCCCTCTCCCTTACCAGGCCGCAGTGCTTTCCGCGCGTGCAGCCAGTACCAGCCGGCGTCGCGCCCCGGTAGGACCAGCGCCGCCAGTGTCCGGACGGCGTAGGACCACGCGGTGAGAACGCGCACCACGAACGCCGCCAGCGGCCCGCGGTGCTTTCGCACGTAGAGGTCGCGGTTGCGGTGGAATTCGACGACGCGCCGCTCGCCCGCCGACGGGTCGGTCGCGAGCTGCTCGTGGTGGACGGCCTCGGCCGCGGGGACGTAGAGGATCCGCCAGCCGGCGTCGCCGAGCCGCTTCTCGAAGTCGGTCTCGTCGGAGTAGACGAAGAAGTCGGGATCGAGGTAGCCGATCTCCTCGGCGGCGGAGCGGCGCACGAGCATCGCGCTCGACTGGACCCAGCCCACCCGTCGCGTGTCCTCGCCGCCGCTCTGCACGGTGAACGGCCTGTGCAGGAACAAGGCCCCGGCCAGAGCGGTCGCGACGCCTGGGAGCCGCCACGCGCACGGCTGCGGCTCGCCGGCGGGGCTCAGCAGCTGGGCGCCCGCGACCGCCGCCTTCGAATCGCCGCCGAGCGCGTCGAGGAGCGCCGCGGTCGCGCCCGGACGCAGCTCCGAGTCCTCGTTGAGCAGCAGGCAGTACTCGCCCCTCGCCTCGCGCAGCAGGGTCGTGTCGTTCTCGGCCTTCCCGAGCCGAGCCTCGTTCTCGATCAGGCGCACGTCCATGTCGAGACCGCGCACGGCATCGGCGGAGCCGTCGTCGGAGGCGTTGTCGAGCACGAGGACCTCGTGCCCGACGCCCGCGGGGTGGGTGTCGCGGATCGCGGCGAGGCAGGCGAGCAGATGCTCGCGCCCGTTCGTGTTCACGACGCAATAGGAGAGCGAGACCGCCAAGTCGCCACAATCGTCGCCGATGCGGGTCCAGATCGTCGATCCCTCGGCCTTCACGCCGCCCTACGACCACGCCCTCTCGGCTGCGCTGGCGCGCGCCGGCGTCGACGTAGAGCTCGTCACGAGCCGCTTCCTCTACGGCCCCGTGCCGCGCGAGGACGGCTACCGGGTCAGCGAGTCGTTCTACCGCCGCACCGCCGAGCGCGGCCTCGACGCGCCCGCGCGGCGCGCGTTCAAGCTCGCCGAGCACGTGCCCGACCTGCTGCGCTTCCGCCGTGCCGAGCATCCCGAGCTCGTGCACTGGCAGTGGCTGACGGCGCCGCACCTCGACGCGCCGCTGCTGCCGTCGGGCCACAAGCGCGTCTTCACGCTCCACTACCCGCTCCCCGACTCGAGCGCCGGGCTAGCCGCGCAGCGGATGCTCCTGTCGCGCTTCGACGCCGTCGTCTCGCACACCGAGCACGGGGCCGCGCGGCTCCGCGACGACGTCGGCCTCGACCCCGAGCGCGTGCACGTCATCCCCCACGGGGCGTTCGACTACCTGACGCGGTTGCCCGAGGAGCAGCCGCTGGCCCCCGAGCTCGCCGAGGTGGAGGGGCCGGTGATCCTGTTCTTCGGCCTGCTTCGCCCCTACAAGGGGATCGACGTCCTGCTCGAGGCGTTTCGCCAGGTCGAGGGCGCGGAGCTGTGGATCGCCGGGATGCCGCGGATGTCGCTCGAGCCCCTGCTCGAGCTGGCGGCGAGGGCGCCGGGAACCGTGCGCTTCGTCCCGCGCTTCGTCTCCGACCCCGAGATCCCGGCCCTGTTCCGCCGCGCCGACGTCGTCGCGCTGCCCTACCGCGAGATCGAGCAGTCGGGCGTGCTCTACACGGCGCTCGCCTTCGGAAAGCCGATCGTCGCCAGCGCGGTCGGCGGCTTCCCCGAGGTCGCCGAGCGCCACGGCGCCGCCCGCCTCGTCCCGACAGGCGACCCCGGCGCGCTCGCGCGGACGCTCGAGGAGCTCGTCTCGCAGCCGGCCCAGCGCGAGAGCCTCGCGCACGCCGCGGCCGAGGCTGCGGCCGGTCCCTACTCGTGGGACGCGATCGGCCGGCGGACGCTGGACCTCTACGAACGGCTTCTGAGCCGATAATCCACCGATGCTCGCCCTCGAGATCGCCTTCTGGGCCTCGGTCGCCCTGCTCGTGCACACGCACGTCACCTACCCGCTGGCGCTGTGGGCGCTGACCCGCGTCCGGGGGCGCCCCGGCGCTCGGGAACCGGCCGCCGAGCCGCCGTCGGTGTCGCTGATCGTCGCCGCCCACGACGAGGAGGCGGTGATCGAGCGCAAGCTCCACAACGCGCTCGCGCTCGACTACCCGCGCGACCGGCTCGAGGTGATCGTGGTCTCCGACGGCTCATCGGACCGCACCGTCGAGCTCGCCGAGGAGGCCGGCGCAGACCGCGTCCTCGACCTCGTTCGCGCCGGCAAGCTCGCGGCCCAGAACGCGGCGGTCGCCGTGGCCGAGGGCGACGTGCTCGCGTTCTCGGACGCGAACGCGTTCTGGGCGCCGGGCGCGCTGCGGAAGCTCGTCGAGCCGTTCGCCGACCCCCGCGTCGGCTACGTCTGCGGCCAGGTGCGCTTCACAGACGGCGGGGCGAACGAGGAGGGCGCCTACTGGCGCTACGAGATGGCGGTTCGCGAGCTCGAGTCGGAGCTCGGCGGCGTGACCGCCGGAAACGGCGCGATCTACGCGACGCGCCGCGACTCCTATCTCGTCCTCGCCGCGTCGCGCAGCCACGATCTCTCGTTCCCCTTCGAGATGACGAAGCGCGGCTGGCGCGCGCTCTACGCCCCCGACGCGGTCGCCGAGGAGCGCATGGTCCCGACGATCGAGGGCGAGTTCGCCCGCAAGCGGCGGATGATGAGCGGGCTATGGGACATCGTGCTCGCCGACGGGATGCTCTCGCCGCGCGGCTACGAGCCGATCTACGCCTTCGAGATCTACTCGCACCGCGCGCTGCGCTACGCGTCTCCGTTTCTCCATCTGATCGCGCTCGGCACGAACATCGCGCTGCTCGGTCACGGCAGCGTCTACACCGTGACCCTCGGCCTCCAGGCGGCGCTGCTCGTCGCTGCGGCGCTCGGCCCGGTCGTTCCGCTGCGCCCGTTCCGGCTCGCGTACTACTACGTGACCGTGACCGCGTCGATCGCGGTCGGCCTCTGGGATCGCATCCGCGGCCGCATCCCGCGTGCCTGGGAGAAGGCGGAGGGCACGCGTTGAGCCGCGCCCTCGACGTCGTGCTCGCGACCGCGGGCCTGATCGTGGCGGCGCCGGTTCTCGCCGTCGCGGTGGTCGCGATCCGCCTCGGGTCGCCGGGGCCGGCGATCTATCGCCAGCGCCGCGTCGGCAGGGACGGGCGCGAGTTCGACCTGCTCAAGTTGCGCACGATGGTCCAGGGCTCCGACCCGGTCGGGATCGGCTCGGCGATCGAGGCCGGCGATCCCCGCATCACCCGCGCCGGCGCGCCGCTGCGCCGCCTCTCGCTCGACGAGCTCCCGAACCTCGTCAACGTGCTGCGCGGGGAGATGGCGATCGTCGGCCCTCGTCCCACGATCCCGGCCCAGGTCGAGGCCTACAGCGAGCGCCAGCGGCGCCGCCTCGAGGTCAAGCCCGGCCTCACCGGGTGGGCCCAGATAAATGGCCGCACGTCGCTTCCATGGGAGGACCGCATCGAGCTCGACGTCTGGTACGTCGAGCACCGCAGCCTGGCGCTCGACCTGCGCATCCTCGCCCGCACCGCCGGGCTGCTGCTCAGCGGCCGCGGCCTCTACACCGGGGACAAGAGGTGAGCGTGGCCGTCGAGCTGCGCGTCTTCGAGCCGGGCGACGCGGCCGCGGTGCACCGCTGGTTCAACGACCGCGGCGCCACCGAGGGCCTGCTCGAGCAGCGTGAGAGCTTCTCGGAGCGCGAGGCCGCCGACTGGGTCGAGCGCGCGCTCGACAACGCGGGCGAGGACCGCAAGTGGGCCGTGGTCGTGGACGGGGCCTCGGACCCGAGCGGCTTTGTTGCCCTGTACGGCATCGGGCGCCAGATCGCACCCGAGCTCGGCGTCCTGATCGCCGACCCCGCCGTCCGCGGCAGAGGGGTGGGCCGGGAGTCGATCCGCAGGGCCGCGGCGACCGCCTTCGAGCTCGGCGCGCACCGCGTCTACGCGCGCATCCTGACGCGCAACGAGGCCTCGCGTCGCGCCTTCGAGTCGGTCGGCTTCGCCTCCGAGGGAGTGATGCGCGACCACGTGCGCCGCGGCGACGAGCTGCTCGACGTCGAGCTCTGGGGCCTTCTCCCGCAGGACCTGGCGCCGGAGGCCGAGTGAGCGCGCGCGCCGAGCTGATCGACGACGAGGGCGCCGCGTCCGAGAGCGAGGAGTTCTTTCGCAGCCGCGCGTTCCTCGACGCCGAGGGCGTCACGCACACGCTGCGCGTCGAGGCCGATGACGGCTCGATCGCGGCCCCTGTGATCGTGCGCGAGATCCCCGGAAGCGAGATGCGCGACGCGATCTCGCCCTACGGCTATCCGGGCGCGACGGTCACCGGCGAGGCGCGCCCCGACCCGGCCGAGGTCGACTGGTCGCCGACGGGCCTCGTGAGCGTCTTCCTGCGCGACCGCGCCGGCGGCGAGCCCTGCTTCGCGGGCGCAACCGACCGCTCGCCGCTCCAGGTCTCCGACCCCGGAGAGGAGCGCAAGTCGCGCATGAGCGACCGCCAGCAGATCCGCCGCAACGAGCGCGACGGCTACGAGATCGAGCGCATCGACGGGCCCGACGCCGGCCCCGAGGAGCGCGCCGCCTACGCCGTCGCCTATGACGAGACGATGGCGCGCGCGAACGCGGCGCCGCGCTACCTCTACGGGACCGAGTACTGGGCGAAGCTGCTCTCGAGCCCGCGCTCGTGGCTGTTCATGGCCCGGGCGCCCGGCGGGGGCGACGCGGCGGGCGCGATCGCGGTGCTCAGCGACGGGATCGTCCACTACTACCTCAGCGGCACGGCCGACGAGCACCTCTCGGCGTCGCCGGCCAAGAACCTGATCGCGGCGGTGATCGACTTCGCCGAGGAGCTCGGCGCCCCGATGAACCTCGGCGGCGGCGTCACCCCCGGCGACAGCCTCGAGGCGTTCAAGAAGGGCTTCTCGAACGCCGAGCTGACATTTCGCACGCACGAGATCGTCTGCGACGCGCAGGCCTACGGCGAGCTGTCGGCGGACCGCGAGGACACGGGCTTCTTCCCGCTCTACCGCGAAGGCTAGGTTCGGGTCCCGGCCTGGGCGCCGAGGCGCGCTAGCCGGGAATCGGCGGCGCGGGCCCGGGGTTCTGGTCGATGATCGCCTGAGCGCGTTGGCGGATGTCCTTGATCTGGCGCTTCAGCGCGCCGCCGGGGCAGACGGTCTCACCGACCCGGCCGTGGCCGAGGACCCGCTTGACGCGAACCCTCTTGCCCGCCGGATACTTGTTCGCCGAGCCGCCGCCGGAGATGAGCCTGACCTTGCCCGCGGCGGTCGTCCCGTGCAGCGACAGCTTCCAGGCGATCAGCTGCGCGAACGACTGCTTCGCCTCCTCGCTGGCGCCGACGCTCGTGTGGGTGCCGATCGAGGCCGTCCCGAACGTCTGCGAGTTGTAGCCCTGCGCGTGCGCGCCGACGACCGCCTGCGTGATTCCCCCGGCGCGACCCTCGTAGAGCGTGCCGAAGCGGTCGACGAGGAAGTTGTAGCCGATGTCGTTCCAGCCGTTGCCGTTGCGGTGGAAGCGGCAGATGCCGAGGACGATGCCCGGCGCTTCGGCGACCGAGTAGTCATTCGCGGTCACGGTGTGGTGGACGACCGCCGCGCGCACCTCTCCGTAGGCGGGAGTCGTCCGCGGCTCGCAGCCGCTCGCGCCCCAGGCGTCGCGGGTCATGATCGACGGCGCCGGAGGCTGGGCGCCGGCGATCGCCGTCCCGGCCACGGCGATGAAGGCCGAGTTGGCAGCCTCGCGGACGTCGGTGAGCACCGTGCTCGCGAGGCTCTCGGTGCCGCTGACGTTGACGTAGTGGAGATCGCCCTTCGGGCGCTCGCCGCGGGTTCGCAGCTGAAGCTCGTCGGCGCCCCCGAAGTAGACCGGGTCGCCGTTGGCGGTCTCGATCCAGTCCGACCACTCGCCGCCCTCGGGCCGCGCGCGGTACTCGACCGGGTCCAGCTCGCGCTCGATCCCGACGAGGTCGAAGCGCGCCGGCGCCTCGATGACCTCCGAGACGAAGCGCACGGGCCCCTCGGGCTCGCGCGCGCCGCGCGCCGTGTCCGGAGCGCCCGTCGCGCTCACCTCGGGCACCGGCTGCGTGAAGTCGGTCGGCTGCGGCGCGTACGGGCGCAGCGAGAGCGCGGGGGCGACTCCCCACGCGAGCGTGACGCAGACGCACGCGAGCAGCAGGAATCGGATCTTTCCTGCCGTCACCAACTTTCGAAACACACCCAATGTCTTAGCGATTCGGCCCGGAGAACATTTCCCTGCACGCACGCATGCAGGTGCGCCTGGGGCAGGCGTGGGCCTAGAAGGGGACGGGCTCGGGGCCCTGGCCGCGGTAGGAGTCGCGGAAGTCGCGGATCACGTCGAGAACGCCGTCGTTGTACTCCTCGCAGCCGGCGAGCTGGGTCCAGGCCGTGACCGCGACGTCATAGGGCATGTCGGGGTTCGGGAACATCAGCATCCCGGCCGGGCTCTCGTCGAAGACGCCCTTGAGGGCCAGCTGCTGCTCCTCGGGGAGGTCCGGGTCGTATTGGATCTCGACGCGGCCGTGCTCGAGCGAGTGGACGAAGTTGACCGGCTCGACCGGGTCGAGGTAGGCGCCGTCGGCGGCCTGAAGCGGCGGGACGATGTGGTCGCCGGACGTCGCGGGGTTGGTCTCGTAGTCCGGCGGGTCGTCGTTGGGCTTGAGGTGGGAGTTGCCCTCGTCGGGCAGGTCGAGCTGCAGCTCGCAGTCGGCAGCCTTCGCCGCCACCTCGAGATCGGCCTGCTGGATCGCCGGCGGGGTCGTGCCCTCGCGCGCGTCGGGCGCGACGCCAGTCGGGCGGCGTGCCGGTCTCGGGCACGATGTGCGCCTCCTCGGGCCCCGCATCGCCGCCCCCGCCCCCGCCGCTGCCCGCGATCACGAGCACGAGCCCGGCGAGCACCGCCGCTGCCAGCAGGCCGGCGACCAGATAGCCGAGCATCAGGCGCCGCTGGGCCTCGCTCGCGTCGCGCTTCTCGGCCTCGAGGCGGGCCTGGCGCAGTCGCTCCTTCTCCTCCTTGCGGCTCGCCATCAGAGCGGGATCTTCTCAGGGCCCTTGCCGCGGAACTCGTCGCGGAAGTCGCGAACCACGTCGAGCACGGCCTCGCCGAACACGTCGCAGCCGACGAGGTTGGTCCAAGCGGTCACCGCGACCTGGTAGGGCATGTCGGGGTTGGGGAACAGCAGCATGCCGTCGGGATCCTCGTCGAAGATGCCCTTCAGGAGCAGCTGGTCTTCCTCGGGAAGGTCGGGGCTGTACTGGATCTCGACGCGGCCGTGCTCGAGCGAGTGCAGGAAGCTCGTCGGGTCGGGCGTGTCGAGGTACGCGCCGTCGGCGATGCGGGATCGGGGCTGTGCGGGCCCGGCACGTCGGGGGGCGTCGTCTCGTACTCGGGCGCGGGCTGGCCGGGCGCGAGGTGGGGGTCGCTTGTTGCAAGCTCGTCGGGAAGGTCGAGCTGCAGGTCGCAGCCGGTCGGCGTCGGCCACAGCCTCGAGATCGTGCGTCGTCGACCGGCGGCGGCGGCGTGCCCTCGCGCCCGTCGGGCTCCAGACCGCGTCGACCGCCCCGGTCGGCGAGGTCGATGTGGGCGTCGGGCGGGAGGCCTCGCCGTTCGGCGCCGGTGGCGCCGGTTGCGGTGGTGGTGACGTCGTCGACGAGGTCGTCTCGTCGTCGTCTCCTCCGCACGCGGCGAGCGCGAGGCTCGCGCAGGCGAACGTGCCCGCGAGCGCGAAGCGCCTGGTCTGAGAGGGCGGCGGACATCGGCGCGAAAGGCTAGCTGCTCGGCCTCAACGAAATCGAAAGCGCGTGGCGCCCGCAGGACCTTCCATAGACTCGCCCGCGGTGCAGGATCTGAAGCACAACATCTACTGGTGGGAGACCGAGCCGGTCGAGCCGGGCCCGCCGCTCGAGGGGACCGAGCGCGCCGACGTCTGCATCGTCGGCGGTGGCTACACGGGGATGTGGACCGCCTATTTCCTCAAGCGCGCCGATCCCTCGATCGACGTGGCGATCCTCGAGCGAAGCTGGGCCGGCTCCGGGGCCTCGGGCCACAACGACGGCTACGCGATGACCGTGCTCGACATGAGCCTTCACCACCTCGTCGAGCACCACGGGCCCGAGCGCGCCGGGGCCGCGCACGAGGCGGTCGCGCAGTCGGTGGTCGAGATCGGGGAGTTCTGCGACGAGCACGGCGTCGAGTGCGACTACGACCTCTGCGGCTTCGCCGCGCTGGCGGTCAACGACGGCCAGATCTGGCGTCTCGAGCGCGACCTCGAGGCCGCGAGGCGGATCGGCCAGGAGGCCGAGTTCGAGTACTTCGAGGACGGCGCCGCGCGCGAGGTGATCGGGTCGCCGATCGTGCGCGGGCTGCTGCGCGAGCGCCGCGGCGCGCTGATCAACCCCCAGAAGCTGGCCCGCGGCCTCGCCGGCGTGCTGAGAGACATGGGCGTGCGGATATACGAGCGCTCACCGGCGACCGAGATCGCCCCCGGCAAGGTGGCGACGCCCGGCGGCGCCGTCATCACCGAGAAGGTCGTCGTCGCGACGAACGCCTACCAGCATGCGATCCCCGGGTTCGAGGACAAGGTCGTGCCGATCTGGAGCTACGCGATGGTCACGGAGCCGCTCAGCGACGAGCAGATCGATCGCGTCACCTGGCCCGGCCGCGAGGGCTTCGAGGACAAGCGCAACTTCATCACGATCGGCCGCTTCACCTCCGACAACCGCGTCATCTGGGGCGGGCGCCTGGCGCCGTACTACCGCGGCAACGACATGGACGTGCGCCACATGCGAAACGACCACGTCTTCGGCGAGCTGCGCGAGGCGTGGTCGGAGTTCTTCCCGATGTGGTCGGACGTGAGCTTCACCCACGCCTACGGCGGCTGCGTCGGGATCACCGGGACGTTCCTGCCCTACGTCGGCTCGCTCGGCGGAGGCATCCATTACGGGTACGGCTACAACGGCCACGGCGTCGCGCCGAGCCACACCGTCGGCCGCACGCTCGCCGACCTCGTCGCCGGCCGCGAGTCGGATCACACGAACCTCGTCTTCGTCGACCAGAAGGAGTCGAAGCTCCCCGGCGAGCCGCTGCGCTACATCGGGACGCGGCTGACGACGGCGCTGCTCGAGCGCCAGGACCGGCGCATGGACAAGGGGGGAGGGGTCGGCGAGATGGATCCCCTGATCCTGCGGCTCGTCAACAGGTTCTCCTAGGCGCGGCTCTGCCGCGACCAGCATGTGCCGTTGGTGATGTCCTAGTCCGCGGGCCAGGTGTCGCCGACGCGGGCGCGCTCGAGGCCGATCCAGACGGCATTGACCGCGGTCGCGACGATCCGCTCGCGCGACACATCGGGATGGTCCTGCCACCAGATGGCCAGCCCGGCGAGGCCCGACGCGCAGTACCTCGGCGGCCATCTCGAGCGCCTCCGGGTCGGGGAATCCCGGAATGTTCTCGGCGCCTTCCTCGCTTCCGAGGATTACGGCGAGCGCCGCACGCGCCTCGTCCTGAATCTCTCGGTGGATCGCCGCCGCGTCCGGGTCGCCGGTGGTCTCGAAGAAGAACATCCGCGCCGTATAGGGGTGCTCCTCGACGTAGCGCGCCCACGCGTCGAGGGCTCGTGGGATGCGCACGTCGGCAGGGTCGTCGCCCGCGAGGTTGACGCGCCACATCTCGAGAAGCTCCTCACGCGTGCGCTCGAGCAGGCGCTTGTGGAGCTCAACCTTGGAGGCGAAGTGGTCGTAGACGACCGGCGGCGTCACCCCGGACCGCCTCGCGATCTCGTCCATCGAGGCGCCGTGATACCCGCGCTCGGCGAAGACGTCGAGGGCGGCGCGCTCGATCACCTCGCGCCGCTCGGCGGCGGTCAGTCGCTTGCGTGCTCTCGTCGTCGGGGTTGACAAACCTAACGCTCCCTAGGTAGGCTACCTACCGACCACTAGGTTACGGAATCGAGGTGACGAACATGGCGGAAGAACAGATCGTGGACCCGGTCCTGCGCCAGCGGCTCAGCTTCAGGCGGCGCAGCGACGACGTAGGCGAGGTGCTCGAGGTCGACACCTGGGTCGAGCCCGGCGGAGGCGTGACCCCGCACGTGCACCCCGGGATGGAGGAGCGCTTCACCGTCCTCTCGGGCCGCGCCAGCTTCCTATCGGGCCGCGAATGGTCGGAGGCCTCGGCGGGGGAGACGGTCGTCGTCCCCGCGGGCGCCCGGCACGCGTACCGCAACGACGGCGACGAGGTCGCCCACATCGTCTGCGAGGCGCGCCCGCCCTCGACGCTCGAGGAGTTCCTCACCGACACCGCGGCGATGAGCCGCGCCGGGAAATTCACCCGGCGGGGGATTCCCCGCGGCATCGACGGGCTGCTCGCCGGCGTCGCGCTTGCACATGGCTATCGGGACATGGTCGTCCTCGGCTTCCCGCCACTGCCGCCGCCGGCGGTGCAGCGGATCCTGTTCCCGCCACTCGTGCGACTCGCTGAGCGGCGCGGCTATAGGCCCGGCAACTTCGCCGGCGCCCTCCGGAGCTCGAATGGCGCAGGCTGAGCGCATCGCCCCGGCGCAGCGGTCGCTCTTCGCCGCCGAGACGCCGCTGGCGCCCGTGCAGTGGGCGGCGATCGTCGGGTCGATCGTCGTCCTCGTGTGGAGCGTCCCGGGCCTGATCGTCAACCCGGACTTCGCGACCGGCGACGCGGCGACGTCGGAGCGGGTGCTCGCGGTCGACATGAACGGATGGCACGCGCTGTCGGGGTTCCTGATCTCGATCCCGGGCCTCTTCGCGGCGCTGCGCCGCGAGTGGTCGGCGCTCTTCAACCTCGCCGCGGCCGCGGGCCTGATCGCGACCGCGATCTGGGCGCTGATGAGCACCCAGGTCGCCGGCGGCCTCTTCTACTTCCCCCACAACGAGGCCGATGCGGTGCTGCATCTCGGCACCTCGGCGATCTTCCTCGCCGGGGCCGCGCACCACTATCTCACCCACGATCCGACCCGCGGGTGACGGACCGCCCCTGAGTAGGACCGACGAATTCCCATCCTGCGGGTCGCGATGAGTTTGCGGCCCCAGCGTCGTCTCATCACACAAGAGACGACCTCCAACCCCCAAGGTAGGTAGCCGATGTCCGCCGTAACAAACTGGGTGCTTGCGCACAAGAAGACCGTCGTGATCACGTGGATCGTGCTCACGTTCGCCGGAATCGCGGCGTCGGGCCCTGCGACAGATGCGCTCGAGCAGGAGTTCTCCGTGCCCAACGAGGAGGGCTGGGAGACCAACGTCGCGATCGCCGCGAACTACGACGGCACCGGTGGCGACAGTGCGCCCCTGCTTCCCGTGGTGACACTGTCCGACGGGCAGACGGCGGACTCACCCGGCGTTCGCGAGGACCTCGCGGCGCTCGACAAGCGGCTGGAGAAGGCCCTTCCGGGGGCCCGAATCGCCTCGCTGCCATCCACCGGTGACGACGTCTTCGTCTCCGACGACGGCCGCACGGTCTTCGCGCTCGTCTACCCGCGACCGGACCCCGACGCCGTCTTCGGCGAGAACCCCGAGGCCGAGGAGGCCGCGCGCGCAGCGCTCGAGGACGCGACCGTCGCGGGGGCGCCCGTGAAGCTGACCGGCTTCGACGCGCTGGTCGCCGACTCCGGCGCCGACACCGAGGGGCCGGGCGTCCTGATCGAGGCTCTGATCGGCGGCGTCGGCGCCCTGCTGGTGCTGATCTTCGTCTTCGCCTCGTTCCTGGCGATCGTGCCGATCGTGATGGCGATCGCGTCGATCATGACCACGTTCGGGCTGCTCCTCGTGCTCACCGAGCTCACGGACGTCTCGCCGATCGTCCAGTTCCTGATCGCGCTGATCGGGCTCGGCGTCGCGATCGACTACTCGCTCATCGTCGTCTCGCGCTGGCGCGAGGAGCGCGCGCACGGACACGAGGGCGACGAGGCCGTTCAGCGTGCGATGGAGACAGCGGGGCGCGCAGTCGTCTTCAGCGGCATCACGGTAGGGATCGGCCTCTTCGCGCTGATCGCGCTGCCGCTTCCCTTCCTGCGGTCGATGGGCTACGCCGGGCTGCTGATCCCGCTGGTCTCGACGATCGTGGCGATCACGCTTCTCCCCGTCGTGCTGGCGACGGTCGGGTCACGGCTCGACTGGCCCCACCGGCGCACCGACGACAAGGCGAGCCGCGCCTGGACGCGCTGGGCCGAGGGCGTCGCCCGGCGCCGCTGGGTTGCCGCCGGGGCCGGGATGGCCGTGATCCTGGCGCTCGCGTTCGCCGCCACCGATCTGCGTCTCGGATCGTCCGACGCGAACACGGTCGCCAAATCCGGCCAGGCCAAGGAGGGGCTGACCGCGCTCGAGGACGCCGGAATCGGCGAGGGCGCGCTGCTCCCGCACGAGGTCCTGATCGAGGGCGACACCGACCCCGGACGCCGTCGCGCGCGAGCTGCGCGCCGTCGAGGGGATCCACGGAGCGGTCGCGCCCGACAACCCCGACTGGCGGCGCAACGAGACGGCGCTCGTCGAGGCGGTGCCGATCCCCGACAGCGCCGACGACGCCGGGAAGGCGGCGCTCGACGACGTGCGCGGCACGGCGCACGCGGTCGGCGACGACGTCCGGGTCGGCGGCCAGCCGGCGGCCAACGACGACTTCATCGACGCCGTCTACGGCAGCTTCCCGCTGATGATCGCCCTGATCACGATCACGACGTTCATCCTGCTGGCGCGGGCCTTCCGCTCGCTGCTGCTGCCGCTGAAGGCGATCCTGCTCAACATCCTCAGCGTCGCCGCCGCGTGGGGCGTGCTCGTGCTCGTCTGGCAGCACGGGTACGGATCGGAGCTGATCTTCGGCATCGAGGCGACGGGCGCGATCCCCTCCTGGATGCCGCTGATGATCTTCGCCTTCCTCTTCGGGCTCTCGATGGACTACGAGGTCTTCATCCTCAGCCGCATGCGGGAGGAGTACGACCGCACCGGCTCGACCGAGACGGCCGTCGTCCAGGGGATCGGGCGCACCGGGCGCCTGGTCACCAGCGCGGCGCTGATCCTGTTCCTCACCTTCACGGCGATGGCCTCCGGGCCGGGGACCGACCTGAAGATGATGGCCACGGGACTGGCGGCCGGGATCCTGCTCGACGCGACCGTGATCCGGGCGCTGATCGTGCCCGCCGTGATCTCGTTGATGGGACGCTGGAACTGGTGGCTGCCCGAATGGCCGGCGCGCCTGTTGCGCGTCGAGCCGTCGCTGCCGCCGCGGGCGGCGCGCGAGCAGGTCGGACGCCTAGATCGACTGTGGCGTTGACGGCGCCGGGCGGCGGGTCGCTAACTTCGATCGCGTGTCCCGGAGTCCCGTGATCGAGGCCGAGGGCCTGACGAAGTCGTTCGGCGACGTGCGAGGCCCTCGACCGGCATCGACCTCAGCGCGCCGGCCGGCAGCGTGCTCGGCCTGCTCGGGCCCCAACGGCGCCGGCAAGACCACCGCGGTCCGCATCCTGACGACGCTGTTGCGCCCCGACTCGGGCACGCGCGCGGGTCGCAGGGCTCGACGTCGTCACCGACGCCGCCGAGCTGCGGGCGCACATCGGCCTCGCGGGGCAGTACGCGGCCGTCGACGAGAACCTCACCGGCTTCGAGAACCTCGAGATGGTGGGGCGGCTCTACCACCTCGGCCGCGAGGTCGCGCGCGAGCGCGCCGACGAGCTGCTCGAGACCTTCGACCTCGACGAGGCCGCCGACCGCCTCGCCCGCACGTACTCGGGCGGCATGCGCCGCCGGCTGGACCTCGCAGCGGCGCTCGTCGCGCGGCCCCCCGTCGTCTTCCTCGACGAGCCGACCACCGGTCTCGACCCGGTCAGCCGCCTCGCCCTCTGGGGGACGATCGAGGAGCGCGTGGCCGAGGGCACGACGGTGCTGCTGACCACCCAGTACCTCGACGAGGCCGACAGGCTCGCCGACCGCATCGCGGTCATAGACCACGGCGCCGTGATCGCGGAGGGAACCTCGGACGAGCTCAAGGACCGCGTCGGCGGCGAGCGCCTGGAGGTCAGGCTGGAGCGGCCCGACGCAGGCCGCGATCGCCGTCGAGGCGCTGGCGGCGATGTGCGAGGACCCACCGGTCGCCGAGGACGGCATCGTGCGGATGCACGTGCGCGGCCGCAGCGGGCTGATCGCCGAGGCCGTCCGCCGGCTCGACGCGCGCCGGGGTCGGCATCGAGGACATCGCGATGCGGCGCCCGACGCTCGACGACGTCTTCATCGTCCTGACCGGCCACGCCGCCGAGCCCGAGGCCGAGGAGGAGCCGCAGCTGCGCGAGGAGGTGGCCGCATGAGCGCCGCCCGCTACGCCGTCTCCGACACCCTGGTGCTCGCTCAGCGCAACCTGCGCCGCATCCCGCGCGCGCCGGACCTGCTGATCTCGTTCACGTTGCAGCCGCTGATGTTCGTGCTGCTGTTCGTCTACGTGTTCGGCGGTGCGATCGAGACGCCGGGCCACGACTACGTCGACTTCGTGATCCCGGGGCTGATCGCCCAGACGATGTTCTTCGGCGGCTTCGTGACCGCGCTCGGGCTCGCCGACGACCTCAAGAAGGGGCTGATCGACCGCTTCCGCTCGCTTCCGATGTCGCGAGGGGCCGTGCTCGCCGGCCGCACGATCGCCGACGTCGCGACGAACATGCTCTCGCTCGCCGTGATGATCGCGCGTCGGGATCGTGATCGGATTCTCGTTCGATGCCAGCCCGCTGGAGATCGTCGCCGGCTTCGCGCTGATGCTGCTGTTCGGCTACGCGAACTCGTGGATCTTCGCGCTGTTCGGGCTCATCGCCTCGTCGGCGGAGTCGGCCCAGGCGATCGGCTTCATGGTGATCTTCCCGCTGACCTTCATCTCGTCGGCGTTCGTCCCGATCGAGACGCTGCCCGACGGGCTGCGCCAGTTCGCGGAGCTCAACCCGTTCACGATCGCCGTCGACGCCCTGCGCGCGCTGTGGATCGGCGATCCGGCCGGCAACAGCATCTGGGGCGCGGTCGCCTGGTCGCTCGGCCCTGATCGCCGTGTTCGCCGGGCTCAGCGTGTCGCGCTACAAGCGCGCGGTCAGCAGCTGACCCGGGACGGCTCACTGGCGGCCGGGCCGGATCGAGCCCGCTCTCGTAGGCGAAGATCACGGCCTGGACGCGATCGCGCAGCTCGAGCTTCATCAGCACCCGCTTGACGTGGGTCTTGACGGTCGACTGCTCGATCACGAGGCGCGTCGGCGATCTCGGCGTTCGTCAGTCCCGAGCCCATCAGCTCGAGGACCTCGCGCTCGCGGTCGGTCAGCTCGCGCGATGCGCGACTCGTCGGTGGCTCGCCGATGATCGGCTGGCGCAGCCATGCGCTCGATGACGCGCCGCGTGACCGAGGGCGACAGGAGCGCCTCGCCCTCGGCGACGGTGTGGATCGCGGCGATCAGGTCCTCGGGGCCGGTGCGCTTGAGCAGGAAGCCGGAGGCCCGGCGGCGCAGCGCGCCGAAGACGTAGTCGTCCTCCTCGAAGGTCGTGACGATCACGACCCTGGTGCTCGCGGTGCCGCCGCGAGAACCGCGCTCGTAGCGGTGATCCCGTCCATCTCGGGCATGCGGACATCCATGAGCACCACGTCGGGACGCAAGCCGGCGCGCGCTGTCGATCGCGGCGCGGCCGTCAGCCGGCCTCGCCGACCACCTCGATGCGCTCGTCGCTGGAGAAGACCGCGCGCAGGCCGGCGCGCATCAGCTCGTCGTCATCGACGATGAGGACCCCGACGGCCGGCCGTCGCGTCACTGGACCTGTGCTCTCGCGCCACTGGAGCGTCCAGCCAGCGACTCGAAGACGCGGTCATACGGAAGAGCCGCGCGGACGCGGAAGACGCCGTCCTCCGGCCCCGCGGCGAAGTTCCCGCCGAGGAGCTCGACGCGCTCGCGCATGCCGGTCAGGCCGTGGCCCTCGGCGCCCACGTCGGCGGTGCTCGGAGAGCGGGTTCGTCGATCCGGAACTCGACGAACTCGTCGCTGGTAGTCGCACCGCGACCGAGGCGCTGCCCAAACCGTGGCGCATGCGCGTTCGTCAGCCCCTCCTGCAGGATCCGGATACGACGACGACCGCCTACCGTGGGCCCGAGGTGCTTGCCGCTCGCCGATCCACTTGCAGCTCGACGTCGAGCCCACTCGCGCGCATGCGCTCGATGAGCGCCTCACCGGCCGCCGGGCCGGCGCGGGTAGCCGGTGCGCATCGGCGGCACGGCAGTCCTCGCTCGTCGGGGTCGTCGGCGCGCAGGGCGTGGACGAGGCGGTCGATCTCGGTGATCTGCTCGCGCGCGACCGTCCTCGATCGTCCTCAGCGCCGCTCGCGCCGCGCTCGGGGTCGCGATCGCGCAGCAGACGCGCGGCACCGGCCTCGACGAGGATCACGTTGATCGCGTGGCCGGCGGTGTCGTGAAGGTCGCGCGCGATCCGCGTACGCTCCTAGGGGGCCGCGAGCCGGCACTCGCGCTCCGCCTCGAGCTCGGCGCGCTCGGCACGCTCCTCGAGCGCGGCAACGCGCTCGCGCCGCAGCTGGCCGCGATCGCCGGCCATCCACACGAGCGTCCAGCCGACGGCGAACAGAACCGCCTCGACGTCGGCGACCCGGGCGAGGTCATAGCCGATCGCGATCGCGGCGAAGACCGCGAGATACGAGGCGACCGCGAGAGCGATGGCGCGGCCGCCCGCGAGCACGCTGCGCCCGGCCGCGCCTCCGAGCGTGTAGAGGCCGATCGAGCGGGCCGAGCGCGATGTCGATCGGATAGCGCAGCGCAGCCATCGCGGCGTACGCGGCGATGAGGACGACGAACACGGGGACGATCGCGCGTTCGCCTCGCGAGCAGGGGGGCGGAGACGCCGAGCGCCAGGAGGAGACCGAGCGCGTCGAGGCTGACGCGCGTTCGGCTCCTCGGCCCCGAAGCCGCCGCTCGCCATGCTGCCCCACGGCGAGCAGCGAACGAGGCGAGCGCGAGCCCGACGTCGATGGCGAGGTCCGCGCGCGCGTCCGCTCGTGCGCAGCGCTGCCGAGCCAATCCGTCGGCTTTGCCGCCGCGGTCGCCATCTCCCTGAATTCAGACAGTAAGATAGGCGCCGCGCGAGATCTGGCAATCCAACCGCGGGGTGATTTCCGTCCCCCGGCGGTGGGGGGATGCGCGGCCCCGGGCGGGATAGGGGTGCCTTGCCGGAGTTGGAGCCGGACCGCGCTTGCCCGAGCGACTTGGCGGTCAGTTCCGCGCTTGCGCGCTGCGATTCCGGACCCTTGCGCTTTCTCGCCTGCCCCTCGGCTGCTCCCAGACCTCGTCGAGGAACGCCGCCAGCTCGGCGTCGAGACGCGCGGGGCTGATCCGCCACTCCAGGATCGAGTTCGCGTCGATGAGGCGGGCGTTGGGCAGCTCGCGCGCGATCATGTCGGCGTCGCTGAAGGGGTGGAGCGGGTCGGCGGGGTGGCCGATGACCAGCGCCGGGTTCTCGATCTCCCTGCGCTCCTTCGGGATCGGGGCGGTGCGCCCGAGCAGCAGGCCCTGGAGCACGTCGGCCGACCGCGACGGGTCGCGGCGCAGGAAGTCGAGCAGCAGGTCGAGGAAGTAGTTGCTGCGCGGCACGCTGCGGGTCGCGATCGCGGCGAGGCGAAGCAGCGGGCCGCCGAGCTGGAGCACGGCCATGATCGGGGTGAAGATCACCGCCACGGCGAGCAATGCGTTCTCGAGCACGGGCATCTCCATGAACAGCGCCCGCGTGCGCTCCGGAGTGCGGGCGGCGAACTCGAGCGAGACGTTGGCGCCGAGCGAGGTGCCGCCGATCACGGCCTGTTCGACGCCGAGGTGGTCGAGCAGCGCCGCGACCTGGTCGGCGAACGAGCTCATCGAGTAGTACGGGAGCTCGTGCGGCCCGCCGGACTGCCCGTGGCCGAGGAGGTTGACGCAGATGACGCGGTTGCCCTGCTCGGCGAGCGCCGGGCCGAGGCGCTCGAACATCGAGCTGTTCATCAGCAGGCCGTGGATGAGGACGATGACCCGGTCGCCCTTGCCGTATTCGTCGTAGACGATCGGGTGGCCCTCGAAGCGGAATTCGCCCATCGGCGTGAGTCTATTTGGCCGCGTGGAGGGCTCCGCCGGCAGCCCGTTTCCAGGGCTTCGACGCCTTCAGCGCGCCCATGATCGCCCGCGTCGCGGGCGCCCTGTTGAGCGTGTAGAAGTGGATCCCCGGCGCGCCGCCGGCGAGCAGCTCCTCGCACTGGCGCGCCGCGTAGGCGACGCCGAGCTCGAACTCCGCGTGCTCGTCGCCGCCGAGAGCCTCCATAGCCTCGGCGAGGGGATCCGGGATCACGGCCTCGCAGAGCTTGCAGAAGCGCTGGATCTGGGCGTAGCTGGTGATCGGCATCACCCCGGCGATGATCGGCACGTCGATGCCCGCGCTGCGGGCCGCGGGGACGAAGTCCCAGTAGGCCCGGTTGTCGAAGAAGAGCTGGCTGATCAGGAATGTCGCGCCCGCGTCCACCTTCGTCTTGAGAAAGGCGATGTCGGCCTCGAGGCTCGCCGCCTCGGGGTGGACCTCGGGAAAGCAGGCGCCCCCGATCGCGAAGTCGAAGTCGCGCGAGATCAGCGCCGCGAGCTCCGACGACGACGTCAGCCCGCCCTCGGGCGGCTGGAACTCCGTCTCACCCCGCGGCGGGTCGCCGCGCAGGGCGAGGATGTTCTCGATCCCGCCGTCGCCGAGCCGCTCGAGGATCTCGCGAATGCGGTCCACCGGCTCCCCGACGCAGCTCAGGTGCGCCATGGTCTCGATCCCGTGCTCGCGCTTGATCGTGGTCGAGACCTCGACGGTGCCGTCGCGGGTCGCTCCGCCGGCGCCGTAGGTCACCGAGACGTAGCCCGGCTCCAGCGGCGCGAGGGTGCGAATCGTCTCGTAGAGCGTCTCCACGCCCTCGGGCGTCTTGGGCGGGAAGAACTCGAACGAGAACACGGGGCTCTCGTCGGCGATCAGCTGGTCGATTCGCATGGGCGAAGATGGTAGAGCCGTGCGCGCGGGCCGCGTGCCCGTTCTCGGTCAGGGAGCCGCTATCGACTGCGAGCGAACCGCGGTGCAGACGTGGCGATGGTCCACGGTCAGCTTCAGCGTCTTGCGGTCGGCGTCGGCGTAGTACTCCGATGGGGCGAGATCGACGGCGTTGATCGTCCACTCGCCGGCCGAGTTCGTGCGCGTGGAGCCGACCACGAAGTCGACGCCCGGGGCGTCGGAGAGGACCTCGACCTTGCGGTTCGAGCGACAGGCGGCCTTGCCGGCCGAGACCTCGCCCGAGAACGTCGTCGAGCCGGCGTTGAACTGGATGTCGACGCCGTCGGTCTCGTACTTGACGACGTGCGCCGCGGCGGCGCCGGCGAGCACGAGGACTGCCACGACCGCGCCGATCCCTGCCTGTCGAGCGAGACGCATCGCGGGAATGCTAAAGCGAATCACCGACATCACATGCCGGTCGCAGCAGAGCTGCGCTTCAATGACCGTCTCCCATGCGTGTACTCGCCATCGTCAACGAAAACGAAGCCGGCCCCGGAGTATTCGGCGAGGCGGCGCGCGAGGCCGGGCACGAGCTCGTCGAGTGGGCCGCCCACGAGGGGACGCCCGCCCCGCCGCTCGACGGCTACGGCGCCGCGATGGTCCTCGGCGGCGCGATGAACGTCGACGAGGAGGCCGAGCACCCCTGGCTGCGCGACGAGAAGCAGCCTGATCGGCGAGCTCGCCGACAGCGGCACGCCGCTCATCGGCGTCTGCCTCGGCGCGCAGCTCGTCGCCGAGGTGCTCGGGGGGTCGGCGGCGCCCGCCGCGCACCCCGAGATCGGCTGGCACGACGTCGAGATGACACCGGAGGCGGCCGACGATCCCGTCCTCGGCGCGCTGCCGCCGAAGTTCGAGGCCTTTCAGTGGCACAGCTACGCGGCGACCCCGCCGCAGGGCGCGGCGACGCTGGCGCGAAGCCCGGTCTCCGTCCAGGCCTACCGCGTCGGCGACCGCGATCTGGGGGATCCAGTTTCACGCCGAGGTCACGGAGGCCGACGCGGCGATCTGGATCAACGACCCCGCCAGCTACCCCGAGGCGCTGCGCGACGAGCTCGACCCCGCGGCGCTGCTCGCCGAGATGCGACGCAAGATCGGCTCCTGGAACGAGTTCGGGCGAGGGATCAGCGCCGATTTCTGGAACCGCACGCTGCGCCGGACTATTCCGGAGTGACGTAAGCCCCGCTCAACCCGCCGTCCACGAGGAACGTGGACGCGGTGACGTACGAGGAGTCGTCGCTGGCGAGGAACAGGACGCCCTGGGCGATCTCACGCGTCTCGGCGAAGCGGCCCATCGGCAGGTGGACGAGCCGCCGCTGCGCCTTCTCCTCGTCCTTGGCGAAGAGCTCCTGGAGAAGCGGGGTGTTGACCGGCCCGGGGCAGAGCGCGTTGACGCGCACCCCGCGCTGCGCGAACTCGACGCCCAGCTCGCGCGACATCGCCAGCACGCCGCCCTTCGACGCGGTGTAGGAGATCTGGGACGTCGCGGCGCCCATCACGGCGACGAAGGAGGCGGTGTTGATGACCGAGCCGCCGCCGGCGTCGAGCAGGTGGGGGATCCCGTGCTTGCAGCACAGGAAGACCGACTTGAGGTTGACGTCCTGGACGCGCTGCCAGGCCTCGACCGACGTCTCGAGCACCGAGGCGTCGTCGTCGGGCGAGATCCCGGCGTTGTTGAAGAGCACGTCTATGTGCCCGAGCTCCTCCCGCGCCCTGGCGTACATGCCCTCGACCTGCGCGGGGTCGGTGACGTCGGCCTCGATCGCGAGGTCGCCCTCGGCGCCCGACTGGACGTCCACTCCGACGACCGTCGCCCCCTCCTCGCGCGAACAGGCGCGCGGTCTCGGCTCCGATCCCGCTCGCGGCGCCGGTGATCACGCAGACCTTGCCCTCGAGCCGTCCCGCCATCAGCCCTCCTCGGTGTTGAAGTAGACGTTCTTGACCTCGGTGTAGTGGTCGAGCGCGTGGGGGCCGAGCTCGCGGCCGACGCCCGATTGCTTGAAGCCTCCGAACGGAGTCGAGACGCGCACCGAGGTGTTGTCGTTGATCGAGAGCACGCCGGTCTCGATCGCGCGCGCGACGCGCAGCGCGCGGGCGCCGTCGCGGGTCCAGATCGAGCCCGAGAGCCCGTAGATCGTGTCGTTGGCGATGCGAACCGCCTCGTCCTCGCCGTCGAAGGGGATCACGCTCGCGACGGGACCGAAGATCTCCTCGCGCGCCTGGCGGTCGTCGTTGGAGACCGGGCAGAGCACGGTCGGCGCGAACCAGTAGCCGGGCCCGTCGGGGGCGGAGCCGCGGAACGCGACGGGCGCGTCGCCGTCCACGTACGAGGACACCGTCTCGCGCTGCTCGGCGGAGATCAGCGGCCCCATCTGGGTCGAGTCGTCGAGCGGGTCGCCCACCCTCAGCTCCTTCACCGCGCCCTCCATCGCGGCCATGAAGTCGTCGAGGATCGTGCGCTCGACGAGGATGCGCGAGCGCGCGCAGCAGTCCTGGCCCGCGTTTCCGAACACGGCCATCGGCGCCGATGCCGCCGCGGCCTCGACGTCGGCGTCGGCGAAGACGACGTTCGCCGACTTGCCGCCCAGCTCCAGCGTCACGCGCTTGATCGTGCTCGCCGCCGCCGCGGCGATCCCGCGCCCGACCTCGGTCGAGCCCGTGAACGCGATCTTCGCGACGTCGGGATGCTCGACGAGGCGCTTGCCGACCTCGCTGCCGGGGCCGGCGACGACGTTCAGCACGCCCTCGGGGAGGCCGGCGTCGAGCGCGATCCGCTCGAGCTCGAGCGCCGTGAGCGGGGTCAGCCCCGCGGGCTTGAGCACGACCGTGTTGCCCGCGGCGAGCGCCGGCGCGACCTTCCACGAGGCGATCACGAGCGGGAAGTTCCAGGGAACGATCAGCCCGACGACGCCGAGCGGCTCGCGGAACGTCATGTCGACGCCGCCCTCGACCGGGATCGTGTCGCCGAGCAGGCGCTCCGGCGCTCCGGCGTAGTAGCGGAAGGTCTCCGCGACCATCCCGATCTCGCCTCGCGCGTCGGAGATCGGCTTGCCGGCGTTGCGCGCCTCGAGCGTCGCGAGGTCCTCGAGACGCTCCTCGACGGCGTCGGCGAGGGCGCGAAGAAGGCGGGCGCGATCGGCGGGCGCCAGGCTCCGCCAGCCGCCCTCGTAGGCGCGCTTGGCGCGCGCGACCGCCTCGTCCACGTCTTCGGCTCCGGCGCTTTCGATCTCCGCCAGCACCTTTTCGGTGGCCGGCTCGACTACCTCGATCTGACCAGGATTCGCGGGCACGAGAGCGTCGTTAGCATAGGCACAAGCGACGAAGGATCGGGGGAGTGAGAGTGGGTAACGACGGAAGCGCAGAGGCCGCGAGCCGTCCGGGTGGGCCAGGAGGCGATCGCGGGATGCTCTCGCTCTCCGACCTCGAGTCCGAAGTCGCGGACGGGACGATCGACACGGTCGTCACCGCGTTCACGGACATGCAGGGACGGCTCTTCGGAAAGCGCATCACCGGGGAGTACTTCCTCGACGAGGTGACCAAGCACGCGATCGAGGGCTGCGACTACCTGCTCGCGCTCGACATGGAGATGGACCCGATCCCGGGCTACGACCTCGCCAACTGGGAGAAGGGCTACGGGGACTTCGACATCCAGCCCGACCTCTCGACGCTGCGCCGCATCCCTTGGCTCGACCGCACGGCGCTGGTGCTCTGCGACGTCATCGGCCACGACGGCGAGCCCGTCTACGCGTCCCCGCGACAGGTGCTGATCCGCCAGTACGAGCGCGCCCGCGAGATGGGGCTCACGCCGATGATGGCCTCGGAGCTCGAGTTCTACCTCTACAAGGAGAGCTACGCCGAGGCCCACGAGAAGGACTTCCGCGAGCTCACGCCGACGATCCCCTACATCCTCGACTACCACATCCTCGCCACGACGATGGACGAGCAGTACCTCGGCCCGATCCGCCGCGGCATGCACGCCGCCGGGATCCCGGTCGAGTTCTCGAAGGGCGAGGCCTGGTACGGCCAGCACGAGGTCAACACGCGCTACGCCGACGCCGTGACCTCCGCCGACCGCCACACGATCTACAAGAACGGCGTCAAGGAGATCGCCTTCCTGCATGGCATCTCGGCGACCTTCATGGCGAAGCCGTCGGAGAAGGACATCGGCAGCTCGTGCCACATCCACACGAGCCTCGTCACCGAGGACGGCAAGAGCGCCTTCGTCGACGGCGACGACGAGACCGACACGTTCCGCCACTTCATCGGCGGGCAGCGCGCCCACATCCGCGACCTCGCGATCCTGATCGCGCCGTCGATCAACTCCTACAAGCGCTACGCCGCCGAGAGCTGGGCCCCGACCTCGATCTCATGGGGCCGCGACAACCGCACCTGCGGCTTCCGCGTCGTCGGCCACGGGCAGTCGACCCGCGTCGAGTGCCGCATCCCAGGCGCCGACGCCAACCCCTATCTCGCGTTCGCGGCGATGCTCGCCTCGGGGCTCGACGGGATCGAGAACAAGACCGATCCGGGACCCGAGCTCAAGGGCAACGCCTACGAGGCGGGCGAGGCCGAGCCGTTCCCGTCCTCGATGCGCGAGGCGGTGGACCTGTGGGAGAACAGCTCGTTCGCCAAGCAGACGTTCGGCGAGCCGATGTGGAAGCACTACCTCAACTACGGGCGGACCGAGCAGCGGCTCTTCGACGAGGTCGTGACCGACTACGAGCGCCGCCGCATGTTCGAGCGCGGCTGAGCTCGTAGCCGGTCCTCCCCCGGTCAGACGTCGCGCGTGACCTCGTCCTCCTCGAGGGTCCGCACCGGGCCCGTGATAGCGGTTCTTCGCCGACAGCAGGTACCAGAGCCCGAACACGAGCGGGATCAGGATCGCCAGCGGCGAGTAGTTGACCACCGTCGCGTCGAAGTCCTCGTTCCACGGCAGGCCGGCCGGCGTGTACGGCAGGTCGAGCGCGAAGACGACGAGGGCCACGAAGATGATCGCCAGCGTGTTGACGATCTTGTACCGGCCGCCGAGGTTCCACGGCCCGGGCTCGAAGTCGTCTCCGGCCCGCAGCCGCAGGATGACCGGCAGGATGTAGGCGAGGTAGAGCCCGATCGTGCAGATTCCCGTGATTGCGAAGAACGCGAACGGGATGTCGTTCGAGCCCCACAGCGCCGGGATCGTGATCACAAGGGAGAAGAACGACACGGCGATGACGGCGTAGAGCGGCACCTTGTCGCGATTCACGCGGCGGAACAGCGGCCAGCCCGGGATCGCCCGGTCGCGCGAGAACGCGTACCACGTGCGCGACGCGCTCGTCAGCCCCGCCGTCACGCAGAACAGCTGCCCGATGACCGCGATCAGGACGACCATCTTGGCGGCCCACGGATCGAGGGACGTGGTGAAGATCTCCCCGACGAAGCCGCCGGCGTCACTGACCGCGGCGACGTCGTTGGCGGCGAACAGGAAGGCGAGGATCACAAGCCATCCGATCAGCGCCGAGAAGAAGACCGAGCGCCATACGCCCTGGGCCGCGGCGATCGCCGCGTTGTGGGTCTCCTCCGCCGTGTGGGCCGAGGCGTCGTACCCGGTCTGCGTGTACATGGTCAGGAGGAAGCCGACCGGCAGGACCAGGAGCCAGAAGCCGAGGCTGGTAGTCGAGCCGTCGAAGGCGCCGTTGTTGTTGATCTTCTCCGTGAACACGAAGTCGGCGCTCTGATGCTGGTCGGGAACGAAGACCAGCAGGCCGATCACGATCAGCACTCCGATCACGTGCCAGCCGACGGAGATGTTGTTGAGCATCGCCAGAAAGCGGTCGCCGACGATGTTGAGCAGCGTGACGACGACGAGGATGATCAGGAACAGCAGGAAGGTCTCGGCCAGGATGTGGACGTCGTCGGCGAAGTTGACGCCGAAGATGTCCACCTCGTAGAGGCCGAGCAGAAGGAAGAGGAAGAACGCCGCCCCGTAAGCGACCGACGCGACGATGCCGACGAGGCCGACGATGTTGAACCAGCCGGTCATCCAGCTCCAGCCGGGGCCGCCGAGGTCGTGGGCCCACCAGTATGGCCCTCCCGCGGTGGGGTACTTCGAGGTCAGCTCGGCCATCGAGAAGGCGACCATGAGCACGAACGCGCACAGGATCGGCCAGCCCCAGGAGGCCGCGATCGGCCCGCCGTTCTGCCACGCGAACGCGAAGGTGGTGAACGTCCCGGCGAGGACCGAGATGATCGTGAACGAGATCGCGAAGTTGGTGAACCCGCTCCAGGCGCGCGACAGCTCTTGGCGATAGCCCATCTCGGCGAGCTTCGCCTCATCGGTCGTCCCAACGTCTGCGGGCCTCTGCTCGCCGGGCTGCGTGGCCATACCCTCTCCCTCATTCAGTGGCCGTCCGGCGCTGGCCAGGGTGACCCCGCTCCGGGTCCGGCCTCTGTCCGATTCGGGAGATTAGTAAAAGTTCGCTTCTTGTGCGAGAAGTCTCATTTCCCCCTTTTGGACGATGCGGACAAGCGACTCTGAGATAGTCGTCATCGGCGCCGGAGTGGTCGGGTGCGCGACCGCGTTGGAGCTCGCCCGCCGCGGCGCCTCGGTGGCTGTGCTCGAGGCCGAGCCGGAGCCCGGGCTGGCGGCGAGCGGGACGAACTCGGGCATCGTGCACACCGGCTTCGACTCAGAGCCCGGGCAGCTCGAGACCGAGCTGATCCTGCGCTCCGGCGCCCTGCGCCCACTCGTGATCGAGGCGCTGGGCGTGCCGGTCGAGCGCCGTGGGGGGTTGATGAGGCCGCTCGACGAGTCCCAGCGGCCGGCGGTCCGCGAGCTCGCCGCCAACGCCGCGCGCAACGGGGTAGAGGCACGGCTCGAAAGGGACGGGACCCTGCTCGTGCCGGGCGAGTCGATCACCGACCCGATTGCGTGGACGACCGGGCTGGCAAACGCGGCCGTTGAACACGGCGCCGTTGTCCGGACCGGTTTCCGGGTCGGGGCGATCGAGGACGTGGATGCCGGGTTCGACCTCGCGAGCGAGTCGGGGGAGAGGATCACGGCCCGCCTCGTCGTCAACTGCGCCGGCCTCTACGCCGACGAGGTCGCGCGCCTCGCCGGCGACGACTCGTTCGAGATCTATCCCCGCAAGGGCGAGTTCCTCGTCTTCGACCCCCCCGGGGGCGAGCCGCTCGACCGCATCCTGCTCCCCGTGCCGACCAAGCGAACCAAGGGAGTGCTCGTCTTCCCCACCGTCGACGGCAAGGTGATCGCGGGGCCGACGGCCGTCGACGGGGAGGACAAGGGCGACTGGTCGGTCCGACCCGAGGCCGCGGACGAGATCCTCCCCAAGGCGATCGCGATGCACCCGCAACTCGAGGGCGCCGAGCCGATCGCCTCCTACGCGGGGCTGCGTCCGGCGGGCCGCGGGGTCAACTACCTGATCGGTCCATCGCCGGTGCGGGAGGGCTTCGTCAACGTTGCGGCGATAAGGTCAACGGGCTTGACCGCATCACTGGGTATCGCCGAGAGGGTCGCCGCGATCGTCGGCGAGATGGGCGCCGGCGTGGGCGAGCCCGAGCCGCTGCGCCCGGGACAGCCCACTCCCGCGAGCGGGCCGTGGTGGCGACGGGTCGCCGAGCACCGGGGCGCGGCATGAGCCTGCTGCTCGGCATCGACGAGGGCACCTCCGCGGTCAAGGCCGTCGTCTACGACGAGGACCTCAAGCAGCTCGGCGAGGGCCGGCGCGAGAAGGCGCTCCAGCATCCCCGGCCCGGCTGGGTCGAGCAGGACCCCGAGGAGATCCTCGAGGCCGTCGTCGACGCGGCCGCCGACGCGATGAACGACGCGCCGGGGGAGATCGTCGGCCTGCGGGCTCGACCACCAGGGGGAGTCCGTGCTCGCGTGGGACGCCGAGACCGGCAAGCCGATCACCCCCGTCGTCACCTGGCAGGACAAGCGCTCCCAGGAGATCCTCGACGGGCTCGAGGCCGACGGGCGGGCAGAGACCGTCAAGAAGCGCAGCGGGATGCCGCTCGACCCCTACTTCTCGGCCGGGAAGCTCGCCTGGCTGCTGCAGAACGACGACGCCGTCGCCGCGGCGCGCGACGCCGGCACGCTGCGCCTCGGCACCGTCGACTCGTTTCTCTGCGACCGCCTCGGCGCCGGCTTCGCGACCGACGTCTCGACCGCGTCGCGCACGCAGCTCGCGATCCCCGGCGAGCCCGACTGGGACGACGAGCTGCTCGAGATCTTCGGCGTGCCCAAGGAGGCGCTGCCGGCGATCGAGGACACGGCCGGCGACCTCGGAGTCCTGCGCCACGAATCGTGGCCCGCCGAGCTTCCGCTGCGCGCCCGCCTCGCCGACCAGCAGGCGGCGCTCGCCGGCGCCGGCTGCGTCGAGCGCGGGCTGATCAAGGCGACCTACGGGACCGGCGTGTTCGTCCTCGCGCACGTCGGCGACGAGCGGCCCGAGGGCGTCGGCGGGCTGGTCCCGACCGTGGCCTGGCGGGTGGCCGGCCGCGTCGAGTACGCGCTCGACGGCGGCGTCTTCACGGCGGGTGCGCTGCTCGAGTGGATGGCGCGCGACCTCGGCCTCGCCGAGGACCCCCCGGCGCTCGCAGCGCTCGCCGCCGAGGTCGAGGACTCGGACGGCGTCAGGGTGCTCCCGGCGCTGGCGGGGATGGGCGCGCCGTGGTGGCGCTCCGACGCGCACGCGGTCTTCGCCGGGATGAGCGGGCGCACGCAGCGCGGTCACATCGCGCGCGCCGCGCTCGAGGCGATCGCCTGGCGTGTAGCCGACATCCTCGCGGTGATCGGCGAGGCGTCGCCCGTCGAGGCGCTGCGCGTCGACGGCGGGCTAACCAACGACCCGCTGCTGCTCCAGCTGCAGGCGGACGCGGGCGGGATCGCAGTCGAGCCCGGCGCCGTCGACGCGACGGCCGCCGGGTCGGCCGCGCTGGCGGCGGTCGGCGCCGGCCTCTGGGACTCGACGCTGGAGATCGGCGAGCGCATCCCGGTGGGGGACCGAGTCACGCCGCAGCGCGACGACGCGTGGCGCGAGCGCGACCACGCCGAGTGGCGGCGCTTCGTCGAGCGCGCCGCCGAGCTCGGCTGAGCTCGCGGACGCCGCGCCGCTCACCCGCGGCGATAGCTTGAGCGCATGGCGGGCGAGCCCGCAGCGCACCCTGACCCGGCGCGAGCTCAACCGCGCGCTGCTCGCGCGCCAGCTGCTGCTCGAGCGCGCGAAGAGCCCGCTGCCGAAGGCGCTCGAGCGTATCGCCGGCATCCAGGCCCAGTACGCGCCCTCGATGTACGTCGGGCTGTGGTCGCGTCTCGAGGGCTTCGAGCGCGACGACCTGACGCGCGCGCTGGAGCGGCGCAGCGTCGTCCAGGCGACCCTGATGCGGGTCACGATCCACCTCGTCTCGAAGCGCGACTACTGGCCCTTCGAGGTCGCGATCCGCGACGAGCGCCGCGAGGGGTGGCTGAAGGCCTACCCGCACCGCCCCGACGCGAAGAAGATCGCGGCGGCGGCGCGGAGGGCGCGCAAGGCGCTCGCCGGCGGGCCGATGTCGCGCGCCGAGCTCGACGAGGCCCTCGACAAGCCCGGCGCGCCGCTCTTCAACGGGATCGGGATGGAGGTGGACCTGGTCCGCGCGCCGCCGTCGGGGACCTGGGAGCGCCGCCGCGCCGACGTCTACGCGCTCGCCGAGGACTGGGTCGGCAAGCCGGATGCCGACCCGAACGACGGACTCGACCTGCTCGTGCGCCGCTACCTCGGCGGCTTCGGGCCCGCACCGCTCGACTCGATCGCGAACTGGGCCGGCCTCTCGAAGAAGACGATCGAGCCGGTCCTGGGGCGCATGCGGCTGCGGCGATTCGCCGATGAGGCGGCAGGGAGCTGCTCGACGTCCCCCGCGCTCCGCTTCCCGACGCCGAGACGCCTGCGCCTGCGCGCTTCCTGCCGACGTGGGACGCGACCCTGCTCGCCCACGCGCGCCACGCCGGGATCCTTCCCGAGGAGCATCGCTCCAAGATCTTCAACACGAAGACGCCGCAGTCGGCGGCGGCGTTCCTCGTCGACGGCGAGGTCGCCGGAACGTGGCGCTACGAAAAGGACCGCGTCCGCTACGAGCCCTTCGGCCGCCTCGCCAAGGCGGCCCGCCGCGAGCTCGACGACGAGGCCGAGCGGCTGTCAGCCTTCCACGCGTGAGTTACGGCTTCAGCAGCACCTTGACGAAGCCGTCCTCCTTCTTCTGGAACTTCTCGTAGGCCTCCGGGCCCTTGTCGAGCGGCAGCACGTGGGAGGCGAAGTTCTCCACGCCGAGCGGGTCGCCGTCCATCAGCAGCGGCATGATGTCGTCGACCCAGCGCTTGACGTTCGCCTGGCCCATGCGCAGCTGGATCTGCTTGTCGAACAGGGTCAGCATCGGCAGCGGGTCGGCCATCCCGCCGTAGACGCCGATCAGCGAGATCGTGCCGCCGCGGCGCACGATGTCGATCGCCAGGTAGCAGGGCGGCCAGGCGGTCGATGCCCGGCCTTCTCCATCAGCTTCTCGGCGACCGAGTCGGGCAGCAGCGCCGGCCAGCGTCTGCGCGGCCTTGGCGACCGGCGAGCCGTGGGCCTCCATGCCGACGGCGTCGATCACCGAGTCGGTGCCGCGCCCGTCGGTCAGCTCGCGGATGACCTCGCCGAGGTCGTCGTCGTGCTCGCGCAGGTCGAGCACCTCGACGCCGCTGCGCGCGGCGCAGCTCGAGGCGCTCGGGCACGAGGTCGACGCCGAAGACGCGCGTGCGCCGCGGTGCAGCGCGATCCGCGCAGGCCATGTCGCCGATCGGGCCGAGCCCGAGCACGGCGACGCGTGCCCGCCGTCGGGGACGTCGGCGTACTCCACCGCCTGCCACGCGGTCGGCAGCACGTCGGAGAGGAAGACGAAGCGGTCGTCGGGCGGGCCCTCGGGCACCTTGATCGGCGCCGTACTGCGCCTGCGGGACGCGGAGGTACTCGGCCTGGCCGCCCGGCACCTGCGCCGTAGAGCTTCGTGTAGCCGAAGAGCGCCGCGCCGCATGCCCTGCTCGCGCACCTGGGTCGTCTCGCACTGCGACTGCAGGCCCTGCTCGCACATGAAGCAGTGGCCGCAGGAGATGTTGAACGGGACCACGACGCGGTCGCCGGGCGCGAGGTTGGTGACGTCGGCGCCGACCTCCTCGACGATGCCCATCGGCTCGTGGCCGAGGATGTCGCCCTCGTCGATGAACGGGCCGAGCACCTCGTAGAGGTGCAGGTCGGAGCCGCAGAGCGCCGTCGTCGTGATCCGGATGATCGCGTCGGTCGGCGTCCTGGATCGCGGGGTCGGGAACGTCGTCGACGCGCACGTCGCGCTTGCCGTGCCAGGTCAAGTGCCTTCATCGGGTTGCCACCTTCCGGGCCATTCGGGGCCCCTAGTCGTCAGCTCGCTTCCTTCAATAGGACGCATACCGGCATTTCCACGCGGCTCACCCGCAGCGGTAGCGTTGGCGTGTGGCCACGGCCTTCGTCACCGGCGGCTCGGGCTTCATCGGCGGCCGCCGCATCGAGCGCCTCGTCGCCTACGGCGAGGGCTCGACGTTGCCTACGGCCTTTCCGAGCTGCGGGGCTCCGGCTGAACGCCACGATCGGCCTGCTGGGCGATGTGATGCTGGGACGCGGCGTCGCGCAGCGCCTCGAGCAGGTCGAGCCGCGGCGCCTGTGGTCGGAGGAGCTGATCGAGCTGTGCGCGGCCTGCGACGCCGTCGTCTGCAACCTCGAGTGCTGCGTCTCGGAACGCGGCGCCGAGACGGACCGGGTCCCCGGCAAGCCGTTCTTCTTCCGCGCGCCGCCGGCAGCGACGGGGGCGCTCACCGCGATCGGGGTGCGCGGCGTCTCGCTCGCCAACAACCACGCGCTCGACTACGAGGTGGATGCCCTCGAGGACACGCTCGCGCACGTGGGCGCCGCCGGGATCGCAGCCGCCGGCGCGGGCGGCGGCCCGGCGAGGCGAGGCGCGGCAGGTCGTCGATGCGGGCGAATTGCGGCTCGGCGTGGTCGCGGTCACCGACCATCCCGCCGAGTACGCGGCTGCGCCGGATGCGCCCGGGGTCGCCTGGGCCGACCTCGCCGCAGGCCTGCCCGAGTGGGTGCTCGAGGAGCTCGAGCGCCTGCGCGGCGAGGCCGACGTGGTCGCCGCCTTCCCGCATTGGGGCCCCAACATGACCACCGAGCCGGCGCGCTGGCAGCGCCGCCGTGCCCGCGATCTGCTCGAGGGCGGAGCCGACATCGTCGCGGGCCATTCGGCGCATGTCTTCCACGGCGTCGAGCTCGCCGAGGGACGGCCGGTGCTCTACGACCTCGGCGACGCGCTCGACGACTACGCGGTCGACGACGAGCTGCGAAACGACCTCGGGATCCTCGCGCTGTGGAGCCCCGGCGCAGATCCGGCGATCGAGGTCGTCGGCCTGCGCCTCGGCTTCTGCGAGACCGCGGTCGCGGGCGGCGCCGACGCCGAGTGGATCGCGGAGCGCATGCGGCGCGCCTGCTCACGGCTCGGCTCCACGGCCGAGCGCGTGAGCGAGGCGCGCCTGCGAGTCGGCTAGCGGTCAGTCCTTCGCGAGCAGCTCGTCGAGGCGCTCGTAGGACTCCTGGAGGCCGCTCTTCCATTCCGGCCTCGATCATCCCGTCGCGCTCCTCCTCGAAGAGGAAGGTGGACGTCGTGATGACCCTCGTGCGGCCGTCGCCGAGGTCCTCGAACTCCGTCGAGTCGACCGACACGTAGCCCGGCATGCCGCTCCACTCGAACGTCCATGCGATGCGTTCGGGAGGCGTCACCTCGCGAAACGACCCGCGGAACGCGGTCTCGCTGCCGTCGGAGTCCTCCATCAGGAACCGCCAGTCGCCGCCCGTGCGGGCGTCGAGCTTGTCGACGGTCATCTTGGTCCCGTGGGGCCCCCACCACTGCGCGAGCTGCTCGCCGTCGGTGAACGCCTCGAACACGCGCTCGCGCGGGGCGTCGAACTCGCGCACGATGTGGATCTGGCGGTCGCCCTGCTTGTCGACCGTCGCCCGGAGCGCCGGCCTTCTGGTCTCTGAGTCATCTCGACTCTCCTTTCGTTTCGTCTTTCGTCCGTTCGAGGAACTCGCCGAGCCGATCGAGGCGCGCCTCCAGCATCCGCCGGTGCGCGTCGATCCACGACTGGACGTCCTCGAGGTTGCGTGGGCCGAGCGTACAGCGCCGCGACCGGCCGACCTTCTCGGTGGTGACGAGGTCGGCGTCCTCGAGGACCCGGACGTGCTTCTTGAGCCCGGTCAGCGACATCCCGGCCGGGCCGGCCAGCTCGGTGATCGTCGCGCTGCCCTCTCCGAGACGCTCCAGGATGCCCCGGCGCGTCGGGTCGGCGAGAGCCGCGAAGGTCCGATCGAGTTCCGTTTGATACTGAACCATACAGTTCAGTATAGCTCAGATACGCAAAGGGCGTCGTTTGGTTGGCGTCCAATTCACAGCTCGAGAAGCGAGGGTGCGCTGACTCGGCTCGGGCAGCACGGGCGCGGTGATCGCGATCCGTTCGCTCCAACCGCGCGGCTGGTCGAGCTTCTGCGGGCCCACACGGCCCCTCCGCAGCGACGTCGGCGGAGGCGATCGGGGCTCCGGCTGATCCGCCGTCCCGTCTCGGCTTAGCGGCTGGAAGACGTGTTCAGTGCCACGGCGGCGTGAATGAGCGCCTTCAACGCCTTTTCATCAATCTTGTCGCCCTCATGGAGATCGATGGCACGCCTGGTGTTGCCTTCGAGGCTGAGTTGAAGAGGCCTGAAGGGTCCTCCAACGAGGCGCCCTTGGCGAAGGTCATCTTCACGACATTCTTGTACGTCTCACCGGTGCAGATCATTCCGTCGTGCGACCAGACCGGAACCCCTCTCCACTTCCACTCCTCGACCACTTCGGGGTCGGCCTGCTTGATGAGAATCCGGACCCGAGCGAGCGTCTCACCCCGCCAATCGCCCAGCTCCTTGATCCTCGCATCTATCAGCTGAGAGGGAGAGTCTCCGCCTTTTTCTTCCTTCGAGCCGCTCTTCGTCTTCATCATGGAGTTGAGCCGCCGGACTCGAATCGGCGACCTCCTGGGTGCGATGTTACGGAAGCGCGACAAACGGCACCAGGCAGCGACGGCCGCCGCCTGACGCGAGGGGATGGCCTCGGAATGGACGCCAAACACCCAATGTGGGCTCAGCCGACCTAACCCGCCTGCTCGACGCTCAGGAGCGCCACCTCATAGCGCTCCACCGACGCCGTCTCGTCCGGTCCGGTGACTTCCTCGCGCACCCGCGTCGCTTCGTTCTCGCTTGCCCGCATTGCCTCCTCCCCCTCCCAAAAGGACATGACGAGGACCGTGCCGTTCTGCCGGTCGACGAGAAAGGCGGTGCCCTTCATGCCCTCGGTCTGCCCGAACTCAGTCGGCAGCACGCGCTTCTTCGTCTCCAACGTCTCCTCGATGGCCTCGGGGGCAGCCCCCTCATAGCGGGTCACGCGAGCATGCATGGTCTCCTCCTGTCGGCTCGGGGCCTCAGCCGTACCCTATTGCCGGCCTGCAGGCGACGAGAAGGGGTGTCGGGCACGTGGCCTGAGGGTGACCCTCGGTGCCGACTCGTGCGAGTTCTGGACGGCGCGGGATACTGCGCGGGCGATGTCGCAGGAAAACGTCGAGATCGTGCGCCGCATCTATGAGTCCATCAACGCGGGTGACTGGGACGCGGCATTTCGCGACGTCGATGAGGACGCTGAGCTGGAGACTCAGCTCAGCGGCTCGTTTGGGGCCGGAGCGAGATTGACCTTCTACGAGGACCAGGCCGCGGCGTTTGCGTTCCTAAGCGTCGACCTTGATGAGATCCTCGACGCCGGAGATCAAATCGTGGCTTTGCTCAGAGTCCGTGGGCAACCGCACGGCAGCACCGCTGAGATCAAGGTTCGGGTAGGAAACCTCTGGACGATCCGCGACGGCACCGTCGTGTCGTTGCACTCCTTCCCCAAGCGCGAGGAAGCGCTCGAGGCCGCGGGACTCTCGGAGTAGGCGATGTCGCAGGCGAACGTCGAGCTTGTTCGGAACCTGTACGAGCTGGGGGGTCACCGAACCCGGACCCAGATGAGATCGATCGAGCGTTCCGCGACTACCTCGACGAGCAGTTCGAGGCTCATCTACCGCCCGACTACCCCGAGGGTGAACCGGTATTCCGGGGCCGAGACGGCGTTGCCCAGCTCAGCGCAATGTTGCGGGAAGCGTGGGGCGAATGGCGCATGGAGCCCGAGCGCATTCTTGAGGCCGGAGATCGAGTGGTCGTGTTTGCTCGCCTCATGGGCAGAGGTGGGGCGAGTGGGGTGCCGTTTGAGCTGGAGACCGCGCACGTGTGGACTATTGACGCCGGTCGAGCCACCTTCATGCATGTCTACCGCGACCGGTCGGAGGCTCTCGAAGCCGCCGGGCTTGAGGGTGTAGGCGATGTCGCAGGAGAACATCGAGATCGTGCGCAGCGCCCTTGATGCCTACAACCGGGGAGACTTGGAGGCAGCCATGAAATACGCAGCTCCCGACTGCGAACTCGACTGGTCGCGGTCGATCGGTCCACAACGAGGGGAGTACCGCTCGATCAGTTACCGCAGTTCAATCACAGAGACTTTTGAATCCGTTCGGACCGAGGCGGAGGAGTTGATCGACGCCGGTGAGCACGTGATCACGCCGCTGATCGGATACGTCCGAGGGCGCGATGGGATCGAGGTGACGGCTCGTTTCAGCTACCTGTGGACGTTCCGCGAGGGCACCATTGTGCGGGTCACCCTCTATCAAGAGCGGCAGGAGGCCCTCGAAGCCGCCGGGCTGTCGGAATAGGCGATGGCGCAGGAGAACGTGGAGGTCGTGCGGCGGTTCTATGAGGCCGTAAACCGGCGCGATCTCACGGTCCTCGATGAGCTTATTGCCTCTGAGGAAGCCGAGTTCCCTTCCGTTTTCGCCACCAGCGAGGGGCGAGTCTTTCGGGGCCGACAAGGGGTCCGCGACTACTTCGCGGCGATTGGCGCAGCCTTCGTCGACTTCGAGACCGAGGTCAACGAGCTCATCGATGCGGGCGAAGATCGGGTCGTCGCAATGACCAGGGTCGCTGGGCGGGGCAGGGAAAGCGGCGTGGCCGTCGATCAGCGCTTCGCCCAGGTCTGGACCCTGCAGGACGGGGCGGTCACCCGCATAGAGAGCTACCTGAATCCGGCTGAGGCCCTCGAAGCCGCCGGGCTGTCGGAGTAGCGCGGCTCCGTAAGCGACCAAGCTTGATGGAGCTAGCCGGACTCGAACCGGCGACCTCCTGGGTGCGATGCGGGCTGGCATCCAGAGGCCAGAATCGGCGCTGTCGGCTCTAGCAAGCGGAATCTGGCCGCCTCGGTCATAAGCGCTCCCGGCGCGGATGGCCGTGGATCACCGTGGATGTCGTTCGATTTGGGCACCAGAACGGAGCTGGTGCCCAATGGCGACTGCTCCCAGAGGCGCGATACTGCGCGGGCGATGTCGAACGTCTTCATGCGCGGGCCGATCGCGTTCGACCACGCAGGAACCGAAGCCGTGCTTGAGCGTTTGGACCTGGCTAAGGGATCGACGCTATTTCTCGAAGTTGTCGCTTGACCCCGGGTAATTGAGCCGGTTACGGTCGCCCTGCTTGCCGACGCGAGGGGTGCTTGGTGAGCCCACAGGACAGTGAGGCCGGAGGGACCGCGCGGGAACCTCCGGCCTCCGTCTTTCAAGTCCAGGCTTGTACTGCCCCGCGCGAGGGTAGTACCACTGCAGGCACCGTCTGCCTCCCCAAGGTGGGCGATGTCACCAAGTACCCCAGCGGGTCGGCCCCGAGCCATGGAGGGCGACGGGCCGCCGCCCGCTGCTCGAACGACCATTGCTCAGACCGAGGAAGCCGCCTCAAGGCCGCCGGGCTGGGGGAGTAGTCATGGGCGTTGGGGGGCGGTCGCCGGGGCAACCGCTGCGCTCAACTGGGCGGCCGCGCCCAAGCTTCAACGCTCGACATTTGGTCTCGTGATTCCCGGGAGTCCGCTCCTGGCGCGTGAAGCCACGCCCATGAAGGCGCAGCGAGGGGTGAAATAACGGCCGGCCGTGAAAGGGCAACGGCCCAAGGCGGCGAAGGAGCGGCTATGGACCGAACAGCGAGGGGACGACAAGGAAGTCACCATGGACGGGACAGGCAAGTTGCTCAAGGTTGGACAGGCAGCAAGATATCTCGGCGTCAGTGCAGCATCATTGAGGATGTGGTCTAACCGCGGGCTTGTGCCCGCTTACCGAACTCCGGGAGGTCAGCGCCGCTTTGACCCGGCCGACCTCGACGCGTTCATGCACTCGATGCGCGAGGCCGACCGCTAGACAAGCGGCACCCGGCGAAGTCTCGTGATTCCCCAGCTCGCGCCCCTTGTGAGAGGAAGGGGCGGGGTAGAGGCAGCATGTACAGCCCCTGGTGAGCCGCCGCGCGACCTCGCGAATTCCCTCACTCCGTCCCGCCTCAACGTGTCGGCGACGCTCGAGCCCGACCGCGACTCCGACGGCTTTGGCGACGAGACCCAGGACCCCGACACGTCGTCCTGCACGCCTTCCAGGTCCGCGCGGTCGACCAGGCGGGCAACGTCGGCGCGTCCGCCACGGACACCTGGAAGCGGAAGAAGAAGAAGTAAGTCGCGCTACGCCCGGCCCGGCGGCCCAGTAGCCCGCGTCAAGCCTCGACGCCCACGGGAATCGGCCCAAGCAAGTATCGGGCGTCGAGCCCTTCGAGTCTCCAACTCGTGCTAGCGGAGCACGCCCTGTCGGAGCGTTGTGTCCGAGGGGACCGTGGACCCATAGCGGTGGAACGCGGTCAAGCTGTCCCGCCCGGGTTTAGCATGTCTCCGCGCTCGGTAGTCCATTCGATGATCGGACGAATTAAGAGACTCCACGTAATTGGGCTTGCGGTGGTGGCGATCGCTGCCGTCGGCGCCTTCGGCGCTATCGGCGCCGTCGCGCACAAGACGAAGAAGCCGGTCGCGACCACGGTCACGGCGGTGTTCGTTCCCGGCGATCCTTCGGGCGGGTCGGGCCAGGTCAAGGACGGCGAGTTCACAGGCAAGGTTGGCTCGACAAAGCCGCCATGTCTCAAAGGCCGGACCGTCGTCGTCGCGCGAGTGGGGGGCCCTGAGATCGGCCAGGCCAAGACCGACGCCGCCGGTAATTGGTCTGTGAAAGTCAAGGATCCCCAGCCAACCGGCGGCGAGCAGTACAGCGTCACGGTTCTAAAGCAGAAGATCGTCAAGCGAGACGACCGGAAGCACAGGCACATCATCAAGTGCCTGCCGGTTTCCGAGACGATCACGATCCCGACGCCGTAGCTTCGGTTGGGATAACCCCGCCCTTCGGTCACGGCCGTGCCCCTGCGCGGCCTTCGCTTTGATTGACCGCAGCGCGGGGAAAGGGCCCCGATCTAAGTCCGGCCGTTTAGGCGCTACTTGCTTTCTTCTTCTTCCGCTTCAACGGGTCTCTCAGCGGGCGATGGAACGAAAAACCCGTTGACCAGCAGGGACTTTCGAAGTGGAGCTAGCCGGACTCGAACCGGCGACCTCCTGGGTGCGATGCGGGCTGGCATCCAGACGCCGGCAGCGGCGCTTGCGGCTCTAGCAAGCGGAATCTGGCCCACTCGGTCATTAGGCGCACCGGCGCGGATAGTCGTGGACGCCGCGGATGTCGTTCGATTTGGGCACCAGAAAGCGCCTGGTGCCCAATGGCGACTGCTCCCAGAGGCGCGATACTGCGCGGGCGATGTCGCAAGAGAACGTCGAGCTCCGAAGCCTCCGAACGGGGGACCTTGAAGTGCTCCGCGACGTCGCACGGGACGCTGACCACGAGTCCGAGCGGAGATCAGCCGGGAGCGGAAGGCGAGATCGAAGGCGACGGGGTCCCGCGGGTACGCGGGCGGACGGAGGTCGTGCCCCGCTCGGCGGAGCTGCGCGGCGCCGTTCGGCGGCCTTCAGCGGCGAGGTTGAGGACACCTGTTCGCACGACTCTGTCGGGACGTATGACACCGTGCTCGCACGGCTCGTCGCGACGTATCGCCCAACGGGGGTCGAGGTAGGCCAGACGATTTGGATCGCGGTGCGCTACCGCGACGGGATGGGGGCGACCTGGTGGCAGTGGTTCCGCACCGAGGCCGAGGCCCTCGAAGCCGCCGGGCTGTCCGAGTAGGCGATGTCGCAGGAGAACGTGGAGGTTGTTCGCCGTGCCTACGAGCATCTGGATCGCACGGGCGAGCTTCCTCGGAGATCCTCGACGAGGACGTCGAGTTCCAGTTCGCCTGGATGCATGGTCGTGGTGCGGATGCCTGGAGAAGAAGGCTAGCTATCGAGGAGTGGGCCGGCCCGTTTTAAGAGGAGTGGAGGATCGAGGCGCACGAGTTCATCGAGACCGGCCGGAAAGGGTGATCGCGATCGTTCGCGACCGGGGTCGGCCGAAGAGGGTCTGTGATCCAAGATCGACAGTGAGTTCGCACATCTGGACGAATCGAGAACGGTCTGGTTATCCTGTCCGGGGGCCTTAACCACAAGGCCGACGCCCTCGAAGCCGCCGGGCTGTCGAAGTAGGCGATGTCGCAGGAGAACGTGGAGATCGTTCGCCGTGTCTGGGAAATCGTTGCCAGCGAAGGCATCATTGACGCTGTCCTCGAGTCCTTCACCGAGGACTGTGTAATGGAGGACTTTCCCGAGCTACCCGACCGCGGCGTCTACGTCGGCAGGGAGGGCGTGCCGTGAGACGCCAGACATTTCAGGAGATGTGGGGCGATTTTGTTCAAGAGCCGGTCGAGTTCATCGATGCGGGGGAGGACCTCGTGTTTGGGGTGGTCGCAATGCGCGGGCAAGGTAGGGACAGCGGCGCGCCGCTCGACGCCTCGGCCTTCTGGGTTCATGAGCTGAAGGACGGCAAGCTGGCCCGCATGCGCGCCTTCACCACCAGAGCACAAGCTCTCGAAGCCGCCGGGCTGTCGGAGTAGCGCGGCTCCGTAAGCGACCAGGGGTTGATGGAGCTAGGGACTCGAACCGGCGACCTCCTGGGTGCGATGCGGGCTGGCATCGAGAGGCCAGAGTCGGCGCTTTCAGCTCTAGCCAGCGCAATCTGGCCGCCTGGGTCCTCTAGCGACCGGCGCGGATAGCCGTGGATCACCGCGGATGTCGTTTAATTTGGGCACCAGAACGGAGCTGGTGCCCAATGGCGGTTGCCATTCGAGGCGGGATACTGCGAGGGCGATGTCGCAGGCGAACGTAGAGCGCATCCGCGAGGGCTACGAGACGTGGAAGGCAACCCGCGAGCTCGACTTCACGCTGATCCATCCAGAGGTCGAGTGGGTGTTCATCGATCCTGAAGGGGGAAGCCGCCAATCCACGGTCATGACGGATTCCGCGACTGGCTTCGCAACGTCTACGAAAGCTGGGATGACCTGTGGTGGGAGCCCGACCGCTTCGTCGATGCCGGGGATGAGGTGGTTGCCATAGTCACTGCTCACGTCCGCGGTCGCGGCAGCGGCATAGAGCTCGAAGTGCCGCTCGGCAACCTCTGGACGATCCGCGACGGGATTGTGGTCCGGTTCCAGATGTTTCTCTATCCGAGCGACGCCGTCAAAGCCGCCGGGCTGTCGGAGTAGGCGATGTCGCAGGAGAACGTCGAGATCGTCCGCAGGACCTTCGAGCAGCTCGAAAAGAGCGGGGTCGAGGCAGCGTTGCGGTTCTTGGCCTCCGACGTGGTCCTGTACCCGTTTCCGGAATGGGTTGAGGCCAGCGAATACCGCGGCCATGACGGCATTCGCAGGGTGCTCGCGGTGTGGACCGAGAACTTCGACGACTTCACGATGGAGCTCCAGGAGCTCCGCGACACCGGAGATCGGGTTGTCGCCCTCTACGAGCAGTGGGGCCGCATCAAGGGCTCGGGAGTGCGCGTCCGTCAGCCTGTCGGCGGGACCTCGGGGACTTCCGTGACGGAAGGATCGGGAAGGCAGGTTCTTTCAGACCTGGGCCGAAGCCCTCGCAGCCGCCGGGCTGTCGAGGCGATGTCGCAGGAGAACGTGAAGCTCTTTCATGACGCCTTCGACGCTTTTAACCGGCGCGACAGGTCTGCCTGGCTGGAGCTGTACGACCCGGAGTTCCAGAACATCCCCCCTCGGGACTGGCCGGAATCTGCCGCGATCAAGGGCCCCGATGCTGTCTAATTCACGTCGAAGCCCAGGAGCCGTGGGAAGGGACCGCCTTCGAGATTGGCGAGCTGATCGATGCCGGAGACAAGGTTGTGGCGGAGGTGCGGTCCCAACTGCGCGGCAAGGCAAGCGGTGCGACGGTTGCGTGGAGCTACTGGCAGGTGGCGACAATCCGCAACGGCAAGGTGATGCGTGCCGAATGGTTTCCCGACCGTGCCGAGGCCCTCGAAGCCGCCGGGCTGCGCGAATAGACAAGGCCGCACCCCTGAGTCGGTGCGAACGAGTGGAGCTAGCCGGACTCGAACCGGCGACCTCCTGGGTGCGATACGGGCTGGCATCCGGAAGCCAGAGTCGGCGCGTTCGGCTCTAACAAGCGGAATCTGGCGTTTCGGTTGTCAAGCGCGCCGGCGCGGATAGCCGTGGATCACCGCGGATGTCGGACGATTTAGGCACAGAACGGAGCTGGTGCCCAATGGCGTTTGCCTTCGGGGCGGGATACTGCGCGGACGATGTCGCAGGCCAACGTGGAAGCAGCCCAGCGCGCGGTCGACGCCTTCAACCGCCGAGACATCGACGCGCACCTGGAGGAGATCGACGCCGAGGCGGAGTTTCAGATAGCCCTGTTCACGATGTTCGGCGGTGAATCGGCCGTGTTTCGCGGACACGAGGAAATCCGCGACTCCTGGCGAGACCTCGACGAGACCTTTGCGGAGTTCCAGATCGTTGAGATCTCGGAGATCCGCGACCTGGGCGAGCGGGTCGTCGTGATCGGCGAGCTTCGGGCGCGTGGCAAGGAAAGCGGAGCTGAGGTCGAGTCGCCGATCGGATACGTGGCCGATTTCAAGAACGGCAAGATGATCCGATTGGACGACTACTTCGATCCCAAGGAAGCCCTCGAAGCGGCCGGGCTGTCGGAGTAGGCGATGTCGCAGGAGAATGTGGAATCGTACGTCGGGTTTACGAGTGGGGGGGGGGGGGGGGGGGGGGGGGGGGGGCTGGAGCTAGCGGGACAACTGTCGAACCGCCGATTTTCAGTCCGAACTCACGGCGGCGATGCGCAACGCAGGATGAATGCTGCATTCACGCGGAGGGAGAAGCCGAAGCTGCTGCAGATCCGGGGTTCCCGGTGGGTGCGAAGCGACCGAGATGTCGGCACCCTGGGCATGGGGAGTCTCCACTCCGACCGGCTGAAGCGACGAGCCGGAACACCCACGTGTCGTTTACCGGGAACAGCACGCCGGTGACCCACGGCGAGACGTACTGCGAGGTGAAGAGGGTGTCGAGGACAGGTTTGACGAAGTTATCGAGATCAAAGGCCGGTCTAGCCAAATCCTCTGGAGTCATCCGGAAGGTCACCTCGACGTCGAACTTGGTCTCCAAGGGCGGCGCAGGGAAAGGGGCATGCGGATAGGTCGCGTTCACCTCCTCGCGTATCGCCTCTCTCCAGCGGATGTCCTTGACGCGCGCTGGGTGTCCACGCACCCGAATCCGCCACCGATTCGGGTAATCATCGCGACTGGTCGAGGGTTCCGGATACATATGGATTGGCTGAGCGTAAACAAAGTGCTCCACGCCGACGAGAGCCGGGCGATGTCGCAGGAGAGCGTGGAGCTGATGCGCCGAGGATTTGACGCCTTCAACCGGCGCGACAGGGCTGCGTGGCTGGAGCTGGCTCACCCAGAGCTCGTATGGGTGCCTCCAGCGGATTGGCCGGAGAACGCGCCCGTCAGCGGGCATGAGGCGGTCTGGGATTTTGCCGTCAGCCTCAGCGAGCCCTGGGAGGAGGGCTCCTATGAGCTCGGCGAGCTCATCGCCGATCAGGAGAACGATGTGGTCGCGGTGCACGTATCGCGACGCGTGCGGGGCAAGGGGAGCGGGGTTGAAGCGGAGTTCCAGTACTGGCTTGTCGGCACCTTTCGCGACGGGAAGTTCGTGCGAACGGAATGGTTCGCGGATCGCGGCGACGCCCTCGAAGCCGCCGGGCTGTCGGAGTAGGTGATGTCGGAGGAGAACGTCGAGATCGTGCGGGGGGGGGGGGGGGGGGGGGGGGGGGGGGGGGGGGGGGGGGGGGGGGGGGGGGGGGGGGGGGGGGGGGGGGGGGGGGGGGGGGGGGGGGGGGGGGGGGGGGGGGGGGGGGGGGGGGGGGGGGGGAGCTCCTACTCGGCTACACCCTCACGACCAGGGGGGGGGGGGGGGGGGGGGGGGGGGGGGGGGGGGGGGGGGAAAGCGGGATACTGCGCGGGCTATGTCGCAGGAGAACGTGGAGGTCGACCGGCAGAACCGGGACTTCTTGAGGTCATCCGAGAGAGTCTACTCAAGCGCTGGGAACGCGGGGTGACTTCACATCTTGGGAGGCGTTCGCCGACGACTACGTCCGGCCAGGCGGCGGGACCGACGGCCGCGAGGCTGAAGTCGTGGGAGCAGTTCGATTACGGCTCATCGACGGAAGGCGGCGCGTCCGGCTGGTATGACGTCGAGGCCGATCGGGACTGCCTGGTCGGCGTGACGATGGCCGACGTCGGCGACGTCGCGATCCAGGGCTCTGAGGTCGAGCGCAACTTCGACCGCATCACCGAGGCCGTCCGGCGGATCGTCGATCGCGGGGCACTGCTGGTGGCCGTCGGCGGCGATCACTCGATCAGCTACCCGCTCGGTAGCGGCATGGAAAGCGGTCGATGCGATTGACGTCGTCCATGTCGACGTACACGCGGATTTCCTCGACGAAATGGGGGCGCGCGCTCGCGGATCGACTAGCTGCGGCGGTTGTCTGAGCTGCCGATTCGTGCGAAGCGTCACCGCGCTCGGCATCCGCAATGTCGAGCGCCTGGAGATCGAAGCGATGCGCGAGTACGGCGCACACTGGGCGACGAGCCTCGAACTGGAGCGGGAACCCGCCCGGACCGTTCGCGCGCTCGTGCCCCAGTCGGACGCCCTCTACGTGTCGATCGACCTCGACGTGCTCGACCTCTCGCTCGTTCCCGGCACAACGCTCCCCGAGCCCGGCGGTCCAAGCTATCGGGAGGTCGCGAGAGACTCGTCGAGATCGCCGCCGGGGGAGGGTGGTCGGGTTCAACATCGCGCGAGCTGAACCCGCCCTACGACCTAGCCGCGAGTACCGCGCGGATCGCGACCTGGCTGATCACCCACTTCCTCGGCGAGATCTTCGAGCAGCCGCGATGGAGCTTTGGCACCCCCGTGATCGCATCCAGCACATAGGGATCACGCCCACTCCCGGCACGCTCTCGCAATGCGCGACAAGCGGAAGCGCGCCATTTCGGGCCGCGGCGCTCCGAGGACCCAAAGCAAGCAATCAACCAGCAATGGAGCTCGGGGGACTCGAACCCCCGACCTCCTCGGTGCGATGCGGGCTGGCATCCAGAAGCCAGACCTGGCGCTTTCGGCTCTAGCAAGCGGAATCTGGCCGTTGCGGTCATAAGCGCACCGGGCACGGATGGCCGCCGATCACTGCGGATGTCGTTCGAATTAGGCACCACGATGCAGTTCGTTTCGGGGAACGGGGAAGGCGACGCGGGTTGGAGAGTTGAGGAGCGCAGCGCGTGCGTGGTGACGATGCGCGAAACGAGCTGATCTCCCAATGGAGGCGCTTCTGGGACAGCGATAGCGGCGTTGCAGGCGGCCGGGGTCGAGCGGCGCTGAGGCCCCGAAGCCGCCGGATGTCGGAGTAGGCGATGTTGCAGGAGAACGTCGAGATCGTGAGGCTCTACCTGGCGGCGTTCGCGCCTTCTCCCTGGCCGGGGGCCGTAGAGTGAGCTGCGCTGATGGTGGAGGCCCACAAAAGTCTGGTTCGTCAGGCTGCGGACGCTTTCAACGAGCGCGACGTCGATGAGGTCGTGGCATCGATGCACTCCGAAGCTGAGGTCAAGCTCATCGGCGGCTTTGACGGCGTGATGGGGCACGCTTTCAGGGAGAAAACGGAGTGCGACGCTTCTGCCAGGAATGGTTTGCCGCCTTCAAGACGATGACGGTCGAGGTCGAGGTTCCTCGATGCGGGGACGCAGATCCTCATCCTAGCTACCAGACTGAACGCGACCGGGACAGGGAGCGATGTCCCCGTTGACGCTGCTCGGAGCCGTCGCATCTACAGCTATCCGGGACAGCAAGATCGCCAGAATCGACTTCTATTACGACGCGATAGGCCCTCGAAGCCGCCGGGCTGTCCGAACGGATCGTTGGTGCCCAATGGCGACTCTTCCACCCGTGATGTCGCTTCGGTCGTAGGAGTCGATCACCGCCGCCACGCGCGTTACCTGCCGCGTCGCGGCGGCTCGGCAAACGCGAGCGCCGTTTCCATCCGGATCCGTGATCTTCACGTGGCGCACGCCGTTCGAGTAGGTCTCGATCACCTCATGCTCGATGCGCTGGCCGACGAGACGCTCGAGGAGCGCGTCGAGGCCGGCGACGGCAAAGGTAATCCGGCCCGCGCCCGCCTGCCCCGCGTTCGGCTCGATGAAAAGCGTGGCGTGATCGGTGACGTTCCCAGAGGACCTCATCGCCAGCGCGCATGTCCGGGGGACGCCCGAAGAACCGCGTGTACCACTCGATGCTCGGTCTCGAGATCGGATACCGGAACGCCGGCGATGAGGTCGGTGATCGAGTCTCATCTGGCAATGGTGAAGAGTGGTGTCGTCGACGGTCAAGTACAACCAAGCTTGAGATGGAGCTAGCCGGACTCGAACCGGCGACCTCCTGGGGTCGGGAGTCGGGATCGGTATCCAGAAGACCAGAGCCGGCGCTTTCGGCTCTAGCAAGCGGAATCTGGCCGTTTCGGTCGTTAAGCGCACCGGCGCGGATGGCCGTGGATTACCGGGGATTACGTTCGATTCAGGCACCAGAACGCGGCTGGTGCCCAATGGCGACTGCTCCCTGAGGCGCGATACTGCGCCGGGGCCATGTGGCAGGAGAACGTGGAAATGATGCGGAGCGGTCTACGACGCACTTCGCCGCCACCCGCGCCGTCGACCTTTCGAAGGTTCGCCACCGATGTGGTCTGGGACATTGTCGAATTTCGAAAGCTGGCCCGAGCGCGCACGCTATGAGGGCCATCCAGTCAAGGAGTTCATCGAGGCTGGATGGAACCGTGGGACACCTACGAGAATGAACTTGAGGCCCTCCTTGACGCGGGAGATCGAGGTAGTCGCGATCGTGCACGTGACCGGGACGGCCAACATCAGCGGGGCCTCGGTCGAGATGCGGGTCGGACACGTCTGGCGCCCTGACTGACGGCACCATCGTTCAAGTGACGCTTTATTCGGACCACGAGCACGCCCTGGACGCCGCCGGGCTGTCGAAGTAGGCGATGTCGAAGACGTGGAGATCGTCCGCCTCGGATGCGAGCGGCTGAACAGTGGCGATCTCGACGGCTTCCTCCAGCTCTGCGCGCCGGATTTCGAGTTTCGTGACATTGCGGAGCTTCCAGGCTCCGGTATCCACATCGGCCACGAGGGCTTCCGGGCCTGGTGGGCGCAGCTGCTCGACGCCTTCGACGACCTGCGCTTCGAGGCGGAGGAGTTCATTGACGCGGGGGGTGATTGCGTCGTATTGGTCAACCGGGGAACGGGTCGGGGCAGGGGCAGCGGTGCCATGGTCGAGATGCACTTCACCACCGTCTCGACGTTGAGTGACGGAAAGTTCGTCAAGCACATCGCCTATACCGACCATGCCGCGGCCCTCGAAGCAGCCGGGCTAACGGAGTAGCGCTCGGTAGTGACCAAGCTCTGATGGAGCTAGCCGGACTCGAACCGGCGACCTCCTGGGTGCGATGCGGGCTGGCATCCAGAAGCCAGCATCGGCGCTCCCGGCTCTAGCAAGCGGAATCTGGCCCACTTGGTCGCTAAGCGCATCGACGCGGATCGCCGTGGATCACCGCGAATGCCGTTCGATTTGGGCACCAGAACGCGGCTGGTGCCCAATGGCGATTGCCTTTCGAGGCGCGATACTGCGCGGGCGATGTCGCAGGAGAACATGGAGATCCTCCGACTCTTCTACGAGGCTGAGCTCAACACGCAACGATGTCCTCGCAATACCTGGACCCGAACGGTTGAGCTCTACCCCGGTATCCGGACACCGGACCAGCACCGAGATACGTCGGCCGCGAGGATCAGTGAGTTCATCGAGGTGCCACGGAGGTTTGGGAGTGGGTGGTTATCGAGCCCAGGAAGAGACTTGAGACCACGGAGACCGCATTCTCGCTATAACAGGTGGCTCTTTGCGGGAGGGACGTCGCATCGAGCTTGAGCGCGAGCTCCGACCCTCTTCACCTTTCGTAACGGCCTCATAGTGCGAATCGACGGCTTCACGAACGGCCGAGGCCCTCGAAGCCGCCGGGCTATCGGAGTAGGCGATGTCGCACGAGAACGTGAAGGTCTTTCATGAGGTCTTCGAAGCTTTCAATCGGCGCGACAGGGCTGTCTGGCTGCCGCTGCACAACCCGGAGATCAAGAACGTCCCGCCTCGCGAGTGGTCCGGAATCTGCCGAGATCGAGGGGCGGGAAGGTTTCATGGATTTCTACGTCGAATCCGAGGAGCCGTGGAATGGGACCGCATTCGAGATCGGCGAGCTGATCGATGGCGGCGAGAAGGTTGTGGCGGAGGTTCTATCGAAACGGCGAGGGCAAAGCGAGCGGCGTGACGGTTGCGTGGAGCTACTGGAGGGTGGCGACAATCGTCAACGACAAGGTGATGCGGGCCGAATGGTTACCCGATCGCACCGAAGCCCTCGAAGCCGCCGGGCTGTCGGAGTAGACAATGATCGCACCGCCTGAGTCGGGTGCGGAAACGTGGAGATCGTGCGCATTCACGCGGAAGCGGAAGTCAAGACCACGGTTCAGGCCTGGGTGAGGGAATATGTGCACCTCTGCGCTCAGCGACCAGGAAGCGCTTTGGTTGCAAGTGCATCCGCTTCGGCATTCCATTTTCGCGGAATCCACGAAATCCTGATGCTGGGAAACTCCTCGAGCAGGGAGCACGCTTCCGCGTGAAGGGGTCTGATGTGCTCCTTGCCAACCTTCGCGCGGCCGTTTACCTGCTCGACCACGAGCTCCGAGTCAAGGAACACCCGGATGCGTTGGATTCCGCGACTGCGCGCGAGCTTGAGTCCTTCGATGAAAGCCCGATATTCAGCAATGTTGTTGGTGGCGGATCCGATCGATTTGGAGATCTCAGCAACTAGATGACCTTTGGGGTTGATGAGGACGACTCCGATCGCGCCTTCAGCTGGGTTGTCGGTGGTCCCGGTGCCGGAACCGTCCGCCTTCAGCAGATGGTTGCGCTTCGACGGCTCCGGATGGTCGCCTTCGTGTGTTTCGGGCACCGGCATGAAGCCAAGCTCGCGCTCTTTCGCCGCCTACAACAGCGGCGGGTTGGATGCCTTGGCCGAGTTCTGGCACCCGGAATCAATTGGCGACGCGGCCAGAGGGCGCGCTCGATGACGCCGGACTGATGGAGCGGCCCTGACGGGCTGCGGCAGCACTACCGGCAGTGGGAGGCGAATTGAAAGACGATGCGCCAAGTCTGGAAGTGGAGCTCGAGTGCGCTGACGCGTCATCGGGACCGTTTGTGCAACTGCTCCGCAGTGCATCTCGGCGCAGCACTCCCACCGTGTGAAGTCGATCTGCCCGTGGTGCCGGTGGCCGTATCGAACCGGATACGCCCCCAAGGCGACGAGCCTGGACGTGGCGGCAGGTCTTCGACGGCGCGGTTTCGATCCAGACAGGTCTCATCGCGATGACCGGGTCATAGCGGGCTGTCGCGTGATCGGCGGGTATGGCCACGAGATGCCAACAGACACTCGTCTTACCATCGCGTTTCTCACGGAGAAAGTCGTCTAAATGTGTGGAACCGGGGGAATCGGCGTGGTTCGACTACGACACGTTCAAGGCTCTCGAGGTGAGTGGCGCAGGAGCTAAGACCTCAGGCGGCGGGTTTATCGGAGGGGGATTTGGCCTTGGTGGCGCTATCGCCGGAATGCTTGCAGCGTCTGTCATGAAGGCAGCGACGACGAAGATCGATATAGAAACCATCGTTTCCCTGACGGCAACGGACTGGGCGGTCATCGTCGATACGACGACAAGGTCGAGCCCGACGCGGTGCGAATCGGTCTCGCCTCTCCTATCGGTCGGATCGCAAACGAATCCACGAGGAAGTCAACAACAGGCGAGGACCTCGCTGCTCAGCTAAAGGAACTTCACGAACTTCATTTAGCCGGTGGCCTCACGGCGGAGGAAGTTCGAAGCCGCCAAGCGCAAGCTGCTTGACCGCGAGAGTCGCCTCGCCATGCCTACGTCAGCGCGATCGACTGATGGAGCTAGCCGGACTCGAACCGGCGACCTCCTGGGTGCGATCCAGGCGCTCTCCCAACTGAGCTATAGCCCCGGGACGCGGCCAAGGATACCCGGGCGACGGCGCCCGCAGGCAGGGTGCGTTGCTACGGATCTAATCGGGTCGCGGGACAATGCCGATCAGTGACCACATGAGCTTTCGCAGGCGCCTGACCCTGTTCTTCCTACTGATCGTCGTGCTGCCGATGGCGGCGGTCGCCATCTTGGTGAGCGCGCTCGCGGACGATTCGCGTGAGGGCAAGACCGACGCACGGCTGGCGGCGAGCACCGAGACCGCGCTGGCGGTCTACGACGAGGCCGTGGGCGAGGCCGAGCGCGCGGCGCGCTCCGCCGGGCGCGACCCGGCGCTGGCCGAGGCGCTGCGATCGGGCGATGCCGGCGCGGTGCGCGCAGCGGCGGAGGGCCTTCGACGGCGGCTGGGCATCCCTGCGCTGACGGTGCGTGATCGCGAGGGCACGCTGATCACGACCGCGGGCTCGGACGAGGGGGTCGCGTCGGCCGAGGTCGACATCCGCGGCTCGGAGGGAAGGATCGGCACCGTCGTCGCGTCGGGAATGACCGCGAAGGAGTTCGCCGAGGAGGCGGCGAGCATGACGGGCGGTGAGGTCGCGGTGCTCAGCATCCCCGATGACTCGGCCCTCGCCTCGACCGTCGAGATAGACCAAGCCGCGATCCCCGACGGCGAGGAAGCGGCGGACGTCGACGTCGACGGCGAGGAGTACCGGGCGGCCGTCGTCACTCCCGGCGATGCCACGCCCGGAGTGGCGCTGGCCGTGCTCGCTCCCCGTGAGGCCGGCGGGCTCGCGGCCACGCCTCCCCTGGTCGCGGGGGCGCTCGCGGCGTTCTTCGCGATCGCGCTCTTCTTCATCGTCCTGCTGCTGCGCTCGCTTCAGGGGCAGATCAGGGAGATGTTCGACGCGGCGCGACGCGTGGGGGGCGGGGACTTCAGCCAGACCGTGCCCGTCGAGGGAGACGACGAGATGGCCGGCCTGGCGACCGAGTTCAACCGCATGAGCGGGCGGCTCTCGGATCAGATGGACGAGCTCAAGCGCCAGCGGGTCGAGCTCGAGCGCTCGGTGCAGCGGATCGGCGAGGCCTTCGCCTCGGGGCTCGACCGCCGGGCGCTGCTCGAGATCGTCGCCGAGACGGCGGTGACCGCGTGCGACGCGGAGGCGGCGACCGTGGTCTTGACGGATCGCGGCAGGCTCGAGGTCGGCGCCGGCGAGCGCGACGCCGGGCCGCTCGGCTCCGCGCTGCGCGCGGCGATCGAGGAGACGCTCGAGAGCGGGGAGAGCGCCGACGTCCGCATCGATGGGGCGGTCGCGCTCGCGGTCCCGCTGCACGCGCGCGACGAGGGCCGATCGACGAACGCCGCGATGGCGATCGCGCGGGCCGGGGAGCCGTTCGACGTCGCGGAGCTCGAGATGCTGCGCTACCTCGGCGGTCAGGTGGCGGTCTCGGTCGAGAACATCGATCTCCACGACCTCGTGAGCGAGCAGGCGGTGCGCGACGAGCTGACCGGGCTCGCGAACTCGCGGCGCTTCCGCGAGCTGGTCGAGAAGGAGACCGAGCGCGCCGAGCGCTTCGGACACCAGCTCTCGCTGGTGGTGCTCGACATCGACGACTTCAAGCAGGTCAACGACACCCACGGGCATCTCCAGGGCGACGAGGTGCTGAGGGTGCTCGGGCGGATCCTGCGCGAGGAGTCGCGCGGCATCGACGAGCCCGCGCGCTACGGCGGCGAGGAGTTCGTCGTCGCGCTGCCGGAGACCGGCCGCGAGGGGGCGCTGGAGCTTGCCGAACGCGTGCGGACGAGGCTCGAGCGGACCCCGATCGGGGGCATCGACGGCACTCCCGACATCTCCGTCACCGCAAGCGTGGGGGTCGCCACGCTGCCCGACGCGGCGACCGACACGCGGGAGCTGATCGCGGTCGCCGACGCCGCGCTCTACGAGGCCAAGCGCGCGGGGAAGAACCGCACGGTCTGCGCGCCGTATTCGGAAGAGGGCGTTCCCGCGCAGGGACCGGCGGCCGAGCGGCGAAATTAGGGCTGGAAATCAACAAAAACCCGCTACGTGCGTGGATCGCCGCCCTTGTGCCGAGCGCCCTTCGGGGCCATTCTTTGCAAGGGTTAGACGGCTAGGAGAGACACTGTTCGAGCGGATTGAGATTCAAACCCGAACGGGGAAGTGAAATGGGGATACTCGACGACGCCATACGCGACCACATCGATCTGAAGCGCAGACGCGGCACCGACGAGCCCGAGATTCAGCGGCTCGAGGACGAGGCTTTCGGGCCGCCCGGCCGCCCCGACGCATCGGGAGCCGCCGGCACGACCGCGAGCGCGGTCGCCGAGCCTCCGGTCGAGACCGCCTCGCCCGAGATCACGCCCGAGGACCTCGGGCTCGAGAGCATCCCCGAGACGCCGCCGCCTTCAGGCGAGACGCCGCCGCCCGACGGGCCCGCGCCCGAGGAGCCGCCGGCGCCCGCGCCGGAGACCACTTCCGACAGCGACGCGGGCTCCGAGCCGGCCGCGGAGGGTGGGGGCGAGGTCGTCTTCCATGACTTCGCGGCCGAGGAGGGCCTGGTCAGCGGACGCTCCCGGGACGAGCCGCTCGAGCCCACCGATCCCGTCGAGCGCGCTCTCGCGCAGCCGGCGGTCACGGAGGAGCCTTCGAGCGAGGAGCCCACTAGCGAGGAGCCCGCGACCGAGGCGCCGTCCGGCGAGGCGCCGGCGGACGTCGAGGCCAGTGACGCGACCGAGGTCGCGCCGGCCGCCGAGCCGCCGGCTCCGGACTCGGAGGACACCCAGGTTCACGACATGGCCAAGGAGCTCGAGGTCGAGCCCGAGGCGCCGAGCGCTCCGCCGGCCGACGCCGGCGAGTCCGACACGAGCGGCGACGACGAGCCGGCCCTCGAGCTGGACGTAGAGGAGCTCGACATCGAGCTCGACGACGAGCTCGGCCTCGGAGAGCCGGAGGGCAAGGGCGCGGATGCCGAGGGCGACGATGACGGCGAGGACGTGCTCGAGGAGACGCCGGAGTTCCTGCGCGACGCGCCGGAGAGCGACCGGCTCTGGTTCGAGCAGGGCAAGCCGAAGGACTTCGACTTCGACGAGGAGTAGTTCGCGGCCCTCACGGCCGCGCGACTGCTAGATGTAGCCGCGGGTGCGCGCCGCTTCGACGACGCGCTCGAGCCCGACGAGATAGGCGGCCTGGCGCAGCGGGAGGCTCTCCTCCTTGCCGCGCGCCGACACCTCGCGGTAGGCGCGGCGCATGATGTTGCCGAGCTTGTCGTTTACCTCGCGCTCGTCCCAGCGGAAGTGCTGGAGGTTCTGGACCCACTCGAAGTAGGAGCACACGACGCCGCCGGCGTTCGCCATCAAGTCGGGGATGATGTAGACGTCCTTGTCCTGGAGGATCTCGTCGGCGGCCGGGGTGGTGGGGCTGTTGGCGCCCTCGATGATCACCCGGGTCTGCATCCGGTCGGCGTTGTGCTCGTGGATCATCCCGCCGAGCGCCGCGGGGATGAAGACGTCGCACGGGACGGCGATGAGGTCGTCGGCGTCGATCGGCTCGGCGCCCTCGAACTCGGTGATCACGCCGCCCTCTGAGATGAAGTCGTAGAGGGCGTTGGCGTCGATGCCGGCGTCGCTTCGGATCGCGCCGTTGGCGTCTGACACCGCGACCATCTTGCAGCCGAGCTGCTGCATGATGCGCGCCGCCCAGGAGCCGACGTTGCCGTAGCCCTGGACGGCGAAGGTCGTCTCGGAGGGGGTCATCCCGAGGTGGGGGGCGGCCTCGCGGAACATGTAGACACAGCCGCGGCCGGTCGCCGCCTCGCGGCCGTAGGAGCCCTCGAGCGCGATCGGCTTGCCGGTCACGATCGCGGGCGTGTGGCCGTGGAGCTTGCCGTACTCGTCCATCATCCAGGCCATCACCTGGGCGTTGGTGTTGACGTCGGGGGCGGGGATGTCGCGCGTCGGGCCGAGCACCTTCTCGACCTTGTCCATGAACGAGCGCGAGATCTTCTGCACCTCGCTCTGCTCGAGCTTGTCGGCGGGGCAGTTGACGCCGCCCTTGGCGCCGCCGAATGGGACGCCGGCGACGGCCGTCTTCCAGGTCATCAGCGACGCGAGCGCGCGGACCTCGTCGATGTCCACCTCGGGGTGGAAGCGGATGCCGCCCTTGTAGGGGCCGCGGGCGCCATTGTGCTGGATGCGGTAGCCGGAGTAGGTGTGGACCTTGCCGTCGGAGAGCTTGACGGGGATCTGGACGGTGACCTCGCGGTAGGGCTCCCAGAAGACGGTGCGCACGTCCTCGGCGATCCCGAGGTTCTCGGCCGCGATCTCGAAGTAGTGGCGGACGATCTCGAGGTTGGAGATCTCGGCGCGCTGGCCGGGCTTGGTATCGCCCTTTTGCTCGGCCTCCCGCCGCGCGTCGTCGACCGCCTGCGGCGACTTCTCGTCGGCGTCGCGCTCGCCTACGGCGTCATCGGTTGCGGTCTTCGTATCGGCCAATCGCACTCTCTCTCGGTGAGCCTCGGTACCCGCGGCGGAGTCTCTCACACCTCGTTAGCGATACTGCGCCGCAATGTCATACCTCGGGCGCACGCTGGTCGTGCTCGGTGTCGTCCCGATCTTGACCGGGCTCTACGGCGTTCTGACGGGGTCGGGCGGGATCCCGGGCGGCGATGCGGCGGACGCAAACGTCGAGAGCGAGCTCAGGTTTCTCTACGCGCTGTGGGTCGCCTACGGCGTGGCGGTGATCTACGTCGGGCTGCGCGCGGCCGAGAGCCGAGTGGCCGTCGGCTCGATCGCGGCGGTCCTCTTCGCCGCAGGCGTTGCCCGTGCGATTGCGTGGATCGCCGAGGGCCGCCCGGACACGGCGTTCGTCGTGCTGATGGCGCTGGAGTTGGCGATCCCGCCGCTTCTTGTCGTGTGGCAGAGGCGCCTGCTCGAGACGGGATAGATCCGACACACCTTGGTCTTGGTCAGCGCGTGGGAATCAGGTTCGCCGGTGCCTACGCGGATGTGGTGGCTCGCGCTCGCGCCTAGCGACCGAATGAGGATGGAGCCAGCCGGGCTCGAACCGGCGACCTCCGGCTTGCAAAGCCGGCGCTCTCCCAACTGAGCTATGGCCCCTTCCCGGCCATTGTAGGAGTCGTTCGGCGCCCCGAAGCGCTGACGAGGGATAGCCTGCGGACTCGATCCGCGGCGCCGAGCGCGCTCGCACGAGGAGGGAGATGGCGAACCAGACGAGCACGCTCTCGGACCCCGCCCCAGTCGGGATCGTCGGCGCGGGCCCCGCAGGCCTCGCCGCCGCCGACGCCCTCCAGCGCGCCGGCATCGAGTACGAGGTGATCGAGCGCCACGACGCCATCGGCGGCATCTGGGACATAGAGAACCCCGGCAGCCCGATGTACGAGTCGGCGCACTTCATCTCCTCGAAGACGCTGTCGGGGTTCGACGGCCACCCCTTCCCCGACGAGTACCCCGACTATCCCGACCGCGTTCAGGCGCTCGACTACATCCGCTCCTTCGCGCGCGACCGCGGCCTCGAGGACCACATCACCCTCGGCGTCGGCGTCGAGTCCGCCGAGCCCGACTCCGACGGCGGCTGGCACGTCGAGCTCTCCGACGGCGAGATCCGCCGCTACTCGCATCTCGTCGCCGCCAACGGCCACCAGTGGCACCCGCGCGTTCCCGAGTACCCGGGCGAGTTCGCCGGCGAGGCGATCCACTCGCGCGACTACCGCTCCCCCGAACAGCTGCGCGGCCGCCGCGTCCTGATCGTCGGCGCCGGGAACTCCGGCTGCGACATCGCCTGCGACGCCGCCACCGTCGCCGACCACGCCGCGCTGAGCGTGCGGCGCGGCTACTGGTTCGTCCCCAAGCACATGTTCGGAAAGCCCAGCGACGTGGTCGCCCACGGCGGCCCCCACCTTCCCCTCCGCCTCGAGCAGATGATGCTCACCCTCGTCCTCAAGCTCCTCGTCGGCGACGTGACCAACTACGGCCTCCCCGCACCCGACCACCGCGTGCTCGAGAGCCATCCGCTCATGAACACCCAGGTCCTCCACTACATGGGCCACGGCGACGTCGTCGCGCGCGCCGACATCGCCGAGCTGCGCGGCGACACCGTCGCGTTCGGCGACGGCGCCGAGGAGCCCTACGACCTGATCGTCTGGGCGACGGGCTACGAGGTCGCCCTCCCCTTCCTCGATCGCGACCACTTCAGCTGGCAGGGCGCGCGGCCCGACCTCTACCTGCACCAGTTCCACCGCGACCGCGACGACCTATCCGTGATGGGCCTCTTCGAGGTCGACGGCGGCGCCTATCCCGTCCTCAGCCTCCAGGGCCGTCTGCTGGCACAGGCGATCGAGGCGCAGCGATCGGACCCCGAGCTCGCGCGGCGGTGGCGGGCGCTCAAGCAGACCCATCCCGACCTCTCCGGTGGCACGCGCCACGTCAACTCCCCGCGCCACGACATCTCGATCCAGGACTACGCCTACCGGCGCCACGTCAACAAGCTCCTCGACTCGATCGAAAACGGTCGCGTGCGCGCCCCGCGGCGCGCGGCGGCGACCGCGTAGAGCCGGCGATGCCGGAGCGCCGCGCAGAGGATGCCTCCACGGAGGGCATGCGCGCGGGCGGGTACTACGACGCCCACTCCGAGTACCAGCGCCTCGTCATCGAGGGCGGCGACGAGATCATCCGCTCGACCGCCGCCGGGCTCGACCTCCCCGACTCCGCCCGGGCCCTGACGATCGTCGACTACGGCGCCGGCACCGGAGCGACCTCCGTGCACGCGATGAGCGCCGCGATCGGCGCCCTGCGCGAACGCGCGACCGACCTGCCGCTCCTCGCCGTCCACAACGACGTAGCGACCAACGACTTCACACAGCTCTTTCGCAACGTCACCGGCGACGACGGATATCTCGCGATCCCCGGCGCCCCCATCTACCCGGCGGCCGCCGCCGGCTCGTTCTTCACCCAGGTGCTGCCCTCCGGCAGCGTCGATCTCGGGATGTGCTCGAACGCAGCGCACTGGCTGCGCGAGCAGCCGCGCGTGCAAACCCCCGACGGCATGTACTTCTCGCAGGCCGCCCCGACGCCCGAGCCGAGCTCGCCGCCCGGGCCGCCGACGACTGGCTCGCCTTCCTCGAGGCCCGCGCCGACGAGCTGGCGCCCGGCGGCCGCCTGATCGTCCAGGGAATCGGCGTCAGCGCAGACGGCGAGCACGTCTCCGCCGACCGCCTCCTGCGCGTGATGTGGCAGGTCGCCGCGAGCCTCGCCGACGACGGGCTGCTCGACCGCGAGGCGCTCGACGATTACGTCTTCCCCGTCTACTGCCGAAGCGCCGCGGAGATGACCGCGCCGCTCGGCGACGGAGGGCCCCTCGCGAGCCGGCTCGAGGTCGTCGACATCGAGGAGGGCGACGTCCCCAACCCCTACTGGGCGGCGTTCGAGCGCGATGGCGACGCCGCCGCCTACGCGCGCGCCTACACCGAGTTCACCCGCGCCTTCGCCGAGCCGACCATGACCGCGCACCTCTTCGAGCCCGCCGCGAACGGGGAGGACCCGGCCGCCGTCCGCGACGAGTACTTCACCCGCCTCGAGGCCGCGACGGCGGCGGACCCGCGGGCGGGCCGCTACGAGGCCTGGATCGTGCGCCTCGTGCTTGGCAGGACCCGGAGCCGGGCCTAGGGCCGGCTCACCGGGCTGGATCCAGACGCTAACCCTGCGCCGCCGCCTCCCAGAGCTCGTTGATCTGGGGGAGGGGGTGCGGAGAGTCGAGCAGCACCACTCCGATGTGGCGCCCCGCGAACTTGCGCGTCATCACGTAGCAGCGCCCCGAGGCGTCGGTGTATCCCGTCTTGAGGCCCGTCATCCCGGGCGTCCCGTTCTGGATGAACGGGTTGTTGTTGTAGAGATCGAGGAACCCGCCCTTGATCGGGAACGCGAAGCGGGCGTGCAGCGAACCGGCGATCTTGCGGATGCGCGGATTTGCGAGATCGGCGCGGGCGAGCTCCGCCAGGTCGATCGGGCACGAGTAGTTCCCCTCGTCCTGGAGCCCGTGCGGGCTCGTGAAGTGCGTGCACGTGAGCCCCATCCGCACCGCCTGCGTGTTCATCCGCTTGACGAACTCGTCCACGTTGCCCGCGTCGTGCTGGGCGAGCGCGATCGCCGCGTCGTTGCCCGAGACCAGCAGCAGCCCGTTGAGCATCGGCTCCAGGCGCACCTCCTTGCCGCCCGGCAGCACCCCGACCCCCGAGCCCTCGTAGGCGAGCGCCTCGTCGGTGATCATCACCATCTCCCCGGGCCGGTGGCGCTCGGCGATCAGCAGCGCCGTCATCATCTTCGTCAGGCTCGCGATCGGCAGCTCGCGATAAGGACGCCGCTGCCACAGGATCTCGCCGCTGTCGACGTCGAACATCACCCCCGCCTCCGGCGGCTTGTCGAACTCGACGTGGACCGGCAGGCTCGCCGGCCGCGGCTCGAGCGCGAACTTCGCCGCGTCGGAGCCCTTCGGGCCCGCGGCGACGGGCGCCGTGCTCCCCGGCGACGCCACCGGCTGCAGGGCCGCCGCCGGCCCGACCACCGACCCCGACAGCTCCTCCTCCCAGGGCTCGTTGGCGACGACCACCGCCGCCGCGAACACGCAGACGACGAGCAGCGACGCGATCCCCACGCGCACAGCGCCCAACCTACCGTCCTTCTCCTCCACTCCGGAGGTCAAGCTAGCGCGGCGGCACGACATCGCGAGCCGCGCGTCGCCCGCCCGCCGGCCGCGGGCCTACTTCGGTGGGTTGCGGATCGCGCCGATCAGGCCCAGCGAGACGAAGACCACGACGCCGAGCGACGTGACCGCGAGCAGCAGGTCCCCGACCGTGTTGAACCCCGAGTCGCCGATCACGTAGAGGGTCATTCCGGCGAACGCGAACACGAAGAGCAGGCCCATGACGAGCAGCGCGGTTCTGACGTCGGGATCCATCTCAGTACACCGGGTTCGGGGACGAGGGCGGGTCCTCCTGGCGGCGATGCGCGAAGAGCTTGACCAGCGCGAGCCCGAAGATGAATCCGCCGACGTGCGCGAGATAGGCGACCCCGCCCTCGCCGCCGACATCGGGCGTCGCGACGTCCGCCACGGCGGGGACGAACTGGAGCACGAACCAGATCCCGAGCATGATCATCGCCGGGATCTCGACGATCGTCACGAAGAAGATGATGAAGATCAGGGTCAGCACCTGCGCGCGCGGGTGTAAGAGCGCATAGCCGCCCAATACACCCGCCACCGCCCCGCTGGCCCCGATCTGCGGCACGGTCGAGTCAGGGGAGAAGAGCGACTGGGCATAGATCGCGACGATTCCCGCGAGCAGGTAGAAGGCGATGAACCGCAGCTTGCCCATCGCGTCCTCGATGTTGTTGCCGAACACCCACAGGAAGAGCATGTTGAACGCGATGTGGAGGATCCCTCCGTGCATGAACATCGACGTCAGCAGCGTCACCCACCACGGGGCCTGCTCGAGGCCCGACTCGCGCTCGATCTCGTCGCGTGAGCCGCACGTGTCGACGATCTCCCCTTGCTCGACGTCCGTCGGCGCGCAGTACTCGCCCGGGTGCAGCACCTCGGCCGGGATCGCCCCGTACTCGAAGTTGAGCTGATCGCGCTCCGAGGCGCCCGCGCGCTCGAGGACCGGCGCGGTCGCGCTGCCGCTCTCGCCCGACGCGCTGAGCAGCCACACGAAGAACGCGACGTTGATCGCGATCAGCACGACCGTGACGATCGGGAACCGCGTGGTGGGGATGTTGTCCTTGAGCGGGATCACGGGGCCGCCAAGCCTAGACTCAGGCCATGTCCCAACGCCGCGATCACGACATGCGAAGCGCCGATCCATACCGCGACACCGACGTGATCGATGCGCGCGCCCCCCGCTTCTCGCAGGCGTTCACCGGCCTCGTGGCAATGCTCGGCGTGATCTTCGGCTGGCCTCTGGCTTGGGCCCTGATGGCGCTCCAGATCGCGATTGGCCTGACCCTCGGGCGCCGCTACTGCCTCCCCTGCCTCGCGTACTTCGAACTCGTCCAGCCGCGCCTCGGGGAGGGCCCACTCGAGGACTCCCGCCCCCCGCGGCTTGCGAACATGATGGCCATCGCGTTTCTCGGCCTCGCGTCCGTGGCATGGTGGCTGGGAGCCGAGGTCGCAGGGACGATTCTCGGCGGGCTCGTCGCGGCGCTCGCGTTCCTCGCTGCTTCGACCGGACTCTGCGTCGGCTGCGAGCTCTACCGGCTGTCGGCCCGCCTGCGAGGCGTCTCGCCCAGCCGCCACGACCGCATCGATCCCACCGACATCCCGGCGCTCGACGGAGCGCCGCGGGCATTCGTGGAGTTCACTCACCCCCTGTGCGCCGACTGCCGTGCATGGGAGCACCGCCTGAACGAGCGCGACGAGCCGCTCGTGACCGTGGACGTGAGGGAGCGCCCCGACATGGCGCGCAAGTACGGGATAACGGTCGTCCCGACCGTGTTCGCGATCGCGGGCGACGGGACGCTGCTGCGGCGCCTGGCTCCCTGATCAGCGATGCGGGTTGGAATCGCGCGGCCCCGCCGGCGGGCGAGGCCGCGTCGATCCGAATGACCCTATGGCGTGGTGGTGGCGCCCCCGGCGTCCTCGATCTGCTCCTGGGCCTGGTCCTGAGCCTCCTGGGCCTGGTCCTGAGCCTCTTCAGTGCCCTCGTCGATCTGCTGCTGGACCTCGTCCTGAGTCTCCTCCGCCTGTTCGAGCGCCTCGTCGGTCGCCTCGTCGATCTGCTCGTTGGCGTTGTCGATCGCTTCGTTGACCTCGTCCTCGTTGTCGTCGCCACACCCGGACCACGCGGCACCGAACGCGGCGATCGAGAGGACGGCGACACCGGTCAGCGCACGGCGCCCGAAGCGCCCCTTCGGCGTTCCGTTCTCCGACATCTCCCGCTCCCTTCATTCGATGGTCAGGGCCGCGTCACGAGGCGACCCACCGCACCGGCGTCCGGCGCGGCCCGGGCACTCTATCCGGGCGTTGGGCGCCAGGCCCTACGCCGCGCGCTCGCCCGCCGCGGCGGGCTGTGGGACGTGCTCGTCAGCGTGGTAGGAGCTGCGCACCAGCGGGCCCGCGGCGACCGACTCGAACCCGAGCTCGAGGGCAGCGCGCTCGAGCGCCTCGAACTCCTCGGGGTGCCAGTAGCGCACGACCGGCAGGTGACCCTCGGTCGGGCGCAGGTACTGGCCGACCGTGAGCACCTGGACGCGGTGCTCGCGCAGGATCGCGAACGCCTCGACCATCTCGTCGAATTCCTCTCCGAGGCCGACCATCAGGCCGGATTTCGTGACGACGTCCCCGCCGCCGATCTCCTTCGCGAGCTTGAGAACCCTGCACGAGCGCAGGAAGTCCGAGCCGCGGCGCGCCTTCGGGTACAGCCGCGGCACCGTCTCGACGTTGTGGTTGAAGACGTCGGGGCGCTCGTGGATCACCTTCGCGAGCGGCATCTCCTGCCCCCTGAAGTCCGGCGTCAGGACCTCGACCCTGCAGTCGGGCGCCAGCATGCGAATCGAGCGGATGACGCCGACGAACGCGCTCGCCCCGTAGTCGGGAAGGTCGTCGCGGTCCACCGAGGTGACGACCGCGTGGCGCAGGCCCATCCGCTTGACGCTCGCGGCGACGCGCATCGGCTCGAGCGGGTCGTTCCACGTCGGCTTTCCCGTCTGGACGTTGCAAAAGCCGCAGCGCCGGGTGCAGACGTCGCCGAGGATCATGAAGGTCGCGGTGCCGCGCTCCCAGCACTCGCCGACGTTGGGGCAATTGGCCTCCTCGCAGACCGTGTTGAGGTTCTCGGAGCGGATCATCTCCTTGAGGTGGCGATACGTCGGCCCCCCGGGCGCCGGGACCTTCAGCCACGGCGGCTTGCGCTCGCGGAACGGGCGGCCCTCCGCCTCGGCGCCGCCGCCGGGCCGCCGGCGCGACCTGGTGACGTGAATCCGCTCGTCGAGGGTCTGGGAAGCCATTGCGCCTACCGTACCGCCGTCGCCGCGCCGGCCTCGATGTCCGCCGTCCCACGCTCCACCGGATCGCGCTCGTAGAGCTCGCCGAAGCGGTCGCGAACCGCATCCATGAAGGCGCCCATGTCCTGCTCGCCGCCGTTCTCGGCGGCGACCGACGTGACGCGGCAGGCCTCGATCCCGCAGGGGACGATCCACTCGAACGGCTGAAGGTCGTTGTTGACGTTGATCGCGAAGCCGTGGGTCGTGATGCCGCGGTTGACGTGGACGCCGATCGAGCCGATCTTGCGTGCCTCGCGGCCGCCGGGATTCTCGCCCGGGCGGGCGCCCTCGGTCCAGACGCCGGTCAGCCCCTCGATCGGCCCCGCCTTGACACCGAAGTCGGCGAGCGCGGCGATCATCACGCGCTCCATGCGCCGGATGTACTCATGCACGTCGTCGTCGTAGGGCCCCAGGTCCACGATCGGGTAGCCGACCAGCTGGCCGGGCCCGTGGTAGGTCACGCGCCCGCCGCGATCGGTCTCGCGCACCTCGATGCCCTGCATCCGGTACCAGTCCTCGCCCATCGGCAGCTCGTCGGCCGACGAGCGCCTTCCCTTCGTGTAGACGGGCGGATGCTCGAGCAGCAGCATCACGTCAGGGATCTCGCCCGCGTGGCGCGCCGCCTCGAGGCGCTTCTGGGTCGTGCGGGCGTCCTCGTAGGGGACCTGCCCGGAGCGGATGACCCAGAGCTCACGCATGTCGCTCAGTGTGGCACCCGGGTGACCTCGCCGGCCCTCTCGAGCCGCTCTGCGGCGAGCTTTCCTGCGGCTGCGAGCGGCGTCGTCGCGTCGCGCCGCGCCGACTCGAGCACCCGCTCCACGGTCGTCTCGATCCCGAGGGCGAGACCGGTCGCCTCGTCCTCGTCGTAGCCGCGGATCTCCCTGTAGACGTGCATCAGCCCACCGGCGTTGACGACGTAGTCGGGCGCGTAGAGGATCCCGCGCTCCGCGAGCCGCTCGGCGAGCGCGTCGGACGCGAGCTGGTTGTTGGCCGCGCCGCAGACGATCTCGCAGCGCAGCTGCTCGACGGTGTCCGCGTCGAGCCCTCCGCCGAGCGCGCACGGCGCGAGCACGTCGTACTCGCCGGTCATCGCGTCGCCGGGCTCGACCCAGTCGAGGCCGAGGCGCCTTGCGAGGGCGCGCTTGCCCGGCGCAATGTCGCACGCGACCACGCTCGCTCCCGCTTCCAGCAGCCGCAGCGCGAGGCTGGTCCCGACGTGGCCGAGGCCGATGACGCCGATCCGCAGGCCGTCCAGCCCCCGCGCGCCGAAGCGGTCGCGGACGCAGGCCCGCATCGCGGCCTCGACGCCGATTGCTGTGAGCGGGCTCGGGTCGCCGGAGCCGCCGCGGTCCGTGGGGAGACCCGTCAGGTGACGGGTACGCCTGCCTATCTCGACCATGTCGCGCGGGCGAGATCCCGACGTCCTCAGCGGTGATGTAGCGCCCATCGAGCGACTCGACGAGGTCGCCGAAGTCGAGCAGCATCTCCGTGCGCTCGGCGCCGCCGGGCGGCCACGGGCCGGGAGCATGGATGACGCCCTTTCCGCCGCCGAGGTCGAGCCCAGCTGCCGCCGCCTTCATCGTCATTCCCCGGGCGAGCCGCAGCGCGTCGGCCACCGCGTCGGCCGTGGCCGGGTAGTGCCAGAGGCGGGCGCCGCCCAGCGCGGGCCCGAGTGCCGTCGAATGGACGGCGACGATCACGCAGCACCCGCTGCGCTCGCCATGCCGCACGACGATCTCCTCGTGGTCGAAGGCGATCGCGGGAGGCGGCGTTGCAGCCCCGGCCCGCGGCCCGGCCCCGGTATTCGCCCTCTTGTCCGGGGCGCGGACGGCGACGCTCACGACTCCGTCTCCCAGCTTTCGAGCTGCTGCTTGATCTCCGAGAGGAACCGAGCCGCCTCGGCGCCGTCGAGCGCCCGGTGATCCCAGGACATCGGCAGGAAGGCCATCGGCCGGATCGCGATCGAGTCGGTGCCATCGCCGGCCTCGACCACGACGGGTCGCTTGACGATCGCCTCGAGATCGAGGATCGCGACCTGCGGCTGGTTGATGATCGGCGTCGCCAGAACCGCCCCGAACTGGCCAGGGTTGGTGATCGTGAACGTGCCTCCGTGGACGTCGTCGGGCTCGAGGCTGCCGGATCGGGCGCGGCCGGCGAGGTCGGCGATCGCGGCCGCGAGCCCCTCGAGGCTGAGCCGCTGGGCCTTCGGGATGACCGGCACGATCAGGCCGTCGTCGAGGGCGACCGCGATCCCGAGGTTGACATCGTCGTGATAGACGATCTCGTCGCCGTCCAGCGACGCGTTGAGGATCGGGTGGCGTCCCAGCGCCTCGACCGTTGCGTGGGCCACGTATGCGAGGTAGGTGAGTGTGACGCCGCGCTGCGCCATCGCGTCCTTGTGCCGTGCGCGGCTAGCCGCCACGCGCGACATGTCGGCCTCGACGATCGTCGTGCAGTGAGCCGCGCTGCGGCGGCTCGACACCATGTGCCGGGCGATCGCTTGGCGCATCGGCGACAGCGGTTCGCGACGGCCGGGAAGCGGCTCGCCGGGGGCTCCGTCGCGCGCCGCGTCGCCATTGGCCGCCGGCTCGAGCTCGGGCTCCGCGAGCTCGTCGGGGCGATACGGAGACTCGGTGTGCAGCGGCCGCTCGTGCTCCGACCGCCCGCGGTCGGCCTCGATCCGTGCAAGCACGTCGCGCTTGCGAACCCGGCCCCCGATCCCCGTCCCTTCGATGTCGTCGAGGTCGATGCCGTGCTCGGCAGCGATCCGCCGCGCGACGGGGGAGTGAGATCCGGAGCGATCGGGCTCGTGGTCCGATCGGTCAGGCTCGTGGTGCTCGTCGGGATGCGCCTCGCCGGCCGACGCACCACCGTCGATCTCAGCGATCGGAGTGCCGACGGGGACGTTCTCGCCGGCCTCGACGAGGATCCGTTCGAGCCGTCCCGCGGCGGGCGACGGTATCTCCACGTCGACCTTGTCGGTGGTGACCTCGCAGATCGTCTCGTCGGCCTCGATCCAGTCGCCTGGCCGCTTGCGCCACTCGATGATGGTCCCGTCCGCGACGGAGACGCCCATCTGCGGCATCGTCACCTCGACCTTCGCGTCAGTATGCGATGAGCTCACGGCACGCCTCCTTCATGTCGTCGAGCTGCGGCAGGACCGCCTGCTCGAGCGGCGGGCTGAAGGGGATCGGCACGTCGGGCGTGGTCAGACGACGTATCGGCGCGTCGAGGTCGAAGAAGGCGTCCTCGGCGATGATCGCGGCGATCTCGGCCCCGACACCGCACGAGCGTGTCGCCTCGTGGGCGATCAGGACCTTGCTCGTGTTTCTCACGCTCGCGAGGATCGACTCCGTGTCGAGCGGGCGGAGCGAGCGCAGGTCGATGACCTCGATGTCCTCGTCGAGCTCCTCGGCGGCCTGTAGCGCGAGCTGGACGCTCGAGCCGTAGGCGACGACCGTGAGCTCGCCGGGCTCGCCGCGTCTCGCGACGCGCGCCTCGCCCAGCGGCACCAGGTGCTCGCCCCCGGGGACCTCACCGGAGACGTGGCGGTAGAGCCCCTTGTGCTCGAGGTAGCAGACCGGGTTCGGATCCCGGATCGCGCTGGCGAGCAGCCCCTTTGCGTCGGCGGCGGTCGCCGGCGCCACCACCTTGAGCCCCGGGGTCTGAAGGAACCAGGCCTCGGGATTCTGGGAATGGAACGGCCCGCCCGAGAAGCCGCCGCCGGAGGGCAGCCTGACCACCAGCGGGACAGCGATGCCCTGGCGGTAGTGCAGCTTGGCGGCGACGTTGACCAGCTGGTCGAAGCCGCACGAGATGAAATCCGCAAACTGCATCTCGCAGACCGGCCGCAGCCCCTCGGCCGCGGCGCCCACGGCGGTGCCGATGATCGCGCTCTCGGCGAGCGGGGCGTCGATGACGCGTTCGGCGCCGAACTCCTCGGCGAAGCCGTCGGTGACCTTGAACGCGCCGCCGAACTCGCCGATGTCCTGGCCGATGCAGATCACGTCTCCATCGCGTCGCATCTCCTCGCGCAGGGCATCGGAGATCGCCTCGAGGTAGGTCATCTCCCGCGTTTCTGGGGCCGTCTGTGCGCCGGGCGCCGTCATCGGCCCGCTCCATTGCCGTCTTCGCTTTGGCCGCGCCGCGCCCATCGCGGCGCCTGCCCGTCGCCGAGCGGCTCCCAGCGCTCGGCGAAGACTCCCGTGGTGGCGGTTTCGGGATCCGGCGGCGGCGATTCGAGCGCCCTTGCGGCGCATTCCTCGACGTATTCGCGGACGCCGGACTGGACCTCGTCCACCTCGCCCTGGGCGAACCCGTGCTCGGCGACCAGGCGCCGCGCGTAGCGCTCGATCGGGTCGCGCTTTTCCCAGCGCTCGAGCATCCCGGCCGGCACGTAGCTCATGTCGTCGTGGGCCCCGTGCCCGTGCATGCGCATGGTCACGCACTCGATGAGCGTCGGTCCGCCGCCCGAGCGTGCCCGCTCCGTCGCCTCGCGCGCGGTTTCGAACACCGCCTCCACGTCGTTTCCGTCGATCTTCACCCCGCCGAACCCGTAGGTCTCGGCACGCTCGACCGGATCGGACGCGAACTCGAGCTCGTTCGGGGTCGAGTAGGCGAACTGGTTGTTCTCGAGCACGAAGACGATCGGCAGCCGGTGGATCCCGGCGAAGTTCATCGCCTCGTGCCACTGCCCGTTCGCGGTCGAGCCCTCTCCGAAATACGTCATCGCCACGCGGGGCTCGCGGCGGAGCTTGAACTTGAGCGCCATGCCGCAGGCGACCAGCGCCATGTCGGGAAGCATCGAGACCATGCCGACGCATCCCAGCCCGCGGTCGCCGAAGTGCATGTTGCCGTCCTTGCCTCCGGTCACGCCGCCGGCCCGCCCCATGTAGTTGGCGAGGTAGCGGTCCGGCGTGACGCCGCGCACGAAATGCGCCCCGAGGTCGCGGTGCAGGATGCACATCCGGTCCTCGGGCCTCAGCGCGTACGAGGAGCCGACCGAGATCGCCTCCTGGCCGCGGCCGTCGTAGAAGCTCCCCGGCACCTTTCCCTGGCGATAGAGCGTCAGGGCACGCTCCTCCGCCGCGCGCATCATCGTCATGTAACGCAGGAGGTTCGCCCTGTCCTCGCGCGTCAGGTCGTCGGCATCGCCCATGCTGTCATCGGCCCGCGCGCCCGCCGGCTCGATCGCGACAGCAGCAACGTCGCTGCGCTTCATATCTCTCCGTCCTTCGTGTCGGGCCACCCCCAGGGATCGCCTCGGGGCCGGCCTTGTGTCGCCGCTTCGGGATCTCCTCGGCGGCGCCTACGGACGATGGGAGGCGACGGTTCTTCGCCGCGTCCCTATGTCTGGATCCGCACGTGGGTCAGTGCGCATCGCTACATGAAGTGTATTCCCGATCCCCGACGTTTCAAGCGTCGCCGGCCGACCCGCTCGACGCGGCGTGCCTGAGGACGTCGCGCGTGCGGATCCTGCCGTGGCGGCTCTCCGTCGCGCGGTACCCCCACCGCGCCGAGGGTTCCTAACGGCGGGCGCCGCTCGTCATAGCGCGAGGCCCATGGGCTCTTCCAAGAGCGAGCGGACCCGCGCCAGGAACTCGGCTCCGTCGGAGCCGTAGAGCACGCGGTGGTCGCAGGCGAGCGTGACCGCCATCAGGCGCGCGGTCGTGATCTCTCCGTCGCGGACGACGGGCTTCTCGTCGATCGCGCCGACCGCGAGGATCGCCGCCTGGGGCGGATTGATCACGGCCGAGAACGCCGTGACGCCGTACATGCCGAGGTTCGAGACCGTGAAGGTCCCGCCCGACAGCTCCGGCGGCGTGATCGTTCCCTCGCGGACGCGCGCGGCCAGCGCCCGTGTCTCGGTCGCGATCTGGCGCAGACCCTTGAGGTCGGCGTCGAAGACGGTCGGGACGACCAGCGCGTCCCGTGCGGCGACGGCGACGCCGACGTTGACGCGCGAGTACATCTCGACCCTGCCGTCGCGATATGCGCCGTTGGCGCGCGGGAACTCGCGCAGCGCGATCGCGCACGCCTTGACGACGAGGTCGTTGAAGGAGGGGATGACATCGCCCTCGCCCGCGGCTGACTTGATCCGCGCCCGCGCCTCCCAGGCTCGGGTCATGTCGGCCTCGGCGGTGAGGTAGAAGTGCGGGGCCGTGGCCTTCGACTCGGCCATGCGCCGGGCGACGGTCTGCTGGAGCTTCGACAGCTCGACGATCTCGACCTCGCCCTTCGCCGTCTCGGGGCGCTCGCGGGAGCCCGCGGTCGCAGCCGCGGGAGCCGCCGCGGCGGGCGCCGGAGTGGCGGCCGGCGCGCCCTCCCCGGCGCGCTCGACGTCGGCCTTGACGATCCGCCCGCCGGGGCCTGAGCCCGAGATGCCGCCGAGGTCGACGCCGCGGTCCTTCGCGATGCGCCTCGCGATCGGGGATGCCTTGACGCGGCCGTCGCCGTCGTCCCCCTCGGCCGGCGGAGCCGCGGTTGCCGCCGGCGCGGCGGCGGGCTCGTCCTGCGGCTCGCGCTCGGGCGCACCGCCGTCGCCGTCGCCGCGCCCGTCGCCGCTCCGCTCCTCGCCCTCGGACTCGTCCTTCTCGTCCTTCGCGGGCTTCTTGCCCGCGCCGTCGCCGGAGGCCTCACCGGGCTCGCCGACCCGCGCGATCACCTCGCCGATCGGCAGCGTGGCGCCCTCCTCGGCGACGATCTCGGTCAGCGTCCCGGCGGCGTCGGACTCGTAGACCATGTTCGCCTTGTCGGTCTCGATCTCGACGAGCTCGTCGCCGACCGCGACCTCGTCGCCCTCGGACTTCATCCAGCGCAGGATGGTGCCCTCCTCCATCGAGTCCGAGAGCCGCGGCATGACGATCTCAGTCATATCCGGGGCAGCTCCGCTGCGAGAAGCATGTGAAGTTGGTCATTTCAGCGAGCCCTCCAGCGTCGCGAGCGCCGCGCTCACGACGTGCTCGGAGTGGGGGATGGCGGCCTGCTCGAGGCGCTTGGAGTACGGCATCGGCACGTCGGCTCCCGTGACGCGCTGCACCGGCGCGTCGAGGTAGTCGAAGGCCTGCTCCTGGATCAGGGCGGCGAGATTGGCGCCAACACCGCCGTGCGGCCAGCCCTCCTCGACGATGACGGCGCGATTCGTCTTCCTCACCGACTCGAGGATCGTCGGGAGGTCGAGCGGCCGCAGGGTCCGCGGGTCGATCACCTCGGCCTCGACGTCGTGGTCGGAGGACAGTGTCTTGGCGGCCTGCTCCGCCGTGTGCGCCATGCGAAGGACCCCGATGATCGTCACGTCGCTGCCCTCGCGCCGGATCGCCGCCTCACCGAAATTGAGCAGGTGGTCGTCGTCCTCCGGCACCTCGCCGCGGACGCCGTAGAGCGTCTCGTGCTCGATGAAGATCACGGGGTTGTCGTCGCGGATCGCCGCCTTGAGAAGCCCCTTGGCGTCGGCGGAGGTCGAGGGGCACGCGACCAGCAGGCCCGGGATCTGGAGGTACGTCGCCTCGAGGCTGTGCGAATGGGTCGGCCCGAGCTGGTGCCCGCCGCCGCCCGGCATCCGCACGACCATCGGGACGCGCACCTGCCCGTTGAACATGTAGGGGATCGCCGCGGCATGGTTGACGATCTGGTCCATCGCCAGCAGCGAGAAGTTGACGGTCATGATCTCGACGACCGGCCGCAGGCCCCCCATCGCGGAGCCGACGCCCACGCCGACGATCGTGTTCTCGGATATCGGGGTGTCGCGGACGCGCTTCTCGCCGAACTCGTCGAGCAGCCCCTCGGTGACCTTGAAGGCGCCCTGGAAGACGGCAACGTCCTCGCCGATGATGAAGACGTCCTCGTCGCGGCGCATCTCCTCGGCGAGAGCCTCGTTGAGCGCCTCTCGCATCCGCATCACCGCCACGGCGCCACCTCAGCCACCCTCATCGGGCTCGCCCTCGTCGCGCCGCGAGCCCTCCTCCTCCTGGGCATCGTCCGAAGGGCCGGCCTCGCCGCTCTCCGGGCGCCGCGACGAGCGCGGCTGCTCGCGGCCCGCGTACGCGGCGCCGGCCTCGGCGAGCTTCGCGATCTCGCCCTCGGCGCCGACCTCGTGCTCGAGCTCACCCGGGTGCGGCTCGGGCGTGCGCTCGTCGACGGCGTACCAGCCCCCCGTGTGCTCGCCGAGCACGTAGAGGTTCTCGTAGAGGGACTCGAGCGCCGGCTCGGGCGACGCGTCGGCGAACTCGACCGCCTCGGTCACGATCCGGTCGGCCTCGGCCTGGATCTCCTCGAGCTCGTCGTCGCCGATCACCCCCTCCGACTTCAGCCGCTCGGCGAAGGAGATGATCGGGTCCTTCTTGCGCCACTCCTCGACCTCCTCCTTCTCGCGGTAGACCTCGGGGTCGGCCGCGGAGTGGCCGCGGAAGCGGTACGTGAAGGCCTCGATCAGGGTCGGCCGGCGCTCCGAGCGCGCGATCTCGATGTGCTCGGCGACCCTCTCGCGCACCGCGAGGACGTCCATGCCGTCGATGCGGATCCCGGGCACGCCGTAGCCCTCGGCCTTGCGCGACAGGTCGGTCACCGCCGAGTGGCGCTCGATCGAGGTCCCCATCCCGTAGAGGTTGTTCTCGACCAGGAAGACCACCGGGAGGCTCCACAGCGCCGCGAGGTTCATCGTCTCGCCGAAGTTGCCCGTGTTCGATGCGCCGTCGCCGAACATGCAGACGGTCACCGAGTCCTCGCCCTTGTAGTCGGACGAGAGCCCGAGCCCGGCCGCGAGCGGCAGGTTGCCGCCGACGATCCCGTAGCCGCCCATGAATCGCTTCTCGAGGTCGAAGATGTGCATCGAGCCCCCGCGCCCGCGCGACGTGCCGTCGACGCGCCCGAAGAGCTCCGCCATGACGCGCTTGGGGTCGGTGCCGCGGGCGATCGCGTGCCCGTGCGTGCGGTAGGTGCCGATCAGGTAGTCCTCGGGCCGCATCACCGAGGTCGTCCCGACGATCGTCGCCTCCTCGCCGACCGCGAGGTGCAGGAAGCCGCCGATCTTGGCGCGCTGGTACTGGCGCCCGGCCTCCTCCTCGAAGCGGCGGATGATCGCCATCGTGCGCAGAAGCTCGCGGCAGGTGTCCGCGTCGGGAAGGTCGACCCGCGAGCCGCCCGCTCCGTCGGCGACGCTCTCCGGCGTCTTCACCTCGGCCTGGACTTGCTCCTCCGCCACGTGCTTCGCACGATAACCGAGGCGCGAAGTCGCTATCCCGCCGCCGCCTCGGCGGCCTCCTCGAGCCTGTCGTCGCCCCAGTAGACCTCGCCGTCGACCACGACCGCGGGCACGCCCCGGACTCCGAGATCTCCCGCCCTCTCGGTCGCCTCGATCAGCTCGCGCTTGACGGACTGGGTCGCCACGGCCTTCTCGACGGCGCGCGGGTGAAGCTCGCAGGCGGCGGCCGCGATCAGCACGTTGTCGGGGTCGGAGAGGTCGCGCCCGGCGGCGAACGCCTGCCGAAAGGCCGCCAGCGCGAAGGCGACCGTTCGCCCCGACTGCTTCGCGAACGTCGCCGCGCGCATCGCGTAGAGGGTGTTGCCCGGCCAGGGGTCGGGCCAGCGGATCTCCTGCAGCCCGTACCCGGCCGCGCGCCGCTCGATCTCGGCGATCCCCTCGTCTCGCGCCGGGGTCTCGGCCCACGACCCGCGCTCGAAGCGCTTGAACAGCCCGCCGAGCAGGATCGGCTGCCATTCGGGCGGCTCGCCCGTCGCCTCGACGAACAGCGAGTTGACCCGCTCGGCGGCGAGGTACGCGTAGGGAGACCCGACGTCGAAGTAGAAGACGCGCCGGCTGATCGCTACTGGTGGATCGCCCATCCGTCGACCGCGCGGGCGGCCTCGGGGACGGCCTCGGAGATCGTCGGGTGCGGGTGGATGATCCGCGCGATGTCCTGGTAGCCGCCCTCGAGCTCGCGCGCGTTGACCAGCTCGGAGATCATGTCGCAGGCGACGTTGCCGACGATGTGGGCGCCGACGATCTCGCCGTACTTGGGGTCGCCGATGATCTTCACGAATCCGGCACGGTCGTCGTAGACGGTGCCCCCGCCGACTCCGCCGAGTTGGAACTTGCCGACCTTGACCTCGAGCCCCTGCTCCTTGGCCTGGGCTTCGGTGACCCCGAAGCTCGCGACCTGCGGGTGGCAGAAGGTCGCGCCGGGCACCGCGTCGAGGTCGAGCGGATGCACCTTGTTTCCGGCGATCGTCTCGGCCGCGATCACGCCCTCGTCCTCGGCCTTGTGGGCGAGCGCCGGACCGCGCACGAGGTCGCCGATCGCGTAGACGCCCTCCTTCGAGGTGCGCTGGTACTCGTCGACCTTGACGCGCCCGCTCTCCTCCAGCTCGACCCCCGCGTCGCCGAGCTTGAGCGCCTCGACGTCGGGCGCGCGGCCGCCGGCGATGCAGAGGTAGTCGACCTCCGCCTCCTTGTCGCCGTACTTGAACTTGACCGAGCCCTTGCCGGCGTCGACGCTCTCGACCTTGGTCCCGAGCGCGACCTCGATGTTCTGCTTCTTGAAGGCGCGCTCGACGACCTTGGCGCAGTCCTTGTCCTCCGCCGGGAGGAGCTGGTCGAGCATCTCGACGAGGATCACCTCGGTCCCGAAGCGCCCGTAGGCCGACGCGATCTCGGACCCCGACGCCCCGGCGCCGACTACGGCGAGCCTCTGCGGGCATCTCGGGCAGCGACCACGCGCCCCAGGTGTCGACGATGCGGCCGCCGAACTCGACCCCGGGATCGCCATCGCGACCGAGCCGGTCGCGAGGATCACGGCGCCCGCCTCGTAGGTCTTGCGGCCGACCTTGACGTTGCCGTCCGCGGTCAGCGAAGCCTCGCCCTCGATCATCTCGATCCCGTTCTTCTTGAAGAGGCCCGAGACGCCGCCCGACAGCGTCGCCGAGACCTTCTCGCGGCGCTTGCCCATCGCGTCCCAGTCGATCGTCACGCCCTCGGCCTCGACGCCGAGGTCGGCCGAGTTGCGCGCCTCGTCGTAGATCTTCGCCGAGCGCAGGACGGTCTTCGCCGGTATGCAGGCGTAGTTGAGGCAGCGGCCGCCGGGCTTGTCCTTCTCGACCACGGCGGTCTTCTGGCCGAGCTGGGCGGCGCGGATGGCGGCGACGTAGCCGCCGGGGCCCGCGCCGATGACGATCGTGTCGAACTTGTCGGCCACGCCGCGACTCTATCGCAAGCCGCGGCGGCCGGCGGTCGGGCATCTGGATCCGCGCCAGCGCCTTGACCATGAAGTAGAAGAACGCTCCGCAGACCGAGATCAGGATCAGGTTTCCGACCAACTGAACCGAGTTTCCGGCCCGCACGAGCCCCAGGGCGGCGGCGATGATCAGAAACAGGACGACGACCTGGAACCCGAGCACCGCCCAGTAGCGCGCCCGCCACATCCCCCAGGCCATCACGCCCATCAGCAGCGACGGCGCGATCACCTGGGCGACGCTGGGACGCTCCCCCTCGACCTCGACGCCGGCGGCGTAGGCGACGAGGATCGAGGCGCAGATCAGCGCCGAGACGATCGCGCCGAGCGTGACGACGGTCGGGCGCTCGCCCTCGGAGAGCGGCTCCAGCGCCTCGCGCGCCGCCTGGTTGCGGGCCTCGGCGCGGCTCGCGAGGTCGGTGCGGGAGGGTGAGTCGCCGTTGGGGGGCGCGTCGCCCGCGCCGGCGGCCGCCTCGTCATCGCGGGCGCTCGGCGCTGCGCCGCTTGCGCTTGCGGCGCTCCGCCCGCTTGCGCTCCCTGCTTCCCACGGGTTAGCTCCCGACCTCGACGCCCGCCTCGACGGCGTCGCGGAGCGCGCGAGCCGCGGCGGCGGGGTCCTCGGCGTCGCGGATCGCGCGCACGACGACGACCCGCCGCGCTCCGGCGGCGACGACCTCGCCGACGTTGTCGGGGTCGATCCCGCCGATCGCGAACCACGGCAGGCGCGCGATCCGCGCCGCGGTGTCGATCAGCTCGATGCCGACCCCGGGCCGGCCGCGCTTCGTCGGCGTCTCCCAGATCGGCCCCACGCTGATGTAGTCGGGCGCCTCGTCGCCGAGCTCCTGCGCCGCCTCGATCTGCTCGCGCGAGTGCGTCGAGAGCCCGAGCAGCGCGTCGGGCGGAAGCAGCGGCGCGGGCAGTCGGAGGGGGCGATGTCGTCCTGGCCGACGTGGGCGCCGTCCGCTCCACAGCGAGCGACCAGGTCGGGACGGTCGTTGAGCAAAAAGAGGGCGTCCTGCGCGTCGGCCGCCGCTCGGAAGACGCGCGCCGCCTCGAGCAGCTCGCCGTCGCCGAGGCCCTTGTCGCGCAGCTGGATCATGTCGGCGCCGTTGGCGAGCGCCTCGGTCGAGCAGCGCCTCGAGGCGAGGCCGGCGGCCGCGCGTCGCAGACGAAGTAGAGCCGCGCCTCGGCAAGGCGCCTCCTGCGCTCCTCGAGCGTGAGCATGGCCCGAGCCTAATCGGACGCCGAGCTCGCGCGCGGGCCTCTCCTCGTAGAGGTGGCTGGCGAGGCGCGCAGACCAGACCGTCGCGCAGGTGGCAGGCGAAGGCGATCCTCGACTCGACGTGGGCGCCCGGTCTCGCGGCTGGTGCCGTGAGCTGCCCGACGGCGAGCACGCCCTCGCCGACCGGCTCGATGCGGTCGAGCTCGACGTGCAGCTCGGACCAGCTCTCCCTGCTGCGTCCCAGAAGTCGTCGACGGCGGAGGGGCCGCTGTACATCGTGTCCTCGAGCGCCGCGCGGAACGGCACGATCTCGGGGTCGTCGTCGAAGACGCCGGGCGGGGGCTCGACCGGCGGCGTCGATGTCCGCGCCTCTCTCGTTGAACGACTCGAAGGCGCGGCGCACAACAGTCAGATCCGTCCTCGCTCACCGTCACGACCAACCCCCTCATGCGCCGCGCCGCTGGCGAGCCATTCGTCCGCCTCTCTCCTGCTCTGGAAGAGGCGAAGGTGGGCCAGAAGCCCGTCGCGCACGGTCCACAGCTGGGCGCCGCGGCCCTCGACCTCGACCCCGCTCCCACGCCCGCGAGCGCGCATGACGTTGTCGATCAGAACCTCATTGGGGCCGACCTCGACCAGCTCGCGCGGCTCCCACCGCAGCTCGTCCCAAGTCTCGCGGGCCTCCTCCATGAATTGCCGCGCCTCCTCCTTGCCCGAGTAGACGCCGGCGTACGGGCTTCTCGACGCCGAGAAGTCGATCGTGATGTCATCGGTCCACAGCTCCGCGATCGCATCGAGATCGCCGCTGTTGAACACGTCCACCCCCCGTCGGGCAAGTTCCAGGTTCTCGCTCGCCACCCGGCCAGTATCCAACACGCCCCCCGATTCGCGCAGGGCTACCATGGAGACGCAATACGGGAGCCCGGTCACGGGCTGAGAGGGCGGCTGGTGCCGCCGACCGTCTGAACCTGATCCGGGTAATGCCGGCGCAGGGATGGTGAAGCGCACCGGCCCCCCGAGAAAGGTGCGCTTGGCACGAGACGAGACGAAGTTCGACGCCCTGGTCGTCGGGGCCGGGGTGATCGGCCTCGCGTGCGCGTGGCGCGCCGCCCAGCGCGGCCTCCGCGTCGCCGTGATCGACCGCGAGGCGCCGGGCAGCGGCGCGACCCGCGTCGCCGCCGGGATGCTGGCGCCGCTCGGCGAGGCGTCGTGGGGGGAGGAGGCCCTGCTCGAGCTCAACCTCGCGTCGGCGCGCCTCTATCCCGGACTTCGCCGCCGAGCTCGAGGACGCCTCGGGCGCCGCCGTCGGCTACCGGCGCTGCGGCGCGCTGCACGTCGCTCTCGACCGCGACGAGGCGGAGGAGCTGCGCCGCCGCCACGAGCTGCACGTCTCGCTGGGGCTCGACGCGCAGTGGCTGCGCCCGCGCGAGTGCCGCGAGCTCGAGCCCGGTCTCGCGACGGCGGTCGCCGGCGGCATCCACTCTCGTGACGAGGGCGAGGTCGACCCCGGCTGCCCTGGTCGCGGCGCTGGTCGCCGCGCTCGAGCGCGAGGGCGTCGAGCTGATCGCCGGCGACGAGGTCGTCGAGGCGCTGATCGAGGGCGACCGCATCGCCGGCGTTCGAACCGCGGCGGGGCGCGAGCTGCGCGCCGGCCACACGGTGCTCGCGGCGGGCTGGTGGTCGGGGCGCGCGTCGTGGCTGCCCGCGCAAGCGCGCCCGCCGGTGCGCCCGGTCAAGGGCCAGATCCTCACGCTGCGCGGCTCCGCCGCGGAGCCGCTCTGCGAGGGCATCGTCGCCACGCAGTGGGTCTACGTCGTCCCGCGCGCCGACGGGCGCGTCATCGTCGGCGCCACCGTCGAGGAGCGCGGGGCGGACATGACCGTCACCGCGGGCGGCGTCCACGAGCTGCTTCGCGAGGCCTACCGGGTCCTCCCCGACGTCGCCGAGCTGGAGCTGGCGGGCGCGTATCGCGGGGCTTCGCCCGGCGACGCCCGACAACGCGCCGGTGATCGGTCACGGAGCGCTCGAGGGGCTCGTGCTCGCGACGGGGCACTTCCGCAACGGGATCCTGCTCGCGCCGGTCACCGCCGACGCGATCGCGTCGATCCTCGCGGGCGAGCCGCCGCCCGCCGCAGCGCAGCCGCTCGGCGCGGAGCGCTTCGCGGAGGTCGCGAGCCGATGATCATCGAGCTCAACGGGGCTCCGGCAGAGCTTCCGGACGGAGCCAGCGTCGCACAGGCCGTCGCCGCGACCGGGGCCGAGGCGCAGCGCCGCGGTGTGGCGGTCGCGGTCGAGGGCGAGGTCGTGCCGCGCGGCGAGTGGGATGCGCACGAGGCTGCGCGAGGGCCAGGCGGTCGAGGTCGTGAGGGCGATCCAGGGTGGCTGACGGGACCGCGGACGAGGTTCGGGGCGGGTCAAGCGCGGCTCTGCCAGCGCACCCATGTGAAGTTGGTGATGTCGCGTTCGAGCTCGGCGGGCGCACGTGGGGCTCGCGCCTGATCGTCGGCAGCGGCGGCTTCCGCTCGCTCGAGGAGCTCGAGCGAGCGCTCGAAGCGTCGCGGGCCGAGATCTTCACCGTCGCCCTGCGCCGCGTGGACCCGCTCGCGCAGGGCTCGGTCCTCGACGTCGCCGAGCGCCTCGGCCTGTTCGCGCTTCCCAACACGGCCGGGTGCTACACGGCGCGCGACGCCGTGCGCACCGCGCGCCTCGCCCGCGAGGCCTTCGAGACCGACTGGGTCAAGCTCGAGGTGATCGGCGACGACCGCACCCTGTTCCCCGACGCCGTCGAGCTGGTCGAGGCCGCCGAGACGCTCGTCGAGGAGGGCTTCACGGTCCTGCCCTACACCAACGACGACCCGATCCTCGCGCGGCGCCTCGAGGACGCGGGCTGCGCCGCCGTGATGCCCCTCGGCTCCCCGATCGGGTCAGGAATGGGGATCCGCAACCCCTACAACATCCAGATCATCGTCGAGCAGTCGAAGGTGCCGGTGATCCTCGACGCGGGGATCGGGACCGCGTCCGACGCGGCGCTGGCGATGGAGCTCGGGTGCGACGGAGTCCTGCTCGCGAGCGCCGTCGCGCGGGCCGAGGACCCGGCGCGGATGGCCGCGGCGATGCGCAAGGCGGTCGAGGCCGGCTACGAGGCCCGCCGCGCGGGGCGCATCGCGCGCAAGCTCCACGCCGAGGCGTCGACGCCCGACGAGGGTCTGCCGAACCTCGGCTGAGATCACCTGGTTCACATGCAGCTCGCGGCAGAGCCGCGCCGGACTAGGACCGTCGCCTGGCAACGCGGCGGTCGACCCATTCGCCGACCGTCCCCGCCGCATAGGCGGCGCCGTGGGCGGCGCGGCCTACCTTCGAGGAGTCGAGCGGCTCGATCGCGGCGTCGGGGTCCTCGCCCATCGCCACGGCCGCCTTGCGCACGACTCCGAGCTGGCGCCGCAGGCGCCGCTCCCACGAGCCGCAGAACTCGACGAGGTCGGCGTCACCGCGCGCCTCGCTGACCTTGGCGAGATAGGCGAGCAGGTTGGCGACGTGCTCGAGGTCCTCGAGCGCCAGGCGCAGAGCCTGGTTTCGCTCCAGGAATCGATCCCCGATCGCCCCCCGCGCGGCGCCGATGCGCGAGCCGCTTCCCTCGCGCGGCGACGCTGCCGTGGAGATCGTGACGCGCTGTGAGCGGCGCCAGCTCGCCCAGCATCCGGTCGACCGAATCCGCGGTCTTGAGCACCGGCTCCGCCTCGGGCGGCCCGAGCGCGTCGCCGAGCCGGCGCCAGCGCGCCACGAGCTGGCGGCCGGTCAGGTAGAGCTCGCGATAGCCGCGGTTCTCGGCGGGATGCATCGGCAAGGGGCACGGACTCTAGTCCCGGCCCCCGCCCGATGTCTGTCGAGCCGCGCTTGCATATGCGCGCGCGCGGGTAGGTCAGGAAGAATGGAGGCGAGATGGCGAAACTGATCCTTGGCCCGTTGCTGCGCTACGTCAGCGAGACCGAGGCGACGATATGGGTGGAGACCGACGGATCCTGCGAGGTCGGGGTCTCGAGCGGCGACGGCAAGGGCTTCGAGGCCACCGAGGAGACGTTCGAGGTCCAGGAGCACCACTACGCGCTCGTCTGCATCGACGACCTCGAGCCCGGGCAGATCTACGAGTACGAGGTCGCCATCGACGGCGAGCGCTGCTGGCCGCTGCCCGACTCCGAGTTCCCGCCGAGCGTGATCCGGACGCTCGACCCCGAGCGCCCGATCGAGATGGTGTTCGGCTCGTGCCGGGTCGCGCTCCCGCACGAGCCGCCCTACATCCTGAGCAAGGACGAGGACCCCGACGGGCGCGAGTACGACGCCCTCTACGCCAAGGCGCTCGCGATGGCGGAGCAGCCGCGCGAGGAGTGGCCGCACCTGATGCTGATGCTGGGCGACCAGGTCTACGTCGACGAGGGCTCGCCGCAGACGCGGGAGTACATACGCCAGACCCGCGGCACGTGCGAGGACCCTGGCGAGCAGGTGATGAACTTCGAGGAGTACACGCGCCTGTACTGGGAGTCGTGGGGCGACCCCGCGATCCGCTGGCTGCTGTCCACGGTCTCGACGTCGATGGTGATCGACGACCACGACATGAGCGACGACTGGAACATCTCGCTCGGGTGGGTCAACGAGATGCGCTGCAAGCCGTGGTGGAAGGAGCGCATCGTCGGCGGGCTGACCTCCTATTGGGTCTACCAGTGGCTCGGCAACCTCTCGCCGCGCGAGCTCGCCGAAAACGACGTCTACCAGGCGGCGCGCAGCGAGGACGACGCGAGCCCGATCCTGCGCGAGTTCGCCGCACGTGCCGACCAGGAGGTCGAGAGCGCGCGCTGGAGCTACTTCCGCGACCTCGGGCGCACCCGGCTGCTCGTCCTCGACTCGCGATCCGGCCGCGTTCTCGAGGAGGGCCGGCGCTCGATCTTCGACGACGACGAGTGGGACTGGATCGCCGAGCACGCCAGCGGCGACTTCGACCACCTCGTCATCGGGACGTCGGTCCCCTACCTGCTGGCGCCGGGGCTGCATTACGTCGAGGCCTGGAGCGAGGCGGTCGGCAACGGCTCCTGGGGGCGGCTCGGCCGGCTGCTCGCCGAGAGCGCCCGCCGCACGCTGGACCTCGACCACTGGGGCGCCTTCCGGATGTCGTTCGAGCGCCTCACGAAGTTGATCGAGGAGGTCGGCTCGGGCGAGCGCGGAAAGGCTCCGGCGTCGATCGTCGTCGTCTCGGGGGACGTCCACCACGCCTACCTCGCCGACGTCGCGTTTCCGCGCGGGTCCGACGTGCGCAGCGCCGTCTACCAGGCGACGACCTCACCCTTCCGAAACCCGCTCGACGGCCGCGAGCGCCGCGCGATCAGGTTCGGCCTCTCGCGTGCCGGCACCGCGATCGGCCGTGCCCTCGCCCACTCGGGCGGGGCCCCCGACCCCGAGATCCGGTGGCGCTTCTGCGAGGGGCCCTACTTCGACAACCAGGCGGCGACCCTGCTGCTCGACGGTCGCAGCTCGACGATGCGACTGGAGAAGACGGTCGCCGACGAGGCTCACTCCGAGCGCACCATCCCGAAGCTCGAGACGGTCTTCGAGCACTCGCTGGCCTAGCTCGGCGAGCCCGCCGGCACGGGGCCTCCGGACTGCCTATGCTTTCTTGACTTTCCGAATCATCAACCTGCTACTGTGCCGCGCCTCGTTTCATAACTAAATCAATAGAGAAAGGTAGAAACGAAGCAATGAATGTCGCCAAGAAGCTTCGCGCCGGGCCCATGAAGCGGGTCGCGGCCGGCGCACTTCCCCTGGTCATTGCTCTCGGCGTGGCCGCTTGCGGTGGCTCGTCTGACGACAGTGACGGCGGCGGGGGTGGGACGATCGACCTGGTCGCCTACTCGACCCCGCAGACGCTCTACGAGGAGGGCATCGAGCCCGCCTACCAGGAGACCTCTGAGGGCGCGGACGTCGACTTCTCCAACTCGTTCGGGTCATCGGGCGATCAGTCGCGCGCGGTCGAGTCCGGCCTGCCGGCTGACCTCGTGCACCTGCCGCTCGAGCCCGACATGCAGCGGCTCGTCGACGCCGGGATCCTCCCCGACATCGGCGAGAACGTCCAGAACTCGGTCGTCGTGTTCCTCGTTCGCGGGGGCAACCCCGATGGAATCGAGGACTGGGACGACCTGGTGACGGGCGAGGTCGAGGTCATCACGCCGAACCCGTTCACCTCGGGCGGCGCGCGCTGGAACATCATGGCCGCCTACGGCCAGGTGATCGAGAACGGCGGCACCGAGGAGGAGGGTCTGGCCTACGTCCAGTCGCTGCTCGAGAACACGCCCGTCCAGGACAAGTCCGCGAGCGAGGCGCTGACCACGTTCACGGGCGGCAAGGGCGACGTCCTGCTCGCCTACGAGAACGAGGCGATCCGCGCCATCGACGCCGGTGAGGACGTCGAGTACATCGTCCCCGACGACACGATCCTGATCGAGACGCTCGCTCAGGTGTCCGACGAGGCCGACGACCCGGATGCCGCACAGGCGTTCCTCGACTACCTGCTGTCCGAGAACGGGCAGAAGGAGTTCGCGGAGGGCGGCTACCGGCCGAGCGACGAGAAGGTCCTCGCCGAGTACGAGGAAGAGTTCCCGACGCCTCCGGGCCTGTTCACGATCGAGGACTTCGGCGGCTGGCCCACTGTCGCCACCGAGTTCTTCGATCCGGCCAGCGGCTCGGTCGCCGAGATCGAGCGCAACCTGGGAGTCGCCACCGAGTGAGCTCTCCGGTGACTCCTGAGCCTGCAACGGTCCCCCCGTCCGATCTGGGCGGGGGGACCGGCTCGCGGGCCCGGCGGGGCGGCAGCGCCCTGTCGGCTCTCGGCGGTCCCGCGCTCTCGCGCGGGATCGTCGTCACATATCTGAGCGTGATGGTGATGATCCCGCTGGCCGCGGTCGTCACGCGCTCGCTCGACGAGGGCTGGGACACGTTCTGGACCGCGGTCACCAGCGCCCAGGCGGTCGCGTCGCTGAAGCTGACGCTGCTTGCCTCGCTAATCGTCGTCGTAATCAACGCCGTGATGGGGACCGTGATCGCCTGGGTGCTCGTGCGCGACGAGTTCCCCGGCAAGAGGATCGTCAACTCGCTGATCGACCTGCCGTTCGCGCTGCCGACGATCGTCGCCGGGCTGACCCTGCTCGCGCTCTACGGCGACGACAGCCCCTTCGGCATCAACGCCGCCTACACCAGGGTCGGCGTCGTGATGGCGCTGCTCTTCGTGACGCTCCCGTTCGTCGTCCGCGCCGTTCAGCCGGTGCTGATGGAGCTCGACGAGGACATGGAGGAGGCCGCGGCCTCGCTGGGCGCCAAGCCGCCGACGATCTTCCGCCGCATCGTGCTCCCCAACCTCACGCCGGCGATCCTCGCCGGCTCGGCGCTGGGGTTCGCGCGCTCGATCGGGGAGTTCGGCTCGCTGGTCCTGATCTCGGGCAACATCCCGTTCGAGACCGAGGTCTCGTCGGTCTTCATCTTCGGCCAGATCGAGAGCGGCAACACGACCGGGCGCCGCCGCGGTCTCCGTCGTCCTGCTCGTGATCTCGCTCGTGATCCTCTTCGGGATCGGCATGTGGGCGAGAAGGAGTCTGCGCCATGCGGCTTGACCCGCGGAAGATTCGGGCGCCCGCCGGTGACCGGCGACGAGCCGGACGTCGAGTCCGAGCGGCGGCAGCGCCGCGGATGCGCGCCAACCCGGGCCGCGCGGCCGCCTGGGGCTGCGCTTCGTCGCGCCTCGGCTACCTCGCCCTGCTGCTGCTGATCCCCGTCGTGATGATCTTCATCCGCACCTTCGAGGACGGGCATCGGGCAGCGCGTGGGAGTCGGTGACGACGCCGGAGGCGATGCACGCCTTCTACCTCACGTTCGTGATGGTCGCGATCGCGGTGCCGCTGAACACGGTCTTCGGCGTTCTCGCGGCGATCGTGCTCGTCCGCCAGCGCTTCAAGGGCCGCGCGATCCTCAACACCGTCGATCGACATCCCGTTCGCGATCTCGCCCGTCGTCATCGGCCTCTCGCTGATCCTCGTCTACGGCCGCGACGGCTGGTTCGGCCAGTGGTTCATCGACAACGGGGTCCAGATCATCTTCTCGGTCCCCGGGATGGTGCTGGCGACGATCTTCGTCTCGCTGCCGTTCGTCGTCCGCGAGGTCCAGCCGGTGCTCCAGGAGATCGGCGACGAGCAGGAGCAGGCGGCCTCGACGCTCGGCGCGAACTGGTGGCAGACCTTCTGGCGCGTGACGCTGCCGGCGATCCGCTGGGGCGTCGCCTACGGCGTCGTCCTCGCGACGGCGCGGGCGCTCGGCGAGTTCGGCGCCGTCAGCGTCGTGTCCGGAAAGATCTCGGGCAAGACCGAGACGCTGCCGCTGTACGTCGAGAAGGAGTTCGGGCAGTTCGACATCTCCGGGCGCCTACGCCGCCGCGGTGGTGCTCGCGATCCTCGCGGTGGCAACGCTGCTCCTCATGAACCTGTTCCGACCCAAGGAGGAATCCGCATGAGCATCGTCGTCGAGAACGCAACCAAGCGTTGGGGGGACTTCACCGCCCTCGACGACGTCACCATCAACGTCCGCGACGGCTCGCTGACGGCCCTGCTGGGCCCGAGCGGCAGCGGCAAGTCGACGCTGCTGCGCACGATCGCCGGCCTGGAGGAGCTCGACGCGGGCCGGGTCGTGATCGCCGGCAAGGAGGTCACCGCCCAGCCCGTGCAGCAGCGCGGCGTCGGGTTCGTCTTCCAGCACTACGCCGCCTTCAAGCACATGACCGTGCGCGACAACATCGCGTTCGGGCTGCGCATCCGCAAGGTGCCCCGCGACCAGATCAAGGACCGCGTCAAGCACCTGATGCACCTCGTCCAGCTCCAGGGCCTCGCGCACCGCTACCCGTCGCAGCTCTCTGGCGGACAGCGCCAGCGCATGGCGCTTGCCAGGGCGCTGGCGGTCGAGCCCGAGGTGCTGCTGCTCGACGAGCCTTTCGGCGCCCTCGACGCGAAGGTCCGGCAGGAGCTGCGCGACTGGCTGCGCCGCCTCCACGACGAGGTCCACGTGACGACGATCTTCGTCACCCACGACCAGGAGGAGGCGATGGACGTCGCCGAGCAGATCGTGGTCATGAACCAGGGCCGCATCGAGCAGGCGGGGCGGCCCGTCGACCTCTACGAGGACCCGGCGTCGGAGTTCGTCATGGGCTTCATCGGCCCGGTCAACAAGGTCGGCGACAACTTCATCCGCCCGCACGACCTCGAGATCCTCACCGCGCCGCAGCCCGACGCTCAGGAGGCGACGGTGACGCGGATCGTCCACCTCGGATTCGAGATCCGCGTCGAGCTGGTGCTGAAGGCCGACGACAAGCACGTCTGGGCCCAGCTGACCAAGGACAAGCTGGACGAGCTCGCGCTTCGAGGAGGGCCAGACCTGCTACATGCGGCCGCGCCAGCAGCGCTCGTTCAACGGCACCGCCGAGGCCGACACCGCCGAGGAGCGCCTGGCCGCCGAGGAGCGCCTGACGGCGTCATGACGACCGCGTCAGTCGTCGCGGTCGTCTTCCTGGCCCTGCTGATCGCCTGGGTCGGGCTCGTCGTCGCCGGCCTCGTGCACCAGCTCCGCGACGAGGTCGAGGCGGAGTCCAAGCGCCGCCACGGCCAATAGCCGCCGGAGGGGCCTGCGCGGCGTAGGCAACGGCCTATGTGGGTAGGAGACAGGCCGTGGCCGACGACTACCTCCACATCTATCTCAACGACCACCTCGCGGGCTCGACGGGCGGTCTCGAGCTCGCGCAGCGGATCCAGGAGAACAACGAGGACAACCCCCTCGGGGACGTCATGGCCGGGATCGCGAAGGAGATCGAGGAGGACCGCGACGAGCTCCAGCGGCTCATGGACGCGCTCGACGTGTCCCGGAACCCGATCAAGGCGGCGGGCGCCTACCTGTTCGAGAAGCTCAGCCAGATGAAGGCAAACGGGCAGCTGATCGGCTACTCGCCGCTCAGCCGCGTGCTCGAGCTCGAGATGCTCCACATGGGGATCACCGGCAAGCTCCAGCTCTGGGGCGCACTGCGCGAGGTCTTCGGTCCGCGGCTGGGGGATTTCGACTTCGAGCGCCTGATCCAGCGCGCCGAGAGCCAGCGCGACCGCGTCGAGGAACAGAGGCTCGCAGCGGCGCGCGAGGCGTTCGGCGAGAGCGTTCAGGCGGCGAAGGCCGCCGTCGCCAGTCCGCAGGCGTTGATGGACTCCGCATCGCAGCAGGATCCCGAGGTCGCGCGCAGCCGAAATCTGCCGCCGTTCGAGAAGCGCGACATCGCCGGGCTCCTCGTCGCGATCGTCGGCACGATCGTCCTGGTCGTGCTCGCCGCCTCGGGGAGCAAGGTCGAGGAGGGCTCGGGCTCCGACCCGTCCTCCGGGGCGCTGATCGCGATCGCCGGCGGCGTGGCGTTGATCAACGCCGCTCACATCGTCGGCATATTCCTCTTCGAGAGCGTCGGCTACAGCGGGTTCTTCGCGCGCCTGTTCTCGGTCCTGTCGCTGGTCCTGACGCCGCTGGCGATCGTCGTCTGCCTGCTGATCCGCTGAGATACACCGCCGCCTCCTCCGCTTCGCGTCCGGGGGCGGCGGCTTTGACGCGATCGTCCCGGCCACACCCTGAGCGCCTAGAACCGCGCTTCGCGCTGGCCCTGGCGACGGTTCTCATGGGGACGCTGGGAATCGAACCCAGACCTTGGGCTTAAAAGGCCCTTGCTCGACCTTCGAGCTACGTCCCCCGGCTCACTGTAACCCCGCCTAGGGCTGGCCGCCGGTGTAGTCGACGAACGCGTTCCAGGCCGGCTTGGGGCCGCCTCCCCGCTTGAACAGGCCCGAGTAGCTGCAGATGTCGCACTTGGGCGCGAGCCGGTTGTCGCGCCACGTGTACCAGATGACGCCGTTGATGCCCCACTCCTCGCGGCGGGCGAGCATCAGGTCGAAGGCGCGGCGCAGGATCGCCGCCTGGCCGCGTGGCGTCTTGCGGAAGTTGCCGGCCTTGGTGCCGCCGGTCGGCCAACCCAGCTCGGTGACCCAGATCGGCTTGCTGACGCCGTTGTTGGCCATCACGTTGCGGGCGAAGTCGATGCGCTCGACGAGCTTGCCGATCTTCGGGGCATAGGGATGAAGGCCGAGAGCGTCGATGTCCTCCTCGACGCCGGGGTGCTGGAACAGGCGGTGGAGGAACTTCTCGAACTGCTCGCCTCCGCGGGGGTCCGCGAACAGACCCGCGCTCACCACCCAGGCGCCGGGGTCCGACTCGTGGATCGCGCGCTCGGCGATGTCGAGCATGCGCGCGTATGCGCCGGCAGTGTCGTGGCCCTGCTTCATGAACGTCGGCGAGTTGGGCTCGTTCCATATCTGCCAGTCGGTGATCGGGATCGGGTCGTGGTCCGCCGGCGCCAGCTCCGGCGTCGTCCAGAACGTCCCGCCGGGCCCGTAACGGCCGACGAGCGCCCGGAAGAGCCCCTCCCATGCCTGCCTCGCCCGCTCGCTTCGCACGGGCGGCAGGCGCACGCTGCTCCCGGCCCAGTTCGGCGTCCCGTAGACGAACGGGAGCACCTTCATCCCGTTGATCGTCGCCTGGGTGACGATGCGGTCGGTGTACGCCCACTTGTACGCCGGGCTCGCCGCCGGGCTCGCCGGCCTGCGTCTCCGGCTGTATGTGCGGCCAGAAGAAGGGGACGCGCAGCGTCCCGACCTCGGCCTTGCCCATGCGCGCGTACTCGTCGTCGGTGAGGTTCTCGGGCGCCGTCGGCGCGATCCCGAAATATCCCGGCGTCGGGCGGGCCGGCCTGCGGCGGGCGAAGCGGCCGCCAAGAGCACAGCGGCCAGCGCGAGCGCGACCCCGGCGCACCCGAATACCCGCCATCCATGCTCGCTCGAAACGCCCTTCATGGCGAGCGTCCGAGGGTAGCGAGGGCCGCGCGCGAGGCGCGCCGGCTGACGCACCGCCGCGCTAGTGGCGGAAGTGGCGGCGGCCCGTCAGGACCATCGCGGCGCCCGCGTCGTCGGCCGCCTGCACGACCTCGCTGTCGCGCTTCGAGCCGCCGGGCTGGATGAACGCCGCGACGCCCGCGTCGATCGCGACCTGCGGGCCCGTCGGGGAAGGGGAAGAAGGCGTCCGACGCGAGCGCCGATCCCTCGAGGAGCCCCGCCGCCTCGTCGCCGCGCGCCTGGTGGGCCTTGTCGATCGCGAGCCTGACCGAGTCGATGCGGCTCATCTGCCCGGCGCCGATTCCGAGCGTCGCGCCGTCCTTCGCGATCACGATCGCGTTGGAGCGCACGTGGCGCGCGACGACCCATGCGAACAGCAGGTCTCCCCACTGGCCCTCCTCGGGCTTGGCCTGCGTGGCGACGTCCATTCCCGACATCGTGTCGACGGCCCAGTCGGGGTCCTGAACGAGCAGGCCGCCGCGGACGCGCTTGAGGTCGCGCTCGCCGATGTAGGCGCGCTGCTCGGAGTCCTCGAGGATCCGGACGGCCTCCTTCTGCTTGAGCACCTCGAGGCCGGCCTCGTCGTAGGAGGGCGCGATCAGGACCTCGATGAAGTTCTCGTGCAGGCGCTCCGCGAGCGCCGCGTCGACCGGGCGGTTGAGCGCGATCACCCCGCCGTAGGCCGACAGCGGGTCGCACGCGAGCGCCTTCTCGTAGGCCTCGGCGACGTCATCGGCGATCGCGACGCCGCTGGGGTTGTTGTGCTTGACGATCACGCACGCGGGCTCCGGGAACTCGGCCACCAGCCGCCGCGCCGCGTCGAGGTCGAGAATGTTGTTGAACGACATCTGGCGGCCGTGCAGCTTCGAGACCTTCGAGAGCACGTGCGAGCGCGCTCCGACCTCGGTGTAGAGCGCCGCGTTCTGGTGCGGGTTCTCGCCGTAGGAGAGGTCGAGGAACTTCTCGTAGGCCTCGACCCAGTGGCTCGGGAAGACCTCGTAGCGCTCGCCGAACCAGCGGCTGATCGCCGCGTCGTAGCGCGCCGTCTGGGCGAACGCCTCGTTGGCGAGCCAGTGCCGCGTCTCGACCGAGATCTCGCCTCCGGACTCCTGGAGCTCGGCGAGCACGGCGTCGTAGCTCTCGGGCTCGACGACGACCGCGACGTAGCGGTGGTTCTTGGCGGCCGCGCGGATCATCGTCGGCCCCCCGATGTCGATGTTCTCGAGCGCCTCGTCCTCGCTGACGTTGAGGCGCGAGACCGTTCGCTCGAACGGGTAGAGGTTCACGCAGACGAGGTCGATCTCCTCGATCCCCTCCCTCTCGAGGGTCTCGAGGTGGGCGGGGTCGTCGCGGACCGCGAGCAGCGCCGCGTGGAGCTTCGGGTGCAGCGTCTTGACGCGCCCGTCGAGGATCTCCGGCGACCCGGTCAGCTCCTCGACCGTGCGCACGTCGACCCCCGCCTCGCGCAGCGCGTCGGCGGTCCCGCCGGTCGAGACGATCTCGATCCCCAGCGAGGCGAGCCCGGCGGCGAACTCGGCGACGCCGGTCTTGTCGGACACCGAGACGAGCGCCCTGCGCACGCGCAGCGGCTCGCCGGCTGGAGCGGCTCCGCCCTCGCCCTCGACCTCTGTTGGCAGTGACTCCGTACCCATGCGACCCCTTCGCCGGACTCTAACCGAGGCCGGTCACGAGGTGAGCACAACCCGTGGGCGGGCGGGGTCGAAATTGACCCTCCCGGCGGCGATCAGGCGGATCGCCTCGGGCAGGAGCTCGTGCTCGACGCGGTGGATCTCGTCCTCGAGCGCGTCGCGGTCGCGATTCTCCGGGATCGCCACGGCGCGCTGAAGCACTATCGGCCCCGAGTCGACGCCCTCGTCGACGAAGTGGACGGTCACCCCGGTGACCTTGACGCCGTGGTCGAGCGCCTGGCCGACCGCGTCGAGTCCGGGAAACGACGGCAGCAGCGCCGGGTGCACGTTGACGATCCGGTCGCCGAAGCGCTCCACGAAGGCAGCGGACAACAGCTCCATGTACCCGGCGAGGACGATCAGCCCCAGCGCCCGCTGCTCGAGCCAGTCGCCGAGAGCGCGGTCGCGCGCCGCCCTGTCGGCGTAGTCGGAGCGCTCGAAGACCGCGGTCTCGATCCCGGCGTCGGCGGCGCGTCGCAGAGCCATCGCGTCGGGCATGTTCGAGGCCACGCACGCGACCTCGATCCCCTCGCGCCCGTGGACCTCGTCGAGGATCGCCTGGAGGTTGGTCCCGGTGCCCGACGCGAGGACGGCTACCCGGAACGTGCCCACGCGCTCAGCGGCCGGAGGGGACGACGGCGATGTCCTCGAGGGCGAACTTGCCGTTCGCCGACTCGGGGTCGCCGAGCGGGTAGTTGCCGGTGAAGCAGGCGTCGCAGTGGTGCTCGGCCGGGGTCCCGACGGCCTCGTAGACCCCCTCCATCGAGAGGTAGGCGAGCGAGTTCGCGCCGAGCTCCTGGGCGATCTCCTCGACGCTGCGGTCGTGGGCGATCATCTCCTCGCGCGTCGACATGTCGACGCCGTAGTGGCAGGGGTGGCGGATCGGCGGCGCCGAGATCCGCAGGTGCACCTCGGTCGCCCCGGCGTCGCGCAGCATCCCGACGATCTGGCGCGTCGTGTTGCCGCGCACGATCGAGTCGTCGACGACGACCACGCGCTTTCCGGCGACGATCTCGGGCAGGGGGTTGAACTTCATCCGCAGGCCGTGCTTGCGCAGCTCCTGGCCGGGCTGGATGAAGGTGCGAGCGACGTAGCGGTTCTTGATCAGCCCGTCGTCCTGTGGGATCCCGGAGGCGCGCGCGTAGCCGTTGGCGGCGGGGTTGCCGGAGTCGGGGACCGAGATCACGAGGTCGGCGTCGGCGGGAGCCTCCTCGGCGAGGATCTCGCCCATCCGGCCGCGGACCTGCTGGAGGACGCGGCCCTCGAGGCGGGTGTCGGGTCGCGAGAAGTAGATGTGCTCGAACACGCAGCACGCCGGGCGCCCCGAGTCGACGGCCTGGCGCACGTCGAGGCCGTCCTCGGTCAGCGAGACCATCTCGCCCGGGGCGACCTCGCGCAGCAGCTTGGCGCCGATGATGTCGAAGGCGCAGCTCTCCGAGGCGATCACGTAGCGGTCGTCGAGCTGTCCCAGCGACAGCGGCCTGATCCCGTGCGGATCGCGGAACGCGACGACGGCGTGCTTGGTCATCACGACCGTCGAGTAGGCGCCCTGCAGCCGCGGCATCGTCTCGGCGACGGCGTCCTCGATCGTCTTGCCGTCGTGCGTCGAGAGCAGCGCGGCCATGATCTCCGAGTCGGACGTGCCTCGGAACTCGAGGCCCCGCTCGCGCAGCTCGTTGTAGAGCTCGACGGCGTTGGTCAGGTTGCCGTTGTGGGCGAGCGCGACCTCGCGGCCGTCGGAGCGCCACACCGGCTGGGCGTTCTCCCACGCCCCGCCGCCGGTCGTCGAGTAGCGCACGTGGCCGATCGCCATGTCGCCCTGCAGCGCCTGGAGCTTCTCCTCGTCGAAGACCTGGGACACGAGCCCGAGCTCGCGCAGGGTGGTGATGTGGCCGCCCTCGCATGTCGCGATCCCGGCCGACTCCTGGCCGCGGTGCTGGAGCGCGTAGAGGGCGAAGTAGGCGAGGCGCGCGACGTCATGTCCCGGCGCGTAGACGCCGAAGACTCCGCACTCGTCACGGGGGCCGTCGCGGTCCCCGATAGGCCGCTCGTTCACGTTTTCGGGCACTTCCAGGGCGTGGATGCCGTTGAGGAAAAGGAGCTTGCGAGCCAGGCAATTGCCTGCTGACCAAGCGTAGCAACGGGGGCGGCGAGCGACGGGGTGCTCCGGCCGGCGCCGTACTGACGTTAGAGTGCTTCGCGGAGTGGCGAGCGCACAAGGAGGAACGATGGGCAAGAGACTTCTGGCGGTCCTGACGCTGTTGCTTTCGGTGGGGCTGATCGCGGCCGGCTGCGGCGACGACGATGACGACAGCGGCGACAGCGCGGCGACGACGGGCACGACCACGGCGGCCGACACCGGCGGCGGCGAGACCACCGTCGCGATGACCGAGTACGAGTTCGACCCCAGCGACCTCACCGTCGCGTCGGGCGACACGCTCGACGCTGAACAACGAGGGCGAGCTGCCGCACAACCTCACGATCGTCGAGGGCGAGCCGACCGGCGGCGGCGCCGAGGTCGCGGCGAGCGACGACATTCCCGGCGGCGAGAGCGGCACGCTGACCGTCGACGCCGAGCCCGGCGACTACGGGATGCTGTGCACGATTCCGGGCCACGCCGAGCAGGGCATGACCGGGACGGTCAAGGTCGAGTAGCCGACCGCCGGAGCGCTGGGACATAGGCGGCCGTCAGGCCGCCGCGGCCGCGCCCTCGACGCGCTCCGCGAGCGAGCGCCAGGCGCGCTCCGCGTCGGCGACGCGGAACCGAAAGCGTCGCCTCGGCGGCCGAGATCTCGATGCGATCGCCGCCGGCCTGGCCGATCATGATCACGTCGACGTCACCGCTCTCCTCCGCCAGCGCGCTGATCGAGCCGCGGCGCCCGGCGACGACGAAGCCCCCGGGCCCCTCGCCGAACAGGCACGCCTCGCCGGACGCCGCCGCGCAGCTCGACGAGCCCGTCGAGGTCGACGACGGCGCCGACACCGCCTGCGATCGCGCACTCAGCGAGCGCGCAGGCGATCCCGCCGTCGCTGGCGTCGTGGGCGGCGGCGATGCGGCCCGACCGCACGCCCTCGCGCACGAGCGCGATCGCGGCGGCGACGTCGCCCACCGGGACGCCGGGAAGGCCGGGGCCGAGGTCGCCGCGCAGCTTCGCGAGCTCCGAGCCCGCGAGCGAGGGCGAGAAGGGCCCGACGAGCGCGATCGCGTCGCCGTCGTGGAGCTCGGCGCCGGCCGCCAGCGCCGGGTCGGGAAGCTCGCCCACGAGGCCGACGACGGGCGTCGGGTAGATCGGCCCCGACTCGGTCTCGTTGTAGAGCGAGACGTTTCCGCCCACGACCGGGATCCCGAGCTCGCGGCAGGCGTCGGCGAGACCCTCGACCGAGCGCGAGAGCTGCCACGCGACGTGGGGCTTCTCGGGGTTGCCGAAGTTGAGGCAGTTGGTGAGGCCGAGCGGCTCGGCGCCGACGCAGGCGAGGTTCGAGGCGCACTCGAGCACCGCCTCCACCGTGCCGCGATAGGGATCGCACGCGACGCGGCGGCCGTTGCCGTCGATCGAGGTCGCGATCGCGCCGCCGGTCTCGAGCAGCCGCAGCACCGCGGCGTCCGCGGTCTCGGGGCGGCGCACGGTCCGCGACCCGACGACCGAGTCGTACTGCTCGAAGGCCCAGCGCTTCGACGCGATGCTCGGGGACGCGAGCAGCGCGAGCAGGACGCTGCCGGGGTCCTCGGGATCGGCGCCGGCGCCGGCGGCCTCCTCGACGCGCGCCGCCAGGCGTCTCGTCATTGGGGTAGATCCAGCCCTCCGGCTCCTCGGGCTCGAGGTCGTAGAGCGGGCAGCCGTCGACGAGCACTTCGACCGGCATGTCCCCGACGACCTCCTCGCCGCGGCGGATCACGATCCGCTTCGTGTCGGTCACCTCGCCGATCACCGACGCGCTCGTCTGCCAGCGCTCGCAGAGCGCCAGCACCGCGTCGAGCTTCTCCGGCTCGACGACCGCGAGCATCCGCTCCTGGGACTCCGAGACCATCACCTCGAAGGGCTCGAGGTCGGGGTTTCGCAGCGGCACGCGCTCGACGTCGATCTCGATCCCGACGCCGCCCTTCTCGGCCATCTCGGCGCTCGACGAGGTCAGCCCCGCGGCGCCGAGGTCCTGGAGCGCGACGAGCAGCTCGGAGTCGAGCAGCTCGAGGCAGCACTCGAGCAGCTTCGACTCCTCGAAGGGGTCGCCGATCTGGACCGTGGGCCGCTTCTCCTCGCCGGCCTCGAGCTCGGCGGACGCGAGCACCGACGCGCCGCCGATGCCGTCGCGCCCGGTCGAGGCGCCCATCAGGACGAGCAGGTTGCCGACACCCGCCGCGGCCGAGCGAACCATGCGGTCGGCGCGCGCGACCCCGACGCACATCGCGTTGACGAGGCAGTTGAGCTCGTACGGCGCCTCGAAGTAGGCCTCGCCCCCGACGGTCGGCACCCCGATCGAGTTGCCGTAGTGGCCGATGCCGGCGACGACGTGGTCGAAGAGGTAGCGCGAGCGCTCCGAGTCGAGCTCGCCGAAGCGCAGCGAGTCGAGCACCGCGATCGGCCGCGCGCCGAGCGCGAAGACGTCGCGGAGGATCCCGCCGACGCCGGTCGCGGCGCCCTGGAACGGCTCGACGGCGCTGGGGTGGTTGTGGGACTCGACCTTGAACGCGACGGCGATCCCGTCGCCGACCGAGACCGCGCCGGCGTTCTCTCCCGGCCCCATGAGCACGCGCTCGCCCTCGGTCGGGAGCTTGGCGAGCAGCTTGCGCGAGTGCTTGTAGGCGCAGTGCTCGGACCACAGCAGCGAGAACATCGCCAGCTCGAGGTCGTTCGGCTCGCGCCCGAGCTTCTCGACGATGAGCTCGAACTCGGAGTCGGTCAGGCCGAGCTCGCGGTGCTTCACCGCACCGCCGTGGGCTCGGGCTCCGGCTCGGCGAGCTCCCCGACCGGGTAGCCGAGCTCGGCGAGCAGGTCGCCCGCCACGCTCTCGTACTCCTCGCGGTCCTCGGGGCTCATCTCGGTGCGCCAGCGGCCGATCCGCTTCGGGTCCGGCGGCTTCTTGGCCATCGCGTGGCTCGCCATCCGCGCCGCCGCGGGCTGGTCGCCGCGCGAGCTCTTGCGCGGCAGGTCGCGGGCCTTCTCCTTCAGCCGCTCCTCGGCGCGCTCGTGGTAGTCGAGCATCGCCGCGTCCCAGGGAAGCTCGAGGAAGTCTGCGACGTCGCGCAGGATCGGCTCGGTGTCGGTGATCAGGTCCTCGTACTTGATCTCGATGTAGTGGCTCACCGTCGCGCCGTTCTCGCGCGCGAGCGTCACCCGCTCGACCCAGAGCTCGGCCGCCTCGGTGATCGTGCGCGGGCCCCCAGTTCATCGGCAGCACCGAGAGCGCGACGTCGCGGCCGTCGCGGATCAGGTGGATGAAGCGCGCCTCGGGCAGCACCCACTCGATGCGCCGCATGTAGCGCAGGTAGCCGGGCGTCTTGTCGCCCCAGCGCGTCTTGCCCTGCTTCTCGGCGTAGAGGCTGTAGAAGCTGCGGAGGGCGTCGGAGAGGTTGAAGGGCTCGATCGCGTCGAAGCGCGCCCGCAGCTCGTCGGGGTCGAGGCGGAAGTCGCCCCAGCGCTTGTGGGTGATGATCGTGTCGGCGAGCAGCTCGGGCGAGATGTCACGGCGCTCGCTGCGCTTGACGAGCTTGTGGAAGAAGTGGGTCTCCGACGGGATCCCGACGCTCGGGATGGGCGTCGAGCATCAGGCGAAACAGGGTCGTGCCCGAGCGGGTCGCCCCGACGACGAACGGCGCCGGCGGCGCCGGGCTCGGAGCGCCCGCGCAGGTGGCGCTTGAGGTTGAGGCGCTTGACGACGCGCAGCTGGGAGGGGCTGACCTTCACGCCTAGGCCCTACCCTCGGCGGCCCCTGCCGGAACGCCCACGGCGCGGTCGAAGAGCTTCGAGAGGTCGTCGAGCGTGCGCGACCACGGAGCGCCGCTCGCGGACCTCGACCGCGCCCTCGGAGAGCCGCGCCCGCAGCTCGTCGTCGGCGATGCGTTCGATCGCGGCCGTCATCTCGTCCACGTCGGGAGTCATCGCCGGGATGCCCGACTTCGCCGTGCCCTCCGGCCACGAGCCGACGAGGATCGCGTTGAGCCCGTCGGCGGCGACCTCGTTCATCGGCGGGTCGTCGTTGGTGATGATCGGCATCCCGAAGGCGGTCGCCTCGAAGAGCGGCAGTCCGAGCCCCTCCCAGCGCGCCGGAGCGAGGCAGACGTCGCAGTTCGCGAACGTCTGGAGGTGCTCGGCGGTCGGCTGGTCCTCGAGCAGGAGCTCGATCCGCGGGTCCTTCTCGCGCCTGCTTGAGCACGGGCTTGAGCTGCTTGCGGTCGACCTGGGCCTTGATCAGCAGCCGCAGGCGCTCGTTCGAGGTCGCGGCGAAGGCCTCGACCGCCTCGGCGAGCGGCTTGCGATGGCCGACGAAGCCGCCGGGAAAGATCAGGCGGACGACCTCTGGGTCGCGCTCGGGCACGACCGAGGTCATCTCGGGGTGGCAGCCCCACTGGACGGGGAACGCCTCGATGCCCATGCCGCGGTAGCGCTCGTGCTCGGCGTGCGTCATCGAGTAGACGACGTCGAAGGCCTGCTTGGCCGGCTCGACGTGCTCGTCGGAGAAGTGCTCCCAGACGAAGCGCCCGATCGTCCGCACGCCCGCGGCGCGCAGCGACGCGATCTCGGCGAACTGGTAGTGGTTGTCGAACATCGCCGCGTCGATCGAGTTCTCGCTCGGCCCAGCGCAGGTACTCGTCCTCGGGAATCTCGAACGCCGATGCCTCGGTGACCCCGGGCTGGTCCCAGACCCCGTCGCGATCGAGCGCCCCCGGCCGCGGCCCCTTGTCGCGCTTCGGCCGCGCGAGCACGAAGCTCTCGTGGCCGAGCTCGTCGACCGCCGAGCGCAGCTGGCGACCGACCACGGGCTGGCCGCGGTTGAACCACTTGGAGACGATTCCGATGCGCATTTTGAGGTCGATCCGGGGCCGGTCGGCGGCGGGCGCTCAGGATGCCAGACGGCCTCGACGAGCGTAGCCGAGCGCGTCGAGCAGATCGCCCGCCTCGGCCTCGAAAGCGGCGACGTCCTCGGAGGCCATCTCGTCGCGCCAGGCGCCGATGCGCCCCGGGTCGGGGGGCTGGTCGGCGCGCGCGTGGGCGGCGATCCGCGGCTCGGCGCCCAGGTCCCGGCGGCCGCGCCGCGCCGGGAGGTCTCGGTCGATCTCGGCGAGGCGCTCCGTGGCGCTGCTCGTGGTAGCGCAGCATCGCCTCGTCGAAGGGGAGCTCGACGAGGGCGCACACGCTTCGCAGGGTCGCCTCCGAGTCGGCGACCAGCTCCTCGTAGCGGACCTCGGCGTAGTGGTCGACGCCCTGCGCGCGGTTGCGGGTCGAGAGGATGCGCCGCTTCCAGCGCCGAGCGGCGACGTCGACTGGCAGCGGGCGGCGCGATCTGCGCGCCTGCGATGCGACGACGTCGCGCCCGTCGCGGATCACGTGGACGAAGCGCGCCTCGGGCAGGGCCTTCGCGATGCGGCGCATCTTCGTCGCGTAGCCGGGGGTCTTGTCGCCCCAGCGCGGCTTTGCTTGCCGCTCGGCGTAGAGCTCGTAGAAGGCGCGGATCGCGGGGCCTGCCTCGAGCGGGTCGAGCGCGCGGATGCGCTCGCGCAGCTCCTCGGCGTCGAGGCCGAAGTCCGCCCAGCGGCGGTGCTGCGTGATCCGGCCGGCGACGCGATCCGCCGACCCGCCCCGGCGCAGCGGCACGGATCACCGAAGGGATGAAGTGGGTCTCCGGCGGGATCGTCAGCTCGGGGTGGGCGTCGAGCATCAGACGCAGCAGCGTCGTCCCCGACCGCGGCACACCGACGACGAAGGGCGAGGGCGCGCTGCCCTCGCCGGCGCTCACCGCGTGGCGGTCTCCAGCAGGTTGCCGAGGTCCTCGACGGTTCGCGACCAGGCAAGCCGCTCGCGCACCTCGAGAGCGCCCGCCGAGAGTTTCGCGCGGAGCTCGTCGTCGGTGATCGCCTCGATCGCGCGCGCCATGTCGCCGACATCGGGCGACTTGGCGTCGATGCCCGAGCGCGTCGTGCCGTCGGGGTGCGAGGCGAAGAGCACTCCGTTGAGGCCGTCGGTGACGACCTCGTTCATCGGCGGGTCGTCGTTGGTCAGGATCGGCATCCCGACAGCGGTCGCCTCGTAGAGCGGCAGGCCCAGCCCCTCCCAGCGCGACGGCGTCAGGCAGACGTCGGCGTTCGCGAACGACTGCAGGTGCTCGGCCGTCGGCAGGTCCTCGAGCAGGATCTCGATGCGGGGGTCGCGCTTCGCGGCCTGCTCGAGCTTTCCGGCCTTGCGCTTGACCTGTCCGCGCAACAGCAGCCGCAGGCGCGGGTCGTCGACGCGGCCCAGCGCCTCGATCGCCTCGTCGATCGGCTTGCGCCGGCCCATGAAGCTGCCGGGCCATACGAGCGTGATCCGCTCGGGGTCGCGCTGCGGCTCGAGCGCGAGCAGCTCGGGGTGGATCCCGAAGTGCACGCGCACGGCCTCGATGCCCATCGTCCGGTAGCGCTCGTGCTCGCCGTCGGTCATCGAGTAGATGACGTCGAAGGCCTCCCGCGCGGGGTCGACGTCGTCGTCGGAGAAGTGCTCCCAGACGAAGCGCCCCACCGTCCGAACGCCGTTGGCACGCAGGCCGTCGCGGATGTCGCCGAACTCATATGCGTTGTCGAAAAAGGCGGCGTCGAGGCCGTTGTCGGACGCCCAGCGCGCGTATTCCTCGGGCGGCACCTCCTGCTGCGAGGCGTGGGTGACGCCGGGCGCGTCCCAGACCGGGTCGCCGCTGTCGCCCGCGCCGGCGCGCGGGCCCTTGCCGGGGCGGGCGAGGATGAAGGTCTCGTGGCCGAGCTCCTCGAAGGCGGTGCGGAAGTAGCGCGCGACCGTCGCCTGGCCGCTCGAGAACCACTTGGTGACCAGCCCAATTTTCATTGGCGCAGCTCTGCTGCGAGCGACATGTGAAGTTGGTAATTCAGGGGAGCGCAGCTCAGTCTGTGAGCGACAGTCTCAGGACCCGGCGGCGGCCGCCGCGACCGGCTCGCCCGTCTTGTAGCCAAGCTCGTCGAGGAGGTCGCCCGCCACCTGCTCGAAGGCCTGGCGGTCGTCCTCGCTCATCTGCTCGCGCCAGCGCTCGACCCGGTCCTTCTTCGGTGGCTCCTTGGTCAGCGCGTGGATCTTGAGCCTGTGGTCCTGCTCGAGCTGAGGCCGATTGTCGGTCGCCGGGAGCTCGCGCGCCATCTCCTCGAGCCGCTTCGCGGCGCGCTCGTGGTAGTCGAGCATCCCCGGGTCCCACGGCAGCTCGAGGAAGTCCGAGATCCGGTGCAGCGTCGGCTCGGTGTCGAGGATCAGGTCCTCGTAGCGGGCCTCCGTGTAGTGCTTGACCTTGCGGCTCTGGCGCCGCGCCTTGGTGATGCGGCGCTTCCAGCGCTTCGCGACCTGGCCCGCGGTCAGCGGCTTCTTGGCGCGGTCCATCGCCGACAGCGCGACGTCGCGGCCGTCGCGGATCAGGTGCACGAAGTGGGCCTCTGGCAGCGCGCCCTGGATCTGGACCATGTTGGTCGCATACCCCGGCGTCTTCTCGCCCCAGCGCTCCTTGCCCGCGCGCTCGGCGTAGAGGCCGTAGAAGGCGCGAAGGGCCTCGCCCGCGGTCAGCCGGTCGATCGTCCGCAGCCGCTCGAGCACCTCGTCGGCGTCGAGGTCGAAGTCGCCCCACTCGCGGTGCGAGGTCATCACCTCGACGATCCGCTCGGGCGTCGCGCCCTCGTCGGCGGCGTCGATCACGTCGGGGACGAAATGGGTCTCGGGCGGGATCGTGAGCAGCGGATGGGCGTCGAGCATCATCCGCAGCAGCGTCGTTCCCGACCGGTTCGCGCCGACCACGAAGGGGGCGGGAGGCCGGCCGCCGGCGTCGTCTCGCCGTCTGAGGCTTGGGAGGCGCATCGATCTCAGGATGTCAGACGGGTTCCCACGGACGTGGTCTCGTAATCGAGCTCCTCGAGCAGATGGCCCGCGATCTCCTCGAACTCGGCGACGTCCTCGGGGCTCATCTCGTCCTTCCACGTGGCGACGCGCTCCTTGTTCGGCGGCTCCTTGAGCAATGCGTGTGCCTGAAGGCGCTCCTCGCCGGGGCGGTGCGGGCGGCCCTGGCCCGCCGGGAAGGTCGCGCGCCATCTCCTGGAGGCGTTCCTCGGCGTGCTCGTGGTATTCGAGCATCTCGGGGTCGAAGTCGATCTCGATCAGCTCGCACACGCGGCGCAGCGTCGGCTCGGTGTCGGTGACGAGGTCCTCGTAGCGGATCTCGATGTAGCGGTCGCCGACCGACTCGGCGTCGTAGCGCGACTTCTCGATCCGCTTGCGCCAGCGGCGCGCCATCTCGCCCGCGGGGACCGGGGGCCGGCTCTTCTCGCCGCGGCGCTGGATGCGCTTGTTGTGCGAGAGCGCGACGTCGCGCCCGTCGCGGATGACGTGGATGAAGCGCGACTCCGGCAGCGCGCGCCCGATCCGGCGCACGCGCTTGACGTAGTCCGGCGTCTTGTCGCCCCAGCGCGACTTGTCGAACTGCTCGGCGTAGAGCTCGTAGAAGGCGCGGACCGCGTCCGACGCATTGAGTCTGCGGGATCGCCTGCAGCCGCTCGAGGTAGGCGCTCTCCTCGATGCCGAAGTCGCCCCAGCGGCGGTGGCGGTCGTGGACGACGGTCTTCACGAGCCTCTCGGGGCTCATGCGGATCTTCTCGCCCGCGATCAGGAGGTCGTTGACGAAGTGGGTCTCGGGCGGGATCGCGAGGTCGGGATGCGCGTCGAGCATCATCCGCAGCAGGGTCGTTCCCGAGCGCCCGACGCCGACCACGAACGGGGCGGGGGGGCCGGGAGGCGCCGCGAACTGCAGGCGGCGTCTGCGCAGATAGCCGTGAATCATCGCCGTGAAGTTAGCGCCCGGGGGTGGGCGGAGGTGGTCGCGCGCGCCCGGTTAACCGGAGCGCCACTTGCTGCCGGGCCGCAGCCGATAGCATGATCTATAGTAACTTGACCTAATAACTCAACAATAGCTCGAAGAGCGGGTGAGGCATGAAGCTGGAACACGTATTACGCGAGCAGGGAGTACCGAGAACCCACGAGCTGGTCCGTGAGCGCAACCTCGCCGAGCGCCGCCTCGCGGCACTCGCGACCGCGGTGCACGACCACGAGCGCGTCGCCCGTAGCCTGCATGGGATCCCCGGGGAGCACGACATGCGGCTCTACAGCCGCCTGCGCCAGATCTCCGGTGAGCTGGGGAGGCACTGATGGCGACGCCGGCCATGCGATCGCTGCGGCGCCTTCCTCGACGCCCCGCGCCAAAACCAGGAGACGAGGCGCATCGAGCGCAAGTGCTCGCAGTGCCTGCGCTGGACCCCGCTGACGCCTCAGGAGGAGCTGCGCGAGGTCATCAGGATCCGCGCGGCCGACAGGCGTAGGCGCGCGGCCTAGCCGCCGGCGCGCGCGTAGCCGAGCTCGTCGAGAAGTTCGCGCGCCTCGGCCTCGAAGGCGCTGACGTCCTCGGGGCGCATCCCGTCGCGCCACGCGGCGATGCGCTCCTCGCGCGGCGGCTCGCTCGCCAGAGCGTGCGCCGCGAGCCGCTCCTCGCCGGGGCGGTGCGCCTTGCCCCCGCGGGCCGGCAGGTCGCCCGCCATCTCACCGAGGCGCTCGGCGGCATGCTGGTGGTAGTCGAGCATCGCGTCGTCATAGGGCAGGTCGACGAACTCGCACACGCGCCGCAGCGTCGGCTCGGTCTCGGTCACGAGGTCCTCGTAGCGCAGCTCCAGATAGTGGGAGAGCTTGCGCGCCTGTTTTCGCGCGTCGCGGATCCGCCGGCACCAGTTCTTCGCGATGCGATCGACCGGCGGCGGCTCGTCGAGGGCGCGCCGGATCCGCGAGAGCGCCACGTCGCGCCCGTCGCGGATCAGGTGGACGAAGCGGGCCTCCGGTAGGGCCGAGGCGATCTCGCGCATGTGCTCGACGTAGATCGGGGTCTTGTCGCCCCAGCGCGGCTTTCCCGCGCGCTCGGCGTAGAGGCCGTAGAAGGCGCGCAGCGCATCCCCGGCGTAGAGCGGGTCGAGCGCCGCCAGGCGCTCGCGCAGCTGCGCCTCGTCGAGCCCGAAGTCCCCCCACTGGCGCTGCGAGACGACGATCTCGGTCAGCGCCTCCGCCGATGCGCGCCGCTTGCCGGCGGCGCGGATCAGCTCCGGCGCGAAGTGCGTCTCGGGCGGGATCGTCAGCTCGGGGTGGGCGTCGAGCATCAGGCGAAGCAGCGTCGTTCCCGAGCGCCCGACCCCGACCACGAACGGGGCCGGCGGGTGTGCCTCGGTCATCGCGCCGCCGCGGGCTCGCGCCGGCGCGCGGCGACCGAGGCGAAGAGGCGCAGCCCGTCCGCCGAGCCGGTGAGCGGGTCGACCGCGTGCTCCGGATGGGGCATCAGGCCCACGACGTTTCCAGCCTCGTTGCTGACCGCCGCGATGTCGCGCACCGACCCGTTGGGGTTGTGGCCCGGGGCGTAGCGCAGCACGACCTGGCCCGCCGCCTCGAGCTCGTCGAGCTCGGCCTCGGGCGCGAAGTAGCGCCCCGTCATGTGCTTGACCGGGATCGAGAGACGGTCGCCGGGCTCGGTCTCGGAGGTGAACGCGGTCTCGTCGGCGACGACGACCAGCTCCACCTGGCGGCACACGAAGCGCACCCCCTCGTTCGGGAGCAACGCGCCGGGCAACAGCCCGGCCTCGCAGAGGACCTGGAAGCCGTTGCATATCCCGAGCACCGGCCCGCCGTCGCGGGCGAACTCGGCGACGGCGTTCATCGCGGGCGAGAATCGCGCGATCGCTCCGGCGCGCAGGTAGTCGCCGTAGGAGAAGCCGCCGGGGACGATCACGGCGTCGACCCCGCCGAGGTCGGTGTCCTCGTGCCAGACCATCCGCGCGTCGCCGACCATTCCGCACGCATGAAGCGCGTCGCGCTCGTCGCAGGAGCCCGGGAACTGGATCACCCCGAAGGACGTCATTCCCGCGGCATGCTCCGCTCCGCGTCCGCTGCCGCGGGCTCCGCGTCGGGCCCGATCACGATCTCGTAGTCCTCGATCAGCGGGTTGGCGAGCAGCTTCTCGCAGAGGTCCGGAAGCGAGTCGGCGTCGTCGGTCTCGAGCTCGACGAGACGGCCGACGCGCACGCCCGAGACGCCGGCGAATCCGAGCGCGGGCAGCGCCCGCTCCACGGCCTTGCCCTGGGGGTCGAGGATCCCCTCCTTGGGCCGGATCAGGACGCGGGCCTTCACGCGCTCAGCCTAGCTACCGATCAGGCCGCATACCCGGCGGCGGAGACGGCCTCGGAGATCCCCAGCCGCTCGGCGGCCTCGGACCAGCGCGGGTCGTCGCCGAAGGGGACGTCGGACGCGGCGCGGACGTTGTCGCGCGCCCACCGCGAGACCGCCTCCGGCAATGGCCGTTCGAGCAGCTCGTATACGTGCTCGAGCGCCGTGTGGGGAGCGGCCGCGAGGTCCTCGTGGCGCAGCAGCAGCCGGCGCTCGCCGAACGCCTCCGCGCCGAGGCGGGTCTGCTCGAAGGCGTAGGCCCAGACGGCGAGAACTCGCGCGAAGTCGGGCGGCCTGCGCCATTTCGCGACCCCCGAGTCGCGCTCGCCGACGATGCCCTCCGACAGCGCCCTGCTCGACCACAGCTTGCGCCTCGTGCGCGCCTCGAAGAAGTCGTCGGCGGTGGGGTAGCTCTCGGCGTGGCGGCGCCCGCGCCCCAGCATCGTCGACGCGACCACCGACCGCGGGTCGCGGACGAGGTGGACCAGCCGTCCTTCGGGATCGAGATCGGCTACCGCCGGCAGCTTGCGGTAGAGGCGCGTCTCCTTGATCGCGACGCCCGGCCCTTCGGCGATCAGCGAGGCGAGGAAGTCGCGGACGTGATCGGGGAGGCCGGGCTCGAGCTCGAGCGCGGGGTCGCGCGGCCCGCCCCAGTTGAAGTCGTCGATCGCCAAGTCCGGATAGCGCTCGCGCGCGAATCGCTCGCGCCGCTCGCGCGTCTCAGCGAAGGCGTCGTCGCCGCGCGCACCGCTGCCGCCGCCGAGCGTGACGTCCTGCTCGCGCAGCGGCTCGTAGAAGCCGACGACCTCGGGGTCCTCGAGCAGGGCGTCGAAGAGGATCGTCGTCCCCGAGCGGCGCATGCCCTGGATGAACAGGCTCACGCGGAGAGGACGCTAGGCGCCACTATGCAGCGAGGCGTCCCCTGTCCCCGAGGCTGCGACCGGTGATCCGCTCGTATGCCTCGACATACTTGGCGCGCGTGTTGTCGATCACCTCGGCGGGGAGGCTGGGCGCCGGCGGGGAATGGTCCCATCCCGCCTCGTCGAGCCAGTCGCGGACGTACTGCTTGTCGAACGAGTGCTGGGCGCGGCCGGGCTCGTACTCGTCGGCGGGCCAGAACCGCGACGAGTCGGGCGTCAGGACCTCGTCGCCGAGCACGACCTCGGCCCCGGGCGAGGAGCCGAACTCGAACTTCGTGTCGGCGAGGATGATCCCGCGTCCCGCCGCATGCGTCGGCGGCGTGCTCGTAGAGCTCGATCGAGACCCGGCGCAGCTCCTCCATCAGCGGCCGTGAGCCGATGATCTCGACCGCGCGCTCGAAGTCGATGTTCTCGTCGTGGTCGCCGACGTCGGCCTTGGTGGCGGGGGTGAAGATCGGGTGCGGAAGGCGGTCGGACTCGCGCAGCCCCTCGGGAAGCTCGATCCCGCACACGGCGCCGCTCTCGCGGTACTCGCGCCAGCCCGAGCCCGACAGATAGCCGCGCACGACGCACTCGACGGGGTACATGCTCAGCCGCTTGCACCCGCAGGGCGCGGCCGGCGACCTCGTCGGGCACGTCCTGGGAGAGGAAGTGGTTGGGGACGATCTCGCCCGTGGTCTCGAACCAGAAGACCGACATCTGGGTCAGCACCCGCCCCTTGTCGGGGATCGGGTCCGGCATCACCACGTCGTAGGCCGAGATCCGGTCGGAGGCGACCATCAGCAGGTCGTCCGAGATCTCGTACATCTCGCGGACCTTGCCGCTGGAGTGGAGCTTGAGCTCGGCGAGAGAGTCGGGCATCGGCTTCGCGGCGATGCTAACAATGGAGCCGGTGCCCACGGAGATCCATCCCGGCGTGTTCTGGTGGACGACCCGCCACCCCCGCATCCAGCAGGACGTGAGCTCCTATTACCTCGCCGAGTCCGGGACGCTCCTCGACCCGATGATCCCGGCGGAGGGGCTCGGGTGGTTCGGCGCCGACGGCGCCGGCATCCCGCAGCGGATCGTCCTCACCAACCGCCACCACCTGCGCGACAGCGAGGCGTTCGACGCCGAGTTCGGCTGCAGCGTCCACTGCAACGCCGCGGGGCTGCACGAGTTCGCGGGCGGCGCCGACGTCGAGGGGTTCTTCGTCGGCGACGAGGTCGCGCCCGGGGTCGTCGCGCACGAGATGGACGCGATCTGCCCCGACGACACCGCGCTCCACATCGGTGCGGGGCCCGGGCTGCTCGCCTTCGCCGACGCCCTCATCCACATCGGCGGCGAGGTGAGATTCGTCCCGGACTTCCTCATGGACGACCCGCCGGCGGTCAAGCGCGGGGTCGTGGCGGCGGCGCGGCGGCTCGCCGAGCTGGACTTCGACGGCCTCCTCTTCGCGCACGGCGACCCGGTCGCGGAGGGCGGGAAGGCAGCCCTGCAGGACTTCCTCGAGCGCAACGGCTGATACCCCCGGGGCGTATACTCGGCCGATGGCCACCAACGGCGCCAGGACCGGCGCAGCCGACCAGCCGCGCGGCTACGTCGACGACAAGGAGGCGCTGCTGCGACGCCTCTCGCGGATCGAGGGTCAGGTTCGCGGGGTGCGCGGGATGGTCGCCGACGAGGCCTACTGCATCGACGTGATCACCCAGATCTCCGCGATCAGCCGCGCCCTCGACGGAGTCGCTCTGAAGCTGCTCGAGGATCACACGGCGCACTGCGTCCGCGGCGCCGTCGAGCGCGGCGGCGACGAGGCGGACGAGAAGCTCGAAGAGGTCATCGCCGCGGTGCAGCGCTTCGCGAGAACCCGGTAGCGATGGGGGCGGCGACCGCGACACGGGTCGAGGCGCCGCCGGCCGAGGGGGCGCGCCCGCCACAGGTGCCGCTGCCGCGGGTGCTCCAGACGGCGCGCTTCCTCATCCGCCCGATCCCGTTCTTCGAGAGATGGCGCCGCGTGCTCGGCGAGACCTTCGCGGCGCGGCTCTTCGGCCCCGGCGACGTCGTCTTCGTCTCCGACCCCGAGTCGCTCAAGCGCCTCTTCGGGGCCGACCGCGTCAACACGATCGCGCCGGGACGCAACATCGTCCTCAAGCCGCTGCTCGGCCACCAGTCGCTCCTGCTCCAGGAGGGCGAGGAGCACCTGCGGCGCCGAAAGCTGATGCTGCCGCCCTTCCACGGCGAGCGGATGCGCGCCTACGAGTCGCTGATCGCCGAGGTGACAGCCGAGGAGGTGGCCGGCTGGCCCGCCGGTGAGCCGTTCGCGCTTCACCCGCACATGCAGGCGATCACGCTCGAGGTGATCATGCGCGCCGTCTTCGGCGTGAGCGACTCCGCGCGGCGCGACGAGCTGCGCGAGAACCTCGTCGCGATCCTCGCCGAGTCGGCGTCGCCGTCGGCGATCGGGCTGGTGTTCGGAGCGTCGCGGCGGCTGCCTCACTACCGCGAGTTCGCGCGCCGCGTCGAGCGCACCGACGAGCTGCTCGCGAGCGAGATCGCCGAGCGCCGCGCCGACCCCGAGCTCGAGAGCCGCGAGGACATCCTCTCGATGCTGATCGCCGCGCGCTTCGAGGACGGCTCGGAGATGTCGGACGGCGAGCTGCGCGACCAGCTGATGACGCTGCTGCTCGCCGGCCACGAAACGACCGCCACCGGGCTGGCCTGGGCCTTCGACCTTCTGCTGCACACGCCGCCGACGCTGGATCGCCTCAAGGCCGACCTCGAGGCCGGTGAGACGGCGTACCTCGACGCGGTCGTCAACGAGTCGCTGCGCGTGCGGCCGGTCGTGCCGTTCACGGGCCGGCTGCTCCACGAGGGCGCTCATCTCGGGGGCTATCGACCACGAGCCCGGGACCACGATCCTGGCGGCGATCTACATGGCGCACACCAACCCGGACCTCTTCCCCGACCCGTTCGCCTTCCGCCCCGAGCGCTTCCTCGACGAGGCCCCCGACACCTATTCCTGGATCCCGTTCGGCGGCGGGACGCGGCGCTGCATCGGCGCCGCGTTCGCCCAGTTGGAGATGCGCGTCGCGCTGCGCACGATCGTCGAGTCGGTGAAGCTCGAGGCCGCCGACCCGCGGCCCGAGAAGATGACGCGCCGCAACGTCACCCTGTCGCCGCGAGGCGGCGTGCGCGTGGTTTCGAACCCGGTCTAGGCCTTCTTCAGCGCCTCGAGGCGCTCGAAGACCTCGGGCACGTGCTGCAGGTAGGCGTCGTGGTCGAACGCGCTGTCGAGGTCGAGCTCCAGGTCGGGAGCCGCGCGCTCGATCAGCTCGCGCATGCTCGTCTCCTCGTCCCAGGCGCGCTGCGCGTGCTCCTGGACGAAGCGGTAGGCCTCGTCGCGCGTCATCCCCAGCTCGACGAGCGCCGTCAGCACGCGCTGGCTGTGCAGCGCGCCGTGGGTCAGCTCGAGGTTCTCGAGCATGCGATCGGTGTGCACCGTCATCCCCGACGCCACCCGCGCCGCGAGGTGCTGCATGTAGTCGAGCAGGATCGTCGAGTCGGGAAGCAGGACGCGCTCGGCACCGGAGTGCGAGATGTCGCGCTCGTGCCACAGCGCGACGTTCTCGACCGCGGCCTGCGCGTAGCCGCGCTGCAGCCTCGCCAGCCCGGTGATCCGCTCCGAGAGGATCGGGTTGCGCTTGTGGGGCATCGCCGACGAGCCCTTCTGGCCGGCGCCGAACGGCTCCTCGACCTCGCGCACCTCGGTGCGCTGGAGGTTGCGGACCTCGGTCGCGAATCGCTCGAGGCCGGCGGCGGCGAGCGCGATCGACTGGACGAGCTGGGCGTGGCGGTCGCGGGGGACGATCTGGGTCGAGACGTCCTCGGCCTCAGCCCGAGGGACTCCATGACGCGGCGCTCGACCGTCGGCGGCACCGAGGCATAGGTCCCGACCGCCCCCGACAGCTTGCCGACCGCGACCTGCTCGAAGGCCTCCTGCAGGCGCTCGAGGTTTCGCTGGGCCTCGAAGGCGAAGCCGGCGAGCCGCAGCCCGAACGTCGTCGGCTCGGCGTGGACGCCGTGGGTGCGCCCGACGCTCGGGGTGTCGCGGTGCTCGATGGCCCGGGCGACGAGCGCGTCGCGATAGGCCAGCGCGCCCGCGAGCCAGTATCGGCCCGGCCTCCTTGAGCTGGACCGCGAGGCCCGTGTCGAGCACGTCGGAGGAGGTGAGCCCATAGTGGATCCAGCGCCCGTGCTCGCCGACCGACTCGGCGACGACGTCGACGAACGCGGCGACGTCGTGGCCGGTCACCTTCTCGCGCTCGGCGACGGCCTCGACCGTGAACGACGCCTTCTCGCGGCAGGCGCGCGCCGCCTCCTCGGGAACGACCCCCTCGGCCGCCCAGGCCTCCGTCGCGGCCAGCTCGACCGCGAGCCAGCCCTCCATCCTTCGCTGATCGGTCCAGACCGCACCGATCTCTTCGCGGGTGTACCTGGAGATCACGCGTTGATTATGCGGGCGGCGAGGAAGCCCGCGTTGCGCGCTCCGTCGATCGCGACGCATGCGACCGGGACGCCGGACGGCATCTGGACCGCCGACAGCAGCGCGTCGAGGCCGCCGAGCGACTTGCCCGAGAGCGGCACCCCGACCACCGGGAGGTCCGTGTGGGCGGCGGCGAAGCCCGGCAGCGCCGCCGACAGCCCGGCGCCGGCGATGATCACCTTCAGCCCGCGCATGCGCGCGTTCTCGCAGTACTCGGCGACCACCTTGGGGTCGCGGTGGGCGCTCATCACCCGCACCTCGTAGCGGATCTCCGCCTCCTCGAGCGCCTGCTCGGCGGGCTTCATCTTCTCCTTGTCGCTCTCCGAGCCCATGATGATCCCGACGAGCGGCGCGTCGGCGTCGATGCCCTCGAGCGCCTCCTCGACCTCGGCCATCGGCTCGGCGGTCGCGACCTCGGGCTCGCGCGCCGGCTCGCCTCCAAGCTCGTCGGGGTCGCGAATCTCCATTGGTCTGTGGTCCTCTCCGCCTATCGGGCCGCGACGCGCTCGACGGCGCGGGCGGCGATGTCGGTGCGCAGCTGCATGCCTTCGAAGCTGATCCGCTCGGCCGCATCGTATGCGCGGCGGCGGGCGTCATCCGGCGTCGGGCCGAGGCCCGTGACGTTGAGGACGCGGCCCCCCGCGGTGACGATCTCGCCGTCGCGGCGAGCGGTGCCGGCATGGGTCACCTCGACGCCCTCGAGCGCCGCGGCCTCGTCGAGCCCCTCGATCACGTCGCCCTTCGACGAGGACTCCGGGTATCCGGCCGAGGCGAGGACGACGGTCACGGACCAGTCGTCGCCGAAGTCCGCCGACGCGCCCGCGAGCCCTCCCCGCTCGCGGCTGGCGAGAAAGAGGTCGACGAGGTCGGAGCGAAGCCGCGGAAGCACCGCCTGGGTCTCGGGGTCGCCGAAGCGGCAGTTGAACTCGAGGACCCTGGGGCCGTCCGCGGTCATCATCAGCCCCGCGTAGAGGACGCCGCGGTAGGGCGTCCCGCGGCGCTCGAGCGTCTCGACGACGGGCCGGTGCACGAGGTCGGTGAGCTCCTCCACCCGGTCGTCGCCGAAGCCCGGGACGGGGGAGTAGCTGCCCATCCCGCCGGTGTTGGGCCCGGCGTCGCCGTCGCCGATGCGCTTGTAGTCCTGCGCCGGCGCGAGCGGGAGCACGTTCTGCCCGTCGCAGATCGCCAGCAGCGAGAGCTCCTCGCCCTCGAGGTATTCCTCGAGGACGACCGTCGTCGGCGCCGAAGCGCCGCTCGACGAAGAAGACGTCGAGCGCCTCGCGCGCGTCGTCTGAGGTCTCGCAGATGATCACGCCCTTGCCCGCCGCGAGCCCGTCGGCCTTGAGCACGGCGGGAAACGCGGCGCCGGAGACGTGCTCGAGCGCCTCGTCGCGGCTGCGCAGCACGGCGTGCGACGCGGTCGGGACACCGGCCTCGTTCATCAGCTCCTTGGCGTGGAGCTTCGAGCCCTCGAGCCGCGCGGCCTCGGCGCTGGGCCCAAAGGCGGCGATCCCTGCCTCCTCCAGCGAGTCGACGAGGCCCTCGACGAGCGGCGCCTCGGGCCCGACGACCACGAGGTCCACCGCCTCGTCGCGCGCCGCGGCGACGAGGCCGTCGAGGTCCTCGGCGCCGACGTCGAGGCAGCGCGCGTCGGCCTCGATGCCCGCGTTGCCGGGCGCGCAGAGGATCTCCGGAGCGCGCGCCGAGCGCCTCAGCGCGCGCACGATCGCGTGCTCCCGCCCGCCGCCTCCGACGACGAGGACCTTCACAGGGCGGGTCCGCTCACAGCTTTGAGGCGAACTCCTCGGCCGGGATCGCGGTCAGCGTGTGGTGGCTCATGGTCCCGCGCGAGCCGAGCTCGACCGACACCTTGGCCATCGTCTCGGCGTCGGGCGCCTCGATGACGGTCACGAAGTCGTACTGGCCGAGCGTCGCCCACTGGTCGAGGACCTTGACGCCGAGCTGCTCGACCTCCTTGTTGACCTCCTGCACGCGCGACGGGTTGCTCTTCAGCGTCTTGACGCCGTCGGGGGTCAGGTTGGTGAGCATGATGAAATGGGCCATATCCGCTCCTTTTGACTAGCCTGCAGCCGGAGCCTACCTTGCCAACGGAGCACCGCTTCTTCGCCGCCATCTGGGACCGCATGATCGCGGCCTCCGAGGAGGCCGGGCTCGCCGACATGAGGGCCGAGACCGTGCGCCAGGCCCGCGGCCGGACGCTCGAGCTGGGGGCCGGCACCGGCAACAACCTCGATTACTACACCCCCGAGGTGACCGAGCTGGTCCTGACCGAGCCCGACCCCCACATGGCGAAGCGGCTTCGAAAGCACCTCGCCGAGCGGCCTCCCGACGTGGGCTCGGTCGAGGTCGTCGAGGCGCCCGCCGAGAGCCTTCCCTACGACGACGCGAGCTTCGACTCGATCGTCTCGACGCTCGTGCTGTGCTCGGTCCACGACCCGGCCGTGGTGGCGCGCGAGCTCGCCCGCCTGCTGCGGCCCGGCGGGCGCCTGCTCTACCTCGAGCACGTCCGCGATCCCGATGAGGGCAGGCTCGCCCGCTGGCAGGATCGCCTCGAGCGCCCCTGGGGCTGGATCGATGGGCGCGTGTCGCCCGAACCGGCCCACCGAGCCGATCCTGCGGTCGGCGGGGTTCGAGACCGAGGGGACGATCGAGAGCTTTCCCAAGGGGGTGCCGCTGGTTAGCCCGCTGGCGCGTGGGACGGCGAGCTTGAGGGGATAGGCGGGGAGTGGCCGCGCGGCGATGAGGAAGCTCACCTCGCTCCAGCTGCCGGCGTGGTCCCTGCCATTGATCGCGATCGCGATCTGCGTCCCGGCGGTCGCCGCTTTCGCAATCGGCGGCCCGGGCGCCGGGATGGCCGCGGGAGCGCTGCTCGCGGCCGCGATCCTCGTGATCGCCGCGCGCGCCCGCTTCGACGAGGAGATCGAGGTTGCCGCTCCGCCGCGGGGCGAGCGAGGAGGCGTCCTCGTCGTCGCGACCGAGCCGGTCGAGGGCGACGCTGCCGTAGAGGCGATCCGCGCGGCGCGTGGCGGAAACGGCGACCCCGACTCCGAGGTCCTCGTGCTCGCGCCGGCGCTCAACACCACGCTCTCGCACTGGGCGTCGGACCTCGGCCGCGCGCGCGTAGGGGCCCAGGAGCGCCTCGCGGTCTCGATCGCCGAGCTCGCGAAGGCGGGCGTCGAGGCGCGCGGCGCCGTCGGCGACAGCGACGCCCTTCAGGCGGTCGAGGACACGCTGCGGTCGTTTCCGGCGCGCGAGGTCGTGTTCGTGACCGGAGAGCGATCCCCGCGCCTCGTCTCCGAAGTGCGCCGCCGCCTCGATCGCAAGGTGGTCACCGTCGCATGAGCCCCAGGCGCGACTACGACCGCAAGCGCGACTTCTCGAAGACCCCCGAGCCGCGCGCCAAGAAGGGCTCGAAGAAGCAGGGCCGCTGGCCGCTGTTCGTGATCCAGCAGCACGCCGCGACCAGCATGCACTGGGACCTCCGCCTCGAGGCCGACGGGACGCTGAAGTCCTGGGCGATTCCCAAGGGCCCGTCCACCGATCCGCGCGACAAGCGCCTCGCGATGCCGACCGAGGATCACCCGCTCGAGTACGTGGACTTCGAGGGCATGATCCCGATGGGCGAGTACGGGGGCGGCCCGATGATCATCTGGGACCGCGGCGTCTACGAGAACCGCAGCGTCGACAAGCGCGGGCGCCCGGTCTCGGTCTCGAAGGCGATCGAGCTTGGCTCGGTCAAGGTCTATCTGCACGGCCAGAAGATCAGCGGCGGCTACGCGCTGGTGCGGACCGGCTCTGCGCCCGGCGAGCGCGCGCGCTGGCTGCTCGTCAAGGAGCGCGACTCGGAGGCCGACGCGCGCCGCAAGCCGACGCGCTCGCAGACGAAGTCGGTGGTCAGCGGCCGGACGCTGAGACAGGTGATCGACGAGGAGGCGTCCGAGGCCGACCGCAGGAAGGCCGCGAAGCGCCTCGCCAATGCCGCGCGCGCGCTAGCCCGCGCGCCCGGACCCCGGCTGCGCCGCGACCCGGTCGACCAGCTCGCCGAGGGCGGCGACGGTGCGATCCCAGCTCAGGCGCTCGCGCAGCTCGATCGCGCCCCGCGTCAGCTCGGCGCGCAGCCCGTCGTCGGCGATGCGCTCGATCGCGGCGCTCAGCTCGCCGACGTCGGGCTCGAACGCGGGAATGCCCGACTTCGCTTCGCCCGCCGGGATGCCCGCGACCAAGCAGCCCGTTGGCGCCGTCGGTGACGAGCTCGTTCATCGGCGGGTTGTCGTTGGTGATGATCGGCATCCCGAACGCCGTCGCCTCGTAGAGGTGAAGGCCGAGGCCCTCCCAGCGGCTCGGCGCGAGGCAGACGTCGCAGCTCGCGAAGAGCCGGTGGTATTCGTCGGTGCCGAGGTCCTCGGAGATCACCTCGATGCGGTCGTCGCGGCGCGCGAGGCGCTTGCACCCTGCGCCCGCCGCGCGGCACCTGGGCCTTGAACACGAGCCGCAGCCGCGGGTCCTCGGTGGCGCGAAAGGCCTTGAGCACGGCCTCGAATGGCTTGCGGGCGCTCATGAAGCCCCCGGGGTAGATCAGCTTGACGAGCTCGGGATCGCGCCGCGCCTCGACCTCGAGGAGCTCGGGCGGGCACCCCCAGGGGATCAGCGGGCTCTCGATCCCGAAGCCGGCGTAGCGCTCGCGCTCGGCGCGGGTCAGCGAGTAGATGACGTCCATCGCCTCGGTGGCCGGGCCGACGTGGCCCTCGGAGAACGCCTCCCATACGAAGCGCCCGATCGTGCGCACGCCGCCGCGACGCAGGCGCGCGATCTCGTCGAGCTGGTAGTTCTGGTCGAAGAACGCGGCCTCGATCGAGTTGTCGGCCGCCCAGGCCTCGTACTCGCTCCACGGGATCTCGTAGGCCGACGCTGCGGTCACGCCGGACTGGTCCCAGACCCCCTCGCTGTCGACGAACGACGGCTTCAGGTTCGACGCGCGCGTCGGGCGCGCGAGCACGAACGTCTCGTGCCCGAGCGCGTCGAACGCCGCGCGCAGGTGGCGCGCGACCACGCCCTGCCCGCGGTTGAACCAGTAGCCGACGATCCCGATCCGCATCGCGGCCAGTATTCCAGCGGCGGCGACGTGCGCTGGAAAGCTAGGCGGGAGCCGCGACCTTCGCCGGGGCCTTCTCGAAGGTCAGCTCGCCGTCGGCGGCGTCGACGCGAACGACGTCGCCCTCGGCGAACTCGCCCTCGAGGATGCGCAGCGCGAGCTTGTCGATGAGCTGCTTCTGGATCACTCGTCGCAGCGGACGGGCGCCGTAGGTCGGGTCGTAGCCGAGGTTGCCGAGCAGCGTCCGGGCGTCGTCGGTGAGCTCGATCTCGATCCCGCGCTCGCGTACGCGGCGTGCCAGCAGCTCGACCTGGAGGTCGACGATCCGCGAGATGTCCTCGCGCGTCAGGCGGTGGAAGATCACGATCTCGTCGACGCGGTTGAGGAACTCGGGCTTGAAGGTCGCGGCGAGGACCTCCTCGATCTGCTCGCGCATCTTCTCCTCGTCGGCCTCGGCGACGATGTACTGCGAGCCGACGTTCGAGGTCATGATCAGGACGGTGTTGGTGAAGTCGACCGTGCGGCCCTGGCCGTCGGTCAGGCGCCCGTCGTCCATGATCTGGAGCAGGACGTTGAAGACGTCGGCGTGGGCCTTCTCGATCTCGTCGAGCAGGATCACCGCGTAGGGCCGGCGACGCACGGCCTCGGTGAGCTGGCCGCCCTCCTCGTAGCCGACGTAGCCCGGCGGGGCGCCGATCAGGCGCGCGACGGTGTGCTTCTCCATGTACTCCGACATGTCGATGCGGACCATCGCCTGCTCGGAGTCGAACATGAACTCGGCAAGCGCCCGCGCCAGCTCGGTCTTGCCGACACCGGTCGGGCCGAGGAACAGGAAGCTGCCGATCGGCCGGTTGGGGTCCGAGAGCCCGGCGCGCGAGCGCCGCAGCGCGTTGGAGACCGCCTCGACGGCTTCGTCCTGGCCGACGACGCGATCGTGGAGGCGCTCCTCCATGTGGATCAGCTTCTCGACCTCGCCCTCCATCAGCCGCGAGACCGGGATCCCGGTCCACTTGGCGACGACCTGGGCGACGTCCTCCTCGGTGACCTCCTCGGTCAGCATCGAGCCGCCCTCGGCGTGCAGCTCGTGGAGGCGCTCCTCCTGCTCGGCGACGATGCTCTCGAGCTCGGGGATGCGCCCGTAGCGAAGCTCCGCGGCGCGCTCGAGGTTGGCGTCGCGCTCGGCGCGCTCGAGGTCGCGGTTGGCCTCCTCGAGCTCGGCCTTGGCCTGCTTGATCGCCTCGATCGCGCTCTTCTCGGTCTGCCAGCGCGCCTTCATCTCCGAGGACTGCTCGCGCAGCTCGGCGAGCTCGGAGTCGATCGCCTCGAGGCGCTCCTTCGACGCCTTGTCGGTCTCCTTCGAGAGGGCCTGGCGCTCGATCTCGAGCTGCTGGATGCGGCGCTCGATCTCGTCGATCTCCGTCGGCATCGAGTCGATCTCGATCTTGAGCCGCGAGGCGGCCTCGTCGATCAGGTCGATCGCCTTGTCGGGGAGGAAGCGGTCGGCGATGTAGCGGCCCGACAGCGTCGCGGCGGCGATGATCGCCGCGTCGGTGATCCGCACGCCGTGGTGGACCTCGTAGCGCTCCTTGAGCCCGCGCAGGATCGCGATCGTGTCGTTGATGTCGGGCTCGCCGACGAAGACGGGCTGGAAGCGACGCTCGAGCGCGGCGTCCTTCTCGATGTGCTTGCGGTACTCGTCGAGCGTCGTAGCGCCGACCGCGCGCAGCTCGCCGCGCGCCAGCATCGGCTTGAGCAGGTTGGCGGCGTCGACCGCGCCCTCGGCCGCGCCGGCGCCGACGATCGTGTGCAGCTCGTCCATGAAGAGGACGATCCGTCCCTCGGCCGCCTGGACCTCCTTGAGCACGGCCTTGAGGCGCTCCTCGAACTCGCCGCGGTACTTCGACCCCGCGAGCAGGGCGCCGATGTCGAGCGCGATCACGCGCCGGTCGCGCAGGCTCTCCGGCACGTCGCCGGCGACGATGCGCTGGGCGAGGCCCTCGACGATCGCGGTCTTGCCGACGCCGGGGTCGCCGATCAGCACGGGGTTGTTCTTGGTGCGACGCGAAAGCACCTGGATCACGCGGCGGATCTCCTCGTCGCGGCCGATGACGGGGTCGAGCTTGCCCTGCTCGGCCTCGGCCGTCAGGTCGCGGCCGAACTTCTCCAATGCCTGAAAGCTGTCCTCGGGCGTCGGGCTGGTGACGCGATGCGGGCCGCGGACCTCCGAGATCGCCTTCATCAGGCTGTCGCGGTCGGGGAGGAGGTCGGCGACGCCGGACTTCGCGTCGGCGAGCGCGAGCAGCAGGTGCTCGGTCGAGATGTACTCGTCGCCGAACCCGGAGCTCTCCTTCTCGGCGCGCTGGATGACGCGCACGAACTCCGACGACGGACGGACGTCGGGCTCGGCGTCGCCGCTCAGCGTCGGGAGCTTGCCGATCGCCTCGCGGGTGCGGCCGGCGATCGCCTCGACGTCGGCGTTGAGCTTGCGCAGCACCGGGACGACGAGGCCCTCTTCCTGCTCGAGCAGCGCGAGGAGGAGGTGCGCGGGAGCGACCTCGGTGTTGCGGCTCTCGGCCGCGAGGCGCTGGGCCGCGGCGACGGCCTCCTGGGACTTGATCGTGAACCTGTCCGGCTGCATTGAAAGGGGATTTTACCGGTTACGCGGCTAATTATCAAGAAATCTAAGGCATAATGACTCAGATTCTGCGAATGTCGCCCACCGGCCCAAGCGTCGGAGCGTCATCGGCGGCGCGTCAGCCTAGGTCCTACTTTTGACAACCCTCGCATTTCGCGGGGAAATCGCGGAAAATGGAAGCATGGGGATAGCCGTTCAGGGGGATTTGCTCGCCGCCTACGGTGAGCTGCTTTCCGGACTTGACGGGCCGCAGCCTCGGGGGCTGAAGCGTGGAATGGTGCTGCGCGGAAGCTGCTGGATCCCCGGAGTGCTGTACGACCTCGGGCAGTACCCGGCGCTGGTGCCCGGAAACGGCCAGGTGTTGGGGGAGCTCTACGAGGTCAGCGACCCCGGCGTGTTCGAGGAGCTCGACTGGTTCGAGACCTACGACCGCGGGCGCCAGACCGATCCCGAGTACGTGCGCTGCCTGATCCCCCTGATCGAACCCGAGCTCGGGGCCTGGGTCTACATGTACGACCGCGACCCGGTCGGCAACCCGCGCGTCGAGTCGGGCGACTGGCGAGGCCACCTCGCCGACCGCATGCGGCTGCGCTGACGGCCGATTCACATCGGATTAGCAAGGAGGTCGGCGCCGAGGCGTAGCTTTGCTCCATGCGTTCGAAGCGGGTGGGAAGGCGCCGGGTGGAGCAAAGCGGCGCGCCGAAGAGAATCGAGATCCCCCGGGACCTCGAGCTCGACCTGTTCGAGAGCAGCCTGGAGCGCTCGCGCGGGCGCCGCCGCTGGATCTTCGCCCGCCGGCGCCGGCGCCGGCGGGGAGTTGCCGCTGCGATCGCGGCGGCCACGTTCATCGCCGCGGCCGGCCTCGTCGCCTACGAGGTCGCCCGGCGCGAGGGAGCCCCGGCCTCCGCGAAGCCCGGTGGCGAGAGGATCGAGCGGACCGAGCGCACGGTGGCGCCGGCCGAGCCGCGGCGCCCGAGGGCGACCTTCCCCGAGGCCGGTGCGATCCAGAGCGCATGGAGCTACGCGCGCGGCCGCGCGGGCCTCGTCTCGGTTGCGGTGATCGACTCGCGGGGCCGCATGCACGGATTCGACGGCGAGCGCGCCTACCCGTCCGCGAGCCTTTCGAAGGCGCTGCTGCTCGCGGCGGAGCTACGACGACTCGAAGCCGCGGGGGCCGCACTCGACACGTCGACGCGAGAACTGCTCACGCGGATGATCACCGTCAGCGACAACGACGCCGCCGACGCGATCTACTACCGCGTCGGCGACGCGGCGCTCCACGACGTCGCGCACGACGCGGGCATGCAGAGCTTCAGCGTCGCCGGCTACTGGGCCGAGGCGCAGATCACCGCCCCCGACATGACGCGGTTCATGTGGAACCTCGACGACGTCTTCGCCGGCCCGAACCGCGAGTTCGCGCTCGGCCTCTTGGGCTCGATCGCCTCGTCGCAGCGCTGGGGGATCCCCGCGGGGGCCGGTGCGGGCTGGAACGTGCGCTTCAAGGGGGGATGGCGACCGAGCGACTCCGGGTCGCTCGTGCACCAGGCCGCCGAGCTGCGCCGCGACGGCGAGCGCCTCGCGATTGCGGTCCTGAGCGACGCCCAGCCGTCGCACGAATACGGGACCGAGACGCTGCGTGGGATCGCCGACAGGCTCGTCGGCCGCATGAGCAGCGAGCCCTGGGACGGGCGCTGGCGGTAGCGGAGGGCCTCAGCGCGGGAGCAGGTCCTCGGGCCCGTACGCGCCGTAGGGAACGATCTCGGCGCGCTTGCCGCGGCGCACGCGCTCGACCTCCGCGAGCATCGTGCGCTCGAGCTCGGCGGCGCGCTTTCGCATCCGCCCCAACTCGGCGCGCATGCGCGCGATCTGTGCCTCGAGCTCGAGCACCGTCTCGACCCCGGCCAGGTTGAGTCCCTCGTCGGTCATGCGCTGGATGCGGCGAAGGCGCTCGACGTCCTCGTAGGAGTAGAGGCGCGTGTTCTTGGGCGAGCGCCGCGGGCTGATCAGCCCGCGGGCCTCGTACATGCGCAGCGTCTGCGGGTGCATCTCGGCGAGCTCGGCGGCGACCGAGATCATGAAGACGCCGCGCGACTCGTCGAAGGCCTCCGGCCTGGTCGTCCTGCGCGTGCGCTTGGCAGCGCTCATGACGACTCAACCTTCTCTGACTCGGCGGACCGATCGGCGCCGCCGCGGCGAGCGCTTCGCATCAGGCGCTCGCGCGGGTCGCGGTCGTTCAGCGCCTCGGCGAGGCCTTCGAGGGCGCGCTTCTGTTCGTCCGAGAGGTCCTTCGGAATCTCGATCTCGAGCCGGTAGTGGATGTCCGCGCGACCCTTGCCGGACGTCCGGGGCGGGCCCTCGCCGCGCAGCCGCTGCACCGTCCCGTGCTGTGTGCCGGCCGGCACCCGGATGCGCTTGGGCTCGCGCAGCGTCGGGACCTCGACGGTCGAGCCCTGGATCGCCTCAGCGACCGTGATCGGGACGGTGACCTCGAGGTTTCCGTCGGGCCGGTGGGTGAAGACGGGAGACGGGGCGACGCGGGTGGTCACGAAGAGGTCACCAGGCGCCCCGCCGAGCGGGCCGTCCTCGCCCTTGCCTGCCAGCCGGATGCGCGTGCCGTCGCGGACGCCGGCGGGGACGTTGACGCGGTAGCGCTTGCGCTGCGCCGTGAGGCCGCTGCCGTCGCAGGTCGGGCAGGGCTCCTCGATGATCTCGCCCTGCCCGCCGCAGCGCGGGCAGGGCTGGCTGATCGAGAACAGCCCCTGGCTCTGCGAGTCCACCCCGCGGCCGCCGCAGCGCGGGCAGACGACCGGACCCGTCCCCGGCTTCGCGCCGCTGCCGCCGCACGTCGTGCACGTCGTCGCCTTGACGACCTCGACCGGGATCTGGGCCCCGTCCATCGCCTGTTCGAAGCTCAGCCGCACCTCGGTCTCGAGGTCGCGCCCGCGCGCGGGCTGGGGGCCGCCGCCGCGCCCGAAGAAGCTCGAGAAGATGTCCCCGAGGTCCGCGGCGAAGCCTCCGCCGCCGGGACCGCCGCCCGGGAACCCGCCGCGGCCGAAGCCCGAGAACATGCCCCCGGCGTCGTACTGCTTGCGCTTCTCGGGATCCGAGAGCGCGTCGTAGGCGCCCTGGACCTCCTTGAAGCGGTTCTCGGCGGTGTCGTCGTCGGGGTTGCGGTCGGGGTGGTACTGGCGCGCGAGCTTGCGGTACGCCTTCTTGATCTCGTCCTGCGACGCCTTGCGGTCGACGCCGAGCACCTCGTAGAAGTCGCGGGCCATCGCCTACTCGCTGACGATCACGCGGGCCGGGCGCAGGACGAGGTCGCCGAGCCGGTAGCCCTTCTCGACCGTCTCGACCACGGTTCCGGCGCTCGCCTCCTCGCCCGGCCGGGTGGACAGGGCCTCGTGCCACTCGGGGTCGAAACGCTCGCCCGCCGGGTCGTAGGACTCGACCCCCGCGCGCTCGACGGCCGAGCGCAGGTCGCGGTAGACGAGCAGCACGCCCTCCGCGAGCGCGCCGCCGTCCGAGTCCGTGGCGTCCGTGCCCTGGGGGTCGATGCCGGCCGCGAGCAACGCGCGCTCGAGGTTGTCGAGCACCGGCACGAGCTCGCGCACGAGCCCGGTGCGGCCGCGGCGCTCGGCCTCGGCCGCGCCGCGCTCGGCTCGCTTGCGGTAGTTCTCGAAGTCGGCCTTGGTGCGCTGGGCCAGCTCGAGGTACTCGTCGCGCTCCCTGCGGGCCGAGACGAGCTCGTCGAGGTCCTGCTCGACCACATCAGCACCGGCTGAATCCTCCGCCGCGGCGTCCTCCGCCGCGGCGTCCTCCGCCACCGCGTCAGCCTCGGCCGGAGCCGGCTCCTCGCTCGCTGGTCTGCCTTCCATCACGACGCTCCCCGGCCGCTAGGCGGACTGGTCGTCGTCGACGACCTCGGCGTCGACGACCTCCTCCTCCGCCTCGGCGCCGGCGCCGTTCTCGGAGCCGGCTGCGTCGCCGGTCTCCGCTCCCGCGGCGGCCTGCTGCTGCTGGGCCGCCTGGTAGATCTGGTCGGAGACCTTGTGGAAGGCGGTCTGGAGTGCGTCGGTCCTGGCCTTGATCTCGGCGACGTCGTCCGACTCCAGCGCCGAGCGCACGTCGGCGATCGCCGACTCGATCTCGGACTTCGCGGCCTCGTCCACCTGGTCGCCGAGCTCTCCGAGCTGCTTCTCCGCCTGGTAGGCGGCGTTCTCGGCCGTGTTGCGAGTCTCCGCGAGCTCGCGCTGGCGACTGTCCTCCTCGGCATGGGACTCGGCGTCCTTGACCATCTGGGTGACCTCGTCCTCGGAGAGGCCGGAGCCGCCCTTGATCTCGATCTTCTGCTCCTTGCCGGTGCCCAGGTCCTTGGCGGACACGTTGAGGATGCCGTCGGCGTCGATGTCGAACGTGACCTCGATCTGCGGCATCCCGCGCGGCGCCGGCGGGATCCCGGTGAGCTGGAACTTGCCGAGGCTCTTGTTGTAGCCGGCCATCTCGCGCTCGCCCTGGAGGACGTGGACCTCGACCGAGGGCTGATTGTCGTCCGCGGTCGAGAAGATCTCCGACTTTCGCGTCGGGATCGTCGTGTTGCGCTCGATCAGCTTCGTGAACACGCCGCCCTTGGTCTCGATTCCCAGCGACAGCGGGGTCACGTCGAGCAGCAGCACATCCTTGACATCGCCGGCCAGCACCCCGGCCTGGATCGCGGCGCCGACGGCGACCACCTCGTCGGGGTTGACGCCCTGGTGGGGGTCCTTGCCGGTCAGCTCCTTGACCTTCTCCTGGACGGCGGGCATGCGCGTCATGCCGCCGACGAGCACGACGTGGTCGACGTCGGTGCCGGCGTCGGAGAGCGCCTGCTTGACGGGCGAGACGATCCGGTCGAGCAGATCGGAGGTCAGCTCGTTGAGCTTCGCCCGCGTGAGCTTGATGTCGAGGTGCTTGGGACCGGAGTCGGTCGCCGTGATGAACGGCAGGTTGATCTGCGTCTCCTGAGTGGTGGAGAGCTCGATCTTGGCCTTCTCGGCGCCCTCGTAGAGGCGCTGCAGCGAGTTCTTGTCGGCCGACAGGTCGACGCCCTGGTCGCGCTTGAACTCGGCGACCAGCCACTCGACGATGGCCTTGTCCCAGTTGTCGCCGCCGAGGTGGTTGTCCCCCGCGGTCGACTTGACCTCGAACACGCCGTCGCCGATCTCGAGCACCGAGACGTCGAAGGTCCCGCCGCCGAGGTCGAAGACGAGGATCGTCTGGTCGACGGACTCCTTGTCGAGCCCGTAGGCCAGCGAGGCCGCGGTCGGCTCGTTGATGATCCGCTTGACCTCGAGCCCGGCGATCTTGCCGGCGTCCTTGGTCGCCTGGCGCTGATCGTCGTTGAAGTAGGCGGGGACGGTGATCACGGCGCCGTCCACCGTCTGGCCCAGCTTCTGCTCGGCGTCGGCCTTGAGCTTCTGGAGGATCATCGCGGAGATCTCGGGCGGCGAGTACTGCTTGCCGCGGACCTCGACGCGCACGTCGCCGCCGGGCCCGGCGACGACCTTGTAGGGGACGATCGTCTCCTCCTCCTTGACCTCGGACTCCTTGCGCCCCATGAAGCGCTTGATCGAGAAGATCGTGTTCTCGGGGTTCATCACCGCCTGGCGCTTGGCGACGGTTCCGACGAGGCGCTCGTCGCTGTCGGTGAACGCGACCACCGACGGAGTCGTCCGCCCGCCCTCCGCGTTCTCGAGCACCGTCGGCTCGCCGCCTTCGAGCACGGCGACGCACGAGTTGGTCGTTCCGAGGTCGATCCCGATCGTCTTACCCACGTGTGTCCTCCAAAGTTCCGTTTTGCAAGATATGAAAATCTAAGTCTAGAAGAAGAAGATCTTAGCGTGGCCGTCGAGCCGCCCCAAAAAGACGGCGGCCCGCCCCGCGAGCGCGGGAGCGGGCCGCCGGTACGGCGTTGGAGATGCCGTCTACTCTTCTTCTTGCCCTTCTTGGGCATCTTCAGCGTGCTGAACACGCCCGCGTGGTCGGACGGCCACAGACCGCCGGCGGCCGGGTCGAGCCCGGTGACCGACGAGTCCTTCAACTTCACCTTCTGCGTCCTCGGTGAGGATGTGATCGACCTGATGGTCGAAGTCCGTCACCGCGCTCGCGGGCGAGTTGAGGTCCGGGTTGTCGAGGCAGCAGCGACAGCGGGTTGTTGGTGCTCGCGCTCGCTGTATCCGGCCGCGAGCAGCGCGTTGTACGCGTTGCGGTCGCCGTTCGGCTGCACGGTGTCGTCGTCGGAGTTGATGTCCCCGAGCAGGATCACCGGGTACTTCGGCGCCGGGTCGGCAGGGCCGCCCGCGGAGACGAGCTCGGTCGCCTGGGCGGCGCGGATGTCGCCTCTCCCGAGGCTCTGACCCGTGTTGGTCGGGTTCTGGCCCGAGCTGTCGAATGCCTCGAGATGCGTGTTGACGAAGCGGAACCGCTTCGTCCCCTTGAGCTTGGCGTCGACCGCGGTCCAGCCGCGCGTGACGTCGAGGCTCACGACTCCGGCGACGTTCACCCGCAGCAGCGTGCTGAACGTGCCGCTGTTGGGGTTCGACACCTTCACCTTGGAGTCGACCCTGCGCAGGATCACGTCGCGCATCGTCAGACGCTCGTTGTGGTCCGCTCCGGCGAGTCCCATCTGACCGTCGCTCGTGTCGTCGTTGACGGGGAACTCGGCGTCGAACTCCTGCTTGACGACCACCGCCTCGTAGTTGCTGCCGCTCTTGTTGAGCTCGGCGAGCAGCAGCTCGAGGAAGTCGTACTCGACGTTGGAGGAGCTCGGGTTGGTGACCGCCGCGGCGTCAACCGGGCCGGTCCGCCACAGTGCGACCTCCTGGAGGCCGACGAGATCCGGCTTCTTGCTCAGGATCTCCTGCGCGAGCGCCTGGGCGCGCAGCGGGAAGTTGGTGCGATCCACCTGGTTGGAGATCTCGCCACCGGCGTCGACCGCGCCGTTGATCGAGTTGGCGTTCGAGGATCGGGCCGAGGTCGGCTCCGAGGTAGATGTTGCGGCTCATGACCCCGATCTTGGGGCCCTTCGCGTTCTTCTTCTTGGCGTCGGCGTCACCCGCGGCGACGGCGAACAGAAGCGCCCCCACCAGCATCAGGATCGCCGCGGCGAGCAGGCCTTGACGGTGTCCCGCCCTGCCGCCGAGAACTCGTGCGTGCATGAAAAGAATCTCCTCTCGTCACGCCGCGCGGAACGAATTTTCCGCGCGGACAGGGCAGATAACACCAGCTTGCCGCGATCGGTGCGGCCGCCCGGCCGCCGCGGGCGCTACTGGCCGGCGACGCGCGAGACGAAGTCGGCGACCTCTTCGGCGTCCTGACCCTGGACGATTCCGGCCGGCATGTAGCCGGGGAACTCCTCGGTGTCGAAGCCGTTCTCGATCGCGTTCAGGACGCGGGTCTTGTTCGCCTCCGGCGTTCCCTGGCCGAGCAGCTCGTCGAGGTTGGGGCCGACGATGCCGTCGGTCCCGGCGCGGGCGAGCGTGTGGCAGGAGCCGCAGTTCTGCTGGAACAGGACCTTGGCCTCCTGGTCGCTCGCCGCGACGCGCTCGGGCGAGGCGCTCTCGCCGCCCTCCTTGTTGATCGCCCAGATGGGCAGCAGCACGCCGAACAACACGGCGAAGGTCCCGAAGATGACGATGGTGCGCTTGCTCATGCGTTTGCACGCGCAACGCCCGCCTCCGCGGCCCGCTGCGCCGCGCGGATACTACTTCCGGCGCGTTCGCGTCTTGCGGCCGTAGGGGCACATCCGAAGCAGCGCGCACTCGTCGCAGCGCGGCTGCGGCCGGCAGACCGCGCGCCCGTGGGCGATCAGGTTGATGTGCAGCTCCCACGCGTCCTCGGGGTCGACGATCGCCCGAATCTCGTCGTGCGCCTGGTCGAAGGAGGCGCGCGGCGAGATCAGGCCGAGGCGCTTTCCGACCCGCTCGACGTGCGTGTCCACCGGGATCTCGGGAAGCCCGAAGGAGAAGATCAGAACGCAGGCCGCGGTCTTGCGGCCGACCCCTTGGAGCTCGACGAGAAAGCCGATCGCCTCCTCGCGCGGGGCGTCGCGCAGCCACTGGAGGTCGTCGCCGTCGAGGCGGCGGAGGATCTCCTGGATCCGCGGCGCCTTCGTGTAGGCGAGGCCCCCGGGGCGGATCGCTTCCTCGACCTCGTCGAGCGGCGCCTCGCGGACCTCGTCCCACGTCGGAAACCGCTCGCGCAGGCGGTCGTAGGCGACGTCGCGGTTGCGGTCGTTGGTGTTCTGCGAGAGAACGGTGCGGACGAGCTCCTCGATCGGCTCGCCGTGCGGCCGCGCCTCGGGACGCCCGTAGAGCTCCCGCAGGCGGTCGCGAATAGCCCGCACCCGGGCCCGCCGCGGGCGTTTGAATGCTGGCGTCGCGGGAGCTGCGGGGCTCATCGCGGCGAGCATATGCTGGCCGGGGGCCACTGGCCCTGGATCGACCGCCCCGCCGTCGGCACGGTCGTCGGCTTCCTGAGGGCCGGCGCGGGCTAGTCCCAGGCCGCCCAGCGGGTGCAGGTCTCGGCGCTCGCCGCGACCGCTGCGGGCAGCACCTCGTCGGCGCGCGACGCGTCCCAGCCGATCCCGGCGAGGCCGGCCGCGAGCGTGCCGAAGAAGGAGTCGCCGGCGCCGAGCGTCGACACAACCTCGACCTCGACGCCGGGAACGTGCGCCGAGACGGCGCCGCGCACCAGCGCCCCGTCGGGCCCCAGCGAGACGACGCCGAGCGTCGCGCCAAGCTCGCAGATCCGCTCGGCTGCCGCCGCGGGGTCGTCCTCGCCGGTGATCAGCCGCGCCTCCTCGCGGTTCGTCCGCACCACGAACGCGTCCTCCGCCAGCTCGCGGCAGAGCTCGAGCGCGTCGTCGAGGTCGTCCCAGCGCGTCGGCCGGAGGTTGGGGTCGAAGAGCACCGGCTTGCCGGCGTCGAGCGCGGTCGCTCGCGCCCGCATGGTCAGGTCGCGCTCGGCCTCGTTGACGAGCGTGTTGGAGCCGAAGGCGAGCGCCGCGCCCTGCGCGAGCGCGTCGTCGAGGCCCTCCGCCAGCCGCCGCCATCGCGGCCGCGATTCCCTCGCCGTAGACCTGGAACTCGGGCTCGCCGCCGGGGAGGAAGGTCACGAAGGCGACGGGGGTCGGTCCGCCCGCGACGAGCGCGAAGGCGTCCATCTCGATTCCCTGGCCGGCCAGCGAGTCGCGAAGCCAGTCGCCCCACGGGTCGTCGCCGGCGCCGCTGACGAGGCTCACGGGGGCGCCCGCGCGGCGGCACGCGACGGCGACGTTGGCGAGCGCGCCGCCGAGGTGGGGGCGGAACTCGTCGGCGTCGCGAAGCGAGGCGACCTCGCGCTCGCACACGAGGTCGACGAGCGACTCGCCGAGGCAGACGACCGGGTCGCCTGCGGGGGGCGTTTCGCCGCCCGTCATCGGCACATTGCCGAGTTCACGAGGCGAATACAATCAGGCGTCCTGTGGGTGTGGTGAATGCGATAGGAGACCGCCTCCCCAAGGGTTGGGGTGACGCTTTCAAGCAGATCGGCCTGTTCGTGCTCGCCGACCTCTGCTACGAGACCGTCCGCGGGATCGCGGAGGGAAACGCGACCGCGGCGTTCGCCAACGCCCAGAGGGTCGTCGATGCCGAGAAGGCCACCGGCACCTTCTTCGAGGCCGACTTCCAGAGCGCGCTGCTCGGCCACCAGTGGCTGATCGAGACCGCCAACTGGCTCTACATGAACACCCACTTCGTGATCACGACCTCGTTCTTGGTCTGGCTCTACATCTTCCGCAACGAGGCCTTCTACTTCGTGCGCAACATGTTCCTCGTCGCGATGGCCGTGGCGCTCGTCGGCTACACGGTCTTCCCCACCGCGCCGCCGCGCCTGCTGCCCGAGCTCGGGTTCGTCGACACGATCACCGACTTCAGCCAGGTCAACCACGACTCGGCGCTGGTCAAGATCTTCGTCAACCCCTACGCGGCTGTGCCGAGCATGCACATCGCGTTCGCGCTGATGATCGCCGTGCCCGCGATGCGGATCTCCCGCCACCTGGCCTCGAAGATCGTCTGGGCGCTCTACCCGCTTCTCGTCCTCTTCGTGGTCATCGTCACCGCCAACCACTTCTGGCTCGACGCGGCGGCAGGTGCGCTGGTCGCGGGCATCGCCGCGCTCGTCGCCCACCGCCTGCTCGCCACCTATGGCCCGGGGGACTGGTCGTGGCACCCCGCCCGGGCTCCCGCGTGAGCCGCGCCGCCGGCCGTCTGATGGCCGTCGACGAGCGGCCGCCCCGGACCCGTCTGCGCGACCGCCCCCGCCCCCGCAGCGCGCAGGAGCTGCGCGACTTCACCCGCGACAGCCTGATCGAGTCGCGGCTGACGCCGAACGCGATCTCGATGACGGGGGCCGTGCTCAACGTCGCCGCGGCCGTGCTCATCGTCGAGAAGCTCTTCTTCCTCGCCGGCGTCGCCTTCATCGTCGGCTCGGTCATGGACACGCTCGACGGCCGCTACTCGCGGATGTCGGGCAAGGGGTCGCTCTTCGGCGCCTTCCTCGACTCGACGCTCGACCGCGTCGAGGAGGGCATCGTGCTGACCGCCGTCGCCTGGTACTTCGCCGAGCAGGGCGACGAGATCGCCGCCGCCGCGTGCGTGCTCGTCGTGCTCGGCTCGCTCATGGTCTCCTACACGCGCGCGCGAGCCGAGGCGCTGGGGGTCGAGTGCAAGGTCGGCCTCGCGACGCGCCCCGTGCGCGTCGTGATCCTCTCGATCGGGCTCGTGTTCGCGAAGGGCGCCGGGATCTTCGACGTCGAGCTGCTCGCGCCCGCGATCTACGTCATGGTGGCGCTCACGGCGGTCACCGTCGTCCAGCGCGTCTGGCACGTGCGCGGCGAGCTGAGGGCGCTCGAGAGCACCTGAGACCGGACGCCCAGGCGGGGCGCTTGACTGGACCGCCGTGCGGGTAGTCACTAGGCTGATTGCGGGCGATTCGGTGTAACCGAGAGCGCCCGAGGGTGTGTGGGTCCCTTACCTCCTGCCCCGTCCGTCGAACCCTAGGAGCCTTCGCTCATGAGCAGCACTGAAACCGGCACCGGAAGCAACGGCGCGCACGCCAACGGCGCGTCCCGCGACGAGAGCAAGGTCCGCGTCGCGATCGTCGGCGTCGGCAACTGCGCCAACAGCTTCATCCAGGGCGTCCACTACTACCGCGACGCCGACCCTGCCGAGCAGGTTCCCGGCCTCATGCACGTCGACCTGGGCGGCTACCACGTCCGCGACATCGAGTTCACCGCCGCCTTCGACATCGACGCCGACAAGGTCGGCAAGGACCTCTCCGAGGCGATCTGGGCGGGTCAGAACGACACGATCCGCTTCGCCGACGTGCCTCCGATGGGCGTGCAGGTCCACCGCGGGATGACCCACGACGGGCTCGGCAAGTACCTCAAGGAGAAGATCACCAAGGCGCCGGGCCAGACCGACGACATCGTCGGGATCCTCAAGGAGACCAAGACGGACGTCCTCGTCTGCTACCTCCCGGTCGGCTCGGAGCAGGCCGTCAAGTGGTACGTCGAGCAGGCGCTCGAGGCCGGCGTCGGGTTCGTCAACTGCCTCCCCGTCTTCATCGCCCGCGAGAACTACTGGAGCGACCGCTTCGCCAAGGCGGGCCTCCCGATCATCGGCGACGACATCAAGTCCCAGGTCGGCGCGACGATCGTCCACCGCCAGCTCGCGCGGCTGTTCGCCGAGCGCGGCGTGCGCCTCGAGCGCACCAGCCAGCTCAACGTCGGCGGCAACATGGACTTCTACAACATGCTCGAGCGCGAGCGGCTCGACTCCAAGAAGGAGTCGAAGACCAACGCCGTGACCTCGATCATGGGCCACGAGCTCCCCGAGGGCGACGTCCACGTCGGGCCCTCGGACTACGTCCCGTGGCTCACCGACCGCAAGTGGGCGCACATCCGGCTCGAGGGCCGCTCGTTCGGGGACGTGCCGCTGACCGCCGAGCTCAAGCTCGAGGTCTGGGACTCGCCGAACTCCGCCGGGATCGTCATCGACGCCGTGCGGATCATCAAGCTGGCGCTCAACGACGGCCTCTCGGGTCAGCTCGACGGCCCGTCGAGCTACCTGATGAAGTCGCCGATGAACCAGCGCCCCGACGACGAGGCGCGCGCGCAGACCGAGGACTTCATCCGCGACCACGCGCGCAAGGCCCCCGGCGAGCGAGCCAAGGAGCTCGCGGCCGACGGCGAAGTCAAGGCCTAGTCGCCCTCTAATACCGTTGGGGTCGTGAGCCCCCCGCGGCTGTCGATCGCGCACGTCACCCCGCACCCGTGGGGGCCGTACAACGAGGTCAACGAGTACGTCGCGCGCACCGTCGCCGAGTTGCGTGAGCGCGGCCACCGCGTCCTGATCGCGGCGCCCTCGGACTCGCGCACCGCGATCCGCAAGTCGCGCGCCGCGATCCGCGCCGGGCTCGACGACCCCTCGAAGCTGCTCGACGCCGAATGGGCGAGGGGCAACGGCGGCGGCGACGGCGCGGTGCTCGCGGTCGGCCAGGGCATACCGCTTCCGCAGGGGGCCAAGCCGCGAATGGCGCCGGTGCCGCTCGACGTGAGCAAGAGCCTCGAGCGCCTGCTCGGCGGCGTGCCTCTCGACGTCGTCCACGTCCACGACCCGTTCGCGCCCAGCGCGTCGGGCGCCGCGCTGCGCCACTCGCATTCGCTCAACGTCGGCAGCTTCCACGAGCCGACCGAGCGCCTGCTCTCGACGCAGGTCGCGCGGCCCCTCGTCGAGATCTTCTTCGGGCGCCTCGACGCGCGCACGGTGAGCTGGCGCGCGACGGGCGAGCTCATGGAGCGCTACTTCCCCGGCCCCTACGACCTCGTCAGCCCCGGCGCCGACGTCGTCGGCCCCGAGGAGGCCGTGTGGCCCGGAGCGGCGGCGGGCTCCGACGGCGAGGGCTCGCGGCCGCTGCGGATCCTCTTCTGCGCCCGCGAGGAGCGCGGCGCGCTGCGCATCTTCCTGCGCGCGCTGCGCCGGCTCTCGCTCGACGCCGACTGGGAGGCCGTCGTGTGGGGCGACACCGTGCCCGAGCCGCTGCGCATCAACCGCGCGCTGCGCGAGCGGGTGCGAACGGCGGGCCCCGCCGACGGGCCCGCCGAGGCGCTGATGGCGGCCGCCGACGTGCTCTGCGTGGCGTCCGGAGGCCCGCGCCCGGCGCCCGGACTTCTGCGCGCCGGCATCGCCAACGGCGCCGTGCCCGTCGCCTCCCACATCGACATATACGAGGAGCTGACCGAGGACGGGGAGCTGGGGCTGCTGTTCCCGCCCGGCGACGCGATCACGCTCGCGGGCCAGCTCGAGCGCCTGATCGCCGAGCCGAGCCTGCGCCGCCGGCTGCAGCGCCGCATCGCCGGTGCGAGCCGCACCTGGGGCGAGGTCGCCGGCGAGGTCGAGGAGATCTACGAGCGCGTCGCCTCCCGCCGCCACGACCCGACGGGCAAGCCCGCGATCCGCCGCCGCCTCTCGTCGCGGCCCGAGATCCACTGCGACCTGCACATGCACACCGACCACTCGCCCGATTGCGCGACGCCGGTGGACGTACTGCTCGAGACCGCGCGCGACCGCGGCCTCGGGGCGATCGCGATCACCGACCACAACGAGATCTCCGGCGCGCTCGAGGCGCGCGAGGTCGCCGAGGGGATGGACGGGATCAAGGTGATCGTCGCCGAGGAGGTCAAGACGGCCGACGAGGGCGAGGTGATCGGCCTCTTCCTCGAGGAGAAGATCCCGCGCGGCATGTCGATGGCCGAGACGATCGCCGAGATCAAGCGCCAGGGCGGGCTCGTCTACGTGCCGCATCCCTTCGACCGCCTGCACTCCGTGCCCGACTACGAGCACCTGCTGAAGATCGTCGAGGACATCGACATCCTCGAGGTCTTCAACCCGCGGATCGCGTTCTCGGCCTTCAACGAGGAGGCCGAGCGCTTCGCGGCCAAGTACCGGATCGTCCCCGGAGCGGGCTCCGACAGCCACGTCGCCCAGGGGCTCGGCAGCGTCGCGATCAGGCTCCACGACTTCGAGGGGCCGGAGGAGTTCCTCGAGTCGATGCGCGACGCCGACATCGTCCAGAAGCACAAGAACCTGATCTACGTCCAGGCGCTCAAGTTCCTCCAGACGACCGGACGCCCGAAGTCGGCGCGAAGGGCGCGAGGGGCGAAGCCGGCGCGCCCCGTCAAGGGGGGTCAGCGGCGGTCCCGGACGAGGTCGCGGACGAGCAAGAAGTGATTCACCGGCCCAAGATGTGATGCAGCCCGAAGGAGCGCGATCGATGCCGTCAAAGAAATCGCGCGCAATGCCCACCACCGACGACGAGATCCAGGAGAAGTATCTGGAGCGCGCGATCCGCGAGCTCAACCAGCTCACCCGCGACGTCCAGACCTGCGAGTACTGCCCGCGCGGGAACCTGATGCCGGTGCTCGGCTCGGGCCATCCTCAGGCCGACGTGCTGCTGCTCAAGCACGCTCCGACCCCGGCCGAGATCGAGGAGGGCGTCGCCTTCTACGGCCGCTCGGGCAACGCCCTGATGAAGAGCTTCAAGCGGCTCGGCATCGATCCGCTGGCGATCTACGGGACGCTCTGCGTGAAGTGCCCGGTCGCGGACCCCTCGCTCGCGGCCGACGAGTGCATCGCGCGGCTCGTCGAGGAGATCGCGATCGTCTCGCCGCGCGTGATCGTCGTGATGGGAGAGCCGGCGCTCGAGATCCTCGACGCCCTCGAGCTGCCGATGTCGCGGCCGCTCGAGCCGCGGCTCGGCGAGGTCCAGAGCTTCACCCCGACGATCGACGCGATCTTCGTCCCCGACATCGACGCCTCGCTCGACTCCGAGGCATCGAAGCGCGCCTTCTGGCGCAACTTCCGCGCGCTCGGCGACTGGTACGCCGAGCTTCCGCCCTATTAACCTCAGCTCCATGGACCTCGAGGAGCGCTCGATCGAGTCGCTGCCGGACCGGTGCCAGAGCTGCGGCGCGACGCTGACCGGCGCCGAGAAGCAGACGGCGCTCGAGCGCGGGGGCACGCCGGTGCTGTGCGCGACCTGCGCCGCCGAGCAGGCGCCCGCGGCCGAGAACGCGGACGCCGACGCGGACGCCGGGACGGCGTCCTAGCCGCCGCGCGCGTCAGCGCAGGGCTGACCGTGACGCTGACCTCCTGCGCCCGCTTGGTGCGCCGCAGGACGAGCAGGTCGGAGCCCGGCTTCGACTGGATCCGCGCGCCCTGGACCGAGACGCGGTAGCCGTCGGGGTAGTGGATCCTCGGGCACGTAGACGACCGTCTTGACCTTCGCCGCGCAGGCGGTGGCCGCTCGGCGCCGTGGTCGAGTAACCGAGCTCGAAGACCTTCGAGGCGGCGTCGAACGACCATCCCGTCGGGGTGCCGGCGACGATCTGCGGGTAGGGGCGCTCGATCAGCGCGAGCTTGTCCGTGAACACGTTGGCGCCCACCGGCGGCTTCGCGGGATCGGAGACGATCGCCTGCTTGTCGCCGGCGCCGGCCGTCGTCGGGTCCTGGCAGTTGCAGTAGTGCCACCACTGCCACGAGACCATGTGGCGGTCGGCGCGCTCGACCATGCGCGTGATCGTCTCGGGGTCGTCGGTGGCGCCGAACTCGGACAGCAGGAGCGTGTCGCCGTTGATGCCGGCGCGCTCGATCGCGTTGGTGATCGAGAGCTCCTCGAGCGTCTCGCACGAAGTGTCCGGGACGCCGGGGATCGGGACGTCGCCGATCGTCGCGGTGAGGCAGTAGATGTGAAAGCTCATTCCGGCGTGCGGGTCGCCGGTGTCGGGATGGTGGTACTCGGTCCCGAACTGCGAGATGACGACGGGCTCGTACCAGATCAGGCTGTTGGCGTCGACCTCGCGGATCGCGTCGATCGCCTTCTGCTGCATCGGCGCCAAGGACTGCTGCTCGAACGCGGGGCAGCCGTTTACGTTCGCGCACGTCGGCCACTGGCTCCCGGGCCACGGCTCGTTGAAGAGGTCGTAGCCCATCACGTAGGGCTCGCCCTCGAAGCGCTGGGCGACGTGCCGCCACGCCGCGGCGTAGTGATCCTGGAGGCCGATCCCGTCGGGCGCGGGCCGGTTGGCCCAGAGGCTGTCGAAGGCGCGGTTGAGGCCGGGGCTCGACAGGTAGCTGCCGGGAAAGCCGCTCAGCGGCTCGGCCGGTACGCCGTCGTCGAGCACGGCCCAGTCGGGGAAGCCCTCGCCCGAGAAGCGCTCGTTGTAGAGGTCCTGGTGGAAGTCGATCTGGGTGAAGATCCGGTGGCGCGCGAGCATGCGCTGGGTCTGCCTCGATGCGGTCGAGATAGGCGTCGTCGTAGACGCCGGGCTGGGGCTCGACCGCGCCGTAGATCGTTCCGAGGCGGACGTTGTTGAAGCCGTGGTCGGTGAGGAAGGTGGCGTCGGCGTCGTCGAAGCCGACGGCGCCGGCGTGGTACGGCGGGTGCTTGTAGACCATGTTGACGCCGTGCAGGACGACGACGCGCCCGCGGGCGTCGACGACCCAGCGCCCGTCGTTGGTGAGCGGGGCCGTCGCGGTCGGGCGCTTCGGCTTGTGGCTGTGGCGCTTGGCGTCCGAGAGCGGCGCGTGGAGACGCGAGCGCGAGCGCGAGGATCGAGGCGAGCGCGACGGCGACGAAGCGCGATCGCCCACGTCGATCCTCCCCGCTGATCACGCGGGGCAGGCTAGCGCGATCGAGCTATCCCGTGTCGGCCATGCGGGACTGCGGTTCCGCCGCCGGAAGGAGGCGCAGCTGCCCACCCTCGGCTGCGAGCTGCGCCTCGATCGCGGCCGCGTAGACCCCGTGCCGGGTGCTGGGCGGCCGCAGGTCCCCGATGCCGTAGGCCTCCCGCATCGCCTGGCGCAGCGTCTGCTTGAACAGGCGGCCGTGCCACGCGTGGCCGCCGGGCTGGCGGCCGACGTGGAGGTGGACGAGCTCGTGGAGCAGGGTCTCGAGCAGGTCGCCCTGCCGTATGCCGCGGTACGCGGTCACCGAGATCCTGAACTCGTCCGGCACCGCGAACCCCAGGCGGTTCGGCTTGCGCGAGGCGCGCCGGATCTTGAGCTCGGGCTCGGCGGCGGCGAGCGGGCCGGTCGCGAACACCGGCAGTCGCCGCAGGCGCGTCAGCTCCTCGCCAAGGTCGATCCCGGCGACGAGGTAGTACCCCCGCGGACGTGGTGCGCCGATCAGTCGTTGAGGGCGAGCTTTCACTGCCGCCGAGCCGGCAGTAGATCACAGGCCCCGGCGTGCGCGGGCAACCGCGGGGGCGTCCTCTAGCGCGGGTTTCGAGACTCCGTTCCGCCGGGCGCCGCGGCGGCGGCGACCTCGCTCATCGCCTCGACGGTCGCGCTCGCGAGGCCGCGCACGACCACGACGTCGAGCGCCCGCTCGTATTCCGCGAGCTTCGCCTGGACGGCGAACGGGCTCTCCTCCGCGACCCCCACGGTGCCCTCGGGCTCGTCGAGGCGGGCGAAGTGGTTGCGATAGCCGTCATGGAGCTCGCGGTAGAAGCCCTCCTCCTTGGCGAGCCGCTCCTTCGCGTCGGGCCCGACCGCCGTGCGCACGTAGCCGAGCACGGGAGGCGGCTTGCGATCCGCCTCCTCCGCGCCCGCGTGCACCTGGTCGCCGGGCGCCCGCCGCGTACTCGGGGGTCACCCAGTTGAGGAAGGCTCCGTCGTAGGCGCGCGCCCGCCAGCGCGCACATCTTCGGCCCCATCGCCGCGAGCACGAGGCGGATGCCCGGCAGCGCCTCGCGCAGCTCGGGGAGGGCCTCCCGCATCCGCGTCAGCGGGCGCTCCGAGAATCCCGCGCCGACGCCGATCCAGAGCCGCTCCGGCGGGAGGCCGAGGTCGCTGATCCTCTGCGCGATCTCCTCGGGGCTGTGGCGGTCGAGCGGAAGCACCGCGACGCCGAGGTCGATGCCCGGGACCGCGGCGGCGAACGAGGCGATCGTCTCGAGACCGCTCGCCCCGGGGTGGTCGTTGGACCACATCGAGGTGTAGCCGAGCATCGCGCAGCTGCGCCGCGAGCGGCTCGGCGACCGACTGCTCGAGGCCGGCGGCGACCCCGAACCCGCGCTCGCTCACGCCTTCTCCAGCAGCGCCACGCACTCGATGTGCGGGGTCTGGGGAAACATGTCGACGGGGCGCACGCGCCGCAGCCTATATCCGGCCTCGACGAGCTGGGCGGCGTTGGGCGCCAGCGTCGTCGGGTTGCACGAGACGTAGACGATGCGCCGCGCGTCGCACTCGATGACCCGCCGCACGACCTTCTTCGAGAGCCCGGCGCGCGGGGGGTCGACGACGACGACGTCGGGCGGCCCGGCGCGCTCGACGAGGGGGCGGATCGAGGTCCGCGCGTCGCCCGCCATGAAGTGGGCGTTGGCGATCCCGTTGCGCCGCGCGTTCTCCTCGGCGTCGGCGATCGCCTCCGGCACCGTCTCGATGCCCCAGACCTCACCCGCGTGGCGCGCCATCGCGAGCCCGATCGTCCCGATCCCGCAGTAGAGGTCGTAGAGGCGCTCGCTGCCCTCGAGGCCGGCGTAGTCGGTCGCGATCGCGAGCAGGCGCTCGGCCATCTCGGTGTTGGTCTGGAAGAAGGCGGCGGGGGAGATCCGCAGGCTCAGGCCGCAGATCTCCTCCTCGAGGTACTCGCGCCCGAGGACGCCGGTCTCGCCGTCGGTCCCTCCCGACGGCCCCTCGACGATGGTGTGCAGGTCGACCGGGGGGCGCGGGATCTCGGCGGCCGAGGTGACGAGCCGGGTCTGCAGCTGTCCGGTCCGCCGTCCTTCGCGGACGACGAGGTTTCGCAGCACGCCGACCTGGGAGCGGCGGTCGTAGGCGGGGATCGCGGCGTAGCGGGCCCAGTCGCGGACCTCGTTTCGCGCCGCGTTGTTGGCCTCCGAGGCGAGCTTGCAGTCGTCGGCGTCGAGGATCCGGTCCCAGCGCCCGCGGGCGTGGAAGCCGAGCACCAGCTCGCCGTCGTCGCGCCGGCCGAACGAGTACTCGAGCTTGTTGCGGTAGCGCCACTGCTCCACCGCGGGCTCGATCTCCTCGAGCTCGAAGCCCTCGAGGCGGCCGATCCGCCCGAGCGCGTCGGCGACCTGGTCGCGCTTGTGGCCGAGCTGGAGCTCGTAGGGGAGCTGCTGCCACGGGGCGCCCGGGCAGAGCTCGCCCTCGTGGATGCAGGCCGGCTCGATGCGGTCCTCGCTGGGCCGCAGAAGCTCGACGACGCGCGCCTCGCCGTATCCGCGCTTCGACTTCGTCAGCCGGGCGCGGACGCGGTCGCCGGGCAGGGCGCCCTCGACGAAGACGACGTAGCCGTCGGCGCGCGCGACGCCGCGGCCACCGTAGGCGAGCGTGTCGATCTCGAGCTCGAGCTCCTCGCCTCGGGCCGGGCGGGGGCGGGCGGCTGTCTGCTGCTCGGCCATCGCTCCTATCGTTGCAGCAGCCCGATGACCGCCGCATTGGATCTCGACAGCTACCGCTCCGAGGCCGAGGCCTTCTGCGAGGCGCTCGACCGCGAGTACTACCTGCACCTCGCCGGCCACAAGCGCGAGCTCGAGGTCGAGCCGATCTACGAGCGCCACCGCGAGCTGTTCTCGCGCCGCGCCGTCGAGGAGCTGCGCGAGCTCGCCGACTCGTCGCAGGGCGAGGCGGGCCGGCGGACCGCATACCTGCTCGAGTTCGCGGTTCACGGGCACCTCGGTCTCGCCACCTCCTCGTACGAGGCGCGACTCGCCGAGCTGGAGGTCGAGCTCGACGTCGAGGTGGGCGGGGAGCCGATTCCCTTCCGCGCGGCGCCGGTGGAGCTGGCCAACGAGGCCGACGCGGCTCGGCGCGCGGCGATCTCGGACGCCCGCGACGCGCTCGTCACCGAGCATCTCGACCCGGTCTACGTGGAGGCGCTGGAGCGCACGCACGAGCTCGCGCGCTCGCTCGGGTGGAGCAGCTATCGGGACATGTGCGTGCAGCTGCGCGGCGTGGACCTCGACGCGCTCGCCGCCCAGACGCGGGCCTTCCTCGATGCGACCGCGACGGCGTATCCCGACGTCTTGGATTCGGAGCTCGAGGCGTCCGGGCTGCCGGTCCTCGGTCAGCTGAGGCGCTCCGACCTGCCGCGCTTCTTTCGCGCCCCCGAGCTCGACGCGGCGTTTCCCGACGCTCGCCTGGTCTCGTCGCTCGAGGACAGCCTCGCGGGCCTCGGGATAAGGCTCGCGGCACAGGACAACGTCCATCTCGACACCGAGTCGCGGCCGACCAAGAGCCCGCGGGCGTTCTGCGCGCCCGCTCGGGTGCCGGACGAGATCTACCTCGTGATCTCACCGGTCGGAGGGCACGACGATTACGAGGCCCTGTTTCACGAGGCGGGCCACGTCGAGCACTACGCCCACACCGACGCCGGGCTCGAGTTCGAGTACCGCCGCCTCGGCGACAACTCGGTCACGGAGTCGTTCGCCTTCCTGATCGAGGGGATGACCTCCCATCCGGCCTGGCTCGAGTCGCGTCTCGGCGTCGCGGACCCCGCGCAGATCGCGCGCCACACGCGCGCCGTGCGGCTCGTATTCCTGCGCCGCTACGCCGCCAAGCTCGAGTACGAGCTCGAGCTGCACGCCGAGGGCGCCCGCCTCGACGCGATGCCGGCTCGCTACTCGCAGCTGCTCGGCGACGCGACCGCGATCCCGTGGCCGCGCGCGAACTGGCTCGCCGACGTCGACCCGGCCTTCTACGTCGCCTGCTACCTGCGGGCCTGGGCGCTCGAGGCGATCTGGCGCCGCGCCTTGACCGAGCGCTTCGGCGAGAGCTGGTTCGCCGAGCCGGCGGCGGGGCGAGTGGCTGCGCGGGCTGTGGCGCAACGGCCAGCGCCTGCGCGCCGACGAGCTCCTCGCCGAGACGCTCGGCGAGGAGCTGGACTTCACGGCGCTGGCGGCGGAGTTCGCCTCCGCCTGAGCCTCAGCCGAGCTTGTTGTCGATCGCCGAGACGATCCCCTTGCGGTCCTTGTTGCGGCGCTCGTAGGTGCGAACGCGCCGCAGCTCGCCCTTCTTGAGGTCGGTGAGCCGCTTCTTGATCTGGTCCGCGGTGAGCTGGTCGTAGGCCGTGATCGGAAAGGTCCCTCCCACGCCGGCGCGGCGGCGCAGGCGATCGGCCTGGGCGAGCGGCTCCTCGGCGACGTCGCGCGCGGCGCGCGCCGCGCGCCCGCCGGCCTGCTCGGCGCGGCGGCGAGCCGGAGCGGCGCGCTTCTCCGCGTCCTTGCGCGCCCGCTTGAGCATCCGCTCGAGGTCGCGGAGCATCGTCTCGGTCTGCTTTCGCCCCCGGTCCATGAGGTCGCTGACGAGCTTGTTGGCGTCGGCGCGCGTCATCCGGCCGCGCTTGACGGCGTCGTCGGCGACCTCCTGGATGCGGTCGCGCGACAGCGTGACGCTGCGCTCGAGCGCGTCGCGGAACTCCTTGACGCTCTTGTCGGCGGTGGTCGCCGTGCTGCTGCGTCGAGCGGCGCCGGCTCGCGCCGCTGCGCTTCGCGGAGCTCTTGCGCGTCGATGCGCTCTTGCGTGTCGTCGAGCTCTTGCGCGCCGTCGTCTTCCGCGACCCGCTCCTGCTCCTCGATCCTCCGCTCGTCCTCCTCGCCTGGGGCATCTTCTCCTCCTAGTTCGAAGCCGGGTTGTCGGTCCTGACTATCTCATTCCCGCACGTTCGGGGCAACGAGATGTGTCAACCAATGGAGTACGGTGCGGGCGTGACGGACCTCTACGAGGACCTCGTCGACGCGGCCAACGCGGTCTACGGGTCGCATCCGCGCTCGCGCGCGCTGCACGCCAAGGGCACGTGGTGCGAGGGGACCTTCACCGCCTCGGATGGCGCGACGAAGCTCTGCCGCGCCGCGCATTACTCCGGCGCCGCGGTCCCCGCGCTCGTACGCGTCTCGAACGGAAGCGGCGACCCGAACTCCAACGACGCTCAGCGAGAGGCGCGCGGGATGGCGACCAAGTTTCGACCCGAGGGAGCGGAGGAGACCGACCTGCTCGCGACGACTTCACGCGCGTTCTCGAACCACACCCCGGAGGACTTCCTCGAATTGCTGCGCGCTGCGCGTCCCGGACCCCGAGACGGGGCAGCCCGACATGGAGAAGCTCGGCGCCTTCCTCGGCGAGCATCCGGAGATGCAGGCGGCGGTCCAGAGCATCCTCGGCGTCGGGCCGCCGGCGAGCTACGCGACGCTCGTCTACTACTCACCGCACTCCTTCAAGCTGATCGACGCCGAGGGCAATGAGACCTGGGCGCGGTTTCGATGGCGCCCCGAGGCGGGCGAGCACCACCTCACCGACGACGAGGCGCAGGCGAAGGGCCGCGACTACCTGCGGGAGGAGCTGGCCGAGCGTCTCGCCGAAGGCCCGGTGCGCTTCGACCTCCTCTTCCAGCTCGCCGGCGACGGTGACCCGATCGACGACCCGACGGCCGTCTGGCCGGACGACCGCGAGATGGTCGAGGCGGGACGACTCGAGGTGACCGCGATCGTCGAGGACCCCGAGAAGGGCGGCGACGTCGTCGTGTTCGACCCGACGCGGGTGATCGACGGCGTCGAGCTCTCCGACGACGTGATCCTGCACGCGCGCCCGCGCGCCTACTCGGTCTCGATCGACCGCCGGGCCTCGGACCAGCCCGGCTAGGGGAGCTCGAACAGCGCCTCGACGGGCGCGTGGTCGGAGAGGCGCATGCGCAGCCCGTCGACGGCCACCTCGCGCCTTTCCTCGGGCCAGGCGTGCGGCGGCTCGACGATCTCGAGGCCGCGGGCAAGGAGGTGGTCGATCGAGTCCGGCGCGGTGGGCGCGCGCAGGCCGTAGTCCTGCTCGAGCTCGGCGAAGATCTCGGGAACGCGCTCGGGGCGCATGTTGAAGTCGCCGCCGAGGATCAGCGGCGCGTCGCCCGCCCACTCGGTCGCGCGCTCGGCGGCGAGGCGCAGCTCGTCGACGGGCAGCGGAGGCTTGGCGTTGGAGGCGTGGAGGTTGGCGACGCAGAGCCCGGATCCCAGACGCGAGAACGCCATCGCGCGGCGCTCGGGCTTACCCTCGCGCAGGGCGAGCTCGCGGCGCTCGGCGATCGAGTCGCCGCGCACCAGGGTCAGGTTCGAGCCGCCCTCGTTGGAGGCGATCAGGTCGGGGTTGAGCAGCGCGATCGCGGTTCGCAGCGGTGCGAACGAGTTGCGCGAGGTGAGGACGCGGTGCGCCTCGGCGTCGCAGTCGCGCGCCAGCCGCTTCGCCCAGCGCGGCGGGCACTCCTGCAACAGGCAGACGTCCCAATCCGCGCCGGCGATGATGCCCGCGTACTCGTCGTAGAGGCTGCGGTTGACCTGGACGTGGGTCGCGTCGCGCTCGCTGATCCGCAGCAGTCGCGAGCGCCACGTGCGCAGCGCGCGGTTGGGCGGATGGTCGCGCCCGTGGTACACGTTCCACGCCAGCGCCCGGATTTGGTTTCGGTCATTCACTTTGAGCGGCGTAGTATGCGCGGCTTCCCATGGCCCGGCATTTCCTCACCGGAGAGGAGCTAGAGCGCGGGGAATTGTCCGCGCTGCTCGACCGCGCGCTCGAGCTCAAGGCGGGCCGGGCCGGGGGCGAGGGCGCCGGCGCGCTCGCGGGCCGCAGCGTCGCGCTCGTCTTCGAGCGGCCCTCGACGCGCACGCGGATCTCGTTCGAGGTCGGCGTCGCCGAGCTCGGCGCGACTCCGATCGTCCTTCGCGGCGACGAGATGCAGCTCACGCGGGGAGAGTCGATCGGCGACACCGGCCGAGTTCTGTCGCGCTATCTGCACGCGATCGCGATCCGGTCGGGGTCCGACGACGCTGTCACCGAGCTTGCCGAGAGCTCCTCGGTTCCGGTGATCAACGCGCTGACGCCGCGTCACCACCCCTGCCAGGCGCTCGCCGACCTGATGACGCTGCGCGAGCGCTTCGGCGAGCTCGACGGGCTGCGCCTCGCCTACGTCGGCGACGGCAACAACGTGGCGCGCTCGCTCGCGATCCTCGGGCGCACGGCCGGGGTGGAGGTCGCGGTCGCCTCTCCGGAGGGCTATCGGATCGAGCCGGGACTGGCGGCGCTCGACACCGGCGATCCGCGCGAGGCCGCGGCCGGCGCCGACGCGGTCTACACCGACGTCTGGGTGAGCATGGGCGACGAGGACGCCGACGCGCGGCGGCGGGCGCTCGAGCCCTACCGGCTCGACGCGGAGCTGCTCGAGGCCGCCTCCGACCGCGCGATCGCCATGCACTGCCTGCCCGCCCATCCCGGCGAGGAGATCTCGGAAGAGGTGCTCTACGGCGAGCGCTCCGCCGTCTGGGACCAGGCGGAGAACCGGCTCCACGCCCAGAAGGCGCTGCTGGAGATGCTCGTCGACGGCGGCGGCGCCGACTGACCGTGTCGCAGGAGGACGTCCAGGTCATCCTCGACCAGTACGCGGCGACGAACGAGCGCGACTTCGAGCGCGTCATGTCGTTCTACGCGGACGACGTCGAGCTGATCGTGCGGGAGCCGTGGGTGCGGACGGGGCACTTCAAGGGCCGCGAGGAGGTGGGCGCCTTCTTCGGCGACTGGCTCAGCGCCTTTGGGAACGACGCCAGGTTCGACGTCAAGCAGACGCGCGAGCTGCCGAGCGGGGAGGTGCTGCTCGTCGCCGAGCATCACGCACGCGGTCGCTCGAGCGGTGTCGAAGTTCGCGGTGAGGTCGTCTGGGTGTTGCGCGTCGACGACGGAAAGATCGACCGGGTGGAGGGCTTCCCGACGCCGAGGCGGCGCTCGAGGCGCGGGGCTTCGGAGTAGGCTTCGGGCATGGCGACACGACCGAGACAGAGACCGCGCGCGAGGTCGTCACGGAGTACTTCGACGCGCTGCGCGAGCAGGACCTCGACCGCGCGGTCGCGACCTGGAAGCCCGGCTCGATAGACGTCCTTCACGGAGTCGCGGACCTGGTCGCGCCCGAGGCGATCCGCAGTACTTCAGCACGCTCTTCGCCGCCGTCCCCGACTTTCGCTTCGAGGTCACCGACATGGTCGCCGAGGGCGACAAGGTCGCGGTGCGGTGGCGCACGGAGGGCAGCTTCTCGGGCACCGGAGACGTGCTCGGCTTCGCGCCCAACGGGCGCCCGATCGAGCTCGAGGGCGCCGACGTCCTCACCGTCGAGGACGGAAAGATCGTCTCCAACCACGCCTACACGAACGGCATGGTCTTCGCGCAGCAGATCGGCGCGCTGCCGGAGCCCGACTCCCCCAGGGACGCGCGATGTCCGCGTCTTCAACGCCAAGACGGCGATCGCGAAGCGCCTGCGGCGGCGCTGAGCAGGCACTCGATCCGATCCCGGGTGGTCGCGACCTAGACTTCGCCCGGGGCCCCGTCGTCTAATGGTCAGGACCCCAGGTTTTCAACCTGGTAGCGCGGGTTCAATTCCCGCCGGGGCCATGCTTCAGGCCGCCGCCGTCTCGGCTTCGACCGGTACCTCGGCGAGATCGATCCCCGTCAGGCCGCTCGCGTAGGCGAGAAGGATGCGCTCCGCCGCGCCGGCGTCGATCGCGGGATGCCCGACGACGACCTGAAGCCCGAGGCCGTCCTCGAGCGCGACGAGGCCGCGGGCGATCGTCTCCGCCGGGCGCCGCGAGATCGAAGTCACCGCGGCGTGCGCCCGCATCGAGGACCGACTCGTAGACCACCACCTGGCGATCGAAGAAGGACGATGTCAGGACCGAGAACGCCGCGCTGGCGCCGGTGAGCGCGTCGGCCTCATAGAGGAGGCGGCTTTCCTCGTCGTCGGGGCCCGACGGCACTCCCAGATGGATGGCGAGCCGAAGCTGGCGGACGGGGTCCTCCCGCTCGCGCACCAGCTGCGCGCGCCGGTCGGCATAGCGGTGCATCGCCTGGCGGAAGACCTCGAGCAGCAGCTCATCGAGCTTCGAGGTAGTAGTAGAGGACGGAGCTCGGCGCGAGGCCGGCGCGGTCGGCGACGTCCTTGACGCGCAGCCCGACCGCGCCGCGCTCGATCAGCGACCTCGCGGGCCGCCGCGACGATCTGCTCGCGCCTCGCCCTCTGATCCTTTCGTCTCACGCCTGAAGCGTATTCGATGACCCACCCGCCAATCGTGCCTGCAACAAGGCACAGGCAAGCTGTGTATTCTTCGAATCAAGTTCAAAGTATGAGCACGGGAGAGCACAGGAAGACTGCACGACGCGCACGGTTGCCGCCGCGGCGATCGTCGCCATGGCGATCGCGGGCGCGGCCGTCGGCTGTGGCGGGGACTCGGGAATCGAGAGCACGGGCGAGTCGGCTCCCGCCGAGACGGTCCCGGCGGGGCCCGTCGAGGGCGAGATGACGATCGCCCAGTGGCCGCTCTTCGTCGACCCGGGCAAGGACGGCACGATCGCCCAGTTCGAGGAGGACACCGGCGTCGACACCGAGTACATCGAGGAGATCAACGACAACGCGCAGTTCTTCGGCAAGCTCCAGCCGCAGCTCGAGCGCGGCGAGTCGGGCGGTCGAAGCATGATCACCGTCAGCGACTGGCTCGCGAAGAGGATGTACGACCTCGGTTACCTGATGCGGCTCGACAAGGAGCAGATGCCCAATGTCGAGGCCAACCTGATCCCCGCGCTGCAGGACGTACCCGCCGACCCCGAGCGCGACTTCACCGTCCCGTGGCAGGCGGGGATGACCGGCCTGATCGTCCGCACCGACCTCGCCCCTGACGTCGACTCGATGTCCGACCTCTTCGACCCCGAGTACAAGGGCAAGGTCACGATGCTGCTCGAGCTTCGCGACAGCGTCCCGATGACGCTCAAGGAGATGGGCATCGATCCCGAGACCGCGACCACCGAGCAGTGGCTCGAGGCCGTGGACAGGATCGACGCAGCCGCCGACTCCGGGCAGATCCGCGACTTCACGGGCAACGACTACATCCGCGACCTCGTCACCGGCGACACCGCGATTGCTCTGGGATGGTCGGGCGACGCGGTCCAGCTGCAGAAGGACAACCCGAACATCGAGTTCGTGATGCCGGAGGAGGGCTGCATGCTGTGGTCGACGAGCATGGAGATCCCGGTCGGCGCGCCCAACCCGCAGGCGGCCCAGGCGTTCATGAACTACGTCTACGACCCCGAGGTCCAGGCGGACATCGCGGAGTACGTCAACTACGTCACGCCCGTCGCCGGGGTCAAGGAGATCCTCGCCGAGCGTGACCCGGCGCTGGCGAAGAACGAGCTCATCTTCCCCTCCGAGAGCTACACCGAGAACTGCACCTACGAGCCCGTGCTCGGCGGCGAGCAGGGCCAGGTCGTCACAGAGGCCTTCGACAAGGTCACCAGCGGCTGAGGGGTCACCATGCGGACCCTCTCGATCGTCGCGCTGCAGGCGGCGCCGGTCTTCCGCGACCCCGCCGCCACGGTCGCTCTTCTCGCACAGCGGGCCCGCGCGGTGCGCGCCGCGGTGCCCCACGCCCAGCTCCTGGTCCTGCCCGAGCTGCACCCCTCCGCGCCCCCGGCGCTGCTCGAGGAGCACGGCGGCCACGCCGAGCGCGCGGCGGTGGAGGTCCCCGGCCCCGTGACCGAACTCACTCGGAGCGATCGCGCACGACACCGGGCTGTGGCTCGTGCCCGGCTCGCTCTATGAACGGGGCGAGGAGGGCCGGATCCACAACACCGCGGTCGTGCTCTCACCCGATGGCGAGCTGGTCACGAGCTACCGCAAGGTCTTCCCCTGGCAGCCGCACGAGACCTCCGACCCCGGTGACTCGTTCGTCACCTTCGACATCCCGGACATCGGTCGGGTCGGCCTGGCGATCTGTTACGACGGCAACTTCCCCGAGACCTACCGCCAGCTCGCCTGGATGGGCGCCGAGGTGGTGCTCCAGCCGGCGCTCACCACGACGAGCGATCGCGACGCCGAGCTCGTCATGACTCGCGCCAATGCGATCTTCAACCAGCTCTACGCGGTCTCGGTCAACGCTCCCGCGCCGGCGGGCAACGGGCGCAGCATCGTGGTCGACCCGGAGGGGCTGGTGCGAGCGCAGGCCGGCGACTCGCAGGAGATGGTCAGCGACGTCCTCGACCTCGACGCCGTGACCAGGGTGCGGAAGTTCGGCACCGCCGGGGTCTCGCGGATGTGGGACCAGATCGAGCGCGAGCGCGGACGGGTCCGCTGGCCGATGTACCAGGACACCGACGTCCGCGCCTGAGCGCGATGGTCAGCCGCGGCGCGAGGCCGCCGGCTCCTCGCGAGCCAGCTCGCGCAGGTTCTTGAACGCGCGCGTCGTCAGCAGCGCGATCATCACGCCCGCGATCGCGAGCCCGATGACGTCGAACACGGTCATCTCGAGCTCGACGATCCGGAAGTCGAGGCCGAGGCCGAGCGCGAGCGCGGTGTTGAGCAGGATCAGGATCAGGCGGATCTCGGTCGGCCCGAGGTAGCCGTAGCCGAGCGAGAAGCGCCCGAGCGCGTAGCTCTCGAGGTAGACGTTGATCGACAGGATCAGGTAGGCGACGACGATCAGCGTCCCGACCGAGAGCAGCATGTAGGGCGACAGCCCGAGGCCGATCCCGATCGCCGCCGTGGAGACCGCGTCGACCAGGTGGTCGAGGTAGTAGCCGTACTTGGGGCGCTGGATCCCGCGCACCCGCGCCAGCGTCCCGTCGAGGCTGTCGCCGAGCCACTGGACGACGAGCAGCGCACTGGCTACCCACAGCCACTCGCTGCCGTTGTTTGACAGCTGGTAGGCCGCGCAAACCCCGAAGGCCGCCGCGACTCCGAGCGCCGTCATGTCGTCGGGGAGCACCCGGCGCGGAAGCCTTCGCGCCAGCCAGGGAAGGAAGCGGCGCTCGATGCGGGCGAGCAGGAAGTTCGGCTCCCGCTCCGCCTCGACCGCCGCGCTCGCTGAGCGCTCGTCGCCCATGACTAGCATCAACCCCCCGCCCTGAAGCGGTTACTTTCCCGCGCCTCTCCCCGCCTCCATGCAGCCCGAGATCCACATCGGCCCCCTGACGCTCCAGACCTTCGGGATCTGCTTCGCGCTCGCGTTCCTCGCCGCCGGCTTCGTGGTCGCCAAGCGGCTCCGCGAATGGGACAAGCCAACCGACTGGGCGTACGAGATGGTCTTCTGCGGGCTGATCGGCGGGATCGTCGGCGCGCGGATCGACTACGCGCTCCAGCACTGGGACGACGTCTCCGACGACCTGCTCGGAAACCTCTTCTCGGGCTCCGGGCTCGTGTGGTTCGGCGGCGCGATCGGCGGCGCGATCGGCGTCCTGCTCTGGGCCCGCTACCGCGGGATGCTCAACCTCGCTCTGCTCGACCTCGCCTCGGTGCCGCTCGCGCTCGGCTATGCGATCGGGCGCATCGGCTGTCAGCTCTCGGGCGACGGCGACTACGGCGTCGAATGGGACGGGCCCTGGGCGATGTCCTATCCCGACGGGACGGTCCCGACCGAGGCCGAGGTCCACCCGACCCCCGTTTACGAGGCCCTCGCTATGGGCGCTGTCGCGTACGTGCTCTGGAGGCTGCGCGACCGTTTCCGACCAGGGATCCTGTTCGCGCTCTATCTGGTGCTCGCGGGGGTCGAGCGGCTCCTGGTCGAGTTCATCCGCCGCAACGACGATGTCGCGCTCGGCCTCACCCAGCCCCAGCTCATAAGCGCCGCGATGATCGCCGCCGGCTTGATCTGGATCGCCGCCGTCGCCCGCAGCGGCGGTCTCGCCCGCACAGTGCCGGCGACCTAGAACCATTGCGGAAAAAGGAAGGACCCTCGAAAGGGCCCTTCCTCCTCCCATCCGGCGCGTGCCCGGGGGGTGGCACGCGGATCGGCATCCCTCCCAAGATCTGGCGTCCCGCCGGGAGGGTCGCTGGATGACAAATACCCCCTGACGGGGGCTGGAAACCGAGGGTTCCCCCGTTTGGGGGAGGGCGCCGCGTGCTCGCTAGGCGGACCGGAGGGCCCCGCCGTCGAGCGGGATCACCACGCCGGTCAGGTAGGCGGCGCGCTCGGAGGCGACGAACGCGACGAGGTCTCCGTACTCGTCGGGGTGACCGAGGCGCCCGGCGGGGACGTCGCGCTTCGCGGCCTCGTGCGCAGGCCCGAGCGACCCCGAGTCGTCGGCCAGTCGCTCGGTGGCGAAGCGTCCCGTCGCGATCGTGTTGACCGTGATCCCGTCGCCGGCGACCTCCGATGCGAGCGTCTTGAAGAAGCCGATCGTCGCCATGCGGTGGACGTTCGAAAGCGCGAGGTGGGGGATCGGCTCGATCGTCGAGGCCGAGCCGACGTTGACGATCCGCCCCCAGGCGCGCTCGCGCATCCCCGGCAGCACCGCCTCGACCAGGACCCGGGGCGCGAGCACGAGCGAGCGGTACGCGGCCTCCCACTCCTCGAGCGAGTGGTCGAGCGCGCCACCGGGCGGCGGGCCGCCGGTGTTGGTGACGAGGACCTCGATCGCACCCAGCTCGTCCTCGACCTCGGCGGGCAGCTTCGCGAGGCGGTCGAGGTCGTCGGTGTCGGCCTCGAACACCGCCGCCGGCCCCTCCGCCTCCGCGGCGGCCACCTCGAGAGCCTCGCGTGAGCGCGACGCGAACGCGACCCGCGCCCCCTCGCGAGCCAGCGCGTGCGCGACTCCGCGGCCGATGCCCTGGCTGGCGCCCATGACGAGCGCCGTGCGACCGTCGATGCCGAGATCCACGCCCGGGACGGTACCGCCGCGCGGCCTACACTGGTCTCTGATCTCGGGCGGTTAGCTCAGTTGGGAGAGCGCCTGCCTTACAAGCAGGAGGTCGCTGGTTCGAGACCAGCACCGCCCATCGCCAGCAACCGCATCAGCATGCGAGATGCGACCCGCCCAGCGAGCGGCTCCAGCGGGCCGCAGGCCGTAGCGCGATACTGCGCGTGCGATGCCGCAGGAGAACGTCGAGCTCGTGCGCCAGGTCTATGAGCGGCTGAATCGAGGCGACGTCGAAGGTGTCGTCGCGCTCTGCGACGAGGACTTCCTGATGGATATGTCGGAGCGCGTCTTCAATCCGGACACCTACACAGGCCATGACGGGGTTCGCCGGTTTTATGAGGGGGTGATGGACGCTTGGGAGAGTTACCGCTGGGACGTCGAGGAGGCGCGCGTGGCGGACGACTCGGTGGTAGCGATGCTTCACTGCCAAGGACAGAGCCGCGCAGCCGGGCCTGGGGTTGATTGGCGCGTCGCCTGGCTCTGGAGGATGCGGCAGGGCAAGGCTGTGTTCGTTCGGTTCTATCGCCAGCGGGCGGACGCCCTCGAAGCCGCCGGGCTGTCGGAGTAGGCGATGAGCGATAGGGTCGGCCCACATCTACCCGAAAGGAGCCACCATGCATGCAGTCATCGTCAGCGTCACGATCAACGACGGCGAGAAGGCAACCACTCACCTGCGCAACGAGATCGTTCCGCGCGTCAAGCAGGCACCCGGTTTTGTGGCCGGCTACTGGGTGAGGGTCGGGGAAGGTGGCGAAGGCGCTTCTGGAATACCTTTTCAACCAAGGGCGCTGAGAAGCGAAAGCAGCACGGCTCCAAGGGTTCGCACGTCTTTCGCGATCCCAAGAGGACGACGGGTCGGGGTGGTTTGCGACTGGGATGAGGAGGGCTTCCAGGACTTCCTCTCCGACCCCGACGTCCCCGCGATCTTTCAGAGGCGGGGTCCGAGGTAGGAGAGGCGTCGAAACTCGCCCGCCACTCGACACCTATCCCCGGCCCGACCGAAGCCCTCGCAGCCGCCGGGCTGGTCGGAATGGCCCAACGGCGTCCGATGCCGTGCCCGCATCGCGTCCTTACGAGCAGGAGGTCGCTGGTTCGAGACCAGCACCGCCCATCTACCGTACGCGTACCGTCTCGCAGCTCTTGCGCACCTTGTCGCCCTTGTCGACGACGGCGCGGTCCTTGCCCTTGCCGCAGTTGACCTTGTCCTTGCCGCCGCGGCGAGCCTTGACCACGTCGTCGCCGTCGCCGCCCTTGAGCCGGTCGTTGCCGGCGTTTCCGACGAGCTTGTCGTCGCCGTCCCCGCCCTTTACGCGGTCGCGGCCGGAGCCGGCGATTACGCAGTCGTCGCCCGACTGGGCGTTGACGCGGTCGTTGCCGCCGCGGGCGCGGATCTCGTCGCCGTCGATGCTGCCGAAGAGCTTGTCCTTCTTGCGTGTGCCGCGCAGCTTCTGCGCGCAGACGCCGGATCGGCCGGCGCCGGTTGCGGGCAGCGGGGGCGGCGGCAGCGTCACCCGGTATACGTCGATCGCGCTGCGCCCCGAGCCCGCGAGCAGGAAGTCGCCCGCGGCGCCGAGGTAGGTGTAGGAGCCGTCGGGGTTCTGCCGCGAGCTGAACACCGCCGAGACCCACTCGTTGGCGAGCTCGGGGATGAAGTAGCCGGCCTCCTCGAAGCGGATCGTCCCGCCTGGCTCCTCGACGAAGTCGATCACGTGGGTGCCCTGCGAGTACCACGACATGAAGATGCGGTTCTGGCCCGGGACCTGGTGGAAGACGTGGGCCGTGCACAGCGACGCCTGCGGCTGGGTGCGGACCGGGACGCGGAAGATCGCCTTCTTGCCCTCGGGGGTCTCGAGGTAGGCGCCGAACGCCTCATCGGCCGAGGCCGGCGGCGTCGTCGTCAGAGCGTCCGCGTCATAGAAGTGCACGCCGCCGTTGCCCGCGGTGTTGTCGACGCCGGGGCTGCACGAGGCGCCCGGGGGCGCGACGCCGCCTCCGCGCTCGTCCGTCGCGATCAGCGTGTTGCCCGTCGCGCTGAGCTCGGCCTCGTGGTCGAAGTCGATGTCCTGGGTCGAGTCGAAGGCGGGGTCGACCGCGTTGCCCGCGCCGCGGCCCTGGTGGTAGATGCTGCCCCGCCAGCGCACTCCCTCGAGCGACGGCGCTCCACTTGCGAGCCACGGAGCGATCGTGAGGTCGTCGGTGCCCGCGCCCAGCCCGTCGACGCAGTCGGTGATCATCGCGCCGCTGTTGAACGGCGGAAGCGAGCTGCTGGCGCGCACGCGGCACGGAAGCGGCGTGCCGACCGGCTTGTCGTCGCTGAAGTCCTCCGGCGTGCCGTTGCGGTCGAAGGCGCCCGAGAGGTCGAGCTCGATCAGCGTGTTGCCGCTTCCGCAGGTGAGCAGGTCGTTGGGATAGATCTCGGTCTCGTGGCAGCCGAAGATCGCGTTGCTGCCCGTCTTCAGCGTGTGCCCGACCGACATCTCTGTGTTCGGATAGCGGTAGCGGTAGACCTCCGGCCGGCACGCGGCCCGCTTCTCCGCGACGCTCGTGCCGGCGGGGAAGCTCATGCAGCTCGACAGGTCGACGATCTCGATGCCGTCGAGGTCGAAGCGCTCGCCGCTCGCCGGGTCCTCGTTGGCGCGCGTGCCGTCGGCGTTGACGGTCACCGTGTCCGACGACGAGACGATCGCGATGTGCGGGCGCTTGGGGTCGATGTTGACGGTGTGCGCCTCCCCGCTGTGGCTCGTGAAGCCGATCTCGACGGGCGCCGCGGGGTTCGTGACGTCGATGATCTCGAGCCCGCCCTGGGGCGCCTGGACGAGACCGAGCACGCCCTGGTCGTGGCAGCGGCCCGGGGCGTCGGTGGCGTCGATCAGGAGCTGGGTGTCGGAGCGCACGGCGAACGGGTTCTCGCCGTTGAGCAGCGCGTTGCCCTTCGGCGTCGCCTCGACGTCGTGCTGGAGGCCGAGTGCGTTGTTCGGGTCGCTGACGCAGCTGGCCGACGGGTGCGAGGCGACGAACTGGGGATCGAGGTTTCCGTCCTGGCTCAGCCGCAGGATCGTCTGGCCGCCCGCGTTGGGCCCCGCGGCGAGCGTCCCGACCGAGGCGAAGATCGAGTTGCCCTGCGTGAAGTAGTCGATGTCGGTGTGGGGATTGCCGGTGACGATCGACTCGACGAGCTCCCAGCTCGCGCCCGTGCCACCGGCGTTGAAGCTGTCCGACGGCGGCGGCAGCGGCGTGAAGTCGGGGGCCGGGTGGTCGAGCAGCAGTCCGTGCCCGGCCTGTGCCGAGGCGGGCACGGCGAGCGCGCAGGCGACCGCGATCGCGAGCGTCAGCCGCCTCGCGGCCGAGCCTCCCTTGACATGTCGAGTTGTACGCATTCCGGGGATCCGATCCGAGACCCGCTCCCCGTGAGGGCGCGGCGCGAGTCTAAACGCCCCCCGCGCCCGGCGCAACAGGAAGCCGGGAGCGCTACTCGGGACGGCGAAAGCGAAGCCGGTGCTCGGAGACGCCGTGGATGAACAGGCGCGGTGTGCGCCCGGCGCGGCGGTCGGTCCCCTCGCCGGTCAGGTCGGTGCCGATCACCTGGGGATAGAACGAGCCGCCGAACGCCTCCGGTGCGAGAATCGGCTTGGGCTTGGTCCAGCCCTGGGGATCGGCGATGTCGCGGTTGAAGCTGACGTAGATCCCACCCTGCGTCCACTGCGAGTCGACGGCGCGGTTGAGCAGCATCACATAGCGCCGCAGGTAGGTGTTCCAGTGGACCGAGGGGCCCCAGAAGGCGTCGGGGTCGGCGCTGTGCCAGCTCGACTCGGCGGGGAGGATCGCCGTCGTCATGCCGCCGAGCCCCGGCTCGCTGAACGAGCCCTCATACCACTTCGTCACGTGCCCTTGCGGCGAGGAGAGGTGCTCCTGCGCCAGGCGCGCCACGGCCACGCCCTGCTGGTCGAGCGGCCCCGAATAGGAGGAGAACAGGAAGTAGAGGTCGCCGCTGCGCTCGAGAACCGTGAAGTCGCCGACGCCGCCGGCGAAGTACTCGTTGGGCGACGAGCAGTCGATCGTGTTCGCCGGCGCCGAGAGGATCAGCCCGAGGTCGCGCCAGCTGCGGCCGCCGTCCTGTGAGACCGCGGCGCCGATGAACGGGGTCCTCAGGTCGCCGCCGGAGCAAAGCGACATCGTGGTCTCGTAGTGGTAGAAGCCCCAGAGCTTCCCGTCGCCGGTGGGGTGGATCGCCTCGAGCCAGAAGCCGCCGCGGATGCGCTTCGGCCCCACGGTGATGTCGGTGTCGATGAGCTGGGGATCGACCGACGTGGCGCTGGCGAAATTGGCGCGCCGCGTCGCGGTGAAGCCCTCGGGACCGCTCCCCACGCTGACCACGGGAGCGCCCGCGGAGTGGATCTGGACGAAGGTCGAGCCGTCCCAGTAGGAGGGGCTGTTGCTGTCGACGAACGGCGGCGCCGGGGGCGCCATCAACCCCGAGTCGATTCGCTCCTCGGCCTGGGGCGACCCCGGGATCGTCACCTGGGGCATCAGCCTGAGCTTCGGGCTTCGGGTACCTTCTTGCGCCTAAGCCGCTGGGTTGGCGACCAGCGCCAGCGCGAGGCGACCGCGACGTGAGCGGGATCGCGATAGCGCGATTCGCGAATGCGGGCCATACCCAGCCTCCCAGGCCATCGAACACCGAACGTTCGAGCTGCAACCCCAGTCGAAGACATCGGACGGCGGAGCGGTATTAGCCGGGCGGCTCGCCGCCCGTGAACTTCGTGAACGCCTCGAACGCCGGCTTCGGCTCGCCGTCGTCGTCGAGCAGCCCCGAGAGCTGGCAGAACGTGCAGCCCTCGACGGGGTCGGGGAGGTCCTTCCACTGGTACCAGATGACCCCCTCGAGGCGCCAATCGTCGCGCTTGTCGCGCAGCAGCTCGAAGGAGTCGCGCAGCAGCTCCGCCTGCCCGTCGACGCCCTTGAGCAGCGGCTTGTTGGGCTCCGGCGGCGCCGAGGACCAGCCCAGCTCGCTCACCCAGATCGGCTTGTCGCCCTCGCCCGCGTCGTCGAGCACCGGGAGGACCTGCTCGAAGAGCTGGTCGATCTGGTCGAGGTTCGACGCGTACGGATGCAGCGCCAGCGTGTCGAAGTAGTCGCCGACCTCCTCGTCCGCGGCGTAGAGGTCGCGGAGGTATTCGGCCGGGCCGCCCCCGTTGCCGGCGCCCTTCTGGGGGGTGCGGAAGAGGCCCGCGAGCACGATCTCGGCGTCGGGGTCCTCGTCGAGGATCGCGTCGTGGGACAGCCGCACGAGCTCGGCGTACTTGGCGGGATCGGTCTCGGGCTGGAAGAAGCTCTGCGAGCTGGGCTCGTTCCAGATCTGCCACTGGGTGATCGGCAGCTTCGGCGGGTCGTAGTCGTCGGAGTCGTCGGACCAGAAGCTGCCGTCGGGGCCATAGCGCGCCACCAGCTCGCCGAGGAAGTCCTGCCACGCCCGCTTGGCCTCCTCGCTCGCCAGCGGCGGGATGCGCTGACACTCGAGCGGCTCGAGGCCGAGGCAGTCGCCGACCGCCCAGTGCGGTGTGCCGTAGACGAACGGCAGCATCTCGATGCCGTTCTCGGCCGCGCCGGCGACGACGGGATCGAGCGTGCTCCAGTCGTACTCGTCGTCGGTGCTGGGCTCGAGCTCGGGCCACAGGACCAGGTGGCGCAGGGTCCCGACGCGCGCGTCGCCCATCATCGCCAGCTCCTCCTCGCTGAGCGGCGTCCCCGAGACCATGCCCCAGAAGGACCGCGGCACGCCGCCCGGCGCGTCGCCTCCGGCCGCGGGGGCGGAGTCGTCGTCGCCGCAGCCCAATGCCCCAAGCGTGAGCAGGGCGGCCGCGAGAAGGGTCGCTGCAATCGGTGTCGTCCGCATCGAAGGGGCTGCCCGACAGGGGTTCCCCGAAACGCGGCTTGTCAATCCCCCCGCGGGTAAGCTCGCGACCGTGCGAGGCGAGGCCGTTCTGAGGGGGGTCGTGCGGCTTCGCGACGGGCGCGCGCTCGGCTACTCGGAGCGCGGCGCGGCCGGCGGCCGCCCGGTGCTCGACTTCCACGGCAACCCCGGCAGCCGGCTCTCCTTCTGGGGCGATGACGAGGTCGTCCGCGAGGCGGGCGTGCGACTCATCGGCGTCGACCGGCCGGGCATCGGGCTGTCCAGCCCCCAGCACGGCCGGCGCATCGCCGACTGGGCCGCCGACGTCGAAGGGCTGGCCGACGCGCTCGGCCTCGAGCGCTTCGCGGTCATGGGTCACTCGGTCGGCGGCGCCTACGCGGCGGCCTGCGCGTACGGGCTCCCCGAGCGCGTCACCGCCGCGGGGCTCGTCAGCCCGATAATCCCGCTCGACTCTCCCGACGCCTTCGACGAGCTCGGAAAGCCGGGCCAGTGGCTGCTGGCGCGCGACCGGCCGCGGCTCATGCGCGTCTCGATCCGCACCCTGTTCCTGCTCGCGCGGATCGCGCCGAGCTTCGCGCGCCGCGTATTCGGGTCGCGCAGCACGCCGGCCGAGAGGGCGATCTCCTCGCGCCCCGAGGTCATGGCCCGGGCGCTTGCGAGCGCTCGCGAGTCGACGCGCCAGGGCGCCCGCGGGCTCGTCGACGACATGCGCGCGGCGATACGCCCCTGGGGCTTCGACCCGTCGCGGATCGGCGTTCCGGTGATCGTCTGGCAGGGCGACCAGGACTCCTCGATCATCGAGTCCTGGGGCGACTGGTGGGCGGATGCCGTCCCGACGGCCACCCTGATCCGCTGTCGGGGCGAGGGTCACCTGTTGATCGAGGAGCGCATCGGCGAGATCCTCGCGCACGCTGGCGTCTGCCGAGGGTCGAATAAGGTGCGCGCCCGATGAAGATCCTGGTCACGAGCTCGCGCATGCCCTACGCGGTCGGCATGGTGCGCAAGCTGGCGGAGGCGGGGCACACCGTCTACGCCTCCGACGCCTACGAGCTCGCGCCCGGCAGCCACTCCAAGTACCTCGCGGGCCACTTCGTCACCGGCTCGCCGCGCGACGCGACGGAGCAGTTCGTCGACGACGTCGAGCGCATCGCGACCGAGAACGAGATCGAGCTGATCGTCCCCTCGTTCGAGGAGGTCTTCTACCTCGCGACCCAGCGCGATCGCCTCGAGAAGGTCACGCGCCTCTACGCGCCGCCGTTCGAGACGCTCGCGCGCGTCCACGACAAGGCCACCTTCCAGGCGCTGACCGACAAGCTCGGGATTCGCACGCCCGAGACGCTCGTGGCGCGAAGCGACGACGAGCTGCGCGAGCACATCGAGCGCTTCCCGCGCTACTTCGCGCGCGCCGCGTTCTCGCGCGGCGGAGTCGCCCTGCTCACCAACACCGGCCCGCTCGCGGGCCACGTCGCGATCGACGACTGCCATCCGACCCCCGAGTCGCCGTGGCTCGTCACAGGAGTACGTCGACGGGCCGATGCTGTGCACCTACACGACGATGCACGGCGGCAGGGCGACCTCGCACTGCACCTACCGGGCGCCGCGCCAGTGGGAGCACAGCACCGCGATCGCGTTCGAGTCCGTGGACGGCACCGAGACGCTCGAGATCGCCTCGACCATCGCCGGCGACCTCGGCTACACGGGCCAGATGTCGCTCGACTTCGTCGAGGACGACGGGACCCTCTACATGATCGAGTGCAACCCCCGCGCGACGGACGGGCTGCTGCTCGTCGACGCCGAACGACCTCGCACGAGGGCCTCATCGAGGACGAGCGCGACCTGACGATGGTCCCGCCCGGCGAGGAGGTGCAGCTCTCGATGGCCGTCTTCGGGCAGATGTTCGACGAGGGCCTGCCCGATTGGCCGCGCAGCATCCACGACCTCGCCAACATCCGCGACGCAACAAGGGCTGGCACGACCACATGCCGACGCTCTACAACTTCCTCGCCTTCGCCCACCACGCGAAGCTCGAGATGAAGGAGCGCACGGCGCTCTTCGTCGCGATGGCCGGCGACATCTCGTGGGACGGCCAGCCGATTTCCGGGATGAGCGATTCCGACGCCGCGCTGCTCGACGACCTCGGCAAGTCGGCCCAGATCTGACCTGTCGCGTGGCCTATTGACTACGCTCAGTGCGGGTCAGGGGTAATCAGGGACGAGTGATCAGGGACGATTAGGGATTGCTGCGCGTACCTTCCGCGCTCGCATTTGGCTGACACGAAACCACCAGCGGAGCATCAACCAGGGCCCGACGAGCAACTCGCGGACGAGCGCGCCCTGCTGCGCCGCTACGCCAAGGACCACGACCCGGTCGTCCGCGAGGAGCTGGCGAGCCGTTTCATGCCGCTCGCCCGCCGACTCGCGTCTCGCTACCGCGGCGATCGCGAGCCCCTCGACGACCTCGTCCAGGTCGCGAGCCTGGGGCTCGTAAAGGCGCTCGACCGCTTCGACCCCGACCGCGGGGTCGCGTTCTCGAGCTATGCCGTGCCGACGATCCTCGGTGAGCTCAAGCGCCATTTCCGTGACCGTGGCTGGTCGGTGCGGGTGCCGCGCGACCTCCAGGAGCGCATCGCGAAGGTCGATCGCGCAACGGCGCGCCTGCCCTCCAAGCTCGGCCGCGTGCCGACCGTCAACGAGATCGCGGAGCACCTGGAGCTCGACCCCGAGGAGGTGCTCGAGGCGATGCAGGCCGGCCAGGCCCACCACGCGATGTCGCTGGACGCACAGCACCAGAGCGAGGACGGCGAGGGAATCTCGCTGACCGAGCGGATCGGCGACGAGGACCCCGGCTACGAGACCGTCGAATACGGAGTCGCGATCGAGGACGCGGTGCGGTCGCTCTCGGAGCGCGACCGCATGGTGCTTCATCTGCGCTTCGTCGAGGACCTCACCCAGACGCAGATCGCCGAGCAGGTCGGCGTCTCGCAGATGCACGTTTCGCGGATCCTGCGCTCGGCGCTGGAGCGCCTGCGCGAGGAGGCCGCGACGAGCCAGGACGAGTAGCGCCGCCGAGCCCGATCAGGGCTCGATGACGAACCGCAGGAACTCCCCGTCGCCTTCCTCGTCCGGCCGCTCCGAGATCTCGACCTCGCTCGCGAGCTTTCGCAGCGAGCTGCCGCCCGGCAGCGCGATCCCCTCGAGGATGCGCTGCGAGGCTCCCTTGACCAGCGGGCCGATCAGGACGTCGAGCGTCCCGTCGCCGTCGAGGATCGTGATCTGAGCCGTGCCGTCGTGGAAGTCGGATGCGTCGTGGCTCGAGACGGCGTCGCTCAGCAGCACGGTGTCGGACAGCCGGTCGATCGAGAAGTCGGCGCGGGTGGCCAGCGCCCCGATCACGCGCGAGAGCACGGGCCGGGCGAGCTCGCCGGGCGCGATCGCCATCGTCGTCCCGACGGTGTCCGGCGCCGCGATCCGCTCGTCGGAGCCGTTCCCGTTCGAGGAGCGCTCGTAGTCGAGCCGCATCCTGACCTCGGTTCCGCCCCCGGGCCCCCCGGAGATCTCGAAGCCGTCGGAGAGCGCGGCGATCAGCGGCAGCCCGATGCGCAGGCTGTCCTCGCCGGGCTCCATCGGCCGCGGCTGAAATCCGGTCCCCCTGTCTCGCACGACCACCTCGAGGTCGTCGGTCCGGGCCTCGGCGGTGACCTCGATCGGCCCCGGCTCGCCGTCGGGGTAGGCGTGGACGACCGCGTTCATGCACGCCTCGGTGGCGATCGTCTTGAGGTCGGAGATCGCGCTCTCGTCGAAGCCGGCGCCCTCCGCGAACCCCGCGACGGCCTGGCGCACGACGGCGAGGTTCTCCGGCAGCGCGGCGACCCTGAGCCTGAGCCCGCCGGTGCTCACCGGGCCGGTGCGCCCGAGAGCGCCTCCTCCACCGCCGCGTCGCGGGTGGGGTGGACTGGAAGCGTGGACGTGAGGTTGGTGACCTCGAGCACGCGCGCCACGGGCTGAGCTCCCTGGCTGAGCGCGACGGCGAACCCGAGCCCCTTCTCGTGCGCCTCGCGGCGGGCGTCGAGGACCGCCCCGATGATCGACGAGTCGATGAAGGCGGCGCCCGAGAGATCGACGACGATCGGGTTCTCGCCCTCGATCGCGCCCGCCAACCGCTCGCGCAGCTCGGGCGCCGTGTTGAGATCGTGCTCGCCGCTGAACGTGACCACCGCGACGCCTCCGTCTGCGCTGTCGATTTCGATTTCCCCTGGTCCCACCCGGCCAGAATACCTTTCGCGCCAAGTTCCGAAACGCGTTGCGCGAGAATGTCCCGAATTCGTGTTTAGACGCGTCGGCGGCGGGGGTAGAACCTGGGAGGAGCAAACCCCGCTCCCCCCTGTACCCGCGGCGGGCCCGGAGGTCGTCCCCTGGGCTCGTCGCTTTTTTATGCCCAGATGCAGCGGTTTTGCGTCTGAAGGCTTCGTTTCGCCCTGGGCCCCCGCGCAGGGCGCCGCTCACGCGGCGCGAATTGAGAGCCATGGAGCGCGCAGTCAGCCCCATCGGTCCCCCTGCCCGGGGGCCGGAGAGCTGGTCGACCCAGCAGCTGGGCGAGTTCCTGACGCTCGTCTCCTCCTTCGACGACGAGCGCAGCCGCGATCCAGCGCGGGATCGAGCGCGCCGCCGAGGTCTTCGAGGCCGAGGCGACGGCGCTGGTCCGAAGCGGGACGGTCGTCGCCTCGGTCGGCTTTCCGGCCGACGCGGTGCCCGACGACGCGCTGATCGCGGTCGCCGAGGGTCGCGGGGAGTCGATCTACCTGCGCGGGCTCGGCAGCTGTCGCGCGATCTCGATGCCGCTCGAGGACGAGCGGCCGCTCCAGCTCGTCGTCGCGCGTTCCGGCGAGCGGGGTTTCAGCCGGGAGGAGGTCGACCTGCTGCGCGGGATGGGCCAGGTGCTCACGCTCGGGCTGCGAACGCTGCGCCTGCTCGACAACGAGCGCGGCCTGCGCAGCGCGCACATGGGCCAGGCGCGGGAGAACGCGCGGCTGGTCGAAGAGCTTCGCGAGCGCCACGGCACGCTCGAGCGCTTCTCCGCGCTTCAACGCCTGATCGTCGCCCAGACGCCGCTGCAGGAGGTCCTCGAAGCGATCGCGCAGGCGACGCGCGAGCTGATCGGAGACGAGCTGGTCGCGATCAGGGTGGCGGACCGCGACGAGCCCTCGCATTGCGTGCTGGTGGCGTCCGTCGGGTCGAGCGCCGAGCGCATCGAGCACGACCGGCGACTGCCCGCGGCCGATGGCCTCGGCGGCCGCGCGCAGGAGGACGGGCGCGTGGTCGTCGCGTCAGGAGTCGGAGGCGGCGCGCGCCGGCGCCGAGTTCGCGACCGAGGGCCCGGCGGCGGCGATCGTCGCGCCGCTCTACGAGCGCGGGCAGCCGGCCGGCAGCATCGGCGCCGCGACGCGGCGCGAGGGCCGCGAGTACTCGGCCCGCGACCACCAGCTCATCCTCGCGCTCGCCGAGCTCGCCAACCTTGCGCTCAACCACGCCCGCGCGATCGAGGAGGTGGCGCACGAGGCCTTCCACGACGCGGTGACCGGGCTTCCCAACCGCGCCCTCTTCCGCGACCGCGCCGAGCACGCGCTCTCGCGCCGGCGGCGCTCGCCGAGCGACGCGTGCGTGCTCTTCTTGGACCTCGACGGCTTCAAGACGATCAACGACAGCCTCGGCCCGACCGCCGGCGACGAGCTGCTGCTCTCGGTGGCGCGGCGCCTCGCCGAGCGCCTCGGGCCGTCGGACACGATCGCGCGGCTCGGCGGCGACGAGTTCGCCGTCCTGCTCGACGAGGTCGACGGGCACCAGGACGCGGCGCGCGCCGCGGGCCGGGTGCTCGACGCGTTCACGCAGCCGTTCGAGCTCAAGGGCCGCGAGGTCTTCGCCAGCGCCAGCATCGGGATCGCCGTAGGCGGCGCCGACGTCGACGAGCTGCTGCGCAACGCCGATCTCGCGATGTACCGCGCGAAGAGCAAGGGCAGGGCGCGCTACGAGGTCTTCGAGCCCGGTCTGCACACCGCGGTCTTCGAGCGGCTCGAGCTCGAGCACGACCTCACCCGCGCGATCGAGCGCGACGAGCTCGAGCTTCACTTCCAGCCGATCTTCGACCTCCGCGCGAAGCAGGTCAGCTCGCTCGAGGCGCTCGTGCGCTGGCGCCACCCCGAGCGCGGCCTGATCGGTCCCGAGACGTTCATCCCGCTCGCCGAGGAGACGGGCCAGGTGATCGAGCTCGGCCAGTGGGTGCTGAGCGCCGCCTGCCACCAGGGCGCGCTGTGGCGCGCGAGGTACCCCGCATATCCGGGCCTGCAGGTGTGCGTGAACCTCTCCGGCGTCGAGCTTCAGGAGCCGGGGCTGGCGCGCAACGTCGAGGCCGCGCTTCGCGCCTCGCAGCTCGACGCCTCGGGACTCGTCCTCGAGATGACCGAGACGGTGCTGATGGACGACACCGAGGCGAGCGTGCGCCGTCTGCAGAGCCTCAAGGACCTGGGGGTGCGCATCGTCATGGACGACTTCGGGACCGGGTACTCGTCGCTTCGCTACCTCAACCGCTTCCCGCTCGACGGGCTCAAGATCGAGCGCTCGTTCACGGCTCAGGTCGGCGGCCCCGCGGAGGAGTCGGAGCTGGTGCGCGCGATCGCGGACCTCGGCCGGGTCTTCGGCCTCAGCGTCGTCGCCGAGGGGGTCGAGCGCCCCGACCAGCCCGCGCGCCTGCTCGAGCTCGGTTGCGACTTCGGCCAGGGCCACCACTTCTCGCGGCCGCTGCCCGCCGAGGAGGCGGACACGATGCTGTTTCGCGCCGGGCTGCTCGGCGCGCCGCCCGAGGCGCCGCCGCGCCCGGTCGCCCCACTGGCCGAGCACGCCGAGCGCACGCTAGTCGTCCTCAGGCGATCGTCGTCCGCAGCTCGCCCAGCGCCGGCGAGCCGATCACGATCTCGTCGCCCGGCTCGAGCCACACGCGCGGGTCGCGGGTGCTGCCGACACCCGAGGGGGTGCCGGTCGAGATGACGTCGCCGGGCTCGAGCGTCATCAGCGACGAGAGGTGCGCGACGATCGCCGGGATCCCGAACACGAGGTCGTCGGTGCTCGCCGACTGCATCTCCTCGCCGTTGAGGGTCAGGGAGAACTCGATCGCGTCGTGGGCGACCTCGTCGGGGGTGGCGAGCCACGGGCCGCACGGCGCCGAGCCGTCGAAGACCTTGCCCGGCATCCACTGCGGGGTGGCGAACTGGAGGTCGCGGGCGGAGAGGTCGTTGAGGAGCATGTAGCCGGCGACGTGGCCGAGCGCGTCGGCCTCGGGCACCTCCTTCGCGCGGCGGCCGATCACGAACGCGACCTCCGCCTCGTAGTCGACCTTCTCGCTCGACGACGGCAGCTCGACCGTGGCCCCGGTCCCGACGAGCGCGTTGCGGAACTTGGCGAAGAAGGTCGGGCTGTCGGGCGGCTCGAGCCCCGCCTCCGCGGCGTGGGCGCCGTAGTTGAGGCCGAGGCAGACGATCTTGTCGGGGTCGGGGACGGGCGGCAGCAGCTCGACCTCGCCGAGCGGGTGGCCCGCGCCGGCGTCGAGGTCGGCGCGCCTCGCTCGAGCCCTCCGAGCGTCAGCAGCTCGCGCACCGAGGGCCCGATGTCGACGACGCGATCGTCGACGAGCGCCCCGGCCCTGGCACCGTCTCCTGTCGAGTAGCTGACGATTCGCACGACGGTACGATTATCGAAGAGCGGGCCTCAGTGGGGCCCGCGTCTGCGCCACGGGGGCGTAGCTCAGTCTGGTTAGAGCGCCGGCCTGTCACGCCGGAGGCCGCGGGTTCGAGTCCCGTCGCTCCCGTCTTTTTCCGCTTGGCTCTGCGGCTTTCGCTGTGGGACTGACTCATCTGCTCCTGCTTTCACGCGAAGGGAGCAGCGGCGGGGTCCACAATCTCGTTGGAAGCCGACTTCACCAAACGGACCTCGGACGCGGAGCGCTCGTTAGCCTGTCGCCGTGCCGTCAACCGCCCTCACGTCCGCCGAGATTTCGCTTCCCGGCACGGCCGACGCCGGTCGCGTGCGCGAGCGGATCGCAACGCTGGCCGACACCGTGGACCTGGTCGGCCTGACCGACAATCACGCCGGCCAGCCGCGGATGTCACCCCTTGCCGCCGTCGCCCTGGCCAGGGAGCAGGGCGTGGGGACGGTCGTCCATGTGTCCTGCCGCGACCGCAACCGCTTGGCGCTGCAGTCCCAGGTCGTGGGCGCTGCGGCCCTCGGGTCCGAGGGAGTCCTGTGCATCCACGGTGACCCGGTTGAGGGGATCCCCCGCGTCAAAGACCTCAAGGCCACGTCGCTCATCGCGGCCGCCAAGCAGTGGGCCGAGCCGCACCAGCTCGAGGTCGGCGCGGTCGTCAACCCCTTCGCGCCCGATCTTGGCCGAGAGCTGGCCCTGCTGGAGCGCAAGCTCGCGGCCGGGGCGGACTTCGTCCAGTCTCAGATGATCTTCGACCTAGGCGCGCTGCGCGCGTTCATAGAGCGAGCGGCGGAGTTGCTCGCCGGGGTGCGTTTCTACGCCGGGATCGCCCTGTTGCGAAACGAGCGGATGGCCGAGCGTGCCCGACGGCTGCCGGGCTGCCTGCTCCCGGACCGTGCGTACCGGCAGATCAGCATGGGCGGTGGTGTGGCGCTGGCGACCGAACTGGCGACGGAGCTCGCCGGCACTCCCGGGGTCGACGCCCTGCACATCTATCCGCTCGGCGCGGAGCGCGACCCGCGAGGTCGCCGGCGCCTTTCGAAGTTGCCGCGGCGTTCCAGCGCAACGGTGCTGAGGTCGCCCGCGCCGGCTCTCGCTCAGCGCGAGTTGCACTAGCGCCGCCGGAGCCGGCCAGTCTTGAGCTATTCGTTAGGCGCGACCCACCGGCATCGCCCCTCGCCGCACTCAGTCTCGCCCTGACCCAGCCCCCCGCGCCGGACTTATGGTTCAGCCCAGGGCCCCAAGATTCTGGAAAGGAGCGCCTGATATGAGCACCGACACTGGCAAGGTGGTCGTGAACAGGGCGATGTCGCTTGACGGCTTCATCGCCGGTCCCGGCCACACGATGGACTGGATCTTCGATTTCCTGACACCGGACGCATTCCCTGAAGTCATGGCCGCCACTGGTGCGATGCTTATCGGCCGGGGTACCTACGAGGTTGCCAAGCAGATGCCCGACGAGGAGCGCAACTACGAGGGCGGAGCCCAGTTCGTCCTCACCCACGATCCTCCCGACAAGCCGGACCCGAACGTCACATTCCTCACCTGTGACATCGCGGAAGCCGTCGCCACGGCGCTAAGCGCCGCGGGCGGTAAGAACCTGGAGATCCTCGGCGCCGACCTGGCCAGCCAGTGCCTGCAGCGAGGGCTCGTCGACGAGATTCTGGTCTATGTCCTCCCGGTGCTCTTGGGCGACGGGGTCCGCTTTTCGACCCCGACCCTCCACAGGATTGACCTCGAACCATTCAGCAACACCCAGTCGGGCGCCGTCACCATGCTCCGCTTCCGTGTGCCTCCCGCCTCCAGCGTGCTCTAACCTCGGCGGTCCGAAGTCAGCGTTCGGTGATTTGTGCCGGGACCCCCGATTCTGCATAGCGGGTCACGCCTGTGTCGCGGTGGCCGGGTCCTGACCCCGGCTTGCGCTTCGCGCGAAACGCAGAAGCGCGGCGCTGCTAGCCGGATATCCCGTTGCATCCAAGGCCGTTTCAGGTGACGATCGCAATCCCGGGGTGCTTAACGTGGGACCAAGTCCCGTCACTCCCGTCTTTTCGCTTGGCTCTGCCGCTTTCGCTGTGGGACCGGCCGTGGCCTCCGATCGATGGCGCGAATAGCGTGTCCTCGCCGGCTGCCCTACAGACTCAGAACGAGGTCGCGGACGGCGCTCGGCTGCGACAGGAAGGGGTGATGGCCGGCATCGAGCTCCGCGACGTTGCCCGCCCTGCCGGCGAACTCGCGTTGCAGGTCGGCGGGCGTGCCGCGGTCCTCGGCGCAGACGAGGTACGTCGAGGCCAGTTGCTGCCAGGCTGCAGCCTGAACCGGCTGCTCGAGGATCGCCAGGCTCTGCCGGGCCGTTTTTTCGGTGGCCCGTCGCTGGATCTCCGGATCGCAGTCTTGGAGGAACGTCTCGATCAGGGCGTCCGGCCGGACGGTGAAGGTGCCGCCCTCGGGATCGATGTCGAGAAACGGAGCGGGCTCCTCGCCGCCGAACGAGGAAAGGCTCTGCCCGACCTCAGGCAGGTAGCTCGACACGAACAGCAGATGGCGCACGGAGTCGACATCCGCCGCTGCCTGCGCGGTGACGATGCCGCCGTAGCTGTGAGCGACCACGACGGTCGGCTCGTCGCCCGCCGTCAGCAATTCCCGGACCGCGGCGACGTCCTCGACCAGCCCCGGGCCCTGGGCATCCGTTGGCTCACCGGTCTCCCCGCAGCTCGGCAGAGCGGGCGCATCGCTGGCGACGTCCCTCTCCGCCAGCAGCTCGGCGGTCCGGTGCCACCACCACGATCCGTCCTTGACGCACGCCCCATGCACGAAGACGACTCTCATCACGGTCTCCTCGTCTGTTCCGATCCGCCGTCTTCAACGTTAGACGTAGCGGTCGTTAGCCGGCGATCGCGATCCCGAGGTGCTTGTCGTGGTGCCAAGTCCCGTCGCTCCCGTCTTAATCCGCGTGCTTGTGCGGCTTTCGCTGCGGGCACAGCGAACATCCGACCCTATTCTCCGGGGATATGACGATTCGGCGGATGGACAACGTTCTCATCGTTGTCGACGACCTCGAGGCTGCCAAGGCGTTCTTCGCCGAACTCGGTATGGAGCTGGAAGGCGAGGCGCCGGTCGAGGGGCGTTGGGTGGACCAGACCGTCGGGCTCAACGACGTCCGTGCCGACATCGCCATGATGCGGACCCCGGACGGCCACAGCCGGGTTGAGCTGACGACGTTCCACACGCCGCGGGCGGTCAGAGCGGAGCCGGAAAGCGCGCCGGCGAACACGCTGGGCATACGCCGCATCATGTTCGCTGTCGACGACATCGACGACGTCGTTGCCCGCCTGCGCAGCCACGGAGCCGAACTCGTCGGCGAGATCGCGCAGTATGAGGACATCTACCGGCTCTGCTTCCTGCGTGGCCCTGAGGGCATCATCATCGGTCTTGCCGAGCAGCTCAGCTGAAACCGGTGAACGGCATCACGATTATCGTCCGTCCTCCGGTGCGATGAGGTTGAAGCCATGCTGATCTACTCGATGGGCGTTTCCGTGGACGGCTTCATCACCGACCGCGAGGGCGGGTTCGGGTGGACGGAACCGAGCGAGGAGCTTTTTCGCTTCCACACCGCGCAAGTACGCGAGCTCGGCGGCTATCTGTGCGGCCGCAGGCTTTACGAGACCATGCTGCCGTGGGAGACGGATCCGTCGATGCGCGAGAACGAGGACAGGGCCGCGTTCGCCGACGTCTGGTGCGCGATCCCGAAGGTCGTCTTCAGCCGCACGCTCGACAGCGTCCAGGGCAACGCCCGGTCTCGCCGAGGCGTCGGTGGCCGAGGAGGCCGCTGCGACGCTCGACGCGACTGACAAGGACGTCTCAATCGGTGGCGCCGACCTGGCCGCGGCGGCGATCGAGCTCGGCCTCATCGACGAGCTGCGCATGTTCCGCCATCCGGTCGTCGTCGGTGGCGGCACGCCGTTCCTGCCGCCGGTCACCAAGGACGTCCCGCTGGACCTGATCGAGACCAGAACGTTCGGCTCGCGCGTGATCTACGAGCGCTACCGGCGTGCCCGCGATGAGTTGGAGTGACACCTGCGCGAAAGCGGATGCACGACCCGGCCGGGAGTGCGATGGTTCTCGTCGCATGGCGCTCGGCCGTGCGTCCATAGCCGCGACCGAGGAGGTCGAGCATGATCGTGATGTTTTCTGCCCGCCGACTGAAGCCCGGGGCGTGGGAGCAGTTCCGCCGCGCCTGGGACCCCGGCGAAGCCATGCCCCCGGGATTTCAGCGCGCCTACCACGCTCGCAATATCCGCGATGAGGACGAGGTGATCTCGTTCGGTCTGTTCGACATGAGCGAGGACGAGTACCGCGCCTGGCGCGAGGAGGCCGACGCCGAGGAGAATCAGCGGGTGGACCGCCTCTCGGCGTTCGTGAAGAACGAGTACGTCGCGGGGGTCTACGAGGTCATCGACACGGTGGAGACGTGAGCGCGGAGGACAACCGCGTGCTCATCAAGCGTTTCTACGACGCCTTCGACCGCCACGACGGCGACACGATGGCGGCGTGCTACGCGCCGGACGCGCGCTTCTCGGACCCCGCCTTCGGCGAGTTGCGCGGCGAGGAGATCGGTGGGATGTGGCGCATGCTGACCGGGCGCTCCGAGGACCTCGACGTCGAGCTTCCCGAGCACGACGCAGACGAGACGACGGGCAGCGCCCACTGGGTCGCCCACTACACGTTCAGCACCGGGCGTCCGGTCGTCAACGACATCCAGGCGAAGTTTCGCTTCGAGAACGGCCTGATCGCCGAGCACGACGACGACTTCTCGTTCCACAAATGGTCACGCCAGGCGCTCGGCCTGCCCGGGCTGCTGCTCGGCTGGACGCCCCTGCTCCAGGGCAAGGTGCAAAAGCAGGCGCGCGGCCAGCTCGACGAATTCCTCGCCGCCGACGGCGCCGCTCAGGACGCGCCGGCGTCGTAGCCGCGGGCGCGGCCGACGACGGCGAGCCCCGCGAGCGCGCCGCGGACGATCGGCTGCGCCGGGACGCCGAGCCGGAAGACGTCGTCGTACTCGGTCAGCAGGACCGAGAAGGCGAGCGGGCCCGGCATCCCGTCGTCGCCGACGCGGCCCTCGCGGTGCAGGCGGTCGATCGCGCGAAACCACTGCTCGGTGCGGCCGCCGGGCCGCGTCTGCCAAACCGCGCGCGTCGGCTCACTGCCCGGATTCCACATCTGGTGCACGACGCCGCGCGGGATATCGAGCTCGTCGCCGGGGCCGAGGTCGCGCTGCACGCCGTCCACGCGCGAGCGCAGCGTCCCCTCGAGCACTTCGAAGTGCTCGTCCTGTGAGGGGTGGTAGTGCTTGGGCGGCGGCGAGCCGTCCGGACCCCAGGTGCCCTCGACCTCGAGCAGCTCGGAGTCGCTGCGGCGGACCTCGACCGACTCCGTCGGCGTGATCTTGAGGCGGTCGCCCACCGACTAGAGCGCGCCGCCCGCGGCCGGCGGCGTCGTCGGGTCTGCGTCCTCCTCGCCGACGCCCTGACGCGCCAGGTACTCCTCCCCGTGCAGCGGGTCGTCCTTGGCGCGCTTGACGACGTTGAGGAGGTCGTTCATCGAGCGCACCTCCTCGACCTGCTCCTTGACGAACCAGAGCATGAACTGCTCGCTCTGGTAGTCGGAGTGCTCGCGCGCGAGGCCGAAGAGCTCGTTGATCTCGTCGGTGACGCGCTTCTCCTGGTCGAGTGCCATCGAGACCGGCGCGACGATGTCGCCGAAATTCAGCTCGGGCGCCTCGACCGCCGGGATCCTGACCTCGCGGTCGGTGTCGAGCAGGTACTGGACCATCATCATCGCGTGGTTTCGCTCCTCGACGGCCTGGCGGTAGAAGAAGCCGGCGAGCTGGGGGAGCGTCTCGGCGTCGTAGTAGACGGCGGCGGCGATGTACTGCTGCGAGGCAGAGAACTCGTTGGCGACCTGCTTGTTGAGCGCGTCCGTGAAGGGGTCGGGCATTGATTCGCCTCCTGTCGGCTTGGCGTGTCCTCCGAGGCACGCTAGCCGGAATCCCGACTTAGGTCGGCCTACTGGGTGCTCCGGCCAGCTCGCTGGCACGAGCTGGGTGCCGTTAATTCCTTAGGGCCGCCTTACGCGTTCCAGCGAAATCCGGTCTCCGAGGCGCCGGTCGGATCGAGCGGGCTGGTCGGCAGGCCGGGGGCCGGATCGGGGTCGTTGTAGCCCGCCGGCGCGACGTCGTTGGGGGTGTCCGGGTGAAAGACCGAGGCCAGGTACTGGATCTGCCCGCGGCCGACGCCCTGCTCGCCCTGGCCGCCGCCGTAGACGGCGATCCCCTCACGCTCGCAGTGCTCGTAGACCGAGAGCAGCTCGTGCAGCGACCCGAACCGGGACGGCTTCGAGTTGATCGCCTTCGGCTTTCGCTCGAGCGAGGTGACGTCCTCGAGCGAGTGCAGGGGTGCGTCCCAGGTGATCCGGTCGGCGTGCGGCTCGAGCACCGGGCGCGTCTCCTCGTTGAGATCGGGGTCCTCGAGATAGGCGTTCGGCCAGGCCTCCGCTACCGCGGCGTAGAGCTCGGGGTCGGTCTCGACGTCCACCGGCGTCCCGCGGTAGAGGCCCTTGAGGTCGAGGATGTCGACCTCGGCGATCTCCGCGAGCTCTGCGATCAGCTCCGGCGTCCAGTCGTTCTCGGGGTCGAGCTTGAAGCGCAGGTCGGGGTAGTTCGCAAGGCGCCTGCGGATCGGCTCGGCGCTCGACGGCGCGTCGCCGCGCGACAGCCGCGTCGAGTTGACGAACGTGACCGGGCGCGCCTTGCGACCCACCGCCTCCGCGAACGAGAGCCCGTTCTGGCGCAGCGCGAGGTCGAGCGCGGCGCTCTCGAACGCCCAGCGGCGGTAGTGGCGCGACGGCTCGCGCACCGGCGGCGCGCCCTCGAAGAGGTCGAGCTCGCCGAGCAGCTCGCAGAGCTCGCCGAGAGTCGTGGGCCCCGTGAGGTCGTGCACTGGCCCCGCGTCGCGAAGCGCGATGTGGTCGAGCACGTCGTAGACGACGTCCTCGCCGAGCCCCTCCTCGCCGCCTCCCCTCATGTGGATGATCGTCGACGGCCGCGTGAACTCGGGCGAGTAGACGCGGTCGCGGTCTTCGAGCTCATAACCCTCGACTGTGATCGGGAGGGCGGCAAGGCGGTCGAAGGTCTCGGGCATGAAGGGTGACGATGCCACTCGAGCGACTAGTAAGGCGTACGCTGGCGGCATGCGCCAGCTCGACTTCATCGAGGCCGGGAAGCTCGAGTGGCGCGACGTCGACGAGCCCAAGCTCGAGGGCGACGGCGAGGCGATCGTCCGCCCCGTCGCGGTCGCGACCTGCGACCTCGACCGCGGCTTCCTCGCCGGCATCGTTCCGTCGCCGGGCGAATTCCCCTTCGGACACGAGGGCATCGCCGAGGTGGTCGAGGTCGGCGACGGGGTGCGGTCGATCGTCCCCGGTGAGGTCGTCAGCGTCCCGTTTCAGATCTCCTGCGGAGAGTGCGGGCAGTGCCGCCGCGGCCACTCCGGAAACTGCGAGTCGGTGCCCCGGATGTCGATGTACGGCCTTCCCCTCGGCCCCGACTACGGCGGCTTTCTCTCCGACGCGGTGCGCGTTCCCTTCGCCGACGCGATGCTCGTCCCGGTCCCCGAGGACGTGGACCCGAAGGCGATCGCGAGCCTCTCGGACAACCTCCCCGACGCGTGGCGGACGGTCGGGCCGCAGCTCGACGCCGAGCCCGGCTCGCCGGTGCTGATCTGCGGCGGCGCGGGCTCGATCCCGCTCTACGCCGCGGCGTTCGCGGTCGCGCTCGGAGCCGAGCGCGTCGACTTCGCCGGCGGCTCCCCCGAGGAGCGCGAGGTCGCCGAGAGCCTCGGCGCCAACCTCCTCGACGAGGAGTTCCCCGAGCGCCTCGGCCCCTACCCGATCACCGTCAACGGGGGGTTCACCCACGAGAGCCTGCACTGCGCGCTGCGCTCCACCGGCCCCGACGGGATCTGCACCAGCATCGGGATCTACTACGAGGCCGAGACCCCGATCCCGCTGCTCGAGATCTACACGAAGGGGATCTGGTTTCACACCGGCAGGCCGCACGCCCGCGAGGCGATGCCGCGCATCCTCGAGCTGGTTCAGTCCGGTGACGTCAGGCCGGAGCTGATCACGCGCGAGACGGCGGCGTGGGACGACGCGGTGGATGCGCTGATTGCCCACCGCGGCAAGCTCGTCATCTCGCGCGACTGACGCCGCGCCCAAGGCTCAGTCCGCCGCCGGGCTTCCCCAGAAGCTCGTCTGCTTGCGCGCCCCGTCCCAGTTGAGCTCGATGTGGACGTGGTCGCGGTGGGCAGTGGTCGGGTCGGGCTTCTTGTTGCCCTCGCAGGCGGAGTACGTGCCCATCTCGTCCATCCCCGACCACCACGAGCGGCAGTCGAAGATGATTCCCTGGACGCCCATGCGACGCGCCAGCGCGTGCTCGTTCCCGTTGTCGTCGGTCGCGAGCAGCGCGTCGATCAGCTTCATCGCGGCGCGCCGCTCCTTCGGCTTGCGCGCGTCGAGGTGCCAGTCGATCGCGCGGCCCTCGGCGTGGACCGAGAACTCGTTCGGCCCCCACTTCTCACAGCGGACCGTGCCCCACGACTCGCCGCGGACGTTGCGGCCGAGCCATCCGAGCAGCGCCCTGGTTCCCGGCTGCGCCGCCTTGACGCAGTGATCGGCGTCGTCGTATCCGTAATCCTCGATCGGCTTGGCGAGGAGCGAGGGGTCGTTCGCGGGGTTGGGGACGAGCCCGGCGGATGCCGGGACGGCGAACAGGACGGCGAGCACGCACGCGGCCGCGAGCGTCGCCCGTGGCCGCGCCTGCCGGTTTCGATGGTTCCCCGCCATCGAACGAACATCGGCAATGAGGACAGACGTTCTGAGCCGACTGGACGCCGCGGATCGGAAAGCGTCCTGGATAGGGCCGCGATATGGAGCCCTAAGCAGGATGCTTCGAGTCAAGACCTCGGCGCCGTCTCGCTACCCAGCCGCTTTTCCGCTCACCCCTCGCGAACCACCCGGATCGTCTTCAGCGTCCGGTCCACGGCGCCGCGCAGCATCCCGCCGCCCTCGATCACGTCGCGGATGAACTCGATCGTCTCCGCCTCGATGCGCTCGCCCGGCAGCACGTTGGGGATCCCGGGCGGGTAGGCCGCGAGCGACTCGGCGGCGATACGGCCCGCCGCATCCTCGAGCGCCACGGCCTCCTGTGGCGCGAGGAAGGCGTCGCGCGGCGGCAGGTCGAGCGGGCCCCAGGGGGGAGGCTCGGCGAAGGGCCGCGCCGGGTCCTCGTCCTCGGCGCCGAGGCGCTCGACGACGCGGCGCAGCGCGGCGACGAGCCGCTCGCCGCTCTCGGCGGCGCGCTCGCCCATCCCGAAGGCGGCGACGACCACGGTCTCGGCCGCCAGCTCGACGTTGATGTCGTCGACCTCGCGCAGGAGGTCGGCGACGTGGTAGCCGGTGGCCCCCGTGGCCCGCACGTCCACGGCGACCCGCAGCGGGTCGTAGGCATGCACGCCTGGCCGGCCCGCGATCCGCTCGTCGAGCACGTCGAGGCCACCGATCTCCCTGATGTGCTCGCGGACCTCGGCGAGCGCCGCCAGCGTCTCGGCGAGCAGCTCCTCGCCCCGGGTGGCGGCGTGCTGTCTGACCGCGTCGAGCGAGCCGGCGAGCAGCGAGCTCGGGCTCGTCGACTCGATCAGCGTGATCGCACGATCCACGACCGCCTCCTCGATTCGGTCTCCCTGGCCCAGGTGCAGGATCGCCGACTGTCCCAGGCTGCCGAGGACCTTGTGGATCGAGGAGTTCACGAGGTCCGCCCCCGCCTCGATCGCGGCCTCGGGCAGCAGCGCGGAGAAATGAAGGTGGGCGCCCCAGGCCTCGTCGACCACCATCGGCACACCGCGGGCGTGGGCGACCTCCGCGAGGCCGCGGACGTCTGCGACCGCGCCGAAATAGGTCGGCGACACGGCGATCGCCCCGGCGGCGTCGGGCGTCGCGGCCAGGGCCTCGTCGAGCACCTCGGGCGTCATGCAGTGGGCGAGGTGAAGCTCGGGGTCGATCTCGGGGGCGACGAAGGTCGGCTCGAGCCCCGCGATCACGAGCCCGTCGATCGTCGAGGAGTGGACGTTTCGCTGCACGACGACGCGGCGTCCCATGTGGCGCAGCGTCACGCAGGCCGCGTGGTTTCCCTGCGACGCGCCGTTGATCAGAAACCAGCTGCGGCGCGCGCCCCAGGCCTCGGCGGCGAGCCGCTGTGCGTGCTCGAACGGAGTCGGGTCCGAGCCCACGTCTATGCCCTCGATCAGGGCGGGGATGTCGAATGCGACCGCCCGCTCCCCGATCGCATGGATGAGCGCCGGCGCGGCTCCGGGCCCGCCCTTGTGGCCGGGGATGTGGAAGCGCCCCGGCTCGCGCTCCATGTAGGCGATCAGGGCCTCGAGGTAGGGCGCCTGGTCCTGCTCGCTCACCTTCGTCAGCATGACAGCATCCCGGCCAGGACTCCAAGGGGGCCACTGGTAGCCTTGCGGCGTCGGCGATGAGCGACGACGACCACCCTCCGAGTCCCGGGCCCCTAGCCGGGGACCCACCTGCTGCTAGGACCAGGGAGAAGCACGCGTGACCGCGCTGTTGCTCGTAATCCTGCTCGTGCTGCTGGTGATCAACGGCGTCTTCGTCGCCGCCGAGTTCGCCCTCGTTCGCGCGCGCCGCTCGCGCGTCGAGTCGCTCGCCCAGCAGGACACGGCGGGTGCCCGCCGGGTTCTCGAGCAGATGGAGCGCATGGACGAGTACCTCTCGGCGTGCCAGGTCGGGATCACGATGGCCTCGATCGGGATCGGCTTCCTTGGCGAGCCGGCGGTCGCCGATCTGCTGATCGACGTCTTCGGCCTGTCATCCGGGTTCGCGCACGGCGCCGCTATCGCGTTCGCATTCGCGTTCGTGACCGCGATGCACATCAGCATCGGCGAGCAGGTCCCGAAGATGATCGCGATCGACAAGGCCGAGCCGACGGCGCGGGCGCTGTCCCGCCCCGTCGAGTGGTTCAGGATCGCGACCTCGCCGTTCACGGTCGCGCTGACCGCGGTCTCCAACGGCGTGGTGAGGCTGTTCGGGGTCAACCCCGACGAGCTCGAGCAGGAGCACACCACCGACGACGTGAAGGCGATCATCGACCAGTCGCGGCTGGGCGGCCAGCTCGACCCCAACGAGGCCGGGATGCTCACCGGCGTCTTCCACCTCCACGAGCAGGAGGCGCGCGAGGTGATGACGCCGATCCCGGCTGTCGTCACCGTTGATGCGGACGAGTCCGTCGAGACCGCGCTGCGGCGATGCGTCTCGTCCGGGCACACCCGCCTGCTCGTCATAGAGGAGGACAACCCCGACCGCGTGAACGGCGTCGTCCACAACAACGCCCTCGCCCGCCTCTACCTCAACGCTGGCGCCGACGCCGCGATCGAGGAGGTCATACACGACGCCTACATCGTTCCCGAGACAAAGCCGCTCGACGACCTGCTCGCCGAGCTCCAGCGCCAGCGCAGCTACATCGGCGTCGTCGTCGACGAATACGGGCGGACGGTCGGGATCGTCACCGTCGAGGACATCCTCGAGGAGGTCGTCGGCGAGATCGAGGACGAGACCGACCCGACGACGACCGCGGTCCGGCGGCTCGCCAACGGCGACTGGTACGTGCGCGGCCACGTGCCGCTGGGCGACCTCGCCGACGTCGGGATCGAATTGCCGGTCGACACCGACGCCTACAACTCGATCGGGGGCTATGTCTTCGGAGAGCTGGGGCGGCTGCCCAAGCGCGGCGACGCGATCCGCGCCGACGGCTACCAGATCCGCGTCGAGTCGGTGCGCGAGAACCGCATCGTCGCGGTGCGGATCCACCCTCCGGACGCCGAGCACACGCCGGCGGCGGAGGAGCCCGTCGTCTGAGCAGGGGTTTTCCGCTTCCGTCCGCGCTGCTCTCTACGTTGCCGCGCAATCCCGCAGTGGATGGAGGAGAGGGCCATGTGGGTCGTCCGGCTCACCGAAAAGCAGCTTGAGGTCCTGAGGGCATTGCTTCGCGCCCAGGAGCACCTCGGTCCCGCACTTCAGCGTTCGCTCCAGGCTCTCGATCTCGCGCGCTGGGACGAGCTCCCCGAGGCCGAGCTGCCCTGGTCGCAGGTCGCCGAGCGACGCGCGCCGCCAGGGCGTCTCCGAGGCCGACGTCGTCTGGGACCTGTGCGGCTCACGCGACGAGCCCCGGCGCCGATCGTCAAGCGCAAGCCCAAGCGCAAGGCGAAGGCCGGCGTTCGCAAGGCGAAGAGCTAGCCGCTCGGCTCCTAGTCGTAGTCGTAGAACCCGGCGCCGCTCTTGCGCCCCAGCTTGGCGTCCGCCACCATGGCATGCAGCAGCTGTGGGGGCTGGTGCGACTCGAGGCCGGAGTCGCCGTGAAGCTCCTCGCCGATCGCGACCGCGACGTCGAGGCCGACGAAGTCGAGCAGCTCGAGGGGCCCCATCGGGTGGCCCGCTCCCAGCGTCATGCAGGAGTCGACGTCGGGAGGGTCCATGCCGGTGGACTCCATCAGCCTCACCGCGTCGAACAGATAGGGAAACAGCAGCCGGTTGACGACGAACCCCGCCTGGTCGGGCACCTCGACGGCGGTCTTGCCGAGCGCCGCGCACCAGGCTCGCGCGCGCTCGCGCACCTCGTCGCCGACCTCGTCGGGAAAGCACAGCTCGACCAGCTTCATCTTCGGGACCGGGTTGAAGACGTGGAGCCCGAAGAGGCGCTCGGCGCCGCCGCCGAGGCGGCCGATCTCGGCGATCCGCAGCGACGAGGTCGTCGTCGCGAGGTCCGCGCCGGGGGCTATCTCGGCGATCTCGCCGAGCAGGTCCGCCTTCGTCTGGAGGTCCTCGACGATCGCCTCGACGACGAGGTCGCGATCGGCGAGCTGCGCGCGGTCGGAGCTGACGACGATGCGCTCCGGGTCTCCGTCCTCGAGCTTTGATGCCGCCTCGCGCGCGTCGCCCTCGGCGCGCTCGGCCGACGCGTCGCTGCGGGCGAGCACGAGTACGTCCGAGACGACGCTGGCGGCGGCCGCGAGGCCGCACGCGATCGCGCCGCTGCCGGCGATCGCGGGCCGTTCGTATCCATTCGAGCCGTTCACGGCGCGCGCTTGTGTATCACGCTGCCACCGCGGCGGCGACCGTTGACCCGCTCCGGCGCTCCATCCGCGGTGTTAGCTTGAGCATGAGATGGGAGGGGACAAGATGACGGCGGGTCGCCGCGTGCTCGCGGTCGTGCTGGCCATCGGGCTGACGCTGGCTGCCGCGAGCGCGGGCCTCGCCGCGACCGGCGAGGTCACGCCACAGCTCTGCATCGACGACAACGATCCCCCGGCGGGCGACTCCTGCGCCGCCGAGACCGATGGCCTGGGCGGCGTCGTCGCCGCCGTCGCGAGTCCCGACGGGCGCTCTCTGTACGCCGCCTCGGTGACCGACGACGCCGTCGCCGAGTTCGCGCGCAGCCCCTCGGGAACGCTCGAGCCGCGCGTCTGCACCGACGACAACGACGCCGCGCTCGACGCGTGCCAGAACACGACGAACGGGCTCGACGGAGCCTTCTCGATCGCGATCAGCCCCGACGGCCGCTCCGTATATGCGGCGGCGTTCGACGACGACGCGATCGTGAGATTCGATCGCAATCCGAACACGGGTGCGCTCATGCCCCAGGACTGCATCGACGACGACGACCCCGGCCAGGGCCCCGACAATTGCGCCCAGACTGCCGACGGGCTCGACGGAGTCGGCGCGGTCGCCGTCAGCCCCGACGGCAGGTCCGTGTACGCGGCCTCGATGAACGACGACGCCGTCGTCCGCTTCGACCGCGACGCCGTGACGGGCGCGCTCACGCCCCAGGGCTGCGTGGACGACAACGACAGTGGCGCCGACGACTGCGCCCTGGCGACCGACGGGCTCGACGGCGCACGCTCGATCGCGATCAGTCCGGACGGCGACTCGGTCTACGTCGCCTCGGGCCCCGACGATGCGCTGACGGCGCTTCTCCCGGGATCCGCAGTCGGGACGCCTCACCCCGCAGGGGTGCGTCGGCGACCGCGACAGCGGGCCGGACACCTGCGAGCAGACCGCCGACGGCCTCGACGGCGCGCGCGCCGTGGTCGTCAGCCCCGACGGCGACTCGGTCTACGTCGCCTCGCAGATCGACGACGCGGTTGCGGGCTTCGAGCGCAACCCCGCGAGCGGCGCGCTCAGCCCCGACGGGCTGCGTGGACGACGACGACAGCGGCGCCGACACGTGCGCGCGGAGCGTCGCCGGACTCGACGGGGCCTTCTCGCTGAGCGTCAGCGCGGATGGGCTTTCGCGTGTACGTGGCCGCGCTCGACGACGACGCCGTCGTCACGCTTCGGCCGCGATCCCGACGACGGCGCACTGACCTCCCAGGGCTGCATCGACGACAACGACGGCCCGGACGGCCCCGATGAATGCGAGCGCAGCGCCGACGGCCTCAACGGCGCGATCGGCGTCACGTCGAGCGCCGGCACCACCTCGCTCTATGTGATGTCGGTCTACGACGAGGCCGTGCTGTGGCTCGTTCGCGAGGACGAGGACCCGCCCGAGACGACGATCACCCGCAGCCCCAACCCGAAGACGAAGAAGCGCCGCGCGAGCTTCGAGTTCGTCTCCAGCGAGCCGTTCTCGAGCTTCGAGTGCAAGCTCGACAGGCGCGGCTTCAAGCCGTGCCCGTCGCCGCGCAGCTACGGCAAGAGCCTGCTGCGGCCCGGCAAGCACACCTTCCGGGTCCGTGCCCTCGACGAGCCCGGCAACACCGACCCGACCCCGGCGCGGATCCGGTGGAAGGTTCGCGGCTAGAGCGCCCCGGACTGGTTGACTGACCAGTCAATCGTTGGGGTATGCTCAGTCACAAGAGCGCCGAGCCCGCTCGGCCGCGATCATCGAGACCCCCAGGAGGACCTCATGGCGAGCAACGGAAACTTCCAGGGCCGCGAAGTAGTCATCGTCGAGGCCGCGCGAATCCCGATCGGGCGCGGACACGAGCAGAAGGGCTACTACAAGGACACCCACGCCAGCAACCTGCTCGCCAAGACCTACGCCGAGCTGATCAACCGCGCCGGCATCGACCCCTCCGAGGTCGAGGACGTCGTCGCCGGGTGCGTGCAGCAGTTCGGTGAGCAGGGCATCAACATCGCCCGCAACGCCTGGCTCGAGGCCGGGCTTCCGATCGAGACGCCCGCGACCACGGTCGACCGCCAGTGCGGCTCCGCCCAGCAGGCGATCAACTTCGGCGCCGCGCTCGTCGCCTCCGGCGTCCACGACGCCGTGATCGGCGGCGGGGTCGAGCACATGGGCCACATCTCCTTCGCCGACTCCTTCAGCGTCATGCAGGAGCACGGGATGGCCTTCTCGCCCCAGCTCATGGAGCGCTACAACCTCGTCCCGCAGGGCATCTCCGCCGAGATGATCGCCGACAAGTGGGAGATCCCCCGCTCCGAGCTCGACGAGATCGGCCTGCGTTCGCACCAGCTCGCGGTGCGCGCGACCGAGGAGGGCCGCTTCGAGCGCGAGATCATCCCCTTCCAGGTCAACGGCGACACCTACGTCCAGGACCAGGGCCCGCGCCCCGACACGAGCCTCGAGAAGCTCTCCGAGCTCAAGCCGGCGTTCAAGGACGACGGCAAGGTCACCGCCGGGAACTCGTCGCAGGTCTCCGACGGCGCCGCCGCGGTCCTGCTGATGACGCCCGAGAAGGCCAAGGAGCTCGGCGTCACGCCGCGCGCGAAGATCGTCGACCAGACGACCGTCGGCGTCGATCCCGTGATGATGCTGACCGGCCCGATTCCAGCGACCCAGAAGCTGCTGGAGCGCAACGGGATGAAGATCGACGACATCGATCTGATCGAGATCAACGAGGCGTTCGCCTCCGTGGTCGCCGCCTGGCGCCGCGAGCTCGAGCCCGACATGGATCGCGTCAACGTCAACGGCGGCGCGATCGCGCTCGGCCACCCGCTCGGCTCGACCGGCGCGAGGCTCGTCACCACCCTGCTCCATGAAATGGAGCGGGCGGACAAGGAGACCGGCCTGGTGACCATGTGTTGCGGCGGTGGCCTCGGTACCGGGACGCTCATTCAGCGCGTCTGAGTCCGCCCGCAATAACTCCCCCGAGATCCTCCGCTTCGCGTCCGGTCTCGGGGGCTGAGGGCTCTAGCGTTCCGGGCACACCTTGAGCCCCGGGGAAAAGCATCTTCGTTCGGTCGATCCCGTTATGCGGGAGCTGATCGATGCGCGCGGGCCGATCGATCCGGAGACCGATCGTCGCGGCTAGCCGGCCGGACGCCTACGAGGCGCTGGCGAGGGCGATCGTCGGCCAGCAGCTCTCGACGAAGGCCGCGGCGTCGATCTGGGGCAAGCTCCAGGCGCAGTTCGGCGACCGCACCCCGGCGCCGGAGGAGCTGGTCGCCGCCGACTACGACGATCTACGCAGCGCCGGTCTCTCCAACGCCAAGGTCACCTACGTCCAGGAGCTGGCGCGGCGCGTGGACTCGGGTGAGCTCGACCTCGACCGCCTTCCCGAGCTCGCCGACGAGGACGTGATCGCGGAGCTGATCGAGGTCAAGGGGATCGGGCGCTGGACCGCCGAGATGTTCCTGATCTTCCACCTGGGCCGACCCGACGTGATGTCGGCGGGCGACCTCGGAATACGCCGCGCGATCCAGATCGCCTACGGGCTCGAGGGCCTGCCGGGGCCGACCGACCTCGACCGCATCGCCGAGCCGTGGCGCCCGCATCGCACGCTCGCCTGCCTCTATCTGTGGCGCTCGCTCGACAACGAGCCGGTCGTCGACGAGCGTAAGTAGAGTCCCGCGCCGTGGCTCGCCGAATCGCGCCCGGGCTGGTCATCGCCGCGCTCGCCCTCGCCGCGTCCGGGTGCGGAGACGACGACGATTCCGGCTCCGACACGACGACCACGACGACGCGCTGACGAAGGCCGAGTTCATCCGCGAGGCGAACCGGATCTGCAAGAAGCAGGACGACAAGATCGAGCGCGCGTCACAGCAGTTCTTCGCCGACGCGCCCAACGACCAGGAGCCGCCTCCCGCGGAGGTCGCCCAGTTCGGCGAGAAGACCGTCTTCCCGGCGATCCAGGACGAGATCGACCGCGTCGAGGCGCTGGGGGCGCCGGCCGGCGACGAGGATGAGGTCAAGCAGATGCTCGACGCCGCCAAGTCGGGCCTCGCCGACCTCGAGGCGCACCCCGACCAGCTCGAGAAGGGCGGGGTCGCGTCGTCGTTCGAGGAGTACCAGAAGCTCGCCTCCGCATACGGCCTCGACCAGTGCGCCGGGGGCTGAGCCCGGCGTTTACGCCGATCAGCTAGCTTGCCGCGCTCGTGGTCAACCGAAGGGGGTCCTTGATGTTCTCGAGAATTACGACGCTGCTCGCGCTCGCGCTCGCGACCGGGCTGATCGCCGCCGGGTGCGGCGATGATGACGACGACACGGCGGCGACGACGAGTCCGCCGACGACGACCGCCGGCGCCACGGGCGCGACGGGCGCCACCGGCGAGCCGCTGTCGAAGGACGAGTTCATCACCGAGGCCGACGCCATCTGCAAGGCCGGCGACAAGAAGATCGACGCGGCTGCGCAGGAGACCTTCTCCGGCGGCGGCCAGCCGAGCCAGGCCGAGCAGGAGCAATTCGTGACCGAGGACGTCGTCCCGAACATCCAGGAGCAGATCGACGGCCTTCGCGCACTCACTCCTCCGGAGGGCGATGAGGACGAGGTTTCCGCGATCCTCGATTCCGCGCAGGACGCCATCGATCAGACCGAGTCGGACCCTGGCGCGCTGACCGAGGGCGGCGACGACCCGTTCTCCGAGGCCAACCAGCTCGCCGAGGAGTACGGCCTCGAGGTATGCGGACAGGGTTAGCCGCCGGCCCGCTCGAAAGCAACGAAAGGAACCGATGCTGAGAAGGATCGCTGTGCTGCTTGCGCTCGCGCTCGCGGCGGGACTGATCGCCGCCGGGTGCGGCGACGACGACGACGAGACGACGACGAGCGCGACCACGACGACGACCGCCGGCGCCACGGGCGCGACCGGCGCCACCGGGGCCGCAACGCGGCGAGCCGTTGAGCAAGGAGGAGTTCATCGCTCAGGGCGACGAGATCTGCTCGAAGGCAAACGATGAGATCAAGGGCGAGAACGATCCGATGAAGGTCGCCGAGAACATCGAGGGTCAGATCGACGGCCTCCGTGCCCTGACGCCTCCGGAGGACGACGCGGACCAGATAACCCAGATCCTCGATGACGCCCAGGAGGCGGTCGACACGATCAAGGAAACCGGAAGCTTCCAGCAGTCCGGGCAACAGATCGAGCAAGCCGGGAACGCGCTGCAGGACTACGGCTTCAAGGAGTGCGGACGCTGAGCGCCGCGACTCGAGCGATGTGATGAAAGGGCGCCCTCGGGCGCCCTTTCTCTTGCCCCCATATGCTGCCGCCGCGTGCCGCGTCCGCCCGCCCTCGACCGGAGTCTCGATCGCCGCGATCGGGATGACCGCGGATGACCTGACCGAGGAGACCAAGCGCGCCGAGGCGGCGGGCATCGACTGCGTCTGGGCGCCGGAGCTGTTTCGCGCCTCGTTCACCCAGGCGACCTGGATGGCGGCTCAGACCGAGCGCATGGACGTCGCGACCGGGATCGCCTGGGCGTTCACGCGCAGCCCCTTCATCCTCGCGCTGTCGGCGCTCGACGTCGACGAGCTCTCCGGCGGGCGCTTCCGGCTCGGGCTCGGCGCGGGCGTCAAGCGCCTCAACGAGACCTGGCACGGGGTCGAGTACGGCCGCCCGGCGCCGCACCTGCGCGAGACGATCGAGGCGGTGCGGCTGATCATGGCCCAGGCCCACGCCGGCAAGCCGATCCGCTACGAGGGCGAGTACCACGACATCGACATCAAGGGCTGGATCCGGCCGCACCCGCCGGCGCGCGAGTCGGTGCCGATCTACGCCGCCGCGGTGCGCGAGGGGATGGCGCGGATGGCCGGCGACGTCGCCGACGGCCTCGTCGGCCACCCGATGTGCTCGCTGCGCTGGCTCGAGGAGGTCCTGATCGCCAACTTCGAGCAGGGCCTGTCGCGCTCGGGGCGCGAGCGCTCGGACCTCGACTTCCTGCCGACCGTCTGCTGCGTCATCGACGACGACGAGGAGGCGGCCTACGAGGCCGCCCGCCGCACGATCGCCTTCTACGCAACGGTGCGCACGTACATGCCGCTGTGGGAGATGCACGGCTTCGGGGACGCCGCGAAGGCCGTCGGCGACGCCTTTCGCTCCGGCGACCTCGCCGCGATCCCGCAGCACGTCCCCGACGAGATGGTCGACACCTACACGGCCGCGGGCCCGCTCGACAAGGTGCGCGCCCGCGTCGAGCAGGTCGCCGAGCGCGCCGACGGGGTCTTCCTCACCCCCGCGACCTACTTCATCGAGCCCGAGCGGATCGCCGCCTACCAGGCGCGCATCGTCGAAGCGTTCAGTCCTCGAGCCGGTTGACGAAGTCCACCATCTTGCGCCCGTCGCGCAGCGGCGCGCCGTGGCCGAACATCACGATCTTGGGCTCGAGCGCGGCGAGACGCCTGGCCGAGCGCCGGTTCTCGGCCGGGTCCGGGGTCAGAAACGACTTCGGCTCGTGCAGCCCGGGGATCCCGGTGAGCACGTCGATGTTGGTCAGGACGTCGCCGAGGATCAGGACGCCGTCGCTCTCGCGCCAGTAGGCGACGTGGCCCGCGGAGTGGCCGGGGACCTCCAGCACCTGGAAGCCGGCCACCTCGTCTCCCTCGCGCAGCCTGCGGTCCACCGGGTGGCCGGGCCCCGACATCGTGCGGGCGAAGAACTGGGCCATGAAGTGGTCGGGCTGGCGCTGCCCGATCAGCTCGGGGTTCTCGGCCGCGTCGGCGTCGCGCTCGGGGACCCAGAACGGAATCCCGAGCTGCTCGCAGACCTCGTGGCTGGCGCCCTGGTGGTCGGGATGGGCGTGGGTGAGCGCATGGGCGCTGATCTCGCGGCCCTTCAGCTCGCGGAAGATTCGGCGGCCGCCGTGACGAGTCGCCGCGTCGATCAGCACGTCGCCGATCACGTAGACGTTGATCGAGTTCGGGGGGAACCCTCCCCCCAGCTGCCAGACGTCCGGCGCGATCTCCTTCACGCCGTTGAGCCTATATCGGCGCCTGGCTAGGGGGCGAGGGTGCCGCCGACGAACTGCACCATGCCGGACAGGCGTTGGTGGATCTCGCGAAAGCCGCGCATGCGAAGCGCGGTCACGATCTCGTCGGCCTCGAACACGCGCATCCCGCTCGCGCGCTCGATCAGCGGCTTGAGGGGCGGCAGGGTGAGCCGGCGCCGCACCGAGGTCATCAGCGCGATGCGCCCGCCCGGCGCGAGCACGCGCGCCATCTCGCCGAGCGCCGATAGGGGCTCGTCGAAGAGGTGCAGGGCGGCGAAGCAGCAGAGCCCGTCGAACGACGCGTCGCGAAACGGCAGCTCGACCGCGTTGCCGCGCACCAGCGCGAGGTTCGTGAGCCCGGAGCGCTCGAGGTCGGCCGCGCCGCGCTCGAGCATCGTCCGCGACGCGTCGATCCCGACGACGAGCCCGGAGTCGCCGACGGCGCGCGCGAACTCGCGCGAGAAGTTGCCCGGGCCGCAGGCGACGTCGAGGACGGCGTCGCCGGGGGAGAGCCCCATGAGCAGGCGAGCGATCCGCATCTCCTCGTCCATTCCCGGGCCGGTGACGCCCTTGGCGATGCGACCCAGCGCGGGGCGCCAGTAGTTCTCGTAGACCCTCGGGACCAGGCTCGAGAGTCATCAGGTCCTGCGTCGGGCCCGGTCGAGGGAAGCTCGTCGTCGATCAGGTCGAGGTAGCCCGGGCCGGGCCCCGCGCGCCGCGCTTGCGCGGCATGCTCGGGGTCGAGCAGCTCCGCGGGCGCGATCGAGAGCGTCGGCGCCGGTCTCAGTCGCGGCCAACTGAGTACGCCCTGGGGCCGAGCCCGCGCGGCTCGCCGCTGTGGCGGGCGAGGTCCTCGAGGCGCGGGATCTCGCGCTCCGCCTCGACGCGAGCGGGATGATCGGGCGGAAGCGGCTCGACGAGACGCCGGATCCGATTGCGGATCTGGAGCGCGAAGTGGGGTGTCGCCGGGCCCGACGAGGGCGCGGATGTCCTCCACGGTGACCTCGCGCAAGAGGCGGTCGGGCCGCTCGGCTTCGCTCATGGCTTCGTCTTCGTCTTGGGCTCGTCGTCGGTTCGGCAAGCCGACGTCGCCGGTGCCCTCCTGGATCGGCGCGATCTCGAGCAGATCGTCCACCTGTGCCTGGAACCCTACGCTCATCGCCTTCGCGTCCCCGGCGAGCCACGCGTGGTTGTAGAAGGCTCGCGTCGGGTCGCTGACGTAGCCGGGCTTGATGTCGAGCAGATAGCCGCGAAGCGGGCTCGGGACGACGTCGGCGGTCTCGGTCAGCAGCAGCGGCCCCCACGTGCCGCTGCCCGACAGCGGAGCGGCGGCGCCCGGCGTCCATCGGCCTAGCGACGTTCGCGATCACGAGCCCGTGGCCGGGGTCGTTGATGTTCCAGCCGAACTCTCCGTCCTGGTAGCGCGCGAACTCGATCGCGTTCGACACCGGGTCCTCGGCGCCGATCCGCTTCACCTGGGGCGCGACCTCCTTGATCTCGTCGAAGGCCTGCTCGGAGACGACCGACTCGGGGCCGAGCAGGTAGACGGGAACGTCCTTGTGCTCCTCGAGCAGGTCGAGGGTCGCGCTCGGCACCGAGTCGCGCTGCACGAACAGGACCGGGTCCCCCGAGCGCGCGGCCCAGGCGGCGGCCGGCATCGCATAGGCGGCCTCGTCGGAGGACGCGAGCACGATGTTCGCCGGCTTGGTGCCGGTGAGCTCGGCGCGCAGCTCCTCGATCGCGGCGGCGATCTCGGCCGGGTTGGCGCCCTCGACGTCGGTGACGCGCAGGTCGTCCGGCGTCGCGACGTCGCCGACGGCGAAGGCCTGTGCGTCTTCGGTCTCCGAGGAGCCCTGCGGGCCGAGCGCCACGACCGCGGTCGAGGTCAGCTCCGGCACCTCGTCCGCTCCCGAGACGAGGACGGGAGCGCCGATCGGCGGAGCCATGAGCACCGACGCGGCGACGCCGGAGGCCCAGTCCTCCGCGCCGACCAGGCTTACCGCCGCGGGCCCCTTGAGCCCGCCCTGCGACGGGAAGGTGGCGAGCGCAGCGCCCGCTGCGACGGCTGCCGAGTCGCCGCCGCCGATCCGGGTCGTGTTCTTGGTCGCAAAGCCGGGAAAGCCGAGCTGCTCGGCGGCGACGGCGCGCTCCTGCTCACCGGCCGCGGCGACCCGGGGCGCGGGAGCGGGCGTGGACTCGTCGTCCTCGAGCGCCTTGTAGCCGACATATCCGCCCGCGATGAGGGCGACGACGCCGACGCCGGCGAGCGCGAATCGGGGCCAGCGGCGTGGCGGCGGCGAGAGCACGGCGCGCAACGTTATTGAAGGGCGTGCCGGTGGGGCGCCGCCCACGCACGGCGACGGTTATGCGTAGACCCGTCCGTGAACGGGTAGTAAACTGGCTGACTGACCAGTCAATCGGTTTTCTCAATCGGTTCTTCGACAACGCAGGGCGGGCACGGAAAGCTCCGGCTTGACCCGAACGGAGGCTAAGTGGACTTCTCACTCAACGACGAGCAGCTCGAGTTCAAGCAGCTGTGCCGGCGCTTCGCGACCGAGGTGATCCGGCCCGTGGCTCCCAAGCACGACGCCGAGGAGAGCCAGCCCTGGGAAGTCATGAAGGAGGCCCGCAAGTGGGGACTCCACGGAGTCGACAACATCCAGCGCCTCGGGATGGACCCCGACGGCCAGATGGTGGTCGCCTACGCCGAGGAGTTGCACTTCGGCTGTGCCGGGATCGCTCTCGCGCTGTCCGCCTCCAGCCTCGCGGCCGCCGGGATCGCCTCCAGCGGCACCCCCGAGCAGGTCCAGCAGTGGGTCCCCGAGTGCTTCGGGACCGGCGACGAGATCAAGATGGGCGCCTACGCGGTGACCGAGCCCCAGGCCGGCTCCGACGTCCGCTCTCTGCGCTCGACCGCGAAGCTCGACGGCGACGAGTGGGTCCTCAACGGGACCAAGGTCTTCATCTCCAACGGCGGGATCGCCGACGTCCACGTCGTCGTCGCGACCGTCGACCCCGAGCTCGGCCACCGCGGCCAGGCCTCCTTCGTCGTCCCCAAGGGCACGCCCGGCCTGCGCCAGGGCAAGAAGGAGACGAAGATCGGCATCCGCGCCTCGCACACCGCGGAGGTCATCCTCGAGGACTGCCGCGTGCCGGTCGAGAACCTGCTCGGCGGCATGGACAAGCTCGAGCGCAAGCTCGAGCGCGCGCGCTCCGGGCAGTCCTCCGGCCGCGCGTCGAACGCGCTCGCGACCTTCGAGGTCACACGGCCGACCGTCGGCGCCTCGGCGCTGGGAATCGCGCAGGCCGCGTACGAGTGGACCCTCGAGCACCTCGGCAACGGCGTCGTCACCGACCCGTTCGAGATCGCGCTCGACGAGAGCTCGACCGCGGGCAAGCCGACCCTGGAGCGCCAGCACGTCCAGCAGCGCCTCGCCGACGTCGCGATGGAGATCGAGGCCACGCGCCTGATGGTCCAGCGCGCCTCGTGGATGGGCCGCTCCGGCGTCCCGATGACCGGCGGCCAGGGCTCGATGTCGAAGCTCAAGGGCGGCGACGTCGCGATGTGGGCCACGACCGAGTGCATGGACATCGTCGGCCCCTACGCGCAGAGCACCGACTGCCCGCTCGAGAAGTGGTTCCGCGACGCCAAGATCTACCAGCTCTTCGAGGGCACGGCCGAGATCCAGCGCATGGTCATCTCGCGCATGCAGGTGGCCGAGTACAAGCAGCGCCTGGCCGAGAACCTCGAGGCGGCGGCAGATGCGTCGCGCAGCGGCGCGGCCGCGGCGACCAATGGCGCCAACGGCGCTTCGGCCGCCGACGGCGACGGCGCGGCCGAAGCTGCCGAGAGCGTTTCGAGCAACGGCACCGACGCCGGCGAGCGCGAGCCCTCGGCCGCGTAACGCGCCGGCCCCCGGCGCACGGGGAGCGGCGTATCCTCGCCGCGATGGCGCATTCGCACGTCGCCCTCGACGCGAGGCGGGCCGACAGCCGGCGGCGTATGTGGATCGCCCTGGCGATCAACGGCGTCCTGCTCGTCGCGACGATCGTGGGCGGGATCCTCACCGGCTCGCTCGCGCTGCTCGCGGACGCCGGGCACCTGCTCTCCGACCTCGGCGCGATAGCGCTGGGGCTCTTCGCGGTCGCGATGGCCGCGCGGCCGGCCGGGCCCCGCAGGACGTTCGGCTTTCAGCGCACCGAGGTGCTCGTGGCGCTCGCCAACGGGGTCACGCTGGTCGCGATCGGGGTCGCGATCGTGATCGCGGCGATCGGCCGGCTCTCGGACCCCCCCGACGTCGAGGGCGTCGGCGTTGTGGTGCTCGGGGTCGTGGGGCTGGCCGGCAACCTCGCCGCTACATGGGTTCTGGCGCGGGGAGGCCGCAAGGACCTCAACCTCGAGGGGGTGCTGCGTCACTCGCTCGCCGACGCGCTCGGCTCGGTCGGCGTCGTCGTCTCCGGCACGGTGATCCTCGCGACGGACTGGCTCTTGATCGACCCGCTCGCGAGCCTCGTGATCGCCGCCCTGATCCTCGCCTCCTCGTGGCGCCTCATCTCCGAGCCCGTCAACGTGCTCATGGAGTCGGCGCCCGAGGGGATCGACCCCGAAGCGGTGGGGCGTGAGATCTGCTCGCTCGAGCACGTGCGAGCGGTCCACGAGCTTCACCTGTGGACCGTCACCTCGGGCTTCAACGCGCTCGCCGCGCACGTCGTCGTCGCGCAGGGCGCCGACCGCGATCTCGTCCGCCGCACCGCCGAGGTGATGCTCGGCGAGCGCTTCGGCGTCGAGCACACCACGCTGCAGATGGAGGAGGAGGCCGGCGAGGAGCTGCTCGAGGTCGGGAGGACCGTCGAGGCAGGTAGTTAGGGCGCGGCTCTGCCGCGAGAGGCTGGGTGCAGTTGGTTGTTTAGGGCGCGGCTCTGCCGCGAGAGGCTGGGTGCAGTTGGTTGTTTAGGGCGCGGCTCTGCCGCGAGAGTCTGGGTGATTTTGGTTATTCCTGCATTTGCAGGCTTTTTTTCACCTGCACACGGCCTTGCGGATTATTAGCAACCCCTAGCAGCCACGCCTCGACGCGCTACTCTCGCTGCCCTTCGCGCCGAGGTCTCCCGACTCGGTGAGACTCCCGCATGCCCGGCACCCACGTCCAAGCCCGCACCAGGCGCCGCCAGGTCGGCGCGCTCACGCTCGCTGCCCTCGGGGCCGTCGCGCTCGTGGTCGCGATCGTCGCTCCGGCGCTCGCCCAGGACTCCCAGTCCGAGCTCGACGCCGCTCAGGCCGAGCTCTCCGAGGCGCAGGACCATCAGGGCGTGCTGACGACCGAGATCGACCACTTCTCGGGCAAGATCGAGCAGCTCTCGGGCGAGGTCGCGGTGCTGCGAAACCGCGAGGCGATGGTCGAGGCCGAGCTCAAGGAGACCCAGGACCGCCTCGACGTCGAGCACGACGCGCTCGTCGCGCTGCGCGGCCGGCTGCGGCGCTCGCTCAACGTGCTCTCGAACCGGCTCGTCGAGATCTACAAGTCCGACGACCCCGACATGCTGACCGTGCTCCTGGAGTCCGACGGCTTCGCGGACCTGATGGAGCGCTTCGAGTACCTGCAGCGAATCGAGCAGTCCGACTCGGTGATCGTCGACCGGGTCCGCACGATTCGCAACGACACCGAGTCCACGGTCGACCGAATACGCGCGGCGCGCGACGAGATCGCCGCCAAGGAGGCCGAGCTCGAGCGCACACGCGTCGCGCTCGAGGACCAGGAGGCCCAGCTCGAGGCTGCCAGGGCCGATCGCCAGGAGCTGCTCAACAGCGTCGAGGGGCAGATCGAGAAGCTCGAGGGCGACATCAGCGACGCCCAGGACGAGATCCAGCAGCAGCTGAGCGGCTCGACGGCCGCTCTGCCCGCGGGCCCGATCCAGGCCGGCTCGGGCGGGATGATCTGGCCGGTCAACGGGCCCGTCACGTCACCCTTCGGGTGGCGCTGGGGCCGCATGCACGAGGGCGTCGACATCGCCGTTCCCTCCGGCACCCCGATCCGCGCCGCGCAGGGCGGCGTCGTCGCCATCGCCGCGCCGACGAGCGGGTACGGCAACTACACCTGCGTCAACCACGGCGGCGGGCTCTCGACGTGCTACGCGCATCAGTCGAGCTTCGCCGCCGGCGTCGGCGACAGCGTCGGGCAGGGCGAGGTGATCGGGTACGTCGGCTGCACCGGGTCGTGCTTCGGCGATCACCTGCACTTCGAGGTCCGGGTCAACGGCTCCGCCGTGGATCCGATGGGTTACCTGTAGCCTTCGCCACTAGCTCCCCGCGGAGCCTCAAGCTCAGCGGCGGGGGGGCCGATACGAAAGCTGGGGTCCCCGGCACGCTGCGATCCGGCTCCGGGGACGCCCGGAAGAGCAGATGTCAGCCAACTCACTGACCGCGCGCAACATCCGCACGTACCTCGCCGGCACGGGAGCCTCGGGGGCCCTCGTCGCCGCGGCGGTTGTCGCCTTCCTGACCGTCGGAGCATTGTTCGCGTTCGACGGCATGCCCGGCGACCCCGCCCCCTCCGAGGAGGGCTCGGTCTTCGTCGGCCAGAGCGCTCCCGGCGCCGCCGCGACGGCCGTGGCAGACGCTCCCGGCGCCGTCGCGGACGCTCCCGCGCCGCTTCCGCCGGCCGCGGTAGATGCCCTCTTCGCGGCCGCGGGCCCCGACGGCGGGCTTCCGCCCGGCGCTCCCGCGGGCCCGGGCGCACCCACGACCGATGGCGGGACGATCCTCGGCACCGGGACCGGCGACGCCCCCGCGGCGCCCACCCCGACCTCGCAGGGGACCGTCGGCGGGCTCGTGGACGGCGTCGGCCAGGCGACCGGCAACCCGGATCTCGGCGAGGCGACCAAGCCGATAACCGACCCCGTCGGCCAGGTGCTCGATCAGACCGGCGTCGGCGGCACCGTGGACCAGGCGGTCGGCGGCGTCAACGGCACCATCGACGGCGCTCTCGGCGGCGGCCAGTAGCGCCGGTCAGCTGAGCTCGCGCTCGAGCCAGCGAAGCGCGACGCCGTGCAGCTCCGCGTCGTGCTGGGCCGAGCGGTGGTGCCCGCCGGGCAGGACGATCAGCTTGCGGGGCTCGGCCGCGCGCTCGAAGAGCTCCTCCGACCATGTGTAGGGGATCGTCTCGTCGCCGCGCGCGTGGATGAGCAGCAGCGGCTTGGAGCCCATCAGCTCGACGGCGTCGCGGACGTCGTGCTCGGCTAGCCAGGCATCGAGCGAGTCGGCGTCGGCGCGCATCTCCAGCTCGCCGCGTTTCAGCGCGCGGCGAAGCCCGTCCTCGGCCGCCGGGCAGATCGCGACCGCCCCCGCGATCGAGTCGGTCGTAGCCGCGGCGTGGATCGCGAGAAAGCCGCCCATGCTCGACCCGCGTAGGCAGATGCGGGTCGGGTCGACGCCGTCGGCCTCGGTCAGCAGCCGCGCCATCCTGCCGATGTCGTTGAAGGCCGCCGGCGACATCTCGTCCTCGGACTCGCCGTGCCCGCGCTGGTCGAAGGTCAGCGCGGCCCAGCCGTAGCCCGAGGCGGCGCGCCCGAAGTCGGCGTGGTTCTCCTTGCGCGACCCCGCGCCGTGCAGCACCACGATCCCGGGCCATGGGCCGTCGCCGTCGGCGGGGAGCCAGAGCTCGTAGGGGCGACCGTCGTGGACGCCACGCTCGCTCGCGGTGCGCGGGGAGGGGAGTCTCATCGTGGGTGAAGCTAACCGGAATGTGCGTCGCTCCTCGTCACAATGGGCGCCCACATGGCCGAGCGCACAGTCACCGACCCGATCGCCGCCTCTCCGGTCTATCCCGCCGGGAGCCGCGTCAACGAGCGCGGCCACCTCGAGATCGGCGGCTGCGACGCGACCGAGCTCGCGGCCGAGTTCGGGACGCCCGCGTACGTCTACGCCGAGGAGGACATCCGCTTTCGCGCGGCCGCATACCTCGACGCCTTCCGGGCCCACACCGACGACTTCGAGGTCCTCTTCGCCAGCAAGGCCGCGCCGATCACGGCGGTCAACCGCCTCTGCGCGGAGGCGGGGCTTTCCGTCGACGTCGCGTCCGGCGGCGAGCTCCACGCCGCCCTGCGCGCCGGATTCGACCCCGGTCGGATCTACATGCACGGCAACAACAAGACCGAGGCCGAGCTGCGCTACGCGGCCGAGTCCGAGGTCGGGCACCTGATCCTCGACTCGTTCGACGAGATCGAGCGCGCCGAGCGGCTCCTCGGCGGGCCTCAGGACGTGCTGATCCGGGTGACTCCCGGTATCCGGGCCTCGACGCACGACTACATCTCGACGGGCGGCCTCGACTCGAAGTTCGGCTTCGGGCTCGAGGACGGGCTGGCGCAGCGCGCCATCGACGCCGTCCGCGAGACCTCGAACCTGCGTCTCGTCGGCCTTCACGCCCACATCGGGTCGCAGATCTTCGAGCTCGAGCCCTACGTCGCGGCGATCGAGGCGCTCGCCGGCCTCTGGGACGACGAGATGCGGATCCTCAACGTCGGCGGCGGCCTCGGGATCGCCTACACGTCCGACGATCGCCCGCCCTCGATCTCCGACTACGTCGACCTCAAGGTGCGGGGGGTGCAGAGCGTGTTCGACCCCGTCCCGCGCATCCTGATCGAGCCGGGCCGCTCGCTGGTCGGCAACGCGGGGCTGACGCTCTACACCGTCGGAACCGTCAAGGAGATCCCCGGGGTGCGGACCTACATCGCGGTCGACGGCGGGATGTCGGACAACATGCGGCCGATGCTCTACGGGTCGCGCTACGAGGCGCTGATCGCCAACCGCGCCGCCGACGCGCCCGAGACGCTCGCGACGATCGCGGGGATGCACTGCGAGTCCGGCGACATCCTGATCCGCGACGCGATGCTCGCGGCGCCGGCACCCGGCGATGTGCTCGTCACCCCGGCGACGGGCGCGTACGGCTACTCGATGGCGTCGAACTACAACGGCATTCCGAGGCCGCCGGTGGTCTTCTGCTCCGATGGCGACGCGCGCCTCGTGGTGCGGCGCGAGACCTACGACGACCTGCTGTCGCGGGACGCCGAGTGAGCGCCGCGGAGCCGGTGCGTATCGGCGTGCTCGGCCGCGGGACCGTCGGCTCGGCCTTCGCCGAGCTGATCGGCGAGCGGGCGGCGGCGGTCGAGGCCGCGACGGGCCGCCGGCCCGAGCGCAGCGGCGTGCTGACGACCTCCGAGGGCGACTTCGACGAGATCCTCGCCGGCTCGGACATCGTCGTCGAGCTGATCGGCGGCACCGAGCCCGCGCGCGACTACGTGCTCAGGGCGCTGCGCGACGGAAAGCACGTCGTCACCGCCAACAAGCAGCTCGTCGCGCAGCACGGCGACGAGCTCTTCGCCGCCGCGCGCGAGGCCGGGGTCCAGCTGCGCTTCGAGGCGGCGGTCGCCGGCGTCATCCCGGTGATCCGGGTGATCCAGGAGAGCCTTCCCGCGGTAGAGCTGACGCGGGTCTTCGGGATCGTCAACGGGACGACCAACTACATCCTCACCGAGATGGCGCGTACCGGAGCGTCCTACGAGGACGCCCTCGGCCAGGCCCAGGAGCTCGGCTACGCCGAGGCCGACCCCAGCGACGACGTCGGCGGCGCCGACGCCGCCGCGAAGATGGCGATCCTCGCGCGGCTCGCGTTCCACACGCCGGTGCGCCTCGAGGACGTCACCTTCGAGGGGATCGAGGCGATCCAGCCCGACGACCTCGAGTATGCGAAGCAGTTCGGGCTGTCGCTCAAGCTGCTCGGGGTCGCGGAGCGCCACGACGGCGAGATCAGCGTCCGCGTCTTCCCGTGCTTCCTCTACAGCGGTCATCCGCTGGCCCCGGTCTCGGGCCCGTTCAACGCGGTCATGGTCGAGTCGCCCTCGATCACCGAGATCACGATGTCGGGGCCCGGCGCCGGCGGCACCGAGACCGCCGCGGCGGTGCTCGGCGACGTGGTCTCGATCCTCGCCGGCGACGCGCCCGTCCACGAGCCGCGCGAGGAGCTGGCGGTCACCCGCGACCTGACCTCCGCCTTCTACCTCCACCTCGAGGTCGCCGACCGCCCCGGCGTCCTCGCGACGGTCGCCGACGTCCTCGGCCGCAACGAGGTATCGGTGCGCAGCGTCGTGCAGTGGGGGCTGGGCGAGGACGCGCGCCTCGTCATGGTCATGCACGACTGCAAGGAGGCAAACTTCGACGCGGCCCTCGAGGAGCTCGGGGGGCTCGACTTCATGCGATCCCAGCCGCGCGCGATCCGCGTCATCGAGGAGTTCGCGTGATCCGCGCCGCGCGAAGGGCGCGCGGCTGACGATGCCGCTGCCGCTGATCGAGAGATACCGGGACTCGCTGCCGATCGAAGACGACGACCCCGTCGTCACCCTCAACGAGGGCTCGACGCCGCTCGTGCCGCGCGCCGACGCTGTCGGAGCGATTGAGCGTCGACGTCTATCTCAAGGTCGAGGGGGCGAACCCCACCGGGAGCTTCAAGGACCGCGGGATGACGGTCGCGGTGTCGCGGGCGGTCGGCCAGGGAGTCGAGGCGATCCTCTGCGCGTCGACCGGCAACACGGCGGCGAGCGCTGCGGCGTACGCGGCGCGCGCGGGAATCCGCGGCGCGGTCATCGTGCCCGAGGGCAAGATCGCGGTCGGCAAGCTCGCCCAGGCGCTGATCCACGGCGCGCGGGTGATCGCGCTGCAGGGCAACTTCGACGACGCGCTGCGGCTGGTGCGCGAGATCGCCGACCGCCGCCCGGTCGAGCTGGTCAACTCGATCAACCCCTACCGGCTTCCGGGGCAGAAGACGGCGGCGTTCGAGATCTGCGACGACCTCGGCGAGGCCCCCGACGCGCTCGCGATTCCCGTCGGCAACGCGGGCAACATCACCGCCTACTGGATGGGCTTCCAGGAGCGCGGCTTCGCACCGCTGCTCTACGGCTTTCAGGCCGAGGGCGCCGCGCCCCTGGTCCTCGGCCACCCCGTGGACAACCCCGAGACGGTCGCCTCGGCGATCCGGATCGGCAACCCGTCGCGCTGGGAGGAGGCGATGAACGCGGTCACGGCGTCCCGGGGGCGGATCGCGGCGGTCTCAGACGACCAGATCATCGAGGCGTACCGGCTGCTCGCCTCGCGCGAGGGCGTCTTCTGCGAGCCGGCGTCGGCCGCCTCCGTCGCCGGGCTGCTCGCCCACGGGCTGCCCGTCGTGGAGGGCTCCGAGCCGCCGCGCAGCGTCGTCTGCGTGCTCACCGGGCACGGCCTCAAGGACCCCGACACCGCGCTCGGGAAGGCGCCGTCGGTCACCGGGTGCGCCAACGATCTCGCCGAGGTCGAGCGCGCGATATTCGACTGACTCGGCCGCGGCCCGGCCGACCGTGGTTACCTCATCCGCGGAGACGTTCTCTACGTAGATACGGTGCAGAGATCGGTGACGGGGCGCGAGCGCCGCGCAACGGGGTGATTCGTTGGAAGTGGGAGGAAGACCGCGGTGACTCGAAGACATGTGCTGGTCATCGGCGCGGTGGCGCTGATGTTCGCGATCGTGCTCGTGCTGCGCCTTGCGACGGGCGTCCACGACCCTGTTCTGGTCCTGGCCGCCGTGCCGGCGGCGGTGCTCGCGGTGGAGTTCGGGCTCGTCGGCGGGGTCATCGGCATGGCGATCGCGCTGGCGATGGCCATCGCCTGGGTCCTCTTCGACGACGTCTCGATGGGCTTCTTCGACTGGGCGTGGCGGCTCGCGGTGTTCCCGATCATCACGGTCGCGCTCGCAGAGTTCGGGACGCGGATACGGGAGACGGTGATCGCCGGGGGGCTCACCCGCGAGCAGCTCGTCGAGACCCAGCACGAGCTCCAGAGCCACGTCGACGACCTCGCCTCGGTCATCGACGCGACCCGCGAGCTGGCGCGCAGCACCGACGCCGCCTCGGCGCGCCACGCGATCTGCGAGGGCACCCGGGAGGTCTCTGGGGCGGAGGTGGCGATCCTCTTCCAGCCGGACACCGGCGGATTGGGCCTGCGAGCGACCGCGGTGATCGGGGCCCCCCCTGAGATCGAGGGACTCCTGCTGCCCTTCGTGGGTGAGCCCTCCGGAGCGCTGCGCGCCTTCACGACCGGCGAGCCCTACTTCGTCGCCGACGTCGTCGGCCACCCGTCGGTGGCCCAGAGCGTCGTCGAGCACACGGGCGCCGCCTCGGGCCTGTGGCAGCCGGTGCTGCGCGGAAGCAGCGCCATCGGCGTCCTCGCCGCTGTCTGGCAGCATCGCGTCGAGGAGGTCTCCGAGCGCCTCGCGACGGTCATGGGCCTGCTCGCCGCCGAGGCAGCGGTGGCGATCGAGCGCGCCGACATGCTGGAGCGCCTCGAGAGCATGGCCCGCACCGACGACCTGACCGGGCTTCCCAACCGCAGGTCGTGGTTCGAGGACCTGCCGCGCGAGCTGGCCCGGGGGCGCCGCTATCGAGCACCCCGTCTGCGTCGCGATGCTCGACCTCGACCGCTTCAAGGAGTACAACGACCGCCACGGCCATCTCGCCGGCGACCGCCTGCTCAAGGTGGCGGCCGGCGCGTGGCGCGGCGCCCTCCGCGAGACCGACCGCATCGCGCGCTACGGCGGCGAGGAGTTCAGCGTCGTGCTTCCCGACTGCACGCTCGAGAACGCCGTCCAGCTCGTCGAGCGCCTGCGCTCTACGACCCCCGAGAGCGAGACATGCTCGGCCGGGATCGCCGAGTGGAACGGCGACGAGCCCCCCGAGAGCCTCGTGCGCCGCGCCGACGCGGCGCTCTACGAGGCGAAGCGCATCGGCCGCGACCGCATCGTCGTCGCGAGCAAGGTCTCGGGCCCGTAGCGGGGCCGGCGCCGAGACGACACGTTCCGCGCGCCAACCGGGAGCCCCCGGCCCCGACGCTGCGGCGATGCGCGCCGCTGCCCTCGTCGCGAGCCTGATCGCGCCGCCGCGCTGCGCGCTCTGCGGCTCGCCGCGCGCGCCCGGCGTGAGCGCATGTGCGGGGTGCCGCTGCCGGCTCTCGCGCCTCGGCCCGGTTTCCGCGGCGCCGGTGCCCGGCCTCGACGCCACGTGGTCGGCGGCGCCCTATCTGGGCGCTGCCCGGACGTCTCGTCCGTGGGCTCAAGTTCGGCCGGATGCTGTCGCTCGCGCGAGTCGCCGCGCGGGAGCTCGCGCAGGCGCCACCGGAGCTGCTGGACGGTTCCCTCGTCCCGGTCCCCGCTGCGCCGCTGCGGGGCCGCTGGCGTGGATTCGACCCCGCCGAGGAAATCGCCTGCGAGCTCGCCCGCATCACGGGCCGGCCGCTCGAGCCCTGCCTGCGCCGCTCCCAGGGCGCCCGGCAGGTGGGCCGGTCGCGATCCGCGCGCCTCGCGGCGCCCCCGCGCGTCAGGGTCCGCGGCGAGGCGCCCCCCGCGGCGATCCTCGTCGACGACGTGCTCACGACCGGCGCGACGCTGACGGCCTGCGCGCGGGCCCTGCGCGCGGGCGGATCGCGCCGGGTCGTCGCGCTGACATTCGCGCGCTCGTAAAAAGGGCTTGGCGGACCCGCCAAGTGGGCCTATTCTGCAACCAGCAGGCGAAAGGAGGAAGCGTGCAGATCGAGATCAGGGGTCGCAACGTCGAGGTGACCGACGAGCTTCGAGAGGCCGTCGAAAAGCGCTTTGCCCGCATCAGCCGTCAGGTTCCCGACCCCGCCCAGCTCGACGTCGAGCTGTCCGAGGAGCGCAACCCCGCGATCTCGGACCGCTACATCGCCGAGGCGACGCTCTATTTGAAAGGGGCCACCCTTCGTGCCCGCGAGGCGACCCCGGAGATGATTCACTCGATCCACGCCTCCGCCGAGGACATCCGGCGTCAGGTCAAGCGCCAGCGCGAGAAGCTGCGCAAGCGCTCGAGGACGAGGCGCATGGTCAACCGCCTGCGCGGCCGCCCGGTCTAGTCACGGGGGTCCCGGGGGCCCCGAACCGCACTGGTAGCCTCAAAAGCGATGGCTAGAGGCCTGCTGGATCGCGCACTTCGCATGGGCGAGGCGCGGCAATTCAAGGAGCACGAGCGCCGCGTCGAGTCCATCAACCGGGTCGAGCCGGAGATGGAGCTGCTCGACGACGCCGAGCTGCGCTCGGAGGCCGACGAGCTGCGCCAGCGCGCCGCAAACGGCGAGCCGCTCGACGACCTCCTCCCCGAGTCCTTCGCGCTGACCCGCGAGGCGGCCCGGCGCACGATCGGCCAGCGCCACTTCGACGTCCAGCTGATCGGCGGGATGATTCTCCACGACGGCGCGATCGCCGAGATGCGCACGGGCGAGGGAAAGACGCTCACGGCGACGCTCCCGATCGTCCTCAACGCGCTCGCCGGCGGGGCGGTGCACCTCGTGACCGTCAACGACTACCTCGCACGGCGCGACGCCGAGTGGATGGCCCCGATCTACAACGCGCTCGGCATCGGCGTCGGCTCGATCCAGGAGTCCGACACCCCCGCGGACCGCAGGGCGATCTACGCCGAGGACGTCACCTACGGGACCAACTCGGAGTTCGGGTTCGACTACCTGCGCGACAACATGGCCAGCTCGCTCGAGAACTGCGTCCAGCGCGGCCACCCGTTCGCGATCGTGGACGAGGTCGACAACATCCTCATCGACGAGGCGCGCACCCCGCTGATCATCTCGGGGCGCCCCGAGCAGGCGGCCGACACCTACTACACCTTCGCCCGGCTCGCGAAGCAGATGGTGGGCGTGGAGGTCAAGCCGAAGCTGAAGTCCCTGGGCGAGAGCAAGGACACGTCCGAGGCCGAGCACGACTTCGAGTACGACGAGAAGCACAAGACCGTCGCCCCCACCGAGCGCGGCGTCCACAACGCCGAGCAGTTCCTCGGCGTCGAGAACCTCTACGTCTCGGAGCACGGGACGCTCGTCAACCACCTCGTCCAGTCGCTCAAGGCCGAGTCGCTCTACAAGCGCGACAAGGACTACGCGGTGATCGACGGCCAGGTGATGATCATCGACGAGTTCACGGGCCGGATCCTCGAGGGAAGGCGCTGGTCGGAGGGCCTGCACCAGGCGATCGAGGCCAAGGAGGGCGTCGCGATCAAGGCCGAGAACCAGACGCTCGCGACGATCACGCTCCAGAACTACTTCCGCCTCTACGACAAGCTCTCGGGAATGACGGGCACGGCGCTGACCGAGGCCCAGGAGTTCATGAAGATCTACGAGATGCCTGTGGTCGAGATCCCCACTCACCGCCCGATGATCCGCGACGACCAGAACGACCTCATCTACAAGACCAAGCAGGGCAAGTGGAAGGCGGTCTCCAACGAGATCAAGACGCGCAGCGAGGCCGACCAGCCGGTGCTCGTCGGGACGGTCTCGGTCGAGACGTCGGAGATGCTCTCCGACCAGCTGAAGCGAAACGGCGTCGAGCACGTCGTGCTCAACGCGAAGCCCGAGCACGCCCAGCGCGAGGGCGAGACGATCGCGCAGGCGGGGCGCCCCGGCGCGGTGACGATCGCGACCAACATGGCCGGCCGCGGAGTCGACATCAAGCTCGGGGGCAGCCCCGAGGGAATGGCCAAGCACGAGCTGGCGAAGCGCGGCACCAAGCCCGGCGACGAGGGCTACGCCGAGGCGCTCGCGGCGATGGTGGCCGAGCTCGAGCCGCAGTGCGCGGCCGAGGGCGAGCGCGTCCTCGAGGCCGGGGGCCTGTACATCCTCGGCACCGAGCGCCACGAGTCGCGGCGCATCGACAACCAGCTGCGCGGACGCGCGGGACGCCAGGGCGACCCGGGCGAGTCGCGCTTCTACCTCTCGGCGGAGGACGACCTGATCCGGCTCTTCGCGGGCGATCGCATCTACAAGATCCTCGACCGCCTCGGCCCCGTCGACGAGGAGGGCGAGGAGTACCCGCTCGAGGCGAAGATGCTCACCCGCACCGTCGAGAACGCGCAGAAGAAGGTCGAGGAGCAGAACTTCCTGATCCGAAAGCGGGTGCTCGAGTACGACGACGTGCTCAACGAGCAGCGCCGCATCGTCTACCAGTACCGGCGCGAGATCCTCGAGGGCCGCGACATGTCCGACGTCGCCCAGGAGGAGCTGCGCGGCGTGATCGAGCGCATCGTCGCCGAGTACACGCCCGGCGAGATCTACGAGGACTGGGACATGGCCGAGATGCAGGTCCGCCTCGAGCAGCTCTGGCCGCTGGCGCTCGACCTGCCCGAGCTCGACCAGAAGCAGGCGTCCGACCGCGAGGAGCTCGTCGAGATCCTGATCGCGGACGCGATCCGGGCCTACGGCGCGCGCGAGGAGGAGTTCGGCGACGAGCTGATGCGCTACCTCGAGCGCCAGATCCTGCTCCAGGTCATCGACAACCGCTGGCGCGAGCACCTCTACGAGATGGACTACCTGCGCGAGGGGATCCACCTTCGCGGCTTCGCCCAGATCGACCCCCTCGTCGCCTACAAGAACGAGGGCTACGAGATGTTCACCGAGCTGATGAACTCGATCTGGGAGGAGTTCGCCCGCCTGATCTTCCACGTCGAGGTCCGGGTGACCCCCTCGGAGAACGAGCGGCCGATCGAGCCCGCCGCGTCGCCGAGCCAGGTCCAGTACTCGGGCGGCACTCCCGGCGAGCAGCCCTCGGCGCTGTCGCAGGCCGGCGCGGCCGCGGGAGCCGGGGCCGCGACCCAGGCCGGCGCCGGCGCGCAGCAGCCGCAGCCGGCACAGGCGCCAGCAGCAGCAGGCGCCCCAGCCCACCCAGCAGGACCCGGTCACCGGCACCCACGTCAAGACCGACCAGGAGAAGGTCGGGCGCAACGACCCCTGCTGGTGCGGGTCGGGCAAGAAGTACAAGAAGTGCCACGGCGCCTGAGCGGCGCCACGAGTAAGATGAGCGCAGTCCACGGCGGCCTTGTTCGAGGCCCCGACGGCAGGAGGCGCTGCGGGTGGGGAACGTCGGCCCCCGAGTACGTCCGCTACCACGACGAGGAGTGGGGCCGTCCCACCGACCGACGACGACGCGCTCTTCGAGAGGCTGAGCCTGGAGGCGTTTCAGTCGGGGCTCTCTTGGCTGACGATCCTGCGCAAGCGAGAGGGCTTCCGCACGGCCTTCGCGGGGTTCGAGATCGCCGAGGTCGCGCGCTTCGGCGCCGGCGACGTCGAGCGCCTGCTCGGCGATGCCGCGATAGTCCGCAACCGGGCAAAGATCGAGGCCACGATCCAAAACGCCAAGGCGGCTCGCGGCTGCAGCGCAACGGCGCTTCGCTTGGCGACCTCATCTGGTCGTTTCGCTCGCGGCGCCGCACGGCGCCGCGCCGTCTCGCCGACCTTCCCGCCTCGACGCCTGAGTCGAAGGCCCTCGCCCAGCGAGCTGAAGCGGCCGCGGACTTCGGCTTCGTCGGCCCCACCACGGCCTACGCGCTCATGCAGGCGTGCGGGCTCGTCAACGACCATCTGTCGGGCTGCACCGCACGAGGCCGCCGTCGAGCGCGGAGCGCCGGCCGGCGCTGCGTCGCTTCGCGGGCTGGGCCGGACCTCGAGCCTGAGGTACTCGCCGGCCGATCGTAAGCTTCGGTCGATGGCGGAAGCAGGCTCCCAGGAGGCCGTGAGACGCGCGAGTCGCCGAGGTGCGCGACCAGCTCAAGCTGCTCGCGGACTACCTTTGACCCCGCCACGCTCGCAAGCCGAGGTAGAGCGGCTCGAGGCCGAGATGCAGCGCCCGGGCTTCTGGGACGACCAGGAGCAGGCGTCGCGCACGTCTGCCGAGCACAAGCGCGCCCGCGAGCGGCTCGACACCCTGCGCTCGCTCGAGTCCGACGCCGCCGACCTCGACGAGCTCGTCGAGATGGCGGGCGAGGACGCCGAGATCGCCGCGGAGCTGGCCTCCCAGCTCGACTCGGTCGAGGCGCGGCTCGCCGCGCTCGAGGAGGCGCGCCTGTTCAGCGGCGAGTACGACTCCGGCGACGCGGTCGTCACGGTGCGCTCCGGCGCCGGCGGCACCGACTCCCAGGACTGGGCCGAGATGCTGCTGCGCATGTACCTGCGCTGGGCCGAGCGCCGCGGCTTCAAGGTCGAGATGAAGGAGGCGACCGAGGGCGAGGAGGCTGGGATCAAGTCGGCGACCTTCGTCGCCCACGGCGACAACGCCTACGGCCTCTTCTCCGCCGAGCGCGGCGTCCACCGCCTCGTCCGCATCTCGCCCTTCGACGCCCAGTCGCGCCGCCACACCGCGTTCGCCCAGGTCGACGTGGCGCCGCTCGTCGACGACGAGGTCGAGGTCGAGATCGACGACGAGGACCTGCGCGTCGACACCTACCGCGCCTCGGGCGCCGGCGGCCAGCACGTCAACAAGACCGACTCCGCGGTCCGCATCACCCACGAGCCGACGGGGATCGTCGTCCAGTGCCAGAACGAGCGCTCGCAGGCCCAGAACAAGGCGACCGCGATGCGCCTGCTGCGCGCCCGCCTGCTCGAGGAGGAGGAGCGAAAGCGCGCCGAGGCGATGGCCGCCGAGCGCGGCGAGCAGAAGTCCGTCGAGTGGGGATCTCAGATCCGCAGCTACACGCTGCACCCCTCACAGCGCGTCAAGGACCACCGCACCGGCCACGAGGTCGGCAACGCCGAGGGCGTGCTCGACGGCGACCTCGACGGCTTCGTGCGCGAGTACCTGCTGCACGCTGCCGGCGACTAGCCGCTAGGCCCGCTCTATCGTTGCCGCATGACAGTCCGCGTCGCCGTCGGCGTCTCCGAGAGCTTCGATTCGGTCGAGGCATTCGACGATGCCGCCGCGCAGGCGGCGGACGCGCTCGGCGCGCCCTGCGACCTCTGCCTCGTGTTCGCCGGCGCTCCGCACCTCGCGCGCGCCAAGTGGATCCTCTCGGCGGTCCACGAGCGCCTCGAGCCGGCGCACCTGATCGGCTGCGGGGCCGGCGGGGTCGTGGCGGGTGCGCGCGAGATCGAGGAGGGGCCGGGCGCGGTGGTCTGGGCGCTGTCGGCGCCCGAGGCGACGATCGCGACTCACCATCTGCGCGTGGAACAGGTCGGGCGACGGAATTCGAGGTCTGTGGGCCTGCCCGACAGCGACGAGCTCGGCGACGCGATGGTCGTGCTCGCCGACCCCTACAGCTTCGCGACCGAGGCGCTGCTGACGCGGCTCGACGGCGAGCGGCCCGGCCTCCCGGTCCTCGGCGGCCTCGCGAGCGCCGCTGTCGCCGGCGCCGGGACGCTGCTGCGCGGCGGCGACGTGCTCGGCGAGGGCGCGGTCGCGTGCTCGCTGTCGGGCGTCGCCCTGGTTCCCTGCGTCTCGCAGGGCGCGGCGCCGGTCGGGCCCGAGATGACGATCACCGCCGCCGAAGGCAACGTGATCTCAGAGCTCGCGAGCCGTCCCGCAGTCGAGCGGCTCGGCGAGGTGATCGTCGTCGCTCGACGAGCGCGAGCGCGAGCTGGTGCGCGACGGCGTGATGCTGGGGATCGTGATCGACCAGAACCAGCCCGAATTCGGGCCGCGGCGACTTCCTCGTGCGCCCGATCATCGGCGCCGACCAGAACGCGGGCACGATCGCCACCGGCGAGCGCGTGCGGGTCGGCCAGATCGTGCGCCTGCACGTGCGCGACGCCGAGGTCGCCGACGAGGACCTGCGCGAGGCGCTGGCGCGCCAGCACGACGCGCTCGGCTCGCAGCCGGCGCGCGGGGGCGCTGCTGTTCACCTGCAACGGCCGCGGCTCGCACATGTTCAGCGTCCCCGACCACGATGCCTCGGCCGTGGCCGACGCGCTCGGCGCCCCCGCCGGCGGGTTCTTCTGCGCCGGGGAGATCGGCCCGGTCGGGGGGCGCAACTTCCTGCACGGGTTCACCGCGACGCTCGCCGTCTTTCCCGCCGAGTAGTGGAGCCCGAGACCCGCGATCTCGTGGAGCGCGCACTCGCCGAGGACGTCGGCGGAGGCGACATCACCGCCGACGCCGTCGTGCCGGCGTACGACGCGAGCCGCGCTCGCATCGTCCAGAAGCAGCCCGGCGTCGTGTTCGGCCTCGACGTCGCGGAGGCGGTATTCCGCCAGGCGGGCGCCGGGATCTTCGAGCGCCTCGGGCCGGAGGGCGAGTGGCGCGAGGCGCCCGCCGACGTCGCGCTCGCCGAGGGCTCCGCGCGGGCGCTGCTCGCCGCCGAGCGCACGGCGCTCAACTTCCTCGGCCACCTCTCCGGCATCGCGACGCTGACCGCGCGCTACGTCGAGGCCGTCGCGGGGACCGGCGCGACGATCCTCGACACCCGCAAGACGACCCCCGGGCATGCGAGCACTCGAAAAGGCGGCGGTCGCCGCGGGCGGCGGCACCAACCACCGCATGGGCCTTCACGACGCGATCCTGATCAAGGAGAACCACGCCGCGATCGCCGGCGGCGTCGGGCGCCGCGGTGCGCGCCGCCCGCGAGGCGCAGCCGGGGCTGGAGATCGAGGTCGAGTGCCGCGACGCGGCCGAGGTCGCGGCGGCGCTCGAGGCCGGCGCCGAGCGGCTGCTGCTCGACAACATGGACGCTCGACGGGCTGCGCGCCGCGGTCGCGGCTCGCGACGCGGCGGCGCGCGAGGGCGGCCGCGCACGCGACGCTCGAGGCATCGGGCGGGATCACGCTCGACACCGTCGCCGAGGTAGCCGCACCGGGGTCGACTTCATCTCGGTCGGCGCGCTGACCCACTCGGCCCCGGCGCTCGACCTCAGCATGATTCTCTCTCGCGAGTAAGGTCCGAGCATGGCGGTCGAGGATGCTCAGCAATCGCTGCGCGAGCAGGCGCGAGGCGATCGTGCTCGAGCACATGGACAGCGAGAACCGGCACGAGTTCGACGCGACGATCGAGACCTTCGACCACCCGCGCTACGAGCTGATCGGCACCGGCGACGTCTACGACGGCAAGGAGGAGGTCGAGCGCTACTTCGAGGAGACGCGGACGGCGTTCCCGGACCAGCGCAACGAGCTGATCGCGATGCACCACGCCGACGATGCCGTGTGCGTGGAGGTGTGGGTGCGCGGCACCCATCTCGGCCCCTACCGCGGCCTGCCACCGACCGGGCGCTCGTTCGAGGTGCGCGGCATGGCGGTGTTCGTGTTCGAGGAGGACCGCCTCGTCTGCGAGCGCGGCTACTTCGACGCCAACACGATCCTGCGCCAGCTCGGGATCGCCCACGATCCGCTGACCCTCAGAGGGCGGGTCGCGACGGTGCTCAACCACCCGCGTGACCGTCGGCCGCGCGCTGGTGCGCCAGGTCACGAGCCGCTAGGCGGAGCTACTTCAGCAGCCGCGAGAGGCGGCGGTCCTTGAGCACCCTGCCCTCGGTCTGGTCGGCCGGGCAGTAGCTCATCACGTAGTCGGCGTAGTGCACCGCCTCGAGCGTCGTGCCGCAGCGCGGGCACGGCTCGCCCTCGTGGCGGTGGACGCTTCAGCGGCATCGGCATCTTGTCGGGCACCTCGTCGCCGACCACCTCCTCGTAGTGGTCGATCGCGTCGCCGAGGACGTGCGAGCGCGGCGTGGAGGCGCGCGACCTCCTCGTCGTCGAGGTCGGCGCCCTTGCGAAACGGCGACAGGCCCGCCTCCCAGAGGATCTCGTCCACCCACGAGCGCCCGATCCCGGCGATCGTGCGCTGGTCGCGCAGCAGCGGGTGCAGGTGGCGCGGCTGGTCGAGCAGGCGCGGCGAGCTCCTCGAGCGGCGGCGCGGGCCACGCCTCGGGGCCGAGGGTGGCGACCATCTCGTCGCTCGGCGACCTCGCCGGCGGGCAGCAGCTTCGCCCAGGCGCGCTGCTTGGTCCCGAACTCGCGCAGGCGAAGCTCGCGGCCGTCGGCGAGGCGGACGAGCACCCGCGAGCGGCGGTCCTTGAGCGAGGCGCGCTTGTCGAAGACCTGGAGCCGGCCCGCCGACATCATGTGGACGAGCAGGGCGAGGTCGCCGATCTCGACGACGGGCATCTTGCCGATGCGGCGAACGCCGCCGATCGTCTCGCCCACGATCGCGTCGAGCGGCGGGTCGAAGCTCTTGAGCGCGACCATCCCCGGCGCCAGCGCGGACTCGATCTCGGCGCCCTCGAGCGCCGCGTCCAGGCGGCGCACGGCGATCTCGACCTCGGGCAATTCGGGCACGAAAAGAGGGTAGGGGCGGTAAACTGCTTTCAGTTCATTCGCCTGACCCCGCGCGGGCTGGCGAACATCCAGACGAAGGAGCGGGAAGTGCAGCTTCTCCCGACGATCCAACCGTCCCAGCAGGCGTCCCTCTCGCGGGAGGAGATCGCGACGCTGAGCGACGAGGTCCGCGAGCTCGCCAAGCAGCGCGACGCCGTGATCCTCGCCCACAACTACCAGGTGCCCGAGGTCCAGGACGTCGCCGACTACGTCGGTGACTCGCTCGGGCTCTCGCGCCAGGCGGCCGCCGCGGGCGCGTCGGTGATCGACTTCTGCGGCGTCCACTTCATGGCCGAGACGGCGTCGGTCCTCTCTCCCGACAAGACCGTCCTGATCCCCGACCCCGACGCCGGGTGCTCGCTGTCGGACTCGATCACGGCGGACGAGCTTCGCGACTGGAAGGCGCAGCACCCCGGCGCCCTCGTCGTCATGTACGTCAACACCTCGGCCGAGGTCAAGGCCGAGACCGACTACTGCTGCACGTCCTCGAACGCGGTCGCCGTCGTCGAGCACATCTGGCGCGAGCACGGCCCCGAGACCGAGATCCTCTTCGGCCCCGACATGTGGCTGGGCGCCTTCGTCGAGCGCGAGACCGGCCTCGTCGGCGACCCGGAGCGCCGCGCCCGCTTCCACGTCTGGGCGGGCGAGTGCCACGTCCACGCCGGGATCCGCCCCGAGGACATCACCCGCACCCGCGCCGAGCATCCCGGCGCCGAGTTCCTGATCCACCCCGAGTGCGGGTGCGCCACGCAGGCGATGGAGTACGTCGCCTCCGGCGAGATCGACCCCGAGGGCGTGCACATGCTCTCGACCTCGGGAATGCTCAAGCACGTCGAGGAGAACCCCGACGGCTCGTTCATCGTCGCGACCGAGAACGGGATGCTGCACCCGCTTCACCAGGCGGCGCCGGGCGCGGAGCTGATCGAGGCCAACCGGATGGCGTTCTGCAAGTACATGAAGATGATCACGCTGCCGAAGCTGCGCGACTCGCTGCGCGACCTCGATACGAGGTCCGCGTCGACCCCGAGATCGCCGAGCGCGCCCGGGTCCCGATCGAGCGCATGGTGGCGATCGGCTGACTTCGCCGGTTCGGCGCCTTCGCGGCACCTGGACACTCGTTTAGTGCCCTTGTCCGCGTCCACGCTTGTTAGTACTCTCGGCGCGCGTTGCCCCCGGTGGGGGGGCTTGGCACATCAATAACCAGGGAGGTTCGGATGGGCAGAAGGACCAGGAGGCGCTTCGGCGTCGCGGCGACGGCGATCACGGTTTCGGCCGCGCTCGCGATGCTCGGAGCCGCCCCCGCGGCGGCGGTGATCACGCCGACTCGGGCACCCACGACTCTCGGCGGCGCCATGGGCCTGCCGGGGAGCGGGTCCGGCGAGTTCCTGACGATCCCGAGCCCGGGACAGCAGGGTGAGGAGCCTCACGGGACCTCGGACAAGGCGCCGGGCTTTCCGCGCGGCGGGAGCCCCGGTTTCACGATCCTGACGAGCGGCAACGTCGACTTCGCCGACGATGCCAACACGGCCGAGAACACCGGCCTCGATCTCATCGGCCCCCGTTCGCGGCGACAGCGACTACGACGTCAAGCGTGCTGCGCCTGCGCGTGCCGGTGGCGGCCAACGACAACTGCCTGTCGTTCGAGTTCCGCTTCCTCTCCGAGGAGTTTCCCGAGTTCGTGAACGCGGGATTCAACGACGCGTTCATCGCCGAGCTGCGCAACTCGAACTGGTCGACGGACGCGGGGGCGATCACGGCGCCGAACAACTTCGCGTTCGACGCCGCCAACAACCCGATCACGATCGACTCCGTGGGTGAGACCGCGGTTGCGCCGTACCGCGCCGTCGCGACCACCTACGACTCCGCGACGCGCATCGCGACGCGCCTCGGCGCCGTTGACGGGAGGCGATCAGGCGGCGGGCGTGGCAACCTCATAACCTGTCGATCTTCGACCAGGGCGACGGGATCTACGACTCCGCGGCGTTCATCGACAACCTCGTCGTGGACAGCCGCGCCAGCTGTCCGCCCGGAGCGCGATCCTCGACCCGACCGACGCAGGACACCGGCGGAGCCGCCGAAGATCAAGTCGGCGCCCGCGGCGTCGGCCAAGGCCGACGTCAGCAAGAAGAAGAAGAAGAAGAAGAAGGCGAAGGTCACGATCCCGTTCTCGTCGAATGAGCGGGCTCACCTTCTACTGCCGGATCGGGGCTGGTCGCCACGATCCAGGAGGTCCCTACCAGGAGTGGCGTCTCGCCGTTCAAGGCGAAGCTCAAGAAGGGCACCTACCAGTTCGACGTCGTCGCAATCGACGGCGCGGGCAACCCGGATCCCGAGCCCGTGTCGCTGACGTTCAAGGCGAAGCCGAAGAAGAAAAAGAAGAAGTAGGGGTCGCGACAGCGACCGGATCGCCGGCGGCCGGTGACCTCGGGGTCGCCGGCCGCCGCGGCTCTCGGCCCCCGGCTCGTGCCCGGATGATCCCGCTCGGGGTGCTGTAGGTTGGCGCCATGGCCGGGGTCGTCGCTCAAATCGCGCTTGGGCTGGTGCTGGTCGCCGCGAGCGCCTTCAAGCTGTCGGCGCCCGAGTCGAGCCAGGCGGCGCTGGCGACGTTCGGCCTGCGCTCGGCGCGAACGCGGGCCATCGTGTGGGCGGCCCTGATCCTCACCGAGCTCGTGCTGGCCGCCGGGGTCGCGCTCGGGGTCGGAGGCAGCGGCCTACGGAGCGGCCCTGATGATGGCCGCGTTCGCCGCGGCGCTGGTCGTCGCGCTGCTGCGCGGGCGGGCGGGAGCGCCGTGCGCCTGCTTCGGCTCGCGCTCGGTGGTGGGCTGGCCGGGCGTGGCGCGCAACGTCGTCCTCGCCGCCGCCTTCGCGGCGCTTCCCCTGCTTCCGGACCGGAGCCTCAGCACCGACGAGTGGCTGGGCATCGGGCTCGCCGCCGCGCTGCTGGGATGCCTCGGGCTCGCCATCGCCGTGCTGGCGCTGGCGCGCGAGGTCGGGATGCTGCGCCTGCGCCTCGGCTCCGACTCGGCGCTCGAGATCCCGGACGAGGGCCCCGAGCTGGGCGCGCGCAGCGGGGTGATCGCGCGCTTCTCGCCCGGCGAGCGCGCCGAGCTCGCGCTCGCGGTCTTCGTGTCGCGCAGCTGCGCGGCCTGTGCCGCGCTCGAGCCGGCGATCGAGTCGCTGGCCGGCGAGCCGATGCTTGCCGTCGAGAGCTTCGAGGAGGGCGACGAGCCCGGCGTCTGGGCCGAGCTCGGCATACCCGGGCAGCCCCTACGCGGTGGCCATGGCGCTCGACGGGACGGTGCTCGCCAAGGGCACCTTCAACAACCTCGCCCAGCTCGAGAGCGTGCTCGCGACGGCCGAGCGCCGCGCCACCGCGGCCACGTGGGAGCCGGTCGGTGGCTGAGGGGCCCGGGCGCCTCGAGCGGTCGATGGACGGCCTCGCGCGCGACACGTCGCGGCGCGGGTTTCTGGCGCGCGTCGGCGGGGCGCTGATGGCGGCGACCGCCGGAGGGGTCGTCTCGAAGGCCGTCAAGCCCGGTGAGGCCGACGCCTACCACTTCTGCGGCCACATCTTCACGACCGGATCGTGCCCCCACCCCCACGGCCTGCCGCGGATCGACGCGCGCGGCTTCCCGCTGCGAAGCGACGGCCGCCCGATCGACAACCTCGGGTCGGCTGATCAACGGCTCGGGCGAGCCGGTCAACGATGGCGGCGACGTCAAGGTCGACCCCGACGGCCGCCCGCTGCCGCCCGCGCCTCGGACCCGGGTCTGCGACGAGACGGGGCGCAAGCACGGCTTCAAGACCTGGGTCGACGGCGGCTGGTTTCGGTGCTGCGGCGGCGAGGTCCGAAAGCTCGTCGACTGCTGCGCGTACTCGAAGAAGCGCATCAACGGCGACCAGGCGCTCGAGGGCTACTGCTTCTCGAACCGCAAGGTCTTCTGCGTCATGTACTTCCAGACGAGGGTGCCCTGTTGAGCGGGCTCGAGATCGCACTCGCGCTCGCCGCGCTGCTGATCGGCCTCACCGGGACGTGGTCGCCATGCGGCTTCTCGATGGTCGAGACGATCGGGCCCACCGGGCACACCGGCGGCCGCCGCACGACGCTCGCGGCCTGCGCGACCTTCCTTCCCGGCGCGCTGCTCGGCGGTGTCGCGACGTTCGGTGCGCTCGCCGCCGTCGGCGGGCTGATCCACGGCGCGGGCGGCCGGATCGCGTACGCCGTCGCCGCCGCGATCGCAGTCGTGGCCGCGATCGCCGAGGCTCGCGGCGCCCCGATCGTCCCTCAGATCCGCCGCCAGCTTCCCGAGCACTGGCGCCGCGTCATGCCGATGCCGCTCGCCGCCGGCCTCTACGGGATCCTGCTCGGGCTCGGCTTCACGACCTTCGTGCTCTCGTTCGGCGTCTGGGCGCTGGCAGGGATCTCGCTCGCCGCGGGCGACCCGGCGCTCGGGCTCGTGATCGGCCTCGCATTCGGTCTGGGCCGCGCGATCCCGATCGTCGCGCTCGCGCCGGCGGCCGGAACGCGTTTCGGCGCGCGCGTCACCGAGCTGATGGCCGAGGGCGCCCTCTACCGGCGCCTGCGGCTCGGCGACGCGGCGGCGCTCGTCGTGGCGGCGGCGGCGCTGGGGGCCAGCGGCGGCAGCGCCACCGCGGCCGAGACCGTCGTCACCAACGGCGCCGACCCCTCGGCCTCCGAGGCGGACCTCGTCTACCAGCTGCCCGACGGCGGCGGCGTGCTGCGCCGCGACGGCCAGGACATCCCGCTTCCGGGCAGCGACCCCGCGGTCGGCGGGCCCTACATCGCCGTGATCGAGGGCGCCGAGGTCGTGCTCCTGCGCCGCGAGGACCTCGTCCCGGTGACACGGATCCCGGCGCAGGGCGTCGACGCGCTCGCGGTCTCGGGTGACTGGCTGGTCATGCGCCGGCGCGAGGATGGCCGCGACGTGCTCGAGGCGCAGCGGATCGCGGACCCGCTCGCCCCGGGGCCGATGGAGCGCATCACCTCGGCCGCGGCGCCGAACCAGGTAGGCCGCCCGGCGCTCGACGGCAACGCCGTCGTCTGGGCCACGGCCCAGCTCGACGAGAGCCGCGTCTGGATGCGCGACCTCTCGTCGAAGCAAGAACAAGGTCGTCGTCGGCTCCCGCTTCAACCTGCTCACGAACCCCGCGATCGAGGGCAAGCAGGTGATCTACGTGCGCGGCGGGGGGGCCCACGACCAGGTGATGGCGACCCGCCTCGACCGCCGCGGCGCCGGGCACCCGATCCACCACGACAAGGGGCCCGGGATCCTCTGGACCACGGCGCTCGAGGGCGGCCACGCCTACGTCACTGTCCTCTCCGAGGGCGGCGTCGAGCTGATCTCGATCCGCTAGCCAACCGGAGGCCGGAGCACGTCGGGCGGAACGTCGGGGGTGCCGATCGCGCGGTAGAGCGTCGAGCTGGGCTTCGCGATCACCCATTCGCCGCCGCGGCGCACGAGATAGATGACGTCATCCTCGACCGAGGCCTCCTCGCGGTCGGCGAAGTCCGAGACCACGGTTGCCGTTGCGCGGGCATCGCGGCGGTCGAGCTTGATCTTGGGCGCCCCCGCTACGACGGCCTTCTCGAAGACCGGGTAGCCCCGCGGGTCGCGGTAGCCGATCGACTCCGAGACCGACTCGGCGCAGCTGCCGCGACGCACCGGCAGGTCGAGATCGGCGATGCCGTCGACGAGACCGCACAGAACGACGCCGTCGTGGTCGCTGATCGCCGCGACGTAGTCCCGCACCGCCCGCTCCACCTCGCCCGCCCTCTTCTCCGCGGCGGACTCCTTTTCCTCGGCCGGCGGCTCGGCGCCCGAGGGCGGGGGCTGCGGGGGGGCGACTTCAGCGCCCGGCTCGAGCGTCGTCGCCGGCGCATCCGTGGCCGGCTCCTCATCGCCTCCTGACAGAGCCCAGACGCCGGCCGCCCCGGCGAGAAAGGCGGCGACGAGCAGCAGGATGTGGCGCGGTGGCTTCATCGGCTGCGCGGCCCATCCTAGGTCGGCTCAGTCTCCCTGCAATTTGCGGGCGACGAGGCGCCCCGGCTACGTCCGTGCAGGCTCATACTCTCGCGATCGTGGAGTCCGTACCGAGCCGAGCCGCCGACGCTAACCTCGCGAACGTGGCTCACCTGCGGCCCGTCCCGGATCCCAAGCCGCCGCTCGCGGCCGACCGAGCGCGAGGACGCGCCGACGATCGCCGAGCTCGAGCGCTGGGCGACCGTGCTGCGCATCGAGTGCACGCGGATGCTCGCGGTCGCCAAGTCCGGCCACCTCGACAGCTCGCTGTCGGCGGCCGACATCGTCGCCGCCCTCTACTACCGGGTGCTTCGCCACGACCCCGAGAACCCCGACTGGCCCGAGCGCGACCGCTTCGTGCTCTGCAAGGGCCACGCGGCGCCGATCCAGTACGCGGCGCTCGCCCATCACGGCTACTTCCAGCTGCGCGACCTGATGGGCCTGCGCCAGATCGGCTCCCAGCTCCAGGGCCATCCCGACATGAACCGCACCGCCGGCGTCGAGGTCTCGACCGGGTCGCTCGGCCAGGGCCTCTCGATGTGCCTCGGCATCACCCTCGCGCTGCGCCTCGACGGTCTCGCCGACACGGCGCAGGTCTTCGGGCTGCTCTCCGACGGCGACTGCCAGGAGGGCCAGACGTGGGAGGCCGCGATGGCCGCGGCCCACTACGAGGTGCCGAACCTGACCGCGATCGTGGACTACAACCACCTCCAGACCGACGGCACGACCGAGGAGGTCATGGACACCGGCGACGTGCGCGCCAAGTTCGAGGCCTTCGGCTGGGACGCGATCGAGATCGACGGCCACGACATGGCCGCGATCGTCGAGGCGCTGGAGCGCAGCCGCACGATCCGCAGGCCCGCCGCGATCGTCTGCCAGACGAAGAAGGGCCGCGGCGTCTCGACGATGGAGGGCCGCTTCGGCTTCCACGGCAAGCCGCCGAGCCCCGAGCAGGCCGAGGAGGCGCTGACCGAGCTCGAGGCTCGCCTCGAGGAGCAGACCGCGGCGCTTCACGCGCAGGAGACCGAGGACGATGGCTGAGGCGGCGACGAAGCCGACCGCGACCCGCCACGGCTACGGCGACGCGCTCGTCGAGCTCGGCGAGGCGCACGAGGACGTCGTCGCGCTCGACGCCGACCTCTCGGTCTCGACGCAGTCGGCGAAGTTCGGCAAGGCCTACCCCGAGCGCTTCTTCAACGTCGGCACCGCCGAGGCGAACATGATGTCGATGGCCTGCGGGCATGGCCGCCACCGGCAAGGTCCCCTACTGCTCGACCTTCGCCGTCTTCGCCTCCGGGCGCGCCTACGACCAGGTCCGCGTCGGGATCGCCCACAACGAGCTCAAGGTCCGGATCGGCGCCAGCCATGGCGGCGTCTCGCTCGGCGAGGACGGCGCCACCCACCAGATGATCGAGGACATCGCGCTGATGCGCGCGATGCCGCGGATGCAGGTCGTCGTGCCCGCCGACTACAACCAGGCCTTCCGCGCGACGATCGAGTCCTACGAGAAGGACGAGCCGATGTACATGCGCTTCGGCCGGCCCTCGACCCCGATCGTCTACGAGGAGATCCCCGAGACGCTCGGCGACGGCGTCGACGTGCTGCGCGAGGGCAAGGACATCTCGATCATCGCCTGCGGCCACATGGTCTGGCGCGCGCTCGAGGCCGCCGACGCGCTCGAGCGCGAGGACGGCGTCGAGGCCGAGGTGCTCAACGTCTCGATCGTCAAGCCGATCGACACCGAGACGATCGTCGACTCGCTCGCCAAGACCGGCGTCGCGGTGACCGCCGAGGAGCACCGCATCGTCGGCGGGCTCGCCGACGCGGTGCGCCACGTCGCCGCCGAGCAGCACCCGGTCCCCGTCTTCGCCGTCGGGATGCGCGACGAGTTCGGGATCTCGGGAACGGGCGAGGCCTGCATGGAGCACTTCGGCCTCACCCCGCGCGGCATCGCCGACCGAGCCCGCGAGGCGCTCGTGCTCAAGCCGATCGTCTCGCACCCGCCGCTTCACGGTCCCGAGTGGACCTGAGCCTCACCCGGCGCCTGAACGTCGTTCGCCTGGCGCACGGCTACGTGCAGCCCCCGCGAAGCGGCTTCGCTACCCTGGCCGCTCGCTGACCCGATCCACGAACCGAGGTAATCGGGATGCGGCCGGGAGGGGCCGCAGGAACGGGAGAGGCGCCGCAGAAGAGACCTCCCAGATGGCATTGCTCCGGACACGAAACCGTGGTCGCTCACGCACCCGCGAGAGCCACGCCCCCGAGCGCTCGGCGCGCGAGGAGCGCGCTCGCCGCGCCGCTCCCCAGCCGCCGATCATCGAGCTCGAGGACGCGAGCGTCGTCTATCCCGGCGGCCACATGGGCCTCGACCGCGTCTCGCTTCAGGTCGAGCGCGGGGAGTTCATGTTCCTCGTCGGGCCGACCGGCTGCGGGAAGTCCACCTTCATCAAGCTTCTGATCCGCGAGGTCGAGCTTGCCAGCGGCGGGCTCTGGATCGCGGGCCGCGACATCGTCTCGCTGCCCGCCGACCGCACCCCATTCCTGCGCCGCCGCATCGGGACCGTGTTCCAGGACTTCAAGCTGCTGCCGAACCGCACCGTGTTCGACAACGTCGCCTACGCGCTCCAGGTCACCGGTGGGACGCGCTCGGACATCCGCCGCAAGGTCCCCGAGATCCTGCGCCTCGTCGGCCTCGCCGACAAGACCCGCAACTACCCCGACGAGCTTTCGGGCGGCGAGCAGCAGCGCGTCTCGGTCGCGCGCGCGTTCGTCAACCACCCGCCCCTGCTGCTCGCCGACGAGCCGACCGGAAACCTCGACCCCGAGACCTCGATCGGGATCATGCAGCTGCTCTACCGCATCAACCGCACCGGCACGACCGTGCTCGTCGCGACCCACGACCGCGAGATGGTCGACAAGATGCGCCGCCGCGTCGTCGCCCTGCACGAGGGCCGCGTCGTCCGCGACCAGGCCGCCGGCATGTACACCGACGACGAGAACACGCAAGGAGTTCGCGCTGCGGATGCGCGCCGAGATGGGCGTCGGCGACGAGGGCCAGACCAACGGGGACTCCGACTGAGCTGAGCGATGGGCCGCTTTTTCTTCTTCTTTCGTGAGGCTCTGAGGGCGCTTCGCCGCAGCGCCGCCCCGAGCATCGCCGCCACCGTGACGATCGTCGTGACCGTGCTGCTGCTCGGCGTCCTCGTCCCCGTGCTCTGGACGACCCAGGGCAAGGCCGAGGACGTCCGCGAGCAGATCGGCATGCGCGTCTTCCTCTTCGACGACGCGTCCAACGTCGAGATCGAGAAGCTCAACGAGCGCATCGAGGCGATCCCCCATGTCACCTCGTCGGAGTTCGTCTCCAAGGCCCAGGCGAAGGTGATCCTCAAGGACCGCCTCGAGGACCCCGACATCCTCGCGGAGCTCAACTCCAACCCGCTGCCGGCTTCGTTCAACATCTCGCTCGACGACCCCGACAACCTCGAGGCCGTGCGAAGCGAGCTCACGCCCGCCGGCCCGTCGGGCGAGCCGGAGCCGATCAGCCCGATCATCGAGGAGGTCGAGGACTCGCGCAGCCAGGCGGCCGAGATCCGCTCGGTGACGGGGGCGATCAAGATCGTGCTCGCCGCGATCACGGCGCTGCTGCTGCTCGCCTCGCTGATGCTGGTCGGCAACACGATCCGCCTCTCGATCTACGCCCGCCGCCGCGAGGTCGAGGTGATGCGCCTCGTCGGCGCCACCAACTGGTTCATCCGCTGGCCGTTCGTGATCGAGGGGCTGATCGTCGGGATGCTCGGCGCCGCGAGCGCCGTGGCGATCCTGTGGCTGGGCAAGGTCACCGTCGTCGACCCGCTCGCCAACGACTTCGCGCTCGTCTCGAACCTCCAGACGATCGCCTTCATCCCGCTGATCGCGGTCCTCGTCGGCGCCGCGATGGCGGTCTCGGCGCTCGGCAGCGGGATCACGCTGCGGCGTTTCCTCCAGGTATAAGATCCGGCTCGGGCCTAACCACCTCTTGAGGTGAGGCCAATAGCGTTATCCGGATGAGCACGTCCACTCTGCGCGGATTCGCGATCGGGCTCCTCGTCGGCGCGCTGATCGGCATATACGCGGGAACGCGGGCCGACAACGTCGAGCCCATCGGCGACCTGCTCGGGGCCGACCAGAGCCTGCCCGACGAGGCGCTCGACGTGATCGAGGCCAACTACTTCAAGAACCCCGACGAGACGAAGCTCGGCGAGGGCTCCGTCAACGCGATGATCGACGAGCTGCGCAAGCAGTACGACGACCGCTTCTCGCACTACTTCAACCCGCGCCAGCTCACGCGCTTCAACCAGGCGACGTCGGGGCGCTTCTCGGGTATCGGGCTGAGCGTGCTCGAGGTCAAGAAGGGACTGCGCGTCGCGACCGTCTTCCCCGACACGCCCGCCAAGGAGGCCGGGATCAGGGAGGGCGACGTGATCGTGAGCGTCGACGGGCGCAAGATCTCCGGCGAGCCCGCCGACGCCGCGACCGCCCGCATCAAGGGCCCGCCCGGCACCGAGGTCGAGCTCGGGATCCTCGACGCCGACACCGGCAAGGTCCGCACGCTCGAGATCGAGCGCGCCGAGGTGCGCGTCCCGGCCGTGCGCGGCAACCTGCGCGAGGTGGACGGCACGACCGTGGGCTACGTCCAGCTCGCCGGGTTCAGCGAGGGCGCCCATGACGAGCTGCGCGACGAGATCGAGCGCCTCGTCGAGCGCGGCGCCCAGGGAATCGTGCTCGACCTGCGCGGAAACGGCGGCGGCCTGCTCGACGAGGCCGTGCTCGTGTCGAGCGTCTTCATCGAGGACGGCGTGATCGTCTCGACCGACGGGCGCGCCCAGCCCCAGCAGCGACTACGAGGCGGTCGGAGGAGCGATCGACCCGCCGCCGATGGTCGTGATGATCGACGAGAACACGGCGTCGGCCGCCGAGATCCTGGCCGCGGCGCTCTCGGAGTACGACATCGCGAAGCTCGTCGGGACCAAGACCTTCGGCAAGGGGACCTTCCAGGAGGTCATCGAGCTCGACGAGGGCGGCGCCCTGTCGCTGACCGTCGGCGAGTACCTGACCGCGTCGGGCGAGTCCCTGGCCGACGACGGGATCGAGCCCGACGTGCGCGCCCGCGACCTCCGCTGCGACCGACGGCGACGAGGGCCTGCGGCGCGCCCTGAAGGTCCTCGCGAGCGAGCTGCCGGCGTCGCAGTGACGAAGTCCCCGCGACGCCGAGCGCTTCGTCGGGGTCGTGTCGCGCCGCGGCCGCTTCATGGTCGCCGAGCCGCTCTTCGACCCCGGACGCCAGGTCTCGCTGCGCGGCGGCGAGCGGGTCCGCGTGGGCGACATGGCGCTCGTCGAGCCGCGCGGCAAGGCCGCCACGGTCGTCCGCGCGCTCGGGTCGCCGAAGCGCGCCGCGGACGTCGTCGAGGCGCTGCTCTTCGAGCTCGGCGTCGAGCGCGGGTTCTCCGACCGGGTCCAGTCGGAGGCGGAGGCGGCGGTCGCCGATCCGCCGGGCGGCAAGCGGCGGCGGCGCGACCTGACCGCGCTCGCGACCTTCACCGTCGACCCGACGACGGCGCGCGACTTCGACGACGCGGTCTCGGCCGAGCGCGAGGGCGACGGGCATGCGGCTGTGGATCCACATCGCCGACGTCGCGGCCCACGTCAGGCCCGGGACCGCGCTCGACGCGGAGGCCTACCGCCGCGCCACGAGCACATACGTCCCGGGGACGGTGGAGCCGATGCTGCCGCGGGCGCTCAGCGAGGGGGCGTGCAGCCTCTCCCCCGGCGACGAGCGCCTCGCCGTCACCGCCGAGGTCGCGCTGTCGGGCAGCGGGGCGGTGAGGTCGACCGCCTTCTACCGCAGCCGGGTGCGCTCGGACGCGCGCCTGAACTACGACCAGCTCGACGAGATATTCGCCGGCCGCGCCCAGCCCCCGGACGCGGTCGCCGAGCCGCTTGCCCTGGCGCGCGACGCGGCGGCGAAGCTCGCTGCCGCGCGCCTGATCGGCACGCTCGAGGTCGAGTCGTTCGAGCCCGACTTCGAGTTCGATTCAGACGGCAACGTCGTCGCGGCCCAGTCCGTTCCCCAGACGGAGGCCCACAAGCTGATCGAGCACCTGATGATCCTCACCAACGAGCGCGTCGCCGACATGCTGGAGCGCCAGCGGGTCCCGACGCTCTACCGCGTCCACGAGCAGCCCGACCCGCAGCGCATCGAGCGCCTCGTCGAGCAGCTCGAGGCGCTCGACGTCCCGACGCCGCCGATCCCCGAGCGGATCGCGCCCTCGCAGGCAGGCGTGCTGGCCCAGGAGGCGAGCGTGGTCGTCGCGGCCGAGGCGCGGCGTCGCGGGCACGGCGCACAGGCCTTCGGCTCGCTCGTCCTCCGCTCGCTGATGCAGGCGAGCTACAGCCATCGCAACATCGGGCACGCGGGGCTCGGGAGCCCCGCCTACGCGCACTTCACCTCCCCGATCCGCCGCTATCCCGACCTCATCGCCCACCGCGCGCTGCTCGGCACGATCGGCGAGGGGGAGGACGTGCCGGAGCCGGCAGCGGTCCGCGAGGCGGGGCCGCACTGCTCGGAGCGCGAGCGCGAGGCCACGAGGGCCGAGCGCGACGCCGACGACGTCTGCGCCGCGTTCCTGCTCGAGCGCGAGCTCTTCGAGTCGGGACCCGAGGCGGAGTTCGAGGGCGAGATCGTGGGCCTCGTCGGCGGCGGGGCGTTCACGCGCTTCGGCGGCCGTCTCGCCGACGTCTACGAGGGATTTCTGCCCGCGCGGACGATGTCGCGCGACTACTTCGACCTCGACGAGACCGAGACGTCGCTGGTCGGGCGCCGCAGCGGCCGCCGGGTCCGCCTCGGCGACCCCGTGACGGTGCGGGTGACGTCGGTCGAGGCGCCACGCGGGCGCGTCGACCTCGAGCCGGCCGGCGAGGTGGGCGGCGATGGCTAAGAAGAAGCGCAAGGCCGCCGCGGGCGACGTCGCGACGAACCGCCGCGCCCGCCACCGCTACGAGCTCGTCGAGACGCTCGAGTGCGGCGTCGAGCTGCTCGGGACCGAGGTCAAGGCCCTGCGGGAGGGCTCGGCGCAGCTCGTCGACGCCTACGCGACGATCGACGACGGCGAGGTATGGCTCCTGAACGCGCACATCCCGCCCTACGCGCCGGCGCTCGACAACCACGATCCCGAGCGCCCCCGCAAGCTGCTGCTTCACCGCAACCAGATCGACCGCCTCGTCGGCCGACTCGAGCGCAAGGGCCTGACGCTCGTGCCCACGCGGATCTACTTCAAGGGCCCGCGCGCCAAGGTCGAGCTCGCGCTGGCGCGCGGCAAGGAGCAGCAGGACCGTCGGCGCGAGATCCGCGACCGCGACGTCCGTCGCGAGGTCGAGCGCGACTACAGGCACAAGATGAGATGACCGCGCGGGTCGCTAGGTTGCAGCCGAACGCGCCCGGTATGGCGAGCAAGCCTGCCTGCGTGCGACGATTAGGGTCGATGCGTTCGTTCAAGCTCGAGCGAAAGAAGAAGGACAACCAGCCGGAGGCCGCCGCGCAGGGGGCGGTGCCGCCTGGACAGGCCCCGCCGGGGCAGCCGCCCGCGCCCGGTCAGCCGCCCGCGCCCGGGCAGACCCCGGCGCCGGGGCAGCCGCCCGCGCCGGGCCAGCAGCCGCCCGCGGGCCAGGCGCCGGGAGCCGTTCCCGGCCAGCCGCCGGCTCAGGCCGGCGTCGCGCCCGCACAGCCCGGCGCGCCCGCTCCTGGCGAGCCCGGAGCACTTCCCGGCCAGCAGGTCCCGACGCCGACCCCGGCCGAGGAGGCCCGCGGGGCTCCCGTGCCGCCCCCGCAGCCGCCAGGAGCGGCGGGCGCGCAGCCGGCGGCCGTTCCCGGCCAGACACCGGGCCAGCCGGGGCGCTCAGCTGTCACCCCGTGCGCGCCAGAAGGCGATGCGCGAGGAGGCGAAGCGCAGAAAACGTGAGGAACGGGCCCGGAAGCAGGCCGAGAAGAAGCGCGCCGCCGAGGTGAAGAAGGCCGAGAAGGCGGCGCGAAAGCAGCAGAAGAAGGGCGCGCCGCAGGCCACGCGGCCCCCCGCGCGTCCGCCGACCGCTGCGGCGCCGCCGGTGCCCGCTGCGGGACAGCCTGCCCCTGGCGCTCCCGGCCAGGCTCCGGCGCCCGCGGGCCAGGTCCCGCCCGACACGGTCGTCGCGCGGCCCGCTCCCGCTCCCGGTGCCGCCTCCCAGGCTGCCGGCCGCGCCCGCTGCACCCGCCCGCCGGGCCAGAAGGGCGAGGGCAAGATGATGAGCCGCCGCCGCGTCGAGCGCGAGCGCCGCAGGCAGGCGCAGCAGGAGAAGAAGCGCGCCGCGAAGGTCAAGCGCGACCAGTCCAAGCAGGAAAAGCAGCTCGCCAAGCAGCGAAAGCAGCGCGAGCGCCAGGCGAAGAAGGCGCAGAAGCAGGGCCGCCCGGCGCCGGCGATGCCGCAGCAGCCGCAGGCTCCCCAGCCCGGCGTGCCCCAGCCGCCCGCGCCCGGCGCGCCGCAGCCCGCTCCCGCTCCGCAGGCGCCCGCCCCGCCCCAGCCCGGCGAGGGCGGGATCACCCCCGCGGCGGGGGTCGCCGCGGCCGGCGCCGCCGGCGTTGCCGGCGCCGCGCTGGGCGCCGCCGCCGCGCGCCACGACGAGCCTTCCGATCCCGCCGCGCCGCCCCAGCCCGGGGCAGCGGCTGATCCGGGCGGCACCGCCGAGATCCCGTCCGTCGAAAGGCCAGACGCGCAGCCCGCGCCGGGCGCGGTCGATCCGCAGGCAGCCGAGCGCGAGGCGGCCGCGCGTCTCGATCAGGCCGAGAGGCGTGAGGAGGAGGCGCGGGTTCAGGCCGAGGAGCAGCGCGTCATGGCCGAGGCCGAGCGCCGCATCCGAGAGGTCGAGGAGAACCAGGTTCGCGCCGAGCAGCGCGTGGACGAGGCTCGTGTGCGCTCCGAGGAGCGCGAGCGCGCCCCGGCGGCGCCGAGGGAGCCCGAGGAGCCGGCGATCATGTCGGAGCTGCGCGCCCGCGAGCACCAGCTCGAGGCGGGCAAGGAGCGCCATGCGGCGATCCAGGCCGAGATCGAGCAGGTCGAGGGCAAGCTTGCCGCCGAGCAGAAGCGCACCGAGGGCGCGATGGACGAGGCACGCCGCCGCCTCGAGGAGATCGAGCGCCGCGCGCAGGAGGCGGAGGCGAAGGCGCAGCGCGCCGAGCGCCTCGCCGAGCTCAAGGAGAAGGAGGCCGAGCGCGAGCGCCGCCTCCGCGCGATGGTCGACCAGATCGGAGACGCGGAGCGACGCGCCCGCGAGGCCGAGGACCGCGCGCGCCAGGCCGTGCGCGCGATCGACCCCGACATCGCCGCCGGGCGCAGGTGGCCGCACCCACGCCGGCCCCGTCCGCGCCTGCGCAGGCTCCGCCGCCGCAGGCCCCGTCCCGAGCCCGCCCCCGCGCCGCCCCAGTCCCCCACCGGCGCCGCGAGCCTCCGTCCTCCTCCGCGACGGCGGGCATGCTGCCGAGCGCCGGCATCTCACCCCAGCCCGAGCAGACCCCTCCGTCGCCGCCTCCGGCGGAGGCGGCGCAGTCGAAGCCCGAGCAGCAGGAGCCTCAGCCTTCCGAGCCCGACGCCGGTCAGGCGGCGACGCCGCCGCCGAGCCGCCGCCGCCGGCGGCCAGGTGAACGTCAACACCGCCAACTTCGAGGAGCTCCGCAATCTCGGGATGTCGGTCACCCAGACCGGTCGCGTGCTCGCGTTCCGGGAGCGAAACCAGGGCTTCAAGTCGCTCGACGAGCTCGACGCGATCCCCGGCTTCCCGCGCGACTTCCTCGACTCGATCAAGCACCGCCTGACGCTCTAGCGCCGCGGCGTGCCCCGAGCCGGCTGCTAGAGCCCGTACTCCTCGAGCAGCTTGAGCCAGACCTCGCTGCGCGTGGGAAAGCTCGGCACCGCGTGCCAGAGACGGTCGAGCGGGACCTCTGCCGACGACGGCGATCGTCGCGGCGTGGAGGAACTCGGCGATCTCGGGGCCGACGAACGTCGCGCCGACGAGCAGCCGGCGCTTCTCGTCGACGACGAGCCGCGTCGTTCCCTTCGCGTCCTTTGCCGTGAAGCTCGCGCCCGCGGTCGCGTCCGTCGGCACGTCCACGGCGCGGGCGTCGATGCCCTCGGCGAGCGCCTTCTCCATCGTCAGTCCCACGGCGGCGACCTGAGGCTGGGTGAACACGACCCGCGGAGGGCCCATGGCCTCCGAGGTCGCCGCGGCGTCGCGGCCGAGGATGACGTCGCCCGCGACGCGCCCCTGGTACTTGCCCATGTGCGTGAGCAGCGCGCGCCCGTTGACGTCCCCGACCGCGTAGAGCCACTCGCTTCCGCCGACCCGCAGCCGGTCGTCGGTCTCGAGAAAGCCGTGCTCGCCAGGCTCGACGCCGACGCTGTCGAGGCCGAGGCCGTCGGTCTGCGGGCGGCGCCCGATCGCGACCAGCACCTCGGTGCCCCTCAGGGGGCCGCCCTCCTCGAGCTCGACGGTGACGGCGCCGTCCTCGGCGCGCACGCTCGACGCCCTCGTCCCGGTGTGGACCGCGACCCCGGCCTCGTGCAGGCCGTCGGCGACCTGTTCGCTTGCGAACGGCTCCTCGGCGGGGAGGACGCGGTCCGCCGCCTCGACGAGCGAGACCGTCGAGCCGAGCATGCTCCACGCCTGCGCCAGCTCGACGCCGGCGGGGCCGCCGCCGAGCACGACGAGGCTGTCGGGGACCTCCTTCGCCGTCGTCGCCTCGCGGTTGGTCCACGGCTCGGCCTCGCGCAGCCCGTCGATCGGCGGCACGGCGGCCTCGGTTCCGGTGGAGAGCACGACGGCCTTGCGGGCGACGAGGACGTCGTCGCCGGCGGCGACCCGGCGCTCGCCGTCGAGCACGCCGCGCTCCCGAAACAGCTCGATCCCCTTCTTCTTCAGCCACGGCTCCTGCGAGGAGTCGTCGAGGTCGTGGATGATCTCGTCGCGGCGCGCGAGCACGGCCGCGACGTCGAGGTCGCCGCTGACGGCCTCGGCGACCCCCGGGACCCGCCGCACCTCGGCCAGCAGCTCGCCCGGCAGCAGCAGCGCCTTCGACGGCATGCAGGCGTAGTAGGAGCATTCGCCGCCCACGAGGTGCTTTTCGACCAGCGCGACCTCGAGCCCGCCGTCGGCGAGCCGGCCGGCGCAGACCTCTCCGGTCGGGCCACCACCGACGACGACGACGTCGAACTCCCTCTCAGCCACGACGCGCACGGTATCGGGGCGGGTCGGAGCTTGCCGAGTCGATAGCTTCCACCGGTGCGCCTAGGGGCTCAAGCCGCAGGGACTGGTCGAACGCATCGGCCTGCTCGCGAACCGGCTCCCGACCGCGATCGGGGAGTCGATGTTCGCGATGCCGGTCGCGCGCTCGCTTCAGGTCGCGCAGCGAACGGGGGTCTTCGCGGCGCTCGCGGAACGCCCCTACACCGCCGACGAGCTCGCCGCGCACCTCGACCTCCAACCGGTCGCGACCGCGCTGCTGCTCGACGTCCTGACGGCGCTCGGGCACGTCAAGCTCAGCGGCGAGACCTACGAGCTCGCGCCGCGCGCCCGCAAGTGGCTCGAGCCCGGGGGCGACAGCTACCTCGGAGACTTCCTCGAGGACAACTACCACTACTGGGAGTGGTGGGCCGGCCTCGAGGACCTCGTCCGCGACGGCGAGTCGGTCGCGATGCACGACCGCCCCGACGACGATCCCTACTGGCGCACCTACATCCGCGGCCAGTACCAGCTCGCGCGCCTGTCGAGCGACGAGGTCGCGAAGGCGATCGCGCTGCCCGGCGAGCCCGAGTCGGTGCTCGACGTGGCCGGCGGCCACGGCGAGTTCTCGATGGCGCTGTGCCGGCGCCACCCGGGCCTCTCGGCGAGGATCGTGGACCTGCCCGGGAGCGCGGCGATCGGGCGCGAGATCGTCGCCGAGGCTCAAATGAGTGATCGAGTCACGCACGTCGAGGGCGACATGTTCAAGGCCGACCTCGACGGCCCCCACGACGGGGCGCTGTGCTTCAACATCGTCCACCACCTGACGCCCGAGAAGGCGAAGGAGCTGCTTCGCGCGAATCCGCACGTCGCTTCGCCCCGGCGCACCGCTGTGCGTGCTCGACCTCTACGACCGCCCCGCCGGAAAGCAGCCCGACACCGCCGCGATGCTCGGGCCTGTTCTTCCACCTGACCTCGGGGGCCGACACCTATTCGCTCGACGAGGTCTCGGCCTGGCTCGCCGATAGCGGGTACGGCGACGCAACCGTCCACCGCTTCCGCACCCTTCCCGACCTCGCGCTCGTGCGCGCCGAGGCGCGCTAGGCGCTAGACGTCGCCGAAGTCGCGCTCGAGGTACGTCTCGAAGACGCCGACCGCGAGCAGCGCGGCGAGACCGAGGTAGACGACCGCGACGAGCACGCGAGTGCCGGCGGGGATGTCGTTGTAGGCGCGTCCCTCGGGTGTGTTGCGAGCCTTCCAGCGCCGCCAGCTCTCGATCCCGCCGAAGATCAGGACAAGGAGCAGGATCGGGTTCGGGAAGAAGAACGTCAGCGCGATGAGGCCCGCGAAGCCCGCGAACCAGACGTAGGGGCTCAGCGCCGCCATCGCCCGCCCGCCGTCGAGCGGCAGGACCGGCAGCAGGTTGAGCAGGTTGATGAAGAAGCCGACGTACGCGATCGCCTGCCAGAACTCGTTTCCGGTCGCGAGCCAGATGCCGAGCGGGATCAGCGTCGCGACGCTTCCGACGATCGGCCCGGCGAGCCCGACGCGCGCCTCGGCCGCCGCGTCGTCGCCGAGCGACTTGGCCGAGATGAAGGCGCCGAGGAAGGGGATGAACATCGGAGCCGAGGCCTCGACCCCCTCGCGGCGCAGCTGGATCACGTGACCGAGCTCGTGGACCAGCAGCAGGAGCACGAACCCGACCGCGAAGGACCAGCCCCAGATCAGCGCGTAGGCGCCGATCGAGACGAGCATCGAGGCCGAGGTGGCGAACAGCTTCACCTTCGGCAGCAGGAACAGCAGCGCCTTGAGCTTGGCCCCGAACTTGAGCGCGAGAAGCCCGGCCGCGGCGAGTGGCCCGCCGGCCTTCTTCAGCCAGCCGGAGCGGCCCGATCCGGGGTGGATCGGCTCGTGGCGCTCGGGCTCGTGACCCTGGCCGATCTCCGGCGCGGGCGCGGGGGTTGGGAAGTTGCGCGATTCCATAACTTCACTAATTATAGTTACGGAAACGGCTCCCGAGCGGATGCTCGAGAGCCATCTATTCCGGCGCAGCTTTGCTGCGAGCAGCTGGTGGGGTTGGTTGTTTTTATGGAGGCGGCCGGTACTGCCCCGGCGTCCGCGGAACCTGCCTCGATGCCTTCTACGAGTGTTCCCATCGGAGTCTGGTTCTCGGCGGCCGGGTCGGTCGATCCGTGGGACACGTCACCGGCGCCATACCTTCCTGTTGATGTCCCCCTCGAGTCGAAGGTCCTACTCGAAGGGTGAGCCCGCTAGTTGAAGCCGCGACCCGGAACGCGGGCCTTCCGGCGCGACTCCCTCACTGCCTAAGCAGCAAGGGCGAACTCATGATCAGAGTTCGCACTTATGGTTTTCCGGGATTTTTTTACGAGGCCAACCCGGAGTCCTCGACTCGCAACATCGAGACGATCCAGTTCCACGTCGAATCTGGTTCGCCCCCGTGCCATTAAGGATAGCCTGCAAATCGTGATCGTCGTGATCGGCCGGGTGAGGTGCGCAGCGGAGCAGCGCGACGATCTCGTCGCGGCGCTCGAGGAGATGCAGGACGCCTCGCGGCGCGAGGACGGGTGCCTGCGCTACGGGTTCTTCGCAGCCGTCGAGGACCCGCTGAGCTTCATCGCGGTCGAGGAGTGGGCCGACCGCGAGGCGCTTGATGCCCACTTCGGGCAGCCTCATCTTCAGGAGTTCGCCCGCCGCCTCGGCGAGCTGGTCTCCGAGCGGCCGGAGGTGGCGATCCACGAGGTCAGCGATACGAAGCCATTCCCGGCTCACCCCGGCTCAGGCTGACGGGCCCCGGGCGGCCTAGAGCTCGGGCGGGCGGTCCTGCACGACCCTCGCGCCCTTGCCGGGCGCCAGGGTGATGTTGCGGATCTTGAGCTTCTCCGCAGCCGGGTCGGGGGCGCGCAGCTCGGTGCGCTCGAGAATCGTGCGCAGGACGACGCGCATCTCGTACTGGGCGAAGGCCGCGCCGATGCATCGCCGCACACCGCCGCCGAATGGGATCCAGACGTAGGTGTCGGCGCCGCCGTCGAGGAAGCGCTCGGGGCGGAACTCGTCCGGCTCGGGATAGAGGTCCTCGCGGTAGTGCATGGCGGCGATCGCGGGCAGCACGAAGGTGCCCGCCTCGAGCTCGTAGCCTCCGACCTCGGTCGGCTCCGTGAGCTTTCGCGCCACGTCGACGATCACCGGGCGGATGCGCAGCGTCTCCTTGATCGTCGCGTCGAGGTACTCGTCCTCGTCCGCGGCGATCGACTCGCGCAGGCGCTCCATGACGCGCGGCGTGCGAAGCAGCCTCTCCATCGCCCACGCGAGCGCGGTGGCGGTCGTCTCGTGGCCCGCTCCGACGATCGTGACGAGCTCGTCGCGGACCTCGCGGTCGGTCATCGCGTTGCCGTCCTCGTCGCTCGCCTGAAGCAGCAGCGAGAGCACGTCGTCGCGCTCGCTGCCGCCCGCCTCGAGCTCGGTGCGCCGCGCGGCGATCTCCGCGTAGAGGAACGAGTCGAGCTCGGCGCGGGCGCGCTTGAAGCGCTCCCACGGGCTGAAGCGCCCGAGGTTTCGGCGCAGCACCGGAAAGCTCGTGATCAGGTGCGACGTGCGCACGAAATTGCCGGTCAGCTCCGCCGCGCGCCGGAAGCGCTCCTCGTCGCGGACGCCGAAGACGGCGTGAAGGATGACGGCGAGCGTGATCCTCTCGGTGTGGGCGCGAAGCTCGAAGGGCTCGCCGACCGGCCACGACGCGATGTCGCGCTCGGTCATCTCGCGCATCACCTCGCCGTAGCGGCGCACCCGCTCGCCGTGGAAGGGCGGCAGCAGCAGCTTCCGCTGGCGCAGGTGCTCGTCCTCGTCGAGCGTCAGCACCGAGCTGGGGCCGAGCTGGGGCTCGAGCACGGTCGCGTTGGCCTCGCCCGCGTGAAAGCGCGACGGCGTGCCGGTGAAGACCTGCTTGACGATCTCCGGGTCGGCGACGTAGGCGACGTCGCCGAAGTACGGGAAGCGGACCATGAAGATGTCGCCGTAGCGGCGGTTCAGGCCGACGAAGAAGCCGACCGGGTTGCGCGCGTAGCGAAGGCCCTGCACGATCCCGGGCAGCCGCGACCCCGGCGGCCTGCGGGCGCCGGTCTCGGCGGGGCGCTGTCGGGAGATCGTCGCCTGCTCCATCGAACCCGCCTCAGGATGACAGCGACAGCACGTGCCCGGCCTTGGGGTCGACGCGGCCCTCGAGCATGTCGGCGTACGCCGTCTCGAGCGCGTCGGGGCCGCTGCCGCGGGTGACCTCGAGCCAGCCCTCCGTCCAGTCGACATACGGGCCGCCAGGCCTCGCCGACACGATCCGCCAGGCCCTCGCCGCCCCATTCGGCGGCGCGCTTCGCCGCGTGGGTGGGGGCGAAGAAGAACTCGGGGCGCGGCCCCGGCAGGTCGTCGGGCACCGAGCCCATCTCGTCGTGGTGGGTCATCCCGACGACCGCGTCGTGGCGCAGCGCGTCGCCGAGGTGGCGATGCAGGGCGTTGCGGACGTCGGCGTCGCCGGACATGTCGGCGTAGACGCTCGGGTTCTCGTCGAGCGAGCCCACGTCGTCGTAGGTGACGACGCTGTCGTAGACGCCGAGGCCCTCGACGAACTCGGCGCTGCGCGGCGAGGTCAGGGCCACGACCTCGACTCCGTCCCGGCGCGCGAGCAGGAAGGCGGCGGCGGAGGCCGTCTTGCTCGAGGCGCTCGAGAGGATCGCCGTCGAGCCGCCGAACATGTCCGCGTCGCCGAAGAAGTCGTCGAGGAGGAAGGAGGTGAAGAAGAGCGGGAAGAAGAGGATGTGCTCGTCCTCGCGCGCGGCGTCGTAGACCGGGTCCGCGGCGACGTTCGAATAGCGGTTGTAGACCGGCGGCAGCTCGGCGCGGTGGGCCGAGCCGTCAACGAAGCCCGCCTCGTTGACCGCGGCCGGCTCGACGACGAGGTGGGACGAGGCCGGGTAGTAGCCGTAGAGGCGGGTCCCCTCCGCGAGCCCCTCGACCCCGTCGCCGACCGCGGCGACCTCGGCGAAGCCCCACACGGGCAGCCGTCCCCATCCCTCCTCGGAGGCGGGGAAGAAATCCCAGTAGTTCATCGTCTCGCCCATCACCGCGTAGGTGATGTTGTTGGTCGTCAGCCCGAAGCTGTCGACCGTGAGCAGCGCCTGGCCCGGCCTCGGGTCCGGCGGGTCGGAGTCGACGAAGCGCGTCTCGCCGAGATCGCCGCGCTTGATCTCGAAGTCCATGCGCGGCCCACCCTACCCCGGGGAAAGGCTCTACGCTGAAGCCAAGGTACGAAAGGGGAGTGAGATGGACCACACAGCGACGCCGCGAATCTCCGATGCCGAGCTCCAGGAGTTCCTCGCGCTGACGCGCGACGCCGACAGCGTCGAGCTCAAGCTGACCGTTCCCGACGAGGACCGTTACTCCACGCTCGCAGCGCTCGACATTGACCCGCTCGACGCCTATCTGCGACAGATCTTCTTCTTCGACACGCCCGGCCTCGACCTCGACGCCGCCGGCGTCGTCGCCCGCGCGCGGCGCTCGCAGGGCCGCCCCGACGACTCGGTCGTCAAGCTGCGGCCGGTCGAGCCCGCCGACCTGCCCGACGACCTGCGCGAGATCGAGGACTTCGGCGTCGAGGTCGACGCGATGCCGGGCGGCTTCGTGTGCTCGGGTTCGTACAAGGCACGCATAGGCGAGGACCGGGTCAAGCCGGCGATCAGGGGCGAGCGGCCGCTGCGCAAGCTCTTCACGAAGGCTCAGCGCGCCTTCTTCGCCGAGCATGCCCCGGACGGGATCGAGATCGACGACCTCGCGATCCTCGGGCCCGTCACGGTGGCGAAGCTCAAGTGGCAGCCCGACGGCGCTGACCGCAAGGTGGTCGCCGAGCTGTGGAACTACCCGGAAGGGACGCGCATCCTCGAGCTGTCGACGAAGTGCGCCCCGAGCGAGGCGATCCAGGTCGCAGCCGAGACGCGCGCATACCTGGCGGAGCGCGGGGTAAACCTCAGCGGCGAGCAGCAGACCAAGACCCGCACCGCGCTGGAGTACTTCTCCGGGCTGCTCCAGGGCGAGCCCGCCGCGTCGGGGTGAACGGCTGAGCGCGACGGACGTCAACGCGGCGCTGGGCAGGGTCGGCCTGCCCGCGCCGCTGAGCGAGCTCGCGGCGCGCGACTGGGACGCGATCGTCGTCGGCGGGGGCCACAACGGCCTCACCGCGGCCGCGTACCTCGCGCGCGCGGGCCAGTCGGTGCTCGTGCTCGAGCGCCGCGACCAGCTCGGCGGCGCCTGCACGCTCGAGCGCCCCTTCGAGGACCAGGGCTTCGTCGTCAGCCCCTGCGCTTACGTCGTCGGCCTGCTCGGCGACGTCGTGATCGAGGAGCTCGACCTGCGCCGCCACGGCTATCGCGTCACCCCGGCGGACCCAAACCTCTGGTGCCCATTCGAGGACGGCACCTCGCTCGCCGAGTTCATCGACGACGAGGACACCGCGGCGCACATGCGCGCGAACGGGTTCTCGGAATCCGACGTGCGCGGTCTGCTCGCCTACGAGGACCTCATCGACCGCATCCGGCTTCGCCTGCGCGCGGGCCCGCTCGGCGACACCTGGGCCGCGTCGTCGCCGAGCCGCGAGCGGATCGCCGACGCGCTGGGCGACGAGGAGATGGCCGCGGTCGTCTTCGAGGAGTCGATCGTCGAGACGCTCGAGCGCTACGTCGACGACCCTCGCCTGCTCGACGCGCTCGCCGGTCAGGGCGTGATCGGGGTCTGGGCCGGCCCCCGCGACGCGGGGACCGCGGCGGTGAGGCTGATGCACGCGATGGGCGACCTCGAGGGGCTGGGATCGGTGTGGGGCTACGTCGAGGGCGGCATGGGCAGGGTCTCGTTCGCGATCGCCGCCGCGGCGCGGGAGGCGGGCGCCGTGATCGCGGCCGGGGTCCCGGTCGCGCGAATCGTCCCCGGCGAGGGAGTCGAGCTCGAGAGCGGTGAGACGATCCGGGCGCGGCGCGTCGTCTGCAACGCCGACCCCAAGCGCGCGCTCGCGATGCTCGACGGCCAGGACGCGCCCGCCGGCTTTCGCGAGCGCCTCGACGCGTGGGACGTGCGCTCTCCCGTCGTCAAGCTCAACGCGGCGCTGAGCAGGCTTCCAACGTTCAGCGCCGCCGGAGACTTCGAGCCGCAGCGCGCGATGATCACGATCACGCGCGGCGTCGACGCGATGCAGGACGCGTTCGAGGCCTGCGAGCGCGGCGAGCCCGCGATCGGCTTCGCGGAGCTCTACTTCCAGACCGCCTACGACCCGAGCGTCGCTCCCGAGGGGCGCCACGTGATGAGCGCCTTCTGCCACTACGCGCCATACGAGCTCGCCGAGGGCAGTTGGGACGAGCGCCGCGACGAGATCGCGGGCCTGATCCTCGACGAGATCGCCGTCCACGCGCCCGACGTCCGCGAATGCGTCGAGCAGGCCGAGGTCCTCGGCCCCCCGGACATCGAGGCGCGGATCGGCCTCACCGGCGGCAACATCTTCCAGGGCGCCGTGATGCCGAGCCAGATGTGGGACCGGCGCCTCGACCACCGCACGCCGGTCGAGGGCCTCTACCTCTGCGGCGCCGCCACCCATCCGGGAGGGTCGGTGATCGCGCTCAACGGCCGCAACGCCGCGATGGCGCTGCTCGAGGACGCCGGCGAGCCCGCCGCCGCCGCCTCCGCCCCGGCGAGCGCCTAGCCGCCGGCGCCGCGGCGCCGTCCGTTCACACCTGTTTCATGGCGCATCCCTAGCCTCGGCCGCGGGTTGAAAGAGCAGGCGGAAGGGAGAGGGGGCAGGTTATGCCGACACGCTTGAACCTGATACTCGCGGGCCTCTGGGCGCTGGTGATCGTGGCGCTCGCGCTGCTGGCGCTGGCCTCGTCCGGCCAGGTCTAGCGCTGAGCCGCGACGCGGCTCATCAGCACGTCGAAGCTCTCGACCTCCGGCGGCCCCGTCAACAGGCCGTCGGCCCTGTCGGCCAGGACCTCGGCGACCCTGTCTCCGACGTGGGACTGCTCACCGGCGCGGTCGTCGAAGATCGCGAGCACCCCGAAGTCGACGATGCCGAACCGCAGCGCGTGCCACTCGGCGAGCGGCAGCTCCTTTAGCGCGGCGTCCAGCTCGGACTCCAGAAACCGGGAGACGTCATCCTCGGTGCCGGCCGTCGTCGTGAGGCGAAAGAGCAGGCCGACGTTCACGTTCACGCGCCTCGGACCGACGACTCCATGGATGAGTCGCTAGGCCGGGCGGCGCCCTCGTCAACCCCGGCCAGGTCGAGCTCGTAGTTCTGGTAGTTCAGCGACTCGCGGCCCCAGCGCGGCCCGACCTCCTCGCTCGTCAGGCGAAAGCCGTTCGAGCGGTAGATCGCCGCCGCCGTGGTCAGGTCGGCGAACGTCTCGAGCTCGAGACGTTCGTAGCGGAGCTCGCGCGCGTGCGCGACGGCCTCCCTGACGAGCCTGCGCCCGAGCCCCATCCCCCTGACCGACGGGTCGAGCAGCACCCAGCGGATCACTCCCGTGACGCCGTCCTCGTCGGTCAGCCCGAGGCTTCCCGCGAAGGCGCCCTCGTGCTCGACGACCCAGAGCCGCTCGCGCTCGCGGGGAAACCCGCGCATCGCGGCGCGGGTGACGCCGGCGGCGACGTGGGCCTCGAAGCTCGAGTCGAGCCCGTACTCGCGCGCGTAGAGGCGCCCGTGCAGCTCGACGATCGCCCCGTAGTCGCCCGGGCGCAGCTCGCGGCGGATCCGCGCCGCGCTCATGCCGTCACCGGGCGGGCGCGCAGCCGCGCCCGGGGCCGCGGCGCGCGGTCGGTCGGCGGGACGGGCATCGCCCGAGCATGGCAGCGCAGCAGCTCGACGAGCTCCGCGGTGCGCACGAAGGGATCGGCGACCGCCTCTGCCGTCGCCAGGGAGAGCGCGGCGTCGACGCGGCCCTCGCGCACGGCGATGAGGTGGGGGCCGGGAGGCAGGGTGCGCGTGTCGCGGCCGGCGAGCCGCAGCAGCGCGCGGCCGTCGCGATCCTCGGCGAGCCTCAGCTCGACGGCCTCATGGCCCGGTGAACGTGCTCGTCGTCGTCATCCCCACTCCCTTCGTCGGTCGGCTTGGGTCAAGTCTCGGGGCCCCGAGCGATCTTCGCAAGATGTTGTTGTCACAGAACCGATCGTGATTTACGATTGATCAGGCATGGAGCTGCGCCAGCTCAGGTACGTCGAGGCCGTCGCCCGGCATCGCCACTTCACCCGCGCCGCCGAGGAGCTCCACGTCGCCCAGTCGGCGCTCTCGCACCAGGTGCGCCGGCTCGAGGACGAGCTCGGCATCGAGCTCTTCGAGCGCACGAGCCGGCGCGTCGTCACTACCGACGCCGGCAAGGCGGTCGCCGAGCGGGCGCGGCGCGTCCTCGCCGAGGTCGAGGGCGTCGCAGGGCGACGTCGACGAGCTCCAGGGGCTGGTCACGGGCACGGATCTCGATCGGCGCCCTGCTGCCGGCGGGCGAGATCGACGTGCCGCTGCTGCTCTCGCGCTTTCGCGAGTGCGCATCCGGGGATCGACGTCAACCTGCGCGAGGGGACGCTCGGCGACATGCTCGGGTACCTGGCCGAGGAGGAGGTCGACGCGGCGTTCACGATGCTCGCCGGCGACCCGCCCGACGGCGTCGCCGTCGAGCTGCTGAGCACCGACGAGGTCGTCGCCGCCTTCACGCCCGGCGAGGCGCCCGGGCCGCGGCCGGGTCGCGCCCGGCGACCTCGCGTCGTACCCGCTCGTCACGCCGCGCACCGGCTCGGCGGTGAAGATCAAGGTCGACGAGTTCTTCGCCGCCGCGTCCGAGCCGCTTCACGTCACGCTCGAGAGCGGCGACCCGTTCCTGCTGCGCTGCCTCGTCTCGGGCGGCTTCGGCGCCGGGATCGTGCCGCGCTCGCTGACGCGCCGCGAGGGGCCGCCGATCGAGCTGCGCGGCCTCGACCCGCCGATCCGGCTGCCGGTGACTCTGATGTGGCGCGAGGACCGCCACGTCTCGCCCGCGGCGAGAGCGTTCATCGACTTCGTGCGCGCCGCGGCGCGGCCGCCCCGCGCGGCGGACTAGGCCCGGCGAGCCTCCAGCAGCCGCCGCAGGAAGCGCTGCGTCTCGGGCCGCTGCGGGCTCTCAAGAGCTGCTCGGGCGGGCCGATCTCGATCAGCTGGCCCTCGTGCAGGTAGCCGACGGTGTCGGCGACCTCGCGCGCGAAGCTCATCTCGTGCGTGGCGAGCAGCATCGTCACGCCCTCGGCCTTGAGCTCGCGCACGGCCTCGAGGACCTCGCCGACGAGCTCGGGGTCGAGCGCGCTGGTGACCTCGTCGAGCAGCATCGCCCTGGGGCGCGCGGCGAAGGCGCGCGCCAGGGCGACGCGCTGCTGCTGGCCGCCCGACAGCTCGTGGGGGCGATCGTGCTCGCGGCCGGCGAGCCCGAAGCGCGCGAGGACCTGACGCGCCTCGTCCTCGGCCTGCTCGCGGTCGACGGCGTGGGCCCGGACGCTGCCGAGGATGACGTTGTCGATCACGTTGAGGTGGGGGAAGAGGTTGTAGGCCTGGAAGACGAGGCCGAGCCGGCGCCGGACCGCGACGGCGTCCACCGAGGGGTCGGTGATCACCTCGCCGTCGAGGAAGATGTCGCCGTCGTCTATGTCCACGAGCAGGTCGATGCAGCGCAGCAGCGTCGACTTGCCCGAGCCCGAGGCGCCGATCACCGCGACGGCCTGGTGCTCGCCGACGGTGAGGTCGATGCCGCGCAGCACCGACATCTCGCCCGAGCGGCTCGGAAAGGACTTGGTGACGCCCCGGACCTCGAGGACCGCGCTCATACCGTGAGGCCGGCCTGGCCGCGGTCCCAGCGGCCGAGGACCCGCGCGAGCGGGACCGTCACCGCGAGGTAGAGCAGCGCGGCGGCGAGCAGCGGCGTGTAGTTGAACGTCGACGCGGCGATGATCTGCGCCTCGCGGAACGCCTCGACGACGCCGAGGATCGAGAGCAGCGCGACGTCCTTCTGCAGCGCGATGAAGTCGTTGAGAAGCGGCGGCCCGACGCGGCGCACGGCCTGGGGCAGGATCACGTGGCGAAGCGCCTGGCCCTCGGTGAGCCCGACGGCGAGCGCGGCGTGGCGCTGGCCGGGGTGGATCGACTGCACCCCGGCGCGGTAGACCTCGGCGACGTAGGCGCCGTAGGACAGGGTCAGCGCGATGGCGCCGAGGACGATCGGGTCGGTGGGCACGCCGCTCGAGCTCGAGGCCGGGGACGCCGAAGCCGACGAGGTAGACGAGCAGGATCGTCGGGATGCCGCGGAAGATGTCGACGTAGATCGGTCGCCAGCAGCTTGAGCGGGAAGAGCGCCGGCGCGGCGATCGTGCGCACGAGCGCCACGACGAGGCCGAGGACGAGGACAGCGGCCTCGATGATGAAGAAGAGCTTGACGTCGAGCCAGAAGGCGTCGAGCACGTCGGGGAAGGCGTCCTTGAACGCCGACCACGAGAAGAAGGACTCGCGCACCTCGGGCCAGCCGGGGCTCGTCAGGATCAGCGCCGCGAGCCCGCCGAGCACGAAGATGCTCGAGATCCCGGCGATGAGCTGGCCACGCCGGTTATTGCGGCGCCGGGCCGCGTCGCGCTCGGCGCGGCGGTTCGGGGACGGAAGTGTTGCTGCGGATGCCGAGTCGTTCACACCGACCCGGCACTATCGAGATGCGGTCGGACCGCTTAGCGCGCCGCGCTCGCACTACTCGAGGACCGGCGCCTTGGTGACCTCGCTCATCCACTGCCGCTCGATCTCGGGCAGCTCGCCGGACGCGTTGAGGTCGTCGATCGCCTGCGAGACGCAGGCGGTCAGCGGCGAGTCCTTCTCGAGCAGGGCGCCCCACTGGTCGCCGCCCGGAGCCGGGAACTGGCCGATCGTCTCGGCCTCCGGCACCTGGGTCGCGGTCAGGAAGTAGGCGGTCGGCACGTCGACGACGACGGCGTCGACCTGGCCCTGCTTGAGCGCGGTGACGACGTCGTTGGAGGTGTCGAAGACCTCGGGCTCGCTGCTCGGCTGGATCGACTCGTTGACCGCGTCGAGGCTCGTGGTCCCGATCTGGACGCCGATCGCGGAGTCGGCGAGGTCGGCGAGCGAGGTCGCGCTGGCGGTATCGGAGTCCTTGAGCGCGACGACCGCCTGCTCGGCCTCGTAGTAGGGCGACGAGAAGTCGACCTGCTCGGCGCGCTTCGGCGTGATCGAGATCTGGTTGACGTCGAAGTCGAAGTCCTTGGGGCCCGGGGCGTAGGAGGAGTTGAACGGCTCGACCACCCACTCGACGTCGGCCTCGTCGTAGCCGAGCTGGTCGGCGATCGCGTAGGCGACGGCGCTCTCGAAGCCCTCGCCGTTGGTCGGGTCGTCGTCGACGAAGTAGGGCGGGAACGCCGGGCTGTCGGTGGCGACGGTGAGCGTGCCGTCGGAGACCGTCTGCAGGTCCTCGGGCGTGCAGTTCTCGGCCGTGGCCGTCGTCGTGTCCTCGGAATCGTCGTCGTCGCCGCAGCCGGCGGCGATCAGAAGCGCCGCGACGGCGCAGAACAGAAACGCGATTCTCAAACGGCTCACCTTTACTCGCCCCTCTCGTCGAAGAAACCCCGGAGCGCGGAATCCTATCCACGCGGGTGCGAGGGGCGCCGGTGCGGTGCGCGCCGGTTGCTTTCATCTGGTGCGATGGCGCGACTCAAGGGTGGATACAGCCATGGCCGCGAGCCCGAGCCCTCACCCGGGGGCCGCGAGCTGCCCGACCGCCGCACGAGCCTCTTCGGGCTGACGGCCGAGGGCGACGAGGCGTGGCTCAGCCGCGGCGTCTCGCAGAAGCTCTACCGCTGCCCCGGCTGTCACCGCGAGCTCGAGATCGGCTCCGACCACGTGATCGCGGCCTTCGTCCACCGCGCCGGTGGGACCGAGCACCATCACTGGCACCGCGCGTGCGCCACGCAGATCCTGCTGCCGACGCTTACGCGGGTGCGCCAGGTCAGCGCCGCCGAGGCGCGCCGCGACCGGATCGCCGAGCGCGGCCGCCGCCCGGCGGGCCGCAGACGCAGGCGCTGAGAGCTTCACGGGGGTTGACCCTGGCGGCGGCGAGGCGTCAGACTGCGCCCGACCCAAAGGAGGGTTCGTTGTCCCGTAAGTCAAGGATCAACCTCGCGCTCGTCCTGATCGCGAGCGGGATCGTCTTCAACGTGATCATCCTCGTCCGCGGCGACGAGTCGCCGGGCCTGCCGCTGGTCGCGACGATCCTGCTGTTCGGCGCCGCCTTCTCGCTGCTGGCCGAGCGGCGCTCGTTCTAGGCCCGGGTCGGCGAGCGGGCTACTTCCCGTTCGCGGAGAAGTGCTGGTAGTCCTGGGCCGGGCTCCAGTTGCCGCCCCACTCGAAACCCTGGGCGGCGAAGGCGCGAACCGTCGCGTCGCCGTCGTGGATCATCCCGGGCTCGTTCTTGGAGCGGTCGGCGAACGGCCGGCCGGCGGCGGGGGAGACGTGGTCGCCCGACACGTACGGGTTCTCGATCGGGTTGACGTCGATCGCGAGGCCGAATGCATGTTGGGACCAGGTTCCCGGTTGGCCCGCGACGAAGCGGCAGTTGAAGGCCGAGGTGTTGTCGGCGTTCATCGAGCGGTGGTCGTCGGCGTCGTAGCGGTCGATCAGCACCATGCGCCGGATCGGGTAGCGGTCCTCGTAGAGCGCCTCCATCACCTCGAGCACCGCGCCGGCGACGCGGCGGTGCACGACGAGCCTCCCGTTGTGCGCCTCGTCGTCGAAGCCCCAGTGGGTGACCTCGAGCAGCCGCAGCTTTCCGAGTCCGACCGGGCAGCCCTCGTGCCACGACTTGCCGGTCATGCGCTTGCGCAGCTTCGCGTCGATCGGCTCCGAGCTGCCATCGAAGGCGGGGACATCGGGCGCCGCACGGCCCGCGGCGCCCAGGCCGGCGCCGGCCGCGAGCGCGCAGGCGAGCGCCGCTACGAGTGCCGCGGTGGCCAGGATCAAGCGGCCCATCGGCCTGACTGTAGCCCGGGCCGGGCCGTCGTCGCTACGAGCCACTCGACGTCGAGTCAGTCGCCCTCGTCGTCTCGGCGCCCGAGAACCAGGGCGAGGGTGATCAGGGTGATGCCGATGGCGATGCCCCCGATCGTAAGCGCCAGCGACGCCGTCGAGACGCCCGAGCTGCCGAACGTCACGACCGGGTCGGGGCCGCCGGCGTTGACGTCGTGGATGACGACGCTGTAGGGCCCGGCGTCGGGCACGTCGATGGTCTCGAAGTCGGTCCACGCGCGCTGCTCGCGCACGTTCGACTCGCGCCCGCCGTCGCCGTCGAGCGGCAGCGGGTCGCCGCCGCCCTCGGGCCGGATCTCCCAGTCGACCTCCGGCTCGGGCACTGCCTCGTCGGCGGAGATCGCGCGCGCCTCCTCGTAGAAGACGACGACCTCGCCGGAGGGCAGCTCGACGACGCCGCGGCCGGGCGGGATCGCGATTCGCCCGTACTCGTCGTGGTCGCCCGACAGCAGCTTCGGCAGGCCGAGCGCGAGCCCGGCCGCGAGCGCGGCGAGGCCCGCCACCAGCATGGCGATCCTCCAGGTGCTCACGGCGCGGCTCCGGCGGGCGAGGGAGCCCTCAGGCGGGCGGGGGCGGAGGCGGCCCATCCGCGGGGGGCGGGGGCGTGGCCGCGGCCGTCCCGGTTCCGCCGCCGAGGTCGAAGAACAGCACCGCCGCGACGAGCGCGGAGATCGGGGCGCCGATGATGTTGCCGATGATCGAGAAGACGATCTGGCCGGCGTCGCCGAGCGCCGCGCCGATGATTCCGGCGACGAGGCTGATCGCGAAGGTGATCACGAACGCGACGACGATCACCCCGAAGACCGACCATCCCTCGCCCTTGACGAGCTCCCAGCTGCGACCGAAGGCCTCGATCGCGCCGCGCCGCTCGATCACGATCGCGGGCGCCGTGACGGCCCAGATCGTGAGCAGGATCAGGCCCGGGACGATCAGCAGGATGAGGCCGATCCCGATTCCGATCGCGCGCAGGATGCTGTTGGCGATCAGCGCGCCGAGGACGCCGGCCGCCGACGACAGCAGCTCGCCGACCGTGAAGTCGCGGCGACCGTCGCGGACGTCCTCGACGAGCTTGGTGACGAAGCCCGTGTAGAGGGTCACGCCGACGAGCACGATGATCGAGCCGAGCAGCGCCAGGAAGACGCCGCCGGCCACCGCGAGCAGGCCCTGTATGAGCCCCGCGATGACGAAGACCGCCGCCGCGGTGGCGAGCAGGACGCCGGCGTTCTCGCCGTAGATCCTGAACGTCTCGCTGATCGTGCGCCCGACGTCCACCCGCTTGGGGGACGGGAGCGGTGGCTGGGGTGGCTGTGCCGCTGCCTCCATCGACGGCGAGCATCTTAGGGCGGATGGGCCAACGTGCGTCCGTCGCGCTACGAGTCGTGCTCGAAACGGGAATCGAGCGGCATCGTCGCGCTGAGAAGCGGCGAGGGGACGTCGGGATCGTCCTGGTCGCAGACGAAGACGAGGTCCACGACGCCGGCGTCGACGGAGGCGTGGACGCCCTCCACCTTCCAGCGGGGGTCGATGCTGCGCAGGCGCTGGATCTCCCCGGCGCCGTTCACGGTGCCGATCAGCGAGCCGTGGATGTCCCCGTCGCTATCGCCCTCCGCGGATGCCGTGAACACGATCACGTCCTCGAACGGAGCCGTCGCGTCGCTGAAGCACAGCTTCACGCCATCGACCTCGCCGAGCTCGTACTCGCGCACCGAGGCCAGCTCGTCCGCGTCGAGCTCGCGGTCGCCGCGGAGCGAGCTCGCGAGGTCGGAGACCTCGATCTCGGCGACCGCGTTGCGCGAGTTGCCCTCGTTTCCGCGGTTGAACAGCCACAGGCGGTCGCCCAGAACCGCCGCGCCCTCGACGTTGACCTCGCCGACCTCATCGCGCAGGCGCTCATACAGCGGCGCGAGCTCGATCGTCAGCGGATCGCCGTGCAGCGCGCCGTCGGGCTCCAGCGCCCAGAAGAAGCCGCGGTCGCGGCGATCGCCCGAGCCCGAGCCGAGGCCGAGGAGGCCTCCGTGCGGCGCTCCCTCGAGCGGCGGCAGCGCCGTCAGCGCCTCGAGGTCGGGCTTGGCGGCCTTGCGCTCCGCCTCGTCGCCGGGAAGCTCGCCCTCGAGCACGCGGTGAAGCGTCCCCGGCTCCGAGCCCGTGAGGTCGAACGCGGCGAGGAAGAGCTCGTCGTCGCCGATCACGTAGGCGAAGCTGCCGCGGCGCACGATCCCCGAGGCCGCGCTGAGATGTGGCGCCCGCCCCTCCCGCGTGCTCTCGGCGAGATCGAGGTCGCGCACCCGCCGCAGCGGCAGCGGCGGCAGGTCCTCGGGCTCGGCGGAGTGGCGGTCCACGCCTTCCCTCTACCCGGGGAGCTCTCGGTCTAGCTCTCCGCCGCCGCGAGCAGCCCGGCCGATGCGTCCGGCACGTACGTGTAGATGTCGCGCGGCGGGCGCTCGTAGCCACGGTCGTCCTGGCGCTTGGGCAGCTTGACCTTCTCGTGCTCGAGGGGCCGGTACGGAACCTGGCCCAGGAGGTGGGAGATGCAGTTGATGCGGGCGTTTCGCTTGATGTCGGACTCGACCACGTGCCACGGCGCCTCGGAGATGTCGGTGTGGACGAACATCTCGTCCTTGGCGCGCGAGTAGTCGACCCAGCGGCTGCGCGCCTGCACGTCCATCGGGCTCAGCTTCCACTGCTTGAGCGGGTCGTCGATGCGGGCCCTGAAGCGCTTCTCCTGGACCTCGTCGGAGACCGAGAACCAGTACTTGACGAGGATGATGCCGTCATCGACGAGCATGCGCTCGAAGATCGGGCACTGGTGCATGAAGCGCCGGTACTCCTCCGGCGGTGCAGTACCCCATCACGTGCTCGACGCCGGCGCGGTTGTACCAGCTGCGGTCGAAGAGGGTGATCTCACCCGCGCCCGGGAGGTGCGAGACGTAGCGCTGGAAGTACCACTCGCCCTTTTCGCGCTCCGTCGGCGCCGGCAGGGCCGCGATCCGGGCGACGCGCGGGCTCACGTACTCGGTGATCCGCTTGATCACGCCCCCCTTGCCGGCCGCGTCGCGTCCCTCGAAGACGACGATCAGCCGCGCGCCCTCGCGCTTGACCCACGCGGCCATCTCCACGAGCTCGATCTGCAGCCGGTGCAGCTCCTTCTCATAGAGCTTTCGCGGCAGCTTGGGCGTGGCTTGCTCCTCCATCGGCGACGGATCATGCCGCCCGGCCCCGGCGCGCGCAAGCCCGAGGGCACGCGCTTGACCCGCGCACCCGCGACCCGGTTACGGTCGGCTGGCCGAGTCATGGAAGGCCTGGCGTGGGGAGACGACATGAAGGTCGCTCGAAAGGCAAGGCAATGATTGGACACGACGACGGCTCGCGGTCGCACGCGGCCGAGTTCAAGATCGACCGCGACCTCCTGGCGACCGTCGACGCCAACGGGTACTTCACGTCGCTGAACACGGCTTGGGAACGCCTGCTCGGATGGACGCGCCGCGAGCTGATGGCGCGGCCGCTGATCGAGTTCGTCCACCTCGAGGATCGCGAGCGGACCGCCGAGGAGTCACGCAAGGTCGACCTGCCCGACTACGAGCTCGTCGACTTCGAGAACCGCTACCTCACCAAGGACGGCGGCTTTCGCTGGCTGCGCTGGAGCGCGCGCTCCGACGGCCACACGTGGTTCACGGTCGCCTTCGACATCACCGACCAGAAGGCCGCCGAGGTGAGGCTGCGCGCCCTGCTGACGAGCGAGAACCTGCTCGCCTACAGCCAGCCGATCCTCGAGGCGAACGGCGGGAAGCTCGTCCAGGAGGAGCTGCTCGCCCGCGTTCGCACGCCCGGCAACGGACACGCGCTGATGATGCCCGAGGGCTTCGTCCCGGCCGCCGAGCGCCACGGTCTGATCGGGCTGGTCGACCGCGAGATGCTCGCCCAGGGCGTGAGGCTCGCCGCCAGCGGGCGCCACGCCGACATCAACCTCTCGGCGCAGTCGATCTGCGACGAGGACCTCGCGAGGGCGCTCGAGCGGCTTCTGGCCGATTCGGGCGAGGCGGCCGAGCGAATCGTCTTCGAGGTCACCGAGAGCGACGCGATCCGCCACCTCGACGCCGCTGAGGAGTTCGCCAACCGCATGGTCCGCCTCGGCTGCAGCTTCGCGCTCGACGACTTCGGGACCGGCTACGGCTCGCTGACCTACCTGCGCCATCTCCCGGTGCAGTTCCTCAAGATCGACTCGACCTTCGTCCGCAACCTGGCGACCGACCGCGCCGACCAGGCGATGGTGCGAAGCATCGTCGCGATCGCACGCGAGTTCGGGCTGCGGACCGTTGCCGAGGGCGTCGAGGACGCGCCGGCGCTGAGGCTGCTTCGCAGCTACGGCGTCCACAACGTCCAGGGCTACCTGATGGGCCGCCCGCGGCCGCTGTCGCTCGCGCCCGCGGCCTAGCGCCTGGAGCTCGAACGTCCGGCCCGAGGGGCCGAGGTTGACGACCAGCGTGGGGCCGATCCGCGCCTCTTGGCCCCACGACTCGTGGATGTGGCCGCACAGCGCCAGGGTCGGCTTCGGGCCTCGATCGCGTCGTGGACCGCGCGCGAGCCGAGATGGCGCCCGCCGCTGGAGTCGACGTGCCCGTAGGGGGGCGAGTGGACCGCGAGCAGCGCGCCCTCGGGGCAGTCCTCCAGCAGGCGCGCGGCCGCCTCCTCGGTGAGGTCGAAGCTCCAGTCCCAGGGCGTGACCGGGATGCCGCCGCCGAGGCCGAAGATGGTCACGCCGCCGATCTCGGTCGCCTCGCCGTGCAGCACGGTCGCGGCGTCCCAGCCCTCGCAGGCCTCGCGAAGCGCCTCGTCGGTCTCGTTGTTGCCGGGGACCATGACCACGGGGCACTCGATCCCGCGCAGCGCGTCGACGGTCTCGGCGAGCCCGCTGTGGACCGACGCGAGGTCGCCGACCGCGAGCACGGCGTCGGCGCCGGCCGACGCCTCGACGAGGCGCGCGGCCTGTGCGAGGTCGCGGTGCAGGTCGCTGAATGCCAAGAGTTTCAAGTCAGCGCGGCTCCGCCGCGAGAGGCATGTGATGTTGGTGATGTCACGAGAGGCCTATCTAATCTGTTCTCAAGGCGACGAGGAGGAAGAAAGCGATGGCCGTGAGGAGCTGGAGCTTCGAGCCGGGACACACGGCGGCCGAGTTCAAGGCCCGGCACATGATGGTCACGTGGGTGCGCGGCCACTTCAAGGACGTCCACGGACGCGTCGAGTTCGACCCCGACGACCTGCTGTGCACGCGCTTCGAGGGCGTGATCGACGCCACGCAGCTCTGGACCGGGGAGCCGGACCGCGACGAGCACCTGCGCAGCGCCGACTTCTTCGACGTCGAGAACCACCCCGAGATCCGCTTCCGCGGCAGGATCGACGAGCGCACCGGCGCGATGGCCTACAGGGGGACGAGCGAGCTGACGATCCGCGGCCACACCCACGAGGTCGGGCTGCAGGTCCTCTACGACGGCCAGTGGGAGACGCCCTACTGGGAGGGCGACGTCAACCGCGGGACGATGCACCGGATCGGCTTCGAGGCGCGCACGAACCTCAACCGCCACGACTTCGGGGTGAGCTGGAACGACGAGCTCCCGGGCGGAGGGGTGGTGGTCTCCAACGAGGTACCGCTGAGGATCGACGTCGAGGCGATCCTCGACGAGGACCTGCGCGCGCTCGGCCTCGACGACGCCGTCTGGGAGTCGGGCGAGGGGTCTCGTCCGGCGCTGACGGGCAAGTTCGGGCGCAGTCGCGACTAGCTCTGTGAGCGAACGCTTGCAACTGTGACCAGAGTCACACAGAAAGCCACCTAGCCCACCCTAACCTCGCACGTCCTCGGGGCATGCGGCTATGCCGCCTACGCCGCCCCGGGATCCAGGCCCGGCCGTGCGCCTCGGGCGTAAAGCCCTCGAGGCGCGGGCGCAGAGCTCAACCGGGCGCAATGGGACCAACCGGAGGTGCTTCTTTCCGTGCGAGTACGCATGAACTTCATCGTTGTCGTGGGCGCGCTCAGCCTCGCCGCCGCAGGCATGGCCGCCGTCGCGGTGGCCGCCGAGCCGCTGCCGGCCGAACCGGCGCCCGTCGAGTCCAACCTCGTCGAGCGACCCGGCCAGCGCCTGCTGACCGTGATCGAGGTGCAGGCGGAATACGACGCCCTCGAGGACTCCTACCGCCGGCTCGCCGGACAGGCGGCCGCGGTCGGGGTCGAGACCGAGGACGCGCCGCCCGAGAACGCCACCGCGGACCAGCTCCGCAGGGCCGTCGAGGCGCTGCGCGAGCGCGTCGAGAAGGCCGAGGACGCGAGCACCGTCGCGGGCGTCCCGCGCGCCACGCTCGAGGCGATCGCCTCGTGCGAATCGGGCGGCGACCCGACCGCCGTGTCCTCCGACGGCAGCTACCGCGGCAAGTACCAGTTCGACGAGGGCACCTGGGCCTCGGTCGGGGGCAGCGGCGACCCCGCCGCCGCTCCGGAGGCCGAGCAGGACTACCGCGCCGCGCTGCTCTACCAGCGCGCCGGCTCGAGCCCGTGGCCGATCTGCGGCCAGTAGCGCCCCCTGAGCTAATGCGGGCGCGCGAGGCGTCCGATGGGAGTCATGTGGGCGCCGAGGAGTTCGTGCTCGTACAGGGGCTTCGGGACACTCGCGGTGCGCTCGAGCGCTGGCATCGCGATCCCGGGCCGGTGCTGCGCGCCTGGTTCGGGTGGAGCATGCTCGTCGCGTGCGGCCTGTTGACCGCGGTCTGGCTCGTGGCGGCCGTCGCACCGCCGGACGCGACGGGGGTGGCGATTCCGGGCGTCCACTACGAGCCGGGCGCCACCGACATCGCCGCGATCCTCGGCCGCAACGCGCTCGTTCTCGCGCTCCACGCGACGGCCTGCGTCGCCGGCTTTCTCGCCGGAAGCTCGCTGCGCCACGCCGCCGCCCAGCGCAGCGGGCTCTCGCGCGTCGTGCACGAGAAGGCGGGGCCGATCGCGATCGCGTTCGTCGTCGCCGCGACCCTCTTCTCGCTCACGACGCAGGCTTTCGTGCTCGGATCGACGGCGGCGACGCTGTCGGCGCAGCTCGGCATCTCGCCCGGGGTCCTCGTCCTCACGGCCCTCCCGCACGCGCTGCCGGAGCTCGTCGCGCTCTTCCTCCCGCTCGCCGCATGGATGATCGCCAGCCGCAACGACGAGTGGCACGACCTGCTCGCCGCGACGTTCGTCACGGTCGGGGTCGCGATCCCGATCCTGGTCGTCTCGGCGATGCTGGAGACCTATCTCTGGCCCGAGATCCTCGAGCAGGCGAGCCCGCTGATCGCCTAGGCGTCCTCGCCGAGCAGCGCCCGGGCGAAGGCGCTGCGCTCCTCGCTCGAACAGAAAGCCCCACGTCTCGCGGCGCTCGAGCAGGATCCTGCGCTTGGTCGCGAGCACGGCCTCGCGCGGCATCGCGGCGACCTCCGCGGCGATCTCGACCCCGCGCGCGACCGGATCGCCGTCGCTGCGCTCGCGCACGATGCCCAGCCCCAGCGCCTCGGGGGCGTCCACGCGACGCCCCGTGAGGCAGAGGTCCTGCGCGACCGCGGCCGGCAGCGCCGACCTCGCGGCCGCGTAGCTGGGCGGGATCCCGCGCGGGAGCTCGGGGTAGCCGAAGCGCGCGCCGGGGCCCGCGATGCGCAGGTCGCAGAGCAGCGCGAGGGCGAAGCCGCCCGCGACCGCGGGCCCGTTGACGGCCGCGACGACGGGCCGCGGGCAGTTGCCGACCGCGTCGAAGGCAAGCGTGCTCGTCTCGACGAGGCGGCGCTTGTTCTCGAGCGTCGCCGCCGAACTGGGTCGTGTCCATGCCCGAGCAGAACGCCGGTCCGGCGCCCGTGAGGACGATGCAGCCGATGTCGTCGTCGGAGCCGAGCGCCGTGAACGCCTCGCCGAGCTCGACCCGCAGCTCGATCGAGAGCGCGTTTCGCTTCTCGGGCCGGTTGAGCGTTACGACCGCGACGCCGTCGCGGCGCTCGATCTCCAGCAGGCCGGCCACGCGGCCATGCTAGATCCACCAACTTCACATGCTTGTCGCGGCAGCGCCGCGTCTGGAATCCCGAGCTAGGCCGCGCGGCGCGCCCGGGGGAGGGCGACGGGGGCAGCCGGGGCGCCCGCCATGTGTTCCTGACCCGCGAGCAGCGCCGGAGCAGCGCGTCGCACCTGGTCCTCGAGGCACTTCGAGCAGGAGCACTCCGGGATCGTCAACTTCGTGTTGGGGCACCTCACCATCGACGACTCCCGGATCGACACGGCGCGAGCAGAGTAAGGACGGGCCCGGTCGGATTCGGATACCTCATTCGCGTGGCGGAAAACGCCTAGCCGGATGCGAGACTCCAACGCGTGAGCGACGCTTCAGAGAACGACACCGAGGAGGCCGCGCCGGCTCCCGAGGAGCCGCGGCGCAAGCCTCCGCGCGAGGCGGTCGCCGAGGCCAGCGTCCGCGTCCCCGACGCGGGGAAACCGCAAGCTCGAGGCGCTGCTCGACGCCGTCAACGCCGACGCCCAGGTCCGCGCGTGGTGGTACATGGACCAGGTCCAGTCGGAGCGCCTGCGCATGTCCGACCACTCGTGGGTCCACGTGCAGGTCGTGCTCAACGTCGCGCTGCGCCTGTTGCGCCTGCTCGTCAAAGGTGGCGTCGAGCCGGCGATGGTCGCCGACCACGGGATGCGCGACCGCGACGCCGAGGTCGTCGTCGCCGCGGGGGCGATGCTCCACGACGTCGGGATGTCCATTCACCGCGCCGACCACGAGGCCTACAGCCTCTTCATGGCGTCGCGAAAGCTCGAGGACCTGCTCGAGGGGATCTACGACGAGCCGGAGCGCACCATCGTGATCTCCGAGGCGATGCACGCGATCATCGGCCACCGCCGCCGCGGCGAGCCCTACACGGTCGAGGCCGGCGTCGTGCGGGTCGCCGACGCGCTCGACATGGCCCAGGGGCGCTCGCGGATCCCCTTCGAGGCGGGGGCCGTCGGGATCCACTCGCTCTCGGCCGCCGCGATCGACGAGGTCGTGATCTCGAGGGGCGATGAGAGGGCGGTGCGAATCGAGATCAAGATGAACAACTCCGCCGGGATCTTCCAGGTCGACGACCTGCTCGGCACCAAGCTGCGCGGCACGCCGCTCGCCGACGAGGTCGAGGTGGTCGCCGAGATCGAGGGCGAGACCGAGAAGCGGCTGCTGACGTCGTTCAGGCTGCCCGAGTGAATCCGGCGCCCGGCGCGGCGCCGATTCCGGATAGTCCCAGCTGATTCCCGGGAATGCCGCCGGTCAAACGCGGCCGTCACCGCTGAAACCTGCAAATTGCGCGAAACGCCCCATTCCTTCACCACCTGGCAACGGGTCTGCCACCGGTTGGAAACACGGCGGGCACCTCCGCACCGAATAGTCCCGCTCGTCCTGCGGAGGGTGCGCGGGGGAACCTGAAAAAGGAGTCGCGTCAGTGATCAGAACCAGGGAATCGTCCATGCGCGGAGTCGGCCTCCTCGCAGTCGGCCTCACGTTGTGCATGGCCGCCGCGCTGTGGTTTGCGGGCTCTGCGTCGGCGGCAACCGTTGGCTGCTCGGGCCACACGGGGCCGACCGATCTGGTGCCGGGCGACAAGCACGCGGTCGAATACGACTTCGCCTGCACCGAGGACCTCAAGGCGTTCACGATCATCTCCAACAGGGCGCTTCACTACTTCCAGCCCGAAGTTCAGGTCTTCGACGCTGGAACGGGTGCGCCCGCAGGGCTGCTGATGTTCTGTGAGGGCGCCGTTCCCGGGCCTGGGTTCGCCTGCAGCTTCCGGTCGTCGTCGGGCTACGCGCCGGCGAACTTCAGGATCCGCGGCGAGCTGTCGCCGCAGAAGGACCCCTGCGCGAGCTCGAAGAAGGCGAAGGGCAAGGGCAGGGCGAGCAAGAAGAGCGGCTCGCCATGGCGGCTGCAGCTCGTGGTCGCGACGGTGCAGGGAACGCTGACCGGCGGGACGTTCACGACCACGTCGGATCCCTTCGTCATCCCGACTACGCCGTGCGGCAAGAGCTAGGGGAAGTTTGCGGGGGAGAACAACTCCAACACGCGGCCGGCGCCCAGGGGAAACCCATGGGCGCCGGCATCTGATCTCTCAACCCATCCTCGGAAGGAGGGTCAATTGACAAGGCAGGTTCTACACAAAAAGCGACCACGCTGGATCGTGGTCGTGGTGGCCGCCGCCGCCATCGTCCTCCCGGCTTCGATGCCGGGCGCAGCGGCGGCCAAGACCACGATTACGGCCAGCGGATCGACCACGGTCGCGCCGCTGTTCGCGCTGCTCGCGAAGAAGTACGTCAAGAAGAAGAAGGGCAAGGTCGGTTTCCGCCTGCTTCAGGGCGGGTCCGACACGGGCGTGGCGGACGTCGCCGCGGACCGTGTGGACATCGGCAACTCGTCGCGTGACCCGCGTGAAGGCGATCCGGGTGGAATCACGTTCCACAAGATCGCTTTGGACGCGCTGTGCATCGCGACGAACAACGCCAACGGGATCGGCGAACATGGACACCGAGACGGTTCAGGCCGTGTTCGCCGGCGACGTGCGCGAATGGGAGTCGGTGCCCGGCGCCACCCAGCAGGGCACGATCGACCTGTTCGTCAGGACCCCTGCATCCGGGACCGATGACGCCTTCCAGAGGGTGTTCATGGGCTCCAAGAGGGTGTTCAGCGGCGCCCAGCCGCAGGCCTCGAACGGCCTCGTCCAGCAGCGCGTCAAGGACGACCCCAACGGGGTCGGCTACGTCTCGCTGTTCTTCACGGACGGTGTCAACCCGATGGCCTACAACGGCGTGGCCTGCAACCTCCAGAATGCGAAGTCCGGCCAGTACGGCGGTCTGCGCAACCTCTGGATGGTCACCCGCGATGACTCGGTGACCGCTCCGGTCCTGAAGTTCATCAACTGGGCGCAGAGCAGCGGAGCCGCGGCCAACGTCACCGGCACCGAATTGGGTACCGCTGAACTGACGCATCATCCGCCCGCTGCGCCGCCGGCGGCGCAGCGACGGGACCGTGTCGACCAGCGCGTCGAGCTTTTGCTCGGCGCGCTGGCTTCGACCGTCCTCGCTCCTGATCGGGCTGATGATCGCCTTCGTGTTCGCGAAGGCGTGGCCGTCGTTCTCCAACAACGGGATCGCCTGGTTCGGCCCCGGCGGGGACGTCGACGCCCAGCTCAAGCGACATCTTCCTGTCCCCGGCCACACCCGCACGACTACGTCTACCACCTGCGCGCCTGGCCTCTTCTCTATGCCACCGCCCTGATCACCGGCGCATCGGTCCTCATCGCGACCGTGATCTCGCTGCTGTCGGCGACCTTCATCGTCGAGTTCGCCCCCAACTGGATCCGCCGCATACTCGAGCCGGTCGTCCGCCTGCTCGCGGCCGTCCCCTCGGTTATCTACGGGCTGCTCGCCCTGCTGGTGATCGTGCCGTTCGTCGGCAACCACATCATCACCGCCGGAGCAAAAGGAGTCGGTCCAGTACGTGATCCAGCTCGACGGCTCGAATGTCGGGGTCGGGATCCTCGTCCTCACGGTGATGATCACTCCGATCATGATCGCGATCATCGTCGACGCGCTGCGGGCCGTGCCGGCGCCGTGGATGGAGGGCGCCGCGGCACTCGGCGTCAACCGTGGCCCGCGCTCTGTGGACGGTCGGCATCCGCGCCGCCCGTCCCGCGATCATCGCCGCCGCGGTCCTCGCCAGCGCCCGGGCACTGGGCGAGGCGATCATGCTCTCGATGGTCTCGGGGGCGATCGGCTTCGCTCCGAACCCGCTCGACGGGCTGCTCTTCTTCCTCGAGCCGGCGCGGCCGCTGGCGGCGACGATCGTCGCCAACTCCGAGGGGCTGGATCGGTCGCGCCGTTCCAGCACACGATGTACGCGTTCGCCGCGGTGCTCCTCGTCTCCGCCGGGATGCTGTCGTTCGCCGGTTACATGGCGCGGCGGGCGCTGCGGAAGTACACGCTGAAGGTCATCGTGATGGAGGCGATGGCGGGGGACCCCCGAGGCAGAGCCGCTCCCGGTCAAGCCTCCGGAGCCGCGTGACGACGGCGAGTCCTGGAAGCCTGATCGACCGGCTCGCGATCGTCTTCGCCTGGGTGGCGGGCGTGACCCTGTGCCTGGTCGCGGGAGCGATCGTGATCTACATGTTCGTGCGCGGGATCCAGTACGTCGAGCCTCGACCTCATCTTCAGCAAGCCGCTCCCGGCGGCTCGACCAGAGCGAGACCGGGGGCTTCCTCGACCCGCTGCTCGGGACGCTGATCCTGACCGCGATAGGGACGGCCATCGCCGCGCCGATCGGCGTGGCGATCGCGGTCTGGTTGAGCGAGTACGGCCGCCCCGCCGGGCTGGCGAGGGCGGTGGAGTCCGGGATCGAGATCGTCGCGGGCACGCCGACGATCGTCCTCGCGATCTTCGGCCTCGCCGTGTTCTCAGCAGCAAATATTCGGCTTCCTGTCGTTCAACTCGGCCACCGGCGGCGCCCTTCGGCCGCTCGTTCTTCATCGCCGGAGCGATCATGTCGCTGATCGCGCTGCCGCTAGTGATCGGCGTCGACGCGCGAGGCGCTCCATGCGATCCCCTCGACGGTCCGCGAGGCCTCCTACGCGCTGGGCAAGGACAAGGCACTCGACGATCCGCAGAGTGCTGCTACCAAGCTCGAGGCGCCGGGATCGCGACCGGGGTGACCCTCGGCATGGGCCGGATCATCGGCGACACCGCGATCGTCGTGATCCTGCTCGGCGCGACGCTGCAGCTTCAGAGGGGTCGGGGAGACGCCGGTGCTCAACACGCTCAAGGGGACCGGCAGCACTCTCACGAGCTACGTCTACAACAACTCGCCGGCGGGCGAGGGCGGCGCGCCCGAGAAGGCGTACGCGGCCGCGTTCGTGCTGCTCTTGATCGTGATCCTGTGCAATCTGGTCGTCGAGCTGATCGCTCGCGCGACCGGTCGTTCGCCGTCCGCCGATGCCGCGATCGCAACCAGCCCGCTGGCCGAGTGGAGGACCATCAGATGGATGACGTGACGCAATCGCAGGACACGCATGCCGCCGCCGGTGCGGCGGATCGTCGTCGACGAGCCGCCGACCACGTGTCGCGCCGCCCCGCGGGTGGAAACGGGACGGCCGTCGCGCCGCCGGGCGCCGTCGTCGCGCCGGGACCTCGGCGTCGCCGCCCCGAGGGCCGCTCCGCGTTATTCGCGGCGCAGGTATCAGGCCGTCGAGCGGATGCGCACCGAGGCGCTCAGCATCAGCTACGGGGCCAAGCCCGCCGTCAACGGCGTGAATATCAGCGTCCAGCAGGGAGAGGTGCTGGCCCTGATCGGCCCCTCGGGATGCGGCAAGACCACGCTCCTGCGCTCGCTGAACCGCCTCGTCGACCTGACGCCGAGCGCGGTGCGCTCGGGCCGGATCGTCCTCGACGAGCAGGACGTGGACGGGCTCGACGTCACCAACCTGCGGCGGCGCGTGGGGATGCTCTTCCAGCAGCCGAACCCGTTTCCGATGAGTATCTTCGACAACGTCGCGTACGGATTGCGGTCGCGGGGCAAGAAGCGGCCCGCAAGCGCCGCGAGCTCGAGCCGCAGGTCGCCGACGCGCTTTGCAGGGCGCGGGTCTCTTCGAGGAGGTCAAGGACAACCTGACCACCCCGCGCTGCGCGCTCTCGGGAGGGCAGCAGCAGCGGCTCTGCATCGCCCGGTCGCTGGCGGTGCGGCCCGAGGTTCTGCTGCTCGACGAGCCGTGCTCGGCGCTCGACCCGATCTCGACCGCGGTGATCGAGGAGCAGATCGTCAAGCTGCGCGACGAGGTCGCGATCGTGATCGTGACCCACAACCTGCAGCAGGCCCAACGCGTCGCCGACAGGGTCGGGTTCATGTACTCGGCGACCTCATCGAGTACGGGGCCGCCGACCAGGTCTTCGGAAACCCGCAGACGGAGCGCACGCGCGAGTACGTCACCGGAGGATTCGGTTGACCAACCGCCCCCGGTTCACCCGCGTCGCAATCGCGGCGCTCGTCGGACGTCGGCGTCGGGGCGCTCGGACGGCTGCGAGTCGACCCAGGACAAGAGCGCCAGGGCCGAGGCCGAGAGCGACACGCTGCTCGAGGCCGAGGGCGTCAAGCTCGGCGAGGAGTCGAGCGTGGTCGAGGTCCTGCAGACGCAGCTGAACTCGAGAGCGACGACCGCGTCGCCGTCGCGGTCGAGCTGCGAAACACCTCGCGACGAGATCCTGACCAACGTCCCGCTGCTGTTCGACGTCGTCGACGACAAGGGCAAGACGGTGTTCACGAACGACGCGACGGGCATCGACCAGACCCTCACCTCGGTCCCGGTGATGGACGCCGGCGCGGAGACGGTGTGGGTTCACGACCAGGTCTTTCCGACCGGCCAGGCGGCCGACGTGAAGGTTCAGGTAGGAGAGGCGACGGAGGACCCACCCGGCGAGATTCCCCCCGGTCGACCTCACCCAGCCTCGGCTCAAGACTGACCCGGTCTCGGGGGTCGAGCTGACCGGGACGGTGTCCAATCCCGGTGAGAGAGGACCTGCAGTTCGTCTACCTGTACGGGGTGGCGATGAAGGGCGACGAGATCGTGGCCGCCGGCCGCGGCCTGATCGATCGCCTGCGCACCAGCGCCGAGCCCGGTTACCGCATCTTCACCGTTGGAGACCCAGAGGGTGCTGAATTGAGTGTGACGCCCTCACCGACCTTCAACTACGAGGGCCCGTAGGGCTGCAAGCTGACGAGGAGGACATTCATGGCCACGACCGAGCAATCGCACGCCGAGGAGCTCGCCCAGCAGGGTGAGCCCTGCCCGACCTGCGGCAACCCGATGGCCGCAGACCAGCGCTACTGCCTGAACTGCGGCGTTCGCCGGGGTGACTCGCGAGTAGACTTCGACGAGCTCGTCGGCGGGAGCGCCGGGGGCGTCGCGCCGCCGCCGGTGGGCCCCGCGGCGCTCCGCCTCCGGCGGAGCGCCCCAACGACTTCTCGCCGCTGGGCGCGGTCCTCGGGGTGGCCGTGCTCGGGGCGATGCTCCTGATCGGGGTCCTCATCGGGCGCGGGGACAGCGACGACGTCCAGCAGGCTCCCGTCGTCGCCGCGGCGCCGGGCGAGACGGCCGCCGGCGGCAGCAGCGAGAACGTGAGCGCGACCGAGGTCGAGACGACCTGGCCCGACGGCAAGGAGGGCTGGACCGTCGAGCTAGGGACCGTCGCGAACGACTCTCCGCCGGCGGACGTGGAGGCGGCGAGGTCCGACATCGAGGGCAAGGGCGCTCCCGACGTCGGGATCCTCGACTGGGACGACTTCGCCAGCCTCCCGGGCGGCAACTACGTCATCTACTCCGGCGTCTACGACAACGAGAAGGACGCCGACGCGGCGCTCAAGGACCTGCAGGGGGACTACCCCGACGCGCAGGTCATCGAGGTCTCCTCGGAGGCGGCGGCGGCGGCGAGCAGGCCGAGGGAATCCTCGCCGGAAAGGCCGGTGAGGGCCAGAGTCTCGAGGCCACGGAGGAGGACCTCCAGCAGCTCGACGCCACTCAGGGGGAGGACTACCAGGACAACCTGGACAACATCCCGGACGAGATCTCCACCCGGGTGAGGCTCCGCCTCGGACAACGAGGACCCCGAGATGGCAGAGACGAGGAGGTAATAGAGTGAGCATATGAGACTCGTCATTAGCGGAGAAGAGCGGATGACAGGCGTGGCTGAGAGAGAGCTGTTCACGTCTAGAGGTGATAGAGGGCGAGCGCAGTAGACGACGGCGCAGCTTCTAGCGGCGGCGAGCAGACGAGGGGATTGACGATGATACGGCGGCAGGTCGCTTAGCAGATGGGATAGCTTTTAGTGGTAGAGGGGTAGGAGATGGGTGACTAGTCTGCTCGGGGCACGACTATGGCGGGGGAGGCTGCGCTCACACAGGAGTTCGCGGCTACGATAGAGACAGCGAGAGACGGCGCGGCGCCTGGAGAGGGACTGATAGGCGAGTCGCGTATAGCGGTGGGGAGCTAAGAGCTAGAGAGATGGCGCACGGCGCTTGCGCAGGAGTTCGCGGAGCGATAGTGGGACCTCGGGGGGCTTGCTTACGAGATGGCGATATGAGACTATTTCTGGCTAGACGTCTTGCTGCGAGAGGTAGCTGAGATGCAGTATGTGGACGCTGAGTTGGGCGCAACAGAGCGCATGCTGCGCATGGACGAGGCCGGAGCTGTCGGATATTGCTCGTAATGAGGGGCGCTGTATCTGAGCGGCGAGGTGTTCTGCTGGCAGTGCGGCACGGACTGATAGACGGCGTCACGTTTCTGACGTTGTTGTTTATTTGTTTGTTGAGTTTGTTGTTTTGGTATTTGAGGTGTTTGGTTTTAGTGTTACGTTTTTGGATTTATTTTTGTTGATGTTTGAGTTTATTGTTGGTATGAGGTTGTTGGGTGTTTGTGTTTGGATATGAGGTTTCTTTGTTAGATCACGTGCCGGACTTCGGCCGCACGGCGGCCGACGTCATGACTCTGTGTTGGGTTGGGTTTGTGATGAAGTAGAAGTGTTGGTTTTTTATGTTTGTTGTGATTGTTGTTGTTTTTGGGTTTTGTGTGGGGGTTGTGATTGGATTGGGTATAGATGACATTTTGGGGGAGGCATTTTTGTTGTTGTGTTTGGTGAGGGTGAAGTGATGGAGGGTGTGTAGTTTAGTGTGGGTTTGTTTTTTTAGTTGTTGAGTGGTAATGAGGTTGTGAGTGTTGTGTTTGTTTAGATGTTTGTTTTTATAATAAGTATTTTGTTTTTGTTTTTTGTGTTTTTGATTGTGTTGATGATGAGTGTGTTGGTGATGATTGAGTTTATTGAGTTGGTGGTTGAGGAGGAGATGTTTAGTTTGTTTGGTGTTGTGTTGTATGTTAATTTGGTTGTGGAGAGTTTTGTTTTTGTTATTGTTGATGGATGTTTTGTTGTGTTTTATGTTGAGGATTTGTTTGTGTTGGGTTGGTAGTTTTAGTGGATTGTTACGTAGTTTTTTAATGGTATGTATTTGGTTGAGGGTGAGGTGAAGGAGAAGGGTGATGTTTAGGAGGTTTTTTTTGGGGGTATTGTGATTTATGTTGATTTTGATATTGGGGGTTACATGGTTTTGGGTTGTGGTGTGTTTGTGTTTGTGTATGTGGTTGAGGGTTTGTTTTTGATGTTGTTGCTTTTGGGGTCGGAGGTCGAGGTCGGCGCGAGGGGCCGGCACTTCGCGCCGCGCGGCGATCAGGCCGGAGGATATATTTGGTGTTTTTGGTGGATTGTGAGTTTTTGATGGAGTTTTAGTTGGTGATTGAGATGGTGTTTATGTAGGTTAGTGTGGATGTTGTTGATTTGTTTGTTGGTGATGGTTTTGTGGAGGGTATTGTTTGTAGTTAGTGTTTAGTTTTGATTTAGTTGTTTTTTATTGTTGATGATGTTGGTGAGTTTGTTGAGGATATTTTGGTTATGATGGATGAGTTAAGTGTATTTGTATGTTTTTGAGTTTGGTTGAGGTGTTTAGTTTCTTGATTTAGATTGTGGAGGATGGTATGTATATGGTGATTGGTTTGTTGATTGATGACGTAGTTACAGGTGTGGATGACTTTTATGGTGTTTAGGGTTATCAGTCCATGGAGGGCTCAGGCGCGTGTATTGCAAGTTGCGCAACGGCTCTCAGCGCTGACTTGTGGAAGTTGTGAGGTGGTGGGTAACTATGTGTGTGGTTATGGCTTTTGTGGTTGGGGTGCTCGCATATGTGGGTGTGGGGATGACTTGGAGGGTGACTCTGCATCGATTTCGACTTTTGGTGTGGTGATGACGATGTCTACGGTGGTGAAGGTTTGTTAGTTGCTGTTGGAGGTTGTGTATGTGTGGTGTGTTGACGCTGTCTGTGAGGATTATGAGGATGAGTTGATCAGTGCTATCGGTGTGATTGGGGCTGCGGGTGAGGTTTTCGCGCGCTACGTCTCCGCTCTGAACGCGTTCATCTCTGTGCTCGAAGGTCTGTGAGCTGATCTCTGCGCGATCTCGCTGCTTCGCGACGATGAGTTCGCGCGGCGCTATCTGGAGGTCTTCGATTAACTGATCGCTACTGCTGATTTAGCATGAGTTGTGGTTGTTGTGGGTGATTAGTTGATTTTAGATTAGGTAGTTAGTGATTTTATTATGATGGTTTAGTAGGTAAGGGTGTTAGTGGTAGAGGTAGGTTTTAAGAGTTGTGGTAAGGTAGGTGATTGATTAAAGATTTTATATGTATTTTGTGAGGAGGGAATAACCGGCGCCCTCGCCGTGGCGGCCCTCGCCGCCGGCGAAGCGTGTGGCGCCCTCGACGCCCGTGAGCACAGAGGGCAGGCCGAGCTCGGCCTCGAGCGCCAGCGCGTCGGGCATCGGCAGGCCCAGCCCCTCGTGGGCGGCGCGGCGATCGGAGAGCATCGTCGGCTGGGGGAATGCCGCGATCCCCTCGGCGAGCTCGAGCGCTCGCTCGAGGTGCCCGCCCTCCGCGACGACCTCGTTGACGAGCCCCCATCGCAGCGCCTCGTCGGGCTCGAGGATGCGGCCGGTGAGGATCATGTCGAGCCCGCGCCCGAGCCCCACGATCCTCGGCAGCCGCTGCGTTCCGCCGTCGATCAGCGGCACGCCCCAGCGGCGCTCGGGAAATCCGAGCCTCGCCGTCTCGGTCGCGATCCGCAGGTCGCACCACAGGGCCAGCTCGAGCCCGCCCGCGAGGCACCATCCCGAGATCGCGGCGATCGCGGGCTTGGTGGGGGTGAGCCGGCTGAAGCCCATCGGCCCCTCGGGGCGATCGAGCTGGGGCGCCTTGGCGGCGAGCTCGGGGTCGTCCGCCGCGGCGGCGATCGCCTTGAGGTCGGCGCCGGCGCAGAACGCCTCCGGCCCCTCGCCGGTGAGCACGAGGACGCGAGCGTCGTCGTCGGCCTCGAAGCGGCGGTAGCCGTCGAGCAGCAGCTCGGCGGTCTCGGCGTCGACGGCGTTGCGGCGCTCGGGACGGTCGATCGTGAGCACCGCGGCGGCGCCGATGCGCTCGTAGCGGACCTTCGGCATGGCGGACCCTATGCGTTGGGCGAGCGCCGCGGCTACGCCGCCGTTTGGAGCTTTGAAGCTAGCTCTTCCGGAAGCGCGGCCTCGCGCATCTCCGCCGCGACCGGTTCGGCAGCGTATTCGACGCGCTGAATCTCGACCGCGACGCGCCGTCGCGCTCGCGCGAGGATGGCGAACGCGGCCCTCGGGATCGCCGTCCTTCGGTTTGCCGACCGAACCGCAGTTCACGAACAGGACGCCGCCGTACTCGTGAACCCATGGCTTGTGGGTATGGCCGAAGACGAGGACATCGCAGTCGGCGCCGGCCGCGATCCGCTCGAACGTGCGGGCCGGCTTCTCCTCGAAGAGGTACTCGTTCACCTTGCGCGGCGACCCGTGCACCAGGCGCACGCGCTCGCCGGCGAGCTCGAAGCGCAGGTCGAAGGGAAGCTCGCGCATGAAGTCCTTGGCGCGCCACTCGGTGTGCTCGAGGGTCCAATCGACCGAGAGCTGTCCGATCTCGCGGTCATGCGGGGTGACGTAGGCGCAGCCGCAGTCCTCCTCGTCGCGGGCGATCGCCCAGTCGTAGTTGCCGTAGATCGTCGGGATCTCACGATCCTCGATCCGCGCGCAGACCTCATTCGGCCGCGGCCCGTAGCCGACGAGGTCGCCGCCGCAGTAGATCTGCTCGATGCTCTGCTCGTCGAGCCATGCGAGCATTGCGTCGAGCGCCGGCAGGTTGGCGTGAATGTCAGTGATGACCGCTACCGGAGTCACGGCTAGATCGCACTCATACGGATGAAGGCTGCTTGGGTGGATGGCTCTGCCGGCGGACCAGCTGGTAGGCAAAGCGCTCCGACGGAAGCGCCGGCAGCGGCCCGACCAGGTAGACCCAGAAGTCCTGCCACTCGCCGCTCGCGAGCGCCGGGCCAAAGGAACGGGCCGGGTTCATCGAGGCGCCGGTGACGGGCCCGCCAAAGAGGGCGTCGAGCCCGATGACGCCACCGATCGCGATCGCCGCAGCCGCGCCGACGGCGCGGGTATCGGTCGCGACCGCCAGGATCACGAACATCAGGAAGGCGCTGAGCACGAACTCGTAGACGAGCGCGCTGCCGGCGCCCACGCTCGGAACGGTCGCGCCGAGGTCGGCCGGATGGTCGGTCCAGACCGCCAGGAGCAACAGCGCGCCGGCGTCGCCCGAGCGACCTGCGCAGCGATGTAGGCGAACGCCTCTCGAGCCGGAAAGTGCCGGGTGAGCATGAATGCGAGCGTCACCGCCGGGTTGATGTGCGCACCGGAGAGATGGCCCGTCGCGTAGACCATGGCCATGATCACGAGGCCGAAGACGAGCGCGATGCCGACGACCCCCAGCGAGCCCCCGTATTCGGCGTCGGCGATGATCGCGCCGCAGCCCGCAAAGACGAGAGCGAATGCGGCGAGTCCTTCGGCCAGCGCGCGCCGAACTAGGTCAGGTGCCACCGGCGCCGGTTTCCGGGCGAAGCTCCGCGAGCAATGTCCTCACCCGGTCACCGATCTCGTCGCGGATCCGGCGCACCTCCTCGAGATCCTTGCCCGCAGGGTCGTCGAGCTCCCAGTCCTCATAGCGCTTGCCGGGATAGATCGGGCACGCGTCGCCACAGCCCATCGTGATCACCGCGTCGGCGGCGCGCACGAACTCGTCGTTGAGCGGCTTCGGGAACTCCTTCTCGAGGTCGGCTCCCAGCTCGGCCATCGCCTCGGCGACGGCCGGGTTGATCGCGTCGGCGGGTTCGCTCCCGGCGGAGCGGACGTGCACGCGTCCGTCGGCATAGAGGTCCATCAACGCTGCGGCCATCTGGCTGCGGCCCGCGTTCTGGACGCAGACGAACAGGACCTCGGGAACGTCCTTGGTGAGCTTGCCCTCCACCTGTGCCAATGCTCGCAGGCGCTCGCGCGCGAAGCGGTGGACGAAGAGGGGGACGAACTCGGCGAGCCGGGCGCCGGAGAGGGATTCCAGCGACTCGTCGACGTATCGCTGGATCGTCTCGCGAGAGAAGACACCGCTGAACTCGTCGGTGAGCGAATCGACGCCACGTTCTAGGTGGCCTCTGGTCGCTGCATCGAATTCGATGTCGATGGCGCCCCTCCACTTCGTGTCGCCCAGTGACGCGCCGCAGACTAATCGATTGACAGTTCATAAGTCTAATTGATATATGTAAATAGATGGCCGTCGATCTGGAGCTGGCGCCGAAGCAGAAGCGGCCCGAGGGCCAGCCGTGCTGCGAGCCGGTCGTGTACCCCGACACCGATCGAGCGGAAGCCGAGCGGATGGCGTCGGTCGCGAAGGCGCTCGGCGACCCGATCCGCCTGCAGCTCGTCGACGTGCTGCGCAAGCACGCCGGCAAGGTCTGCGTCTGCGAGCTGGTGCCGCTCTTCGACCTCTCGCAGCCCACCGTCTCGCATCACCTCAAGGTGCTTCGCGAGGCCGGGATCGTGGGATCCGAGCGCCAGGGCCTGTGGGCTTACTACTACGTCAACCCCGAGTCGCTGGAGGAGCTGAGCGGGTGGCTGTCGACATGAAGAGCGCCGATGAGATCCGTGAGAGCGTTCGCGATCGCTATGCCGCCGCCGCGCGGAGCGTGGGCACGGCCGACGCCGGATGCTGTGGCACGGCCGACTCGTCCTGCGGATGCTCGGGCGAGGCCGACGAGCAGGTATTTGGGGATCAGCTCTACTCGGTCGAGGAGCGCGGCGAGCTCCCCGAGGAGGCAAAGCTCGCGTCCCTGGGGTGCGGCAACCCGACCGCGGTCGCCGAGCTCCACGAGGGCGAGACGGTTCTCGACCTCGGTTCCGGCGGTGGCATCGACGTGCTGCTCTCGGCCAGTCGGGTGGGGCCGTCCGGCACGGCCTACGGGGTCGATATGACCGACGAGATGCTCGATCTCGCACGCGAGAACCAGCGCCGCGCGGGCGCCGACAACGTCGAGTGGCTGAAGGGGACGATCGAGGAGGTCCCGCTCGCGGACGCCTCCGTCGACGTCGTCATCTCGAATTGCGTCATAAACCTGTCGGGGGACAAGTCCAAGGTCTTCGCCGAAGCCGCACGGGTTCTCCGCCCGGGCGGGCGGTTCGCCGTCTCGGACGTCATCGCCGACGGCGAAATGGACGACGCCACCCGACGAGACATGGAGCAGTGGACCGGCTGCATCGCCGGTGCGCTCACCGAGGACGACTTCCGCGCCGGGCTCGAGCGGGCCGGCCTCTCGGACATCGAGATCCGCGAGACGCACCGCGTGCACCCCCACGCCGTTTCCGCGATCATCCGCGCGACGAAGCCGTCCGCATGAGCGACGACACCGACACCTCGCGGCGCTGCCCGTATTGCGGCTGCGGGTTCGAGCCGACCGAGCCCGATCAGGTCTACTGCTGGCCGGGGTGCGAGGAGGAGGACCGGCGCAGGCGCGAGCAGGCCGGCGAGCCCGCCTGACGATGGCGACTCAGACGGTCAACCTCAAGGACCCCCAGCGGCTCTACGAGGACTGGGAGCGCGCCCACTGGGCCGCCCAGGACGTGGACCTGAGCGCCGACGCCGCGGAGTGGCCCGGGCTCCCCGACGACGAGCGCGACCTCCTCTACTGGGTGCTGAGCTCGCTGATGGTCGCCGAGGAGCGGATCTCGACCCAGTTCAGCGGCCTCGTTCTCGCCCAGGACGACGAGGAGGAGGGCAGCTATCTCGCGACCCAGCTCGTCGACGAGGTCCGCCACATGCAGTTCTACGCGCGCTTTCAGAACGAGGTAATCGCCGACCCCGCGGCGATCGGCTCCCACGTCGCCCGCGCGCGCGAGGTCCTCGGCGAGCCCTTCCGCAGATCTTCGACGAGGCGCTCGTCGCCGCGCACGACCGCCTGCGGCTCGACCCCGGCGACCGCACGGCGAAGGTCGAGTTCGTGGCGATCTACCACATGGTCATCGAGGGCACGCTCGGCGTCACCGCGTCGCACTTCCTCCTCGACCTGTTGAGGGAACGCGGCCTTCTTGCGGGCTTCGCCGAGGGCTACGGGCTGATCGCCGCCGACGAGCAGCGCCACATCGCCTACGGCACCTGGTTCCTGCGCGAGGCCGTCGCCGCCGACCCGGCGATGGCCGACGTCGTCAGGGGCGTCCTGCGCGACCTGCTGCCCGCGGTCGCCGAGTCGGTCTCGCCGCCGAGCGAGGGGGCCTGGGACCTGCTCGGTGTGGAGGACGGCGCGCTGGCGGCGTTCGGCGCAGAAACGCTCGGCCGGCGGATGAAGCTGATCGGCGTTTCGCTCGAGTAACTAAAAGCGCGGCAGGGTCTCGAGCTACGGGCGCCGCAGGCGCTCGAGGTCCTGCTTCGCGCGCTCCTTGCGGCCCTCGAGGCGGATCTGGACGATCGAGAGCACGATCACGAGGATCGTGAAGAAGGCGATGATCGCGAAGCCCCAGTAGGTGACGACGCGGTCGTCGGTTCGGCCCCAGAGGCCGACGCCGTCGGCCGCCATCGCGATCGGCGCCGAGGCGAGCATCGCCCCGAGCGCGACCGTGACCAGAAGCGCGAGGCGGGCGAGGCGTGAGCGCGTCATGGCGCGAAGCCTAACGACTAGCCTCCCTGAGCCGTGAGCACCATCGAGGCCATCGTCCTCGGCCTCGTCCAGGGGCTGACGGAGTTCCTGCCGATCTCCTCCAGCGGGCACCTGCGCATCGTTCCCGCGCTGCTCGGCTGGGAGGACCCGGGCGCCGCCTTCACCGCCGTGATCCAGCTCGGGACGATGGCCGCGGTGCTGGTCTACTTCCGCCGCGACCTGTGGCGGATCGCCGTCGCATGGCTGCGCGAGCTGCGGACGCCGTGGACGCAGCGCAGCCAGGAGGCCAAGCTCGGCTGGTTCATCGTCCTCGGGACGATCCCGATCTCGATCTTCGGCGTCGCCTTCAGCGACCAGATCGAGTCCGGCGCGCGCGACCTCTACCTGATCGGCTCGGCGCTGATCCTGTTCTCGTTCGTGATGCTCGCCGCCGAGCGCGTCGGCAGGCGTGAGCGCGAGCTCGACGACATGAACGTGCGCGACGGCGTCTTCGTCGGCTTCGCGCAGGCGCTCGCGCTGATCCCCGGCGTGTCGCGCTCCGGGGCGACGATCTCGGCCGGCCTGTTCCGCAACTTCGACCGCGCCGCGGCGGCGCGCTACTCGTTCCTGCTCTCGGTGCCGGCCGTCGTGCTCAGCGGGCTCTTCGAGCTGCGCGAGATCGGCGACGGCGACGGCGCCTCCGACGGCGCGACGATCATCGCGACGCTGGTCGCGTTCGTCTCCGGATACGCGGCGATCGCCTGGCTGCTGCGCTACCTCGCGAACCACACGCTGGCGATCTTCGTCGCCTACCGGATCCCGCTCGGGGTACTCGTGATCGCTCTCGCCGCGAGCGGCGCGATCGCATGAGCGCGACTGGAGCCTCCCCACCGGCGCTGATCAGCCCCCCGCTCGGGAGGGCTGATCACGCCTGTGAGGATTTTGCGCGACCCGCGGGGCAGGAAGGGGGCCGCGCGTGCTGACGAGAGAGGATTCCCGTGAGCGGGCAGTTCGCTGCCGGCGCGCCGGCGTGGGTGAAGATCCGGATAATCGCCTCCGGGGCCCTGAAATACCCGCAATTTGCATGCAAAGGTGTGAAAAGCCTGTTAACGACGGGCGTTGAGCCATCCACTGGCCTCTACCATCACGCACGAGCGTGCGCAACCTCGCGCGAGCCGTCCAGTGAGGAAGCTGGGGAAAACATGAGCCCTTCCACGGGAACCATCCGACTCGCGGTCATCGACACCGACAGCGGCTTCCTGCAGGTGCTCGCGAGGCGGCTCGACGCCGCGGGCTGGGAGCACCGCGTGCTCAGCGGCGGCGTGCCGGTGGAGGAGCTGGTCGCGATGAAGATCAACGCGGTGCTGGTCGACCTCCGGCCCTCGGCCCCGACGGCTGGGGCTTCCTCGAACGGGTCTGCGGGATGCTCCCCGGGCTCGGCGTCATCGTCTGCACCGCGAACTCGACCGTCGCCCAGCGGGTCCGCGGCCTGCGGCTCGGCGCCGACGACTGGATCTCCAAGCCGTGCCATCCCGAGGAGGTGATGGCGCGCATCGAGGCCGTCGTCCGCCGCCGCCGCCGCAGCCGCCCCGGCCGGAACCGGCCCGCTCGTCGCGGGTGAGCTCGAGATCCGCGCCGACCAGTTCCAGGCCTTCGTCGCCGGCCAGAGCGTCGGGCTGACCCGGCGCGAGTTCGAGCTCCTCCAGCTCCTCGCCGAGGCCCAGGGCACGGTGATCGAGCGGGAGGAGATCTACCAGCGCGTCTGGGGCTACGCGATGGCCCACGGCGACCGCTCGGTCGACGTCTTCGTCCGCAAGCTGCGCGCCAAGCTCGAGCGGCGTCGCCCGGCTGGCAGCTACATCCACACCCACTTCGGGGTCGGCTATCGCTTCGAGCCCGAGACGATCACGCCCGGCGCGGCGACCTGTCCGAGCTCGCGGCCGGCGAGCCGAGCTCGACGCGGCCGACGACGACGGCGTCACACCGCGCCGCGATGCGACTCGCACGAGCGGGCCTTCGTCGCCGCCTGGCCGCTCGGCCCTTCCCCCGTTCACAGCCTCTTCACAACAGGGCCGCGGGCGCATAACAAGCTGCCGGCGGGGCAGTGGGAGCCTGCGTTATGAGGGCCCCGGGGCCAGACGCCATGCCCCGAACCGGTACAGGCTCAGACGACGAAAGGACTATTTCGTGAACTCAGGCAGTAAGTGGCTACTCGCCCTCGCGGTCACCGGGGCGCTCGGCCTCGGCGTCGCGGCATGCGGCGACGATGACGACGACACAGCTCGGGAGGCGGCGACCTCTCCGGCACGGTCTCGATCGACGGCTCGAGCACGGTGCAGCCGTTCGCGGAGGCGGCCGGCGAGCTCTTCAAGGAGGAGAACTCGGCGTCGACACGACCGTCGGCGCCGCCGGCACCAGCGGAGGCTTCGAGAAGTTCTGCGCCGGCGAGACCGACATCTCCGACGCCTCGCGGCCGATCGAGCCCGAGGAGGAGAAGCTCTGCCAGGAGGGCGGCGTCGAGTACACCGAGGTCCAGGTGGCCAACGACGGCATCGCGATCGTCACCAATCCCGAGGTCGCGATCTCGTGCCTGACCACCGATCAGCTCGAGCAGCTCTGGGAGCCGGACTCGAAGATCACGAACTACAGCCAGCTCGGCAACGACGCCGACACCGGCGAGGCGCTTCCCGACGTCGACGTCAGCCTCTACGGGCCCGGCACCGACTCGGGACGTTCGACTACTTCACCGAGCGAGATCGACGGTGAGGAGGGCGCGTCGCGCGACGACTACCAGCCGTCCGAGGACGACAACGTGCTCGTCCAGGGCGTCTCCGGCGACAGGGCGGCCTCGGTTACTTCGGGTTCTCCTACTACGAGCAGAACCAGGACGCGCTCAACCTCGTCTCGGTCGACGACGGCGACGGTTGCGTCGCCCCGAGCGCCGAGACGATCCAGGACGGCAGTACTCGCCGCTGTCGCGGCCGCTGTTCATGTACCCTCCGCCGAGGCCATCGAGCGGCCCGAGGTCGACGGCTTCATGAACTACGTCGTCGACAACTACGACACGATCGCCGAGGCCGCGCTGATCGTCCCGATGGACGAGACGCAGGCCGGCGAGGCGCGGACCGCGCTCGACGGCGCGCCGGAGGCTAGCCGGCTACCGGGCGGCTGAGCCGGTAGCCAGGTTGGAAGCCGGAACGCAAGCGGCAGGCGCGACGCCGGGGTCAGGCCCCTCGGCGTCGCGCGCCGTCGCTGGGGCGAGGAGGTCATCCGTGGCCTGCTCTTCCTGGCCGCGGTGATCTCGATCCTGACCACGGTCGGGATCGTCTTCGCGCTCGTCGAGGAGTCGTGGTCGTTCTTCGGCGACGTCGGGACGCGCTTCTTCACCGACTCGAAGTGGTCGCCGCTGTTCGCCGATCCCCAGTACGGGATCTGGCAGCTGCTCAACGGCACCTTCCTGATCACCGGGATCGCGATCCTGGTCGCGGTCCCGCTCGGGCTCGGCTCCGCCGTCTACCTGTCGGAGTACGCCTCGCCGCGGGTGCGCCGGATCGCGAAGCCGATCCTCGAGGTGCTCGTCGGGGTCCCGACGATCGTCTTCGGCTACTTCGCGCTCGCGTTCGTCACGCCGAGGTCCTTCAGGACATCCTCAAGCTCGACATGACATCTTCAACGCGCTCGCGGCCGGGCTCGTGATGGGGATCATGGTCGTGCCGACGATCGCCTCGATCTCCGAGGACTCGATGCGCGCCGTGCCGCAGGGCCTGCGCGAAGGCGCGTTCGGGCTCGGCGCGACGCCGCGCCAGGTCGCGACACGGGTCGTCTTCCCGGCCGCGATCTCGGGCATCGTCGCCTCGATCGTGCTCGGGATATCGCGCGCGATCGGCGAGACGATGATCGTCCTGATCGCGGCCGGCTTGGCGCCCAACTCCGGTCTCAACATCACCGAGGGCTTCGCGACGATCACGACCTTCATGGGCGCGACGGCGAAGGGCGACAACCCGGCGGGGACGATCGGCTACGAGTCGATCTTCGCCTGCGGCCTGACCCTCTTCGTCCTGACCCTGATCATGAACATGATCGCGATCCGGTTCGTGCGCAAGTACCGGGAGGTGTACGAGTGATGACGACGGCCGCCCGCAGAGGCTCGCCGGGTCGGTCGAAGCGCGTCGCTCGAGACGGGGGCGCAACTCGCGCGTCCTCGAGGTCGGCTTCAAGGCCGCGATGGCGAGCTGCCTCGCGTTCTGCCTCCTCGTCCTGCTCGTCCTGCTCTACAAGTCGTCTCGGACGGCCTCGGCAGCCTCAGCCTCAGCTTCCTCACCGAGACGCCCTCGCGGATCATCCCCGAGAACTCCGGCATCGGGCGGCGCTCGCCGGGACGCTGTGGCTGATGGGCGTCTGCGCGCTCTTCGTGATTCCCGGTCGGGGTCGCGAGCGCCGTCTACCTCGAGGAGTACGCCAACCGCGACCGCTGGTTCAACCGCTTCATCGAGCTCAACATCCAGATCTCGCCGCGGTGCCCTCGATCGTCTACGGGGTGCTCGGGCTCGCGTTCCTGGTCCGCGGGCCGATCGGGAGGAGAACATCCTGATCGCGGGCGGGCTGACCCTCGGCCTGCTCGTGCTGCCGGTGGTGATCGTCGCCGGCCGAGAGGCGATCCGCGCCGTCCCGCCGTCGATCCGCGAGGGCTCGATGGCGCTCGGGGCGACGAAGTGGCAGACGATCTGGAAGCAGACCCTGCCGGCCGCGCTGCCCGGTGTCGCCACCGGCGTGATTCTGGCGCTGTCGCGGGCGATCGGCGAGACCGCGCCCCTGATCGTCGTCGGCGCCGTGCTCTTCGCGACCGCTTCCCCGTCGAGCCCGTTCGACGACGTCACGGCGCTGCCGATCCAGATCTTCGGCTGGATCTCCGATCCCCAGACCGAGTTCAAGTCCCTTGCCGCCGCCGGGATCATCGTCCTGATGGTGATCCTGCTGGCGATGAACGCGGTCGCGATCTGGCTGCGCAACAGGTACCAGAAGAAGTGGTGATCGCCAAATCGAGCTTCCGAAAGTGAGCGGATAGTGTTGGAGAAAGTGACCGAACCAGAGAAGAACAGAGCAGAGGTCAGGCGCCCACCGGCCCGAGATCCAGGTCGACGTGGAGCGTCACGCCGCGGGCCGAGGAGCAAGGCGCGAAGCGAGTCCGTCTTCCAGCTCGAGGCGGTCGGCGTCGACTACGCCGGCGCCAGGCGGTCGATGGACGTGACGATGGACGTCTACCGCAACAACATCACGGCGCTGATCGGCCCCTCGGGGTGCGGAAAGAGCACGCTGATCAGGTCGTTCAACCGCATGAACGACCTGATCCCGACGGCCAACGTCCACGGGAAGATCCTCTATCACGGCCAGGACCTCTACGACGAGCGCATCGACCCGGTCGAGGTGCGCAAGCGGATCGGGATGGTGTTCCAGAAGCCGAACCCGTTCCCGAAGTCGATCTACGACAACATCGCCTTCGGCCCGCGGGTGCTCGGGATGGACGGCGACATGGACGAGATCGTCGAGAAGGCGCTGCGCGGGGCGGCGCTCTGGGACGAGGTCAAGGACCGCCTCGACGACAACGCCTTCGGCATGTCGGGCGGTCAGCAGCAGCGACTCTGCATCGCGCGCTGCCTCGCCGTCAACCCCGACGTGATCCTGATGGACGAGCCCTGCTCGGCGCTCGACCCGATCTCGACCGGGAAGATCGAGGACCTGATGCTCGAGCTGCGCAAGGACTACTCGATCGTGATCGTGACCCACAACATGCAGCAGGCGGCGCGGGTCTCCGACCGCACCGCGTTCTTGATCGTCGAGCTCGACTCCGAGGAGCAGAACCGCTTCGGCCGTCTGGTCGAGTACGACGAGACCGAGAAGATCTTCACCAACCCGTCCGACAAGCGGACGGAGGACTACGTCACGGGGAAGGTGGGCTGAGCATGGCGGACGCGTTCGCCATCCAGTACCAGGAGGAGCTCGAGAACCTCGAGACGCGAGCGCTCGAGGGCCTCGACCTCGTGATCGAGACCCTCGACCGCGCGACCGAGGCCGTCCAGCACCAGGACATCGAGCTGGCCGAGCTCGTGATCGCCGACGACGACCGCATCGACGGCCGCTATCTCGAGATCCACCAGTCGATCCTCACGCTGCTCGCGACGCAGGCGCCGGTGGCCACCGACCTGCGGCTGATCTCGGCCCTGCTGCACGTCATGAAGTGCATGGAGCGGATGGGCGACCAGTGCGTGAACATCGGCAAGCTGATCCCGGTCGCCGGGCACGAGCCGCCGGCCGACGCGGATGCTGAGCAACATCGACACGATGTGCAAGCGCGCGCGGCGATGATCTCCCAGGCCAAGCAGGCCTTCATCGGGCGCGACGTCGAGCTGGCCCGCGACCTCGTGCGCCAGGACGACGTCGTCGACAACCTCAACCGCGACTGCTTCCGGTCGCGCTCGAGATCGGCGACGACGCCGACGCGCGCGAATGGGCGATGACGATGATGCTCGTCGCGCGGGCGATCGAGCGAATGGCCGACAACGCGGTCGACATCGGCGAGCAGGTCGCGTTCGTCGTCACGGGGCTCTTCCGGGAGTTCGAGGACGCCTCGCACCCGGGCGAGGACGAGCTCGCCCGCCAGCCGCCTGATGCCGCGCGGCCGCTAGCGGTGCACCCGCAGGCGCGAAGGACCGCTTGACGTCGGGCAGGTCGGACCGCACGATGACCTGGACCCGGTAGCGCCCCGGCTTCGCGGGCTTGCCCTTGAGGCGCCCGTTCCACGATGCCTTGAGCGGCTTCTCCGACTGGTGGCAGGTCTCCGCGAGGGTCTTGACCGTCTTGCCGCGGCGGATGAGGCGGACGATCACCTGGGCGGGCTGGTCGAGGTCCACCGACGCGACCTTGCGCCGATCGCCGGGCTCGATGCCTCTCGCGCGGCGGCGGATCTTGTTGACGATCGGCCCAGGCTCGCTGGGCACCGTGACCCCGATCGACTGGGACTCCCAGCCCGACGTGACCGTGACGTCGGTGTTGCCCGGGCAGAGGCCGGCGAACTGGCCCGAGACGGTCTGGGTCGCGGGGTTGCGGCGCGGGTCGTCGGCCGTTGCCGCGACGGGCGTCAGGACGAGCGGGTTGCCGCTCGTCCAGATGTGCGCCGGGGTCGGGAGCGAGTCGCCGTTGGACGCCGAGCGGTCGGGCTCGCGGAGCTGGAGGTCGGTGACCTTCGGCCCCGCCTCGGTCGGCTGGACCGCGGTGGCGGAGAACTCGCCGCTGGCGCGCTGCGCTATCGAGTCCGGGCCGCTGACCGTTATTCCCGCCGCGGCGAAGATCGGCACCGTGTCGGTGGTCACCTCGCCGTGGCGGACGTGGATCAGCCGGAAGCCGTGCCAGTAGCCGCTGTCGACGCCCGGTGTCCTCGGCGGGCCCGACGTAGACCTCGCCGCCGGCGCCGCCGTCGGTGTAATAGGGAATGCCCTGCGGCCGTGTACTCCCACTGGCCCTTGACGTGCGCGGCGAAGACCGCGTCCACGCCGATCGCCGCGGCGGCCGACTCGAAGCTCGCGTTCTCGGGAGACGATCCCTCGCCCATCGTGTGCTCGAACGGCGTCGGCTCGGTGTGGCCGGGCCGGTCGTCCTGGGTCGGCATGTGCATGACCACGAAGAGCAGGTCGCCGGCGGCGTTCGCCTTGGCGGCCTCGCTGGCGAGGAACTCGAGCTGTCCCTGGTTGCCCTCGGCGTCGGGGAAGCCCGGGTTCTGGAGCGGATCGCAGTTGATGAAGCTGAAGCACCCGTTGTCGAGCAGGACCCAGCGCACCGGGCCGTACTCGAACGCGTAGTGGGTCGATGCGCCGGGCGGGTCGGAGGCGGGGCGCGTGCTCGGGCGAGAACAGCGGGTCGTCGATCGGCGCCGCGTCTCCGAACGGGTAGGGCCGGTCGGCGAAAACCCCGAAGTAGTTGGTCAGCTCGCCGAGCGGGTCGACTCCGGCCGGGAACCCGGGATGCGCCTTGCGGTCGTGGTTGCCCGGGCGCCGCGAAGTAGGGGATCCCCTCGCGGTCGTAGACATCCATCAGGCCCTTCCAGCCGAGCAGCTGGTCGGCCGTGCCGTCGTTCGCCTTGTCGCCCGACATCGTCACGAGGTCGGGTCGGTAGGCGGCCGAGTCGGCGACCACCTGCGGCAGGATCCTGAGGCCGTCGGCGTCGTTCCAGTGCTCCTCTCCGTAGTGAACGAAGAGCACGCCGTCGTCGGGGATCGGCGGCCACGGCTTCTCGGCCTGAGCGTTCGGGATCGGCGGCACGTCGGTCGCCGCGACGTCTGCGGGGATCGGCGGCAGCGAGCCGCGGATCGCCGCGTAGGGATCCGAGCTCTTCTTGGGATGGTCGCCGGCGGCGACTCCGGCGACCAGGAGCGCCGCCGAGCACGCTCCGGCCGCGGCGGCCGCGATCGCGGTCCGACGCCTCATCGGCGCTTTGTCGAGTTCTCGAGCGCCTTCTTGACGCTGTCGGGCGAGCTGAAGACGGTGCCGTACGTCGACGGCTGGACCTCGTAGCCGAGCTTCTCCAGGTAGCCGGAGCTCTCCAGCTTGGCGAGGTCGTGAGGGTGGGGGCGGTCGAGGGTGTTGCGGGGAGTTCCACCCAGGGAACAGGGGACCGCCGCGATCGCCGCCGGGTCGGGCAGCGACGGTGGATCGAAGTCCGGCTTGGTGTAGTCGAACGTCCGCCCGATGTTGGTCGCGTAGCGATGGCGCTTGTTCAGGAAGCCGAAGCCGAAGCGGTACGAGATCAGCTTCAGGATCGACTCATGCGTGGTGAACGCGTGGCTGACCTGGCCACCGCGCGCAAAGGGACTGATCGCCAGACCGGGGACCCTGAACCCCGTGAGCCCGAAGTCCTCGGCGAGGTCGCGGCTGGCTCGATCGTCGGCGACGCGGCGCGGCCGCACGTGGTCGAAGAAGCCCCCCCACTCGTCGTAGTTGAGGAACATCGCTCCGCGCCTGTACTGGGGGGACCCGATGAATGCGTGCACGACGTCGGACATGAACGCCTGGCCCAATCGGATGTCGGCGAGGGGGTGGTCGTCCGCGGAGGTGCCGTCGCCGCCGCCTCCATCGACGAACGGAGGGTCGACGAAGCAGATGTTGGGCAGTGTCCCGGCCGCCGCCTGGGCATAGAACTCGGCGATCGGGCGTATCCACTGGAGACCGCGCTGCCCGTACAGCGCCGGAACCGGCAGATCCGACACGTAGTAGGCGACGCTCACGCCGGCGTCGAGCGCGCGGTCGAAGATCGTCTCCCACTGGTTTCCCGCCTGCTGGGCGGGGATCACGTTGGACTTCTGGCCTCCCGACTGAGCGGCCATCTGGTAGTGGCGGTTCGGGTAGGTCGAGGCCATGATCGAGTGGAAGTAGCGGTCGTAGAGCGTGAAGGCGTCCGCCAGGGCGGGGATGAACGGGAGGTCCTCCTTGTTGTAGTAGCCGATGGCGTACTCGTCGCTGCCGGTGCCGGCCTCGTTTCCCTTCGCGAACCCGTCGAGGGCGCCGTCGTTGTACTGGAACCGGCCCCCGTCCCAGGAGTGGTCCGGGTCGGGGTGGCCGCACCCCTGGTAGTCGGGAGTGAGCCGGTAGGTCCCGATCGTGTTCCCCTCGCCGTCGACGTAGGTGAGCCCGTCGTTCTGGGCATCGGCACCAGGGTGCCAGCCGAAGTAGTGGTCGAACGAGCGGTTCTCCATCATCAGGACTACGAAGGTGTCGATCGGGAGGTTGTTGGGGCTCGGGATCGCGCGCCGCTGGCGCTTCGCCGCCTCGGCGACCAGCGTCTCGACCGGCAGCGCCGTCGCGAGGCCGGCGGTTCCGGCGAGCGCCGCCGTCCGCGCGAGGAACTCGCGCCGCCGCATGTGCTCGCGGGGGTTCTCGGCCTCGCGCGCGCTCGTCCGACTCCGCGCGCTCGCAGCGCGCGTGAGTCGCTCGCTTCTGCGCCGGGCCCGGTCCGCGGTGCGTCATGGCTCGATTACCTCCTCGCAGTCGATCACGCCGTCCTCGACGAAGTCGACGATCGCCGTGTCCTCTCCGTCGCCGCAGTTGATCTCGTCCTCGCTCCCGTCGCGGGCGTCGATGACGTCGTTGCCCGGGCTGTCGAGCTCGACGCCGTCCTGCATCCCGAAGCTGTCGCGCCCGGGCCCGCCGACGAGATTGTCGTCGCCGTCGCCGCCGGTGAGCAGGTCGTCGCCCGGCCCTCCGTCGAGCGAGTCGTTGCCGGGCCCGCCGTCGAGCGGATCGTCGTCGGGCCCGCCCGAGAGGCGGTCGTCGCCGGCGCCGCCGTCGAGGACGTCGGCGCCCGGCGCGCCGAGGAGCTTGTCGTTGCCGTCGTTGCCGCGCACGGAGTCGTCGTCGGCGGCCCCGTCGACCTTGTCGTTGCCGCGCCCGCCGCGCAGCCGGTCGTTGCCCTTGCCGCCCTTGATCCGGTCCTTGCCGCCGAGCCCCTTGATGACGTCGTTGCCGCGCTTGCCCGAGAGGCGGTCGCGCTTCTTCGAGCCCTTGATGCGGTCGTTCTTGGCGGTTCCGACCTCGCGCTCGGCCACGGCGACGCCGGCCGAGGCGAGCATCACCGACAGAGCCAGCACCACGACCCGCCGCTGCGTACGAAGCATGGCGGCCAGCCTACCCCGGGTCGCTCCCTCGATGTGTCAGCTCCGTTAACGACCCCGTAACGATCGTGGCCGGTCCGGCGTGTCCCTCCGTTCTGACAACATGGCTCGCTGCGTACCGGATGCTCTGCGCCGCGATCGACATCGGCTCGAACACGACCCGGCTGCTCGTCGCCGAGCCCGAGGGGGGCCAGCTGCGGACGGTGATGGAGCAGCGCGCGTACACCCGCATCGACAGCGCGTCGCGCCGCAAGGGCAAGATCACGGCCGAGAAGGTCGCCGAGATCGCCGAGGCGGTCGCGACCCAGCGGCGGCTCGCCGAGGAGCTCGGCGCAGAGGCGATCAGGACCGTCGCGACGGCCGCGATCCGCGAGGCCAAGAACCGCGACAAGGTCGTCGCGGAGATCGAGCGCGAGGCCGGGGTCGAGGTCGACGTTCTCAGCGAGGAGGAGGAGGGGCGCTTCGCCTTCATCGGAGCGACGAAGGCGCTCGGGCACCCGGTCGACGGCGAGATCGCCGTCGTCGACGTCGGCGGCGGCTCGTCGGAGATCATCCTCGGCACGGTTCCGGAGGGCGCGCGGAAGGTTCACTCGTTTCCGATCGGATCGGGATCGCTGGCCGACACGTTCCTGTCGGACGACCCGCCATCGGCCGCCGAGCTGCGCGAGGTGCGCGAGCACATCGCCGACTTCTTCGAGGACGTGGAGATCGAGCAGCCCGCCCAGGCGGTCGCGGTCGGGCGGCAGCGCGACCTCGCTGCGCAAGCTGGTCGGCGCGGTGCTCGAGTACGAGACGCTCGAGCGCGGCGTGCGCGTGCTGGCCACCGACGAGATCGCGGAGGTCGCGCGGCGCTTCGAGCTCGACCCGCGCCGCGTGCGCATCCTGCCGACCGGGGTGCTGCTGCTCGAGAGGCTCTCGCAGCTGCTCGGCCAGCCGCTTCAGATCGGCAAGGGCGGGCTTCGCGAGGGGATCATCCTCGACCTCCTCAACGGCAAGACGGGCGGCGACCGCGAGGCCGTCGCGGCCTGAGCCGCCCGCGGTAGCCCGGGCCACCGCGCGCCCCGCCCGCGAGGTCTAGACTCGACGGGCGTTGGCCAAGGCGCGAGAGATACCTGGCCTTTCCGGGGACGACAGCTACGGAGAATCGGCCGCCAGGGTCGTCGAGGTGAGGACGGCCGAGTTGGTCGAGAGCGCGTCCGGCGTGCTCGACATCGGCGACATCGAGCGGCTCCATCGCATGCGGGTCGCGAGCCGGCGGCTGCGAGCGGCGCTCGAGGTCTTCGAGGCGTGCTTTCCCGGCGAGACCTACGCAGCGACGCTGGCCGAGGTCAAGACCCTCGCCGACGCCCTCGGCGAGCGGCGCGACCGCGACGTCGCGATCTCCACGCTCGAGGACTTCGCGCACGGGCTGCCCGCCGCCGACCGGCCGGGCGTCGCGAGCCTCGTCGCGACGCTGAGGGCCGAGCAGGCGACCGCAAACGGCGCACTCGCGCCGTTCGTCTCCGACGAGCGCGTCGCGGCGCTCGACGAGCGCATCGCGCGGCTGGTCTCGGACGCCAGGACCGGAGTCGAGGCGTGAAGGCCCGCCGCGTCAAGAAGCTCGACCCGAGGGCGTCGCTGGCCGAGAACGCGGCGCGGATCGTCCGGGTGCGCATCGAGGAGCTGTCGGCGTTCGTCCCCGAGGCGCTCGAGCCCGAGGCGGCGAGGTCCCAGCACGACATGCGGATCGCGGCGAAGCGCCTGCGCTACGTGCTCGAGGCGGCGGGCTTCACGCTCGGCCCTCCCGCCACGACGGCTCGCCGGCGCGCGCGCGACCTCCAGGACGTGCTCGGCGAGCTTCACGACTGCGACGTCATGCTGCCCCGCGTCGAGGAGCACCTCGCCGAGATGCGCCGCGACGACGCGAAGGCGGTGCGCGCGCGGGCGGCCGACGCGCCCGACCTCGACCCCCGCCTCGTCACGCGGGCTCCGCACCGGACTGCCTACCGCGGCCTCGAGATCCTGGCCGTCTACCTCCAGGCGCGGCGCGAGCTTCTCTTCGACCGCTTCTGCGAGATGTGGGCGGAGCTCGAGCGAAAGCGGGTGTTCGAGCGCCTCGACCGCGCCGCGCGCGAGCGGATCGAGAGCGCGCGCGAGCTGCGCAGCGCGTCCGAGCGCGCCGCCCGCGCGGCCGGCGAGCTCGCGGCCGCGGAGCAGGCCGAGCGCAGGGCGGTCGAGAGGGCCCGCCGCCTCGACAGCTCGATACCGCGCCGATCGGCCGGCGGGCAGGACGAGCGGGTCGAGCAGCCCGCGCGGGCAGATGGAGCGAGGCGAGCAGCCCGCCGGATCGATCCCGTCGCAGGACGCCATCGTCCTCCGCGAGGGCGGCGGCGAGGACGAGCATCCGGATGGAGATCGAGCGCAAGTTCCTGGTTCCGAGCCCGCCTGACGGCCTCGGCGAACGCTCCGGCGAGCACATCAGCCAGGGCTACCTCGCGATCGCCGACGGCGGCGAGGAGGTTCGCCTTCGCAGGATCGGCGACGCGCTGCGGCTGACCGTCAAACGCGGGCTGGGCGAGGTCCGAGCCGAGGAGGAGATCGAGCTCGAGCCCGACCAGTTCGAGGCGCTGTGGCCCCTGACCGAGGACAGGCGGGTCGAGAAGACGCGATACCGCATCCCGCACGGCGAGCAGGTGATCGAGCTCGACGTCTACGAGGGGGAGCTCGAGGGGCTCGTCACGGCCGAGGTCGAGTTCGAGTCCGAGGAGCGAGGGCGCCGCCTTCGAGCCGCCCGAATGGCTCGGCGCCGAGGTCACCGAGGACGAGCGCTACAAGAACGAGCGCCTGGCGCGGGACGGGCTCCCGGACTGAGCGCTTTCTCGCGTTTGCGCGCCGGCGATCGCGGGAAGCGCGGAAGGTGATGGCCGAACGCGATCAGCAGCTCAAGCGCGGTGCCGCCGCCGCGGGGATCGCGGGCGTGACGGGCGTGGCGGTAGTCGCCGGTCGCGCCGGCATCGGAGCGCTGCGCGACTCGGATCGGGACGGTCACGGCGACGGCGACGGCCCATCGCGCGCCTACCGGCTCGAGGAGGGCGAGCCGCTCGGCGAGGGTCTGCTTCGGATCGCGCGCGGGCGCGCCGACGATGCGCTCGACCAGCTCCGCGACGCGGACGGCGATGCCGCGTCGAGGGTGCACGAGACCCGCAAGGACATGAAGAAGCTGCGCTCGGTGCTGCGAATCGCCCGCGACGGGCTCGGGGAGAAGCTCTATCGTCGCGAGAACGACCGCTTTCGCGGTGCGGCGCAGGCGCTGGCGGGCGCACGCGACGCGCAGGTGATGCTCGAGACCCTGGACGACCTCGAGGAGCGCTCATCCGGCGACCTCGGCGTCGCGGAGCTGCGCAAGCAGCTCGAGGCCGAGCGCAAGCGCGAGACGGCGGAAGCCGAGCGCAAGGTGGGCGATGCGATCGTCGCGATCGAGGACGGCCGCGAGGCGATCGCCGAGTGGCCGCTCGAGGGCGACGACTGGAGCATCGTCGAGGCCGGCCTGCGGCGCGCCTACCGCCGCGGCCGAAACCGGTTTCGCGACGCGGCGGCGAAGCCCAGCGCCGAGGCCCTTCACGAGTGGCGAAAGCGCGTAAAGGACCTCTGGTACGGGCTGCGGATCCTGGCGCCGTCGTGGCCCGACGTCGCCAAGCCGCTCGCCGACGAGGCGCACGAGCTGTCCGACCTTCTGGGCGACGACCACGACCTCGCCGTCCTCGCGGCGGCGGCTCGCGAGCGGCCCGACGCGTTCGCCGGCGCGTCCGGCCGCGAGGCGCTGCTCGACGCGATCGCGAAGCGCCGCTCCGAGCTCCAGCGCACCGCGCGCTCGCTCGGCGCGCGGCTCTACGCCGACAGCCCGAAGGCGTTCGTCGGCCGGCTCGAGCGCTGGTGGCGGGCGTGGCGCGCGGACGCGGGCGTCGGCGCGGCCGCCTGACCGGCCGCCGCGTTCACCGCTTGCTCACACCTAGTCCCCGAGTCCTTCACACGAAACCCCTGCACTGACGGACATCCTTGGGGCGTGATCGGCGCCGCGGAAGCCCAGGCTCCGGCCCGAGGCCGCCTCGTCGTCGCCGACGTGGCATTGATGTACGGGGAGCGGGGCGGCGGGATCCGCACCTACCTCGACGAGAAGTCGCGCTTCGCGTCGGCGAGCGGGGCGTTCGAGCACCACGTGGTCGTGCCGGGGCGCCGTGAGAGCCATACGACGGGGCGCCACGAGCTGCGCGCGATGCGCCTCGTCGCCTCCAACGGGTACCGAGTGCCACTCGGGGCGGGCGCGGTCAAGGACACCCTGCGCGCCATCCGGCCGGACGTCGTGATGATCCACGACCCGTTCTGGCGCTCGCGCGGCGTGACCGGGGAGGCCCACCGACTCGGGGCGAGCGTGATCGCCGTCCACCATGCCTCGCCGGCGATGAACGCGGCCGGTCTGCCGGGCCCCGACTCGGTTTACCTGCCGGTGTTTCGGAGGGTCTACCGGCACGCCTACGAGCACGTCGACGCCGTGATGTCGGTCGTCGACACCCACTCGGACAGCGGCCGGAGCGCGACCCTTCCGCTGCGCCTCGGGCTGCACCCGGCGTTTCGCCCCGGCCCCGGGATCCGTCGCGACCACGTCCTCTACGCGGGCAGGCTGGCGTGGGAGAAGGGGGTCTTCGACCTCCTGGAGGCCGCCGCGCTCAGCCGCGACCCGTGGCCGCTGTGGCTGGTCGGCGAAGGCCCGGCGCGCCGCGGGATACGCGCCCGCGTCGAGCGGCTCGGGCTCGCGTCGCGAGTCTCGTTCATGCCCTTCGTCCGCGACCGCCACGAGCTCGCGCGCACCTACCGCGAGGCGGCGTGCGTCGTCATGCCGGGACCGCACGAGACATTCGGGCTCGTCGCGCTCGAGGCCGCCGCGAGCGGGGGGCGCGTCGCGGCCTGCACCTCGGCCCCCTCGTCGCGCCTCCTCGGCCCGATGGTCAGGACCTTCGCGCCCGGCGACCCGGTGGGAATGGCGCGCGCCATCGACCGCGCGCGCGAGTGGAATGTCAGCTCGGCGACCGCGGCCGATCTCGCCGACCGTTACGCGTGGCCGCGGGTGTTCGAGTCCGAGCTCGGCGACGTCTCGCGGCTCGTCGGGCGGCGATGACCGCGTTTCTCGCCGTCGCCGTTCACGACGTCGAGCCCGCGACGCTGCCGCGCTGCCGCGAGATCCGCGACTGGCTGGCGAAGCGTGGGGTGGGGCGCGCGACGCTGCTCGCCGTGCCCGCGCCAAACGGGAGGCCGATCCGCCCACGCTCGAGCGACCTTGCGAGCTGGCTGCGCGCCCGCTGGCTCGCGGGCGATGCCGTCGCCCAGCACGGCTTCCAGCACGTGCAGACGGGCCGCGCCGGACAGTGCCGTGAGTGGCTGGCTCGGCGTCAGGGCAACGGAGCCGCGGAGTTCGTCGGCCTCGACGAGCAGCGCACGGCCGAGGCCCTCGACCGCGGTCGCCTGATCCTCAGCGAGGCGGGGATCGAGCCGCGCGGCTTCGTCGCTCCGGGATACGCCTATACGCCGGCGCTGCGCCGCGCGCTGGGCGGGCGCTACATGTGGTGGGCGGGACTGATGACTCTTCACACGGCGACCGGAACGCTGCGGTCGGCCGCCCTCTGCCTCGGCGCCTCGACGAGGTTCAAGCGCGTCTCGTCTCCCGTCCTCGTGCGCGGGCTCGCGCTCCGTGGCGGCGAGCTGATGCGCCTCGACGTGCACCCGGCCGACTTCGACCACCGGCGCTTCCGCCACACGCTCGAGCGCATCCTCGAGCGTGCCGCTGGCCGCCGCCCGGTCACCTACGACGAGCTCGTTGCAGCCTGAGGAGCGCGCCGGCGCGCTTCGTGCCCGGGCGCGGCGGCTGCTCGAGCGAAACTGGCGCGAGGGGAGCCGCACGGACGGTCCCTACGCCTTCACCGCGCCCTCGCCCCCGCGCTACCGCCACCAGTGGTACTGGGACTCGTGCTTTCACGCGATCGTGTGGCTTCACTTCGATCGCCGGCGGGCGCGCGACGAGCTGCGGACCCTGCTTCGCGCCGGAAACGGCGAGGGCTTCATCCCCCACACCGTGTTCTGGGACAGCCCCGCGCGCTGGAGGCGCGCGCCGCTCTACGCGACCCGGTCGCTGCGCGGCGATCACGCCTCGGCCAACATCCAGACGCCGATGATCGCGCTCGCCTGGGAGGCGGTCGCGCTCGGGTCGGCCGATGACGACCCGGGGTTCGCGAGCGAGTCGCTGGTGGAGCTTCGCCGCCACTACGACTGGCTCGACGAGCATCGCGACCCCGACTGCGACGGCCTGATCACGATCATCCACCCCGACGAGTCGGGGCTCGACGACTCACCCAAGTACGACCCGGTCTTCGGCTGGATGAGCCACCACCGCCCGGGGTACTTCTGGCTCGTCGAGCGCACCCGGCGGCTGGGCTACGACGCGCGGGAGGTGATCGCCGCCTATGACGAGCATGTCGAGGACGTGCTCGTGAACGTCCTTTACGCGCTGTCGCTGCACTCGCTTGCGCGGCTGCTCGGAGACGAGGCCGGCGCCGAGTACGCGGCGCGCGCGCGGCGGACCGAGGCGGCGCTGCTCGAGCACTGCTGGGACGAGGAGCGCGGGCTCTTCTTCGACCTCGCGGGTCGCGACGAGCGCCCGGTGAAGGTCTCGACGTGGTCCTCCCTGGCGCCGCTCGCGCTACCGTCGCTGCCGCCCGAGGTCGCCGCGCGGCTCGTCGAGGAGCACCTCCTCGACCCGCGGCGCTACCGCGCCCCCGTCGGCATCCCGTCGGTCTCGCTCGACGAGCCGACGTTTCGGCCCGGATTTCAGCTCTATCGCTGTTGGCGCGGCCCGTCGTGGGTTAACACGGCGTGGCTTCTGATCCCGGCGCTGCGCCGTCTCGGGTACCGGGAGGAGGCGGCGCGGATCCTCGACTCGATGGTCGCCGCCGTCGAGCGCGACGGGTTCTGCGAGTACTACAACCCGCTCACGGGGCAGGGCCTGGCCGCGCGTTCATTCGGATGGTCCACGCTGCTCGTCGACCTGGTCGGCGCGAACGGCCGCGGCTGAGGCCCAACGTCGCCGAGGTCGCCAGGGCGTAGACGCCGACGGCGGCGATCGAGGTGCCGGAGAGGGCGATGCCCGCCGCCGCCGCGACCGCGGGGTCGGTGGCGCCGAGCACCGCCAGGGTCGCTCCGGGAGTCGATCCCGCGCCGATCGGGATCAGCCCGAAGAGGGCGAGCGCGACGTGGACGCCGGCGACGGTGGCCGGGTCGCGGGGGAGGTCGAAGCCTGCGAGCGTGAGCCAGATGCGGGCCAGCCCGCAGACCGCCGTCGCGGCGACGAGGCCGGCCAGCGGGAGCAGGCGCCGGCGGTCGGCGAGGATTTGCAGCCCGGCGGCGAAGCGATGGCCGGAGAAGCGGCGGACGGCGAATCCGGCCAGCGCGAGTGCGATCGCGGTACCGGCGAGCGTCGCCGCCGCCCAGGCCGGCGCCGCGGCGATCGCGAGCACGAACGCGAGCACGACGGCCGTGATCGCGGCGTCGACGAGCACGACGGGCGCCTCGGCGACGAGGCCGCGTTCCAGCGACGGGGCTCCGTCCGGGTCGAGGCGCCGCATCGCGAGCGCGCGCACCGGAGCGGTGCTCGCTCCCTGGACGATCCCGGCGGCGAAGCCGGCGCCGGCGGCGGCGTGGGTGCTGACGCGTGGCCGGGCGCTCCCTCCGCCGGAGTGCACGGCGAGCCTCCAGGCTTCGCAGCGGCACGCGAGCGTCGCCACGTGGGCCGAGACCGCGAGCGCCGCGGCGAGGGGCGGAAACGCGGCGAGCGCGGCCTCGAGCCGCTCGCCCGCCAGAACCCAGATGACGACCGCCGGGCCGGCGATCGCGAGGGCGGACCAAATGATCGCCCGCGGGCGTTGATCCATGTCTCGGAGCTTCCAGGTCACGCGCCGAGATTCGGTGAACGAGCGGTGAGGAGGTTGTGTAAAGGCTGCAAACGGGGGGTTTTCGGGATGTGACCGTCCCTCAGTCCCGCGATTCGAGGATCGCCGCGAGCGTGGCGGCGAAGGCCTCGGCGTCGGCGAGCCGGCGATGGGTGAAGCGCAGGCAGGTGAGGCCCAGCAGCTCGAGCTGCACGTCGCGCTCGCGGTCGGCCTCGAACGCCGTCCTGGTCCCGTGATGCTCGAAGCCGTCGGTCTCGACGACGAGTCGGCGATCGCGCCAAAGGAAGTCGACCTCGTATGGGCCGACGCGCGCGTTGACCTCGGGCAGCGGCAGGCGGTGCCTGCGACAGATGCGCAGAACACGACGCTCGAGCTCGCTGCGCGCCCGGTCGGGCTCGTAACCGGGTTGCTCGCCCACGTCGAGCCGCAGCACCTCGGCGCGACGGATGGCGGCGTCGACGTGCTCGGGTTTCAGCACGCCGCGAAGGTCGGCGATCGTGCGGGCGGGGGTGGTCACCGGAACGCCGCGGGCTCGGGTCGTGGTCGACGGGCCGAGGCAGGTGGAGCGATGGATTCGGATGCCCGGGCGCTTGGCGCGTCCGCCCGGAGCCGGGACGGTGACGTCCACGGGTCCGCTCGACTGGGGGCGCATGCCCCACAGGGCCGCGGCGCTTCTGTGGCTCAGGACGGCGGTCGCGCCGCAGGCGAGCACGGCCGCGAGCCACCGGGCCTCCCGCGACAGCTTGCGATGGCCGACGGCGTAGACCCCTCGATAAAGGCGATGGAGCCGGTGCGCCTGCACTCGGCGGGAGATCGCGCTCTTGTCCAGACCGGCATCCGTCAGCTGATCTGTCGTGATCAAGCCGTGCTGCCGCTCGGCGATCGTCGAAATCGAGCGATCGGACCCGGACTTGGCGATTTCCTCTCGCATACCGAGAGTAAGTCGCCAACCCGCCGAGATTCACTCCCGTCCGGACCGAAACCCCGACTCCCCACCCAGCGGCAGTTCCGCAGGCCGCTCGCCGCGGACCCGAGCGAAACTCCCGCCCGCAGCGCCCCGCTCAGCGCTCCGCGAACGCAACCTCCCGCGTCCGCGTCGACCGACCACTCCCCGTGCGCCCATCGAATGTGCGTGCCGTCGGCGAGCCGGACGCTCGTGCGCCCCAGGGACGGCCGGCCCCACAGGGTCGCCTCGAGCGGCCGCTCGTCCTCGGCGACCCCGATTCCGAGCCCAGACGCGACCTCGGCGGACGGGTAGGTGACGACGATCGAGCCCGATCGCACCCAGACCGGGATGCGGTGCAGGTCGGCGGCGGCCGCGACCGAGCGCCCTCCGCGAATCGCCTCGCCCGTCCAGAAGTCGACCCAGTCCCCGCGCGGTACGTAGGCCTCGCGCTCTCGCGCGCCGTCCTCGAGCACGGGGGCGACCCAGAGCGCGGGACCGTAGCCGTAGGAGTCGGCGACCTCCCAGCCGCGGGGGTCGGCCGGGTCGGTGAGGCAGAGGGGGCGGATGATCGGCAGTCCCGACCTCGCCGCGGTGGCGGCGGCGGCGCGCACGTAGGGCACGAGCCGTTCGTGCATCAGCACGTACGCGCGGTAGGTCGCGAGGGTGCGCTCGTCGTAGGTCCACGGCTCCTGCTCGAAGCGCCCGTGGGCCTGCATCAGCGGGGTGAAGCAGGCGAACTGCGCCCAGCGCAGGAGCAGCTCGCGCGGGCAGCGTTCCATCAGGCGCTCGCCGAGGTAGCCGCCGAGGTCGTGCGACCAGTTGCTGAAGCCGCTCGCCGCGGCGCTGAGCGTGGCGGCGACCAGCGTTCGAAGCGACCAGAAATCCGACGCCTGGTCGCCGCCCCACACGACTCCGCTCGACTGGCGGCCGCTCCAGCCGCTGCGCCCGAACAGGACTCCGGTATCGGGATGCACCGCGTCGAGCGCCTCCTGCATCGCATCGGCGTAGAGGCCCGGGTAGGCCCACGCCGCCTCGGCCCCGCTGCGCCCGTCGGCGAGCACGACGTCGTCGGGGAGGTAGTAGCCCTCGCCGTCGTCGGCCTTGATCCCCTCGACGCCGAGCTCGAGCGCGCCCCGCGCCTGGTCGATCCACCACCGCCGCGCGGCGGGGGAGGTGAAGTCGACCGGGGAGCCGGTGCCCATCCACCAGCGCCCGACGTACGGCGAGCCGTCGGCGCCGCGGATGAAGTGGCCGGCCCGCGCCCCGGGCTCGTAGTTGGGCGCCGGGTCGCGGTGAAGGCGCTCCGAGATCGCGTCGGGCGGGCACTGGCCGTCGGCCGACTCGATATTCGTCCACGGCGTCGTCCAGACCACGGTGCGGACGCCGTCGCTCCTGAGGCGCGCGATCAGCCCGGCCGCGTCGGGGAACTGGTGTGGATTGAACTCCCAGGTGTTGTACTGCGACTCCCAGGGGCTGTCGATCACGATCGCGTCGAGCGGGATCTCGTCGCGCAGGTGGCCCTCGAGATCGTCGACGACGTCGTCGGCGTGCTCGTAGACGTCGCGGCTCTTCCAGAACCCATAGCCCCACTCGGGCAGCAGCGCCGGGAAGCCCGTCAGCGCGCAGTAGTGGCGCAGGCGCGAGGCGGGGGTCGGGTCGCAGAGCAGGTGCAGGCGCAGCGGGCCGGCGGCGGCCCTCGTCGAGACGCCGACTCCGGTCTCGAGGTCGAACTCCGCGCCGGCGCCCCACGTCTCGGCCCACAGCCCCCAGCCCGCGCTCGACAGCAGCCACGGCGCCGGGACGTAGTCGCCCTGCGGGATGCCCCCCGCCTCGAGAAGCTCGGGCGGGCAGTCGGGGCCGGTGTAGCGGCGGTCGGCGCCGAGCGCGATGCGACGCCCGGCCTGGTCGAAGTCGAGGCCGTGGCGCGCTCCGAGCCCGCAGAAGCGCTCGCCCGGCGACGCGCTCCAGCCCGCTCCGAGGCGAAACGGCGGCCCGCCGGCCTCGAATTCCAGTGCGACGTGCGACGCCGAGAGCACGGCAACCTCGAGCCCGCACGATTCGCCGCTCGCCGTCTCGGCGGCGAGCCGAACGCCGCCGCGAGCATCGCCGGCCCAGCGGGCCGCGACGACCGGGTCGGTGGGCCCGCGGTCCTCCTCGACGAGCACGCCCTCGGTCAGGGTGATCAGGCGGTCGCCGCCGGAGCCGGCCTGGGCCCAGAGCCAGCCTTCAGCGATCAGGCTCACGCCCCCGCGCTCGACGCGGAGCGAGAACGGATCGAGCCCGATCTCGACCCGGAGGGGTCCGCGAGCCAGCGAGATCGACTCGGTGCCGCGCTCGACCGCCGACTCCATCGCCAGCAAGTTGTCAGCGGCACGCGCCTCGCGGGTTGCCATCCGGTGAAGGCGAAACCCCTGCGTTCACCGGCAATTCACGATCCATTCCCCGCCCGGTAACCCCGTGGGCGCGCTCGCCGCCGAAGCTAACGGCGAATGAAAATCAAAAAGAGGGGAGCACCGATGATTCCCACCCCGGCCGCAAGAGCCGACATGCACTGCCACTCCACCGCCTCGCAGCTCTCGAAGCTCGGAATCCAGAACGCGGTGGGCCTTCCGGAGTGCGCGACGCCGCCCGAGGAGGTCTATGAGCTCGCCAAGCGGCGAGGCATGGACTTCGTGACGATCACCGATCACGACACGATCGCGGGATGCCTCGAGATCGCCGACCGGCCCGACGTCTTCATCTCGGAGGAGCTGACGGTCGGCTTCCGGGGAGAGCCCCAGCTCGTGCACGTCCTCTGTTACGGCATCACCCCCGAGGACCACGAGTGGCTCCAGGCGCACTCCGACGACGTCGAGACCTGCGCCGCATACCTGCACGAGCGCGAGATCACGAGCGCGCTCGCGCATCCGTTCTACTCCGTCGAGGCTCCGCTTCTGCCGCGCCATCGCCGCCGGCTCGCCGAGCTGTTCGGCGTCTGGGAGGTCCGCAACGGCTCCCGGGCGCCGGAGCTCAACGCACCCGCCGCCGTCTACGTCGAGACGCACGGAGGAATCGGGATCGGCGGCTCCGACGACCACGCCGGCGTGGACATCGGGCGGACCTTCACCCAGACGCCGCCCGCGACCACGCCGGAAGAGTTTCTCGCCCACATCCCCGCCGGCCGCGCGGAGGCGCACGGCGAGCAGGGGAGCGCCGCGAAGTGGGCCCATTCGGCGGTCGCGCTCGCCTCGCGGGTGCTGGCCGACGGTGCCGATGCGGGCCCCGTCGACTGCTCGCCCGACGCCGTCCTCAAGATCGCCGAGCGCGTCGTCGCCGAAGGCAGCGCACGCGTCGGAGACGCCGGCTCCGACCTCGGCCCCGACGAGGCGCGCTCGCTGCTCTGCGCCTGGGTCGACTCGATCGGCCTCGAGGCCCGAAACGGCGAGCTGGTCGCGCTGATGCAGGCCGACGGCTTCAGCCACGCCGAGCTCGCGCGGCGCGCTCGCAGCGTCCACGACCGGCAGCTCAAGCGCGCGGTCGAGGGCGCCCTCGGCGCGGCACGGTCGGGCGACGGCTACGAGCGGGCGATCCGCGGCGTCTTCGAGGCCTGCCTCCCGGTCGTCCCCTACGTCCCCGCGGGAGTCTTCCTCGGGCGCGAGAAGGCGAAGCTGGCCGCTCGCGAGGGCGAGCCTCGCCGCGTCGCGCTCGTCGTCGACGCAGCCGGCTCCATGCACGGCGTGACGCGCACGATCGAGCAGATCCGCGAGCGCGGGGTCCCGGGATTCGACGTCGAGGTGATCGGCACGGACCCGGCGGTCGACAGGCGCCTTCCCGCCGCCGCCGAGGTCGAGGTCCCGTTCTACCCAGGGCTCGGTGTCGGAGTCCCGAGCGTCGGCAGGCTCGGCGAGACCCTCGCCGAGGGCCGCTACGACCTGATTCACCTCTCGAGCCCGGGCCCGGCGGGCGTCGCGGCCGCGCTCATCGCCCGCATCGGCGGCCTGCCGATGGTCGGCAGCTACCACACAGAGCTCGCCGCCTACGCGGGGCTGCGCTCCGGCGACCCGCGGCTCGAGGCGGGAATGCGCCTCGCCCTCAACCTCTTCTACGGCCAGTGCGAGACGGTGCTCTCGCCGAGCCCTGCGACGGATGAGTCCCTCGCCCGGCTCGGCATCGATCCGGCGCGGGTCATGCGCTGGGGCCGCGGGGTCGACACCACCGCCTTCGACCCCGCGCTGCGCGACCCCGACGCCTATCCCGGCGAGCTGCGGGTCCTCTACGCGGGGCGCCTGACGAAGGAAAAGGGCGCCGGCCTGCTCGCCGAGTCCTTCCTGCGCGCGCGTCGGATAGATCCGCGCCTGCACCTCCTGCTCGCCGGCGGCGGGCCCGAGGAGGACGCGCTACGCGAGCGTCTCGGCGAGGCGGCGACGTTCCTCGGATGGCTCGACGGCGAGGACCTGGCGCGCGCGTACGCGAGCTCCGACGTCTTCCTCTTCTGCAGCCAGACCGACACATTCGGCCAGGTGATCAACGAGGCGCAGGCGAGCGCGCTGCCCGTCGTCGCGGTCGACTCCGGCGGGCCGGCATCGCTGATCCGCGACCGCGAGACCGGCCGCCTCTGCCCTCCGGACCCCGACGAGATCGCAGCCACGGTCGTCCAGCTCGCGGCCTCCGAGCCGCTGCGCCGGCGCCTGTCGCGCAGCGCCCTCGCCGAGGTCCGCGCGAGGACTCCGGAGCGCGCGCTCGCCGAGCTGGCCGCGGGCTACGAGCGGGCGCTGGCGGGCGCCGAGCAGCACAGCGCGCCAATCGAGTTGCAGCGCGCTGCCTGATCGGCGCCCGGAGGAGGGGGATCGGGAGCCCGGCGGTAGCATGGATCCGTCCCCGCAGTCGTCCGGAGGGCACCGGGTGGAACCTTCCGACCCCACAACCTCGATACTTGGCACACCTCCGGATACGGAGGCGCCGCGCACGCGTGACGTGGAGATGCCGGGCTCCGAGCGCGACCTCGACGACCCGTCGCTCTACTTCAACCGCGAGCTCTCGTGGCTCGACTTCAACGACCGCGTGCTGCAGCTCGCCGAGGACCCGTCGACGCCGCTGCTCGAGCGCGTCAAGTTCGCGGCGATCTACCAGGACAACCTCGACGAGTTCTTCATGGTCAGGGTCGCCAACCTGCATGAGCAGGTAGAGGCGGGGCTCGACTCGCGCGGCGCCGACGGCCTCACCCCGGTCGAGCAGATCGCGGCGATCCGCGAGCGGGTGACCGCGATGCGCACGCGCCTCGTCGACTGCGTCGATCGCGAGCTGCGCCCCGCGCTCGCCGAGCACGGGCTTCGGCTGATCTCGGGGAGCTCGGCCAGCGACGAGGAGCGAGCGGAGCTCGACCGCCTCTTCGAGCAGCAGATCTACCCCGCGCTGACGCCGCTGGTCATCGGGCACGGCCGGCCGTTCCCCTACATCTCGAACCTGTCGCTGAGCCTCGGGGTCATCCTCCGCGACCCCGACCAGGACACCGAGGTCGTCGCGCGCGTCAAGGTCCCGAAGGAGCTGTTGCGCCGCTTCCTGCCGCTCGGCGACGGCAACACGTTCGTGCCGCTCGAGGACGTGATCGCGGGGCACCTCGACGCGCTGTTCCCGGGGATGGAGGTCCTCCACCACGCGCTCTTCCGGGTCACGCGCGACACCGACTACGACGTCTCCGACGAGGCCGACGACATGCTCCAGGCGGTCGAGGAGGAGGTGCGCCGGCGGCGCTTCGGCGAGGTCGTCCGGCTCGAGGTCGAGAGCCGCATGAACCACCGCCTGCGAGAGCGGCTCGTCGACTCGCTTCAGGCCTCCGAGATGCAGGTCTACGAGGAGGACGGGCTGCTCGGGATCGACGACCTGATGGACATCGCCGAGGTCCCGGGCTTCAACGAGCTCCGCTACGCGCCCTTCTCCGGGGTCACCCAGCCGCGCCTTCAGGGCGAGGACGGCAAGGAGGCCGACGTCATGGGCGCGATGCGCGACGGCGACGTGCTCGTCCACCACCCCTACGACTCCTTCTCGACGTCGGTGGAGTCCTTCGTCCGCCAGGCGGTCCACGACCCCGACGTGCTTGCGATCAAGCAGACCGTCTATCGGACGAGCCCCGACTCGACCCTGGTCCCGTTCCTGATCGAGGCCTCGGAGCGCGGCAAGCAGGCGGTCTGCATGGTGGAGCTGAAAGCGCGCTTCGACGAGCAGGCGAACATCCGCTGGGCGAAGAAGCTGGAGGAGGCCGGCGTGCACGTCGTCTACGGGATCCCGGCGCTCAAGACGCACTGCAAGTGCATTCTCGTCGCCCGCCGCGAGGGCGACCACGTGCGCAACTACGTCCACATCGGGACCGGCAACTACAACCCCAAGACGGCGCGCCTCTACACCGACATCGGCCTCTTCACCGCCGACCCCGACATCGGCGCCGACGTGGCCGAGATGTTCAACTACCTGACCGGCTACTCGCGACCGCGGCGCTACCGCAAGGTGCTCGTCGCGCCGTCGAACCTCCAGCAGGGGATCTTCGACGAGATCGATCAGACGATCGAGGCCCACAAGGCCGGCCGTCACGCCCGGATCCGGATGAAGATGAACTCGCTGCTCGACCCGGCGTCGATCCGCGAGCTCTACCGCGCCTCCCAGGCGGGGGTCCCCGTCGAGCTCAACGTGCGCGGGATCTGCGCGCTGCGCCCCGGCGTCGAGGGGGTCTCGGACAACATCGAGGTCGTCTCGATCGTGGGGCGCTTTCTCGAGCACTCGCGGATCTTCTCGTTCGAGCGCGACGACGACGCGCACGTCTACATCGGGTCCGCCGACCTGATGCCGCGAAACCTCTACAACCGCGTCGAGCTGCTCGCCCCCGTCGAGGACGCCCGCCTGCGCGCCGAGCTCTCCGACGTGCTCGACCGCTGCCTCGCCGACGACACCAACGCCTGGGAGCTCGGCGAGGACGGCCGCTGGATCCGCCGCACGCCGGGCGACCCGCCGCGCTCCGCCCAGGCGGAGCTGATCGAGCGCCACGTCGCGCGGGCGTCCGAGTCGCTGTAGAGTCGAGCCTCGATGAGACGGCGGGTCGGAGCGATCGGCGTTGCGGGCGTGGCGGCAGCGGCCCTGGCTGGCGGCCGGCGGCGCCGCGGCGAGCTTTCCCGGCGCCAACGGCAAGATCGCGTTCCTCATACGACCCGCCGCCGACCGGAGGGCGTCCGGGATCGCGGCGGTCGCGCCCGACGGCCAGGACTTCGCCCAGCTCACGACCCGTGCCGGCCACCGGCAACGACTACGACCCCTCGTATTCGGCGGACGGAGAGCGGATCGCGTTCAGCCGCGTGCCCCAGCCCGCGAACTCGCGGGCAGATCTGGACGATGAACGCCGACGGCAGCGGCCAGGCGCAGCTCACCGACGGGACGCCGACCGCTCGAAGACAGCGACCCCGCAGTTCTCGCCGGACGGCAGGTGGATTGTGTTCGCACCGCTACAACGGCGTGGCGACGACCCAGGTCTGGATCATGCGCGCCGACGGAAGCGAGCAGACCCAGCTCACGTTCGGGCCGGATCGAGCCGCGGCCCCTCGTTCTCGCCCGACGGCAGCAAGATCGTCTTCGCGCGAGGCACTCCGAGCGGCTCCGAGGATCTGGACGATGAACGCCGACGGAAGCGGGACCCCGCAGCAGCTCACGACCGGGCCCATGGCGGTCGAGCGATTCGCGACCCGTCGTATTCGCCCGACGGCCAGAGGATCGTCTTCGAGCGCTACGGCGGCGGCGACTGCGGACATAGTCGTCATGAACGCCGACGGGTCGAGCGTGCAGCCCGTCGTTGCCACGCCGGCGTTCGAAGTGGCGCCCGCGTTCTCGCCCGACGGGACGAAGATCGCCTACGCTGCGCGGCGACGGCGACCTCTTCCTCGCCGACCTCGACGGCGCCAACCAGGCGCCGGTCCCGGACGATTCGACGTCTACGGGCGAGTCGTCGATCAGGTGGCAGCCGCTCAACCCGCCGAGCTGCGAGCATGACCGGGAACGCGAAGCAGAAGTCCGTCAAGCAGGTCGAGCCGGTCGTGACCTGCTCGAACGAGAATGCCTCCGTGGTGGTCGAGGGAAGCGGCAGCGCTCCGAAGGTGCAACGGGGGGCGGCAGCCTCGAAGGCGAAGAAGTTCACGATCCCGCCGGTGAGCGCTCAGGCGCCGGCCGGCGCGCCGACCACGATCACGGTGCCCTTGCCGAAGAAGGCTCGTAAGGTGCTAAAGAAGGCGACCAAGGCCGGCAAGAAGGGCAGGGCGACGCTCACGGCGACGCTGACCGACGACCTCGGCCAGTCCTCGAGCGCGACCCTCGACGTGAAGTTCAAGCGCAAGAAGAAGGGCTAGGGGCCTCGGTCGTTCGGCCACGTGAGCTGTTTTCGGTCGCGAGCGTGCGATAGGTTTCCGGGCACAGGGAACTCAGGTGGCGGGGGTAGGGCCTTCCGCCGGAAAGGGAGAACTCAATGCAAGGGATGGGATCAAGTCGTCGCGGACGCGGCGCTCGGCGTTGCGTGGTCGTCGCGGCACTCGCTCTTACCGCAATGCTGGCGCTGCCGGCGATTGCCTCGGCCAACGTGCCGTTCCAGCGGATCACGTCGCCCGGGCCGATCAGCGACATCTACCTCGGCAACGAGCTGAGCTGTCAGGTCAAGCTGACCCAGGACGAGGTGTACAGCTACTACCCGCCGGCGGTCGCGCCCGGCGACTGCGGGACCTTCCTGCAGATCAACGGAGTCTCCCCGGACGTCTACTCGCCCGATTTCGACGCCCACGACGGCACGGCGGCGAGTAACTCAGCGTGGGTGCCGTGGACGCCGGTCAGCCAGACGCCGGTCGGCGGATCCGGCACGCAGGGCGACCCGTACACCGTCACGACGACCACGGCCGCCGGCGGGACGGGATTCCAGGTCCAAGAACGTTACGAGTACGTCACCGGCTCGCGTGGATACAACGTGTTCATCACCGTGATCAACAACTCGCCGACCACGCGCACGGTGGACCTCTACCACGCAGTCGATTGCTACCTGGCCGGCAGCGACTTCGGCTACGGGTTCTTCGACGCCGCGACCGGTGGGATCTTCTGCACGGAGACCCCGAACAACTCGCCCCCCGGCCGCCTGCTCGGATTCACGCCCGGCTCGACCGCGACCCACACCGAGTCGTTCTACAGCACCGTGTGGCAGCAGACGGACGGCGCGGCGTATCCGAACACCCAGGAGCCCGACGTCAACCAGGACAACGGCATCGGCCTGCATTTCGCGCTGACGGTTCCGACCGGCACGCGGGCCTCGGTCCCTGTCGATCTCCGGGGCACCGTCGACTCCGGTGACGCCCTCGAGACAGCGATCACGAGCGGGCCGAAGAAGAAGATCAAGACGAAGAAGAAGAAGGCCAAGGCCACGTTCGGGTTCTCGGCCTCGCTCGGCGGCCTGCCGATCACGAGTGCGACGTTCCAGTGCACGGTGGACGCAAAGCCGCCCGTGCCCTGCACGTCGCCGTTCACGACCAAGACCAAGAAGGGCAGTCACACCTTCTCGGTGGTCGCGTCCGCGAACGGCGAGACCGACGGCACCGCCGCCGCACAGGCGTGGAAGGTCAAGCGCAAGAAGAAGAAGTAGTAGTAGCCCAATCACTGTGAAGACCGGGGGCCCCGCATGGGGGCCCTCGGTCGTTCAGGCCCAGCGCGAGGTGACGGTCTTCTTTCGCGTGTAGAACTCGACCGCGTCGCGGCCGTTGGCGTGCAGGTCGCCGTCGAAGGAGTCCTTCCAGCCCGAGAACGGAAACCACGCGACGGGGCGGCGACGCCGATGTTGACGCCGATCATGCCGGCCTCGACCTCGCGGCGGTAGCGGCGGGCGGCGGCGCCCGAGGCGGTGAAGATCGAGCCGGCGTTGCCGTAGCGCGAGCCATTGACGAACTCCAGCGCCTCGCCGAGATCCCCCGCGCGAACGAGCGTCAGCAGCGGGCCGAAGACCTCCTCGCGCGCGAGCTCGGACTCGGGGTCGGACGCCTCGACGAGGGTGGGGCCCAGCATCGTGCCGGCGTCGCCGGCCTCTCCGACGCCCGTCGACGACGATCTCGGCGCCCTCACCGCGGGCGCGCTCGACGGCATCCGCGATTCGGTCGCGGGCGTCCGGGCCGACGAGCGGCGGGACGTCGGTCGCCGCGTCGGCGCCGGGCCCGGTCTCGAGGTCGCGCGCACCGGCGGCGAGAGCGTCGCGTACCTCGTCCTGGCGCGCCTCCGTCGCCGACGATGACCGCGACCGAGCCCGCGAGGCAGCGCTGTCCCGCGGCTCCGAACGCAGAGGCGAGCATCGCCGGGACCGCCTGGGAGAGGTCGGCGTCGGGCATCACCACCATCGAGTTCTTCGCCCCGCCGAGCGCCTGGACGCGCTTGCCGGTGGCCGCTCCGCGCTCGGCGACGTAGCGCGCGGTCGTCGCCTGGCCGACGAAGGAGATCGCGTCGATGCCTGGGTGGTCGAGCAGCGCATTGACGGCGTCGCGGCCCCCGTGCACCAGGCTCGCGATGCCGGCCGGGATCTCATCGATCCCGTCGATCACGTCGAAGATCAGCTCCGAGGGCCGCGGGTCGCGCTCGGACGGCTTGAGCACGATCGCGTTGCCGCACGCGATCGCGAAGGGCAGGAACCACAGCGGGATCATCGCGGGGAAGTTGAACGGGGTGATCGCGGCGACCACGCCGACCGGCTGGCGGATCAGCTCGACGTCGACTCCCTCGGCGACGCCCTCGAGGTTCTCTCCCTTGAGCAGGTGGGGGACGCCGATCGCCGCCTCGACCGACTCGATCCCGCGGCCGACCTCGCCGTCGGCGTCGGCCAGGGTCTTGCCCATGTCCGCGGTGACGAGCCGGGTCAGGTCCTCGCGCCGTTCGACGAGCTCCTCGCGCAGGCGCATGATCGCGCGGGCGCGGCGCTGCGGCGGGACGGCCCACCACTCGGGCTGCGCGGCGCGCGCGGCGCGTACGGCCGCGCCGACCTCGGCCGCTCCCGAGAGCGGGACGAGCGCGGCAAGGCCCCCGGTCGCCGGGTCGCGATCCTCGAGGGTCTCGAGGCCGCCGGCCGACTGCCAGGTCCCGGAGTGGTAGTTGGCGAGCACGCGAGCGGCCGGCGGTGCTTTGGTTGTCTCAGGCTCCATGGGCGGGGGCGTCCTCGGGCGCCTCGGCATAGGGATACCACCATTCCTTGGGCGCGATCTCGGTCTCGATGTGGACGTGCTTGGTCTCCTGGAAGGCCTCGAGCCCCTCGCGGCCGAGCTCACGCCCGAGGCCGGACTGCTTGAAGCCGCCGAATGGCCCCGCGTCGTTGTCGGTCAGCGGGTCGTTGAACCACACCGTCCCGGCCTTGATCTCGCGCATGCAGCGCACGGTCGTCGCGAGGTCGCGGGTGTAGACGTTCGCCCCGAGGCCGTAGCGCGTCGAGTTCGCGAGCTCGATCGCCTCGTCGAGGCTCTTGACCGGAACGATCGGGGCGACGGGCCCGAAGGTCTCCTCGCGCAGCAGGTCGGTCTCGTGCGGAGCGCCCGTCACGACGGCGGGCGAGAAGTAGTGGCCGCGCTCGCGGCCGGCGTCGTCTCCGCCGATGCACGACCTCGGCCCCGGCGGCGACGGCGGCCTCGACCTGATCGACGACCTTCTGTCGCTGGGCCGCCGAGACCATCGGGCCGACGTCGGTCGAGCCGTCGAGCGGGTCCCCGATCACGAGGCCGCCGGTGTAGTCGACGAAGGCCTGCAGGTAGTCGTCGTAGACGTCCTCCATGACGTAGATGCGCTCGGCCGAGGTGCACACCTGCCCGGCGTTGAGGAACGCCGCCCAGGCGCCGCCCTTGGCGGGCACCTCGACGTCCCCCGCGACGTCGGAGCAGACGATGAACGGGTCCTTTCCGCCCATCTCGAGGTTGATGCGCGCGACGCGCTCGGCGCAGACGGCGGCGATCCTCTTGCCGGTCTCGACCGACCCGGTGAAGGCGACGCCGTCGATCCGCGGGTCGGCGACGATCCGCGCCCCGACGTCTCCGGCGCCCGCGACGATGTTGACGACTCCGGGCGGGAGGTGGTCGAAGCAGGACGCCAGCATCAGCGTCGACAGGGGCGTCATCTCCGATGGCTTGCAGACCGCCGTGTTGCCGGCGGCGAGCACGGGCGCGAGCTTCCAGGCCAGCAGGAGCAGCGGGTAGTTCCAAGGGACGATGCAGGCGATCGCCCCGACCGGCTCCTTGACGACGAGCGAAAGCTGCGTCGACTCGATCGAGGGGATGACGCGCCCGGCCTCGTCGCGCCCGATCTCGGCGTAGTAGTCGAACGCGGCGGCCGTCCACCCGACCTCGTCGGAGTTCTCGATCAGCGGCTTGCCGCCCTCGAGGGTCATGACCTCGGCGAGCTCGTCGGTGCGCGCTCGCAGGCGGCTCGCGACCTCGTGCAGCATCTCCCCGCGCTCGACCGCCGGGGTGCGCTCCCAGTCGCGCTTCGCGGCGGCCGCCGCGGCGATCGCCGCGTCGACCTGGTCGTCCGACGGCAGCGCGACGGTCGCGATCGTCTCCTCCGTCGCGGGGTTCTCGACCTCGAGCGGCCCGCCGTCGCCGGCGACCTGCTCGCCGCCGATCAGGTGCCTGGTCTCGCGCTCGGCCACGGCGGCGATGTTACGGGGGCGATGTCGCCGGCGGTCGCGGATCGCGGTTTGAGAGACTTCGCGCGATGGAGGCGCAGCGCGCTGGCGGCGACGAGTGGCGGGTCGAGGTCAACCTCGACGACCCCGAGCACGGCTACACGCTCAGCGAGCGCCTCCACGCGCTCGACCTGGCCCCCGAGGCCGAGGACCGGCTCGGCAACCGCGTGATCGTCACCCGCGACGGGCCGAAGCTGTTCATCTACGCCGGCTCCGAGGAGAAGGCGAAGGAGGCGGAGAGGGTCGCGCGCGAGATCCTCGACCAGGACGACCTCAGCGGGACGGTCAAGCTGACCCGCTGGCACCCGGTCGAGGAGGCGTGGAAGGACGCGTCGGTGCCGCTGCCCGAGACCGACGCCGAGCGCGAGGCCGAATATGCGAGACGGGTCGCTGCCGAGGAGGCCGAGGCCGAGATCGAGGGCGAGTACGACTGGGAGGTCCGCGTCGACCTGCCTCACATGCGCGATGCCCACGAGCTCGCCGAGCGCCTGCGGGAAGAGGGCCTCGACGTGACGCGCCGCTGGCGCCACATCTTCGTCGGCGCCCCGACCGAGGAGGAGGCGGCACGGCTCGGCAAGCGGCTCGAGTCCGAGACGCCGGACGGGACCGAGGTCCACGTCCAGCCCACCGACGGGATCCCGCACCCGCTCTTCGTGATGCTCGGCGCCGCCGACCCGCGCTCGCCCTAGAGCGCTACTCCTCGGTGCTGTCGCGCTCCTCCTCGCCCGGCCAGCGGCCGGTGGCGCGGTAGAAGGCGACGCGCGCCCCGCGGTCGGTGGCGGCGCGGGTGCCGCGGAAGATCGCACCCTGGATGCTCGACGCGAGCAGGACCTTGGGCCAGCTGACGTCGCGGTGCTCGGGCGCGGGCGGCTCCTCGTCGTCGATGCGAGACCAGATGAAGTCGAAGAGCTTCTTGCCGAGCAGGCCGGCGATGAGCCCGGCGGTGATGCTCAGCGGCGCGAAGAGGATGCGTATGACCATCGTGCTCCAGCCTATGCGGGATCGCTTCGCGGCTCGAGCTGGATCTGCTCGGTGGCCTCGTGGTTGCCGGCCTTCAGCTCGCGCTCGCGCTCGATCTCGGCGTTGAGCTCGGCGCCGAGCAGCACCGCGACGTTCGACAGCCAGAGCCAGACCAGGAAGACGACGGCGCCGCCGAGCGCGCCGTAGGTCTTGTTGTAGGAGCCGAAGTTCGCGACGTAGATCCCGAACGCGATCGAGGCCAGGACCCAGACGACGACGGCGAGCACGCTCCCGGGAGTGAGCCACCTGAAGCTCGGCTGCTTGACGTTGGGGGCCGTGTAGTAGAGGAAGGCGAGCATCGTGATCACGACGAGCACGAGCACGGGCCACTTGGCGAAGCTCCAGATCGTCACGGCCTCGTCGGAGACGCCGATCACGCTTCCGACCGACTCCGCCAGCGGGCCCGTGAGGACGATCGCGATCAGGACGAGCGCGAGCAGCAGGATCATCACGAGCGCGACGAGCACCTGGAACGGGCGCAGGATCCAGAACGAGCGCCCCTCCTCGACCTCGTAGATCGCGTTCGACGCGCGCATGAACGCCCCGATGTAGCCCGAGGCGGAGAAGAGCGCGACGCCTACGCTGAGGACGAGGGCGACGCCGGCGCCGCCGCCGCCGTTGACGACGTTCTCGACCGGGCCCCGGAACGTCTCCACGGCCGACGCCGGGCCCGACGTCGCCGATGATCTCGAGCAGCGAGTCGATCGTCTCCTCGGAGCCGAACGAGCCCGAGAATCGACGCGAGCGCGATCAGCGCCGGGAACAGGGACAGCACCGAGTAGTACGTGAGCGCCGCTGCCCAGTCGGTGAGGTTGTCGTCGCGAAACTCGCTGACGGTTCGCTTGAGAACGTCGATCATCCCCGCTGGTGTTCCCGAAACCGGTGCGGCGAAAACCGCTCAGTCGCCGCCGAGGCGCTCGGGGACCGGCGCGGGCTGCCCGGTGCGGGTCACGACAGGTGCTGCTTGAGCCAGCGCGCGTTGTCGACAGCGAACGCCTCCCAGTCGTTGTTGAAGTACGCGAACACCTCGTGCGTCGAGCGCCACGCGGCGATACGGCGCTTCCAGGTCTCGAGCTCGCGGCGCGAGTAGTTGCCGCGCCGGCCGCGGCTGCCGCGGTGAAAGCGGATGTAGGTCCAGTCGGCGGTCATCTCGTGGGCACCGAACGGCATCTCGGGGTCGTCCGCGATGACCAGCGCAGCGCCGGCGTCGCGCAGCAGCTCATAGACCTCGCCGGCGAACCAGCTCGGGTGGCGAAACTCGAAGCAGTGGCGCCCGGGCGGAAGCACCTTCAGCGCCCCGGCGAGGCGCTCGTCGTCGCGCTGGAAGTTGGGGGGCAGCTGCCAGAGGACCGGCCCGAGCTTCGACGCCCTCGCGAGCGGCTCGATCGCCGCGAAGAAGCGCTTCGCCCCGGCCTCGAGGTTGGCGAGGCGCTTGATGTGGGTCAGATAGCGGCTCGCCTTGACCGCGAAGAGGAAGCCGTCGGGGCTGCGCTCGACCCAGCCCTTGACGGCGTCCGCCGAGGGCAGGCGGTAGAAGGTGTTGTTGACCTCGACCGTGTCGAAGATCTCGGCGTAGAGCTCGAGCCATTCGCGCGCGGGCGCGCCGCCGTAGACGGCGTCCTTCCAGTCGCGGTAGTTCCAGCCCGAGCAGCCGATCCGCACCGGCTTCGGGGTCTGGGCCAACGCTCCTCGGCGCCCGTCACCGCCGCGGCGGCGGAGTTAGCGCTTCTCTCCCCAGATGCCGGCCGGCTCGTCCTCGAGCCGCGGCGCGACGGGCTCCGGCCCGGCATCCCCATCGCCGTGGCCGCCTCCCTCGCCGCTCGCCGGAGCCGCGTAGCCCTCCGGATCGCCGGCGTGGTCCTCGGCTCCCGGGGTGGTGGCCTCGGCGGAGCGGCGCATCGCGGCGAGGACGAGGAGAAAGGTCCCGATCACGGCGAAGATCATGAACGCGAAGATCGGCGTCCATGCGGTCAGCATCGCGGCGATCACCAGCAGCACGACGCCCACGACGCCCAGAGTGACTCCCATCCAGCTTCCGTACATGCCTGGCGGAATACCCGCGGTCGCGCGGCGGCAAACCGCGGTGAGGCTCAGGCGGGGACGACGACGACCGGGACCTCGGAGATGGCCAGAAGCTTGTGCGGCGTCGAGCCGAGGATCGCGGCGCGCAGCGGCGGCTCGCCGTAGCTGCCCACGACTATGAGCCGCGCCCCGCGCTCGGCCGCGAGGTTGGCGAGCGCGGGAGCGGGCCTGTCGGCGACCAGCGCGGCCTCCGCCTCGGCTCCTTTTCCGCGCGCGGCCTCGACCGCCTCGGACGTGACTCTCTCGCCCACCTCCCTCAGCGCCGCGCGGTGCGGGCCGAGGTCACCGGCGCCGTGGTAGGGCTCGTATCCGTACGCGACCACGACCTTTGTGCCGAGGTCGGACGCGAGCGAGCAGGCGACGTCGAGCGCTGCCTTGGCGCAGTCGGTGCCGTCGTAGCCGAGGACTATCTCCTTGGCCATCGGCTCACTCCTTTCGGTCGGGCCCGCCGCCGCTGAGGTCATCATCGGTGATCGTGTCGGCCGGCGTCGGCGGAGGGGCGCCCTCGAGGCTTCCGGGGGGCGCGGTCTCGGGGCGGTGGGTGCGGAAGAACTCCGGCGAGCGGATCCACTGCGCCGCCATCAGCACCAGCCCCAGCATCCCGAAGAAGATCGCGATCGCCAGCGGCGGCCCGATACCGAGCACGTCCCGCTTGCCGGGCTCGGCGAGCCCGCTGCCGGCCTTGAAGAAGACGTACGTCAGCGCGAGGCCGCCCAGCACCGGCACGAGCCCCGCGGCGACGAAGTTCTTGACGCTCTTGAACAACTCGCGCCTGTAGTAGATCGCGCAGGCGTAGCCCGTGATCCCGTAGTAGAACGCGATCATCAGCCCGAGCGCTGCCAGCGAGTCGAAGAGGATGTCCTCGCTGAGGTAGGTCAGCCCGACGTACCAGGCGACCGACAGCACGCCCATCAGAAGCGTTGCCACGTGCGGTGTCTGGTAGCGCAGGTGGACGCGCGCAAAGGTCGTCGGGATCGCCCGGCGCGCCGCCATCGCGAGCGCCGTTCGCGCGGTCGGCAGGATCGTCGTCTGGGTCGATGCCGCCGCCGATGTCAGCACCGCGATGATCAGGATCTTGTCAAGTGGTGAGCCGAAGACGTCGGTGCCGAGGCCGCTGAGGACGTCCTCGCGATTGTGGCGCAGGAAGTCGGTGCCGTGGTAGGCGAGCGCTGCGTAGGACACCACGATGTAGATCGCGAGCAGGATGAGGGTGGAGATGACCGCGGAGCGGCCAGGGGCTTCTGTCGGGTCCTCGGTCTCCTCGTTGACGGTGACGGCGCTGTCCCACCCCCAGTAGATGAAGATCCCGAGCAAAACGCCGTCGATCAGCACCGCCGTGGACGAGATCTCGAACGGGTTGAGCCACGACAGCGACGGCAGGACCTCGTTGGGCACGTCCGTCGCGTAGACCTTGACCAGGGCGACGATCGCGAAGGCCGCGAGGGTCGCGATCTCCGCCCCGAGCAGGAAGACCTGGGTGCGGGCCGAGAGCTCGATCCCGATCGTGACGATCGCGGTCATGATGACGATCCACAGGACGCCGATCGCGGTCACGACCCCGGTCGAGGGGTCCGCTCCCGGATCGAAGAGCAGGATCGAGTAGAGCCCGGCGATCTGGGCCAGGTTGGCCATGACGATGATGTCGGCGACGATGATCGCCCAGCCGCCGAGCCAGCCGAGCTGGGGCCCCATCGCCTTCGTCACCCAGGTGAACGTCGTCCCGCAGTCCGGGTCGGCGCGGTTCATGTAGTAGTAGGCGAAGGCGATGCAGAGCATCGGCAGGAAGCTGACGAGCATCACCGCCGGCGCCTGGAAGCCGACGCCCACGGCGACGACGAATCCCAGCGTCGCGGCGAGGCTGTAGCCGGGCGCCGTCGACGCGACCCCGATCACGACGCTCGAGACGAGCCCGATCGCGCCCGACTTGAGGCCCTTCTCGCCCGCCCCGGAGCCGTGCTCCTGCGACTGGGCACGTTCCGCGGCCGATGCGCTCTCCATCTCTCTCCTCCTGTCCCGCGGGCGCCGCCGCGCGGACACTACCTCAGACTATGCGATGCGCTCGCTCCTCGGGAGCCCGGCGGCGTCGAACTCGTCGTCCGCGGCGGGGACGGTGCTCGCAAGGCGCTCGGCGCGGCGCTGCTGCCAGACCGCGAACAGCATCGCGATCACCGTCACCCCGAAGAGCATCGTCGCGAGCACGTTGACCTCGACCGGGATCCCGCGCTGGGCGGCGCCGTAGATGTAGAGCGGGAACGTCACGGTGGTGCCGGAGTTGAAGTTCGAGATCACGAAGTCGTCGATCGAGAGCGCGAACGCGAGAAGCGCGGCGGCGATGATCCCCGGCGCGAGAAGCGGAAGCGTGACCGTCCGAAACGTCGCCAAGGGGCTCGCCCCGAGGTCCCGCGCCGGCCTCCTCGAGGCTGCGGTCGAAGCCGATCAGCCGTGAGCGGACGATGATCACGACGAAGCTGATCGAGAACATGACGTGGGCGATGAACAGGGTGTTGAAGCCCGGCGTGATCCCGTAGAGCAGGAACATCGACAGCAGCGCGGCGCCGATCACGACCTCCGGCGTGGCGAGCGGGATCACGATCAGCAGGTTCGCGGCCCGGCGGCCGAAGAACTCGTGGCGCACCAGCGCGAGCGCGATCAGGGTCCCGAGGACGGTCGAGCCGACGGTCGACAGCGCCGCGAGCTGGAGGCTCGTGACCATCGCGTCGGTGCAGCTCCTCGACGCCGAACGGGTTCGCCCAGTGGTCGAGCGTGAAGCCCTCCCAGGTGAAGTTGAAGCGCCCCGCCGGGTCGTTGAAGGAGAACACCGCGATCACCGCGATCGGGATCGAGCATGTAGGTGATCGCGAGCGCCGCGTAGATGTTGAGCGCGCGGTGCCGCAGCCACTTCCAGGCGGCGCTCATGCCCTCTCCGCCTCCTCGCCCATGATCGCCTCGGAGCCGGCGAAGCGGACGTAGACGACGATGACCGCGAGTATCAGCCCCATGAGCATGAACGACAGCGCCGCCGCGGTCGGGTAGCTGTTGACCACCAGGTACTGGCTCTGGATGACGTTGCCGATCATCGACTGGCTCTGGCTGCCGAGGAACTCGGCGTTGATGTAGTCGCCGGCGGCGGGAATGAAGGTCAGCAGGACCCCGGCGACGACCCCCGGGGCCGACAGCGGCAGCGTCACCTTCCAGAACGTCGTGCTCGCCGACGCGTAGAGGTCCTTGCCCGCCTCGATCAGCCTCCGGTCGATGCGCTCGAGGCTGGCGTAGATCGGGAGGATCATGAACGGCAGGAAGTTGTAGGTGAGGCCGGCGATCACCGACCCGGTCGTGTCGAGGACCCGGCCGCCCTCGCCGACGAAGCCCGAGGGCCTTGAGGACGTCGACGGTCGGGCTCTGGTCGCTGAGGATCGTCTGCCAGGCGAGCGTGCGGATCAGGTACGTGGTGAAGAACGGCGCGATCACCGCCAGCAGCAGCGCGTTCTTCCATTTGCCCGCCGCGGAACGCGATCGCGTAGGCGAGCGGATAGGCGATCACCAGCGACGAGCAGGGTCGCCGCGCCGGCGTAGAGGAACGAGCGCAGGTAGTGCTCGTCGTAGTTGGCCAGCGCGTCGGAGTAGTTCGACCACTCCCAGGTGAACGTGAAAGCCGGTCGTCAGCGTCCCGGACTCGAGCGAGAGCCTGCCCATGAAGTACATCGGCACGACGAAGAACAGGACGAGCCAGATCAGCCCCGGCCCGAGAAGGAAGTAGGGGACGAGGCGGCGGCGGAGTCGCGGTCATGGGGATTGCTCCATGGACCGCCTCGCCGTCCGCCTCGTCCGCGGCTTGCCTAGGCGCCGATCGCCTGCTGGTAGGCCTCGATCACCTCGGGCTCGTCCTCCGGGGCGAGCGTCGCCTGCGGCGTGCAGTCGGCCGTGAACTCCTCGTCGGGGAAGATCAGCTGGTTCTCGGCGAGGTCGGGATCGCGCTCGGTGAGAACCTCCTTCACCCCGTCCACCGGGAGTCACGTAGTTGACGTACTCCGCGATGTCGGCCTGGACCTCGGGGTCGTAGACGAAGTTCATCCACTCCAGCGCCGCGGCCTCGTTCGGGGCCCCGACGGGGATCACCATGTTGTCCGACCACAGGTTGCAGCCCTCCGTCGGGGAGGCGGAACTCGATGTTCGGGTTGTCCTCCTGGAGCTGGATCGCGTCGCCGGACCACCCGATGGCGGCGACGATGTCGCCCTTGACGAGCGGGTTGATGTACGCGTTGCCGGTGAAGTCGCGGATCTGGCCCGAGTCGGCGTGCTTCTCGATCTCGTCGATCGCGGCCAGCCAGTCCTCCTTGGTGGCCGTGTCCGGGATCCGTGCCCTGAGCTTCATCATCAGGGTCACGTCGTCATACGGGTCTCCGAGGAAGGTGACCCGACCCTCGTACTTCGGGTCGAGCAGGTCGGAGACCGACTCGATGTCGGGCGCCTCGTCGGTGTTGACGACCAGACCGGTCATCCCGCTCTGCCACGGGACCGAGTACTTGCGCTCGGGATCGAACGCGGGGCTCTGGAGGTCGGCGCGCAGGTTTTCCTCGACGTTTGGCAGCGCCGACTTGTCGAGGTTCTGCAGGTAGCCGAACTCATACATCTTCGACGCCATGTAGTCGGTGACCGCGAACAGGTCACGTCCGCCGGACTCGCCGTTGGCGAGCTGCGGGCGCAGCTTGCCGAAGAACTCGAAGTTGTCGTTGATGTCCTCGATGTAGTCCACGTCGACGCCGGTCTGCTGCTCGAACTCGTCGATCGTGGTCCCGGGGCCGTCAACCGCGCCCCCGGCCTTGTCGATGTACAGAGGCCAGTTCGAGAACGTCATCGTGCCCTCGACGGGCCCCGCCTCGGCGGTCTCGGCCGGGCCCTCGTTGCCGCCGCTCTCGAGGCCGCTGTCACCGCCGCACGCCGCGAACAGCAGCGCAACCGCGGCGGCCACGCCAACGGCCAGGAGCCGGATCGCGCCCCCGTGTCGGGGTCGCGGTTCGTTCGAAGTCGTCACTTGGGGGCTTGGCACTCGATTCTCCTTTTCCCTAGCTGGTTGGTGTCTCGTTGGAAGTCTGTGTCGCGGCGGGGTCGCGGACCACGTGCGTGTGCTCCGGGGACCAGCTCAGCTCCACGCGTGCCCCGCCTCCCGGCAGCCGCTGGCGCTCGGCCTCGTCGGCGTTGGGGACGAGCACCGTAATCGGCACGTCGCCCGCGAGCCGCACGATGATCTGGGTCGAGGTGCCGAGGAAGACCGAGCTCTCGACGACCCCCTCGACGGCGGGGGCCGCGGGGCCCGCGGGGCCGGCCTCACCCGCGAGCGAGATCCGCAGCTTCTCCGGGCGCACGACGGCGTGGCAGCGCTCGCCCTCGCGCAGGCCGTCGGTCGCGACCTCGACCTCGACGCCGCTGTCGAGGCGGATCTTGCCGCGGTCCCCGCCCGCGGACGAGACGACGCCCGGCATCAGGTTGGAGACCCCGATGAACCCGGCCACGAACGGGGTCGCCGGGCGCTCGTAGACGTCCTCGGCGCTGCCGACCTGCTCGACGCGGCCCTCATTCATGACCGCGATGCGATCGGACATCGTCAGCGCCTCCTCCTGGTCGTGGGTCACGTAGAGAAACGTGATCCCGACCTCGCGCTGGATGCGCTTGAGCTCGACCTGGAGCCCCTTGCGGAGCTTGAGGTCGAGCGCGCCGAGCGGCTCGTCGAGCAGCAGGACCTTGGGGTAGTTGACGAGCGCCCGCGCGAGCGCGACGCGCTGCTGCTGGCCCCCCGAGAGCTGGTTCGGCTTGCGGTTGGCCTGAGCCGCGAGGCCGACGCGCTCGAGCTCCTCGGCGACGCGGCGCTCGATCTCGTCGCGCGGGACCTTCTTTCGCTTCAGGCCGAAGGCGACGTTTTCGCCGACGCTGAGGTGGGGGAACAGGGCGTAGGACTGAAAGACGGTGTTCGTCGGCCGCTTGTGCGCCGGCAGCGCGACGACGTCCTCGCCGTCGATCAGGACGCGCCCCGCGGTCGGCTCCTCGAAGCCCGCCACGATGCGCAGCGTCGTCGTCTTGCCGCAGCCGCTCGGCCCCAGCAGCGTGAAGAACTCCCCCTGCTCGAGGGCGAGGCTCAGCTCCGCCACCGCGACGACGTCGCCGAAGCGCTTCGTGACCGACTGCAGCTCGACGCTGGGCCGGCCGTCGCCTGCTTGCGGGTTGTGCTGTGCTCTCCTCGATCCTGTGTTTGCCGCCGCGCTATCGACGCCACGGCGCGCCTCCGATCCCCACTATTGCCGAAGCGGCGCGATTTTCAAAGTGGCGAAACTCCCAAATCCGCATGGCTTCGTTATACAGATTGGCCAAGCCCAGCAGCGCAGCTTGAACCAAATCCGGGTTGAGGCTCGCGCCTGCTGAGTAATACCTTTATCCAAAGCGGCAGAACCCCCGGAAGGAGAGGCGATGGCAACCACGCAGGCGCGACCGGCGGCCGCACGAGAGCGCGGAGGAGCTTCAGGAGCTCGCCAAGCGGCACCTCTGGATGCATTTCACGCGCATGGGCGCGTTCGACAAGGTCGACGTGCCGATCATCGCGCGGGGGGAGGGCTGCTACGTCTGGGACGTCGACGGCAAGCGCTACCTCGACGGCCTCTCGGCGCTGTTCTGCGTCAACGCCGGCCACGGGCGCCCGGAGCTGGCCGAGGCGGCCGCGGCGCAGATCCGCGAGCTCGACTACTACGTCATGTGGAGCTTCGCCCATCCGCGCGCGATCGAGCTCGCCACCCGCATCGCGTCGCTTACGCCCGGGCGACCTCAACCGGGTCTTCTTCACGTCCGGCGGCTCCGAGGCCGTCGAGTCCGCGATCAAGCTGGCGCGCAACTACCACCGGCTCACCGGCAACGGCGCCAAGTACAAGCTGATCGCGCGCGAGATCGCCTACCACGGCACCACGCTCGGGGCGCTGAGCGCGACGGGGATCACGAGCCTGAGGTCGCCGTTCGAGCCCCACGTGCCGGGCGGATGCCACGTGGCCAACACCGACAGCTACCGCTGGCCCGCGGACCGCGACCCGCTGTGGGCGGCGGACCGGATCGAGGAGCGGATCCTCTTCGAGGGGCCCGAGACCGTTTCCGCGGTGATCCTCGAGCCCGTGCAGAACGCGGGCGGGGCGCTCCCGCCCCAGGACGGCTACTTCGAGCGCGTCCGCGAGATCTGCGACCGCCACGACGTGCTCCTCATTTCCGACGAGGTGATCTGCTCGTGGGGCCGGCTGGGCTACTACTTCGGCTCCGAGCGCTACGGCTACCAGCCCGACATCATCACCACGGCGAAGGGGCTGACGTCCGCCAACGTCCCGATGGGGGCGATGATCGCCTCCGACCGGCTGATGGAGCCGTTCCTCGAGGAGAAGGCGATGTTCGCCCACGGCTTCACCTTCGCCGGGCATCCCGTGGCCGCGAACGTCGCGATGGCCAACCTCGACATCTTCGAGCGCGAGGGGCTCAACGAGCACGTCCGCGCCAAGGAGGGCGAGTTCCGCGCCATGCTCGAGAGCCTCAAGGACATCCCGATCGTCGGCGACGTTCGGGGCGCGGGCTACTTCCAGGCGATCGAGCTCGTCAAGGACCGCGAGACCAAGCCGCACTTCACCGACGAGGAGTCCGAGGACCTGCTGCGCGGATTCCTCTCCGGCGAGCTCTACCGCCGCGGGCTGATCTGCCGCGCCGACGATCGCGGCGACCCGGTGATCCAGCTCGCCCCGCCGTTGATCGCCGACAGCGAGCAGTTCGAGGAGATGGAGGCCGTCCTGCGACCGGTGCTCACCGAGGCCTGGGACAGGATCAAGTAGTCCCATGCTCACGGTAGGGGAGCTGGTCTCCGAGCTCGGGCTCAAGCTGGTGGCGGGGGCCGATGACGCGGGACGCGGCATCCGCTGGGTCCACATCTCCGAGCTCGAGGACCCGACCCCGTGGCTGAGCGGGGACGAGCTGCTGCTGACGACGGGGATCCAGCTCGACACCGCGGCGCGGCAGCGGCGCTTCGTGCGCCTGCTCTCCGACCACGGCGTCGCCGGCCTCGGGCTCGGCACGGGCTTCGACCACGACAGCGTCCCCAAGGCGATGGTCACCGAGGCCGAGAAGCGGGGGCTGCCGCTTTTCGAGGTCCCCTACGAGATGCCGTTCATCGCGCTGACCGAGCGCGCCTTCACGCAGCTGGTCAACGAGCAGTACTCGGTGCTCGAGCGCGGAACGGCGCTGCACGAGCGCCTCGAGCGCCTCGTCCTCGAGGGCCGCGGCCTCGCCGGGCTGCTCGACGCGGCGAGCGGCGCCGTGGAGGGCGCGGCGTGCGTGCTCGACGGCCGCGGACGGGTCGTCGCCGAGAGCCGCAACCGCCCCGAGGTCGCGCCCGACGAGGCGATCGCGGCGCTCGGAGAAGAGCTTGCCGGCAGGACTTCGAAGGGGCGACGAGGCCCCTTCGCCCCCGACGAGGCCGAGGTTGGCGAGCGTTCGCTCGTCGTCCCCGTACCCGCGCGGGGACAGGGGGTGCCGCGGGCCTGGCTCGCAGTCATTCGCGAGTCAGGCCCGTTGGCCGACTTCGACCGCTTCGCCGCGCGCCAGGGCGCGATAGCGGTTGCGCTCGAGCTCATGCGCGAGCGCATCGTCACCGAGACCGAGCGCCGCCTCGCCGGCGACGTCCTCGCGGAGGCGCTCGGCGGGCGCCTCGCGGCGGACGAGCTGCTCGGGCGCCTCGAGCCGTTCGGGATCTCCGAGAAGGCGGCCGCGCTCGTCTTCGAGCTCGACGACCCGTCGGCGGCCGTGGGCACGCTCGAGGCGGCGCTCGCCGAGGCCGGCAGGCCGGCGCTCGTCGCCACCACCTCCGCCGCGGGCCGCGACCTGCTCTGCGCGCTCGTCGACATGGGCGACGACGACCCCGTCGAGCTCGCGCGCGGCGTCCGCGAGGCGCTGGCAGGCGACGGCGCGACCGTCCGTGCGGCCGCCAGCCGCGTCGCGCACGTCTCCGCCGCGCGCCGCAGCTTCCACGAGGCGCGCTGCGCGCTCGAGGCGACCTCGTTCGGCAACGGCGACGCGCCCGACGTCGCCTCGCACCGCGACCTCGGCGCCTTCACGCTGCTGCTCGCGCTTCAGGACGACGACGCGCTGCGCGCCTACAGCGACAACCTGCTGTCGCCGATCGAGCGCACCGACGGCGAGTACGGCGACGAGCTGCTGCGCTCGCTCGAGGCCTACATCGAGCAGAACGGGCAGTGGGAGCGCGCCGCGCGCGAGCTCTACTGCCACCGCCACACGCTTCGCTATCGCATCCGCCGCATCGAGGAGCTGACCGGCCGCGATCTCAGCCGCGCCAACGACCGCATCGAGCTCTGGCTCGCGCTGCGGGCGAGGGAGCTGATCCGGGCGTGAGGGCGTGCGTCCTCGGCGCGGGAGGCACGATCGGGCCGGCGATCGCCCGCGACCTCGCCTCCTCCGACGAGGTCGACGAGCTGCTGCTGCTCGACATCGACGAGGGCCGCGCCGCTCGCCGTCGCCGATGGGATCGGCGCGGGCAAGGTTCGCGCCGCGGCCGCCGACGCGAGCGACGCGGCGGCGCTCGCGGCCGCGATCGAGGGCTTCGACGCGCTCGTCAACTCGGCGAGCTACAGGCTCAACCTCACGGTCATGGAGGCGTGCCTTCGCGCCGGCGCCCACTACCTCGACCTCGGCGGGCTCTACCACGTCACGGCGGCGCAGTTCGAGACATTCGCCCCGGCGGACGGCGGGGACCGCTTCGAGTCCGCGGGCCTGTTGGCGGTCCTGGGCATCGGCTCGAGCCCGGGCAAGACGAACCTGATGGCGGTCCAGGCCGCGCGAGCCTCGCCGACGCGCTCGGAGCGAAGCAGAGGAGGGCGGGTCTGGATGCGGTGCACGTGTCGGCCGCGGGCCGCGACATGAGCCCGCCGGCCGGCCTCAGCTTTCCCTACGCGCTCCAGACCCTGATCGACGAGCTGACGCTGCCGCCGGTCGTGATCCGCGACGGCGAGCGCGTCGAGATCGAGCCGCTGACCCCGGCGGGTGTGGTCGACTTCGGCGACCCGATCGGCGAGAGCGAGACGATCTACACGCTGCACTCGGAGATGCTCACGTTCGGCGACAGCTTCGGCTGCCGCGAGGGCAGCTTCCGCCTCTCGCTCCACGAGGATCTGCTCGAGCGCCTGCGCGAGCTCACGAACGCCTCGCCGGAGGAGATCGCCGCCGCCGCGCGCGAGGCCGAGCCGCCCTCGAACGACACGGTCTCGGTGCACCTGATCGAGGCCACCGGGGGCGACCTCAGCGTGCGCGTGCGGGCGTTGACGCGGCCGGTCGAGGCCCTCGGAGTGGGCGGAGGCGTCGCCTCGACCGCGGCCCCCGCCGCCGCCGCGGTGCGCCTGCTCGCCCGAGGCGATCTCACCGCGCGCGGAGTCCACCCGCCCGAGAGATGCATCGACCCCGACGCGATGTTCGCCGAGCTGCGCCTTCGCGGCTGCGAGTTCGATATCTCGCTCGATGATGCGACGCGGGCCACCCCCGGACGCGAAGCGGAGGAGGTGGCCCCCAAATGAAGGTCGGCGTCGCGACCGAGATCAAGGACGACGAGTACCGCGTCGCGCTCACGCCGGCCGGCACTCGTGAGCTGACCGAGCGCGGCCACGAGGTTCTGATCCAGGCCGGCGCGGGGGAGGGCAGCGCGATCTCCGACGCCGACTACGAGGCCCAGGGCGGGCGGATCGTGCCCGACGCGGCCGCGGTGCTGGGGGAGGCCGAGCTGCTGTTGGGAGTAAAGGAGCCGCAGCCGTCCGAGGTCGAGATGCTGCGTCCCGAGACGACGCTGTTCACCTACCTGCACCTCGCGGCGGTGCCCGAGCTTGCCGAGGGGCTGAGGCGGTCGGGGGCGACCTGCATCGCCTACGAGACGGTCGAGGACGCCCGCGGCCGGCTGCCGCTGCTCGCGCCGATGAGCGAGGTCGCGGGCAAGATCGCCACCCAGGCCGGGGCCTTCTTCCTCGAGAAGCCGCTCGGCGGCCGCGGGATCCTGCTCGGCGGCGTTCCGGGGGTCGCGCCGGCGAACGTGATGATCATCGGCGGCGGCGCGGTCGGCACCAACGCCGCCTTCATCGCCGTCGGGATGGAGGCCGACGTCTTCGTCTTCGACGTCAACCTCGACGTGCTGCGAAAGCTCGACGTCGCCCTTCACGGCAAGGCCTCGACCGTGTACTCGTCGACGCTCGCGATCGAGGAGATGCTCCCGCGCGCCGACCTCGTGATCGGCGCGGTGCTCGTCCACGGGGCACGCGCCCCGGTCGTGATCCGCCGCGAGCAGCTCGCGCTGATGAAGCGAAACGCCGTGCTCGTGGACGTCGCGATCGACCAGGGCGGCTGCTTCGAGACGTCGCGCCCGACCACCCACCACGACCCCACCTACGAGGTCGACGGCGTAACGCACTACTGCGTCGCGAACATGCCCGGAGCCGTTCCCGTGACCTCCACTTATGCATTGACGAACGCGACGCTGCCCTACGTGCTCGCGCTCGCCGACCTCGGCGTCGCCGAGGCCCTGCGCCGCGATCCCGGGCTGCGGCTCGGCGTCAACGTCGCCGCTGGGCACGTCACCCACCCCGCGGTCGCGGAAGCGGTTGGCGCGGAGTACGTTCCAGTGACCGATGCGCTCGACCTGACCATGAAAAAACTAACGCACATGCTGATCGCGGCAGAGCCGCGGTTGAAAAGCGAACCAGTGAGGGGATAGGAGAGAGATGGCTACAGCTACGACCACCAAGGCCCAGAACTTCATCGACGGCGAGCCCACGGACGCCGCCGACGGCGCGACCGAGGACATCCTCAACCCGGCGACGGGCGAGCCGATCGCCGAGGCGCCGCTCTCGACCGCCGAGGACGTCGACCGCGCGGTCGCGGCCGCGCGCCGCGCCTTCGAGGGCTGGTCCACGCTGACGCCCGGCGACCGCTCCGCCGCGCTGCTCAAGCTCGCCGACGCGATCGAGGAGAACGCCGAGGAGCTCGCCGACATCGAGGCCGCCGACGCCGGCAAGCCGCGCCACAACTTCCTCGAGGACGAGATCCCGTTCGCGGCCGACAACATCCGCTTCTTCGCCGGCGCCGCGCGCGTCCTCGAGGGCAAGGCGGCGGGCGAGTACCTCGAGGGGCACACGTCGATGGTTCGCCGCGAGGCGGTCGGCGTCGTCGGTCAGATCACGCCCTGGAACTACCCGCTGATGATGGCCGTGTGGAAGATCGGCCCGGCGCTGGCCGCCGGCAACACGGTCGTGCTCAAGCCCGCCGAGACGACGCCCTCTGAGCACGATCAAGCTCGCGGAGCTCAGCGCGGAGATCTTCCCCAAGGGCGTGCTCAACGTCATCGCCGGTCACGGTGAGCCCGCGGGCTCGTCGCTGGTCACGCACGAAGACGTCGACATGGTCTCGCTGACCGGCTCCCCCGAGACCGGCAAATGGATCGCCAAGGCCGCCGCCGACACGCTCAAGAAGGTCCATCTCGAGCTCGGCGGCAAGGCGCCGGTGGTCGTCTTCGACGACGTCGACATGGAGACTGCGATGGAGACGATCGCGGGCACCGGCTACTACAACGCGGGCCAGGACTGCACCGCGGCGACGCGCGTGCTCGCGAGCTCGGGCGTCTACGACGACGTCGTCTCGGGGCTCTCGGAGCAGGCCTACGAGCAGGTCGTGGGCGACACGATGTCCGACGACACGACGCTCGGGCCGCTCAACTCCGAGCGCCAGCGCGAGCGCGTCGAGGGATTCATCGAGCGCGGCCCCGACCACGCCGAGATCGTCACCGGCGGCAAGCGCCCGGACCTACCCGGGTTCTTCCTCGAGCCGACCGTGATCTCGAACCTCGAGCAGGACGACGAGATGATCCAGAACGAGATCTTCGGGCCGGTGATCACCGTGCAGAAGTTCGACGACGAGGCGAAGGCGATCGAGTGGGCGAACGGGACCCGCTACGGGCTCGCGTCCTCGGTCTGGACCCGCGACGTCGGCCGCGCCATGCGCGTCTCCAAGGCGTTGCGCTTCGGCGCCGTGTGGGTCAACGACCACATCCCGATCGTGTCCGAGATGCCGCACGGCGGCTACAAGCAGTCCGGCTACGGCAAGGACCTCTCGATGTACGGCCTCGAGGACTACACCGAGGTCAAGCACGTGATGGTCAATCTCGACTAGGCCGCACGGCCTAGTCGATCCGGCGCAGCTCTGCTGCGACCGACATGTGCAGTTGGTAATTCCGAGCTAGGCCGAACGGCCTAGTCGATCCGGCGCAGCTCTGCTGCGACCGACATGTGAAGTTGGTAATTCCGGGACGGCCTTGCCCTAGCCAATCCGGCGGTTGGGCGTGAGCCCGCCTCAGGGGACGGCGGTCGCCTTGGCGGCGGCCGCCCCCTCCCGACGGACCCTCCTCGCGCGTGAGCCGGTGCGCGAGGTAGACGGGGATCATCGAGAGCACGACCAGCGACAGCGCGACGACGTTTACGACGGGCACCTGGTTGGGCCGGAAGAGGTTCTGGAAGATCCAGATCGGGACGGTCTGCTCGCCGGTGCCGACCGTGAACGTCGTGACGATGATCTCGTCGAAGGAGAGCGCGAAGGCGAGCAGCGCGCCAGCGACGAGCGCCGTCTGGATGTTCGGCAGCGTCACGCGCCGAAACGTCTGAAACGGGGTCGCTCCGAGGTCGGCGGACGCCTCCTCGAACGAGGTCGACACGCGCCGCAGCCGCGCGAGCACGTTGTTGTAGACGACGACGATGCAGAACGTTGCGTGCCCGACGACGATCGTGAACAGGCTGAGGTCGATGCCGAGCACCTGGGTGAACGTGTTGTTGAGCGCGATCCCCGTGACGATGCCCGGCAGCGCGATCGGAAGGATGACCAGGAACGAGATCGTCTCGCGGCCGAAGAAGCTGTAGCGCGACACGGCGAGCGACGCGAGCGTGCCGAGCACGAGCGCGATGGCGGTCGCGCCGATGCCGGCCTTCAGGGAGTTGACGAGCGCGTCGCGCGCACCCTGATTTTCGAATGCGCGGTCGAACCAGTCCAGCGTGAACCCGTCGGGTGGCCATGCCAGCGTCGTCCCCGAGTTGAACGCGTAGATCGCGATCACGATCAGGGGGATGTAGATGAAGGCGAGCGCCGCGCCGACTCCGATCCTCAGCACCCACGTGGCTCTACCGGACATGCGCATCGGCCTAGAGGTGCTCGAACGCGCCGAGGCGGCGCGCCAGCATCAGGTAGAGGATCATCACGGCGATCGGCACGAACGCGAAGGCGGCGGCGAGCGGCAGGTTGCTGGTGATGTTGCCGTAGACGACGGTGCCGATGAACTGGGTGCTCGAGACGAGCGTCGGCGCGATGAAGTCGCCGAGCGTGAGCGAGAAGGTGAAGATCGAGCCCGCCACCACCGCGGGGAATGCGAGCGGCAGGATCACGCGGCGGAAGGTCGTGAACGGGGAGCCCCCGAGGTCCTCGGAGGCGGAGAGCACGGAGTCGGGGATGCGCTCCAGCCCGGCGTAGATCGGGATCACCATGAACGGGAGCCAGAGGTAGGTCATCACGAGCCACACGGCCACGTTTCCGAAGCCGGGGCCGCTGAGCCCCAGCGGTTCGAGCGCCCAGTTGAGCACGCCCTCCTCGCTGAGGATCGTCCGCCATGCGTAGACCTTGACCAGGTAGCCCGACCACAGCGGCATCAGCACCGCGACCACGAGCGCTGCCTTCATCTTCGGCCCGGCGACCTTCGCCATGTAGAAGGCGATCGGGAACGCGAGCAGCGCGTCGGTGATCGTGACGAGGGCGGCGATCAGGATCGTGCGGCCCGCGATCGTGCGGTAGACGGGCTCCTCGATCAGCGTCCTGAAGTTGTCGAGCGTGAAGTCCGCCGGGTTGTAGGTCTTCTCGATCTCACCGCTCAGCTCGCCGAGGTTCCAGAAGGCGGCGACGAGCAGCAGCGCGAGCGAGCCGAGGTACCCGACGACCAGCCAGGCCATCGGGCCCGCGAGCAGGGGCGCGGCGGCCGCACCCCCCTTGCCGTGAGGGGGACCGGCGGCCCTTGCCGCCGGTCCCCCCGTAGCTGACGACGCTAGGTCAGCTGCCTCCACGGCAGCGGGGCTAGCCCTTCACCTCGGTCCAGCCCTGGACCCACTCGTCGTAGGTCTTGCACTCGTCACCGCGGTCGTCGCCGCAGTCGGAGACGGGCGTCTTCCACTCATAGATCTGGTCGAAGTACGCCTCGTCGTCGGCGTGGAACACCTCGCAGTGGTCCTTCGTGCCGAAGTACGCCGGGTCGAGCTTGCCGGTGAGCTCGCACGACTTCTCGTTCGCCGGCGCCTCTCCGAACCAGACCGCGACCTTGGCGTTCGACCTCCGGGGAGAGAATGTGGTTCATCCACAGGTACATGCAGTTCGGATGCTCTGCCTCCGAGCTGATCATCCACGTGTCGGACCAGCCGGTCGCATCCCTCCTCGGGAAGGACCGCCTCGACGGGCTCGTTCTCGCCCTGGAGCGTGTTGACCTGGTACTGCCACGTCGTGCCGACCGTGGTGTCGCCGCCCTCGAACGCCGAGATCTGCTTGAGAGCGTCGGACCAGTACTCGCCGACGTACTCGCGCTGCTGCTTGAGCAGGTCGATCGCGGCATTGAACTGCTCGTCGTCGAGCTCGTACGGATCGGTGATCCCGAGCTCGGGGTTGTGCGACATCAGGTACACAGCCGCATCGGCGATGTAGATCGGGTTGTCGTACGCGGTCACATTGCCCTTGTACGGCTCGCTCGCGTCGGGATCGAACCCGGCGACATCCCACGACTTCGGCGCCGGCTGAGACGTCATCGGTGTTGTAAGGCGAGGATGTTCGCGCCGCGCCCGTGCGGCACCCCGTAGTGCTCACCGTCGAACGTGTTGTGCGGCTGGTCCTTCAACGCCTCGAACACGTCGGCGTAGTTGGGGATCAGGTCGACGTTGACCGGGTCGACGTCGCCGCCCTCGACGAGGCGGCCGCTGGCGTCGCCGGATGCCGAGACGCCGTCGTACTGGCCGGTGCGCATCAGCTGCACCATCTCGTCCGAGGTGGCGCCGGCCTTGAAGTTGACCTGGCATCCGGTCTCCTTCTCGAAGTCCGTCACCCAGTCGACTTTGGGGTCGGTGGAGCCGTCCTCGACGTAGCCGGCCCAGCCGATGAGGTTGAGCTCGCCCTCGCCCTCTCCGACTTCGGTCAGCTCCTCGCCCCCTCCGTCGGAATCGTCATCGTCGTCGCCGCAGCCGACCGCGAAAGCGACGATCGCAAGCAGGGCGAGGATGATCCACGCAAGCCGCTCCGAGCGGCCCTTGAGTCCTCTCATCTGTCTAGCTCTCTCTCTCCCTGCCATCGTCCTCGACGACGGCGACCGCATGCTCGGGCCGCCATCCCACTGTCACTTCTCTGCCCCGCTGCTCCAGCGCCTCGGCCGATGTGGTCTCGAGGTTCTGGCGCACGACTTGAAGCTCTCCCCCGGCATCGAGGTCGACCACGTAGCGCGTGATCATCCCGGCGTAGAGAGCGTCGATGACGCGGCCGGTCTCGGTATGCAGGCCCTCCGCGGCCTCGCCGGCCTCGACGATCCGAATCTTCTCGGGCCGCACCGTGAAGCGGCGGCCGTCGCGCTCGAGCATGTTCGAGACGCCGACGAAGCCGGTCACGAACGGCGTCGCGGGATGCTCGTAGACCTCGGTGGGGGTGCCGACCTGCTCGATGTGGCCCTCGTTCATGACGGCGATGCGGTTGCTCATCGTCAGCGCCTCCTCCTGGTCGTGGGTCACGTAGACGAACGTGATCCCGACGTCCTTCTGGATGCGCTTGAGCTCGACCTGCATCTGCTCGCGCAACTTGAGGTCGAGCGCCCCGAGCGGCTCGTCGAGCAGCAGCACGCGGGGGCGGTTGACGATCGCGCGGGCGAGCGCGACGCGCTGGCGCTGGCCGCCGGACAGCTCGCTTGGCTTGCGGTCGTCGAGCCCCGGCAGCCGGACGATCTCCAGCGCTTCGGTGCGCCGCCGCTCGCGCTCCTCGCGCGCCACCTTCTTGACCCGAAGCCCGTACTCGATGTTCTCGCCGACCGTCATGTGCGGGAACAGGGCGTAGTCCTGGAAGACCGTGTTGACCTCGCGGTGGTAGGGGGGGACGCGGCTGACGTCGCGCCCGGCGAGCTCGACGACGCCCGCGTCGGGCGTCTCGAAGCCGGCGATCATGCGCAGCGTCGTCGTCTTGCCCGAGCCCGACGGCCCGAGCATCGTGAAGAACTCCCCGCTGCGCGATCTCGAGGTCGACCGAGTCGACCGCGACGACCTCGCCGTAGCGCTTCGTCAGGCCCCGAAGCCGGATGTCCGGCGCCGCGTCGCTTGCGCCCCCGGACTGGTCGGCGGTCTTCCCCGAGTCGTCCCGGCTCTCAACGCTGGTTGCTGAGGCGGTTTCCTCCACTGTCCCCTGCGTACACGCGTCCCGGCACGGAACACGTCACGCAGGGAGTCAAGGTATACGAAGTGGAGCACCCTCGCTGGGCGCGGATGGACAATCTGCCGCGGTCGGGTTGGACGCCTCGTACTGCTGCGCATCACGGATTGCCCACTGGCTAGGGTTGTCGGCCTCATGCGACGCAACCGGGGCCGCAACCCACGCCTGTTTCGTGCGTCCGCCGCGCTTGCGGCGGTCGCTGTCGCGTCCGCTCTCGCCGCCTGCGGGGGCGATGACGGCGACGAGCCCACGCCCGACTTTCCCCTGCGCGCCGACGAGGCCTGCGCGGAGATCGCGACCGACCTCGCCGACGTGCGCGCCGAGGCCGGGCCGCCGGCGTCCGCGGGCGACGCGGTCCAGCTGATCGAGCTCCAGCTTCCCGTGCGACAGGAGGGGCTGGCGCAGCTCGAGGCGCTGCGGCCGCCGGCGGAGCTGGTCGCGCCGTGGAGCGAGTACGTGACGCTCCAGGAGGACAAGAACGCGGCGCTCGAGGAGGCCCTGCAGGCGGCGCAGGCCACCAACCAGAAGGCGTTCACGGAGGCACAGGCCGAGTTCGAGCGCCTCAGCGACGAGGCTCGCACGGCCGCGGAGGAGGCCGGCCTCGACGACTGCGCCGAGCTGCTGCCGCCGGCCGGGCAGGAGGACGTCCTCGCCGCGGTCGAGGAGATGCTGACGAGCCAGGACTCGGAGAAGGTCTGCGAGAAGCTCCTGACCGAGCGCTTCGTCGAGAGCGCCTTCGGCAGCGTCGAGAACTGCAAGAAGGAGCGTGGGCTGCCGACCGCGGTCTCGCTCGAGCTGCTCGACATCGGCGGCGTCGCGGCGGTCTGGGCGTTCGTGGACGTCGAGGTGGTCGACTTCTTCGGCCAGACCGAGCAGCAGCGCATCGAGCTCGTCTTCGAGGGCAAGGAGGACTCGGAGGACGGCAGGTGGCTGGTCGACTACCGCGACCGGCTGAGCGTGCCCGAGGAGAAGTCCTCGAAGGGCGGCGACGAGGCGACCGGCGACGAGGCGACGACCGGCGAGCCACGACCGGCGAGACCACGACCGAGGAGCTAGAGAGCCCGTAGCCCCGCGGTGACGCCGACGGCGGCGGCGAGCGCGAGCAGGATCGAGCCCCGCCACGCCATCACGCCACCCGCCGCCGCCACGCCGGCGGCACGCTCGTCGATCATCAGGTCGCCCGATTCGCCGGTCAGCGTCTGGGTCACGACGAGCGCCGCGAGGAGCGCCGGGGCGACGAGGGCGATGACGCTGAGCACCGGGCCCGGCAGCTCGCGGCCGCCGACGGCGATCGGCCCCGCGGCGCGAATCGCGAACGTCGCCACGGCGAGCACCGCGATCGTCACCCAGACCTCGGTCACCGCGTCGTCCTCCCCGGCAGCCCGAGCAGCGCCGCGACGCAGGCGCAGATCACCGGCACGCCCGGTGGGGCGAACGGGGAGAGCGCGAGCGCGACGGCGGCGCCGAGCAACGCCACCGCGATCGCGGTGCGCCCGCCTCGCAGCTCCCCGCCGATCAGGAGCGCGAGGAAGAAGGCCGGAAACAGGGCGTCGAGCCCGAGCGCCTCGGGATCGCTGATGAGGTCGCCGGCGAAGACGCCGACGACCGTCCCCAGCACCCACGCCGGATAGGAGGGCAGGGTGGCGCCGACCATGAACGACGGGTCGAAGCGCCCCTCGCCGCGGCTCGCCATCGCCCACGAGGCGTCGATCATCGCCTGGCCGTAGCGCGGCGCGCCGGCGCGGGCCGCCGCGCAGCGACGGCGCCAGCGCGATGCCCATCGGCGCGTAGCGCAGGTTGAGCAGGATCCCCGCGACGATCGCGGCGAGGGCCCCGCCGCCGTCCGCGAGCACGGCCGTCGACGCGAACTGGGCCGAGCCCGCGAAGACGACCGCCGACATCACGATCGGGGCCGCGACGCCCATCACGGGCTCGGCGAGCACGCCGAACGAGATCGCGAGCACGAAGGCCGCAACCGCGAACGGAAGCCCGGCGCGCGCTCCCGCGCGCAGGCTGGGGTCGTCTAGGGCACCCCGGGCGCTGCCCGGCGTGCCGGCGATCTAGAGACCGACGCGGGTGGCGGGCCTTGAAGCCCTTCGACGAGCGCAGGTCCTCGTGCCAGCGCGGGCCCTTGCCGCCCGGAGGTGTCCCAGCGCAGGCCGGCGACGACCGCGTAGGCGTGGCCGGCGTTGGCGTAGACGCTGATCCACTCGCCGGGGCCGGCCGCGCCCCACCTGGCGAGCGAGCCCGAGGGCAGCGGAGAGGAGAGGAGCTTGCGCCCGGCGCCGTGGATCATGTAGCTCACCGCGCCCGAGCAGTCGTAGCCCCTGTCGATCTTCCAGCTCTTGTGGCCGCCGCCGTAGACGTACGGCTTGCGGTTGATGCGGTTCGCGAACTCGATCGCGCGCTGGACCTGGTGCGGGAGCGCTCGCCGGGGCGACCGCGTCGCCGTTGTCGAGCAGCTCGGCCGTCTCGCCCGGCGCCGTCGGGGCGGGGCCGGTGCCGCCGCCCGCGCTCGTGCTCGTGTCGCGCCGCCGGTGGAGTCGCCAGACCCCGTGCCGCCGGACTGAGCCAGCGCCGGTGCGGGGAGCGCGAAGAGGACCATCGTCGCGACAAGCGCCGCGATACGACCGTATCGGTTCGCCAATGAAGTATCCGGGTGCAGCTTCCAGCCCTCCTTCTTTGGCCTACGGGGTTAGCTGTCGGGCTGGCGCTAAAGGAGACCGCGCCTCCACAGGAGGTGGATTCGCCCCGGAAGAATTGGTTCCCCCGCTCCCCGCCCGTTTGCTGCTTAGCCAGGCGGGGATTCGGCATTTATCGGAAATCGAGGGCGGAAGCTTAGCAAACGCTAATGAAGCGAATCAAGCCATAACCTTCCGGCGCCCGAGCCGTCCGTGCCTGGCCACGCACAGCGCAACCGCATAGAATGCGGCCCCGCCGCGACCACTCGGGAGGCTGGCTATGGATAGGACCGCAATCGTCTTGATCTTGCTCGGGATCGCCCTCGCGGCGGTCTCGGGGCTCGCCGACGCCATCGGCCTCGGCGACGATCGCGGCTTCCACTACCGCCAGGCGATAGGCGTCGGGGTCGGCGCCGCGCTCGTCGTGGCCGGAGTGGTGGTCGGGCTCAGGCGCTCGCGGCGGGCGCCGGAGCAGGGTTCTGCTGCGCCCACTCGCGAATCCGACTCGACTCGCTGACCACCTCACCGCCGTCGGTCACGAGGACCGGAACCGTCGGGCTTCCGCTCAGCTCCTCGACCTCCGCTCGCCCCGCCGTCTTCCACTGCAGCGCCTGAGGCCCGATCCCGAGCCCGTGCACGGGCACGACCTCGGGGTCCCATCCCGCGTCGAGCAGCGCCTCGTGGGCGTTGTGGCACGGGTGGCCGCCCGGTCGGGGCGTCCAGAACGTTCCCCAGCAGACGTAGAGCCTCATCGGCGCCAGCCTACCGCTGCTAGGTTGCGCGCGTGGACCTCGCCGGCAAGACCGTGCTGCTCAGCGGAGCGACCGGGGGCATCGGGATGGCGATCGCCAGGGCGCTGGCGGGGCGCGGCGCCACGCTGGTGCTCAGCTCGCGCAAGAAGGAGGCGCTCGACGAGCTCGCCTCGTCGCTCCCGGGCGACGGCCATCGCGTGATCGCGGCCGATCTCGCCGACGAGGGCGCGGCCGAGCGCCTCGTCGCCGAGGCGGGGGAGGTCGACGTGCTCGTCGCCAACGCCGCGCTGCCGGCCTCGGGTCGCCTCGAGAGCTTCTCCCAGGACGAGCTCGGGCGCGCCCTGCGCGTCAACCTCGAGGCCCCGATCCGGATGACGCGCGAGCTGCTGCCGCGCCTGACCGAGCGTGGCTCGGGTCACCTCGTCTATGTCTCGTCGCTCTCGGGAATCGCCGCGAGCCCGCGCTCCTCGCTCTACTCGGCGACCAAGTTCGGGCTGCGCGGCTTCGCGCTCGGGCTGCGCGCGGACCTTCGCCCCACGAGCGTGAGCGCCTCGGTCGTGCTGCCGGGCTTCATCCGCGACGCAGGGATGTTCGCCGAAAGCGGCGCCAAGACGCCGCCGGGCGTCGGCACCAGCAGCCCCGAGGAGGTCGCCGACGGGGTCGTCGCGGCGATCGAGAAGGACCGCGCGGAGGTCGAGGTCGCGCCACGGATGCTGCGGTTCCTCGCGCGCTTCGCGGCGCGGCGCCCCGAGCTGGCCGCCAGGCTCGCCGGCGGCGGCGCGAGCAGGACGGCCGACACCGTCGCGAGCGGCCAGGCCGACAAGCGCTAGCCGCGACGTTTGAGGTCGCCCGCGGCCGGAGAGCGCGATACTGAGGGCATGGCCGAAAACAGCGGCGACAGCTTCGGAGCGCGCGACACCCTCTCGGTGGGCGGGCGCGAGTACGAGATACACCGTCTCGACGCGCTTCAGGAGAGGTTCGATGTGGCGCGCCTGCCCTATTCGCTGAAGGTCCTGCTCGAGAACGTCCTGCGCCTCGAGGACGGAAGCTCCGTCGGCGCCGACGACGTCGAGGCGATCGCGAGCTGGGACGCCAAGGCCGAGCCCAGCGTCGAGATCCCGTTCCAGCCCGCGCGCGTGCTGATGCAGGACTTCACCGGCGTGCCCGCGGTCGTCGACCTCGCGGCGATGCGCGACGCGATCGAGCGCCTGGGGTCGGAGCCGTCGAGGATCAACCCGCTCGTGCCGGTCGATCTCGTGATCGACCATTCGGTCCAGGTCGACGCATTCGGCAACGAGCGCGCCTTCGAGATCAACGCCGACCGCGACTACGAGCGCAACGAGGAGCGCTACGCGTTCCTGCGCTGGGGCCAGCAGGCTTTCGACAACTTCCGCGTCGTGCCGCCCGCGACCGGGATCTGCCACCAGGTCAACCTCGAGTACCTCGGCCAGGTGACGTTCTCCGACGAGCGCGACGACGGCTCGCTGGCCGCCTACCCCGACACGCTCGTCGGGACCGACTCCCACACGACGATGATCAACGGCCTCGGCGTGCTCGGCTGGGGCGTGGGCGGGATCGAGGCCGAGGCCGCGATGCTCGGCCAGCCGATCTCGATGCTGCTGCCGCAGGTGGTCGGCTTCAGGCTCACCGGAGAGCTCCCCGAGGGCGCCACCGCGACCGACCTCGTGCTCACGGTCACCGAGATGCTGCGCGAGCGCGGCGTCGTCGCGAAGTTCGTCGAGTTCTTCGGCCCCGGGATCTCCGGCCTCGGGCTCGCCGACCGCGCGACGCTCGGCAACATGTCCCCCGAGTTCGGCTCGACCTGCGCGATCTTCCCCGTCGACGCCGAGACGCTTCGCTACCTCGAGTTCACCGGGCGCCCGACCGAGCAGATCGAGCTGGTGGACGCCTACTGCCGCGAGCAGGGCCTCTTCCACGACGACGACTCCGAGGAGGCGACCTACAGCGACACGCTCGAGCTCGACCTCTCCGAGGTCGAGCCCAGCATCGCCGGCCCGAAGCGCCCCCAGGACCGCATCGCGCTATCGGACGCCAAGGCCGCCTTCTTCGAGTCGCTGGCGGAGTTCGACTCCGACGCCGTCGAGGCCCTCCTCAGCCCCCTCGACGAGGCCGTCGAGGAGACCTTCCCCGCCTCCGACCCCGTGGCCGAGGAGCACAACAACGACGCGAGCAAGCCGAGGCCATGGGCCCGGCAGGCCGCCGAGGCGACGGCGGTCGAGGACCTGCCCGGCGACGGGCCGAGGGTGAAGCTCGAGGACGGCACCGAGGTCGAGCTCAACCACGGCCGCGTCGTCATCGCCGCGATCACCAGCTGCACCAACACCTCGAACCCCTCGGTGATGATCGGCGCCGGGCTGCTGGCCAAGAAGGCGGTCGAGGCCGGGCTCGAATCGAAGCCCTGGGTGAAGACGTCGCTGGCGCCGGGCTCGACGGTCGTCACCGAGTACCTCGAGCAGTCGGGGCTCGACGAGTACCTCGACCGCCTCGGCTTCAACCTCGTCGGCTACGGCTGCACGACGTGCATCGGGAACTCCGGCCCGCTTCCGGAGGAGATCGCGAAGGTGGTCGAGGACTCACAGCTCGTCGTCTGCTCGGTGCTGTCGGGCAACCGCAACTTCGAGGGCCGGATCAACCCCGACGTGCGAAACAACTACCTCGCCTCCCCGCCGCTGTGCGTCGCCTACGCGCTCGCCGGGCGGATGGACCACGACCTGACCAGCGAGCCGCTCGGCGACGGCTCGGACGGCGAGCCCGTCTACCTGCGCGACATCTGGCCCAGCTCTGAGGAGATCAAGCAGACCGTCGCCGAGGCGGTGCGCGCCGAGATGTTCACGAAGGGCTACTCCGACGTCTTCGCCGGCGACGAGCGCTGGGCGGCGCTCGACACGCCCGACGGCGATCGCTACACGTGGCCCGACTCGACCTACGTCCGCGAGCCCCCGTACTTCGAGGGCATGGAGCCGGAGCCGAAGGAGACCGAGCCGATCGAGGGCGCCCGCGTCCTCGCCGTGCTCGGCGACTCGGTCACCACCGACCACATCTCGCCGGCGGGCGCGATCAAGAAGCAGAGCCCCGCCGGGCAGTGGCTGATCGAAAACGGCGTCGAGCCCAAGGACTTCAACTCGTACGGCTCACGGCGCGGCAACCACGAGGTGATGATCCGCGGCACGTTCGCGAACGTGCGGCTGCGCAACAAGCTCGTCGACAGGGAGGGCGGGTTCACCCGCCACTTCCCCGACGGCGAGGAGACGACCATCTACGAGGCGGCGATGAGCTACGCCGCCGAGGACGTCGCGCTGGTCGTGCTCGCCGGCAAGGAGTACGGGTCGGGGTCCTCGCGCGACTGGGCCGCGAAGGGCACCGCGCTGCTCGGCGTGCGCGCGGTGATCGCCGAGAGCTTCGAGCGCATCCACCGCTCCAACCTGATCGGGATGGGCGTCGTGCCGCTCCAGTTCCCCGACGGGGAATCGGTCGAGTCGCTGGGGCTGACGGGCGAGGAGGTCATCGAGGTCGGCGACCTCAGCGACGGGGAGGCGAAGAGCGTCGAGGTCACCGCCACCAGGGACGGCGGCGACCCGGTCAGCTTCGAGGCGCGCGTGCGGATCGACACCCCGAACGAGGTTCTCTACTTCCGCAACGGCGGCATCCTCCACCACGTTCTGCGCCAACTTCGCTGACCACGCACGCCTGCGATCTGCAATGATGCCTACAAGGGGTCGGGGGCACGAAGGGACTTCCTCATATAGGCATTTGAAGGCTCGTCCCCGGCCAGTCCCGCCTCCGGGGACGATCGCGTCGGCATCCCTCCCTGGCTACCGACGCGCAGGCGTGGCGAGGGCCGTGTGGACCCCCTGCCTCCCGCGGCCCCGCCTCGCCATATCGTTTTCCGGAGGTCAGCCTCGGGGATCGGCTGACGGCCTTCTCTCCATGTAGCCGATCCCGATCACGCTTCCCACCGGGCCGACCGGGGTGAGCGTGGCCGCCAGCAGCCAGTAGGGCGCCTCGTGGCGCAGCACGGCGATCCAGATCAGCAGGCAGAGGGCGATGAACCCGAGGCCGTGGCTGAGGCCGAAGATGAAGGTCTCGTGGTCGAAGCCGGGCAGCAGCCAGAAGACGAGCAGCGCGGCGAAGAGGCCGAGCTCGACGTAGGACGCGATCTTGACCCAGCGAAACAGCGGGCCCGGGGCGACTGGCACCGAAGAGGCCCGCGCTCAGGCCTGAAGCGCCGTGAGCACGATGCGCTCCTGCTCGGAGCGGTGCGCCGCCGGATAGCCCTCGCTGGGGCTGGCGCGCTCGGGGCGCCCGATGTAGCGGAACTCGACGCCCTCGGGGACGAGCTCGGGCATGCGGCGGGTCATCACCTTCCAGGCGCCCATGTTCTGGGGCTCCTCCTGGACCCAGGCGATCTCCTTGAGGTTCGGATAGCCGGCGATCAGCTCCGCGATCTGCTCGCGCGCGAACGGGTAGAGGAGCTCGACGCGCGCGACGGCGACCTTCGTCGCCTTCTCGCGCTTCTCGTGGCTGTCGATGTCGTAGTAGACCTTGCCGCTGCAGAGCGCCAGCCGCTCGACCTCGTCGCGGCGGTCGACCGCGCGGGGGTCGTCGATGCACGAACTGGAAGCCGCCCTTGGTCAACTCCTCGAGCGTCGACGTCGCGGCCGGGAGGCGCAGCAGCCCCTTGGGGGTGAAGACGACGAGCGGCCGCGGCTTCGCGATCCGGGCCTGGCGCCGGAGCAGGTGGAAGTACTGCGCCGCGGTCGTCGGGTTCGCGAGCCGCATGTTGCCCTCGGCGGCGAGCGCGATGAAGCGCTCGATGCGCGCGCTCGAGTGCTCGGGCCCCGAGCCCTCGTAGCCGTGCGGGAGAAGCAGGGTGAGGCGGGTCTGCTGGCCCCACTTCGACTCGCCCGAGGCGATGAAGCTGTCGATGATCACCTGGGCCGAGTTGGCGAAGTCGCCGAACTGCGCCTCCCAGAGGACGAGGCTCTCGGGCGACGCGGCCGAGTAGCCGTACTCGAAGCCGAGGCAGGCCTGCTCCGAGAGCGGGCTGTTGTGGATCTCGAACGGCGCGAGGGCGCCGGTCAGGTGCTGGATCGGCGCGTACTTGAGGCCGGTCTTCTCGTCGTGGAGGACGAGGTGGCGGTGCGAGAAGGTCCCGCGCTCGGTGTCCTGGCCGGTGAGCCGGATGTGGGTGCCCTCGCAGAGCAGCGAGGCGAAGGCGAGCGACTCGGCGTGGCCGAACTCGATCCCGCCCTCGTCGACGGTCTCGACGCGCTTCGAGAGCGGCTTTCGCAGCTTGCGGTGGATCGTGAAGCCCTCGGGGACGCGCAGCAGCTCCTCGTTGAGCGAGCGAATGCGCTTCTCGGAGACGGCCGTCTCGACCTCGGGGCTCTTCGTGCGGTCGAGCTCCCCGGTGACGGTCCCGGTCGACTCCGGGTCCTCGTAGTCGCCGGCCTCCATCTTCTGGCGCAGGTCGCGCAGCCGCGCCGAGAGCGCCTCGCGAAGCTCGTTCGACTCGCGCTCGACGTCCTCGGCGCTGACGACGCCCTCCTTGACGAGCTGCTCGGAGTAGATCTGGGAGACGGGCGGGTGCTCCTTGATCTGCGCCGCCATCCTGGGCTGCGTGTAGGCGGCCTCGTCGGTCTCGTTGTGGCCGTAGCGGCGGTAGCCGATCAGGTCGATGACGGCGTCGCGCTCGAACTTCTCGCGATAGGCCAGCGCCAGGCGCACCGCCGCGATGCACGCCTCCACGTCGTCGGCGTTGACGTGGATGATCGGGACGTTGTAGCCCTTCGCCATGTCGGAGGAGTACGGCGTCGAGCGGGCCTCGGTCGGGTCGGTCGTGAACCCCACCTGGTTGTCGGTGATCACGTGGATCGTCCCGCCGGTGCGGTAGCCGTCGAGCCCCAGCAGGTTGAACGTCTCGGCGACCACGCCCTGGGCGGGGAAGGCGGCGTCGCCGTGCAGGAGCGTCGGCAGGGCGACGTTGTGGTTGTGGTGCAGGCGCGGGCCGGAGTGCTCGGTCTGCGCCGCGCGGGCGCCGCCGACGACCACCGGGTCGACGAACTCGAGATGGCTCGGGTTCGGGTAGAGGCGCATCTTCACCTGCTGGCGTCGCGTGTGTTGAACATGCCCTCGGCGCCGTGGTGGTACTTGACGTCGCCGGTGCCGCGGTGCGGCGCGGCGGTGATCGCGCGCACGGCGTCGAAGGCCTTGGCGCCCTCGAACTCGGCGAAGATCGACTCGACCGCGCGCCCGAGGTTGTGGACCAGCACGCTGAGGCGCCCGCGGTGCGCCATCCCGATCACGACCTCCTCGGCGCCGTTGCGCCGCGCGAGGGTCGCGGTCTCGTCGAGCATCGGCACGACCGCGTCGAGGCCCTCGATCGAGAACATCTTCTGGCCCAGGTAGCTCTTCTGGATGAAGCGCTCGAAGACGAAGACCTCGATCAGGCGCGAGAGCAGGTCGCGCTTCTCCTCCGCCGACAGCGGCTTGCGGTGCCAGCCCGTCTCGACCATCTCGCGCAGCCACATCCGCTGCTGGTGCGAGGAGAGGTGCTCGAACTGGTAGGCGATCGTCCCGCAGTAGGCCTGGCGCATGCGCGGCAGCGCCTCGAGCAGCGTCTCCCCGGGCCAGCCGCAGCGCAGGATCGAGGCCGGGATCTGGGCCATCAGCTCCGGCGTCAGGTTGAGGTTCTCCGGCTCGAGCCCCGGGTCGCCCTTGGGCTCGCGGCCGAGCGGGTCCAGGTCTCGCCGCGAGGTGGCCGTGGGTGCGGTACGCCTTGAGCAGCGAGGTCGCCGCCTGGACGGCCTGCATCAGCTCGAGGTCGGGCTTCGCCTCGACCCCGGTCGCCGGCGCGGCGGGCGGCCGCGGGCCCGCCGGCGGCCAGCGGCGGCGCCGAGGCCGACGCGGGGTGCGCGGTCGCGACGACGTTGGGGCTGATCTCGAGCGCCTCGGCGACCTCCTCGTAGAAGTCGTCCTCGCCCGCCAGGAGCTGGTCGATGCGGCGCAGGAACGACCCGGACTCCGCGCCCTGGATCACGCGGTGGTCGTAGGTCGAGGTCATCGTCATCACCTTGGAGATGCCGAGCGCCTTGACCTTGTCGCCGGGCGCGTGCTGCCACTCGACCGGGTAGGCGATCGAGCCCGTCGCGACGATCGTGCCCTGACCGACCATCAGCCTCGGCACGGAGGCGACCGTCCCCAGCCCGCCCGGGTTGGTGAGCGTGATGTTGGTGCCCTTGAAGTCGTCCGCGGTGAGCTGGTTCTCCCGCGTCTTGTTGATCAGGTCCTCGTAGTAGGCGTGGAAGCCGGCGAAGTCGAGGGTCTCTGCGCCCTTGATGCACGGCACCATCAGGCTCCGCGAGCCCTTGCGCTCGACGTCGACCGCGATCCCGAGGTTGATGTGCGCGGGCTCGACGGCGACCGGCTTGCCGTCCTCCTCGCTGTAGCTGCGTCCCATCACGCGCCACTCCTCGGCGGCCTTGACGATCGCCCAGGCGACGAGATGGGTGAAGGAGACCTTCATGCCGCGCTCCTTGAGCACCGCGTTGAGCGCCTTGCGCTTCGCGTCGAGGGTGTCGACGGCGAGTGTCCTGAACGAGGTCGCCGTCGGGATCGAGCGGCTCTCGTTCATCGCCTTCGCGAGCATCGCGGCGGGGCCGCGCAAAGGCTTGGCCTCGCCCGCCGCAACGCCGGCGCGCGGCGCCGGCTCCGTCGCCGCCGTTCGCGGCGAGCACGTCGGCCTTGGTTATCCGCCCCCCGGGCCCGCTGCCGGTGACCTTGCCGAGGTCGACGCCCTCGGCGGCCGCGACGCGGCGCGCCACCGGAGAGGCGCGGTGCCCGTCACCGTCACCGTCGGCGGGGGCTGGCCGGAGTCGCGGCGGCGGACTCGCCGTCCCCGCTGGCGGCCGCGGTCTCGGGCTGGGCAGGCGCGGCGCCGGAGGCCGAGATCTCGGCCAGCGCCTCCCCGACCTTCACGGTCTCGTCGGGCTGCTTGAGGATCTTCGCGATCGTCCCGCTCGCCGGCGCCGGGACCTCGGCGTCGACCTTGTCGGTCGAGACCTCGACCACGGTCTCGCCCTCCTCGACGGCGTCGCCCTCCTGCTTGTGCCACTCGAGCACGGTGCCCTCGGTCACCGACTCGCCCATCTCGGGCATCGTCAGCGTGATCGTCTCGCCTCGGCCGGGGCCTCGGCGACCGCGGTCTCGCCGCCGTCGCCGGAGCGGGCGACTCCTCCTCGCCGGGCGTCGGCGACTCGCGCGTCCTCGGAGTCGTCGCCGATGTCGGCGTCGCCCTCGCCGCCGCCCTCGACGAAATCACTGCCGTCCGGCTCCTCGCGACTTCTCGTCCGGGGGCGTCCGGTCTTCGGCCGACGCGCCGTTGCCCGACGCGGGCGCCTCGCCCGAGGGGTCGAGCTCGGCGAGCGCCGAGCCCACCTCGACGGTCTCGTCGACCTGCTTGAGGATCTTGGTCAGGGTCCCGCTGGCGGGCGCGGGGACCTCGGCGTCGACCTTGTCGGTCGAGACCTCGACCACGGTCTCGCCCTCCTCGACGTGGTCACCCTCCGCCTTGTGCCACTCGAGGACGGTGCCCTCGGTCACAGATTCCCCCATCTGGGGCATCTGGATCTCGACTGTCGCGGTCGCCATTCCTGTGCTTCAACTCTACGCAATGCGGCTCGGCTAAACGCTGGAAGAGGCGCCTCGCGACCGAGAAGGCCCGCGGCGATCGCCGCCGGCGAAGAGTACGGCAGCGGAAGTCGCGCCGCTGACGCTCTAGGCGGCCAGCGTCGCGATGACGTAGACCTCGTTGGCGACCGTGTCGTAGACGTCGGCGGCGACGAACTCGCGCGCGCGGGCCTCGTGGTCGCAGAAGCCGCAGCGCAGCGCGGAGCCGGCATGGACCGGCGTGCGCAGGACGAGCGGGAGGTTGCAGCCCGGGCAGACGAGCGCGCCGTGCGCGAGCTGCTGGATCCCGTCGCGCACCACCTGGCGCTCCTCGCCGACGTCGGTGACGCGCACCTTGCGCGTGTCGCGGACCGGCTCGGGCCCCTGCGGATCGAGGTTCAGCGGCATGTACCGGAACGCGACTCCGCCGCGAGACCGGGTGCAGTTGGTCCATGTGGAAAGTGTAGGGTCCGGGCCAAGCTGGCTAAGCCCGCAAGAAGGAGACAGATTGGCCTATTTCGTCACCGGCGCGACGGGGTTCATCGGCCGGAACCTGGTCGAGCAGCTTCTCGAGCGCGAGGGGACCATCTACGTGCTCGTGCGCGAGGGCTCTCGCGGGCGGCTGGAGGAGCTGCGGAGCCGCTGGGGCGCTCCGGAGGAACGCGTCGTCGGAATCGTCGGCGATCTCGGCGAGCCGCGGCTCGGGGTCTCGGACGCAGACGTCGAGCGTCTGCGCGGAGAGGTCGACCATCTCTTCCACCTCGCGGCGATCTACGACATGACGGCCGACGCCGAGAGCCAGCGCATCGCCAACGTCGAGGGGACGCGGCACATGGTCGAGTTCGCCCACGCGGTCGACGCCGGGCGCGTGCACATGGTGAGCTCGATCGCGGCCGCGGGCCTCTACAAGGGCGACTGGCGCGAGGACATGTTCGAGGAGGCGCAGGACCTCGACACCCATCCCTACTTCCGGACCAAGCACGAGTCCGAGGCGGTCGTGCGCAACGAGCTCGAGCGGCCGTGGCGCGTCTACCGGCCCGGGATCGTCGTCGGGAACTCCGAGACCGGCGAGATGGACAAGGTCGACGGGCCCTACTACTTCTTCAAGCTCATCCGGCGGGTCCGCAGCGCCGTGCCCCAGTGGGTGCCGATGCCGGGCGTCGAGGGACGCGAGATCAACATCGTCCCGGTGGACTTCGTCGTCCGCGCGATGGACCACATCGCCCACCTCGACGGCCACGACGGCAAGGCGTTCCACCTCACCGACCCGAACCCTCCGACCGCCGGCGAGGTGATCGACACCATCGCCCGCGCGGCCCACGCGCCCGCCGTCCTCGATCCGGATCCCGGCGGGGGCGCTGGAGGCGGCCGTGCCGCTCGCGAACCTCGCCGTGTCGGCGACGCCGCTCGCCGACACCTTCGTGGACATGGCGCTGCGCGACCTCGGCATCCCGCGCTCGGTGCTGATCTACGTGAACTACCCGACCCACTTCGACTCGCGCCAGACGCAGGCGGCTCTCGCGGGCACCGGGATCTCCGTGCCCCCGCTGCAGGCCTACGCGTCGAAGCTCTGGGACTACTGGGAGCGCCATCTCGACCCCGACCTGTACCGCGATCGCAGCCTGCTCGGCGTGGCGCGCGGGCGCATGGGGATCGTCAGCGGCCTCGCCAAGTTCGCCGAGCAGCAGATCCCGGACGAGCTCCTGCGCATGGGGCGCCGCCTGCTCGGGAACGTCTCCCTCGAGTCGGCGGTGCGGGGCCGGATCGTGATGGTCACGGGGGCCTCGTCGGGAATCGGGCGCGCCGCGGCGATGAAGATCGCGGACGCCGGAGGCATCGTTCTGCTCGTGGCCCGCACGCCGGAGAAGCTCGAGGCGACCAAGGAGCAGATCGAGGCGGGAGGCGGGACCGCGCACATCCACCGGGCCGACCTCTCCGACCCCGACGACATCGACCGCATGGCGGAGGAGGTGCTCACCGCGCACGGCCACGTGGACGTGCTGGTCAACAACGCCGGCCGTTCGATCCGGCGCTCGGTCGCGCTCTCCTACGACCGCCCGCACGACTACGAGCGGACGATCCAGCTCAACTACCTCGGCTCGGTGCGGCTGATCCTCAAGCTGCTGCCGGTGATGCGCGCCCGCAAGTCGGGCCACATCATCAACGTCAGCTCGATCGGGGTGCAGACGAACCCGCCGCGGTTCTCGGCCTACGTCGCCTCCAAGTCCGCCCTCGACGCGTTCTCGCGCTCGATCGCCTCGGAGATCATCGACGACAACGTCCACATCACGACGATCAACATGCCGCTGGTGCGGACGCCGATGATCGGACCGACGAAGATCTACGACCGCTTCCCGACGCTCACGCCGGAGCAGGCCGCGGACCTCATCTGCGACGCGATCATCCACAAGCCGAAGCGGATCGCCACGCCGGTCGGCACCCTCGGCCAGATCCTCTACGCGATCAACCCGAAGTCGGTGGACTACATCCTCAACACCGCCTACCACCTGTTCCCGGACTCGAGCGCCGCGCGCGACGGGGACAAGAAGAAGGAGCCGCGCGACGGCAGAGCCCCGCAGCCGGCCACGGAGGCCCCGTCGGATCAGGCGGTGCTGTTCGCGAACCTCATGCGCGGCGTGCACTGGTAGCGGCGCGCGCCGCGCACCGGCCGCGCCGGGAGGCCTAGAGCGGCTTCGCCGCCATCGCCCACGTCGCGAAGACGTAGACGGCGATCAGCAGCGAGACGAGCACCGCGGCGGTGCGGCCGGTGCCGCCGGCTCCCTCGTTGCGGTTGGCGCGCCGCATCGCGAGCGCGGCCAGGACGGTCGAGATGACGATCAGCAGGAAACCCGGCTCGGCGGCCATGAAGCCGATGTCGATCCAGGCGACCTCGGCGTCCTCGAGCCCCTCCTTCGATGCGATCCACTGGGCGCTCACGCGCATCACTATCCACGACGGCAGGACGCCGATCAGCAGCGTGCGGTAGGCGAGCCGCAGCGAGGCGGCGTTTCCGTCGCGCCAGGCGACGAACAGCGCGGCCGCCGCGAGAACGAGGGTCCCGACGAGCAGCATCGCGCCGAGAACGTGGACCAGGAGCGCGAGGTTCCAGTCGTCGGGGCGGATCGTGGCGATCACGTCAGGCCCCCGGCTTGTAGATCATGAGCACGAGGATCGCGAGGATCCCGATCGTGCGCAGCCAGTGCCAGATAGCGGCGTTGCCGGTCGCGGCCACCTCGTGCGACCCGTTCGACTTCTCGTATCCGACGCGGGCGCGGCGCCCGAGCTCGGTGACGATCGCGAAGAGCACGAGTGCGCCGATGATCCAGCCGTCGAGGAGCGAGTAGCCGTCTACGTCGAGCGCGAGCCAGATCCCGAAGATGAGAAGCCCGGCCCCGCTGGTGTCCCAGAGCACGTTGCCCACCCGCAGGATCCGCCCGTCGTTCGTCGCGCCGAACGCGAAGGCGCTGAACACGGCCAGCGTTCCGAAGACCATGAGCGCCGACAGCAGGTGCAGGAACAGGAGCCAGTCGTACAAGGCGCCGAAATCCTAAGCGTTCGCGTCAGATAGACCTCATCCCGTGACCTCGCTCCAGATGGTCGCTGGCGGCGGTGGGGACGTTGCTCGTCATCTATGCCGGCCTCGTGCTGGCCCTGGTCATCGCCGGTCGACGGAGCGAAGCCCGAGCGCTCGGCGGCTTCATCCCCGACTGCATCGTCCTCTTCAGGCGCCTGCTGGCAGATCCGCGGGTCTCCGGGTGGAGGAAGGGGCGCGATCATCCTGCTGATCGCCTACCTGGCCATGCCGATCGACCTCGTGCCCGACTTCATCCCCGTGGCGGGCCAGCTGGATGACGTGATCATCGTCGCCCTGGTCCTGCGCCTGACGTTGCGAAGCGGAGGGCCCGAGCTTCTGCGAGAACACTGGCCTGGGCCCGATCGGTCGCTGCGGCTGGTGAGCCGAGTCGCCTACGGTGAACGCGGAGGGCGCGACAATGCCTAACTCGATGCCGACGACGACGAAAACCCGCAGGCGAAAGCACTGGGGTTGGGGCTGGGAGGACGGCCAGCCGTCCCGCGCCGACCTCGAGGCCGCGGCGCCGGGGATCCGCGAGCGGCTGGGGTTCGGCGGCGACGAGATCGAGGAGCCGGTGCCGCTCGAGGCGATCGAGCTGCCCGAGCCGCGACTCGAGCCGCCCGCCTCGCTCGCCGAGATCGTCAGCGCCGACCGCCACGAGCGCGTCTCGCACGCCTACGGCCGCGCCTATCGCGACCTCGTGCGCGCCTTCCGCGGGCGCATCGACAACCCGCCGGACCTCGTCGCCCGCCCGCGCGACGAGGCCGAGGTCGAGGCGCTGCTCGCCTGGTGCTCCGACGCCGGCGCGGCCGCGATCCCCTACGGCGGCGGGACGAGCGTCGTCGGCGGTGTCGAGCCGCGCGTCGGCGACTCCTACGCCGGCGCCGTGACGATCGACCTCGGCGCGCTCGACCGCGTGCTCGAGGTCGACCAGACCTCGCGCGCGGCCCGCATCCAGGCCGGGACGTTCGGGCCGTCGCTCGAGGACCAGCTGCGCCCGCACGGCCTCACGCTTCGCCACTTCCCGCAGTCGTTCGAGTTCTCGACGCTCGGGGGATGGATCGCGACCCGCGCCGGCGGCCACTTCGCGACGCTCTACACCCACATCGACGACCTCGTCGAGTCGGTGCGGGCGATCACCCCGTCCGGCGAGTGGGAGAGCCGCCGCCTGCCCGGCTCCGGCGCCGGCCCGAGCCCCGACCGGATGCTGATCGGCTCCGAGGGGACGCTCGGGCGTGATCACCGAGGCCTGGGTGCGGCTGCACGAGCGCCCGCGCTGGAAGGCGTCGTGCGGGGTGGCGTTCGACGACTTCGCGGCGGGCGCCGCGGCGGTGCGCGAGCTGGCGCAGTCCGGCCTCTATCCGACCAACTGCCGCCTGCTCGACGCCGACGAGTCGGCGCTCACGCACGCCGGGCCGCCCGGGAAGGCGCTTCTGGTGCTCGGCTTCGAGTCCGCCCACCACCCGGTCGACGAGCCGATGCGGATCGCGCTCGACGTCGCCGCGCGAGCACGGCGGCGAGCCGGGCGAGGTGCGCTCGAAGGCGCCCGAGGAGCCCGGCAGCCTGCGCGACAACCCGTCCGCCCGACGGCGAGGGCGCCGACCCCGTCGGTGCATGGCGCCACGCCTTCCTCGCCGCGCCCTACCTGCGCGACACCTTCGTCGCCGTCGGCGTGCTCTCCGACACCTTCGAGACGGCGATCACGTGGGACCGCTTCGACGACTTCCATGCGGAGGTGATGGAGACCGCGCGCGGGGCGGTCGCCGCGGTCTCGGGCGGCGCGGCGAAGCTGAGCTGCCGCTTCACGCACGTCTATCCCGACGGGCCGGCGCCCTACTACACGATCCTCGCGCCCGCGAAGCGCGGCGGCGAGGTCGAGCAGTGGGACGAGATCAAGTCCGCCGTCTCCGATGCGGTGATCGCCGGCGGCGGGACGATCACCCACCATCACGCGGTCGGCCGTGACCACCGCCCCTGGTACGACCGCCAGCGCCCCGACGCCTTCGCCGAGGCGCTGCGGGCGGCGAAGCGGGCGCTCGATCCCAGCGCGACGCTGAATCCCGGCGTCCTGCGTCGGATCCCGGCCTAACCTCCGCCGCCATGCTCGCGCTCATCCGGGCGATGCGCCCGCCCGAGTGGATCAAGAACCTGCTCGTCTTCGCCGGCCTGCTGTTCTCGGGACAGGTCGACGAGGGCGCCCAGGTCCTCGACGCCATCGCCGTCTTCGTCGCCTTCTGCGCGATGTCGAGCGCGGGCTACCTCTTCAACGACATCCACGACGCCGAGCTCGACCGCAGCCATCCCGCCAAGCGCCGGCGCCCGATCGCTTCGGGCGAGCTGTCGGTCGGCGCCGCGGCGATGGCCGCGGTGGCGCTCGCGGCGATCGCGATCGCGATCCCGCTCGTCGCCGTGGACGCGGAGGCGGCGGGGCTCGTGGCGCTCTACGGCGTCATCACCGCCGCCTACACGCTCGTGCTCAAGCGCCTCGTGATCATCGACGTGATGACGATCGCCTCGCTGTTCCTGCTGCGGGTGATCGCGGGCGCCGTCGCGGTCGAGGCCCAGGCGTCGGAGTTCCTGCTGCTCTGCACCGCGATGCTGGCGCTGTTCCTCGGCTTCACCAAGCGCCGCCAGGAGGCGATGCTCGAGGAGAGGGGAGAGGCCCAGACTCGCCCCGTGCTCGAGCACTACTCGATCCCGTTCCTCGACCAGATGATCGCGATGGTCACCGCCGCCGCGATCATCTCCTACGCGATCTATGCGATCGACTCGCCGCTGGTCGGGTCGAAGATGCTCGCGACCGCCCCCTCGGTGGTCTACGGCGTCTTTCGCTACCTCTACCTGATCTACGACCGCCGCGACACGCGCTCGACCGCGGCCATCCTCACCGAGGACCCGGGAATGGTCTTCGCCGGCGTGACCTGGATCGCCTCTGCGATCGCGGTTCTCTACGTATTCGATTAGGTTCTGCTCCGTGGATCTCAGCCTCACCGACGAGGAGCAGGCGTTCCAGGACGAGGCGCGCGCAGTGGATCGAGGCCAACAACCCCGGTCCGGCTCCGCACGGCGACCTCGAGCGCTTCAAGTTCGAGCGCGAGTGGCAGGGCAAGATGCACGAGGGCGGCTGGGCCGGCGTCTCGTGGCCGAAGGAGTACGGAGGCCGCGGCGCGACGCTGATCGAGCAGGCGCTGTTCTCCGAGGAGATCGCGCGCGCCAAGGCGCCGCGGCCCGCGAACGTGCTCGGGCTCGTCATGGGCGGGCCGGTCGTGATCGCGCACGGCACCGAGGAGCAGAAGGAGCGCTTCCTCGAGCCGATCCTGTCGGCCGAGGAGATCTGGTGCCAGGGCTTCTCCGAGCCCGAGTCGGGCTCCGACCTCGCGTCGCTCAAGACCAAGGCGGTGAAGGAGAACGGCGGCTGGAAGATCAACGGCCAGAAGGTCTGGACGACGTTCGCGCACGAGGCCAAGTGGTGCATGCTCGTCGCGCGCTCGGACTTCGACGCCCCCAAGCACAAGGGCCTCACCTACTTCATCTGCGACATGGACCAGGAGGGGGTCGACGTGAGGCCGCTGCGCCAGATCACGGGCGAGGCCGAGTTCAACGAGATCTTCTTCGAGGACGCCTACATCCCCGACGAGAACCTGATCGGCGGCGAGGGCAACGGCTGGAACGTCGCGATCACGACGCTGATGAACGAGCGCGCCGGGCTCGGCGCGGCCTCGGCGGTCGGAATCCGGCGCGACCTCGAGGCGCTCGTCGAGCTGATCAACGAGCGCGGGCTCGGCGACGACCCGGTGCTCCGCCAGCGCATCGCCGCGATCAAGATGGGCTCCGAGGCGCTGCGGCTCGGCGCGATGCGCGCCCTCACCGCAGACGATGAAGACCGGCATCCCCGGCCCCGAGGGCTCGATCGCGAAGTGGGAGTGGGCGGACCTCAACCAGGAGCTGACCGAGCTCGCGACCGAGGTCCTCGGCCCCGAGGCGCTCGAGCGCGACTCCGAGTGGTCCTACCGCTTCCTGCGCGCGCGCGCGAACTCGATCGAGGGCGGGACGACCGAGGTGCTCAAGAACATCGTCGCCGAGCGCGTCCTCGGCCTGCCGAAGCTGCGCTAGGAGAAGCGACATGGACTTCGGCTTCAACGACGAGCAGCAGGAGATCAAGAGCACGGCGCGCGAGTTCCTCGCGTCGCGCTTCAAGCCCGAGAAGGTGCGCGAGCTCGCCGAGGCCGGCAGCTACGACGACGACCTCTGGGGCGAGATCTGCGAGCTCGGCTGGCCGGGAATCGCGATCGACGAGGAGCACGGCGGCCAGGGCCTCGGCATCGTCGAGCTGGCGATCCTCTGCGAGGAGATCGGCTACGCCTGCGCGCCGGTCCCCTTCCTGTCGAACGCGATCGGCGGGCTGATCCTGGCGGGCGCGGGCTCCGACGAGCAGCGCGAGCGCTGGCTCGGCGGGCATCGCCTCGGGCGAGGGCCGCGCCGGCGTCGCCGCGACGGACCGGCGAGCCGTCGCTCGTGCTCGACGCCGAGGGCTCCGCCGTGCTTCTGCTCGACGACGGCGACGGCGCCAAGCTCGTCGAGACCGGCGACGCGACGATCGAGTCGCTCGACCTGATCGACGCGACGCGCGCGCTACTCGCACGTCAACGGCCGACGGCGGCGAGCCGCTGCCCGGCGACGTCGAGGCCGCGATCGACCGCTCGCTCGTCGCGGTCGCCGCCGAGCTCACCGGGGTCGCCCAGCGCGCGATGGAGATGGCGGTCGACTACGCCAAGGAGCGCGAGCAGTTCGGGCGCGCGATCGGCGCCTACCAGGCGGTCTCGCACCAGTGCGCGCGGATGCTCTACGACACCGAGGAGGCGCGCTCGCTCACCCTCTACGCGGCCTGGACCGCCGACGCCGAGCCGGAGTCGCTGCCGCTCGCCGCCTCGATGGCCAAGGCGCGCGCCTCCGACGCCGCCTGGAGCGGTCTGCGCCGCTTCGCTCCAGGTCCACGGCGGGATCGGCTTCACCTGGGAGCACGACCTCCAGTTCTGGCTCAAGCGCGCCAAGGCGACCGGCGAGCTGTTCGGCTCGGCGCGCCTGCACCGCGAGCGCGTCGCCTCGCTCACCGGGCTCGGCGAGCCGGCGCCCGAGCGCGAGCCGGCGCCCGCCTGATCTTCGCGCCGCTAGCCTCGGCCCATGCGTGGGATTCCGCGGCGAGCGGCGTTGTCGCGACGCTGCTCGCGGCGCTCGCGTTCTGCGCCGATGGCAGGCACAGCCGCGGCGCCGGATCGGTACTCAGACACATTCCGCCTGAACCGCGCTTTCGCAAGGGCCCGAACATGAAGCCGGACCGGCGAGAGGATCCCGGTTCGACTTCGGCGCAGTGAGCCTGCTGATCAGGTTCGAATGCAGGCTCGATGAGGGCCTGCTCGCCGGCGCGTGAAGCCCCATGCGCGCCCGGCGTACACGGGATCACGGGCACCACACGCCGCAGCTCGACGTCTTCTCGGTGCGAGCGATCGACGCAGGCGGGCAACGCCGCCCCGAGCCGCCGCCGAGGCGCTGGACCACGATCACAAGAAGCCGAAGCGCAGGCAGCGCTAGGGCAGGACTCGACGTCGGAGGCGAGCTCGATGCGGTCGCCCCGGTGGTACTCGACGTCGACGACCTCGTGCTTGCGGTAGGTCCCGAAGAGGCCGAGCAGCATCGCCATCCAGCGGACGCCGCTGACCTTGCCCTCCTTGACGATCGGCCGCGTGAAGACGATCGCGTCGCGCGCGCACGTCGTAGTCGGCTCCCTCCTGCTGGCGCGACCCCGTTGACGAACACGGTGAACGGCGGCTCCCGCGCCCTCCGGGAGCTTGACCCGGCGCCCGACCGCGACGCCCTCCTCCTCGCGGCCCAGCTCGATCTTGCTGCGGTCCTCGGCGGCTCGTTCACCCTGCCCGACAGCGCCTCGCGAACCGCGTCGGACGGCGACTTGCCCGCCCGGGCTCGAGCGGCTTCTTGAAGATCTCGCCGCGGTAGGGGACGACCGTGCCGTCGCCCTTGACGTCGACGCCCGCGGTCGGGCCGCCGCAGCAAGCCGCCGGCGCCGTGATCTCGATCCGGCCGCGCACGCGCTCGGCGGGCTCGTAGGTGCGGAACAGCCTCGACCGGCGGCAGCGTGCCCTCGCCTCGTATCCGTTCGGCATGCCGCTCCATCGCGGCGATCGCCCCGTCGAGGCTCGTCGTAGCGCTCCTTGAGGACCTCGGGCCGTGCCGGACTGTCAGCCGCCAGCCGGGCAGGCGCTCAGGCGCCGCGCCGCGGCCGCTTGGCCGGCGCGCCGGCGGGCCGGTGATCTTCTCGGGCCCGTCGCGCTCGTCGATCGGCACGTAGTCCTGGTCGCGCTCGCCGGCGTAGATCTGGCGCGGGCGCGCGATCTTCTGCTCCGGGTCGTCGATCATCTCGAGCCACTGCGCGATCCACCCGGCGGTGCGCGGGATCGCGAAGATCACCGTGAACATCTCGTTCGGGATCCGCAGCGCCTCGTAGATGATCCCCGAGTAGAAGTCGACGTTCGGGTAGAGCTTGCGCTCGGTGAAGAACTCGTCGTCGAGCGCGCGCTTCTCGAGCTCCGTCGCGATCTCGATCAGCGGGTTGTCGCCCGTCGCCTCGAGCACCTCGTCGACGTTCTTCTTGATGATCCGGGCCCGCGGGTCGTAGTTCTTGTAGACGCGGTGGCCGAAGCCCATCAGCCGCTCCTCGCGGTTCTTGACGCCCTCGAGGAAGTCGGGGATGTTCTCGGTCGTCTCGATCCGGCGCAGCATCGCAGCACCGCCTCGTTGGCGCCGCCGTGGAGCGGGCCGTAGAGCGCCGCGACGCCCGCCGCGACGGCCGAGTAGGGATCGACCTGGGACGAGCCGACGCCGCGCACCGCGTTCGTCGAGCAGTTCTGCTCGTGGTCGGCGTGGAGGATGAAGAGGACGTCGAGCGCCTTGCTCGAGCCGCGGGTCGGGCTCGTACGTTGACTCGGTCATCTTGAACATCATCGAGAGGAAGTTGCCGGAGTAGGAGAGGTCGTTGTCGGGATAGATGTAGGGCAGCCCGAGGTTGTGGCGGTAGGCGAACGCGGCCAGCGTCGGCATCTTGGCGATCATCCGGATCGCCGCCATGTAGCGCTCCTCGGGGTCGTCGATGTGCTTCGCGTCCGGGTAGAAGGTCGACAGCGCGCCGACCGACGGCGAGCAGCATCCCCATCGGGTGGGCGTCGTAGCGGAAGCCCTCGACGAACTTCTTGATGTTCTCGTGGACGAAGGTGTGGTGGGTGATGTCGTAGACCCAGCGCTCGAGCTGCTGCTCGGTCGGCAGCTCGCCGAAGATCAGCAGGTAGGCGACCTCGAGGTAGCGTCGACTTCTCGCACAGCTGCTCGATCGGGATCCCGCGGTGCTGGAGGATGCCCGCCTCGCCGTCGATGTAGGTGATCGCCGAGCGGCACGACGCGGTGTTCGTGAACGCCGGGTCGTAGGTCATCAGCCCGAAGTCGTCCTCGTCGACCTTGATGTCGCGCAGCTCGATCGCGCGGATCGTGCCGTCGGTGATCTCGACCTCGTAGGTCTCGTCCGGTGCGGCTGTCGGTGATCGTCAGCGTGCCCGGTCTGGCTCCGCGTCGTGGCCGACCTGCCGGTGCCGTCGCTCGACGCCTCGGTCTCTTAGTCTTCTCGTCGCCTTCTTCTTCTGCCGCTCTGGTCGCTCGTCCTCCTCGCCCGGAATTTGCGGGGTCATCGCAGTATCCAGCTTGGCCCCGCGCGACGAATTCTCGGGGCAGGCGATGTACCCCTACCGAGCCGATGTTGCCGCTCCTCGAAGTGGGTCAGGCGCTTGAACTCGGCGAGGCGCTCGTCGATCTCCTCGCGGGTCAGGCGCTGACGCGCTCGGTGCCGAAGTCCTCGACGTTGAACGAGGCGAGCACCGAGCCGTAGGCCATCGCGCGGCGCAGCTCGCGGTCGTCGCCGTCGTGGGCTCCGGCGCCGTCGAGGTAGCCGAGGAAGCCGCCGGCGAAGCTGTCGCCGGCGCCGGTCGGGTCGCGGACGTCCTCGAGCGGAAGCCCGGGATCGCGAAGAAGCCGTCGGCCGTGAACAGCGCGGCGCCGTACTCGCCGCGCTTGGCGACGACGATCCGCGGGCCCAGCTCCATCGCGGCGCGGGCGGCGCGGGCCAGGTTCGGCTCCTCGGTCAGCATCCGCAGCTCGGCGTCGTTGAGCATCAGGCAGTCGACCTCGCCGATCGCGGCGCACGAGCGAGTCGCGCGCCGTCTCGATCCAGAGGTTCATCGAGTCGAGCGCGACGAGGCCGGCGCCGTTGCACTGGGCGCGCACCCCGCGCTGGAGCTCGGGCTGGATGTTGCCGAGGAAGACGATGTCGGCGGAGCTCGAAACGTCGGAGAGCTTGGGGTCGAAGTCGCCGAAGACATTGAGCTGGGTGTCGTCGGTGTGGGCGACGTTGAGGTCGTGCTCGTAGTGGCCGCGCCAGAAGAAGGTCTCGCCGCCCTCGACCCGCTCGATATCGCGGGTCTCGACGCCGCGCTGGCGCAGTACGTCGAGCTCTGCCTCGCCGAAGTCGTCGCCGACCGGCCCGACGACGCCGACGTCGGTGAAGAAGCTCGCCGCGAGCGCGAAGTGGACCGCGGAGCCGCCCAGCATCCGGTCGCGCTCGCCGAACGGCGTGCGCACGGAGTCGAAGGCAATCGATCCGACGACGGTCAGGGACACGGGGCGGGCTCGGTCGGAGGCGTGGGTGGAGGGTGGTGGATCGTGTGTGCGGAAGCCCCCGATGCGTCGAGTAGCATCGGCGACGTGCAACGCAGGTACGTGATCCTAGCCATGGGGGCCGTGCTGGCGCTGGGAATGGTCACTCCGGTGTTCAGCCATCCCGGGGCGGGTCAGGCGCTCGAGCGCGCCATAAAGGCGAAGAAGATCGCCAAGACGCGCCCGCGACACCGCCAACCAGGCGCTGGCCGAGGCTCGAAGCCGGCCAACCAGGCCGCGCAGCGCGCCAACACGCGCCTTGACGAGCAGCAGGTCGTGTCGGCCCGCGGGAGAACGGGCTGGTCACGAGCACTGCGCCGATCGGGGACTACGAGTCGCTCGGCGGCCCGTCGGTCGAGGTGACCGTTCCCGCCTCCGGCCTGATCGAGGTGTTCGCGCAAGCAGAAATCCTCGACGACGAAGGTGGAGCCGTCGGCCTTTACGAGGACGGTCAGAAGGTCCCGGGGATCTCCGGGGCGTCCTTCTGCGGCGATGACTCCGCTCTGTTCGAGATGATCGGTGGAGGCGCCGGCGACTTCGACACCTTCTCCACGCCTCCGGATTTCGACGTCTCTCTCGGCTGCACCAGCCTCGGAGCCGCTTCACCGGTCCTGCTCGAGCGCCCACCGGGCACCCATACCTACGAGCTTCGCTATTCCGAGTGCGTCTGCGGCGGATCCGCAGAGTTCCAGAACCGCATCCTTCGGATCGCGCCCCGGCCCTGACCGCGTTCAGAGACCTCGGACTCTCGCCGGAGATCCAGCTCGCGCTCGACGAGCTGGGTTACGAGGAACCGACCGCGATTCAGGAGCAGGCGATCCCCGAGCTGCTCGCCGGCCACGACGTCATCGGCCAGGCCCAGACCGGGACCGGCAAGACGGCGGCCTTCGGGCTGCCGCTGCTCCAGTACCTCGATCCCGATAGCGACGAGGTCCAGGCGTTCGTCCTGACCCCGACCCGCGAGCTGTGCATTCAGGTCACGCAGGCGCTGCGCGCCTACGCCGAGCACCTCCCGGTCGAGATCGTCGCCGTCTTCGGCGGCGCTCCGATCAAGTCACAGCAGTCCCAGCTGCGCGCCGGCGCCCACGTCGTCGTCGCGACCGTTGGCCGGATGATGGACCTGATGTCGCGCCGCAGCCTCGTGCTGACGTCGGCGCGCTACGTCGTCCTCGACGAGGCCGACGAGATGCTCGACCTCGGCTTCATCGAGGACGTCGAGAAGATCCTCCGCATGTGCCCGTCGGGCCGCCAGACGAGCCTGTTCTCGGCCACGATTCCGCCCCCGATCGCGCGCCTGGCCGAGCGCTACATGTACGACCCGGTGACGATCAAGGTGACGCCGAAGCAGCTCACCGTTGACGCCATCGAGCAGGCCTACGTCGAGGTCGACGCCCGCAAGAAGACCGACCGCCTGATCGAGGTGCTGAAGGCCGAGGAGCCCGAGCAGGCGATCATCTTCTGCCGCACCAAGATCGGCGCCTCACGGCTCGACAAGGCGCTGCGCGACCGCGGCTTCGACAACAAGGCCCTGCACGGGGACATGTCGCAGGGATCGCGCGACGGGGTGATGATCGCCTTCAAGGACCACCGCCTGCGGCTGCTCGTCGCGACCGACGTCGCGGCCCGCGGGCTCGACATCGAGCACGTCACGCACGTCATCAACTACGACGTGCCGAATACGACCGAGGGCTACGTGCACCGCATCGGCCGCACGGGGAGGGTGGGGCGCACGGGGCGCGCGATCACCTTCGTGACGCCGGCCCAGCGCAAGGAGATCCCGCGCATCGAGCGCGAGGCGAAGGTCGCGATCGGCCCGTGGGAGCGCCCCGAGGAGCGCCTCGAGCACGCCCCGCGCCCGCGCCGGCGCGAGCGCAGGCGCGATCGCGACGGCGAGGCGCGAAGGCCAAGGGCCGGCGGCGCCGAGGGCGCCCCGACGAGACCGCCGAGGGCCACACGAAGCTGTTCGTCAATCGCGGCAAGCGCAGCGAGATCACCGAGGAGGACCTGCGCTGGGCGCTGACCGAGGGCGCCGTCGTGCCCGAGGAGGCGATCTCCGACATCCGCGTGCTCGAGCGCTTCTCGTTCGTCGAGCTCGACGAGGCCCACGCCGAGGAGGCGGTCGAGCGCCTCGACGGGACGAAGCTCAAGGGGCGCGCGGTCCGCGTCGAGCTGGCGCGCTCCTAGGCCGGCGCACGGCGGGCGGCACCCCGCAGATCCTGGCTTACGCGGTTGGAGGGGGTCGAGCGCGGAACCGCAGACGAGCTCGAGAGATGCAGGCGACGCGGCGATCCGGTTCGGGTCCATGTACCCCCGCGCACAAGCTCACCGGCCTGACCCGACCGTTGTCCAAACGGGCCGCGGGATTTCCGACAGCGGGATAAGGAGGGTCGGCGCCCTCGTCCCCAAGATGGTCGCGAGTCGTAAACCCGCGACCGCCGCGGCCATGGCCCGGCGGGCAAGGAGGTATTCACGGATGAAGTCGAGAGTGCTCCTGGCGCTTGGCCTGGGGACGGTGGCGCTGTTCGCCCTGCCCGGCGTGGCGCACGCGGACAGCCTGGAGGCGGCCAAGCACGGCGTCTTCCCGGAGTCCGCGGCGATCAACTCGATGTGGGTGATCGTGGCCGGCTGCCTGGTGATGTTCATGCAGGCGGGCTTCGCGTTCCTCGAGATCGGCTTCTCGAGGGGCAAGAACGTCGGCACGGTCGTCGCCAAGATCCTGCTCAACTTCTCGATCGCGGCCATCGGCTTCTACGCCGTCGGCTTCGCTTTCGCGTTCGGGACGGGAGAGATCATCGGCTCGTCCGGGTTCTTCCTGCAGGACTTCGGCAACCCGCTGAAGGCATTCCCTGTGATGGGGCTGTCGGACGCGACGGTGGAGGCGAAGTGGTTCTTCCAGTTCACCTTCTGCGCCGTATCGCTGGCGATCGTCTGGGGCACGACGCTCGAGCGCATCAAGTTCGGCGTCTACGTGATCTACGCGATCGTCTTCTCGACGCTGATCTACCCGATCGGCGCCCACTGGGTGTTCGGAGGCGGCTGGCTGCAGGCGAACGTCGGTATGCAGGACTTCGCCGGTTCGACGGCGGTCCACCTGATCGGCGCGACCGGCGGTCTCGCGGTGCTGCTGCTGCTGGGCGCCCGCAAGGGCAAGTACGGGGCTGACGGCAAGTCCCGGCCGATCCCGGGGCACTCGATGCCCCTGTTCGGGCTCGGCGTCCTGATTCTGTGGCTCGGCTGGTTCGGGTTCAACCCGGGGTCGACCCTGGGCGCGCTCGACGGCCGCTTCACCGAGATCCTGATGATCACGATGATCGCGGCGGCGTCGGGAGTGATAGCCGCGGCGGTGACGAGCCGTCTGCTCCAGAAGACGCTCGACATCGGCATGATCGGAAACGGCGCCATCGCCGGATTGGTGGCGATCACGGCGCCCTCGGGCTACGTCGAGCAGTGGGCCGCGATCCCGATCGGGCTGATCGCCGGAGTGATCGTCGTCGTCGGGGTGCTCGCGATCGACAAGGTGCTCGACGACCCGGTCGGCGCGCTCAGCGCGCACGGCCTGGCCGGTATCTGGGGCACCCTGGCGTGCGGGTTCTTCACCTCGCCGCGGCTGGCCCAGTACAACGCCTTCGGCGACCCCGAGGGCGGCCTGTTCTACTCGGGCACGTTCACGCAGCTCGGCTATCAGGCGCTGGGCATCGTGGTCGCGTTCACGTTCGTGTTCGCGGCGAGCTTCGCGACGTTCTAGGCGATCAAGAAGCTCTACGGGCTCCGGGTCAGCGAGGACCAGGAGGAAGCCGGCCTCGACATCTCCGAGCACGGGATGTACGGATACCCCGAGCAGTTCATCCCCCAGGAGGAGTACGGGTTCGGCGCCTCGGCGCCCGCGCCCGCCACTCCGCCGCGGCGGCTCCGTCGACCGCGACCGCGATGGTTGCCGACCGGCCCAGCGAGGCCTAGGAGGATGGCGATGAAGAAGATCGAGGCATATGTCCGCCACGAGGCGTTCGAGCCGATCCGGACCGAGCTGCTGGAGCGAGGGTTTCCCTCGATCTCCATCACCGAGGTCAAGGGCTCGGGCCGCCAGAAGGGTGTGGTCGAGACCTACCGAGGGTCGTCCATGACCGTCAACGTGCGACCGAAGCTCAAGATCGAGGTCGTCGTCGAGGAGAAGGACAAGCCCCTGGTGGTCGAGACCATCCTCAGCCACGCACGGACCGGTGACGTCGGCGACGGGAAGATCTTCGTGCTTCCCGTCGAGGAGGCGATCCGGATCCGCACCGGCGAGGAGGGCGAGGAGGTCCTACAGGCGCACCAGGCCTCCGAGATCCCCGCATAAAGGGCGGAAACACCGAGCGAGCGCGGCGGGGCCGGCCCCCTTCGGTCCCGCCGCCTCGCGTCTTGCTCATAGACTCACGACTTCGCAACTGAGGAGGAAGCACCACTGATGTCAACGATCACCACCAACAACACGGAGCGCAGCGCCGGCGACGTGATGAGCCGCATCGAGGAGGACGGCGTCGAGTTCGTCCGCTTCTGGTTCACCGACATCCTCGGCCAGCTCAAGAGCTTCGCGGTCGGCCGCGAGGAGATGGAGGAAGCGCTGGAGCAGGGGATGGGCTTCGACGGCTCGTCCATCACGGGCTTCAACGCGATCGAGGAGTCCGACATGATCGCGATGCCCGACCCGAGTACCTACGCGGTGCTGCCGTGGCGCACGGACGGTGACAAGGGCAACGTCGCGCGGATGTTCTGCGACGTGCTCAGGCCGGGCGGCGAGCCCTACGAGGGCGACCCGCGCCACGTGATGCGGCGCGCCCTGGACCGGGCGAAGAACATGGGGTTCGAGCAGTTCTACATCGGCCCGGAGCTGGAGTTCTTCTACTTCCGCTCCGACGAGCTCGGCGAGAACGGCGTCCCCGAGATCATCGACAAGGGCGGTTACTTCGACCTGACGACGCTCGACGCGGGCTCCGACCTGCGCCGCGACACCGTCAACGCGCTGAAGGCGCTCGGGATCAGGGTCGAGTACACCCACCACGAGGTCGGGCCGTCCCAGCACGAGATCGACATGCGCTACGCGGGCGGGCTCGAGATGTCCGACAACGCGATGGCGTACCGGATCGTGGTCAAGGAGATCGCGGCCCAGCACGGTGTCTACGCGACGTTCATGCCCAAGCCGCTGTTCGGCGAGAACGGGTCGGGGATGCACACCCACCAGTCCCTGTTCTCGGCCGACGGCAACGCGTTCTACGACGCCGACGACCAGTACCACCTGTCGTCGACGGCGAAGTCGTACATCGCCGGCCTGCTCAAGCACGCGCGCGAGATCGCCGCGCTGTTCGCCCCGACGGTGAACAGCTACAAGCGGCTCGTGCCGGGCTACGAGGCTCCGGTGTACAGCGCCTGGTCGCAGCGCAACCGCTCGGCCCTGGTCCGGGTCCCGATGTACCACCCGGGCAAGGAGCAGTCGACGCGCGCCGAGCTGCGCTGCCCCGATCCGTCGTGCAATCCCTACCTGACCTTCGCGGCGATGCTGCACGCGGGGCTGGACGGGATCGAGCAGGGCTACGAGTGCCCCGACCCGATGGAGACCAACCTCTACGACCTCTCGCACGACGAGCGCGAGCAGCGCGGCATCGAGCAGCTCCCCGAGACGCTCGGCGAGTCGATCGAGGAGCTGGCCGGGTCGGACCTCGTCCGGCGAGCGCTCGGAGATCACATCTTCGACCGCTACGTCGAGCTCAAGCGCGAGGAGTGGGAGGAGTACCGCATCCAGGTCTCCAAGTGGGAGCTGGAGCGCTACCTCCCGGTGATCTAGCGTCCTCGGAGTCCTCGGCTCAAGAAGGCTGGGCCTGCGGGCCGGCGGCATCGCGCCGCCGGCCCGCCCCCCCGCGCTCGTTCCCCCGGGTGACCGCCTGTCGAAAGGCGACTCCCCAAATTCTCGACCGCCGGGCCAAAGACCGCCTCGCGCCGCTCGCGGATCATTCGCCGATGCAGCGACTCTCCACCCTCGACTCCTCCTTCCTGCGCGTCGAGACGCCGACGGCGCACATGCACGTCGGCTGGTTGGCGATCGTCAACCTGCCCGAGGGAGAGGACGCCCTGGACGTTGCGCTGTTGCGTCGGCGGGTGGAGAGCCGCCTGCACCACGCGCCGCGCTTCCGGCGCTGCGTCCAGCAGTCGCCGGTCGGCGAGCCGTATCTGCTCGACGACCCCGAGTTCGAGATCGCGAACCACGTCACGGTGGCGGCGCGGCGCGTCATGCAGCCGCGGGAGCTGCGCGTGCTGACCGACGCATTCCTGTCCGAGCAGCTCGACCGCGACCGCCCCTTGTGGGAGATCCGGGTGGTGCCGCGCGTCGGACAGGGCCGGGCGGCCATCGTCGGCAAGGTCCACCACGCGCTCGTCGACGGCGTGGCGGCCGTCGAGCTGGGGACGCTGCTGTTCGACGTCGATCCCGCCGTCGCCGGCGACGAGACGCAGCCGTGGCGACCCCGAGCCCGCGCCGAGCCAGGCGCGCTTCGCGCTCGACCTCGTCGCCGACAGCGCGATGGACCAGTTCCGCGCCGCGCGCCGCATGGTGGCGCTCGGCATGTCACCGCGCCGCACCCTGCGCGCGGCGGAGACGATGCGCCGCGCCGCGCTGTCGCTCGCCGAGGAGGTGATCCAGCCGGCCCCGTCCTCGTTTCTCAACCGCCCGATCGGCCCCGACCGCGCCTTGCTCCACCGCAGCGTCCCGATCCGGCGTCTCGAGCGGGCCAAGGCTCCGCTGGGGCTGAAGCTCAACGACGTCGTGCTCGCGGTTATGACGGGGGCGCTGCGGCGCTACGCGGCGCTCGCCGACGAGGAGCCGCGGCCGCTGCGCACGATGGTGCCCGTCAACGTCCGCCGCCCCGGCGACGCTTCGGCGGAGGGAAACCGCATCGCCTTCGGTTTCGTGGACCTGCCGCTCGACGAGCCGACCCGCTGCGGCGCGTCAAGCTGATCCGCTGGCAGACGGAGCGCCTGCGCGGTCCCGAGGCGGTCGTCGGGCGCGACGCGCTGATGCGCTCGATCGGCGTGCTGCCCGGCCCGCTCAAGACCCAGGCGGCGCGGTTCGCGGCCAGCGCCCGCACCTTCAACCTCACGATCTCGAACGTCGTCGGGCCTCGCGTGGCGCTCTACGCCGCGGGCGCCCGCGTCGAGGAGATCTACCCCGTGATCCCGCTCTCGGATGCCCACGCGCTGGCCGTCGGTGTTCTGAGCTACGGCGATTACCTGCACTTCGCGCTCCACGTCGCGCCGCGCTCGCTGGTCGAGGTGGACGCGCTACCGGACTGGTCGGCGACGCGATCTCCGAGCTCGAGCGCGCGCTGCCGCAGCCGCTGCCGCCGGTGCCTACGAGGCGCCGGCCCGGCACGGTACGCCTCGAGCCGATCGGCCAGCTCGCGCGGGCGGCTGAGCGCCGGGGTGTGGCCGCCGTCGATCTCGTCGGCCGTCAGGCCGAGGCGCTCACGCGCGAGTCGGCGCATGAACTCGGCCGGGAAGACGCGGTCGTCGCGACACAGCAGAAAGCGCGTCGGCACGTCGGGCCAGGCGTCCAGGGGCCACGGCTCGTCCGCGGGCCCTCCGGCCTCCTCGCGCGCGTGGCTCAGCGCCGCGGCCGCCAGATCGGGCGCAACGTCCTGGTAGTAGAGCTCGATGTCGCCCTCGTAGCTCACGTCGCGGTCGCGCGCCGCACTCTCGTAGCCGGAGCTCGAGAACCACCCGTTGGCGGTGTCGCCGGGGGCCGGGATCATCCCGGCGACCAGCACCAGGAGGTCCGTCTCGACCCGGTCGCAGACGAGCGGCGCCGTGAAGCGCCGAGCGACTGGCCACGACGACGACGTCGCCCCGGTCCCCGATCGCCTCGACCACCGTGGCGGCGCAGTCCCACCATCCCGCGGACTCGTCGTCGGGCAGGTCCGGCGCGGCGACGTCGTGCCCGCGCTCGCGCAGCTCGGACTCGACGAGGTGCCAGTACCAGCCGCTGTCGCCCGCGCCGTGGATCAGGACGTAGGTCGCCATGCTGTCTCCCGCGATCCTACGGCGCGGCCCCGCCTCCGCCTCCCCCTCCGCCTCCGCGGCGGCTCGGCTGCGCGAGATCAGGCCGCGCCAGTCGGTGATCCGGAAGACGAGGAAGAGCGACAGGAAGCCGAGCACGACGGCCAGCGCCGCGACCGCGAGCTGCTGGCCGACCGAGAACGAGAGCACCGCGACGCGCGACGGGCCCTCGAGCGTCGCGACGAGCAGCGCCTGCTGGGCGCCGGCGCCGCCGGGGGTGAACGGAAGCGCGGTGGCGATCGCCTGCACGGCCATCAGGATCCCGACGTTCTGGAACGTGGCCTCGATACCGAAGGCCTGGAGGAAGAACCAGAACGCGGCGAAGCGGGCCAGCCAGCCGGCGAACTGCCACGCGAAGACCTCGCGCATGTAGCGCTTCGGTGTGCGCAGGATCGCGACGCCCTGCTTGAGCTTCTGCCACAGGCGCTCGACGCGGCGCGCGAGGAAGGCGAACAGGGCGATCGCGCCGATGCCGAGGATGGTGAGCGTCAGCATCAGCAGCTCGGGGTTCTCGGCCCAGAACGCGATCTCGAACGCGGGCAGCCTGGGGATCTCCGGCGCCTCGGGCAGCAGGCCGAGCGTCAGCGCGTAGACGAGGACGAGGATCCCGAGGCCGGTGTCGAACGGGGTCAGGACGGCGAACGAAGCTGCGATCGTGGGGTAGGACGAGCCCTGGATGCTCTGCTTGGCGAGGAAGATCTTCGCCGCGTCGCCGGCGCGCGCCGGGATGATCGCGTTGATCCCCGCGCCCGCCATGAAAGACGCTTGGATCCTGAGCTCCGAAACCTCGGTGTCGGGATAGGAGGCGCGCAGGGCGTTGGTCCAGGCGTGCCCGCGGGCCAGGATCATCAGCGCCCAGAGCACGAGCGCGACCGTCATCGCCAGCCAGTCGACGGCGGCGAGGTTCTCGAAGAACGTCTCCGCCGCGCGCAGGAAGCGGTCGAGGCTCGAACTCACGTCGGCGGCGGGCATCGGTCCATAGGCTAAGCGCCGTGCGGACCCTTGCCCTCTACGTCGCCGCGGGGGTGGTCTACGTCGCGATCGGCGTGAACTTCCCGGGCTTCCTCTACTCGTCGGTGGTCGCGGCCCTCTACGTCGTCGCGGTGTGCTGGGCGCTGCCCGAGGGGATCCGGCGGCTGCGGGCGGCGCGATCCGGGCGCCAGACGTGAGCTGGGCCACCCACGACCTCGAGCCGTTCGTCGTCCAGCGCAAGCTGGGGATCGCCGTCGCGATCGTGCCGCTTCTGATCGGCTCCTATTCGCCCGACATCCTCACGAAGTGGTTCGTCTACGGGATCGATCTCTTCGGGACGACGCTCAAGGCCGACGACCCCGCCGACTTCCACCGCGGATGGCCCGGCGTCGGCTTCACCCACTCGCTGTTCTTCGGCGCGCTGCTCGCCGGCCTCATTCTCTGGGCGACGAAGAGCAAGGTCTGGGCGGTCAGCTTCCTGATCGGCAACTGGCTTCACGTCGTCTCCGACATCGGGGACACGATGGGCGTGATGCTGCTGTTCCCGCTCTCCGACCACCTGTTCTCGATCGACGCCTGGGCCTACGCCGGGCAGACGGGGCGGATGACCGACGCCGCGGCCTACTTCAGCGGGCTGGGGTTCGTCTGGGACGGCTTCTGGGTCGTCTGCGCGCTGTTGTCGTGGCGCGTGATGACGACGCAGTTCTTCCGCGACGTGATCGTGCCCGCCGATCCGCTCGTCATCGGAAGGCTCGTCAAGCGCTGGCCCGAGAGCCTCGTGCTGACGCTCTACCGTGCGATGTTCTTCTACGGACTGGCGCGCTGGACCGCGTGGCTGATCTGGGCCCACGTCGTCAACGACTACCCCTTCGACCTCTCCTGGGGAGGGCCCCACTGGGTCGATGCCGCCCAGCCCGAGGATTAGAGGGTGGTGGTGGGCTAGGTGCTCGGCTTCCTGCTCGGCCTCGCGGCGAGCGCCTCGTGGGGCATCTCCGACTTCATCGGCGGCCTGCAGACGCGCCGCTTCTCGGCGCTGTCGGTCCTGATCGTCAGCCAGCCGATCGGCCTCGTGCTCGCCTACGCCGTCGCGCTGGCGTTCGGGGAGGAGATGCTCTCGGGCTCGAAGTTCGCGCTCGGGATGTTCGCGGGCGCCACCGTGGTGCTCGCGCTCGCCGCCTTCTACCGCGCGATGGCGCTGGGCTCGATCAGCGTCGTGGCGACCATCGGCGCGCTGGGGATCGTCGTCCCGGTGATCGGGGGGATCGTCCAGGGCGAGGCGCCCGAGGGCCTGCAGGCGGTGGGAGCGGCTATCGCCATACCGGCGATCGTTCTCGTCGCCCGCGAGCCCGACGCCGAGTGGCGCGAGGCAGGCCGCGAGAGCATCGGCCTCGCGGCGCTCGCGGCGCTCGGCTTCGGCACCTTTTTCCTCGCTCTCGACGGCGCCGCGGACCAGGACCCGGCCTGGGCGATCGCCGCGGCGCGCACCGGTGGCGTGATCATCCTCGCGGCCGCGGCGCTGTGGCTGCGGCCCGCGCTGCCCCGCGCCCGCGGCAGGGTCCTCGTCGCGCTGCTGGCGATCGGCTTCTTCGACGTCCTCGCCAACTCGCTCTACGCCGTGGCGACCAATCACGGCATCCTGCCGCTGGTCGCCGTCGCGGCCTCGCTCTACTCTGCGGTCACGGTGCTGCTGGCGCGCTTCGTGCTCGGCGAGCGCCTGGCGCGCTCCCAGCAGCTCGGGATCGTGGTCGCGCTGACGGGCGTCGTGCTGATCGCCGTCGGAGGTGCCGGGGGGGGGGAGGGGTAGCCATTGGCAGCGGCGGGGTAGCGCGTCACCTCGATGCCGCCCGCGGGCGGGATCGGCAGGAAGGTACCGGGGCGGCATGGCCGAAGCCGGAGACGTTGAGCACGAGGTTCGCGTAAAGCGGGATCGTCGCGTTCTTCTTGATCGCGATCACCCCGACCTTGTTCGACGGGCACGGTGTCTGCTTCTTGGTGCAGTTGAAGCCGTTGTTCTCGGTGATCTCGCCCTTGAGGTCGGCGACCTGGGCCCCGACCACGCCGGGATTGGTCTCGGTCGGGGTGTCGGCGAGCACGATCCGGGTCGAGACGTTGGCGTTGTGGTTGAGCAGCGTGACGTCGGTCGTCAGACCGGCCCGGGCGTAGAGCTGGTCGCCGTCGACGAGGCCGGGCAGCTCGACCGAGTAGATGACCGCCTCGCCGGCCGGGTTGAGTGAGATCGCGTTCGTCGTCGGCTGGTCGCTTCCGACCGTGAACGTCCCCGGCGGCGCCGGAGGCGGCGTCACCGGCGGATTGCCCGGCTGGGTGCGAACGGCGTTGAGGCGGCCCTTGTCCTGCTTGATCTTGCCGTTCCTGTTGTTGGCGCCGATCAGGATCACGTTTCGCTTCGGGCTCCCGCGCTTGTGCCACGAGTCCATCACCAGGTTCACGAAGCAGCCGTTCGACGGGCAGCCGAGCGCCGCGAGGTCGACCTGGAGCGGAGGCGGCTGCATCGTGAAGACGCAGTGGTGCTGGCGGTTCGGCGTCTTCTGGCGGCAGTTGACCTCCTGGCGCGGCACGACCTCGAAGCCGGCCGCCGAGGTCGTGCTCGTCGAGATCACGATCCTCGCCCCGATCTTGGGGTTGAAGTTGTAGGGCTCGCCGACGCACTCCGACGACGGGAAGCGGCAGTCGGTCGTGATCTCCGCCTCGGCGTTGATCTCGAGCTGGTCGCCGGTCTGAAGCTGGCCGAGCACGTCGGGGGTCAGCGACATGATCACCCGCGGGCTGACCTGGGGCTTCTTCGTGACCGGGATCGTGTCGACGAGCTCGGAGCGGTTGCCCGTCGTCGCGACCTTGACCTTCGAGGTCGAGGTGCCCTGCGCGCCGGCGAACGGTGCGCTCGCCAGGCAGGCGAGCAGCGCCGAGCAGCGCAGTGAGGGGGAGCTTGTGCCGGATTCGGGCCATCAGGCAGGACAACACGCGAGACTCGTTCGTGTCGCGCCCCCGCGATTCCTGCAAGCGGGCACTCGTTTGGCGTGTTTTGGTGACAAGTCACGCATAAGTCGCCAGACCGGGGGCTGTCTCGCCGTCATGCCCGGGAGCGACGCGACGCCTAATCCTCGGCCGGGTAGCGGGTCACCTGGAGGCCGCCGGCGGTCACCCGGACCAGGTTGTCACCGGGCGAGCGCCCTCCGACGCGGCCGATGCCGAGCACGAGGTTGGCGTAGAGCGTCTCCGGCGCATCCTCGACGATCCCGATCACGCCGACCTTGTCGGTGATGCACGGCGTCGTGAGCTGGGTGCAGTTGAAGCCGTTGTGCTCGGTGATCTCGCCGCCGAGCAGCGAGGCGTCCAGAGCTTCGATCCCGGGCCGTGTCGCGGTCGGCCGGTCGGCCAGGACGATCTTCGCCGAGACGTTGGCGTTGTGACGCAGCCGCGTGATGCCCGTCTGGACGACGCCGCGCGCCGCGATCTGCTCGCGCGCCTGGAGGTCGGGGAGGGGCTGCGAGTAGATGACCGCCTTGCGCGGCGGCTTGTCGAGCGTCAGGCCGGAGAGCAGGCGTGTGTCGGTCGCCGTCGTCAGCGTGCCCGCCGGAGGCTCCGGCGGCAGCATCGCCGGATCGGCGCCGCGTGTGCGGATGACGTTGATGCGGCCCTTGTCCTGGCGGACCGAGCCGTTGGGCCCCGAGCTGCCGACGATCAGCCGGTCGTTGGCCCTCGCGTCGGGATGATGCGCGTCGAGCGCGAGATTGAGGTGGCACTCCGGCGCGCAGGGCAGCGCACCGGGGTCGTCGACGACCAGCTCGGCCGAGGTGAAGACGATCATGCAGTGGCGCTCGCGGCCGGGGGGCTTCTGGCGGCAGGTGATCTTGCGGCGCTCGCCGACCGGGAGCGTCCGCGGCCCGGCGACCTCGTCGGGCCCGGCGGCGAGAATCGGCTGCGCCGCGACCACCGGGTTGAAGCGGTAGGAGCTGCCCTTGCACTGCTTCGGAGGCTCGCGGTTGAGGCAATCCGTCGTCACCTCGATCTCCGTCGAGACGACCAGGACGTCGCCCGCCGCCAGGCTCGGCAGCTCGTTCGGGGGGATCGTCATCGCGATGCGGCTGCCGCCGCCGGGGGTGCGGGCGATCGGGACCGTGCGGCGGACCTCCGAGAAGTTGCCGCTCGAGGCGATCTTGACCCAGATATCGGCCCGTTCTGGGCCGGCGACTCGACCGCCATCGCGGCGCCGACCGCCGCGAGCGCGGCGAGCGCAGCCAGCGCGACCCGCGCCCGCTCAGCCATCGCCGGCTCCGAACAGGCGCCGCAACTCGGCGACCGTCGCCTCGGGGTCGCGGTGGAGGATCGCCGTCATCCCCGCCCGCTCGGCGCCGGCGACGTTCTCGCGCAGGTCGTCGACGAAGACGCACGCCTCGGGCTCGACCCCGAGCCGCTCTGCGCCCAGCGCGTAGATCTCGGGCTGGGGCTTGTGCAGCCCGACCTCGCCCGAGATCACGACGGCGTCGAACAGCTCGGAGAGCATCCGCGGCTCGTAGATCCCGGTCCCCCATGAGTTCGAGATCAGCCCCGTGCGCACGCCGCCGGAGCGCAACTCGCGCACGGCGTCGATCATCGCCTCGTCGGGGCCCAGGGCCGCGAACATGCGCTCGATCAGGCCGTCGCTGTCGGCGACCCCCAGCCGGGGGCCGAACCGACTCGCGAACTCGCGCTCGGAGATCTCGCCCTTCTCGAGCGAGCGCAGGTCCGCGAGCGCCTCCGGGTCGTCGCGAAACAGGCGCCGAACCGTGCCCTCGGGAAGCCCCTCGTCGCGGCAGAACGAGTCGAAGCTCTCCCAGATGCTCGTCGTCAGCACTCCCCCGAAGTCGAGAAGCAGACCGCGGGGCTCCGCCGCCCGGCCTGTCCCTTGCTCCCCCATGGCCTCTAGCCGAACAGCTCCGGCGGGAAGCGGGTCACCCGCATCCCGCCCGATGGCGCGACCTTGACGTGGTCGCCGGGCCCGGCGGGCCGGTTCTTCGGCCCCACGATCGCGACGAGGTTGACGAACAGCGGGCCGCTCGCGTCCTTCTTCATCTTCAGCACCCCGACCTTGCGCGTCAGGCAGGGGCTCTCGGCCTGGGTGCAGTTGAAGCCGTTGTTCTCCGAGATCTCGCCGTTGAACTCGGCGATCTCCTTGACCTCGTGGCCCTGTCCGACGGCCCGGCGTCCCTTGGCGAGGATGACGCGGGCGCCCGTCCGCGCCGCGTAGGGGAGGTGGTTGATGTTGGTGATCATCTCGGCCTCGACCTCGAGCTGCTCGCGGTCGCGCAGACCGTCGAGCTTCTGCGAGTAGACGACCTGCTTCGAGAGGTTGAGCGGCAGCGCCTTGTGGACGCGGGCCGTGGTCGCCAGGGTCTCCGCCTGGAGGTCGGCCGGGCCGCGCGTGCGCACGACGTTTATGCGCCCCTTGTCCTGGAGGATGTCGCCGTTCGGGCGCTGCCCGCCGACGACGACGACGTCGGCCGGACCCGAGTGGCCCGACCACGCCTCGACGACGAAGTTGACATGGCACGAGTTCGGCTCACAGGGAAGGCTGCCGCCGCCCCCGATGTCGATCCCGCCGCGCGGGACGAGCATGCAGTGGTGCTCGCGATCGCCCGTCTTCTGCCGGCACGTGTTGTCGTCGGGGTCTCCGATCGCAACGGCGTTGGCGCCCCCGGTGACCTGCTGGCCGTCGGCGAGGATCAGCCTGCCGCGAAGCCGGGGGCTGTACCTGTACGGCGGACCGGCGCAGCGCGGGCGCCGGAAGGTGCAGTCGGCCGTGATCTGGACCTCGGCGCTGGCGCGCAGGCGGTCGCCCTGCTGGAGGTCGGGGAGCTGGCCGGGGCCCATCGACATCACGACGCGCGGCGCCGCCCCGGGGCCGCCCGCGACGGGGATCGTCTTGATCAGCTCGGCGTGGTCGCTGGTCGCGGCGACGAGGGCCGAGGACCCCTCGGGCTCGGGGTCCTGGGAGGCGGCCCGCCCGGCGAACGCGGCCGTGAGCATCGCCATCGCGAGCGTGGCGGCCCCCAGGCTGATGCGCACGGTCCCTCCCACAGGTCGCGGGATTCTAGTCTCGCCCGACTCGTCCGGCGCCGGTCGCGGGGCGCATATGCTGCCCGCTCGATGGGCGCGGCCCCCGAGGGAATAGACCAGGACGGAGTCGAGCGCTGGTTCGCCGCCAACGTCCCGGCGGCCGAGCCGCCGCTCTCCTTCAAGCGGATCTCGGGCGGGCGCTCGAACCTGACCTACTCGGTGCGCGACGCCGCCGCCGGCTCGTGGGCGCTGCGCCGCCCGCCGCTCGGCAAGCGCCTCGGCTCGGCCCACGACATGGGCCGCGAGCACCGCGTCATCGCCGCGCTCGCCGATACCGACGTCCCGGTACCGCCGGTCGCGGGGATGTGCGACGACGACGACGTCAACGGCGCTCCCTTCTACGTCATGGAGTTCGTCGAGGGCCCGGTGCTGCGCTCGCGCGCCGAGGCCGAGGAGCACTTCGACGCCGACGAGCGCCACGCGATCGGCGAGCGCGTCGCCGACACGCTCGTCGCGATCCACGCCGTCGACCCCGACGCCGTCGGGCTCGGCGAGCTGGGCCGCAAGGAGGACTACGTCAAGCGCCAGCTCAAACGCTGGCACGGCCAGTGGGAGAAGTCGAAGACGCGCGAGCTGGAGGTGGTCGACGACGTCCACCGCCGCCTCGAGGAGCGGATCCCCGACCAGGGCCCGGCGACGATCGTCCACGGCGACTACCGCCTTGACAACATGATCCTCGCCGCTTCGGGGGAGGTCGCCGCGGTCGTCGACTGGGAGCTGTGCACGCTCGGCGACCCGCTCGCCGACGTCGGGCTGCTGATGGTCTACTGGTCCGAGGAGGGCGACGAGCTGATCCCGCTCTTCGACCCGCCGACCGTCGCCGCGGGCTTTCCGGGCCGCGACGAGATCAGGGACCGCTACGCCGAGCGCTCGGGCCGCGACCTCTCGCAGCTCGACTTCTACGTCGCGCTCGGATACTGGAAGCTGGCGATCATCCTCGAGGGCGTTTACGCCCGTTACGCGGCGGGGCAGTATGGAGAACCGGACGACGGATTCGAAGAGTTCGCCAAGATCGTCGTGCGCCTCGCCGAGGGCGCCGACGAGGCGGAGAGGAGGCTCGGATGAGCGATTCGTACACACGCGTGAACCTGCGCGGCGACGTGGAGGACTCGCCGCCAAGCACGGCATGGGCGACGTCCTGGAGGGGCACTTCCCGCCGGCGACCTCGAGCTCGAGAAGTCGGGGGTCAGCTTCCAGGCGGTGAAGCCCGGGCAGAGGATCCCGTTCGGGCACAGCCACAAGGAGCAGGAGGAGCTCTACGTCGTGATCGGCGGTGGCGGGCGAATCAAGCTCGACGACGAGGTCGTCGAGTCTCGAGGCTCGACGCCGTCCGCATCGCCCCCGATGTCATGCGGGGCCTCGAAGCCGGCGACGAGGGCCTCGAGCTGCTCGCCTTCGGCGCGCCGAAAGAGGCCGAAGTGCAGGCCGATGTCGCCGCCCAGGAGATGGGCTGGTGGAGCGACTAGGTCAGGCGCTCGGCCCGGCGCGGTGACCGCGGCCGCGCCGCCGAAAAAAAAAAAAAAAAAAAAAAAAAAAAAAAAAAAAAAAAAAAAAAAAAAAAAAAAAAAAAAAAAAAAAAAAAAAAAAAAAAAAAAAAAAAAAAAAAAAAAAAAAAAAAAAAAAAAAAAAAAAAAAAAAAAAAAAAAAAAAAAAAAAAAAAAAAAAAAAAAAAAAAAAAAAAAAAAAAAAAAAAAAAAAGAACAGCGCGGCGAGCGCCAGGACCGAGATCGCGAGCAGGACCAGGGCGAAGACGATCTCATAGCGCGCCGCCAGCGGGGTGAGCGCGTTCGAGACGTCGTTGGCGGCGCCCTCCAGGGCTCCGCCGCGCTCTATCCGTCCGCCGAAAGCGCCGGGAGCCAGTAGAGGACGATCCAGGCGCCGGCGAGCCCGACGAGTGCGCCCGCCGCGCGACGGACCACCGGTCCCGGCCGTCCGCCTCGCGCGCCAGGGCGGCGCCCGCGAGCGCCAGGAGCGTCAGCCCGGCCGCGCAGCCGGCGCCGAACGCGACCGTGGCGCCGACCGCCGCGCCGGCGCCCTACGCCTCGAAGCCCTGGTCCACGATCGAGGCGAAGACGGTCAGGATCGAGGGCAGGGCCGCGATCGCGAAGACGGGGCCGCAGGCGCCGGACGCCGGCTCGGGGGGCCCCGCCCCGCCCGCCACGGCGCGACTGCCCGCCGCCGCCAGCGCGACGCCGGCGGCCGCGGCGATCCAGGGGACGCGTCAAAGGCCAACTCGAGGGCGGCCGACCGGCGAGCCCGGCGATCGCGAAGACGGCGGCGAAGCAGACGGCCATCACGACGGCGGTGCGAAGCCGCCGCCCAGTCGTCCCGACGCGTGACCGTCTGCTTCACGAGCGCGGCGGCGAAGCCGATCGCGCTCGGGGAGACGACGACGAAGAGGCCGAGCGCGAAGGACAGCGTGATCCCCTCGATCATGCGCTCCGCAGCCTCCGCGTCAGCGAGATGCTTCCGGCCACGGCCGCGATCCCGAGCGCCGCGAGGATCACGAACCCGGACGCCCTCCCCGGGCTCGGGGTGGCCGGCGGGGGCGAGGACCATGTCGCCCGCGCCGCCGACGTCCTCGAGGCCCAGGCAGCCATGCCCGATGCATGCGCGGAGGGCGTCGGCGAGGGCGGCGAGTCGTGCCTGGACCTCCGCGATGCCGGGTCGCCGGCGAGGTTCTCGAGCTCGTAGGGATCGTCCCGCAGGTCGTAGAGCTCCTCGTCGCCGAAGCTCCAGTCGATGTACTTCCAGCCCTCGTGCGCACCCCGTAGTACGGCACGTGCGCGTCGAAGACCTCGTTGCCGATCTCGAACTCCAGCTCGGGCGCGAGCGCCTCGAGCAGCACGCGCGGTCGGGCAGCGCCTCGCCGTGCAGCCGCGGCAGCACCGAGACGCCGTCCTCCTCGCGCCCGGCCTCGCGCCCGCCGCATCGAGGATGGTCGTCGTCAGGTCATGGGCGTAGACGGGGTCGTCGACGAGCTCGCCCCGCGGCACGCCCGGTCCCGTCACCACCAGCGGCACGTGGATCGAGGGCTCGTAGGGGATGTACTTGTCGAACGCGATCCGGTGCTGGCCCTGCAGAAGCCCTGGTCGGTGGTGTAGATGATCAGCGTGTCGTCGAGCTCGCCGGCGCGGCGCAGGGTCGCGAGCATGCGCCCGAGCGCGTCGTCGGCGGCGAGAGGGCGCCGAGCCGGCCCCGGTTGTTCTCGGTCAGGTCCTCGATCGTCTCCTTGTCGAGCGGTCGCGCCCGCTCACGGTCTCGGGCTTATCGGAGACGTCCGCCTCGTTGAACGAGGGGTCCTTGGGCAGCGCGACATCGTCGAAGGCCTCCGCGTATCGCTCTGGCGGTCGCGGGTCGGGCTCCGGGCGACCGCTCCGGACCCCGCCGATCCCCTCGAAGTCGCCCTCGCTGTGGGATGCGATCGGCGAGTAGTAGAGGAAGAAGGGCCGTCGTCGGCGCGAGCCCTCGCGCGTCGTCCGCGATCCGGCCCGTGACGTCGTCTGGTAGTCGCGCTGGTCCCGGCGCCGGAGTACTCGATCGGCTGGAAGATCCGAGCGCCATCGCGAGCCCCTCGGCAGGGCTGTCGAGGTCCTGCTCGACGCCGGTGCCGCGAGCTCGATCAGCGCCTCGGCGTACTCGCGGTCGCCGTGGTAGTGCACCTCGCCGTTGTCGTTGATCGCCCAGTTGAAGTAGTTGTAGGTCGAGTAGTCGACGAGGCCGTGCCAGTCGTCCCAGCCGGGTGGGACCAGCTCGGGGTCGGGGCGCCGTACTCGTTGAGGTACTTGCCGACGAACGCGGTGTCGTAGCCGGCGCGCTGAAGCCACACGGGGAGCGTTTCTCCTGGTCGGCGAAGTTCTCGAAGCCGCCGCCGTTGTGCCGAAGTTCGACTTGACGCCATGGTTGTGCGCGTACTGGCCGGTGAGGAACGTCGCGCGCGCGGGGCAGCAGATCGGAAACGAGACGAAGGCGTTCGTGAACGTCGTGCCCCGCCGCGCGAGCCGCCGGAAGTTCGGCATGTAGCGCGCGTCGCCGTAGGGCTCGTCGTCGGTCATCACGACGAGGACGTTGGGCTGCGTGGCACCGGCTGCCGCCGCGGTGGAGGCGGCTCCCCGCCCGCGAGCCGGACGCCAGCGCGGCGCAGCGGCCGGCGGCGGCGAGCCTCAGGGCGCGACTTTGCACGCCTGGCCGACGCAGTTCTGGAACTGCGCCAGCTTCGCCGCGAGGTCGGCCTCGATCGCCGCGTAGGCGGGGTCGCCGGAGACGTTGTCGAGCTGGTAGGGGTCGGCTGCCCGGTCGTAGAGCTCGTCTCGCCGGTCTGGGTCCAGACGACGTAGGTGTACTGGTCGGTGCGAACGCCCCTGTAGGGCCGGTCCCAGGCGTTGACCGGGATGTTGCCGCCCGGGAAGAGCGGCGCGAGCGCCTCGATCTCCAGCACCCGGTCGGGGCGCTTCCCCGGCTTGCGCAGCGTCGGCAGCAGCGACAGGCCGTCCATCGTCGGCCCGCCTGCGCGTTGGCGAAGTCGAGCAGGGTGGAGCGAAGTCGACGTTGGAGACCTGGCCCTCGACGGTCGGTGTTCTTCTTGACGCCCGGGCCGCGGAGGATCAGCGGCACCCGCAGCGACTCCTCGTAGGGGAGGAACTTGTCGCCGGTGACCCGGTGCTCGCCCTGGAGCCAGCCGTTGTCGGAGACGAACATGATCACGGTGTTCTTGAGCTGGTCGGTGCGCTTCAGGGTCTTGACCAGGTCGCCGACGTGCTCGTCGACGGCCAAGCAGCGAGCCCGCTCGGCCCTGGTAGTCGAGCTGGAGCTGGTCGATCTGGCCTGGGTCATCGGCGCCGCCGCGTCTCACGGGTGGGGCTTGTCGCTGAGATGTCGGCCTCGTTGAAGCTCGGGGGCTGCGGCAGCTGAGGCCGGTGACGTCGTCGGCGTAGCGCGCCGGCGGCCGCGGGTCGGGGCCCGGCCGGCCCATCAGGGTCGTGGCGACGTCCTCGCGGTGCGGCGCGGCGACCGACCACCAGATGAAGAAGGGCTTGCCTTCCTCCGCTCGCGACCAGCTTCTCGGTCATCTTGCCCGTGACGTCGGGCGAGTAGTCCTCGGGGTTCTCGGCGCCCCAGTACTGTAGGGCGGCGGGCCGAAGAGCTCCTCCAGCTTGGCGAAGATCGAGGCGACCGGTCGCGGCTCGGTCGTCACCTGGATCTGCGCGAACTCGACGAGGTTGCGCGCGAACTCGGGGTCCCCCAGGCTCCGCAGCTGGCCGTCGTGGTTCATGACGAAGTTGTAGTAGTCGTAGGCCGAGACGTCGAGCAGCCCGCGCCAGATGTCGAAGCCGGCCGGGACCTCGCCGTGGGCGTCCATCGCGCCGTAGCCGTTCAGCCACTTGCCGATCAGGGCGGTGCGTAGCCGGCGTCCTGAAGCCAGCGGGCAGGGTGTTGGCGCGGTCCTCCATCCCGTACCAGCCGTAGGGGTGGAAGTTGCCGACGACGCCGTGGTTGTGGGCGTACTGGCCGGTGATGAAGGTCGCCCGCGACGGGCAGCAGAGCGGGAACGAGGTGATCGCGTTGTCGAAGGTCGTGCCCTGCTTGGCGAGCAGGCGCTGGACGTTGGGCATCAACGCGAGGTCCGTCGGCCGCCATGTCGTCGGTCATCACGACGAGGATGTTCGGGCGCCCGTCGCGGTCCGCCGCCGGTGGGCCGCGCGGTGGCGCCGCGGCCGGCAGGACAAGCGCGAGCGCCACCAGCGCGACCACGCACCCCATTCCCCGTCGCTGCGAGTTCGTCGCTCCCATCCTGCTCACCGCGACCTCGTCATGCGCCCGACGGAACGTAACACAATGTGTCACACTGTGTCACAGCCCGGGGACGACCTCCGCCATCCGATCACAAAGCCGAGACCACCGCCGCCGAGGCCCGCGAGGCAGAACCGGCGGCGGATCGTCGAGGCGGCGGCGGACCTGGTTCGCGAGCGCTCCTACGCCGAGCTGAGCGTCGGCGAGATCATGGAGCGCGCGGGGATCGGGCGAACGCTCTTCTATCGCCACTTCGACGACCTCGGCGAGCTGCTGCGCAGCGCCGGCCGGGAGGCGATCGAGGAGCTCTATGCGGCGCAGGCCGCGCTCGCCGGAGCCGGTCGACTACGGGCCCGACGCGGTCCGCGAGGCGGTCGAGCTGCCGGCGCGCGTCTACGAGCGCCACGGGCCGATGCTGCGCGCGGTCGCCGAGGCCGCTGCCGCGGACGAGTCCCGCGCGGCGCTGCAGGCGGCGCTCCGCAGCGCTTCGACGAGCTGATCGCCGAGACGCTGCGCAGGTCGAGACCCGGACCGGCAGGCCGTTCGCCGATGCACGAGACGGCTCGCGCCCTCAACCTGCTCGCCGAGAGCTACCTGCTCGACGCGTTCGGCCGCGAGCCGCGCGTCTCGGTCGAGACCGCGGTGGAGACCCTGAGCGAGATCTGGATCTCGCTGACCCGAAGCGAGGTGAAGCGATGCCGGTTGAGCCCGACGAGAAGCAGCTCGAGCGAGATCGCCGCTCGCGCGGGCGGTCCCGACGACGGCCCCGTCGTGATGCTCAACCTCAACCGCTACCGGGACCGCGAGGCCTACGGCCGCTACGGCGAGGTCGCGCTGAGGGTGCTCGAGAAGGTCGGCGGCCGGATCCTCTGGCACGCCGACGCGAACGAGACCGTGATCGGCGACGACAGCGACATCTACGACGAGGTCATCGCCGTCTGGTACCCGAGCCGCCGCGGCCTTCATCGAGCTGGCGACCATCCGAGGCGTGCTCGCGGCCCGCGCCGATCGCGCCGCGGGCCTCGAGCGCGCCGCGCTCGATCCGCTGCGAGCCGGCGACGACCCGGCTGCTCGCCTGATCGCGTCGCCGCTGACGGGCGCGTACTGGCCGCGGCCCTGGACGTGCGAGGACGGCGGGCCGCGCCGCTGGGGCGTGCCCGACGGACAGCCGGGCTCGGGATCCGGCCCGGCGAGCGGCTCGAGGTCGCCGCGGTGCACGACGCCTTCGCGACCGACGTGCTGGTGCGCCGCGAGCCGGGCGAGCTCTACGCGCTGCGCCACGACATGCCGCTGCGCGGGGCGGCAGTCGACGCCGGTCGAGGGCTGGGTCGAGCGGCTCGACCCGGACACGCTCGCGGTCACCGCGTCGACGCCGCGCCTCCCCGGCGGCGCCTGGTGGCCCGGCGGGATCGCCGCGCACGCCAACGGCGACCTGCACATGGTCTTCGGCCGCTGGGCGCACCGGCTCAGCCCCGGCCTCGACGTGCTCGCCTCGCACCGGCTGCCGGTGCCGCGGCCGCACAACTCGTTCGTCGTCCTCGACGGCGGCGAGCTGGTGACCAAGGACTGCGACGCGCCGGCGGGGCGCGAGCCCTCGACGGTCTCGGTCCTCGACCCCGAGACGCTGCTTGCCGGTCGGCGCCGCCGCTGCGGCTGCCCGAGCCCTCGATCGCGCGGCTCGCCAGCGACGGCGAGAGCGTGATCGCGGTCGGCACCACCACCGTGTTCCGCCTGCGCCTCGACCGCGACGCCGGCCGGATCGTGATCGACGAGCGCTGGCGCCCGCGCTACGGGCCGGCGCCGGACCGCAGCTACGGCTGGGACCCGGTGATCACCGACGAGCACGTCTTCTGGATGGACAACGGGCGCAACCGCACCGACCGGACGATGCTCGGCAGCGGCGAGCAAGCCGAGCCCGGTGCGGCTGTGGTGGGCGCGCCTCGACGACGGCGAGGCGCGCTCGGTCGAGATCAGCGGGCTGCCCTACGGGACCGAGTCGAACCCGCCGGCCTGGGATCCCGAGCGGCGAGATCGTCGTCGCCTACGACGCCGGCAACGCCGTCGTCCGCGCCTGGCGCCTGCGAGGGCGACGAGCTCGAGCCGCTCTGGCGGCGCGACGAGCCTCGCCCACGCCGGGCCACCTGATCGTCTATCCCGACACGCGCGAGCTGGTCGTCGGCGACTGGCGCGACGTCGCGGCGCTGCGCCGCCGCCTCTGCCCGCGGCGGCTGCTGGCCGCCGTGGGGCCGCTCCTCGCCGCGCGTCGCGGCGGCGACGCGGGCCCTCGCTGGCGCTCGGCCACGACGAGCTGGTCGTGCTCGACCTCGACACGCGGCGAGGAGAAGGCCCGCGTCGCCGTCCCCTCCCCGTCGCAGGGGTTCCTGTTCCCGGCTCCCGGCTTCGGCCGCGACGTCTACTACCAGTCGCTGACCACGATCGCCCGGGTCGCGGTCGTCTAGCGCGCGCCCAGCTCGATCGGGCCCGTCAGACCGCCGCTGACGAGCTGGTGAACGAGGGGGTCCTCGGACTCGAAGATCGCGTCGGCGTCGTCCTGGGCGACGATGCGGCCCTCGTGGATGATCGCCGCGTGGTCGGCGAGCCTGCGCGCCGCGGCCATGTCGTGCGTCGTGACGAGCAGGGTCGATTCGTTCTCGCGCTGGGCGTCGGCGAGCAGCTCCACCAGCAGCGCGAGCCGGACGCCGTCGAGCCCGCTGTCGAAGTCGTCGACGATCATGATCCGGGGCTCGAGCGCCAGGGCCCGCGCGAGCGCAACGCGCTTGGTCATCCCGGCGGAGAGCTGCTCGGGCATCGCGCCGGCGCGGTCGCGCAGGCCGACCAGGCCGAGGTTGTTCAGGGTGACCGCCTGGATCTCCTCCTCCGACAGCCGTGTGCGCTGGCGCAGCGGGAAGGCGACGTTCTCGAACACGCTCAGCGAGTAGAACAGCCCACAGGTGAACGGCAGCGCGCCCTGGAGCACGACTCCCATCCCGCGCCGCAGCCGGTTGAGCTCCTCCTCGTCGAGGGTCGCGAGGTTGCGGCCCTCGACCCGGACCTGCCCTTCGTCGGCTTGAGCAGGCCGAGGATGTGCTTGATCGTCACCGTTTTGCCGGCGCCCGAGGGCCCCATCAGGACCGTGATCGCGCCCGCTGGGACCGCGAGGTCGACGTCGTCGAGGACGCGGTCGGAGCCGAACTTCTGGACCACTCCCTCGAGCTCGATTGCCGGCCCCTCGCCGGGCGGGGGCTGCTGCGAGCTCATGACCCGATGATACGCCCGGCCGGGCCCCCGGCGCTAGCGGGGCTCGAGCACGAAGACCCTGATCTTGCGCGCCGTCGCGGCCCTGTAGTCGTCGAAGCCGCTGTACTCGGCGTTGAACCTCCTCCACAGGTCGGCGCGCTCGTCGCCCTCGGCGACGCGAGCGGTCACCGGCCAGCTGTTGCCGCCGACCTGAACCTCGGCGCCGGGGTTCGCGACGAGGTTGAGCGCCCATGCCGGCGGTCGAGCGTTGCCGGCATTGGACCCGATCACGACGAGCGAGTCGCCGTCGCGCATGAAGATGACCGGCGCCGTGCGCTGCTGGCCCGACTTGCGCCCGGTCGTCGTCACCAGCACGACGGGCGAGTTACCGACGCGCCCGAACATGCGTCCCCGGGTCAGGCGGTAGAGCGGGACGTTGAGCTTTCCCACGATGCGCAGGGCCCGTCGGGAAGCGCCATCGAGAGGCGCGTGGAGGCGCGGTCGCTGAGCACGAGACGAGGATCTCAGACCGTCAGGCCTTGGCGGGCTGCGCGGCGGGGTCGCCGTCCGCGCGGCGGCCGGCGCCGTCCCGGAGCCCGTCGCCGCCCTCGGCCTCGGCGCGCTTGGCCCAGTGGTTGAGCTCGCGGCGGGCGATCACCATCTTGTGGACCTCGTCGGGCCCGTCGGCGACCTTGAGCATCCGCGAGAAGCGCCACATGCCCGCGAGCGGGGTGTCGTCGGACATCCCGAGCGCGCCGTGGACCTGGATCGCGCGGTCGAGCACGTCCATGACGACGTTCGCGGCGACGACCTTGATCATCGAGATCGACTGCCGCGCCGCGCGCTTGCCCTCCGTGTCCATCTTCCAGGCCGCGTTGAGCGTCAGAAGGCGCGCCTGATCGGTCTCCATCCGCGACTTGGCGATGAAGTCCTGGACGAACTGCTTCTCGGCGAGCTTGCTGCCGAAGGACTCGCGCTCGTTGGCGCGCCGGCACATCATCTCGATCGCCCGCTCGCAGGTCCCGATCGCGCGCATGCAGTGGTGGATGCGCCCGGGGCCGAGGCGGTCCTGGGCGATCACGAAGCCGGCGCCGCGGTCGCCGAGCAGGTTGGCCTCCGGCACGCGGCAGTCCTCGTAGCGGATCTCGCAGTGGCCCGGCCCGCCGTCATGGCCCATCACGGGCACCGGCCGGATCAGGTTGAAGCCCGGCGCGTCGGTGGGGACGAGGATCATGCTGGCGCGGGCGTACGGGTGCGCCTCGGGCTCGGTGACGCACATCAGGATCGCGACCGACGCGCCCACCGCTCCCGACGTGAACCACTTGTGCCCGTTGATGACCCACTCGCCGTCCTCGAGCACGGCCTGGGTGCGAAGCGTCGTCGGGTCCGAGCCCGAGACCTCCGGCTCGGTCATCGAGAAGCAGCTGCGGATCTCGCCGTCGAGCAGCGGGTCGAGCCATTCGGCGCGCTGCTCGTCGGTGCCGTGGTCGGCGAGGATCTCCATGTTGCCGGTGTCGGGCGCCGAGCAGTTGAAGGCCATCGGCGCGATCGCCGGGCTGCGCCCCATCTCCTCGCAGAGCACGCCGTACTCCCAGTTCGTCAGCCCCGCGCCGTAGCGCTCGTCGGGCATGAAGAGGTTCCAGAGGCCCTCGTCTCGCGCCCGCTCACGGATCTCGACCAGGATCCGCGGGTAGGCGACGCCGGGGCCGACCTCGTCGTCGAGCGCCTGCAGCGCCTCCGCCTCGACGGGATAGACGTGCTCGTCCATGAACGCCCGCACGCGGTCGCGCAGCTCCGACACCTGGGGGCTGAGCTCGAAGTCCATCGCCCGGGAGCCTACTCCGGCAATCGAGCGAGAGTTGTCACGCGGCTACGGTGCGGCGGCGGCCGCGCCCGCGCGCTTGGCACGGCCCTGCGTGATCGCCTGGGCGGCGAAGAGCGCGCCGACCATCAGCGAAGCGACGGCGATCGCGGGGATCACCACGCTCGGCTCGCCCTCCTTGACGACGAGCGTCGTCCCCGAGGCGATCAGGACGACGGCGAGGGCCCCACGCAGCACGCCTGTCTTGGCCTTGACCGAGAGCGCTCCGCCGATCAGGACGCCCGGGATCGAGCCGATGAGGATGTTGCCGGCGAGCACGAAGTCGACGTTGCCGCCGATCCAGTGCGCGATTCCCGCGGCCCACAGCAGGACTGCGGCGTGGAAGATGTCGGTCCCGACGACGCGCTGCGGGACGAGGCGGAAGATCGAGATCAGCGCGATCGCGATCAGCGTGCCGCTGCCCGCCGACGTCAGCCCGATCACGAACCCGGTCACGACGCCCGTGATCACCGCGGCGACGATGTGGCGCGTGTAGAGGTGCATCGCCGAGCGCTCGGCGATCACGCTCTTGAGGAAGATCGAGCGCAGCAGGGTCGCGAAGCCGACGACGAGCAGCGCGCCGCCGAGCATCCCGAGCACGAGCTTGTCGAGGTCCTCTCCGTAGCTGCGCTGCAGCAGCTCGATCACGTAGACGCCGGCGAGCGCCGAGGGCACGCTGCCGCAGGCGAGCCAGAATGCCAGCCCGCGGTGCACGGTCTTGAGCTTGAGGTGCTGGTAGCCGCCGACGGTCTTCGTGACCGCGGCGTAGAAGATGTCGGTCCCGATCGCGGTGACGGGCGAGATCCCGAAGACGAGGATCAGCATCGGGGTCATCAGGGATGCGCCGCCCATCCCGGTCATGCCGACCAGGATCCCGATGCCGAGCCCGAAGAAGATGATCGCCGGATCCATGAAGAAGGGCGCGAGGCGTTTTCGATCTTTGCTGACCGAGTTGGTCAGAAGCCCCGCGCGACGCGCGATGGTAGCGAGTCAGTAAGCGATCAGGGTGTGGCCGGGACTACTGCGTCGCAGCCGCCGCCCCCGGACGCGAAGCGAGGAGGCGGCGGGGATTTACCGAGTTACCCAGGCGTCCGGGTGGTCGGTCAGCTCGCGGATCGGCTCCGGCAGCTCGCCCTCCGTCAGGTCGGCGAGCGTGACCTGCTCGAGCACGGCGCGCAGGTTGGCGCGCACCGCGACCCAGACCTCGCGCAGGTGCTCGGCGTGGCCGGGATAGCTGGTCTGCTCGGGCGCGTCGTCCTGGATGTTCGCCAGCGGGCCCTCGACGGCGCGGATCACGTCGGCGAGCGTGATGTCGTCGGGCGGGCGCGCGAGCCAGTAGCCGCCGCGCGCGCCGCGCTTGGCGCGCACGAGCCGCGCGTGCTTGAGCTCGAGCAGGATGTGCTCGAGGAACTGCAGCGGGATGTCCTGCGCCTCGGCGAGCTTCTCGCCCTTGACCGGCTCGCCGTCCTCGGCAGCGGCCAGCTCGAGCGTGGCGCGGACGGCGTAGTCGGCTTTGGCACTGATTCTCATTCAGACCATTGTCGCAAGTCGGGTCAAGAAACATACGAGCTTGGCCCGACGGCGACGGTGAACGGCTTGTCAACGCGGTTAGGACGGGCGCGCTCTGCCACAATGCCGCGCTTCGTGGCAGCGCTGATCGACCTCCAGTCCCACTCGACCGTCTCCGACGGCGAGCTCGAGCCCGCCGACGTCGCGCGCTCCGCCGCCGCGGCGGGCGTGACGACGATGGCGCTCACCGACCACGACGGCATCGCCGGCGTGCGCGACGCGATGGCCGCCGCCGACGAGGCGGGGATCGAGTGCGTGCCCGCGGTCGAGATGTCGTGCGTGCACAAGTACTCCGAGGACCTCCACATCTGCGGCTACTGGGTCGACCTCGACGCGATCGCCCCCGCATGCGACCGCGCCCAGCAGGAGCGCATCGACCGCGCCCGCAAGATCATCGAGAAGCTGAACTCACACGGCGTCGAGGTGACCTTCGAGGAGGCCGCCGCCAAGGCCGGCGCCGCCGACGCGATCGGCCGCCCCCACATCGCCAAGGCCGCGGGCGCCGGCCCCGACCTCGGCCCCTTCTTCGAGGAGTACCTCGTCCCCGGCGCGAAGGCGTTCGTCTCGCGCAGCTGGCCGAGCGCCGAGGAGGCCGTGAAGCTGATCCACGAGGCCGGCGGCGTCGCCGTCGTCGCCCATCCCTACTGGGACGTCAAGGACCCCGACCAGGTCCGCGACCTCGTCGAGAGCCTCGTCCGCGACGTCGGCCTCGACGGCATCGAGACCTTCTATCCGCCGCACACCAAGGCCGAGACCGAGCACTGCCTCGCGCTCTGCGAGGAGTTCGGCCTCGTCCCGACTGGCTCGTCGGACTTCCACGGCCCCAACCACAAGAGCTTCCCGCGCTGGGGCGCGTACCAGACCTACGACCTGGGCGAGCCCCGGGTCCCGGACCGCCCGGCGTAGAGCGAAGGTTCGAACTGCGGGCTGGGGAGGGAGCCCCTCGGAGCGCTCGAGATCGCGTTGGTGAGGGATTCATCGGCCTATGGCCACATGAACCGCTCACGACTTGTTCGCGCGACGTCCCACCCGGCCGATGTTGGCCCGCGCTCAGCGGACGCTCGGAGCTACTTCGAGGGGATCAGGTCGCGCTCTTCGAGGTAGGCGATGATCTGCTGCGCCGACTCCTCGGGGGTCTGGCTCTCGGTGTCGAGCACCAGCTCGGGGTTCTCGGGGGCCTCGTAGGGGTCGGAGACGCCGGTGAACTCCTTGATCTCGCCGCTGCGCGCCTTCGCGTAGAGGCCCTTGACGTCGCGCTCCTCGCATACCTCGACCGAAGCCTTGACGTAGGCCTCGATGAAGCGGCCGTTCATCAGCTCGCGAGCCTCGTCGCGGATCTCCGCGTAGGGCGAGATCGCGGCGGTGATCACCGGGACGTCATTGCGCGACAGCAGGTCGGCGACGAAGGCGATGCGGCGGATGTTGGTGTCGCGGTCCTCCTTCGAGAAGCCGAGGCCCTTCGAGAGGTTCTCGCGGACGATGTCGCCGTCGAGCACCTCGACCTTGGAGCCGCGGCTCTTGAGCTCGTCGACCACGTGTCCGGTGATCGTCGACTTGCCCGCGCCCGACAGCCCCGTGAACCAGAGCGTGAAGCCCTTCTCGCCAGCCATTCTCAGTCCGCTTCCTTTCTGTACGCGTCGATCAGGATGTCCGCAACCTCCGCCCGGGTGAACTCGGGCGGCGGCTTCTCGCCGGCCTCGAGCATCTCCCGGACCTTCGTGCCCGAGAGGAAGAGGCGCGACTCGGCGTCGTGGGGGCAGGTCTTGCCCGACCCCATGCCCTCGCACTCGTTGCACCAGAAGGTGTGCTCGAACATCAGCGGCTCGATCCCGAGCTTCGCGATGTCCACGTCGTCGAAGATCTTCTGGGCGTCGTAGGTGCCGTAGTAGTCGCCGACGCCCGCGTGGTCGCGGCCGACGATGAAGTGGGTGGCCCCGTAGTTGCGGCGCACGATCGCGTGGAAGATCGCCTCGCGCGGGCCGGCGTAGCGCATCGCCGCCGGGATTGACGCCGAGCACGACCCGGTCGTCGGGGTAGTACTTCTCCATCAGCAGCTCGTAGCAGCGCATCCGCACGTCGGCGGGGATGTCGCCCTTCTTGGTCTCGCCGATCAGCGGGTGCAGGAACAGCCCGTCGGAGACCTCGAGCGCGGCCTTGGTGAGGTACTCGTGCGCGCGGTGGATCGGGTTGCGCGTCTGGAAGGCGACGATCCGCTGCCAGCCGCGGTCGGCGAACTCCTTGCGCGACTCGCCGGGGTCAGATAGCGGCGCATGAAGGCGTCCTCGTGGTCGGGCGCCGCGTCGGCCTCGATCGTGCCGGCCACGCAGCGGGTGCCCTCCTCGCGGATCGCGGCGACGCCGGGATGCTCGTCGTCGGTCGTGCGGTAGACCTGCTCGGCCTCGCGCTCGACGTCGCGCTCGAAGATCTCGGTCACGGTGAGACGACCGAGCGCCTTGCCGTTGTCGGCGCTCAGCTCGACGACGTCGCCCTCGGCGCAGTCGAGGTCGGTCGCCAGCGTCACCGGGATCGACCAGACCTCGTCGCCGTCGGCGAGCGTCATGTCCTCGACTACCGCGCGCCAGTCGTCGGAGCCCATGAAGCCGTCGAGCGGCGCGAAGCCCTCGTTGGCGAGCAGCTCGAAGTCGGCCGTCTGGCGCGAGCTGAGGGTCAGCGAGAGGGCGGTGTCGGTGTCAGGCAAGGCGTCTCCAGTGGATCTTGATCGAAGTTGTAGGGAAATCGAAGTCGGGGAGCTTAGTGGCTCCGAGCGGTGCCGCGGGCCCGGTGTTTGGCGCGGCTCGGCCGCGACCAGCATGTGAAGCTGGTGATTAGAGGCCGGAGAGGTTAGCGGCGTTTCATCCGCCGATCAGCCGTTGAGGCCGCATTCCGTCTTCTCGGAGGTCGCCCAGCGCCCGGAGCGCGGCGACTCGCCGGCGCCCGGGGGACGGGTGCAGTGCGTGCACCCGATCGACGGGTAGCCCGCGTCGTGCAGCGGGTTGTAGGGGACGTCGTGGTCGTTGATGTAGCGCCAGACGTCCTGCTCGGTCCAGTCGGCGAGCGGGTTGAGCTTCCAGAGGCCGAAGCGGCGGTCCCAGCCGAACTTCGCCGCGCCGGCGCGCGTCTGCGAGTCCTGGCGACGGATCCCCGAGACCCAGCAGTCGACGCCGGCGAGCGCCTGGCGCATCGGCTCGACCTTGCGGATGCCGCAGCAGGCGTCGGGCTGGCGCGCCCACAGCTCGTCGCCGTAGATGCGCGCCTGCTCTGAGATCGAGATCCCGGCGTAGCGCTCGAACTCGATGTCATAGCGCGCCGCGAGCGCGTCGCGCGTCTTGTACGTCTCGTCGAAGAGGACCTCGGTGTCGAGGTAGAAGAAGCGCGTCTCGGGGTCGATCCTCTGCGCGATGTCGATGACGACCGAGCTCGTCTTCTGAAACGAGCACGCGAAGTAGAGGCTGGGGTGGAAGGTCTCGATCGCCCAGCGGATGACCTCCTCGGCCGAGAGGTCCTCGAGCTCGGCGGTGACGACCGCCGGGTCGAACAGGCTGCGGTCGCGCAGGCCGTTGCCGTTCGATGTCCGCGCGCGCCGTTCGCGCTCTGTTGGGAGGACTGAGTGCTTGCGGCGGGCGTCTGGAGCTCTAGACCGCGCACTCGCCCTCGCCTCGCTCGACCTTGTAGGGATCCTTGCGGGCCCAGTCGACGAAGTGCATGAGGTTCTCGATGTTGAACTCGATCGGCATCGAAAGGTCCTTGACGCTCTCCTCGAACGCCTCGGTGCCGACGCGCTCGGCGAAGTCGTTGAACTCCTCGCCGTCGTCGCGCTCGGTCCTCGTACAGGCGCACCCAGCGCTCGACGGCGTCGGGCACCCGCTTCGCGGGCAGGCGCGCCTTGAGGCGCGCGCCGATAGACGACGTCGCCCTTCTCGTAGCTGCCGCCGACGTGGGCGATGTAGGCGGGGATCGTGCGCTCGCCGACCTTGATCGAGGCGCCGTAGAAGCCGATGTTCGCGATGTGGTGCTGCGCGCAGCCGTTGGGGCAGCCGCTCATCTTCACGTGGATCTTGCGCGTCGTCGGGTCGGTGACCTTCATCGACTCGAGGCGCTCCTCGACGGCCTGCGTTGAGGCCCATCGAGCTGGTGATCCCGAGCTTGCAGCTGTCGGTGCCGGGGCAGCTCACGACGTCGGTGATCTGGCGCACGCCGGCGTCGCCGAGGCCGAGCTCGCGGAGGCGCTGCCAGACGTCGTAGACGGACTCTTCGCGCACCCAGCGCAGGACGAAGTTCTGCTGCACGGTCGTGCGCGCGTGGCCGCCCGTGTAGTCGCGCATGATCTGGCCGAGGCCGCGGAACTGCTCCGGGGTGAGGTCGCCGCGCGTGACCTTGGCCTCGATCGTCACGAAGCCCTCCTGGCGCTGCGGCCGGACGCTCGCCTCGACGAAGGCGTCGAACTCGGAGCGGTCGCCGTTGGGGCTGCCGGCGCTCGGCGGGCGCCGCCGGGGCGTCGTCGGCCTCGTCGTGGGTCGGCAGCAGGCGCTCGATCGAGAAGTCGCGCTCCTCGGTCCAGTCGCCCTCGAGCTCCTCTTCGACCATCTCGCGGAAGGCGTCGATCCCGACCTTGTCGACCAGGACCTTGATCCGGGCCCGGGCGCGGTTCATGCGCAGCCACTCCTGGCGGTCGAAGATCCGCCAGCAGGCCTCGGAGACCTTGAGGTAGTCGCCGTTGTCGAGCTCGACGAAGTCATAGAGCGTCGGGGCGATGCGGGGCATGATCGACGTGCCGCCGCCGATCCGGATCTCGGCGCCGCGCACGCCGTCGCGCTCCTTGGGGATGAAGCCGATGTCGTGGATGCCGGTGATCGCGACGTCGTCGTCGGTCGCCGTGAACGCGGTCTTGACCTTGCGCGGCATCAGCTGGGTGACCGGGTGGCGGACGAAGTAGCGCACGTACGCGACCGCGTAGGGGGTGACGTCGAAGAGCTCGCCCTCGGTGACGCCGGCGCGCGGGTCGCCGGTCACGTTGCGGATCGTGTTGCCGCAGCCCTCGCGCGAGGAGAGCTGCGCGTCGCCGAGCTCGCGGATCGCCTTCGCGGCGTCGGGGAGGGGGATGTGGTGGATCTGGATGTTCTGGCGCGTCGTGATGTGGCCCTTGTCGAGCGGGGCGTACTTCTCGATCACCGACGCGAACGCGTCCATCTGGTCCGGGGTGACGCCGCCGAGCGGCAGCTTGCAGCGGATCATCTGGACGTCGGGCTGGCGCTGGCCGTAGACGCCCTGCTTGAGGCGGAAGCCGATGAACTGCTCCTCGGTCTGGTCGCCGCGCATGAAGCTCGCGGCCTCGGTGTCGAAGTCGTCGAACTCGCGCTCGAGGATCGGGATCACGTCCCCCGGGACGTCCGCGTAGACCTCGGGGTTCTCCAGCGAGCCCAGCTTCGCCTTGGCGCCGTGGCCCTTGGAGGGGTCCACGTCGAGCTTGTGCTCGGCGGCGGCGCGGTCGAGCGCGGATGCCTCGGATGTGCCGGTCGGCTCCATGCCCTGAGCAGAATACACAAATCCCGACCGGGTTTAGGGCATTTAGCTTTCGGGGCCCCCGGAAGGGGGATGGGGCCCGAAACGCGACGGGCGGCGGGGCATGCCCGCCGCCCGCGAATCGTGGCCGTCGCTGGGACGGCCGCGCTCAGCGATCAGTCGACGTCGGTGCCCTCGATCAGGAACGCGACGCGGACGTGGGCGCGGTACTCGTCGAGGTTGTCCCCGCGAATGCCCGTGCTGACGATGTCGACCGCGCGGATGTTGCGCAGCGAGCTCGAGGCCTGCGCCAGCGCCTGCTTCGCGGCATCGTCGGTGGACTGCTTCGAGCTGCCGACCAGCTCGATGATCTTGACAACGGCCACTCTCTCCTCCTCATTAGCTTGAAGCCAGGGGAGGGGTTGTATCGGATAACGCTAGGCCCAGCCGTCGCCGCAGCCCCAGCCGGGGCTCGGCTTCTCCACGCCCTCGCACAGCGCCGCCCGCAGCCACGCGCTCTCGGGCTCGCCCGACGCCGCCGCGGGCGTCGCCGTCTCGGCGAGGAAGCGCTCCACGGCCGCGGTGACCGCCGCCGCCTCCTCGGGCGAGCTTGCCGGGGTCGTCAGCTCGATCCGCGGCCGGCGCTGACGCTTGTGTCCGTTGCGGGCCACGGCGCCAGCCTAGTGGCAGGGCCCGAGGGGCGCGTTCGCCGTTCGCGTCAGACTGACCCCGTGGTCGCGGTCTTCGACAACGACGCGGTGCTGGCCGCGGTGAGCCCCGCCGACGCGATCGAGCGCACGCGGCGGGCGTTCGAGCGCCACGCGCGCGGCGAGTGGGAGATGCCGGCGAAGGTCTATCTCGACAGCCCCCCGCACGGCGACTTTCGAGCGATGCCTGCGCGCGGCGACGGTCTCGCGCTGCTCAAGTGGGTCACGTCGTTTCCGGGCAACCCCGACCGCGGGCTGCCCGTCGTCGCCGGCCTGGTCGTGCTCTCCGACGCCGAGACCGGCGAGCCGCTGGCGGTCATCGACTGCCGCGCGGTGACCTGGCTGCGCACGGGCGCGTCGGCGGCGATATCCGCTCAGGCGCTCGCCCCGGCGGGCGCGAGGTCGGTCGGAGTCATCGGCTGTGGGGTCAACGGGGCGTGGGCCGCCCGCTGCCTCGCCGCGGCGGGCTACGGACCCGGCGTCTGCGCCGACGTCGATGTGGCCGCGGCGAAGCGGCCTCGCGGACGAGCTCGGCTGGAGCGCCGGGTCGCGCGACGAGGCTGCGGCGCAGGACGTCGTCGTCACCGTCACACCCGGCGACGAGCCCGTCCTGCTCGCGTCGGACCTGCGCGAGGGCCAGCACCTCGCGGTCCTCGGCGCCGACGCCCACGGCAAGTCGGAGGTCGAGCCCGCCGCCTTCGAGCGCCTGCGCGTCTTCTGCGACGAGTGGGAGCAGGCCTCGGGCGGGCGGCGAGCTGGCCGCCCCGGTGGCCGCCGGGGCCCTGGAGCGCGCCGACGTGACCGAGATCGGCGACGTCCTCACGGGCGCCGCGCGAGGGCCGCGGCTCGGACGACGAGATCACGCTCTTCGACTCGACCGGGCTCGCGATCCAGGACCTGGCGATCGCCCAGGCCGTGCTCGAGGCGTGGCGCGAGGGACGCCTCGACGCGGGCGAGATGAAGCTCTAGGGCGAGGGGGGCGGGGGCGGCGGAGGCGGCGGCTGGTCTTCGAGCGGCCGCGTCGCGGTCGTCCCGTCGCGCTCGACGCGCTCGGCCGGAGTCGGCCGCGAGCGGTCGCGGGCCTCGCGCGAGGAGACGACGATCGAGATCTGCGAGGTGCTCAGAAACCCGCCGGCAGCCATCAGCGCGGCGCCGATCAGCCCCAGCCAGGCGCCGAACTCGAGGTCGAGCTCGCTCGCGGCGGGCGGCGTGTTGACCAGCGTGACGAGCACGAAGACGAGCGCCGCGACGCCGATCCAGGGCAGCTTGCGGTCGAGGCGCTCGGTCGTCTCGCCGACCTCTCCCGGAAGGCGCATCGGCAGCGCGGTCGCCAGCGCGACGATCGCGAGGCCGGCGAGCACGATGTCGGCGATCTCGAAGATCTTCCACGCGTTGAGGTCGGGGTCGTACCAGTCGATGAAGAGGCTGACCAGCAGCGCGGCCGCCCCGAGCATGACCATGAGCTGTCCGGCGTTGATTCGCTGCGGCATCGTCAGAGCGGGATGTTGCCGTGCTTGCGCTTCGGCTGCTCGACCCGCTTCGTGCGCAGCGTATGCAGCGCGCGGATCAGCTTCGGGCGCGTCTCGTGGGGGACGATCACGTCGTCAATGTAGCCGCGCTCGGCGGCGGAGTAGGGGTTGGCGAAGCGCGCCTTGTAGTCGGTGATCAGCTTCTCGCGGCGCTCGTCGGGGGTCGGCGACTCGCTGATGTCGCGGCGGAAGATGATGTTGACCGCGCCCTCGGGGCCCATGACCGCGACCTCGGCCGTCGGCCAGGCGAAGTTGAAGTCGGCCAGCATGTGCTTCGAGTTCATGACGTCGTAGGCGCCGCCGTAGGCCTTGCGCGTGACGACCGTGAGCTTGGGGACCGTCGCCTCCGTGAACGCGTAGAGCAGCTTGGCGCCGTGGCGGATGATCCCGCCCCACTCCTGCGAGGTCCCGGGGAGGAAGCCGGGGACGTCGGTGAAGGTGAGCAGCGGGACGTTGAAGGCGTCGCAGAAGCGCACGAAGCGCGCCGCCTTCTCCGACGACTCGATGTCGAGCACGCCGGCGAGGTGCTTCGGCTGGTTGCCGACGACGCCGACCGGGAAGCCGTCGAGGCGCGAGAACCCGATGATGATGTTCTGGGCCCAGTGCTCCTGGACCTCGAAGAACTCGCCGTCGTCGACGATCAGCGAGAGCACGTCGCGCATGTCGTAGGGCTTCGACGGGTCGTCGGGGACGATCGTGTCGAGCGCCTCCTCCATGCGGTCGGGCTCGTCGTAGGGCTGGACGCGCGGAGGCTGCTCGAGGTTGTTGAGCGGCAGGAACGACATCAGGTGGCGGACGTCCTCGAGGCACTGCTCCTCGTCGTCGGCGGCGAAGTGGGCGACGCCCGACTTGCGAGTTGTGCGTCATCGCGCCGCCGAGCTCCTCGAACTCGACCTCCTCGCCGGTGACCGTCTTGATCACCTCGGGGCCGGTGATGAACATGTGCGAGGTCTCCTTGACCATGAAGATGAAGTCCGTCATCGCGGGCGAGTAGACGGCGCCGCCCGCGCACGGCCCCATGATCAGGCTGAGCTGGGGGATGACGCCGGAGCACTGGACGTTGCGCACGAACACGTCGCCGTAGGCGCCGAGCGAGACGACGCCCTCCTGGATCCGCGCCCCGCCGGAGTCGTTGATCCCGATCACCGGCGCCCCGACCTTGGCGGCGAGGTCCATGACCTTGACCATCTTCTCCGCCATCACCTCGCCGAGCGAGCCGCCGAAGACCGTGAAGTCCTGGCTGAAGACGAACACGGTGCGGCCGTCGATCGTCCCGTAGCCGGTGACGACCGCGTCGCCCCAGGGCCGGCGCTTGTCCATCCCGAACTCCGACGTGCGGTGGCGGACGAAGGTGTCGAGCTCCTCGAACGAGCCCGGGTCGAGCAGCTTCTCGATCCGCTCGCGCGCGGTCAGCTTGCCCTTGGCGTGCTGCTTGTCCACCGCCTCCTCGGAGGCGGAGTGGACGGCCTCGTCGCGAAGCTCGCGCAGGTAGGCGAGCTTCTCCTCGTGGGTCTGGGGAAAGCTCTGGCGCACGGGCGCGGGATTCTAGGCCGCGCGCGGCGCCGCTCGTCGCGACTGCGAGCTAGGCGCCGGATGCGCGGGTCGACGACCCGCGCCAGCGCCTCGACGAGCGCCGGGTCGAGCTCGGCGCCGCCGGCGGCTCGAAGCCACGCGATCGTCGTCTCGTGCGGCGCCTCGGCGGCGTCGGAGGGCTGCTGGCGCAGCAGCGTCTCGTACGAGCAGGTCGCGCGGATGATCCGCGAGGGCAGCGGGATTCCCTCGCCGCCGAGGCCGCCCGGGCCCGGTGCCGTCGAAGTGCTCGCGCGCGTGCAGGATCCAGGCGCAGACCTCGTCCGAGATCCCGGCGCCGAGGCAGACGCGGTGGCCGAGCTCCTCCTGGGCGGCGAGCTGGGCGCGCTCGGAGTCCGAGAGCTGGCCCGGCGGCTCGGCGAGCAGCCACTGGGGGAGATAGAGCTTTCCGACCTCGTGCAGCCGCGCGGCCTCGCGGATCAGCTCGCACTCGCTGCGCCCGAGGCCGATCTCGACCGCGAGCGCGAACGAGTAGGCGGCGACGGCGTCGGCGTGTCGGCGCGAGCCGGGGACGTGCTGCTCGAGCGCCGTCGAGCAGCGGCTCGCCGCGCAGAAGCGTGTCCTGCGCCTCGCCGGGAGCGTGTCCGGCGCCGCTCGTCATCGCGTCGCTCCCAGCTCAGCCGCGGGCGAACGGCCGCTTCTGCGGCGAGGAGAGCTCATCGAGAAGCTCCTCGAGGGCTGCCGCGGCCGGGCTCGGAGCCGCCCGCGCCTCGCGCCTCGATCGTCACGTTGGTGCCGAAGCCCTTCTCGGCGAGCAGCAGCTCGATCGCGGCGTCGCCGTCGCCCGCCGGGCGCCACTCGAGCGCCTCCTCGGGGCTTGCGGCGCGTGACCTCGATCTCGGCCTCCGGCGTGCCGAGCAGCTCGGCGCTCCAGCGCCGCATCAGCTCGTCGTCGTCGACGAGCTCCCAGAGCTCGGGCGGCGACTGGATCAGCGTTCGTTCGGCATGGGCCATCCCGCGCACCTTCGGCCCTCGCACCCCGAGTCCTGCGTACTTGTCGTAACCCGGGCGTCAGGCCTGCCGCTCCACGTGGCTCGCGGCGAGCCGCGCTAGAAGAACGCCCCGCCCTTGTACTCGCCGAACACGTCGCGCATCGCGTTGCAGACCTCGCCGATCGAGGCGCCGTCGCGCAGCGCGTCCTTGATCGGGTAGAGCAGGTTGCCGTCGCCGCGGGCGACCTCGCGCAGCTCGTCGAGCCGCTTCTCGACCGCGTCGTTGTCGCGGTTGGCCTTGAACGCGGCGAGGCGCTCGAGCTGGCGCGCCTCGGCCTCCGGGTCGACCTTGAGGATGTCGACGTCGTCGACCGTGTCGGTGACGTACTTGTTGACGCCGACGACGATGTCCTGGCCCTCGGCGTAGCGCTCGTGGTAGGAGAGCGCCGACTGCTCGATCTCGCTCTGGATGAAGTCGAGCGCCTCGACCGAGCCGCCCATCTCCTCGACGCGCTCGATCAGCTCCCAGGAGCGCTTCTCGATCTCGTCGGTCAGGGTCTCGATGAAGTACGAGCCCGCGAACGGGTCGACGGTGTCGGCGGCGCCCGACTCGTGCGCGATCACCTGCTGGGTGCGCAGCGCGATCCGCGCCGAGCGCTCGGTCGGCAGCGCGAGCGCCTCGTCGAAGCCGTTGGTGTGCAGCGACTGGGTGCCGCCGGCGACCGCGGCGAAGCCCTGCAGCGCGACGCGGATGATGTTGACCTCGGGCTGCTGCGCCTGGAGCGTCACGCCGCCGGTCTGGGTGTGGAAGCGGATCTTCTGCGAGCGCTCGTCGGTCGAGCCGAAGCGCTCGCGCATGATCTTCGCCCACATCCGGCGCACGGCGCGGAACTTCGCGACCTCCTGGAAGACGTTGTTGTGGCAGTTGAAGAAGAACGCGAGCCGCGGGCCGAACTCGTCGACCTCGAGCCCGGCCTTCGATCGCGGCCTCGACGTAGGCGATCGCGTTGGAGAGCGTGAAGGCGACCTCCTGGACCGCCGAGCAGCCCTTCTCGCGCATGTGGTAGCCGGAGATCGAGATCGTGTTCCACTTCGGCACGTTCTCGCGGCAGTAGGCGAAGATGTCGGTCGTCAGCCGCATCGTCGCCTCGGGCGGGTAGATGTAGTTGCCGCGCGCCACGTACTCCTTGAGCACGTCGTTCTGGACCGTGCCGCGCAGCTGGTCCGACGGCCACGCCCTGCTCCTCGCCGACGAGCTCGTAGAGCAGCAGCAGGATCGCGGCGGGCGCGTTGATCGTCATCGAGGTCGAGACCTCGTCGAGCGGGATCTGGTCGAAGCAGATCCGCATGTCCTCGATCGTGTCGATCGGGACGCCGGTGCGGCCGACCTCGCCGCGGCAGAGCGGGTCGTCGGAGTCGCGGCCGAGCTGCGTCGGCAGGTCGAAGGCCATCGAGAGGCCGGTCGAGCCGTGCTCGATCAGGTAGCGGTAGCGCTCGTTGGTGTCCTCGGGGCTCGCGAAGCCGGCGTACTGGCGCATCGTCCAGAGCCGGTCGCGGTACATGCCCTCGTGGATCCCGCGCGCGAAGGGAAACTCGCCGGGCTCGCCGAGGCGCTCGGGCAGGCCCGGGCTCGACGTCGTCGGCGTCGTAGAGGCGGTCGATCTCGATCCCCGAGTCCGTGAAGCGGCGCGGGTCGTCGGGGCCGACGACGGGGGCGATGAAGCGATGCTCGGCCATCGCGAAGGAAGGATACGGTCGCTAGCCTCCACTGCCCTCTGCCGGTCACACCGGCCGCGCCCGCCGCCTTGAGCTCCGCAACGAATCCCGAGCTGTCGATCCTGATGCCCGCCTTCAACGAGGAGGCGACGATCGAGCGGGCGATCGAACGGGTGCTGGAGGCGGATCTGGGCGTCGACTCCTACGAGCTTCTGGTCGTCGAGAACGGCTCGCTCGACTCGACCCGCCGCGTGCTGACCGAACGCGAGTGGCCGGCGGAGGTCAAGCTCATCTTCGTGGATCGCAACCGCGGCAAGGGCGACGCGATACGACGGGCGCTGCCACAGGCCGCCGGGACCTCTCGGTCATCCTCGATGCGGACCTCGAGTACGACCCGGCCGACATCGCGAAGCTGGTGCAGCCATTGCGCGACGGAAGCGCCGACGCGGCAATGGGGACCCGGTTCTTCCATTCTCACTCGGCGTACGGGTTCTGGTACGTGATCGGCGGCCGTTGGGTGACCTTGCGGCCAACGCGCTCTACAACGCCTGGATCTCGGACATCCTCAACTGCTACAAGGCGATGCCGACCGATCGCTTCCGGTCGCTGCAGCTGCGCGAGGACGGGTTCGCGATCGACGCGGAGATCCCGGCGCGTCTGCTGCGCGACGGGGCGAAGATCTACGAGGTGCCCGTCGACTACATGGCGCGGACCCAGTCGGAGGGCAAGAAGCTGCGGCCGCGCGACGCGGCGAGGATCATGTGGACGCTCCTGCGATGCCGGTGGGACTGAGGCCGGCGCCGGCCCATCGCCGGTGAGCGCCGAACCGCAGACTCCGTACGAGCTCGCCGAGACGGCTCACGCGCGCCGTCTGTGTGACTGGATGTTCGACCAGTACGCGTCCGACGTGCGGGGAAGGGTCGCCGAGATCGGGGCCGGGATCGGCACCTTCAGCGAGCGGATCCTCGCGTCGGGCGCAGAGTCCCTGCTCCTCGTCGAGCCCGACCCCACAGGCGCGGCGGCCCTCGAGCGGCGCTTCGGGGCCGATCCGCGGGTGGAGTTGTCGCGCGACGAGCTTCCCGACGCCCCGGCGCTTCGCGACGGCGGCTTCGACCTGGTGGTCTGCCAGAACGTCCTCGAGCACATTCGCGACGACGCTGCGGCGGTCGAGGCGATGGCCGCCGCGCTGGCGCCGGAGGGGCGGCTCGTGGTGCTCGTGCCGGCGCACCCGGGCCTCTACGGATCGCTGGACCGTACCTACGGCCATTTCCGGCGCTACGACAGAGAGCGGCTTGGCGCGATCGTCCGCGGCGCCGGGCTGGAGATGGTCGACCTCTACTCGTTCAACCTGCTCGGCGTCGTCGGCTGGTGGTTCAAGAACCTGCGACCCGGCTCGCGGGTCAGCGCCCGGTCGTTGGCCGCGTACGAGCTGCTGGTGGGTGCATGGCGTCCCGTGGAGGAGCGCCTGCGCCCTCGCCGGGGCTCAGCCTGATCGCCCGGGCGCGTAGATCTTGAACGCCCCGTCCTCGTAGGCCGGCTCGACGCCCTCCAGGCACTCCGCCGCGGCCGCCTCGCCCTCGCGGATCCCCTCGGCATGCTCGATGAAGCCCTGCGCTTCGGGGCTCAGCTCGGCCGGGACCGCGGTGGTGCGGAGGATCACCCAGCCCTCGTCGGCGGCCTCGGTGATGGCTGAGCAGTCGGGCGGTGTGCCAACCAGGGTGAGCGGACGCTCGAGCTCGTCGCCGGCGAGCGTTCCGAACATCCGGCCCTGGATGGTCGCCGGCTCGTCGCCGGCGGCGAACCCGGGCTGAAAGGTCAGCCACGCGACGGCGGGAGGCGTCGCGGCGAGCCCCGCCGAGCGCTTGACGTATCCTGACGCCGGAACGGCGAGGATCGCTCCGAGCACGACCGCGCCGGCGACCCAGCCCGCGACCGGGATGCGGTCCGACTCGAGCCAGGCGGGGCGCGGGCGCGACGCGACCCACCCCAGCGCCCAGATGGCCACGATGCCCGCGGCGGCTCCCAGCAGCGGGACGGCCACGGAGGGGAGCACCGGGTCGACCGCGAGAGCCGCGTCCGACTCGAAATCGCCCACGAGGCCGAGCTTCGCGTCGCCGACGAGGTTCGCCGCGAGCGCGACCGCCAGAAGCGCGGCCGCGACCCGGCGGCCGGTTCCGGTCCCCGTCGCCGCGAGCGCCAGAGCCAGGGTGCCGGCGGCGATCCCGGGCAGCAGGTAGCGCACGGCCCCCGCCTGGAGCGCGTCGAAGACGGCGTCGGGGGGAAAGGCCGTGAACGGCGCGTTGGCCCAGACCACCAGGGCGAATGCCGTCGCGGCCGAGGCGGCGATCACGCGCCGCGAGCGGTCGAGGAGCCAGGCGATCAGCCCGCCGCCGACGAGCGCGAGCCCGCCGTAGAGCGCGCGCCAGTACTCGTCGAGGCGCCCGTCGGCCGACGACGGATCCGACAGCAGGCGCGCGTCGCTGAGGCTGAACAGATAGGGGACGTCGTCGCCCCATGGCGCCGCGAGGAAGGGCCAGAACGGGGAGCCGTGGTCGATCAGGTTGCGCACGTACCACAGCCCTCCAACCACCGTGGCGGCGACCACGGCCGCGGTGAGCGGCGCGGCGAGGGGTCGGAGGCGGCCGCGCAGCGCGACTGCGGCGGCGACGACGCAGACGGCGGCGAGCGGCGCGGCGGTCGTCTTCGTCCCGATCGCCAGTCCGGCGGCGAGCACGGCGCAGACGAACAGTCCCGGTGCGCGCAGCGATGCCGCGCAAAGCGCCGCGCAGCAGACGAGCCAGGCGAGCGCCGAGATGTCCGTAGTGAACGTGTTGAGCTGCGAGACCAGCAGAGGGCTCGTCGCCAGCGCGGCGACCGCCAGCGCCGCGACGCCCCTGCCCGTGCCGAGCGCGCGCAGCCCCGACCAGCCCGCGAGGACGAGCAGCGCCAGCATCGCGGGATTCCAGAGCGACAGCGCGACGAAGCTGCGCGCGATCCCCGACGCCCAGGTGACGAGCAGCTCGGCCGTGAGGGGATAGGCCTCGAGCGGAGCGTCCTGGGCGACCTCGTTGAGCGCCGGTGGGTCGCCTCCGCTGACCCAGGTCGCGACGATGGGAGAGTGGTAGACGAGCCCGTCGCCCACGAGCGCCGGATTGCGAAGCAGCCATACGGCGAGCGCGAGGACGATCCCGGTGAAGGCGCCGAGCAGGATGCGGGAGGACGTCGGCGATTGGCGCCACTCCGCGGCCAGCTCGCCGGACAGGCTTCGGTGGGGCTCGGGAAGCGCGCGCCGGGCCGCGAGCCACAGCGCGGCCGCGGCGAGAGCGAGCGCGATCGGGTCGGCGCCGAGGTCGACGAGCCCGAGCGTGAGCGAGCAGAGCCCCGCAGCGGTGGCCGCCAGAGGTGCCGCCGCGACGACGCGGACGAGCCCCGTCGCCCCGAGCACGGCTGCGGCGCGCGACCCGGCGGCACCGAGCGCCAGGACGGACAACGCGAGGAGGACGTGATGTGTCATCTGCGGGACTAGACTCGCCGATCCATGTCGAGGGCGATCGAGCTTCTTTCGCGCCACGCCCTCCTCTGGATAATCGCGGTTGGGGCGCTGCTTCGGTTCTCCACCATCGGGATCCAGGACTTCTGGCTCGATGAGATCGTCACGGTCCAGGAGATCGGGCAGGGGCCGGTCGACATCCTCAGGCAGGTCAACTCGGTCGACTCCAACCCGGCCCTGTACCCCCTCCTGGCGGGCGGATGGGAGCGGGTCTTCGGCACAGGCGAGTGGGGAGTGCGCTCGCTCACGGCACTTTTCGGCACCCTGACGATCCCGCTCGTCTATGCGGCGGCCAAGGCGCTTGCCACGCGGCGCGCGGGCCTCATCGCCGCGGGGCTAACCGCCACCAACCCGCTGCTCGTCTGGTACTCGGGGGAGGCGCGCAACTACTCACTGCTCGTCCTCGCATCGGCGCTGGTGTTCCTCTGCTTCGCCAAGGCGCTGGAGGAGGTGAGGGGCCAGCGCTGGCTGTGGGCCTGGGCACTGGCGTCCGGGCTGGCGCTGACGACGCACTACTACGCGGCTCTGCTGATCGCCCCGATGGCGCTGTGGCTGCTGTGGCGCCGCGCCGGGCCGCGCCTGGACACCCTGATGGCGATGGGAACGATCGCGGTCGTCGGGTTGGCGCTGCTGCCCCACATCGCCTCCCGCTACGGCGGTGCCGGCTGGATCGACGCCCTCGACCTCGGGGAGCGCATCATCCAGCTTCCCGAGCACTTCCTCGTCGGGTTCTGGTCGCCGTGGGAGGCGCTCCCGGCGGTCGTCGCGATCGCCGCGATCGGCATCGCGATCTATGCGGCCTTTCGCGCCGAGCCGCGAAGCGCGCGCGCGATAGCGATCGCCGCGAGCATCGTGCTGGCGCCGCTCGTCGTGCTGCTCATCGACGCCTTCGCCGGCAACGACTACATCGTCACCCGTTACCTGCTCGAGCTCTGGGTGCCGTTCGCGGTCGCGCTCGCGGCGGCGCTCGGCACCGCAGCGATCGGGCGCCTGGGGACGATCAGCGCGGTGGGCCTGTGCATGATCGGCGCCGGGCTCGTGATCTGGACCGCGATGACGCCCGACGCCCAACGGCCCGGCTACTCCGAGCTCGCCGCGGAGATCGGGCCGTCCGACACTGAGCGCCTGATCATCTCCGAGTCGAGCTTCAGCCTCCCACTGACCCACTACCTGGAGGGCACCACGATCTCGACCGAGCCGGAGCTGAAGGCCGACGAGCTCGTCGTCGTCGCGCCTCGGGCGACCGAGGACTACGGCGTCGGGGTCTGTTGGTGGATCCTGACCTGCGGCGGCGTCGACTACGACCCGCCTCCCGTGTTCCTGCCGCCGGCGGAATTCGAGCTCGAAAGCCATGGATCGACCGAGGACTTCGACTACGCCGTCTTCACGGCCGACCGCCCGACGGTCATCGAGCGCCCGGTCGAGTCCGTCATCCCGCGGGTCTTCGTCCAGCCGGCCGGCTAGCGCGACCCGCCAGCGCACACGGCCACGAGGTCGAGCGCCGCGTCCAGCCCCGAGTCGCGAAGCTCGAAGTCGTCGGGCGTGATCGCCGCGGCTCGCGGGTCCTCGCCGCTGCGCTCGCGGCTCAGAGCGCGGTCGTAGAGGCGCTTGCGCAGGGCCCGCGGGACCAGTCGCCGCAGCCGCAGCGGGTCGCGGCGAAGGAGGCGGTCCAGCCTTTCTCCTGCTCGGCGGCGAGCTCGAGATAGCGCTCGGAGCCGAAAAGGCCCTTCACCCGCACGTCCGCGAACCGGCCCGCGCAGAGCCGCTCGAGCTCGGGCGGGGAGTACTCGACGTAGTGGTAGGGGTCGATGATCTCGTCGGGCCGGCCGAAGGTGAGCCGGTTCGGGGTCACGAAGACGGCGCCGCCCCCCTCGGTCAGCACGCGCCGCACCTCGGCGAGGACGCGTTCGGGGTCGGGCACGTGCTCGATCGACTGGACCGAGAGGACCGCGTCGAAGCTCGCGTCCGCGAACGGCAGGTCGCGCATGTCCGCGGTATGCGTCTCGCGGTCCTGGCCGGCGAGCGACTCGGGGTCGATGTCGACGCCCACCGTCTCGCGCGGGGCGAGCAGCTCGTAGGAGTGGCCGATCCCGCAGCCGAGGTCCAGCGTGCGGCCCTGCGGCAGGAGCCTGGCGCAGAGGCGGTAGGCGGCGACGTGGCGCTGCCAGGTGGGGTTGAAGCCGCCGGCCGGCGTCGTGACGCGCTCCCCCGTGACGGTCACGCCCTGCGCGCTCCTAATTCGCGAACTTGCGCGATCGCAGCACCCCGCGGCGGTGAAGGCTCAACCGCGCCGCCGCCCACAGGGTTTTCACGCCGTAGACGCTTGCGGGGCCGAACGTGATCGAGGACGCCTCCTGGAAGTAGCGCGTGCGTGCCGGCACCTCGGTGATCCGGAAGCCGAAATGCGAGGCCTGCATCAGCATCTCCGAGTCGAACGAGAAGTCGAGCGAGTTGCGAAGGAAGGGGACGCGCAGGAGCAGGTCGCGGGAGTAGGCGCGGTAGCCGGTATGCAGGTCGGTCAGCCGCGTTCGCATGACGCGGTTCTCGATCGTCGTCAGGAAGCGATTGGCCGCGATCTTGTAGAGCGGCATGCCCCCGGCGCGCGCTGCTCCACTCTCGAGCATCCGCGAGCCGAGCACCATGTCCGCCTCCCCGGCCGCGATCGGCCGCACCAGCTCCGGGATGAGCGATGGCTCGTACTGGCCGTCGGGGTGAAGCATCACGACCACCTCGGCCTCGTCCTGGAGCGCGTGCAGGTAACAGGTCTTCTGGTTGCCGCCATAGCCGACGTTGTGGGGGTGCCAGACGACGGTCACGTCGAGCTCGCGCGCAACGCGCAGCGTCTCGTCGGTCGAGGCGTCGTCGACGACGATCACCTCGTCGACCCAGTCGCGCGGGATCGCCTCGACGACCGAGGCGACGGTCTGCGCCGCGTTGAGCGCCGGCATGACCACCGCGACCTTCTTGGCGGCGAGCTCAGACACGGCGTGCCTCTACGTAGATGCTTCCGCCGCGTTGCAGCGCGGCCTCGGCGAGCGCCAGGGTTGCGGCGAGCGGCAGCAGGGCGACCGAGGCGGCCAGGGCGCCGGCGCGTGCGCCCGCGGACATCGGTGCGCTGCGAGCGTCGGGGCGGCGGATGGCGTCATAGAGGTCCGCGTGCCCCGGAAGCGATCCCACGAGGCCGTGCAGCCATCCGAACACCGCCTGGCCGCCGCGCAGGTGGCTGACGCGCTCGATTCGAAGCCCGAGGTCGCGCAGGCGCGCGAGCAGCGAGCTCGCGGGTACGTGCACGCGGTGGCGCGGGAGATCGAGAGCCAGCCAGCGGTCGCCGAAAGCCCTCGCCTGGAGGCTGTCGGGGTTGGGCATCGCGATCACCACGACGCCCTGGGGAAGGAGCGTCGAGCAGAGGTGGTCGAGGGCCGCCCCCGCGTCGCCAAGGTGTTCGAGCGTGTGCCAGAGGACGATCGCGGCCCACGGGCCCTCGACCTCCGCGACCTCTCCGCTGTGCACGTCGGGTCGCGAGCTGACGCGCTCGAGGCCGATGGCGCTGCGCCCACGTGCCGCGAGCGCGTCGAGGAGGGCGCCGTCGCCAGAGCCGACGTCCAACACCGGACCCTCGGGCGCGATCTCGTCCAGGCGCCTCGCCAGGTGGCCGCGCGAGCGGCGCAGCAACGCGTCGCCGGGGCCTGAGAAGCGCCCCTCGTCGGGGCGGTACCGGCCCGCGTAGGCGCGGTCCAGTTCCTCTTCCGAGACCGGATCGGACGTGGCCGCGCCGCAGCGCGCGCAGAGCGTCCTTTCGCGCAAACGGGTCGCGCTTGCAGTGAACGCCCGGCCGCACCATCGACAACTGCCGCCGGGCGCCGGCGCGGCGCTGACGGGCGATTCGATTCCCTCATCGTCCAGCGCGGGGCAGGCTGCCATCGGCGCCAAGAATACGAGCCGAGCGCCCGCCGCCCTCCCCTGCGGAGATGCGAACCCGGGTGGCTAGGGTTTCGACGGATGGCGGTGCCAACGGATCATCTGCGCACCGTCCTGTCCTCGACCTGGGCGCTCGGCGGGCTGGTATTCGTACTGACCTGGGGAGGGGGCGCCGTGGCGCCGGAGCCGGCCAGCCTCGACGCATCGTCGTTTGCCGGCCTCAACATGGCTCTGCAGCAAGGGCTCGACCACGGCCGCGAGATCATCTGGCCGTTCGGCCCGCTGGGATTCCTGAAGTCCTACTACGTGTTCTACGAGTGGCCGGCGCGTCTGGCGACCCTCTATGGCGCGGCGATTCATCTCGGCCTGTCGCTGAGCCTCGTCTGGGCCGCACGGCGCAGCTTCCCGCTCGTCGTCGCCCTGGCACTCGCGCTCGTCGCCGCGATGCTTCTTCGAGGCGACCTTTCCGCGGCCGCCGTTCGGCTCGACGCCGGCGTGGTCGTCCTCGTTTTCATCTGGTGCGTCGCGGTGCTGCGAGGCGACGCGCCGCGCCGCGCGCTGCCGCTGCTCGTGTACGGCGGCGGTGCGCTCGCCGCGATCGAGGCGCTCGCCAAGCTCAACGTGGGGATCATCGTCGCGGGGCTCGTCGCCGTCACCATCCTCGCTCTCGGACGCGACCGGTGGCGAAACCTCGCCGGCTTTGCGGTGACGTTCCTGGCCGTCGCGTCCGCGCTCTGGCTTGCCGCGGGCCAGACCGTCTCCAACATCGACGACTACCTGCTCGGCTGGTCGGAGCTCGCATCGGGGTTCTCGACCGGTGCGCGGCTCGAGTTCGAGGAGCGCGACTACGACTACTACCTGGTTCCCGCCGCACTGGTCGCCGCCGCCGCGTTGGGGTGGCTCTCGACCCGCGACATGCCGCCGCTGCGCCGCGCTGCGGTGCTGGTGCTGGTGGCGGGTATCTGCTTCTACGCCGTCAAGGACGGGCTCGTCTCGCACGACGTCTTCCACATGGCGACCTCCTACTCGATTCTGCTCGGCGCCTGCATCGCGCTGTCGCCACCGCGTCCGCAATGGCTGCGCTACGGATCACTGGCCGCGATCGCAGGCGTAGCGGCGGCGGCCTTGAGCACCAACTTCAGCGGCTACCCGTTGGCCGACCCGATCGAGAACGTGCGTCACGGTGCCGCGACGCTGCGGACGATGATCCAGCCGGGGCGCCTGGCCGACCAGGTTGCGGGCAATCGCGCGGCGCTCGTGGACTCGTACGGGCTCGACGACAGGACGCTGGCGGCGCTCGACGGGCGGACGGTGCACGTGCACCCGTCGGAAGCGGCGGCGGCGTGGGCGTACGAGCTCGACTGGCGCCCCCTCCCGGTGTTCGAGGCCTACTCGGCGTGGACCGAACGCCTCGACCGCGAGAACGCCGAAGCCCTCTCGTCGGAGTCGGGGCCCGAGGTCATCCTGCGTCTTCCCTCGAGCCCGCTCGGGCGCTGGCCGGGGTTCGAGTCCCCGCTGGCGATGATCGAGATGTTCTGCAACTTCCGCGCGGTCCGGACGACCGATGCCTGGCAGGTGCTCGAGCGCACACCGGACCGCTGCGGCGAGCCGCAGCCGCTCGGAACCGCGGAGGCCGTCTACGGCGAGCCGATCCCGGTTCCGGCCGCGCCGCGCGGCAGCGCGGTCGTCGCACGAGTCAACGGCGTCGAGGTGTCGGGGCTCGAGAGACTGCGCGCCCTTTTCGTCCGCGCCCTGGGCCGCCAGGTGAGCTTCGACGACAACGGCTTCTACGTCTTCATCCCAGCTACCGCGGCCGACGGCCTGCTGCTGCACGCGCCTGCGCGAGCCGATTATCCGACTCCCTTTACCCTGGCTCCGAACCCCGGCGAGATGACGTTCTACCTCGACAACGCGGCGGCCGACGACCCGATCTCGGTCGAGTTCCTCTCGCTTCCGATCGAGCCGTTTCGCGGGGCGAGATGAGCGGCCCCACGATCGCCGCCGTCGTCCCGGCGACCGACAGGCCGCCGACGCTCGCGCGATGCCTGGCGGCGATCCGCGCGGCCGAGCGGGCGCCCGAGGAGGTCGTGGTGGTCGACGCCCCCGCCGGGGCGGGCCCGGCCGCGGCACGCAACGCCGGCGTCGCGCGCGTCGAGTCCGACGTCGTCGCGTTCGTCGACTCCGACGTCGTCGTGCACGCGGACGCCTTCGCGCGCCTGCGCGCGGCGTTCGAGGACACCGGACTCGATGCCGTGTTCGGCTCCTACGACGACGCCCCCGAGGCGCCCGGGGCCGTGGCCGGCTTTCGCAACCTGCTTCACCATCAGGTGCACCAGGAGTCGCCGGGGCCCGCCAGGACCTTCTGGGCCGGGCTTGGCGCGGTACGGCGCCGCGTCTTCCTCGAGGCGGGCGGATTCGACGAGCGCCGCTACCACGAGCCGTCGGTCGAGGACATCGAGCTCGGGATGCGGCTCACATCCTCCGGGGCGCGGATCGAGCTCGACCCTGACCTCCAGGGCACCCATCTCAAGGACTGGACGCTGGCCGCCACCGTGCGCACCGACTTCGCGCGTCGCGGCGTCCCCTGGGTACGGCTGCTGATGGAGCGCCGCGAGATCCCCGACGACCTCAACCTCGGGTGGCGCCACCGTGCCAGCGCCGCGGCGTCGGTGGCGGGGCTGGCCGCGGTCGCCGCGCGCCGCCCGGTGGCGGCCGCGGGCGCCGCGGCGGCGCTCGTGATGCTCAACCGCCCGTTCTACGCCCTCCTGCTGCGCCGCCGCGGCGCCGGACAGGCGGCTGCGGGCGTGGGGCTGCACGCGATCCACCACGCCGTCGGGGCGGCCTCGATCCCGGCCGGGCTGGCCGACGGCGTGCTGTCGCGAAACGGGAGCGCGCGTTGAGCGCGGGCGGGCCGGCTCCGCGCGGCCGCCTCGGCCTGCTGCGCTCGAGGCTGCGCGGCCGCGTCGCCCGCGGCCGGGCTCCGGAGCGCGCCGGGCAGATCCTCCTGGCTGCCCTCGCGAAGGCGAAGCCGGGCGCGGTCTTCATCGAGATCGGCGCCAACGACGGCAAGCGGGAGGACCACCTCGCCCCATACATCCGCCGCCACGGTTGGAGCGGCGTCATGGTCGAGCCGGTCCCCGAGGTCTTCGACCGCCTGCGGCGCAACTACGGCGACCTCGACGGCGTCGCGCTCGAGAACGCCGCGATCGCCGACCGCGACGGGCGCGTGCCCTTCCACGTGCTCGTGCCCGGGACGGAGGACGGTCCCCGGATCGACGGAGCGGACATGTTCGGCTCGCTCTCGCCCGCGGCGGTCGAGGCGATCGCCGAGGCCTTCCCCGAGAGCCCGCGGCGAATCGAGACGATCGAGGTGCCTTCGCTGAGCTTCGACTCGCTCTGCGCCCGCCATGGGATCGAGCGCCTCGACGTGCTCGTCATCGACACCGAGGGCCACGATTACGAGATCCTGCACCAGGTCGACCTCGAGCGCCTGCGGCCCCGCGTCGTCGTCTTCGAGTACTGCCATCTGCCCCGCGAGCAGCGCGACGAGTCGATCGTGCGCCTCGAGAGGCTCGGGTATCTGACCATGGACGAGGACCTCGACACGTGGGCCGTCGACGTGCGCGAGCGCGACGAGCTCACCCGCGTGTGGCGCGAGCTGCGCGAACGCGGCCCCGCGGTCTCCGAGGAGGACCTGCGGCATTGGTACGGGGCCGCGGGGAAGCGGGCCGGATGACGGCCGCGCCCCCGGCCGCCTTCTACTGCGTCTCGAGCGAGGTCTACTTCATCGGCGCCGTCGGGTTGATCAACTCGCTGCGGCTCGCCGGGCACGACGAGCCGGTCTGTGTGCTCGACTGCGGGCTGGGCCCCCGCCGGCGCGAGCTCATCGAGCCCGAGGCGACGGTCATCGACGCCCCCGCGGGAGGGCAGCCGTTCGCGCTCAAGACCGTGGCCCCGCTTGCCTCGCCCGCCGAGACGATGGTGCTGATCGACGCCGACATGATCGTCACCAGGCCGCTCGGCGAGCTGATCGAGCGCGCCTCGTCGGGCGGCGTCGTCGCCTTCCGCAACAAGGCCGACCGCCACGTCCCCGAATGGGGCGAGCTGCTCGACCTCGGGGAGGTCAGGCGCCAGCCCTACGTCAGCTCGGGGCTCGTCGCGATGGCGAGGGACCCGGGCGAGGGGGTCCTGAGGCTGATGGACGACCGCCAGGGCCGCGTCGACCTCGAGCGCACCTACTTCGAGGAGCACGCCGACGACTACGCGCTCCTCTACTCCGACCAGGACGTTCTCAACGCGGTCCTTGCGAGCCGAGTCGAGCCCGATCGGCTCGTGGCGCTCGACCCGCGGCTGTGCGCCGAGACGCCGTTCGAGGGCCTGCGCGTCGTAGACGTCGCCCGGCTTTCCTGCGCCTACGAGGACGGGACCGAGCCCTACGTCGTCCACCACGCTCTCTCGCCCAAGCCGTGGCAGGCGCCCGCCTACGACGGCGTCTACTCGCGCCTGCTGCGCCGCGTGCTGACCTCGCCCGACGTCGCGATCGCGCTCGACGAGGCGCAGCTCCCGCGCTGGCTGCGTCGCGGCCCGCTCGCCTATGCCGAGCGCCAGCGGATCAAGGCCCGCGAGCAGATCCGCTGGAGGGTGCGGGGGAACGCGCCGTGACGGCGGCGGCCTTCTACTGCGTCGCCGACGAGCGCTACTTCCCCGGCGCGGTCGGGCTGATCAACTCGCTGCGCCTCGTCGGCCACACGGAGCCGATCCACCTGCTCGACTGCGGCCTGACGGACCCCCAGCGCGAGCTGCTCGCCGGCGAGGCCGAGCTCCTCGCCACGCCGGACGACCGCCCGCCGTGGCTGCTCAAGACCGTCGCCCCGCTCGCGCGCCCCGCCGACGTGATGGTGCTGCTCGACACCGACCTCGTCGCGACGCGCTCGCTCTCGCCGCTGGTCGAGCGCGCCGCGCAGGGCCGCCTCGTCGCCTTCGCCGACCCGGCGGACCGCTACGACCCCGATTGGGGTGAGCTGCTCGGCCTCGGCGAGACGCGGCGCGGGACCTACGTGAGCTCGGCGGTGATGTGCGCCGACCGCGAGCTCGGCGGCGAGCTTCTGGGCCTGCTCTCGGAGCGCCAGTCCGTGATCGACTTCGAGCGCACCTTCTGGCGCTCAGACGAGCCGGGATATCCGTTTCGCTTCGCCGACCAGGACGTGCTCAACGCGATCCTCGCGACCCGGATCGAGAGCGACCGGCTCGACGCACTCGAGGCGCGCCTCGCGCCGACGCCGCCCTTCACCGGCCTGCGCCTCGACGACGAGCGCACGCTTCGCTGCTCGTATTCCGACGGGACCGAGCCCTTCTTCGTCCATCATCACGTCGTGCGCCCCTGGCTCGAGCCGACCCACCACGGCGTCTACTCGCGGTTTCTCCGGCGGCTGCTGATCTCCGACGACGTCGCGATCCGCGTGCCCGAGGAGAAGATCGCGCCGTGGCTGCGCAGCGGCCCCCGCGCGTGGGCTCAGCGGATTTCGATCAACGCCCGCGAGCGCCTTCGCTGGCACGTGCGCGAGCCGCTCGCGCGGAGGAGGGCGGCGGGATGACGGCGGCGTTCTACACCGTCTCCGAGGCCCGCTTCTTCCTCGGCGTGGCCGGGCTGATCAACTCCCTGCGCCTGCTCGGTCACGACGAGCGGATCGTCGTCCTCGACTGCGGCCTCACCGACGCCCAGCGCGAGCTGCTCGCTCCCGAGGCCGAGCTGGTCCCGGGGCCCACCGACGTCCCGGGCAACCTGCTCAAGGGGATCGCGCCGCTCCGGCGTCCCGCCGAGACGATGGTCCTGGTCGACGCCGATATCGTCGTCACGCGCCCGCTCGGCGAGCTGATCGGGCGCGCCGCCGCCGGCGAGGTGCTCGCGTTCGCCACCGGGATGGACCGCTTCTGCCCCGCCTGGGGCGAGCTGCTCGACGGCGAGGCGGGGCAGCGGCCGGCCGGGCTTCCCTACCTCTGCTCGGCGCTGGTCGCGGCGGGCGGCGGGACTGCGCGCGAGATCGCGGAGCGCCTCGAGCGCCATCGCGGCGCGGTCGACTGGGAGCGGACCTACTGGCGCGCCAACGACGACGAATACGAGTGGGTCCACGCCGACCAGGACCTCTTCAACGCCGTGCTCGCGGCGCGCGCCGACCCGGCGCGGGTCGTCGAGCTCGAGGGGCGCTTGCTCGCCTTCCCGCCCTTCGAGGGGTTGACCGTCGCCGACGAACGGTCCCTGCGCTGCGCCTACCCCGACGGCGCCGAGCCCTACGCCCTGCATCACTGGAACGCGAAGCCCTGGCTCGAGCCGACCCGCGAGGGCCCGTACTCGCAGCTGCTCCGGCGCCTGCTGGCGGCCGACGACGTCGCGATCCGCGTTCCCGAGGACGAGATCCCGCTGCGCCTGCGAGGCGGCCCGCTCGCCTACGCGGAGCGCAAGCGGGTCAACGCCCGCGAGCGCCTTCGCCGCCACGCGGCGCGACGCTGACTATCCCCATCTTCCCGAGGCTGACGGCGACCGCCACGGCGGGGTGCTCCCGGATCTCGGTCCATGCCTCCCACATTGGCGCGTCGAAGTCGATGTCGTCGAAGACGAGGACCGCGCCGCGGGAGAGATGGGGGAGCAGCGTCGTGAAGTACCGCAGCGTCGACTCCTTCGTGTGCTCGGCGTCGATGAAGGCGAGCCCCACGGGGCCGAGCTCGGAGAGCGCCGTTTCGAGCGTCTCGCTCAGCGGCCCGACGCGGAACTCGGCCCGCGAGACGCCGAGGCGCGACGTGCCCTCCTCGGCGATCGCGGCCCACTTGTCGGCGCCGTCGAACGTCGCCAGGCGGCCCGCGCCGTTGAGCTCCAGCCCCGCGGCGAGGTACGCGGCCGAGATCCCGAATCCGGTTCCGAGCTCGACGGCCACGGTCGGCCGAAGCTGGCGCGCTAGGCGCATGAGCAGCACGCCCCACAGCGGCGGGATGCTGATCACGCCGCAGGCCTCGGCGACCGGGCCCGCGCGCAGGATCCGGGTCCAGCGGGGGGCGCCGCGCTCGGGCCTCTCGGTGAATACGGCCTGCGTCTCGGCGTGGTCGGACGCGAGCTCGGCGCGGCGCTCCTCGATCAGCTCGGCCCAGCGGCGCTCCTCGCCGGGGGCGCGGCGCAGCGCCGTCGTGCGCAGCGCCGATCCCAGGGCGCGCGAGCAGGTGCGGGCGGAGCGCTCGTTGCGGTTGACGACGCGCCCGTCACGGCGGCCGAGCCAAAGCAGCAGGCTCGCCGCGAGAAATCGAGCCTCGTCGCGCACCGGCGACAGAATATGGCCATGAATGAGGCGCGGCTCCGCCGCGAGCAGCATGTGATGGTGGTGATATGAACGCGGCCTTCTACTGCGTCGCCGACGAGCGCTACTTCCTGGGCGCCGTCGGCCTGGTCAACTCGCTGCGCCTCGTCGGCCACGACGAGCCGATCGTGCTGCTCGACTGCGGCCTGACGGGCGCGCACCGCGAGCTCCTCGGATCCGAGGCCGAGCTGATCGAGGCGCCGGAGGGCACGCCCCCGACGCTGCTCAAGACCGTCGCACCGCTCGCGCGCCCCGCCGACGCGATGGTCCTGCTCGACACCGACCTCGTCGTCACGCGGCCACTCGAGGAGATACTCGGCTCGGCCGCGCAGGGAAACGTCGTCGCCTTCGACAAGGGAGTGGGCCGCTGGGTCGACGACTGGGGGCGGGTGCTCGGCCTCGGCGACGTCCCGCGGCGCACCTATCTCGACTTCGCGATGCTCGGAATCGGCGCCGGCATCGGCGTGCCGGTGCTCGAGCGGCTCGGCGAGCTCCAGGGGCGGATCGACTTCGATCGCACGATGTGGGGCTCACACGACGAGGAGTACGAGCTGCTCTACGCCGACCAGGACGTGCTCAATGCGATCCTCGCCGCGCGCGTCCCCGCCGACCGCGTCGTCGCACTCGACCCGCGGCTCGCCCCGGTGCCGCCGTTCGCTGGCCTGCGCGTCGCCGACGAGCGAACCCTGCGCTGCGCCTACGACGACGGCGTCGAGCCCTACGTCGTCCACCACTTCATCGTCAAGCCCTGGCTCGAGCCGACGCACCACGGCATCTACTCCCAGCTGCTTCGCCGCCTGCTGGCATCCGACGACGTCGCGATCCGGGTCCCCGACGACGAGATCCCGCTGCGGCTGCGGCGCGGTCCGCTCGCCTACGCCGAGCGCAAGCGCGTCAACGCGCGGGAGGCGATCCGCTTTCGTCTGAAGGGCCCATGAGTGATGGTGCGGCTCTGCCGCAACAAGCATGTGATGTTGGTGACGTGAGCACCGCCTTCTACTGCGTCGCCGACGAGCGCTACTTCCTGGGCGCCGTCGGCCTGGTCAACTCGCTGCGCCTCGTCGGTCACGACGACCCGATCGTGCTGCTCGACTGCGGGCTCACCGGCGCTCAGCGCGAGCTGCTCGCCGCCGAGGTCGACGTCCGGACGGCGCCGGGCGACTCGCCGCCGTGGCTGCTCAAGACCGTCGCCCCACTCGCGCGCCCGGCCGAGGTCATCGTCCTCGTCGACACCGACATGATCGCCACTCGCCCGCTCACCGAGCTCGTCGAGCGCGCCCGCGAGGGGACGGTGGTCGCGTTTCGCGATCGCCAGGACCGCCACTTCCCCGAGTGGGGCGAGCTGCTCGGCCTCGGTGATGCCGAGCGGCGGCCGTACGTCTCGTCGGGGTTCGTCGCGCTCGGCGGCGACGTCCGCGAGCCGGTGCTGCGCGAGCTCGACTCCTCACGCGACGCGGTCGATTTCGAGCGCACCTTCTGGCGGCGCAACGAGCGCGACTACCCGTTCCTCTACGCCGACCAGGACGTGCTCAACGCGATCCTCTCGGCGTCGCTCGACGCCGACGCCGTCGTCGCGCTCGACAACCGCCTCGCGCCGAACCCGCCCTACCGCGGGCTGCGCGTCACCGACGCGGCGGAGCTGCGCTGCGCCTACCGCGACGGGACCGAGCCCTTCGTCGTCCACCAGTACGTCCGCAAGCCGTGGCTCGAGGCGACCTACGACGGCGTCTACTCGCGGCTGCTGCGCCGGCTTCTGACCGGCGACGACGTCGCGGTGCGGGTCCCCGAGCAGGAGCTTCCGTCGCGGCTTCGCAGAGGCGCCCGCGCCCGCGCCGAGCGGGCACTCGTCAACGCGCGCGACTATCCGCGCTGGCGCTTCGGCGACCGCCTCCCGGCGGCGATCGGCGACCGCATCGAGGACCGCCGGAAGGGGAGGGCGTGACGGACACGGCCTTCTACTGCGTCTCGAGCGAGGTCTACTTCCCGGCCGCCGTCGGTCTCGTCAACTCGCTGCGCCTCACCGGGCACGACGAGCCGATCTTCCTGCTCGACTGCGGGCTAACGCCCGAGCACCGGGCGCTCCTCGAGCCCCACGTCACCGTCGTCGACGCCCCCGACGACACCCCGCCCTACCTGCTCAAGACGGTTGCGCCGCGCCTGTACCCGGCGCGGCTCCAGGTCCTGGTCGACGTCGACGTAGTCGTCACGCGGTCGCTCGGCCCTCTCTTCGAGTGAGCTCGCCGGTGCGACCGTCTTCGCGGTGAAGGACCGGCTCGACCGTTTCGTCCCGGAGTGGGGGGAGCTGCTCGACCTCGGCGAGCTTCGCCGGGCCGCCGTACGTCTCGTCGGGATTCGTCGGGCTCGCGGGCGACGCGGGGTCCGAGCTGCTCGAGCTCTGGGACGACCGCCTCGGCCGGGTGGACTACGAGCGCTCCTACTTCGCCGACGACGTCGCGGGCTACCCGTTTCGCTACATCGACCAGGACGTGCTCAACGCGGTGATCGCGGGCCGCGTCGAGCCCGGGCGCGCCGCGGCGATCGACCCGAAGCTCTTTCCGACGCCGCCGTTCCGCGCCCTTCGGGTCGCCGACGAGGCGACCCTGCGCACCGTCTATCGCGATGGCAGCGAGCCTTACGCGGTCCACCAGTTCGTGCGCAAGCCGTGGCTCGAGCCGATGTACCACAGCGTCTACTCGCGGCTGCTCGCGCGGCTGCTCACCGGCGAGGACGTCGCGATCCGGCTGCCGCCCGAGGAGGTCCCGCGCCGGATGCGGCGCGGGCCCGCGGCGCTCGTCGAGCGGCGCCTCACCGACGCGGCGGACCTCGCGCGCTGGTACGCGCGCGACGTGATCCCCGAGTGGCTCGAGCAGCGCCGCGAGCGCCGGCGCGCGGGGGGAGATGCGCCGTGAGCGGGAATCCGCAGGCGGCCTTCTACTGCGTCGCCGACGAGCGCTACTTCCTCGGCGCCGTCGGGCTGATCAACTCGCTGCGGCTCGTCGGCCACGACGAGCCGGCCTTCGTCCTCGACTGCGGCCTGACCGCCGCGCAGCGCGCGCTTCTGTCGGGATCGGCGACGGTCGTCGAGGCGCCCGCGGACGTCGCGCCCTGGCTCGCGAAGACGGTCGCGCCGACAGCCCACCCGGCGCGGGCGATGGTCCTGATCGACGCCGACATGATCGCGACGCGCTCGCTCTCCCCGCTGATCGAGCGGGCGCTCGAGGGCGCCGTTGTCGCATTCGAGAACGAGAGCGACCGCCACGTCGCCGAGTGGGGCGACCTGCTCGGCCTCCCTGCGCCGCGTCGCGAGCGCTACGTCTCCTCCGGCCTCTTCGCGCTCGGCGGCGACGAGGGCGCGGAGGTGCTGGCGCTGCTCGACGACCGCCAGCGCCACGTCGACGTCGAGGCCGGGCTCTACGGCCGCGACGAGGCCGGTTACGCCTTCCGCTACCCCGAGCAGGACGTGCTCAACGCGATCCTCTCCTCGCGGCCTGACCCCGGGCGGGTGGGGCGCCTGCCGAGCGCCCGGGCGCCGACCCCGCCGTACACCGGGCTCTCCGTGCGCGACCTCGAGACCCTGCGCTGCGCCTACCGCGACGGGACCGAGCCGTACGTGATCCACCAGTTCGTGCGCAAGCCGTGGCTCGAGCGCATGCATCACTCGGTCTACTCGCAGCTGCTCGCGCGCCTGCTGTCCGGCGACGACGTCGCGATCCGCGTCCCCGAGTCCGAGGTGCCGCACCGCCTTCGCCGCGGCGTCGGCCCGTCATTGGAGCGCGCCGCGCTCAGCGTCCGCGACCTCTCGCGCTGGTACGCGAGCGAGGCGGTCCGGCGCATGCGGGGAAGGACGGAGGCCGGTTGAGCTCGCCCCCGGCGGCCTTCTACTGCGTCACCGGCCGGGACTTCTTCCCCGGCGCGGTCGCGCTGCTCAACTCGCTGCGCCTCGCCGGCCACGACGAGCCCCTCTTCGTCCTCGACGCCGGGATGGACCCGGGCCAGCGCGCCGTGCTCGAGCCCCACGCCACCGTCGTCGACGCCCCGCTCGACGCCCCGCCGAGCATGCTCAAGACGATCGCGCCGCGCGCCCACCCGGCGGGCGTGATGGCGCTGCTCGACGCCGACGCCGTCGTCACGCGCCCGCTCGGCGAGCAGCTCGAGGCTGCCGCGGGCGGCGCGGCTCGCCGCCTTCCGAAACGACAAGGACCGCTGGTTCGACGAGTGGGGCGAGCTGCTCGGCCTCGGCGAGATGCGGCGCGGGCCCTACCTCACGTCGAGCGCGCTCTTCATGGACCGCGCGACCGCCGAGGGGCTCCTGCCCCTCGTCGCGGAGCGCCAGGAGCGCATCGACCTCGATCGCACGTGGGTCGGCGCGGGCTCCGAGGCCGACCCCCTCTACTTCCTCGACCAGGACGTGATCAACGCGGTCATCCGCGCGCGGCTCGAACCGGGGCGGGTCGCGGAGTACGACGCGCGACTCGCGCCGATCCCGCCGTTCTCGGGCCTTCGACTCGAGGACGCCGCGGCGCTTAGCTGCCGCTACGAGGACGGGGCCGAGCCGTTCCTGCTCCACCACGCCTCGCGCAAGCCGTGGCTCGTCAGGATGCGGGCCAACGTGTACTCGCGACTGCTCACGCGGCTGCTGCTCGGCGACGACGTCGCCCTGCGCCTCGACCCAGGGCAGCTGCCGCTGCGGCTTCGCGACGGCGGCGCGGCGACGGCGGCGCGGCTCGCGACCGACGTCGGGATCGGGGGCCCCGCGTTCGCGCGGCGAAGGCTCTTCCCGCGTCGGGTCAGGGCGTGGCGGGACGAGCGGTGAGCGAGCCGTCGCGGGTCATCGTCGCGTCCGTCGGCTGGACCGGGCATCTCTATCCCGCCCTGGCCCTCGGCCGCGCGCTGAAGGCGGCCGGACACGACGTCCTGCTCGAGAGCTTCGAGGAGCGCCGCGGGATCGCCGAGGAGCTCGGTTTCCGCTTCGAGCCCGCCGTCGAGCAGATCGCCTTCGGCCCCGAGCCGCCGCCCCGCCGGCGCCGGACCTCGCGTCCGCCGCGCGCGGCCTCGCTGCCCTGATCGAGGACTTCCGCCCGGGCGCCGTCGTCAGCGACATGTGGACCCTGGCGCCCGCGCTCGCGGCCGAGCTCGCCGGCGTGCCGCGTGCGACCCTGATCCCCCATCCGTATCCGGTGCGCGAGCCGGGCCTGCCGCTCTATCCGCTCGGTCTGCTGCCGCCGCGCACGCCGATCGGCCGCGCGGCCTGGCGCGCCGCGTGGGCCACCGTCGGGACGCGGCTTCCCAACACGCGGCTGGGCGCCGTCCGCAGGGACCTCGACGCGACGAGGCGCGACCTCGGGCTGCCCGCGCTCGGCGACTACGACGGCCAGGTCAGCGAGCAGCTGGCGCTCGTCGCGACCTTCCCCCAGCTCGAGTACCCGCGGCGCTGGCCCGCGAGCGTGCACGTGACCGGGCCGATGGTGTTCGAGCGGGCCCATCCCGACGTGGAGCTGCCACCCGGCGACGAGCCGCTGGTGCTCGTCGCGTCGAGCACCGAGCGCGACCCGGGCCACGAGCTCGCCGCGGCGACGCTCGAGGCGCTCGCGGACGAGCCGGTGCGCGTCGTCGTCGCGCTCAACCGGCGCGGTTCGACCTGGCGCGGCACGGTGCCCGCGAACGCGCGCGTCCACGACTGGGTCTCCTACTCGCAGCTGATCCCGGCCGCCTCGGCCGTGGTCTGCCACGGCGGCCACGGGACGATCTCGCGCTCGCTCGCCGCCGGGGTGCCGGTGATCGTCTCGCCGCGCGCCGGCGACATGGCGGAGAACGGCGCCCGGGTCGCCTGGTTCGGCGCCGGGCTGATGCTGCCCCAGCGACTGCTCGGCCCGCGCGCGCTCGGCGCGGCGGTGCGGCGCCTGCTCGAAGACCCGGGCTTCACCGCCGCGCGCCGGTGAGACCGCCGCCTGGGCGCGCGAGAACGATGGCGCCGCGACCGGGGCGCGGCTCGTCGAGGGCCTGGCGAGGGTCGCGGCGTGAGCGGCTCGCCCCGGGTGCTCGTGGCCGCGGTCGGGCTCGCGGGGCACGCGCTGCCCGCGATCGCCCTCGCGCGCGCGCTCGACTCGCGCGGCGCCGAGGTCATCGTCTGGACCTCGGAGCGCTGGCGCGGCCTGCTCGGGGAGCTGGGGCTGGGCGGCGGACCGCGGTCGGACTACTTCGCGGTGCCCGGCGACGGGGAGCACGGCGACCGGGAGACGACGCTGGCCGACTCGGTTCGCGGCCTGCTCCCCGGGCTGCGCGAACTCGAGCCCGACGTCGTCGTCAGCGACGGGCTCACCGCGGCGCCGGCGCTGGCCGCCGAGATCGCCGGGGTGCCGCGCGCGACCCTCTTTCCCGAGGTCTACCCCGTCCACGGGTCGCGCCTCCCCCCGTTCGCGTCGGGGCTCTACCCGCCGCGCACCGTCGTCGGCGCCGCTGCGTGGTCGGCGGGGCGGCCGCTGCGAAGGCTGCTTCCCGCCCCACGCGCCCATCGGCGCGCGTTCAACGATCAGCGCGAGGAGCTCGGGCTCGAGCCCGAGCCCGGCTTCCACGGGACGCTGAGCGACGACCTCACCCTGGTCGCGACATTCCCCCAGCTCGAGTACCCGCGCAGCTGGCCCGAGCACGTCCACGTGACGGGGCCGATGATGCTCGACCCAAGCGACGTCGAGGTCGAGCTTCCCGCCGGCGAGGAGCCCCTGGTCGTGGTGGCCTCGAGCACCGTCAAGGACCTCGAGCGCCGCCTCGTCAGGGTGACGCTCGAGGCGCTCGCCACCGAGCCGGTCCGCGTGCTCGTGACGATGGGCGGGGCGGGGGAGCCCCTTCCCGGCCCGGTGCCCCCCAATGCGGTCGTCGCCGACTGGGTCTCGTACGAGCGCGTGATGCCGCTCGCCTCCGCGGTCGTCTGCAACGGAAACCACGGCACCGTCACCTGGGCCCTGGCCCACGGCGCGCCCGTCCTCGTCAGCCCCGCGATGGCCGACGACGCCGAGCACGGCGCGCGCGTCGGCTGGTCGGGCGCCGGGCTGATGGTCCCCGGCTGGCTCATGCGCCCGGGCCCGGTGCGGCTCGCGATCCGCGAACTGCTCAACGACCCGGCCTTCAGGGTCCGGGCGCGCGAGATCGCAGCGTGGAGCCGCGCCAACGACGGCGCAGCGCGAGGAGCCGAGCTCATCGAGGGGCTCGCGCGGTGAGCGGGCCGATCACCGCGCTGGTCTCGGCGGGCCACAGCGAGGGCCACGCGTTCCCGGCGCTCGCCCTGTCGCGCGAGCTTGCGCGACGGGGCCACGACGTCACCGTCGAGCTGTCGGAGCGCTGGCGCGAGGTCGCCGAGCCGATGGGCCTCGGCTTCATCGCCGCGCGCGACTACGTGCTTCCGGGGCACGGCGCCGGACGGGTCGGGTGAGCCGACGGCGGTCGACGTCGCCGCGCGAGCTGGCTTCGCGGATCGACGCGATGGGCGCCGACGTCGTCGTCTCCGACCTCGTCGCCGCGGCGCCGGCGCTCGCCGCCGAGGTCGCCGGGGTCCCCAACGCGACCCTGATCCCGACCCTCTTCCCCGTACAGGGCGCGGGCCTTCCGCCGTGGGCCGACGGGCTCATCGCGCCGCGCACGGCCGATCGGCGCGGCGGCGTGGCGGGGCGCCGAGCCGGCGCTCGGCCCTGCGGCCGTCCGCGCTCTGGCTTCGCGCGCGTGCCCGGGCTGATCGGGGATGCGCGAGTCGCAGCTCGCGGCTCGCGCCCCTCGACCCGGGCACGCCGTCACCACCTACGGGACCGGTCAGCGACGGGCTCGCGCTCGTCGCGACCTTCCCCCAGCTCGAGTACCCGCGCACGTGGCCCACCGGGACGCACGTCACGGGCCGATGCTCTTCGAGCTCCCGCACCCCGACGTCGAGCTGCCGTCCGGAGACGACCCACTCGTCCTCGTCGCCTCCAGCACCGTCCACGACCCCGGCGGCGAGCTGATCCGCACGCGCGCTCGCCGCGCTGGAGTCCGAGCCGGTGCGCGTGGTGGCGACGATCAACTCGCCGCGGCGAGCGCTGGCCGGCCCGTGCCGGCGAACGCCGCGGTCGTCGATTGGCTCTCCTACGAGCAGGTCATGCCGGCGGCGGCGCTCGTCGTCACGACCGGAGGCCACGGAACCGTCGCCCGCTCGCTGGCGGCGGGGCGTCCCGGTGCTCGTCTGGCCCGCCGGGGCCGACACCGGCGAGAACGGGGCGCGCGTCACCTGGGCCGGCGCGGGGCTGTCGGTCCCGCGTCGGCTACAGGGCCGCGCGCGCTTCGCGCCGCGGCCCGACGCTGCCGGCCGATCCGCGATTCGCGACCCGCGCCGGCGGAGATCGCCGCCTGGGCGCGCGACAACGACGGCGCGCGGGGCGCGGCGCCGACGCTCGTCGAGGGCTACGCGCGGCCGGTAGGCGCCGACGACCTCGTCGAACGGCCCCGCCGCGCGCAGGTGGCCCCCGTCGAGCCACGCCGCCCCGGGGCAGATAGCGCTCGAGCGCCGGATGGTCGTGGCCGGCGGCGATGACGATCCCGCCGCGCCCCGCGGATGTCGGCGGCGTACTCCTCGACGATGGCCGCGGAACTCGTGGTCGAGCGCCTCGAAGACCTCATCGAGCAGCAGCACTTTGGGGCGAGATCGCCTGGATCCCGGCGAGCCCGGGGAGCGCGCGCATCCCCAGCGAGTAGGTGTGGATCGGGCGGTCGAAGGCGTCGTCGAGCTGCACGCGCTCGGCGACGAGGGTGCATGTTGGCGGGCGCACCTCCCTCCAGCGACAGCCCCGCTAGCACCCCGAGCATCTCCGCGTTCTCGCGCCCGGTCAGAAGCGACGGAGAGCCCGGCCGCCTGTCGCGAGCAGCGAGCCGATGCGGCCGCGCACCAGGGGCCTCGCCCTCGTCGGGGGGCGAGGACGGAGGCGACGACGCGCAGCAGGGTCGTCTTGCCCGCGCCGGTGGGGCCGATCAGAGCGGCCAGGCCGAATCCGGGCTCGACCTCGGAGGTCTATGCCGCTGCAGGCCCCACGCGTCGAGGGGCGGATGCGGCGGAAACAGGGACAACCCAGGGGTCACCACACGCCCGAGGCGGTCGAAGTCGAAGCGAACGCCGACGGCCGTCGAGCCGCTGCCTCGCCGCCGGCCAGGGCTTCGTGTCGCGCGCTTCGGCCGTGGCGCTCACGCGATCACCCGAGAAGCTTCGCGAGGCTGCGACTGCTCGCGGCCTGTAGAGGGGAAACGGTCACGGCGAGGATCAGGACCGCGGGCCGCCAGCGGCGCGAGCAGCTCCCAGACCGCCGGCGCGTGGCCGTCGAGGTTCGGCGCGGGAGGGCTCGAACAGACCCGTGAGCGGGTTGAAGGGCAGCAGGTCGCGCGCGGTGGCCGGTGACCTCGTCAAGCGCGATCAGGCCCGGGGCGAGGAAGAAGGCTGCGCGGACGAACGAGACCGCGAACGGCTGCAGCTCGGGGTACCAGACCCCGAACAGGGTCGCGGGGTAGGCGAACGCCAGCGCGAGGATCACCGTCAGGCGCGGAGCGCCACCGGCAGCCACAGGATCGAGACGGTCGGGCCAACGTCGTAGACGATCATCATCACCGGCAGCAGCACGAGGCTCGCGGTGAAGGCGACCGTCTCGGTGGTCACGGACGCGATCGGGATCAGCATCCGTGGGAAGCCCATGTTGAGCAG
>CAWIPX010000010.1:0-41514 GCA_963838145.1 uncultured Thermoleophilia bacterium
TTAGGGAATCCCGCCCGAGAGCGCTGTCAGCGCGCTCCAGGCCGGCTTCGGCGTCCCGTTCGCCTCGAACAGCCCGGCTGTGTTGCAGAACTTGCAGTTTCCGATGTTGTGGTCGGGGTCTCGCCAGGAGAACCAGGAGACGCTTCCGATGTTGTACTTCGCCTGGTTGTTGATCAGGAAGCCGTACTGCTGCTTGAGCAGCCGCGCCTGACCCTTCTCGCCCTTGATCAGGGGCCGCTTCTCCTTCTCCCCCTTCTTCGGCTTCGCTGAGCCCGCCCCGATCTCGGTGACCACGATCGGCACGCCGGCGTCTCCCGCCCGCCCGGTCGCCTGGAGCGTCTTGTTGAGCACGCGCTTGAGGTCGCGCGTCGTCGGGCTGTAGGGGTGAACGGCCACGGCGTCGAAGGCCGCACTGATCCCAGGGGCCTTGTAGAAGCGGCCGAGGTACTTCCAGATCACGTTCTTCTTGGCGTCGCTGCTGCCGCCCCGCTCTGCGGGCTTCCGAACAGCCCCGCCAGGAGGATCTTGGCGTTCGGGTCCACGCTGGTTATCGCCTCGTGGCAGAGCTTGACCAGATCCGCGTATCTGGCCGCGTCGGGGTTCTGGAAGTAATACGGCGAGCTGGGCTCGTTCCAGCACTGCCACTGCCTGATCGGCTGATGGGGGACTCCCGGGTTCTCTTGGAAGAAGGTCCCGCCGGGCCCGTAGCGGAGTCACAAGCTCGCGGAGAAGGTCCTGCCACGCCGCCCTCGCCTGGGGAGTGTCCAGCGGGGGCACGTTCTGGCACTGCAGACCGTTGCAGCCCGAGACTGCCCACGCCGGCGAGGTGTAGATGAACGGCATGACCTCGATCCCGTGCTGGGCACCCTGTGACGTAATAGTCGAGCTGGCCGAAGTCATAGGCGCCATCGCTCGCCTCGACGACCTGCCAGATCACGGGGATGCGCACGAGCCCGACGTTCCCCTGTTGGGCTTTCGGGAACTCGGCAGGCTCCATCTGCTGGATCGGAATCACCCCGAAGAACCCGGGGGGCGGCGCAGCCGACGCCGGCGCGGCGGTCAGTCCCGCAAAGGTGATTCCAAGCACTACGAGTACGAAAAACCGTCGCATCCTGCCCTCCCGCGTCGCCGAGGTACCCGCTAACGCGCGTCACGTTAGCCGAAATCGGCGCTGGCGCGCAACGGGCGTGTGGTGCGGGATGTTGCACAGGCTCGCTCGCGCCACTGCGCTCCGGTCGTCCCGACGACAACTCGGGGAGGCACCGTTGCGATACCCGTGTCTCGGCGCGAAAGTGCGAGAGCATGTCCACGGCACCAGCCATGGCACCCCCGGCACAGGTCGAGACCGCCCCCGAACCCGGTCGCGCCGCCCAGAGCGGTCGCGTCGAGGAGCCCCGCGCGGAGGACCACGTCATCGTGCTCTTCGGGGCCACCGGCGACCTCGCGAGGCGCAAGCTGCTGCCGGGGATGCTCCACCTGACGGCGGCGGGGCTGATGCCCGAGCGCTTCCGGGTCGTCGGGATCTCGCGCCGCCCGCTTTCGGACGAGGACTTCCGCGAGCGGGCGCGAGCCGCGGTGGAGGAGTTCGGGCGCGAGCCCGCCTCGGGGGAGGATTGGGAGCGGTTCGCGGGCTCGCTCTCGGCCGCCTCGATCGGCGACGGCTTCGGCGCCCTCGGCTCGGCCGTCTCGCGGGCGCGGAAGGAGCTCGGCGACGGGCGCGCGGCTGCTGCACTACCTCTCCGTGCCGCCCGGCGGCGCCGCCTCGATCGTCGCGCAGCTCGCCGAGTCAGGTCTCGTCGAGGGCTCGCGGATCATCCTCGAGAAGCCGTTCGGCACCGATCTCGCAACCGCGCGCGAGCTCAACGCGGCGCTGCTCTCCGCCTTCGATGAGACGCGAGATCTTCCGCATGGACCACTACGTCGGGCGCGAGGCCGTCCAGAACCTGCTCGCGGTGCGCTTCGCCAACGGCATGTTCGAGCCCGTGTGGAACCGCGACCACATCGAGCACGTGCAGATAGACGTCCCCGAGACGATCTCGATCGAGATGCGCGGCGGAGTTCTACGAGCGAACGGGCGCATTCCGCGACATGGTCGTCACGCACCTCTTCCAGGTGCTCAGCTTCGTCGCGATGGAGCCGCCGACGTCGCTCGAGCCGAGCTCCCTGATGGCCGAGCGGGCCAAGGCCTTCGAGTCGATGCCCCCGCTCGACCCCGCGGGCGTCGTGCGCGGCCAGTACGACGGCTATCGCGAGGAGCGGGGCGTTGCGCACGACTCCGACACCGAGACCTTCGTGGCGCTGCGCGCGTTCATCGACAACCGGCGCTGGGCCGGCGTCCCGTTCTACCTGAGGACGGGAAAGCGGCTCGCCGAGAGCCGCCGGCTGCTCACGATCGCCTTCAGGCGACCCGCCACTTCGGATGTTCCCGGTGGACTGCCGGCACATGGCCGAGAGGTTCGGCTTCGACCACCTCACCTTCGACCTCGGCGATCCGGGCAGCATCGCCGCGAGCTTCCTGGCCAAGGTCCCGGGTCCCGGGCTGCGGCTGGGCGAAGCGCAGATGAGCTTCGGCTACGGCGCCGACTTCGAGGGGCCCGCCGACGCGCTCGAGCCCTACGAACGGCTGATCCACGACGTGATGATGGGCGACCGCACGCTGTTTACGACCTCGGAAGCGATCGAGCGCCTCTGGGAGGTCTCGCAGCCCCTGCTCGAGCGCCCGCCCCCGGTGCAGCCCTACGCCCCCGGATCCTGGGGGCCGGACAGCAGCCGGGAGCTGATAGCGCCGCGGCGCTGGCACCTTCCGGGCCACCGGCCGTAGGGCGGCGATCGGAGCCGAAACGGGCCGCCGGATCGGCGGCCCGTTCGATGCGCGGCTTCCGGCTGGGCTCAGCCCTTGAGCACCAGGGCGAGCACGGCTCCGACGATGACCACTGACTGAGCACTGTGCACCGCGATCCCGATGAGCGCGCTGCGGTAGCGCTTCGATGGATACGAGATGGCGAACATGTCCAGCAGCGCCGCCGGGATCGCCCACGGCATGTGCAGGTGGTAGGTGGCGAACAGCACGCCGTTCGCGATCCAGTCGCCGCGGCCGAAGACGCCGTTCATCCGCGGGAGCAGGTATCCGCGGAACAGGAGCTCCTCGCCCAGGACCGTGTTGAAGACGGCCAGCACGGCGATGATCGCGAACCAGCCCCACGCTCCCGACAGGAAGTCCTCTCCGTAGCTCGAGCTCATGAATTCGCCCAGGTCCCGGGCGGAGACGAGTCCCACGTCGGGGATGAGCGCCTCGGCCGCGAAGAGCACGAACAGCGGGATCAGGATGAGCCAGAGCCGGCCTCCGCGCCGCCCGCTGTTCGGCGAAACAGGGGCACGCAGCCAGAGCGCTTCCTTCAGCACGGACCAGCGCAGCGATCCCTGCTCGCGCGCGACGAGGGCCATCACCAGCACGAATTGCCAGATCAGGCCACCGGTGAGCGTGATGAGCAGCGCCCGGCCCAGGCTGCCCGGGCCGCTGAACTGATCGGCGACCAGCGGTGCGACCACCCACGCGAGAACTGCCATCGGCAGAGCGGCAGCCGCCCAGACGCCGATGATGCCGCCGAGCCCCAGCTGGGGCAATGGCGCGCGCTTCGGCCGGCTGCACGGGGTGATCCGCGTGGCCGGCGGGGTTGGTAGCGATGTCGTACGTCGAGGCCTCCATGAGGTCTCCTTTCGTGGTCGATTGCATGCCCCGACGGTTTCAGCGCGCCCACGAACGCACATCGTCTTCGAGGGTGATTTCGAGTCCTACTTCGGTAGGAGGCGGGGCCAGGGGGCTTTCTGTACGTTCAGCCGGTGAACGGGTTTTGGCGCTTCCTGCGCGCGTACGGGCTCGACCTGCTGATCGTGTTCACGGCGGTCGCATGCGGGCTCGAGGTCGCGCTGCGCGGCGACTCACCGGACGAGTCGGACGCCGCGCTGTGGTTCGCGGTGCCCGCGATCGCGCTCGTCGTGCTGCCGCTGCTCGCGCGCCGTCGCCTGCCATTCGCCGCGCCCGCGTCGGTTTGGCTTCTGGCCGCGGCGCTCTCGTTCGTCGACGGACAGCTCATCCCTTCGACGGCAGGCGTCACCCTCGCCGGGCTCGCCGCCGCATTCCTGCTCGGCAATCTCCGCGATGTCGTCCAGGCGCGGGTCGGCCTCGCGATCGTGCTCGGCGGGGCGGCGATCGTCGTCTACAACCAACCGGGCCACGCCGCCGGCGACCTGATCTTCACCCCGCTTCTGTTCGCGATCGGGTGGCTTGCCGGGTTCGCCCTGCGCGAGCGCGGCGAGCGGGCCGAGGCGGCGGAGTTGCGCGCCGACCAGGCCGAGCGGGAGCGCGAGGCGGCCGCCCGCGTCGCGGTCGCCGAGGAGCGCGCGCGGATCGCACGCGAGCTCCATGACATCGTCGCCCACTCCGTCAGCGTGATGGTGCTCCAGGTGGGGGCCGTCCGTCACAGGCTGGCCGGCGCCGACCCGGCGAACACCGAGGCGCTCGAGGGCGTCGAACGCACGGGGCGCACCGCGCTCGCCGAGATGCGCAGGCTGCTGGGCGCCATGCGCCGCGACGGCGACGAGCTCGAGCTCGAGCCGCAGCAGGGCCTCGGCAACCTCGCGGCGCTCGCCGAACAGGTCAGCGGCGCCGGCCTCGCGGTGCGCCTCCACACCGAGGGCGAGCCCCACCCGCTCCCGGAGGCTCTCGACGTCTCCGCCTACCGGATCGTCCAGGAGGGCCTCACCAACGCGCTCAAGCATTCCCATGCCGGCCATGCCGACGTCACCGTCCGCTACGGCTCCGGCGAGCTCGGCATCGAGGTCCGCGACGACGGCGACGGCGCATCGGAGGGCGGCGACCCCGGCTACGGCCTCATCGGCATTCGCGAGCGCGTCAAGGTCTACGGCGGCGAGATGACCGCCGGCTCGGCGAACGGCGGCGGCTTCGTCCTCAGCACGCGCCTTCCGCTCGGCGGCCGCGGCTCATGAGCATCCGCGTCCTCGTCGCCGACGACCAGTCGCTGGTTCGCGGCGGCTTTCGCATGCTGCTGGCGGGCGAGGAAGACATCGAGGTCGTCGCCGAGGCGACGAACGGCATCGAGGCCGTCGGAAAGGCGGAGCGCTTCGACCCGGACGTCGTGCTGATGGACATTCGCATGCCCGAGCTCGACGGCCTCGAGGCCACGCGGCGCATCCTCGCCGCCGATCCCGAGGCGCGAGTCCTGATCCTCACGACCTTCGACCTCGACGAATACGTCTACGAAGCGCTCAGCGCCGGCGCCAGCGGCTTCGTGCTCAAGGACGACCCGCCCGGAGCAGCTGCTCGCCGCCATCCGCACCGTCGCCGCGGGCGACGCGCTTCTCTCGCCCGCGGTCACCAAGCGCGTGATCGAGCGCTTCGCCCGCATCCCGCGGCCCGAGCCCCCGCAGGGGTTCGACGAGCTCACCGCCCCGCGAACACGAGATCCTGCGGCTGGTCGTCGACGGCCTCTCCAACGCGGAGATCGGGGAGCGCCTCTACATCGGCGAGACCACCGTCAAGACACACGTCACGCACATCCTCCAGAAGCTCGACCTCCGCGACCGTGTGCAGGCGGTCGTGCTCGCCCACCAGAACGGCCTCTTCGAGGCGGACGACCGGGAGGCCGGCGGCTGACCTCGGTTGAGCTCACCCGCGTCGAGCAGGCGCGGCTGCTGCCGCTCAGGTGAGCATCGACGCGCGGGGCGCCCGAAGGCGCCCCGCGCGGCAGTGCGATAGGTCGATCAGGCCGCCGGGGGCGGGGGCGGAGGCGGTGCCTGGGTCGCCACTCCCACCTCCGTGCCGGGCGGCGGGGGCCCGTGCTCGTTCGGCCCGGGAGTGCCCTTCTCGAGATAGAAGATCAGCAGCACGATGAACCCGATGAGCGGGATCAGGCCGATCAGGATCCACCAGCCCGAGCGATTCGTGTCATGGAGTCTTCGCACGGACATCGCGAGGTTGGGCAAGAGCAGCCCGAGCCCGACGAGGAGGCTGAAGATCGGCGCTCCGATGATCGCGTCGATGATGTTCGCCGCGATGCTGACCAGGATCGCGAACAGGAACCACCACCAGAACTCGGCCCGCGATGCCCGGCCCTCGAAATTGACGTAGTTGTCGAAGCCAGACCTAATGGCGTCGCTGAAGGTCATCCGTCCTCCCTTGATCTGTAGGTAAGGAATCGTGCTGCACCGTACAGACAGCGTCAGAGGGCAGGCGCGCCGGTGATGGGCTCAGCTAACTTGGAGCCATCGCCATCACGGCCCTCGAAGCCCGGCAGCAGATCCTCGACGACCTCGCGACGGCGGTCGATCAGCTTGCGCTCTCCCTCGCCTGTCTGGGCGAGGCGCACGAGCAGCTCGACGACGACAGCGCCGAGCGCCTCGAGTCCGAGCTCTTCCGGCCCGTTCAGAAGGCCTATGGGCGAGGCAAGCGCACCTACACGGGATTCGCCGCGCGCTTCGGGCTCCCGGCGCGCGAAATCGACTCGCCGACAGGCGGCGTGAGCTCCCAGGGCGTGAAGGAATTCGTCACGCGCGCGGTCGGCGCCGCGGGCGACGCGGACAGGCAGATCACCGAGCTCCAGGACTCGATGCTGCCGATCGAGTCCGGCGACGCCGAGCTGCGCGCGGGGCTCTCGGAGACGCGCGAGCTCCTCGACGGGTTGCCCACCGCCGCCGTCCGGTTCCTGCGCACGCTGGGCCGCTAGTCACCGGTTTGCGGCATTATCTCGGGCTACCAAACAACGGGGAAGGAGCGTGAACCGATGTCGGCGACGCCGGACACGGAGCTGAAGGGCAAGCACCGCAAGATGTGGGCGTCCGGGGACTACCCGGAGATGGTCGAGACGTTCCTGCTGCCGCTCGGGCCGCGGCTCGTCGAGGCGGCGGGGATCGGTCCGGACATGCGCGTCCTCGACGTCGCCTCCGGCACCGGCAACGCCGCGATCCCGGCAGCCGAGAGGGGCGCGGAGGTGACGGCGAGCGACCTGACGCCCGAGCTGCTCGAGGCCGGCCGCGAGCGCGCCGAGTCGAGCGGGCGTCGAGCTCGACTGGGTCGAGGCCGACGCGGAGAACCTCCCCTTCGACGACGAGTCGTTCGACGTCGTCATGTCGTCGATCGGCGTGATGTTCGCCCCCCACCACCAGGAAGTCGGCCGACGAGCTCGTCCGCGTCACCCGGCCGGGCGGCAGGATCGCACTGCTCAGCTGGACGCCCGAGGGAATGATCGGGGCGCTGTTCCGGGTCATGGGGCCGTTCATGCCGCCGCCTCCGCCCGGCGCCCAGCCGCCGCCGCTGTGGGGTGGGGAGGACCACGTGAAGGAGCTGTTCGGCGACCGCGTCGATTGGGGCACGCTCGAGCGCGACTTCCTCGAGATCACCGCCTTCGAGCATCCGCACGACTACGGCGAGCACTTCAAGTCGTTCTACGGCCCCACGATCACCGCGCGGGCCAACGCCGAGAAGGAGGGCCGCGCCGAGGAGTTCGACGAGGCCATGGACGCGTTCTGCGACGAGTGGAACCGCGGAAGCGACGACGACGCGCGCTTCGAGAAGGAGTACCTGGTGGCGGTCGGCACGCGAGCCTGACGACCGGGGCCGCGCCGCGCGGCTTGAGAAAACCGAAAAGCGGGCCTCCTACGCTCTTGCGCGTGAACGATCGCCGCCTGATCGACCTCTCCGCCTACGCCTTCGCGCTCGGCGCCCTCGCGCTGCTCGCGCTCGCCTTCCTTGCCGCCCGCAACGGCGCCGCGCTGATCATGTGCGGGCTCATCTTCACGGGGCTGGTCGTGGCGCGGCTGGCGGACTTCTCGATGCGCACCCTGGTTCCCGTCGCGCTCGGGCTGGCGGCGATCCTCTGGATGGTGTGGATCGACCCGCCCGCGAGCTCGCACAAGACGAGCGCCATCGCGCACACCGCCGGAGGCGCGCTCGTCGGCTGGGCGGTCTCGGAGTATCTGCGCGTCCGCATCGCGTGGCCGCTGTGGGCCGTCGCGGCGCTCGCGGCGGCCTTCGGGGTCACGTTGCTGTGGGAGTTCGGCGAGCTGATCGGCGACCGGGTGCTCGACACGGCGCTCATCCCCAACCGGCTTGACTCGGCGGAGGACATCTTCTTTGGAACGGCGGGGGCGGCCGGCGCGATCCTCGTCGCGTGGCTGCTTCCCGGCCGGCAGCGCTAGGCAATCGGCGCAAAAAGCGGGGTGCTCACGGAAATGGCTGCCCGGTGGGCTTGGGCTGTGCTAAAGCCTCAGACGACACATAGCTCCAACCTGAAAGGAGGGAGGCTATGGGTCTGATTGAAGCGGAAGGCACGGTCGCCGGAATGATCAACCGCGGAGCCGGCTTCGACCTGATCGAGGACTGGATAAACGAGTCCACTGACCTCGATCGCCAGGCGCGCGCGGCGCTGTGGCTCTATGCATGGTCCCGCCAGGGCGGCAGCTGGCAGCGGCGCACCTCCACCGAGATCCTGTTCTCGACCGCGCAAGGTAGCTAGAGCCCGCGCCGCCCGGAGGTCAGTTAGCCGCGTTCCGGGTCTTCAGGATTCGCATGTACGCTTTGTCTCTAATCAGCGCGCCCGCCGAGGCATCCCGTCCGGCCACTCGCTGGGGACTGGATTGACGATGACCTCGCCTCGGGACCGCCTCTCAACGAGGCCCCGGCGGGCCTCGCACGCCGGCAACGACGACTCTTCCGGCTCGGCCAAATCCGCCGATCCACCGTTCGACGACTATGACCGCCTCAACGAACGGCACGTGATGGCCCGGCTCTCCCACCATTCCCAGGTCGAGCTCGCGGCCATCGAGGACTACGAGCGCGCCCACAAGAACCGCGTGCCGGTGCTGGACAAGCTGCACTACATGCGCGGACGCGAGCCGCTGACGGGCTATGACGCTCTCAGCGTCGAGGACATCGTGGCCGCGCTCGAGGACGCCGACCTCGCCACGATCAGGGAGATCCGCGACTACGAGCGGAAGGTTCGCCAACCGCCCCGATGTTCTCGCGGGGGTGGCAAACGCCGCTCGGGGTCCTTCCTGAGGCCGGCGCGCTTCTAGCGCCGCCGGGGGAGGAAGGGGTACGGGCGGGCCGCACGTCGCCGAAGTGAGGTACGCGCCGGCGTCGAGCCCTATCATCACTCGAGAGGCTGGCCAGGAGGGCGAGCGCTCTTGCACGGAGGTTTGAGGTATTGGGACGGCCAGTCGGCACGTGTCGTAAGCGCATCGTTTCGAGTGTGCTGCTCGCTGCGACCTGCGCGCTGCTTCTGACCGCGGGGCCCGCCGCCGCCCAGGACGAGGAGATTCTCGGCGCCGCCAGCTATCCCGGCATGACCACCTACAAGTGCCGCACCGACGCGCTGCCGATCAGCCCCGGGCAGAACACCAACCTCATCGGGCTGACCAAGACGTGCCCCAACGCAGAGGTCGTCAGCGGCCCCGGCGACACGAGCCCCTTCGCCCCGGGCTCGACGCAGCAGGGTTACGTCACGCGCTTCAAGCCGAGCATGGAGGAGGTCACGCCCGAGGGCCTCGTGACCCCGAGCGTCTGGGACCTGCATCTGCACCACGTCGTCTGGGTGTCGCAGACCGGCGGCCCGACGTTCGCATCGGGCGAGGAGAAGACGATCGTCAAGCTGCCGCAGGGCTACGGCGCCAAGGTCGGCGGCGACGAGTTCTGGGGCCTCAACTACATGATCCACAGCCTCAACCAGATCGGCGGCCGCGAGGTCCAGATCACCTGGGAGATCGATTGGGTCCCCGAGACGACGCCGGCGCGCACCGACATCAACCCGACCCGCGTCCAGTGGCTCGACGTCGCGGGCGCGCCTCAGCTCTATCCCGTCTTCGACGCCGAGCGCGGCTTCGACACCAACGGCGACGGCAAGTACGTCTTCCCCGACGAGGTCCCGACCGATCCCAACGCCCCCGGGTTCGAGGAGCGCTCGAACATCAGCCCCAACCACAGGTGGGTCGTGCCGGCCGGGGGCAGGACGCTGGTCTTCGGCTCCGGGCATCTGCACCCAGGTGGGCTCCACGTGGACCTCCAGGTCGCGCGCGACGGCCCCGACGCGGGAGAGGTCGACGGCGACGACCCGTCGGAGGTCAGACAGCTCTTCCGCTCGAACGCCAAGTACTACGAGCCCGCCGGCGCGGTGAGCTGGGACGTCAGCATGGAGGTGACGCGGCCGGAGTGGCGGATCAGCCTCAAGGGCGGCGACACCGTCTCGATCAACACGACCTACGACGTCGAGGACGCGTCGTGGTACGAGTCGATGGGGATCCTCCCGCTCGCGGTCGCGGGCGCGGGCGACCCGGCGGCCAGGGACCCGTTCGACGACGCCGCCGCGGTCCAGGCGATGTACGACCAGGGCGGCATCCTCACCCACGGGCGCCTGCCAGAGAACATCGACGCGAAGGCGGGCAAGAAGCTCAAGAAGATCCCCAACCCGCTCAAGCTCGCCAGCAAGGGCAAGCGGGTCCCGGAGGGCGGCCTGACGATCGACGGCTTCGACTTCTCGGTCGGCGGCTACCCGGCGCTCGGCGGCGGCGGCTTCTTCCGCAACGGCTGGGCGCGCCCGCCGGTGGTCAAGCCCGGCGAGACGGTGGACTTCACGAACCTCGACGCCCTCCCGGGCCAGCCCGACCCACAGCAGGTCTGGCACAGCGTCACCTCCTGTAAGGGGCCCTGCAACCGCGGCGCGGGGATCGGCTACCCGCTCGCCGCCGGCCCGATCAAGTTCGACTCGGGCCAGCTCGGCTTCGGCACCCTCGCGAGCTCCGAGGTCACGACGGGCTCGAACACCTACACGACACCGCCGCTGACCAAGCCCGGCAAGACCTACTCGTACTTCTGCAGGATCCATCCGTTCATGCGCGGCTCGATCCGCGTCAAGGACACGAAGAACAAGGGCAACGGAGGCGGCGGCAACAAGCGGAAGTAGAGCCCTCCGGGCGGGCGGCTAGGCCGTCGAGTCGGCCGGCTTCGGGGCGCCGGCCTCGCGCGGCAGGGGCTCGAGCATGAAGAACTCCACCGCGACGTCGGGATCGGCGTGGTTGGAGCTCATGAACGCGACCACCGGGCGCTCGATCTGCGTCTCGACTAGGGCGGTGAGGTCCTTCTGCATGATCTCCTGGTAGGCGTGGCGGGTCTGCAGAACCTCGGCTTCGCGTCCGGCCTCGACCAGGTGCCGCTCGCCCCTGGTGAGCGTGTCCTGCAGGACGATCGTCACCGAGTCGCGGTTGATGATCGTGTGGGCCTTGGTCGGCCCTCGCCCGGTGTAATCGCTCAGCAGCTGGACGGCGCCGGTCGAGATCTTCGCGGCGGTCGCGCCGCGTGCGTCGAGTGCTCCCGCGGGCGTTGAGTCGTGCGCGCCGGTGGGGGGCGAATCAGGCGAATCAGGCATGAAATGCCTCTCTCACCCTCTCTTGAGTAAGGCCGACCGAGAGGCGGAGAGGATGCGGAGAACCCACCGACGACGTGACCAAGGGGTAGCGCTCTTGCGGCGGGCCGTTTGGGATCGGGTAGCCGCCGCGCTTCGACCACCCGAAGTAGCCTCTTGACATCAGGCGCCAGCGACTCCTGGCATCGGTCCTAGCCGTCGCGCTGACGGGCGCGCTCGCCGCGTGCGGGTCGGACGATTCCGAGTCGTCGGCTCCGCCCAGCCAGGGCGAGATCGCGGACTGCCTGGCGGCGGCGAACGTGCCGGCGCAGGACGCGGGCAAGTACGGCGGCATCCTCGTCCCGGTGGGCGGCGACCGCAACGCCGTCGTGGCGATCGAGGACGACGAGGCCGAGGCGGAGTCGGCCGCCCAGGACTGGGAGGACTTCGGCGCGGCGGCCGGCAAGACCGGAGAGACGCTCATCGAGGGAAGCACCTGGGTCGGGTATCCGGGCCAGGTCGACCCCGCGCTGCAGACGCAGATCGAGGACTGCGCTTTCTGAGGTAGCAAGGCTGACCGAGGATTCGCCTCGGCGTGCGCGGGTATCCGATAGGCGAGGTTTGCAAGCGAGGCAGGAGGGCCCATGCCACCACGCGGAGTCAAGAAGGGCACCAAGCGCGCTCGCCAGTACGAGCACGTCAAGGAGAGCGAGAAGAAGGCCGGCCGCTCGGAGGAGCGCGCCGAGGAGATCGCCGCGCGCACGGTCAACAAGGAGAGGCGCGCGCTCGGGCGAGTCGCGCCAGCGCTCGCGCACCTCGGTCCAGGACATCTCCTCGGGCCGGCGCGGCGGCCAGCGCTCGGGCAGCGGCCCCGGCGGCCGCACGCGCGACCAGCTCTACAACGACGCGAAGAAGATGGGCATCGAGGGGCGCTCGAAGATGAGCAAGCGCCAGCTGGCGGCGGCGGCGGGGGGCAAGGGCAGCCGTGGCTGACGAGGGCAAGCCGCGCCCCGACGAGGAGCACTTCGGCGAGGCGAGCCTCGGGGAGGCCCAATCCTCGAACCCGCCGGACGACCCGGAGATGATCGAGCCCGACGCGGATCCGCTCGACACCGACGTCGAGGACGCCGACCTCTTCGTCGGCGAGGGCGACGACGAGCCCGGCGGCGACAGCGACCGAGAGGAGAGATGACCATGGCCACCTGCGAGGTGTGCGGAAACGATCTACGACAAGACCTTCCAGGTCGTGCGTGGTCGGCGAGGAGCACACGATTCGACTCGTTCGAGTGCGCGATCCACGCCCTGGCACCGACTCTGCGACCACTGCGGCTGCCGGATCATCGGCCACGGGGTGGAGGCGAACGGCTTCGATCTACTGCTGTGCGCACTGCGCCGAGGCCGAGGGCGTGAGCGGCATCGCCGACCGCGCCGGCGGCGCGACGGTGCTAAACGCTCGGCCGTGCCTGGCCAGGCACGGCTTCCCGGTTGCCGGTTTACACGTCGCTAACGGTTTGCTAATCTGCCGCGCACGCTGAACGCAGGGCCCAATAGGCACTGCGTCGGGGGACCCAAGCATTTGGGGCGAATCGCGGCCTGATGGCCGTGTAGCGCCAGCTCTTTGGCGCGAGTCCGACAGCTAACCCCGAAAGCGTCAAAGAGCAGTGAATCCTTCCACCGACACGACGCTGCGCGCGCCCGAGCACGGCTCGTCCTGCTGCTCACGATCGCCCTGTTCGCCGGCGCCCTCGCCATCGCCTTCACCCTCGCCCCGCCGCGGCCGACGCCGCGAGCTCGAGCTCGGGCTCCGGCGGCACCGCGACCGGCAGCAGCGAGCCCTCCGCCCAGGCCTCGAAGTACGAGACCCTCTGGTCCAAGGTCACCCGAAGGACCGCCAGTGGGCCCGCTCGACCGCCGAGTGCGAGTCAGGCGGCGACCCCCAGGCCATCGGCGGCGGCGGCCAGTTCCGCGGCGCCTTCCAGTTCATGAAGTCGACCTGGAAGTCGGCCCCGAAGTCCCCGGGCGGCGACCCGATCGACTACTCGTACAAGACGCAGGCTGTCGTTGCCGTCGCGCTCAAGAATCGCGACGGGGCGGGGCACTGGCCTAACTGCGGGTAGGGCTTTAGCTCTGACGGCGGCGGGATGTCGACGTCGTCAACTGCTGGGGGGATAGGCGATGAAGGGGGCGTAAACCGAACAGCGCCTCAGGTTTCGCCTCCGCAAGACGGGGAATCCCGACAGGGGAGAGCGACGATGAGACGATCAGCACTCTGCATTCTCGTTATTGCATTCGCCGCGCTCACGCTTGCGGCGCCAGCCCAAGCGGGCAAGCTCACGCTAACCAAGGCGAGGGGTGCGGCTCAGAAGGAGGTCGGATCGTTTTGCTGGGCAGCCGACCTCGATTGACACTCTTCTCAAGGTCAGCGACCGCGAGTACTACGCGCAAGCGACCTGGGCGAAGCCTGCTACGCCCTTCAACCAGTCCTGGCTTCGCCAGGAGCTGGAGGTCAAGCAGCGGAAGGGCAAGCCGCGTCCCATAGGCGACGGTTACAAGCTTCGCCTGCTTGCTGACTCGGCCGTCGCCAGCCGGTCGGTACCGCAGCTCAAGCGGCCGCCATCTCCTCCGCCGGCTCCAGCGCCAGCTCCAGCACCTCGCCGATCGTCATCACCGGGTGGAAGGTCATCGCCTCGCGCACGTCCTCGGGGACGTCGTCGAGGTCGCCGCGGTTTCGCTCCGGCAGGATCACGTCGGTCAGCCCGGCCGCATGCGCGGCGAGCACCTTCTGCTTGACGCCGCCGATCGGCAGCACGCGGCCCTGGAGCGTGACCTCGCCGGTCATCCCGACCGTGTGCCGCACCGGGCGCCCGGTCAGCAGCGACGCGACGGCGGTCGTCATCGCGATGCCCGCGCTCGGGCCGTCCTTCGGGATCGCTCCCGCCGGCACGTGCACGTGGAACTCGCGCGCCGAACGCGTCCTCGTCGATGCCCAGCTCCTCGGCGTGCGAGCGCACGTATGACAGCGCGATCCGCGCCGACTCCTTCATCACGTCGCCGAGCTGGCCGGTCAGGACCAGGCCGCGGTCGCCGCTCATCGCGGTCGCCTCGATGAACAGGACGTCGCCGCCGGTGCCGGTGACGGCCAGGCCCGTCGAAACGCCCGGCACGGCCGTGCGCTCAACCGACTCCTGGAAGAACTTCTGGCGCCCGAGCCCGTCGCGCATGCGGTCGGGCCCGACGACCACCGGCGCCTCAGCATCACCCGAAGCGATCGCCGTCGCCGTCTTCCGCAGCAGCTTCCCGAGCTCCCGCTCGAGCTGGCGCACGCCGGCCTCGCGCGTGTACTCGCGCACGATCGTCTCCAGAGTCTCGTCGCCGATCGCGACCTCCTCCTCGCGCAGGCCGTTTCGCTCCAGCTGGCGCGGCCACAGGTAGCCGCGGGCGATCGCGACCTTCTCGTCGGTCGTGTAGCCGTCGAAGTTGATGACCTCCATGCGGTCGAGCAGCGGCGCCGGGATCGTGTCGGCCATGTTGGCCGTGGCGATGAAGACGACCTGGCTGAGGTCGAGCTCGACGTCGAGGTAGTGGTCGCGGAAGCTAGTGGTTCTGCGCCGGGTCGAGCACCTCGAGCAGGGCCGCCGACGGGTCGCCGCGCCAGTCGGCGCCGACCTTGTCGACCTCGTCGAGGAGGATCACCGGGTTCATCGTCCCGGCGTCGCGCAGCGCGCGGACCAGGCGGCCCGGCAGGGCGCCGATGTAGGTGCGGCGGTGGCCGCGGATCTCGGCCTCGTCGCGGATGCCGCCCAGCGACATGCGCACGAACTCGCGCCCGAGCGCGCGGGCGACGGACTCGCCGATCGAGGTCTTGCCGGTGCCGGGAGGGCCGACCAGGGTCAGGATCGCGCCGGAGCGCTTGTCCTCCTCGATGCCGCGCTCCTCGCGCAGCTTGCGCACCGCGATGTACTCGGTGATGCGCTCCTTGACGTCGTCGAGGCCCGCGTGGTCCTCGTCGAGCACCGACGCGCGTGCCGGCGGGGTCGAGCTTCTCCTCGGAGCGCTTCGACCACGGCACCGCGATCAGCCAGTCGAGGTAGGTGCGGATCATCGAGCTCTCGCCCGACTGCTCGCCGCTGCGCTCGAGGCGGCGCAGCTCCTTCGTCGCCTGCTCGGCGACGTCCTCGGGCATCTCGGCCTCGGCGATCTTCTTCTCGTACTCGGCGATCACGTCGCCGTCGTCGTCGCCCAGCTCCTTGCGGATCGACTCCATCTGCTTGCGCAGGAAGTACTCGCGCTGCTGGGCCTGGGCGCCGTCCTCGACGTCGTCGCGGATGCGGGCGCGGACCTGAAGCTCGGCGAGGCGCTCGCGCTGGAGCTCGACCGCGAGCTCGAGGCGCTCGGTGACGTTGAGCGTCTCGAGCAGGCGCTTCTTGTCCTCGTGGGAAATGTCGGGGCTGTAGCCCGAGGTGTCGGCGAGCGCGCCGGGATTGGTGATCGAGCGCAGGAACGACGACACGCGGCCGTCGTCGCCGCGCAGCTCGAGGATCTCCTCGACGAGCGCGCGGTACTCGCGCTCGAGCTCGCGCGTGCGCTCGCCCGCGGGGCTCGAGTCCTCGATCTCGCGCACCTCGACGCGCAGCAGGCCGTCGGTGTCGGGCGCGGCGGCCGACTCGGGCACGCCGCGGTGCAGGCCGGCGAGCGTGGCGACGCGGCCGGCGCCGGGCACGCGCGCGGTGTCGAGCACCTCGGCGACCGTGCCGACCTCGGCGAACTCGCCGTCCTCGCGCGGCAGCACGAGCACGCGCTTCTCGTCGCCGACGTCGGCGGCGATCGTCGCGTTCATGTTGGGGAAGAGGATCGAGTCGTCGAGCGGGATCAGGAGAAGTTTCATGCGGAAGCTTTCCAATCGTTAGTTACTTCAGGTTGTGAAGTATTGTAGCCAGGCGGTTGTGTCGGTCGTGGCTGGTGCGGGCGAAGGAACGCGTGGCGCGGTTGTCACGGTTTCGGCACTGAACGCGTGCAACGCGGCGGAGGTGTCGACCTACGCTCGCGATACCCGCTGCCGTATGGCGAGTGCCATACGTTGTGGGTGGTAATGTGCCAAGCGTGCAAAAGACGACCATCTACCTGCCCGAAGCGATCGTCCGCCGGATGAGCCAGGCCGCCGAGCGGCTGCGAATCTCGCGAGCCGAGATCACGCGCGCGGCTCTCGAGGAGTTTCTCGACCGCAGCGAGCGGGCGCGAGGCCTACCGCCTTCGATCGGGATGGGCTGAGAACCCCGGTGCCAACGGCCGCCGATTACGAGCAGCGGCTCGCGCGGGGCTGGGGCCGGGAGTGATCACGCTCGACACGTCCGGAATCCTCGCCGCTCTCAATCGCGCCGACCCCGACCACGCGCGCGTCCGGAGCACGCTTGAGGACGAGGCGGGACCGCTCATCATCCCGGTCGCGATCCTCGCCGAGGCCGGGTACATGATCGAGCTGGATCTCGGCGCCGAGGTGCTGCGCCAGTTCGTCGCCGACCTGGCCGCGGGCTTCTACGAGCTCGACTGCGGTGAGTCCGACATGGCGCGGGTGGGCGCTCTGCTCGAGCGCTACGCCGACTTGAAGCTGGGGATGGCCGATGCGAGTGTGATCGCATGCGGCGAGCGTCGTGGCGGCCGCATTTTGACTCTCGACCAGCGCGACTTCGGCCCGATCGCCCGCGAGGGCACGATCACGATCGCTCCTGCTTAGGCCGGCCGCTGCGGGGCGAAAGCACATCGCTCGCGCAGCGGAGTCGGTGCGCGACGTAAGCTCGTTCGTCCCCGTGACCCTTGTCGCCGACAGCGCGAGAACAGACCGCTCGGTGGATGCGCTCACCGTCCTGGTGGCGGTTCTCCTCGCATTGGTCGTCGCCCACGACGTCGACCACGTCGTCAACGAGTCGAGGCTCGGCGAGCTGCCCGCGGGGTTCTGGGTGTTCCTTCCGCTCCAGTACGCGGCCTTCATCGGGGTGCTGGCACTCGTCTGGCGGCGAAACGACGCCTGCGCCCGCATTCGCCGCAGCGCTGAGCGCGATCTCGGTGCTCGGCTTTGTGGGCGCGCATCTGATGCCGTTCGGGCCCCTGCCCTACGGAGAGGGCGATCCGCGGGCGATTTCCTGGGCGCTGGTCTTCGTGCCCATCGCCGTCGCGGTCGTGACGTTCGCGGTCGGCCTGCGGACCTGGTCGTTGACGCGCCGCGCCGGCGATGTGCGCGCGGCGAGCGTGTGACGACAGGCGCGAGGGCCAAGCGGTGTACAAGGCCGGCGGGGGGCGCGGGAGGCGACCGCGGGCCTCTACTCCTCGATAGGTCACGACCGAGAGGAGCGAGGCATGGCACAGGAGTTCAAGCGCGGCGACCGCGTCGAGTGGAGCTTTCGCGGGCGGCCGGTGCGCGGCAAGGTGCGCCGCGCGGCTGACGAAGCGGACCGAGGTCGGCGGCCAGGTCGTCGCCGCGTCGAAGGACGACCCGCGCTACGTCGTGCGCACCGAGAAGAGCGGGAAGGAGACGGCGCGCCGGCCGCAGCGCGTTGCGGCGGGTCTAGCCCAGGAAATCCCGGATCGCCGCGTGCGTCTCGCGCGGGCGCTCCATCTGCGGCACGTGGCCGCACTCGAGCTCGACGTGCCGGGCGGCGGGCAGCGCCCGCTCGACGTGCTTCATGAACTTGATCGGGACGAGGCCGTCGTGGCGGCCCCAGACGAACATCGTCTCGGGCGAGAGCTCGGCGAGGCGGGTCCAGAAGCCGTCCTCGCCCTCGGGCGGGTCGAGGAGGATGTTGCGGCCGGCGGCGTAGAAGGCGGCGCGGCCGGCGGGCGTGAGGAAGGCGCGCAGGAACTCGTCGACGCCGGCGGCGGCCCAGCCGTCGTCTGCGCCGGGGATCATCCGCCGCACCAGCGGCTCGACGACGCGGCGCGGGGCGGGCTGGATCAGGCCGAGCCGCGGCTGCGCGAGCTTCAGGATCCACTCCCACTGGGTGCGGCGCAGCCAGGCGAGCGCGGGGCTCAGCAGGACGATGCGGTCCACGCGCTGGGGCTCGCGCAGCCCGACCTCGATCGCGATCCGCCCGCCCATGCTGTTTCCGATCAGGTGCGCGCGCTCGAGCTCCAGCGCGTCGAGCAGGCGGGCGACGGCGCGGCTGAAGTAGGGGGCGTCGTAGGCGGCGCCGAGCGGCTTGTCGGAGTCGCCGAAGCCCGGCAGGTCGGCGGCGATCACGCGGTGGGTGTCGGCGAGCGCGTTGACCGTCGAGAGGAACGACACCTTCGTGCCGCCGAGCCCGTGGAGGCAGAGGATCGGGTCGCCCTGGCCCGCCTCCAGCACCGAGATCCGCTCGCGGCGCGTCTTGACCGAATGGAAGCGCAGCCGCCCCGGCTCGGTCATCCCGCTCGTCGCGGCGAGGAAGCCGACGCCGAGGTGGAGGTTCTGGCGCACCGTCAGCCGCCGTTGCCGGAACGCGTCCATACCGCCGCGCACGTCGGCGGCGATCTCGTTCCAGGTCGGCTCGTCGGCGCTGAGCAGGGCGTCGGGCCCGCGACGCGCGGGCGCCGGCGCGAAGGTGATGCCGTGCTGCGTGACGAACGCGTCCCAGTCGCGATCGCCGGTCACCGAGAGGCGGATGCGCGCGCCGCCGGACGGCAGGTCGATGACCTCGGGGTCGTAGCGGGCGGCGAGCGTCTCGAATGCGCGCGGCAGACGGTCGCTGCCGACGGGCGTCTCGGCTACCGCACTCATGGCATCAAGGGTAGGCAGGTCATGGGACGGGGACGACGGAATCGCTCGGCAGCGAATACCCGGCCAGGGGCCGGGTCAAACGAGTGGAGCCGCCCGGAAGGCGACTACATGTGGCCGCCGCGGGGTAGACCTCGGAGCACGCAACTCAAGGAGGAGTGAGGGATGGTCATTGCAGCGGTGATTGGAGTCTGTGTCCTGGTGCGCGATAATCGCGTTCCTGATCCCGCGGTTCTCGCATCACGCGGAGCGCGGGGGAAAGAAGCCGTTCAGCCTCGGCTCGCGCGCCGGCTCGAAGGCGCCCGGCAAGGCGGGCGAGCTGGCGTCGAAGCCGTTCCAGAAGGCCCAGGAGGCCGTCGGCAAGAGCGGCAGCAAGGGCCGGGAGGGGCGCTCCAAGGCGCCGTTTTGATCGTGCGGGTTCAGGCGCCGCCGGGCGAGATGACCGCTCCAGCGTGAGCTCGCTGCCTCCGCACGAGCGGACGATTCCCGAGGGCGCGCACATGCCCGAGGCGGAGCATCGGCTGCTCCACGATCTGAGCTCGCTCGAGGAGCGCTTCGCCGACGAGAAGTTCGCCGCCGAGGTCTACCGTGCGCTGACCGAGCGCCGCTGGTATCGCCCCGGCGAGCCGGAGATGACCGTGGCGCTGAGCTGGCGCCGCGCCGCCGAGGTCGTCAACGGGCTGCGGCGCCACGTCGGCAAGGAGGAGCTGCCGCTTTTCCAGAGCGGGAGGGAGGGGGAGCTGAGCAACACGGTCCGCGAGGAGCTCGGCCGCCTCGGCTGGGAGTCCGAGCCGCTCGACACCTCCCGCCACGACGAGGCGCACGTCACGGACCCGCCGTCGGCTCCGCCCCCGACACCGGGGCCCGCAGACGCGATCGCGAAACGCCAGGCTGACCCCGGCCCTCAGCGCTCGTCGAGCCAGAGCTGAACCGGCTCGGGCGGCTTGCCCTTGAAGTAGCGCTTGGCGGCTTCGCGCAGGGCGCGCTCCGGGTCTCGGTCCGCGCCGGGGTGCGTCGCAAGCCATCCGGCCACTGCGGCGGTCATCAGCGCGGCCGGCGAGTCTCCGTCGGGGTCGATCCCGCGGACCGTCTCGAAGAGGTCCGCGGCGACGTTCGTCACCGTGACCGGCCGGTCGTCGTCCTCGAACGCCGCGACGAGGGCATCGACCTCTTCGTCGTGGTCGTCGGGATCGGTGATGGCGGCGGCGCGCTTGACCGTCTCGGAGACGGTCGGCACCTCGGTAGGGCTACGGGACTTCATCTGCGCAGCTCATCGGCTTCGGCCTCCGTTACGCGCTCGGCGGGAGCGAAACCGTTGAAATAGGCCGCGGCGGGTATAACCACAGCGCCATGGGCGCCGCCGCGATCCTCGACGTCGACGGGACCCTCGTCGACACCAACTACCAGCACGCGATCGCGTGGTACCGGGCGTTTCGCCGCCACGACATCGTGCTGCCGGTGTGGCGCATCCACCGCCATATCGGGATGGGCGGCGACCAGCTCGTCGCCGCGCTGACCGACGAGCGAGACCGAGAACGACCACGGCGACTCGATCCGCGACGCCGAGAAGGAGCTCTACATGGAGCTGATCGGCGAGGTCGAGCCGTTCGAGGGCGCGCGCGAGCTGATCGAGGACCTCAGGCTCCGCGAGCACCCGGTCGTGCTCGCGAGCTCGGCGAAGAGCGAGGAGGTCGAGCACTACCTCGACCTGCTCGACGCGCGCGAGCTCGCCGACGGCTGGACGACGTCGGCCGACGTCGAGAAGACCAAGCCCAACCCCGACCTCGTCTGCGCGGCGCTCGAGAAGGCCGAGACCGAGGACGCGGTGATGATCGGCGACACGCCCTGGGACGTGAAGGCGGCGAAGGCGGTCGGCGTCGAGACGATCACCGTCCTGACCGGCGGCTTCTCCGAGCAGGAGCTGACCGACGCCGGCGCGATCGCTGTCTACGAGTCGGTCGCGGCGCTGCGCGACGGACCTCGACCAGACGCCGCTCGGCGGCTAGGCGCGATAGGCATAGGGCGTGCGCAGGCCGCTGACAGGCAGGACGGCGCTCGGCTACGCGCTCGTCGTGGCGGCCGTGACGCTGTGGTCGCTCAACGCGAGCGTCGCGCGCGAGCTGCTCGACGACGGGGTCGACGCGCTGCGGCTCTCGGAGCTGCGCGCGGCCGGCGCGTGGCTGATCCTCGTCATCGTCGTCGCGGTCGCGCGGCCCGCGCCTGCTGCGCGTCGAGCGCGGCGAGATCCCCTTCCTGGCGTTCCTCGGGATCGCCGGCTTCGGGCTCGTCTACGCGACCTACTTCATCGCGATCGAGCGGCTTCAGATCGGCGTCGCGCTGACGCTCGAGTACCTCGCGCCGCTGCTGCTTCTGCTCTATCTGTGGCTGTGGCGCGGGCGGCGGCTCTCGCGGGCCCTGTGGGGCGCGATGGCGCTGGCGCTCGCCGGGTGCTTTCTCGTCGTGCGCGCCTACGCCCCGGGCGACCTCGACGCGCTCGGCGTCGCCGCCGGGCTCGCGGCGGCGGTCTAGCTTCGCGATCTACATGGCCGGCTCGGAGCGCGCCGGGAGCCTCTTCGAGCCCGCGACGACGCTCGTCTGGACGTTCGGCTTCGCGACGCTCTTCTGGCTCGTCGTCCAGCCGCCGTGGACGTTTCCCTTCTCGCAGTTCGACGACGGAAGCGAGCTGGCGCTTGCGGCGTTCGTGATCACGATCGGGACCGTGATCCCGTTCGCGCTCATGGTCACCGCGCTTCGCCACATCCCGGCGGCGCGCGCGGCGATCGTCGGGACGCTCGAGCCGGTGCTGTCGGCATTGTTCGCCTTCTTGATCCACGACGAGGGACTCGCGGCGGTGCAGATACTCGGCGGCGTGATGGTGCTCGCGGCGGTCGTCTGGGTGCAGAGCCAGCGCCCCGACATCGCGGCGGAGTCGTTCGCGGTCGAGGTGCCGCACGACGACGAGACCGAGCGGCGATGACGCGCTGGCTCGTCGACGCGATGAACGTGATCGGCTCGCGGCCCGACGGCTGGTGGAAGGACCGCCGCGGCGCGATGCGGCGCCTCGCCGAGCAGCTCGCGCGACCTCGCGGCGACCGGCGACGAGGTCGCCGTCGTCTTCGACGGACGCGAGTTCAACGACCCTCCGGCCGCCGCGGGGGTGGAGGTCGAGTTCGCCCCCGGCGGCCGCAACGCCGCCGACCACCGCATCGCCGAGCGCGTCGAGGCCGACCCGGACCCGGCGTCGCTGCGCGTCGTCACCTCGGACCGCGAGCTGGCCGAGCGCGTGCGCGCGGCCGGCGCCGAGGTCGAGGGCTCGAGCGGCTTTCGCCGCCGCCTCGACGCGCTCGGCGGCGACGGCTGCTAGGCAGCCGAGCTGAGCCAAGCCGTCCTGCATTGAGCCGCAATACGCGGCCCTATCCAGGATTGCTGCCCTACCCAGCGGCTTTTTCGGAGCCGCAGCTGCGGCTACTTGGGCTCAAGCGCGCGAAGGCTCTCGTAGCCGCTCAGGTACAGCCGCTCGCCGTCGGAGATCATCGGCGTGTAGCCGGGCGCGGCGAAGTGGAAGACCTTGTCGCCCGACTTCGTTTCGAAGCCGACCGCCTCCTGGGTGTGGAAGCTCGACGTGTAGACGGTGGTCGCCGACCACCGTCGGCGTCCCCGGGATCGCGCCGCCGATGTTGAACTTCCAGCGCTGCGCGCCGCCCGAGGCCTTGAACGCGTAGAGCGTCCCCGCGTAGTTGCCGATGTAGACCGTCAGCGGCACGCCGTTGGACTTCGCGACCGCGGGGGAGCCGATGATCGGCTTGCCGGTCTGCTTCGACCACAGGACCTTGCCCGAGCCCTGGTCGAGCGCGAAGAAGGCGCCGTCGTCGCGCCCGATGAAGAGCTTGCCCGCGGTCAGCGTCGGCGACGAGTAATAGCCGCCCGAGCCGAGCTTGCCGTCGGTGTCGGTCTTCCAGACCGGCTTTCCGTTCTTGGCGTCGATCGCGTGGATCGTGCCGCCGTAGTCGGCGAAGAAGACCTTGCCCGCGGCGTAGGAGGGGCTCGTCTTGACTGCCTCGGGCGAGGCCTTGTACTGCCAGCGGATCTTGCCGTTGCGCGCGTCGAGCGCGTAGAGGATCCCCTTGTCGGAGCCGATGTAGACCGTGCTGCGGATGACCAGCGGGGAGGACTCGAGCTGGCTCGGCAGCCGGATGTGCCACTGCTCCTTGCCGGTCTCGGGGTCGAGCGCCATGACCTCGCCGTGCTGCATCGCGATGAAGACGCGGCCGTGGAAGTAGGCGGGCCCCGTCGTGTCGTCGGGGGCCCCGTTGCGGCTGCCCGCGCCCTTGATGTGCCAGATCGTGTCGCCGCTCGAGGCGCGGATCGCGCGCACGTCGCCGGCCTTGTCGGCGAGGTAGAGGACGCCGTCGTTGAGCGCCGGCGGGAACTCGATCAGGACGCCCTCCTGGTAGGCCCAGGTCTCCTTCGAGCGGCGGGTCGAGGTCCTTGCCGCTGAGGTGGTGCGTGCGCGTCTTGATGCGGCCGAACATCGGCCAGTCCTCGAGGTCCGACGACTCGTCGGCGGCCTGCTGGTGGCCCTCGGCGCCCTTCTTGGTGCTGTCGTCCGAGTCGTCGTCCGATCCTCCGCAGCCCGCGGCGACGAGCGCCAGCGCGAGCACGGCGAGCAGGCACGCGAGCGCGCGCCGGCTGTTCGATTGGCCCCCGCGGCCGGCGTCGGCAAAGAACATCCCGCAGAGCACGCGGGCCATCCAGGCGCGCTCGGAGCCGCCTTCCGTTCCCGGATCGGCTTCGAATGCTCGCTGCACCCTCCTCAGCAGAGGTTTCACATCTCTTCCCGCATCGGCGGACCGTGGGTTCGGCTTGAGCCCTAGAGGTGAAAGCGCCTGTGATGGGCGTGGTGACGCAGCTCCTCGGGGGGCGGGTCGCCGGCGACGGCGGGGTCCGGCCCCTCGTCGTGCGGCGCGCGCACGAAGGCCCAGGTGAGCACGGTCCCGACGACCGTCAGCCCGACGGGGATCCAGAGCGAGCGCGACAGCGAGTAGGTGAACGTCTCGCCGTCGGACTCGAGGCTGCCGAACACCGCACCGGTCGCGGCGAGCGCCACGGCTCCGGCGAGCACCCGGTTCATCGCCAGCACGCCGGCGGCGATCCCGGCCTTGGTCGGCGGCATCGCGGCCATCGCGGCGCTCGACATCGGGGCGTAGACGAGCCCGAGCGCGATCCCGAAGAGCGTGAAGCCCGGCAGCAGGTCGAGGTAGCCCGAGCCCGCGTCGATCCGCGACAGCTGCACAAGCCCGGCCGCCGCGCACGCCATTCCCACGGTCATCAGCGCGCGCGGGCCGAAGCGCGCGATCAGCGGCCCGGCGAAGGGCGAGATCGCGATCATCGGGACGGTGATCGGGAGGATCAGCAGGCCCGCCTCGACGGGGCCGTAGCCGAGCACGTCCTGGAGGTACTGGGGCTCGAAGAACATCAGCGACCAGTAGGCGCCGACGAGCGTGAACGCCGCCGCGGTGGCGCCGAAGTAGGGCCCGTTGCGAAAGAGCCCGAACTCGACGATCGGGTTCGAGACGCGGTGCTCGACGAACCAGAATGCGACGATCGAAAGCGCGCCGGCGGCGGCGAGGCCGAGCGTCTCGGGCGACGACCAGCCCCAGTCGCGACCCTCGATCAGCGCCAGGACGAGCGCCGTCATCCCGGCGCTCAGCGTCAGCAGCCCCGGGACGTCGAGCCGCGTGCCGGCCGCCGGGTCGCGCGACTCGCGCGCCGCGACCAGCGTGATCGCCACTCCGGCGGCCGCGATCGGAAGGTTGATCCAGAAGATCAGGCGCCAGTCGGCCTCGACGAGCAGCCCGCCGACAGCCGGGCCGATAGCGAGCGCGATCGAGGAGACCGCGGTCCATATCCCGATCGCCTGCGCCTGGCGCTCGCCCGGGAAGGCGTCGCAGGTGATCGCCAGCGAGAGCGAGATCAGCGCCGCGCCCCCGACTCCCTGGACGACGCGCCCGGCGATGATCGCGGTGTCGCTCTGGGCGGTGGCGGAGACGACCGATCCGACGGCGAAGACCGCCATGCCGATCAGGAAGACCCGCTTCCTCCCGACCATGTCGCCGAGCCGGCCGGCGGTGACGACGAGCACGGCGATCGTCAGCAGGTAGCCGTTCATCACCCACTGAAGCGACGCGGAGGACATCTCGAGCTCGCGCCGGATCCGGGGCAGCGCGAGCGAGACGATCGTCGAGTCGAGCATCAGGATGAAGAGCCCCAGGCACGACCCGATGAGGACCCACCACGCGCGGTTGCGCTCGCTCGGCCGCAGCACGGCAGCCGAGACTAGACGCGGGGAAGGCGGCTATTTGCAGGCCCTATCTAAAGTTGATCCGGTGACCCCCGAGATAAACCGCCTCGCGCCGGAGGATGCGCGCATCCTGCGCCTCGAGACGAGCGCGATCGCCGGCCACACCTGCAAGGTCGCGATCGTCGAGCCCGGGCCCGGCGGCCGGATCGAAGTCGAGGAGCTCAGCGCCCACGTCGACGTCGCGCCTCGACCGCGCCCCGCGCTGCCGCCAGCGCGTCGCCTTCACGCCCCTGGGGCTCGGGGCCCCGGCCTGGGTCGACGACGACGACTTCGACATCGCCAACCACGTCGTTCGCGCCGAGGCGGGCGGCGCCCGGCGCCCGATCGGCGAGGAGCGCTTCCGCCGCCACGCCGGCGAGCTGATGGGCACGCGCCTCGATCATGACGCGGCCGCTGTGGCGCATCGACGTCTTCGAGCTCAGCGAGCAGCGCACCGGCATCGTGATGCGCATCCACCACGCGATGGCCGACGGGATCAGCGCGCTGCGGATCGGAGAGGACCTGCTCTGGGACCCCGAGCCGGACGCCGCGCCGTCGCGATCCGGGGAGTGGGCTCGCCCGAGCCCCGGCCGTCGGGGCTGCGGCTCGCGGCCGACGGGGTCGCCGAGCGCGCGGCGGACGCCGGGCCGCGCGGTCGCAGGCGCCGTCGGCAGCCTCACCCGCCCGCGCCAGCTCCTCGGCTCGCTGCGCGACGCGGCGCGCGAGCCCGGCGCGCTGATCCGCGAGCTGACCCCGCTCGGCGGCTCCTCGTCGCTCGACCGCCACATCGGCCCGCAGCGCGAGCTGGCCTTCGCCGACGCCGCGCTCGACGACCTCAAGCGCATCGAGCACGCGGTCGGCGACCGCATCGGCCGCCACGTGACCGTCAACGACGTGACGATGGCCGTCGTCGCCGGCGGGCTGCGGCGCTGGCTCGGCGGCCGCGGCGAGACCGGCGCCGAGATGCGCGCCCAGGTCCCGGTCAGCATGCACGGGCGCTCCGAGTCGTCGGACCAGCTCTCCAACCTCGACTCGTTCATCTACGTGGACCTTCCGCTCGACGAGGACGACCCGGTGCGCCGGCTCGAGCGCATCAACGCCGAGACCGTGGACCGAAAGCAGCACCACGACGCCGACGCGCTCTATCGCTTCTTCCACGGGCTCTCGCACGTCAGCCCGCTCTACCGCGAGGCGATGCGCCTGGCGGCGGGCCCGCGCGAGTTCAGCCTCTCGATCTCGAACGTCCCAGGGCCGCGCGAGTGCGTCTACGTGCTCGGCGGCGAGGTCAGCGACCTGCACTCGATCGCCGAGCCCGCCGACCGCCACGCGCTGCGCGTCTCGGCGGTCTCGCTCGACGGCACGATGCACATCGCGCTCTGCACCGACCCCGACGCGCTCACCGGCCTCGACCGCCTCGCGCAGGGGATCGAGGAGTCGGTGGACGAGCTGCTCGCGCGCGTCCAGATGACCTAGCGGCGCAGCGACGCCTCGGACGACATCGGCACGCGGTAGATCTCGCCGAACTTGTCGCCGAGGTGGCGCAGGTAGGGGCCGACGTCGGGCGGCGAGCCCGTCGCGCGCTCGACGATCGTGCGCGCCTCGAGCTTGCGGCCGTGGCGGTGGACGTTCTCGCGCAGCCACTCGCCGAGCGGCGCGAGCTCGCCGACGGCGATGCGCTCCTCGAGGTCGCCGACGTCGCGCATCGCCGCCTCCCAGAGCTGCCCCGCGATCACGTTGCCGAGCGAGTAGGTGGGGAAGTAGCCGAACGATCCCGTCGCCCAGTGGACGTCCTGGAGCACGCCGTGGGCGTCGTCGGGGACGTCGACCCCGATGTAGCGCCGCGTCAGCTCGCGCCACGCCTCGGGCAGCTCGGCGACCGATGACGCGGCCCTCGAAGATCGCCAGCTCGAGCTCGAAGCGCACGAGGATGTGGAGGTTGTAGGTCAGCTCGTCGGCCTCGACGCGGATCAGCGACGGCCGCACCCTGTTGACCGCGCGGTAGAGCTGCTCGGAGTCGACCGACGTCGAACCGGCCCGGGAAGGCGGCGCGCAGCCGGCCCGACGAGCCGCCCGACGTAGGGCCGCCCGCGGCCGACCCAGTTCTCCCACAGGCGGCTCTGGGACTCGTGCATCCCGAGCGACCGCGGGCGCCCCAGCGGGCTGCGCGCCAGCTCCGGGTCGACGCCGGCGGAGTAGAGGCCGTGGCCGGCCTCGTGCAGCGCGCCGAAAAGCGCCGAGGGAAGGAAGTGCTCGTCGTAGCGCGTCGTCAGCCGGATGTCGCGCGGCGCGATGCCGCTCGCGAACGGGTGCGCGGTGGAGTCGAGCCGCCACGAGCGCGGCTCGAGCGGCATCTCGGAGACCAGCTGGCGCACCAGCTCGCGCTGCGCCGCCTCGGGGAAGTCGCCGTGCAGGCACGAGTCGTCGACGGCGTCGAGGCGCTCGGTCGCGAGCGGCGATCAGGGGCGCGAGCCCGTCGCGCAGTGCCTCGAGCACGGCGCGCATCTCCTCGGTCGGCATCCCCGGCTCGTACTCGTCGAGAAGCGGGTCGTAGGGATGCGAGAAGTCCTCGAAGCCCTCGTAGTGGGCGGCGAAGCGCCGCGCCAGCTCGACGTTGTGCTCGAGCTGCGGGCGCAGGAGCTCGAAGTCCGAGAGCTGGCGCGCATCGCGCCACGCCGCCTCGCCGAGCGCCGCCGCGCGCGCCAGCGTCGGCGCGAAGCTCGGCCGGGACGCGGCGCGCCTTCTCCCAGTCGCGGCCGACGACGCGGATCAGGCTCGCGGGCTCGGACTCGGGGTCGAGGCCCTCGACCTCGGGCCGCGCGGCGTCGATCATGCGCCCGACCTCGTCGGAGGCGAACATCCGGTGGCGCACCGCGGCGAGCGTCGCGAGCTGCTCGGCGCGCGCCTCGGCGCCCGCGGCGGGCATCATCGTGCGCTCGTCCCACGACAGCAGCGCCGCGGCTCGGCCGAGGTCCTGGATCTCCCCCAGCTGAGCCCGCAGGCTCTCCATCACGCCGCTCACGCGCGCAACCTACCTAGGACCTACTAGCCTTCGCATCGTGAGCCGCATACCCCATTCGAACCCGAGCCCGACCTCGACGGCCGCCGGGCGGCCTGGTCGTCCGCGACACTGGCTCCGGGCCCGAGGTCGCGGTCGTCCACCGCCCGCGCTACGACGACTGGTCGCTGCCGAAGGGAAAGCTCGCCAAGCGGCGAGAGCTTCGAGGACGCCGCGTTGCGCGAGGTGGAGGAGGAGACGGGGATGACATGCGAGCTCGGCGAGGAGCTCGAGCCCGCGCGCTACACCGACCGCAAGGGGCGCGACAAGCTCGTGCGCTTCTGGCTGATGCGCCCGGCCGGCGGCGACTTCGAGCCCAACGACGAGGTCGACGAGCTGCGCTGGCTCGCACCCGACAGCGCCGTCGAGCTGCTCGACTACGACCACGATCGCGCCCTCGTCGCGGGGCTCGAATCGGGGCGCCGGGACGACTGACTGCCCGCCCCTAGGGGCAGGCCCTCAGAACAAAAGTCCAGAAAATCCGGCGCTTTTTCCGCACGGGCTTGCAGTTAGGTCCGATCATTGCGCTAACACTTCATGCAACGTGCAAGGCCGGTCGTGAGCCGGTCGCCTGCACGACACGACCCCCTAACGGAGCACCCCACGGCGAGAACGGAGCGGGGCGGCCCCCCAGCCGCCTCGCTTCACTCGCCGACTGTATTCAGGGGCTCCGTTCTTCCGGTCCCTGTGTTCCTGGCCCGCTCGGCCGCGAGCTCGTCCCGCCGGCAGCGAAGGCCGCCGATGACGATCACGACGCCGCCCGCGATCGCGACGAAGATCCCGTAGCGCAGGTCGACGCCGTAGGCGTCCCCGAAGATTCCGAGGTCGGGGCGGACGACGATCCGGTAGACGACCAGCAGCACGGTCCAGGCGCCGGCGAGCGCGATCAGCGTCCCGGTGTGAAGCGGCCGCGGAAACGCCGGCCCGCGCTCCGAGCGCACGATCAGGTACGCGGTCGCGGCGAGCGTGAGGATGATCGCCACCTCGAGGAACGAGAGCGAGCTGAGCGGCGTCCGCACGAAGTCGCCAAACGTGACGCCGTACCACGGCAGAAGCAGGCTCACCGCGACGATCCCGACCCCGATCGCCGCGAGGCGCTCGTGGGCTCCGAGCGAGCGGAGCAGGTCAGTCAAGCGGCTGCCGGCCCCTGTAGCCGTCCTCGATGTCGTGCCACCAGTCGATCGAGTCCTCGCCCAGCTCCCAGCAGAGATAGACCTCCTCGCCCTCGCGGATCGTCGGGAAGTCGATCAGCCCGCGGTCGATGTCGCGGACGACGATGCCGGCCTCCTGGAGCGCGCCGAGCAGCCGCCGGACCTCGAGGAAGGCCTCGCCGACCTGGCGCCCCGGCTCGCCGCCGCCGTTTCCCGGCGCCACGTCGGAGAGCACCTCATGCGCCTCCTCGTCGGTGAGCAGGTCCTTGGCGTCGCGCAGCTTCTGGAGCACGGGCTTTACCCGCGGGAGCATCAACTCGGCCTCTTCGCGGCTGTAGTGGCGGTCGTGGATCACGCGGTCTCGGGCACCGCGGTGCGGGGCGCGCCGGCGGCGGCCTCGATGCGCGAGCGCAGCAGCCGCGCGTCGGCGTCGCCGACCGTGCGCAGCTGGCCCTGGAATGCGAGGTGCCAGTGGTCCGCGGGCCACTTGCGCACGTGCTCGAGCTCGGTCGCGAGCTCCTCGGCGGGTACGAACGCGTCCTCGTCGAGGACGACCACGGGCTCCGCCTCGACGCGCCACGGATAGGGCTCGGGCTTGCGCTTCTTGCCCTGGGGCCAGATCGGATCGCGGTCCTCGAACATCCGCGACCGCACGCGGGCGATGCCGCCGAACGCCTGCACGCCGGTGACGTAGAAGACGATCTCGTCGCCGGGCTCCATCTCCATCGCCTGGTTTCGGCGCCGCTCCTTGAAGCCGATGACGTCGAAGCCGCGCTCGGCGTTGATGCGGAAGTTCTCGAGCGAGCCGGTGAGGATCCAGGTCGCGGGCCCGGCCGGGGAGTCGTCAGCCACGCCTGAATTCTACGGTCGCGCGCCGCCCGGTTCCAGGTTGCAACGGCCGATCGCCGCCCCGTAAGGTCGGCGTGGTGAGGTTCCGCACGGGGGCATTCGGGGCACTCGCGCTCGTGGCGCTTTTCGTCGCGGCGCTCCCGCCGGTCGCGTCGGCTGAGTACGAGGTCACGATCCGGCGCACCGATCACGGCATCCCGCACGTGGTCGCGGGCGACTGGGGCGATCTCGCCTACGGCTACGGCTACGCGCTCGCCGAGGACAACGTCTGCACGCTCGCCGACACCTACACGACCGTGCGCGCCGAGCGCTCGAAGTACTTCGGCCCCGACGAGGGCTACGTCTTCCAGGGCAACGGCTTCGCGGTCAACAATCTCAACAGCGACTTCTTCTTCCAGCGCATCATCGACGACCAGGTCGTCGAGAACCTCGTCGCCCAATCGCCGCCCAACGGGCCCGTCCGACGCGATCCGCGAGGCGGTCACCGGCTACGTCGAGGGCTACAACCGCTACATCCGCGACACGGGCGTCGCCAACATCCCCGACCCGCGCTGCGCCGGCGAGCCCTGGGTCCACGAGATCGACGAGATCGACGCCTACCGGCGCTTCTACCAGCTCGCCCTGCTCGCGAGCTCGGGCGTCGCGATCGACGGCATCGGCTCGGCGCAGCCGCCGACCGGTCCGGGCGGCACCCTCCTCGACCCCGACGCCCTGGCCCAGGCGCTCGAGGACGCCGGTCTCGGCAGCCCGGTCGGCGCGATCGGCTCCAACGCCGTCGGGCTCGGATCGGAGGGGACCGAGAACGGCAGCGGCATGCTGCTCGGCAACCCGCACTTCCCCTGGCAGGGGTCGGAGCGCTTCTACCAGGCACAGCTCACGATCCCGGGCAAGATCAACGCGAGCGGCGCCAGCCTCTTCGGCGTCCCGGTGATCCTGATCGGGCACACCGACAACATGGCGTGGAGCCACACGGTCTCGACCGCCTACCGCTTCACGCCCTTCGAGGAGACGCTCAATCCCGCCGACCCGACCCAGTACCTCTACGACGGCGGGTACGTCGGACATGGAGACCGACGACGTGACGGTGACCGCGAAGGACCCCGCCCCCGACCCCGTCCCGGACGGCTGCACCCCCGCGGGCGCCGGCGAGCTCACGTGCGAGCGGACGCTGTACTCGACCCAGCACGGCCCGGTGTTCAACAGCCTCGTCGGCGTCCCGCTTCCGTGGACCAACGCGAAGGCGTTCGCGATGGGCGACGCCAACGCGGCCAACTTCCGCTACCTCAACCACTTCTTCGAGACCAACCAGGCCCAGAGCGTCGCGGAGCTCGACGACGTCCTGCACCGAAACCAGGGCATCCCGTGGGTAAACACGATCGCCGCCGACTCCTCGGGCAAGGCCTACTACGCCGACATCTCGGTCACCCCCCACGTCACCGACGAGCAGGCGCAGGTCTGCAACACGGCGGCCGGCGCCGCGACCTTCCAGGCCCTGCGGCTGCCGATCCTCGACGGGTCGCGCACGGACTGCGAGTGGGAGAGCGACCCCGACGTCGCTCCAGCCCGGAACCTTCGGCCCCTCGCAGATGCCGTCGCTGTTTCGCGACGACTACGTCTCGAACATGAACGACAGCTTCTGGCTCACGAACCCCGAGCAGCCGCTCGAGGGCTTCGACAAGATCATCGGCGACGAGCGGACCCAGCGCGCGCTGCGAACCCGAAGCGGGCTGGTCATGATCGAGGAGCAGCTCGCCAACGGAGGCTCCTTCGACGTGCAGGAGCTCCAGGACATGGTCTTCGCCAACCGCCAGTACGCGGGCGAGCTGTGGCGCGACGGCCTCGTCGAGATGTGCGAGAGCGCGCCCGGCGGCTTCCTGCTCGACGACACGCTGACGCCGGTGAACGTCGCGCCCGCCTGCCCGGTCCTCGCGGGCTGGGACCTGCACGACAACCTCGGCTCGAACGGAGCGATCCTCTTCCGCCGCTTCGAGAGCCGCGCGCTCTCGTTCGACATCGGCGGGCAGGCCAACGTCCCGGTGCTCCCGCCCCCGGCGGTCTTCTCGAACGGGTTCAACCCATCGCGACCCGGTGCACACGCCGAACGGCCTCAACACCTCCAACCCCGACGTCAGGGAGGCGCTCGCCGGCGCCGTCCGCGACCTCAACGACTGCGCGATCCCGCTCGACGCCCCGCTCGAGGGTTACCAGTCGGAGACCCGCAACGGCAACGCGATCCCGATCCACGGCGGGCCGGGAACGCTCGGCGTCTTCAACGCGATCAACGTCTCGTGGCGCGGCTGCAACGCCTACCGCGACGTCTCGCACGGCTCGAGCTTCGTGATGGTCACGGGCTTCAACGGGAACAACTGCCTCGTCGACCGCTCGATCCTCACCTACTCGCTCTCCGAGAATCCGAACTCGCCGTACTACGCGGACCAGACCGAGCTCTTCTCCGGCAAGCAGTGGGTGGACGTCCCCTACTACGAGCCCGAGATCGCGGCCGACCAGATCAGCTCGCAGGCGCTCAACGGCGGCTACACGCCGCCCGAGGGGGGCGGGCTGCCCGACTGCGGCGACCCGGACGCCGCGCCGATATCGGGCTCCGACTGCACGATCGAGGGAACGCCCGGCCGCGACAGGATCGTCGGCACGCCGCAGCCCGACGTGATCTGCGCCGGCGACGGAAGGGACCGCGTTCGCGGCGCCGGCGGCGGCGACGTGATCCGCGGCGGCAAGGGCCGCGACCGGCTCTCGGGCAACGGCGGCAAGGACTCGATCTACGGCGAGAACGGGCGCGACGTCCTGCGCGGCGGCCCCGGCAAGGACCGCCTGGTCGGCGGCCCCGGGCGCGACAAGCGCGTCCCGTAGGCCTCGCCGCTAGCCCACCGAGCGGGTCTCGGCGAGCACGCTGCGGATCACCTCGGCGGTCAGATCGGGCCGGCTGATGATCCCCTCCTCGATGTCGGCGCGCCGCGCGTCGGGCAGGAGGCGGCGCAGGTCGTCGTCGAGCGTGCCCGCGGAGGGAAACCACGGCCCGGCCGTGTCGGGGGAGAGCAGCATCCAGAGGCGGTCGCCGAGCGAGCGCCCGATCTCGGCGGGGTCGTCCTCGTTCCAGGCGCGGACGCGGTCGACCATCACGTCCTGAGGCGTGTAGTCGGCCTGCTTGGCGACGCGGTCGCGGATCTCCTCCTCGTCCCACTGGGGGTTGATCGCGGTGATCAGCGGGCGCATCGCGCCGCGGTAGTCGGTCGCGAGCATCTCGATGAAGGCGTCGACCACGGTGGGGGAGGCGACGAGGGCGTCGGTGCCGCGCAGCTCGCGGATGCTGATCGGCGCCGTCCCGATCGCGACCACCGCCGGGACCAGTTCCGGGCGCTCGGCGCCGGCGCGGACGGCGCGCCCGCCCGCGTCGGCCATCGCGGCGATCACCGCGGGCGCCCCCAGCGCCTCGATAACCGCGATCAGGTCCCCGGCGCCCGTCTCCATGTCGTGTGGGCCGCGGCGCGACGAGTCGCCCGTTCCGCGCGCGTCGTAGCGCACGATGCGGCATTCGCCGTCGAGCTCGGCGAAGAGCGCCTCGAACAGCGAGGGCAGGGCCCACGCGTGCGGGCGTGAAGACCACCGCCGGGCCCTCGCCGCGCTCCTCCCAGTGGATCTCGGTGCCGTCGGGCCGCGTCAGCCGGGGCATCGGCTCGTCGCGACGCTCAGCTCGCGACCTGCTCGCGCGCGCGCTCGGCGAGGTGGCGGACGCCGAGCTCGTCGAAGGTCGCGGCGGCGCCCCTGAATGCGGTCGCCGACGCCTCGGCGTTGACCTCGCGAAGCCGGGTGCCGCGCAGCAGCACGCAGCGCGCCGCGTCGAGCGGGCGGCCGAGCTCGAGCCAGCCGTCGCGCGCCTCGGCGAGCGCCTCGGCGCCCGCCGGCGCATGCGCCATCGTCACGCCCTGGGCCTCGGCCGTCGCCGCCTTGCCGACGGGATAGCCGAGCCGCTCGGCGAGGTTGTGCGCCTCCTCGGCGGCCTCGCGCGCGCCGTCCATGCGCCCGCCGAGCGCCATCGTCACCGCGCGCGCCGAGATCGCCTCGATCGACTGCGCGATCAACCCGGCGCGCTCGCAGACGTCGAGCGCCTGCGAGAGCGCCGTCTCGGCGCCGGAGTGATCGCCGCTGTCGCGCAGCGCCGCGGCGAGCCAGAAGAGCGCCGCGAAGGCGACCTCGGAGCGGCCGACCTGCTCGCCGAGCTCGTGGGCGCGGCGGCAGATCTCGACGGCGCCGTCCCAGTCGCCCTCGCGCCAGTGCAGCACGCCGCGCATCACGTAGGGGAAGCAGAGCTTTCCGGTCAGGCCCTCGCGCTCGGCGAGCGTCGTGCTCGCGGTGGTCGAGGCCTCGACCTGCTCCCAGTCGGCGCGATAGACCGCGACCTGGGCGAGCGCCGCGTGCAGCTCGACCTGCGAGGGAAGGTCGCCGACCTGCTCGGAGAGCTCGAGCGCCTCGAGGTAGGCGGACGCGGCGCCCTCGTACTCGGCCTCGGAGACCTCGAGGTGGTAGCCGAGCGTGAGCAGCGCGCGCACCGCCTCGCCGGGGTCCGACTCGCGCGCCAGCTCGACCGAGCGCTCGAGGTTCTCGCGCGCCTTCGCCGAGTCGCCGATGCGCCCGAAGACGCGGCCGAAGATCCCGTGGGCGCGGCTCGCGGCCGCCGCCTCGCCGAGTCGCTCGGCGAGCCGCAGCGCCTTCTCGGAGGCGTAGATCGCGAGCATGTTGTCGCCGGTGTGCATGTAGAGCGACGCGGCCTCCTCGTAGAGGCGCACCAGCTCGAGGCAGGGCGGGCCGTCCTTGAGCAGGTCGATGCCCTTCTGGTAGTGGTCGATCGAGGCCTCGCGCTCGCCCTTGTGCCAGAGCCCCGCGCCGATCTTTCGGTGCAGGTCGCCGACGCGCGCGAGGTCCTCCTCGCCGCGGTGGTACTCGAGGCAGCGCTCCCAGACCTCGACCGCCGAGTCGACGCGCCCCAGCCGCAGCGCGATGTCGCCCTGCTTCTCGCCGATCCGCGCCTCGGCCGCCGCGTCGAGCGCGTCCTCGAGCGCGAGCGCGGCCGTGTAGTGGTTGAAGGCCTCCTGGTTGGAGTACAGCGAGGCGGCGGCGTCGCCCGCGGCCTCGCCGAAGCGAAGCGCGCGCTCGAGCACGGTGTCGCGCTCGGCGGGGTCGAGGTTCGCGGTCGGCGCCAGCGTCGCGGCCTGGCCGTAGTGCTCGGCGACGAGCGCCACCGCGGCCTCGCCGCGCTCGCTCGAGCGCTCCTCGATGAAGCGCCCGACCTCGGCGTGCTTTCTGGCCCGCACCGACTTCGGCAGCGTGCCGTAGGCGACGTCGCGGATGAGCGCGTGCTTGAAGGCGTACTCGTGCTCGCCGGCGAGCCGGCTGCCCGGTCGCGACACCACGAGGTCCTTCTCCTCGAGCGCGATCAGCGCCTCTCCGAGCTCGAGCCCCTCATCGGCGGCGAGCGTGTCGAGCGATCCCTGCCAGAACGTCTCGCCGACGACGGCGGCGTGCTGGAGCACGCGGCGCTCGAGCGGGCGCAGCGCGTCGAGGCGCGCGGCGAGCACCGAGTGCACGGTGTCGGGCAGCGTCTCGGCGTCGGACGCGCCCTCCTCGCGGATGCGGTTGACCATCTCCTCGGCGAAGAGCGGGTTGCCGCCCGAGCGCGCCGCGACCTGGGCGACGATGCGCCCCTGGTCGCCGTTCTCGCCCTCGGGCATCAGCGCCGTGACGAGCAGCGCCGCCTCGTTGTCGCTCAGCGGCTCGAGCGAGATCATCGTCGCGTTGCGCCGCCCGCCGCCCCATCCCGAGCGGCGCTCGAGCAGCTCGTCGCGCGCCATGCAGACGATGAGAACCGGCCCGCGCACCCAGCGCGCGAGATACTCGATCAGTTCGAGCATCCCCTCGTCGGCCCAGTGGATGTCCTCGATCGCGAGCACGATCGGGCGCCGGCGGCTGCCGGCCTCGACGACCGAGCGCACGGCGGAGAACATGCGGTCGCGGGTCTGCTGCGGGTCCTCGGTCTCGGGCGTCGCGGTAGCGACGACGTCGGCCGGCGCCTCGATCCCCAGCGGGCGGGCGATCAGCGCCGCGATGCGCTCCGGCGCCTCGTCGGTCTCGTCGGAGACCAGCTCCTCGATTCCGCGGTGGAGCTTGCTCCAGGCGACGTCGGAGTCGTCGGTGTCGAGGATCTCGAACTGCTCGCGCATGATCTCGCCGAGCGCCCAGTAGGAGATCGCGGCGCCGTAGGCGGGGCAGCGGCCCTCGCGCAGCGCCGGCTGCTCGTCGTGCTCGCCGAGCTTGGCGACCAGCTCGCGCAGCAGCCGCGACTTGCCGACGCCGGCCGGCCCGAGCACCGTCACGAGGTGGGGCCGGCCCTCGCTCACGACGCGCTCGTAGTGCGACTCGAGCAGCGACCACTCGTCCTCGCGCCCGATCAGCGGCGTCTCGACGCGCTCGCCGCGGGGCGCCGCGCCCCGGACCAGCACCTGGACGGCCTCCCACGCGGGCACCGGCTCGGACTTGCCCTTGAGCTCGAGCGGCTCGAGCTCTTCGTACTCGATCGCGGCGCGGGTAAGGCGGTGGGTGGTGGGGCCCACCGTGACGCTCTCGGGCCGCGCCGCCGCCTGAAGCCGCGCCGCGACGTTGACGGGGTCGCCCATGACGGTGTACTCGTCGCCGACCTGGCCCGCGAGCACCTCGCCGGAGTTGATCCCGACGCGAAGCTTGAAGCTGACCCCGGCCTCGGCCGAGAGCTGCTCGTTTATCTCCGTCATCGCGGCCTGCATCGCGAGGCCCGCGCGCACCGCGCGCTCGGGGTCGTCCTCGTGCGCGACGGGCGCGCCGAAGACCGCCATCACGTTGTCTCCGATGTACTTGTCCACGCGGCCGCCGTAGCGCACGACCTCTTGGCCGAGGCGCTGCAGGGCGCGGTTGACCAGCGACTTGACGTCCTCGGCGTCCATCTTCTCGGCGACCGCGGTGTAGCCCGACAGGTCGGCGAAGATCACGGTCGCCTTGCGCCGCTCCTCGGGAAGCTCCTCGGCCTCGGCGAAGGGCCCGGACGGGACGTGGGCGACCTCAGAGTGCGCCGCGGTCTCCGCGGTCGTCGTCGCGGGCGCCGCGCCGGCCGCCATCGAGTGGCCGCACTCGATGCAGAACTTGGCCTCGGGTGGGTTGTCGGCGCCGCACGACGCGCACTTCGGCTCGAGCGCCGCACCGCACGACATGCAGAAGCGAGCCCTCTCCGGGTTCTCGGTCGAGCAGCTTGGGCAGACCCCACCCGCCATCACGCAGAAGATACGCGTGCCGGGGCGGGCCGATTGCGTGATTGCTGTCACGAGACGGGGCTAGAGGTTGACCGCCGCGGCCGCGCCCACTGCCCCGACGACGATCGCGTAGCCGGTGTAGCCGTTCAGCGCAAGCAGCAGCACGGCGATCGCGCAGATGCCGACGACGGTGAGCCACGAGATTCGGGAGAGCGGCACGGCCCTCTATGTTGAACGAGTGAGCGCGAGCAAGGCAGCGACCCCGGCGACCGGCGCCGATCGCGCGGAGGAGGCGGTGCGCCGTCTCGAGGAGATGGCGGCCGACGTGCGCGGCTGCGCGCTGCTCGACGCCGCCGGCGAGGTGCTGGCCGCGAGCGGCGACGCCGAGTACCGCGACGACTGGGCCGAGGCGGCCGCGAGCCTGCTCGCCGCGGCCGACGCGATCCGCGACGAGCCCGCAGAGCACATCCACGTCGGAACCGAGGAGGGCGAGGTCTTTGCCGTGCGCCACGGCGGCCTGACCATGGTCGCGGTGACCGATCGCTTCACGCTCACCTCGCTGCTCGTCTCCGACATGCGGATCGTGCTCCGCGAAGCCGTGAAGGGGAGCGCCTGATGCCGACGCCCCGCCTCGCGCCCTTTGGGCCATACCGCGCATTCCTCAACCGCGTCTCGAGCTACGCCGACGAGGCCGCCGCCTACCTGCGCCGCCGCCGGCTCACCCGGCGCCCCTTCGCCCGCGTCTGGTGGACGGGCGGCCGCGGCGCGGCGTTCGCGGCCGAGACCGCCGACGGGCGCGCCCTCTTCCTCGCCGCGGCCGAGCTGATCGACGTGGCGCGCGCGGAGCCGCGCGAATGAGCGCCCGCAACGGCGACGCGCCGCTCATCGACCCCGAGCTCGCGGGCCGCGTGCTCGAAGCCGCGCTCGCCAACGGCGGCGACCTCGCCGAGGTCTACTGCGAGGAGCGCAGCGGCCTGTCGCTCTCGATCGACGAGCAGCGCCTCGAGCGCGCCCAGCAGGGCCACGAGCTCGGCGCCGGGGTGCGAGTGATCAGCGGCGAGACGACCTACTTCGCGCACGTCGACGGCCTCGCCGAGCCCGACCTGATCCGCGCCGCCGAGGCCGCGGCGGCTGCGCTGTCCGGCGATCGCACCGAGCCCCAGCCGGTCCCCGCCGCCGAGACCCCGCCCCTCCAGGAGATTCAGATCCCGCCCGAGGACGTGAGCGCCGAGCGCAAGGCCGAGATCCTGCGCGCCGCCGACGAGCGCGCCCGCGAGGCCGGCGACGCGATCACCCAGGTCCAGGCCTCCTACGCCGAGGCGCGGCGCCGCGTCGACGTCGCCAACTCCGACGGCCTTCACGCGACCGACGACCGCACCCGCGTGCGCCTCGGCGTCCAGGTCGTCGCCGTGCGCGACGGCGTCACCGAGACCGGCTTCGAGACGCTCGGCGGCCACCGCGGCTTCGAGCTCGTCGAGGCCGACGGGCTGAAGATCGCCGCCGAGGCGGGCGAGAAGGCGCTGATCATGCTCGACGCCGACCCCGCGCCCGCGGGGACGATGCCGGTCGTCGTCGGCGGCGGCTTCGGCGGCGTGCTCTTCCACGAGATGACCGGCCACGGCCTCGAGGCCGACGCGGTCCAGAAGGGCGCCAGCGTCTACTCGGGCAAGCTCGGCGAGCAGGTCGCCGAGCCGATCGTCAACGCCTACGACGACGGCCTTCTGCCCGGCGAGTGGGGCACCAACGCGATCGACGACGAGGGCACGCCCTCGAACAAGACCCAGGTGATCGAGGACGGGCGCATCACCTCATACCTCTACGACCTCTTCCGCGCGCGCCGCGACGACGCCAAGCCGACCGGCAACGGCCGCCGCGAGAGCTTCCGCCACCTCCCGATCCCGCGCATGACCAACACCTACATCGCCCCCGGCGACGCCAAGCCCGACGAGCTGATCGCCGAGATCCCGAGCGGCTTCTACGCCAAGTCGTTCGCCGGCGGCCAGGTCGACCCCGCGACCGGCGACTTCGTCTTCGGCGTCTCGGAGGGCTACCTGATCGAGTCCGGCAAGGTCACGAAGGCGTGCCGCGGCGCGACGCTGATCGGCAACTGCCTCGACGCGCTGCGCGCGATCGACGGCGTCGCCGACGACTTCGAGATGAAGACGGGCTTCTGCGGCAAGGACGGCCAGCGCGTCCCGGTCGGCACCGGCCAGGGCCACGTGCGCATCCGCGAGCTGACGGTCGGCGGGACCGCGGTCGCGTGAGCGCCGAGCTCGACAAGGCCGCCGCCGCGGCGCGCGACGCCGCGCTCTCCGCGGGCGCCGGCGACGCAGAGGCCTTCGTCGAGGACTCGACCGGCATCGAGATCCGCGTCTACGACGGCGAGGTCGAGAGCCTCGCCGAGTCGGCGGCGCGCGGCCTCGGCGTGCGCGCCTGGATCGACGGCCGCACCGGCTACGCCTACGGCACCGACCTCAGCGACGACGGCGTGCGCGAGATCGCCGAGGGCGCGGTCGAGACGGCGCGGATCGGCGACCCCGACGAGTTCGCGGGACCGCCGGAGCTGAACGGCGCCACCGCGCCGACGCTGTCGGGCATCCACGACCCGTCGCTCGCCGGAACGGGCACCGAGGACAAGGTCGAGCTCGCGAAGCAGATCGAGCGCGCCTGCCGCGCGACCGACGACCGCGTCGCCGCGATCGAGCAGACCGTCTACGCCGACGAGGAGGAGCGCGTCGCGATCGCGTCAACGGGCGGATTCGAGGGCGCCTACGCCGCGACGAGCTGTTACGCCTACCTCGCGGCGATCGCGGCGGGGGAGGGCGACGACCGCGAGACGGGGCTCGGGTTCGGGGTGGCGCGCGCGCCCGGCGGGCTCGCTCGCCGACGAGATCGGGGCCGAGGCCGCGCAGCGCGCGACGGCGCTGCTCGGCGCGACGAAGCCGAAGTCGCGCACGTGCCCGGTCGTACTGGACGAGACCGTCGCCGCGAGCTTCATGGGCTTCATCGGCAGCGTGCTCTGCGCCGACTCCGTGCAGCGCGGCCGCTCCCCGTTCGCGGGCAAGCTCGGCGAGGAGATCGCCTCGCCGGCGCTCAACCTCTCCGACGACGGCACCGACCCCGAGGGCCCGGCATCGGCGCCCTTCGACGGCGAGGGCACGCCACGGAGGCGCAACGCGCTGATCGAGGGCGGGGCGCTGCGCACCTACCTCCACGACGCCTACACGGCGCGACGCGGGGGAGAGGAGCCGACCGGCAACGCCGCACGCGGCGGCTACCGGACGCCGCCGACCGTCTCGACTTCGAATCTGGTGATCTCACCCGGGCGACGGGTCGCTCGACGACCTGCTCGGTGAGGCCGAGGGCGGGATCTACGTCACCGACGTCGCCGGCCTGCACTCCGGCGTCAATCCGGTGTCGGGCACGTTCTCGGTCGGCGCCTCAGGCCGCGAGATCTCCGACGGCGCGCTCGGCCAGCCGCACACCGAGTTCACGATCGCCTCGGATCTGGTGACGATGCTCGGAGCCGTTCAGGCCGCGGCGCGCGAGACGCGCTGGGTCCCGTTCGGCGGTTCGGTCAAGTCGACCGCGCTGCTGATCGGCGAGATGGCGGTCGGCGGGAGCTGAGAAGAGCCGGATAAGGGTGCTCTCCAGGGTCGCCACGCGACCCAC
>CAWIPX010000011.1:0-40872 GCA_963838145.1 uncultured Thermoleophilia bacterium
GGGAGCAGCCCGACCGCGACGGGTTCGCGCTAGCCGCGATCGGCAGCGTCGCCGAGGTCGTGTCGCGGGGCCAAACGCGCTTCGCCGACGTCGTCGCCGACTGCTCCGACCTGATCCAGGACCGCGTCGCCGACGAACCCCGGACCTGCCCGCCGCCGCCGGCCCGGCGTGGGTGGGAGGCTTCGCCTTCGACGAGGACGGCGGCGCCGAGTCACACTGGTCCTCGCTGCCGCCGGCGCTCCTCTTCTGCCGCGTGTCTCGATCGCGCGCGCCGGGGGCCGCTGCCATCTGACCCTCAGCGCCGTCATCGAGCCCGGCACGGACCCGGAGACCGAGCGGGCGGCGATCGAGGCGAGGCTCGCCGGCCTCAGCGGCGCGCCGCTTCCGATGCTCGACCCGAGCCCACTCGACGGGACGCGGGTGCGAAGCGTGCGCCCGCCGAGCGACTTCGAGCACGCGGTCGAGCGCGCGGTCGAGCGGATCGGTGACGGGGAGTTCGAGAAGGTCGTGCTCGCGCGCGAGGTCGAGGTCGAGCGCGGGGCCGCTCACGATGTGGCAGCGCTCTACGGCGCCCTTCGCGAGCTCTTTCCCGCCTGCTTTTGCTTCTGCGTCGGGACGCCGGAGGCGGCCTTCTGCGGCGCGAGCCCGGAGCTGCTGGTCCGACGCAGCGGTGCCGTCGCGGCGACCGTGGCGCTGGCAGGCTCGACGCGGCGCAGCGCCGACCCCGCTGTCGACGACCACCTCGGCGAGCAGCTGCTGCGCTCCGACAAGGACCGCCACGAGCACGAGATCGTCGCGCGGCGCATCGAGCGCACACTGCGCCCGCACTCGGTCTGGGTCGAGCCCGCCGAGAGCCCCGGGCTCGTCACCGTCGCAAACATCCAGCACCTCGCGACCCCGATCCACGCCCAGCTCGCCGAGCCCCGCTCGGCGGCCGAGCTCGCGGCGCTGCTGCACCCGACCCCCGCCGTGGGCGGCGAGCCGCGCGAGGCGGCCGTTCCCGCGATCGCCGAGCTCGAGGGAATGGATCGCGGCTGGTACGCGGGCCCGGTCGGCTGGATGGACGCCGCCGAGGACGGCGAGTTCTGCGTCGCGATCCGCAGCGCCCTGATCCGCGACCGCACGGCGCGCCTGTTCGCGGGCTGCGGCATCGTCGCCGACTCCGACCCGGCCGCCGAGCTCGCCGAGTCGGAGATCAAGCTCGAGGCGCTGCTGCCGCTGGTCGCGGGATAGGGCTATCGACCGAGGGCGGCGGGTGGGCCTCGCCGGCGCGCTCGCGCGCCTCACGCTGGAGCCGGCGCTTGTGGTTGTCGCGCATCACCGCTGTGACGATCGCGATCACTGCGGCGATGATCAGGCCGCCGAAGAACAGCGCCAGAGCGCCGCCGCCCTTCTTGATCAGGTCCCAGAACGCGATGCTCTCGCCGATCGCCAGCGGCACGGGCTCGCGCGCGTTCCCGCGGGTCTCGCAGGCGACGCGGTAGGAGCCGCTCTCGGGCGCGCTGAAGTCATAGAGAGCCTCGTAGCTGTCGCCGTTTCGCGTCAGGGTCCACCCGAACGTGTCGCCCACCTCGACGCGAGCGCCAGAGTCGCCGGTGACCGTGCACGAGGGATCCTGCGCCCCGGGCGCGACCGGGCCGCCCGACTCCCGCTCCTGGCGGTAGAGAGTCCGCTCGGCTCCGGCCTCGAGCTCCAGCGTGACCTCGCCCGGTGCCCGGAACTCCGTCAGCGGGCCGGTGAGGTCGTCGACGAGCGACGAGAAGAAGCTGATGAAGAGGACGACCGAGAGCCCGGCGCAGATCACCCCGATCGCGCCGGCGACCCAGTACCACGCTTGGCTGGGTTTCAGCTGCGAGGCCGGGATGTATGGAGGCGGCGGGTTCAGCGGCGGCGGCGGCGGAGCCGGCGCACCTCCGGGCTGAGGAGGCGGGGGAGGGGGAGGCGGCTGCGCGTTCAAATCAGACCCTGCCGAACCATCTCATCATGCTGCAGCCGGCGCTTGTGCTCGTTGCGGCGCGACCAGGTGATGCCGCCGATGATCGCGGCGGCGCCGCCCCCCGCGATGTAGAGCAGCCAGGAGAGCGCGGACAGCCCGGGCTCTTCGTGGCCGAAGTTGTCGAAGGTGTTGAAGATCGAGATCGCGGTCGAGGCGATGAGCGCGATGACGCCGATCGCCCCGGCGACCCAGTACCAGGCCTTGCCGGGGCGAAGGAGCGACGGGTCGATCTGTGGACGAGGGGGCGGTGCCGCGGGGGCTTGGGGGGGATGCCCATACGAGGTGTGGTAGCCCGGCGGCGGTGGGGGAGGCGGCGGAGGCGGTGGCGGTGGGGGAGGCTCGGCGCCCGTCATGACGTCCCCCTATGCTCGCCAGCGCCGCCGTAGCGCGCTCGGTGAGGCTGCGGTGGAGCGCGACGTTCTCGGCGCGGTCCACACGGGCCTCCAGGATCACGGGCCCGTCCGCGGGTGCGGCGAGGTCGTCGAGCGTCTCGACCCGCACGTGGTCGATCCCGTACAGCGCCGCGATCCGCTCGACCTCGAGCCCACTCGGCGTCCCCAGCAGCGCCTCGAACTCGTCGCGGTCGAGGGCCTCCGCCTGGGGCAGGAACTCGAAGATGCCGCCGCCCGAGTTGTCGATCACGACGATCCGCACCGGCGACTCCACCTCGCGCAGTGCCGCGAGCCCATTCATGTCGTGAAACAGCGCCAGGTCGCCGAGCACGGCCCAGGTCGGCCGGCCGCTCGCCGCCGCGGCGCCGAGCGCGGTCGAGATCTGGCCGTCGATCCCGTTGGCGCCGCGATTGCACAGGAAGCGCACGTCGGCGGGCCCGCTCGCGACGAATGACTCCTGATCGCGAATCGGCATGCTCGAGGCGGTGAAGACGAGATCGCCGTCGTTGTAGAGACGGCCGAGGGCGGCATGAATTCCGGGCTCGGTGGGTCGCTCGAGGCCGGCCAGCTCCTCCGCGACCGCCGCCTCGGCGGCCTGGGAGCGCGACGTCCAGGCAGCCGCCCAATCGGTCGCGGCGCGCGGCGCGTCGAGCCGCGAGCCGACCTCGGCCGCGAACGCCGCCGGGTCGGCGCGCACCATCGCCTCGGCGCGAAGCGAGGGCTCGTTCCATCCGAATCGCGGGTCGACGACGACCTGGCGAAGCCCGTCGAGCGATGCGATCCACTGGCGCAGCGCCTTGCTCGTCGGCATGTCGCCGAAGCGCACGATCAGCTCCGGCTCGAGCTCGGCCGGGCGGATGCGGGCGATCGGGTCGTACGCCGAGACGACGAGGCTGCGGTCGTGGGGGCCGAGGCGGATCTGGGAGGTCGGCTCGGCGAGGACCGGATAGCCCGACGCCTTGGCGAGCTCGGCGACGGGGCCCGCCAGGTCCGGGTCGGGCTGGCGCCCGGCGAGGATCAGCCCGCGTGGGGCGGCGGCGATCCGCTCGGCGAGCTCGTCGGCCAGCGCCTCCTCGGGCCTCGCCGCGGGCGAGGCGACGGCGGTCAGCGGCCTGTCGCCACGGCCCTCGAGCGCGAGCGGTGACGTCGCGGTGACGTGGTCTTCGACGGGAATCGGCGCCAGTGGCTCGCGCCACGCGAGGTTGAGGTGCACCGGCCCGGGCCGGGGCTCGCCGCGCGCCGCGGCGTGGGCACGGCAGGCGACCGAGCGAAAGTGCAGGAGCCCGGCGTCGTCGGCCTCGTGGGTTCCGACGTCGCAGAACCAGCGCGCCGACGTGCCGTAGAGGTTGAGCTGGTCGATCGTCTGTCCGGCGCCGATCGCGCGCAGCTCGGGCGGGCGGTCGGCGGTCAGGACGATCAGCGGCACCGACGCCTCGTCGGCCTCGACGACGGCGGGGTGGAGGTTGGCCGCCGCCGAGCCCGAGGTGCAGAGGACGGCGGTGGGGGTGCCCTCCGCCTGGGCCGCGCCGAGCGCGAAGAACCCGGCGCTGCGCTCGTCGACGAGCACGCTGACCTCGATCGCCGGGTTGCGCCACAGCGCCACGGCGAGCGGAGTCGAGCGCGAGCCCGGCGACAGCGCGGCTCGCCGCATCCCGCAGCGCGCGAATTCCTCGACGAGCGCCGACGCGAGGGCGGTGTTGCGGTTCGTCGGGTCCATCAGCGGAAACGCTACCCGGGCTGGGTCGCGGACGACCCGAGGTCAGAGCTTGTGACGGGCGAGCGCCAGATCGTCGATCTCGACGCCGAGGCCGGGCTCGTCGGGGACGCTGAGCCTCGGGCCGTCGAGCTCCGGTCCGCGGGCGGCGATCGTCTCCGCGAGCAGGCGCTGGGTCGCGAGCCCGTGGGCGATCCCGGCGCCGCCTCCGGGCAGGAGCTGGGCCGTGTGCGCCGCTGCGGCGATCCCGACCGGGCCGTCGAGGGCGCTGGAGAGGTAGGTGGGGATCTCGCGCGCGACCGCGAGCGCCGCGGCGATCCCCCCGACCTTGGCGAGCTTCACGGTCGCGACGTCGCAGGCCGCGGTCTCGACGGCGCGCCTCGCGTCGTCGGCGTCGGTGATGCTCTCGTCGGCGGCGATCGGGACGCGAACTCCGCGACGCACCCGCGCGAGACCCTCCAGGTCGGGCGCGGGCTGCTCGGCCAGCTCCAGCCCGTGCCGTGCCATCGCGTCGAGTCGCTCGATCGCCTCGTCCGGCTCCCATGCGCCGTTGGCGTCGACGCGGATCCGCGGGCCGTCGCCGACACGCCCGCGGACGAACGCGACCTGCTCGACGTCACCGGGCATTCCGGCCTTGAGCTTGAGGGTCTCGAATCCGTCGGCGACCCAGCGCTGCGCCTGCTCCGCAACGGCCTCGGGCGCGCCCGCGACGAGGGTCGCGTTGCACGTCACCGGCTGCCATCGCTCGCCGCCGAGCAGGCGCCACACCGGCTCTCCCTCGACCTTGCCGACGAGGTCGTGGAGCGCGAGGTCGAGGGCGCATACCGCCTGCGCCGAGACTCCCAGCCCGTGCACCACCGCGATCAGCCCGGCGAGCGTGCCCACCGTGGCCTTCTTGCCCTCGAGCGCCGGCGCGCAGCGCTCCCGAATCTCGGCCTCCAGCTGCTCGAGCCCGGCGCCGCCGCGCAGCGCCAGCGGCGCCGCCTCCCCGAGCCCGGTCGGCCCGCCCGCGGCGCGCAGTCGAACGAGCAGCAGCTCACGGCGCTCGAGCGTTCCGCGAACGGTGACGTAGGGCTCGCGGAAGGGGAGCGAGTAGGCGACGGTCTCGATGCGGTCGATGCGCATCACGCGGCCGCGATCAGCAGTCCCGCGGCGAGCAGGACGCTGAAGGCGGCGAGCAGCATGCCGGTCCCGGCAAGCGCGGCGTTGAGGCTCGGCCCGTCGCTGCGCGTCCGCACCGCGGAAACCGGCCGCGCGGCGAGCGGCGCGGACAGCAGCGCGAGCAGCCCCCACGCCGGTCCTTCGGCCGCGACGAGGCCGGCGACCAGGGTGACGTACGCGCCGACGATCAGGCCCACGTAGAGGGCGCGCGTGCGCTCGCGCCCGAGGCGCACGGCGAGCGTGCGCTTGCCGACCCGGCGGTCGGTCTCGATGTCGCGCAGGTTGTTGACGACGAGGATCGCCGTGGCGAGCAGCCCGACCGAGATCGAGAGCGCGAACGGGAGCCAGTCGAGGCGCTCGAGCTGGACGAAGTAGGAGCCGTTGACGGCGACGAGTCCGAAGAACATGAACACGAAGGCTTCGCCGAGCCCGGCGTAGCCGTATGGCCGTGGGCCGCCGGTGTAGAGCACCCCCGCGAGGATCGAGGCGACGCCGACGGCGAGGATCACCGGCCCGGCGACGACGGCGAGGTAGGCGCCGCAGGCGACCGCGACGGCGAACGCGATCCACGTCGCCGCCAGCACGCGGCGCGGCGTGACCAGCCCCGCGGCGGTCACGCGCACCGGGCCCAGCCGGTCGACCGTGTCCGCGCCCCGCTTGGCGTCGGAGTAGTCGTTGGCGAGGTTGGTCCCGATCTGGATGAAGATGCTGCCGACGAGCGCCGCGAGGAAGGGGCCGAGGCGAAAGTCGTCGCTCGCCTCGACAGCGGCGGCCGTGCCGACGAGCACCGGAGCGACCGCCGCGGGCAGCGTCCGCGGACGCGCCGCCATCAGCCAGATGTTCACGGCCGGCGCGGGAACTTCGAGAAGTCGGGTTGCCGTCCCTCGACGTACGCGTTGCGGCCCTCCTGGCCCTCCTCGGTCATGTAGAAGAGGAGCGTCGCGTCGTGGGAGAGCTGCTGAAGGCCGGTGAGCCCGTCCTCGGCCGCGTTGAAGCTCGCCTTGAGCAGGCGCAGCGCGAGCGGCGAGAGGACGAGCATCTCGCGGCACCAGCGCACGGTCTCGCGCTCGAGCTCGGCCAGAGCGGACGACCGTGTTGACGAGGCCCATGGCGTGGGCCTCGGTCGCGTCGTAGAGGCGCGCCATGAACCAGATCTCCTTGGCGCGCTTCGCCCCGACCTGGCGCGCGAGCAGCCCCGCGCCGAAGCCGCCGTCGAAGCTGCCGACGCGAGGCCCGGTCTGCCCGAAGCGCGCGTTGTCGGCGGCGATCGTCAGGTCGCAGACGAGGTGCAGGATGTGGCCGCCGCCGACGGCATAGCCCGCGACCATCGCCACGACCGGCTTCGGCAGCCGGCGGATCTGGACGTGGAGGTCGCCGACGTCGAGGCGCCCGACGCCCTGCTCGGCGACGGAGTCGTCGCCGATGTAGCCGTCGTCGCCGCGGATGCGCTGGTCGCCGCCCGAGCAGAAGGCCTCCGTGCCCGCGCCCGTGAAGATGATCACGCCGACCTCGGTGTCGTCGCGGGCTCGCGTGAAGGCGTCGCGCAGCTCCGCCAGCGTCTGGGGGCGGAACGCGTTTCGCACCTCCGGCCGGTTGATCGTGATGCGCGCGATCGAGTCACCCTTGTCGTAGAGGATGTCCTCGTACTCGGCGGCGCCGCGCCACTCGATCGGCGCGTAGAGCTCGTCCTCGGCTGGTGCGTCCTTGTGGGGGGTCGGCATTGTTGGTCCGGCGCAGCTTTGCTGCGACAAGCTGGGTGCAGTCAGTGGTTCGTAGACGATATCCGGGAGGATTCCGCTGCACCCATGATCCTCGACAACTGGCTCGCCCAGCGCGCGGAGACGTGCCCCGACCGCACCGCCCTCGTCGCCGACGGGCTCCGCATCGCCTACGCCGAGCTCGAGTCGGAGGCGAGCCGCGGCGGCACGGCGGCTCGCCGCGAAGGGCGTTCGCCGCGGCGGGGTGGTGACGCTCGAGATGCCGGCCGGCGCCGAGTACGCCGTCCTCGTGCACGCGCTGATGAAGCTGGGCGCGATCGCCGCTCCGCTGAACCCGCGGCTCGCCTCGCCCGAGCGCGAGGCGCAGATCTCGAGCCTCGACCCGGTGCTCACGCTCACCAGGACGGGACAGGTCATAGGGGACGAGGCCGACCTCCCGCTGCTCGGAGAGCACGACCTCGACGCGATCCACTGCCGCATCCTGACCAGCGGCACGTCGGGCGCCGGGCGCTCCATCGGCCTCACCTACGGCAACCACCTCTGGAGCGCCGTCGGCTCCGCCTTCCGGATCGGGGTCGACCCGGGCGACCGCTGGCTCTGCTGCCTGCCGCTCCACCACGTCGGCGGGCTCTCGATCGTGCTGCGCTCGGTGATCTACGGGACCGGGGCGGTGGTCCACGACGGCTTCGACGTCGACGCCGTCGCGAGCTCGCTCGAGACCGACGGCGTCACCCTCACCTCGCTCGTCCCGACCCAGCTCGTGCGGCTGCTCGACGCAGGGGTGGACCTCTCGGGACCGCGCGCGATCCTCGTCGGCGGAGGCCCGGTCCCGGTCGACGTAATCGAGGAGGCGGCGGGCCGCGGCGCCGCCGTGGTCCAGACCTACGGCCTCACCGAGGCCGCGTCGCAGGTGACCACGCTCGAGCCCCAGGAGTCGCTGCGGCGGCTCGGCTCCGCCGGGCGCCCGCTGCTGACCACGCACCTGCGAATCAAGGACCGCGAGATCCTCGTCCAGGGCCCGACCGTCGCGCCCGGGTGCGCCGACGAGGACGGGTGGCTTCACACCGGCGACCTCGGCCGCATCGACGACGAGGGCTTCCTCTACGTCGAGGACCGCCTCGGCGACGTGATCGTCACGGGGGGCGAGAACGTCGTCCCGACCGAGGTCGAGGAGGTGCTGATGCGTCATCCGTCGGTCGCCGAGGCCGCCGCCGTCGGCCGCACCGACCCCGAGTGGCAGGAGGCGGTCGTCGCCACCGTCGTGCTGCGCGACGGCGCCGCGATCTCGGAGGACGAGCTGCGCGACCACTGCGCCGTCCGAGCTCGCCGGCTTCAAGGTGCCGAAGCGCTTCGAGTTCGCCGCCGAGCTGCCGCGCACCGCCTCGGGCAAGCTGCTGCGCCGCAAGCTGCGCTGAGCCCGAGGCCCCGCCTCCCGCTAGCCTCTCCCGCCGTGCCCGATCGCGACGACATCTACTACGACGACGACGCCGACCTCTCGCTGCTCGACGGCAAGACGGTCGCGATTCTCGGCTACGGCTCGCAGGGCCACGCGCACGCGCTCAACCTCAAGGAGTCGGGCGTGGACGTCGTCGTCGGCCTGCGCCCCGACTCGTCGAGCCGCGCCGAGGCGGAGGCGGAGGGCCTCGAGGTCCTCGACGTGGCCGACGCCGCGAGCCGCGGCGACGTCGTGATGATCCTGCTGCCCGACGAGAAGCAGGCCGAGGTCTGGGAGAACGAGATCTCCGACGGGATCGCGCCCGGCAACCTGCTGCTCTTCGCGCACGGCTTCACGATCCATTTCGAGCAGATCGAGCCCCCCGAGGGCGTCGACATCGGGATGGTCGCGCCGAAGGGGCCCGGCCACCTCGTGCGGCGCCAGTTCGCCGACGGCCGCGGCGTGCCGGCGCTGATCGCCGTCCACAACGACGAGACAGGCAACGCCCAGGGCATGGTGCTCGCGTACGCCAAGGGCATCGGCGGGACGCGCGCCGGCGTCATCGAGACGACCTTCAAGGACGAGTGCGAGACCGACCTCTTCGGCGAGCAGTCGGTGCTCTGCGGCGGCGCCACGGAGCTGGTCCGCGCGGGCTTCGAGACGCTCGTCGAGGCCGGCTACGACCCGCGCCTCGCCTACTTCGAGTGCCTCCACGAGCTGAAGCTGATCGTCGACCTGATGTACGAGCAGGGCATGGCGGGGATGCGCGACTCGATCTCCAACACGGCCGAGTACGGCGACATGACCCGCGGGCCGAGGGTCATCGGCCCCGAGGTGCGCGAGGCGATGCGGAAGGTCCTCGCCGACATCCAGTCGGGCGAGTTCGCCAAGGAGTGGATCGCCGAGAACCGAGCCGGGGCCGAGAACTTCCAGCGCCTGCGCGACGAGGCCGCCTCGCACCAGATCGAGGAGGTCGGCGGCGAGCTGCGCAAGATGATGCCCTGGACCCAGAAGCAGGGCTAGGCGGCATCGACGAGCGCGGTCCGGATCGCGACCGCCGAGGACGCTCACGTCCTCGGCACGATGCTCCGTGACTTCAATGAGGAGTTCGACGAGCCGAGCCCGGCGGCCGACGTCGTCGCACCGCGCATCGCGCGAATGATGTCCGCCGACGACGCCGTATACCTCCTGGCCGGTGACGGCCCCGACGGCTTCTGCGAGCTGCGCTTCCACCGCACCATCTACAGCGACGAGCGCTACGCCCACCTGGGCGAGCTCTACGTCGTCCCCGCCATGCGCGGCCAGGGCCTCGGCCGCGCCCTGCTCGAGGCGGCGATGGATCTCGCCCGCAAGCGGGGCGCCGATCACATCGACCTCAACACGAGCGAGACCGACACCGCCGCCCGCGCTCTCTACGAGAGCAGCGGCTTCACCAACCGCGAGGGCGGCCCCGACGGACCCGTGATGCTTTTCTACGAGCGGGACCTCTAGCTCGGCGGAGGAGGCGGGGCGGGGGAGGCTGGGCGACGCCGGTGGCTGCGTCACCGCGACGGTGGGGGCCGGAGCGCCGATCGCCTGAGCCGTCCCGTAGCTCTGAACCCGTCCGTTCGCGAGATCGTTCGCCGCGTTCTGGATCTGGGCGGCGGAGATGCAGGCCAGGATCGGCCACGCGAGCCAGGTGAAGAAGATGAACGAGCCCGCGATCCCGGTGATATTGGTCCAGATCGCGAGATCCCGGGAAACCGGGGGCGGCGCGGCGCGCAGCTTGTACTGGAAGTTGAGCCGGTCCGCGAGGCGGTTCCAGAAGACGAACGTCCAGTAGAGGTTGAAGAACGGGATGAAGAGGAACCCGATCGCCTTGCCGGCGCCGAAGTCGTCGGGCCTGACCTTCGGAAGCTTCGAGTGCTTCATGCCGTGGTAGACGACCCCGAAGATGCCGAGGGTCACGATGCTCAGGACGATCACAGCCCAGGTGGGGAACTCCTGCAGCTGGTGCTGCGAGTACGCGTGCCGCTGCTCCTCGGAGAGCTGGGTGACGTTGAACATCCGGCTGTAGGGATCGAGGACCACCGCGGCCGGCACGGTGGCCTGCGACGTGTGGTCGGTCCACTCGGATCCGTCCCAGTAGCGAAGCTGGGCCGCATTGTTCGGGATTCGGGTACCACCCCGCGGGCGTGGTGCTCATTCTCCGAGGACCTTGATCACGAGGCGCTTGCGCCGGCGGCCGTCGAACTCGCAGTAGAAGATCGCCTGCCAGGGGCCGAGGTCGAGCCTGCCGTCGGTCACCGGGACGATCGCCTGATGGTGGACGAGCAGGTTCTTGAGGTGCGCGTCGCCGTTGTCCTCGCCGCCGCGGTGGTGGCGGTAGTCGCCGGGGTCGGGGAGGAGCTGGCGCGCGACGTCGTTCGACGGCTCCTTCCAGCTCGGCGGCGCGATCTTGTCGAGCCACTCGAGGACGTCCTCCTGGAGCCCGGGCTCGTCGTCGTTGACCCAGACGGCCGCGGTGATGTGCATCGCCGAGACCAGGGCCATGCCCTCGCGGATCCCCGACTCGTCGACCGCGGCCTGCACGTCCTCGGTGATGCGCACGAACTCGCGCCGCTCGGCGGTCTCGAACGTGCGGTAGACGGTGTGCGCGGTCACGACTGCGGCGCGCCCGGCGGGCCGCTGAACTCGCCGCGCGGGTTGCCCTCGCCCTCGGGCACGCGGCCGTCGCGGCCCACGTAGCCGTCCTTGCCGCCGGTCACGAACACGACCGCGTCGCCGTCGCCGACGTTCTTGGTCTTGCGCGCGCGTGGACGCGTCCACGCGAGCGAGGCCGCCCGGGCCGAGGACGTGCTTCGAGCCGTCCTCGAACTCGAACTCGACGGTGCCCTGGTGGACGAAGTAGAGCTCCTCCTGCTCGTCGTGGAAGTGAAACCCCGACTCGTAGCCGGCCGGGATCACGATCGCGTTGACGCCGAACGCCTCGACGCCCAGCTCGCGGCGGACCTTGCGAAAGCCGTAGCCCTCGCCGAGCCCGTCCAGCGAGCCGACCGCGAAGCCCTCGCCCTCGATGACCTCGTTCACCTCTTCGCTCATGCTCCTCCTCGCTGCGCAGTGTCGTAGTCGAACGGCGGGTAGTCCTCGGTCAGAAGAAGTAGGTAGGCGGCGGCGCGCGTCTGGTAGGCGACGGCGGCGCGGATCGGCCTGAAGAGGCCCTCGGGGAGGCGGCCCGTGAAGACGATCGCGAACCACGCGACGAGCGGCGCAGGCGCCGCCGATGACCCCGTGGACGTAGGCGAGCAGGACGACCGGGATGCCGACGATCAGCCGCAGGCCGACCTTGAGGCGGCTGTACTCGGGCTTCGGCGGCGCGGCGGCGAGCCGGATCGGATAGGCGTCGTCGGGGTCGCCGTCGAAGGGCGGGTAGCGGTCGGTGAGGAGGAAATAGAGCCCGTTCACGCGCGCCATGAGGCGCAGCGCCCTGACGTTGAAGTCGTACATCCCCTGCGGGTAGCGCCCCGTCACGAGGATCGCGAACCACGCTGCGATCGCGAGCAGCTGGGCGGCGAGGACCCAGAAGAACCCGACGATCGCCCACGGGATGACGACGAAGCCGCGGAACAAGGTCGTCAGGCGGTTGCGTCCCTCGGCCTCGTAATCCGCCTCGAACGAGATCGGATACACGCCGCGACCCTAGCGCCTCGCGGGCGCGGCCGATTGACGGCCACGCCGCGTCGTATCCTGACCGTCCCCATGGCGCGACGCCAACCCCTACATCAAGCAGTACCTGATGACCGCCGGGCCGACCCCGGTGCCGCCGCGGGTCGCCCAGGTCATGGCCGAGCCGGTGCTCTACCACCGCGCTCCGGCGTTCATCGAGGTCTACGAGCGCGTCCTCGAGCGCCTGCCGCAGGTCTTTCGCACCGCCAACCCGGTGCTGTGCTTCGCCGCCTCGGGCACGGGAGCGATGGAGTCGGCCGTCGCCAACCTCGCGATCCCCGGCGAGCCCGCCGTCGCGCTCTCGGCCGGCAAGTTCGGCGAGCGCTGGGGCGAGCTGTGCGACGCCTACGGAGCCGAGACGGTCCGCGTCGACGCCGAGTGGGGCGAGAAGCTCGACCCCGCCCGCCTCGACGAGGCGCTCGCAGCGCTCGACCGCCCGGCGCGCGCCGTGTTCGCGACCCAGTCGGAGACCTCGACCGGGGTGATCCACGACGTCCGCGGCGCTCAACGAGGTCGCGACCCGCCACGGCGCCGTGCTCTGCGTCGACGCGGTCTCGGGCCTGGGGGCGGTCGACCTGCCCCAGGACGAGTGGGGCGTCGACGTCGTCGTGTCGGGCTCGCAGAAGTCGTTGATGTGCCCTCCGGGCCTCGCGTTCGCGTCGGTCTCCGAGCGCGCGATGGCGCTCGCAGCCGAGAACCCCGGGCGCCGCTACTACTTCGACTGGGCGCGCACCGCCAAGGGCCAGGCCGAGGACCCGCCCAACAGCGCCTTCACCCCCGCGGTGAGCCTCTTCCGCGCGCTCGACGTCGCGCTCGAGATGATCTTCGACGAGGGCCTCGACGAGGTCTTCGCGCGCCACGCGGTGCTCGCGGCGGCCGCGCGCGCCGGCGTCGAGGCGCTCGGCCTCGAGCGCTTCGGCCCCGACGACCCGAACGCCAACGTCGTCACCGCGGCGTCGCTTCCCGGCGACATCGAGGGCGCGCAGGTGCCGAAGCTGATGCGCGACCGCTACGGCGTCACGGTCGCCGGTGGCCAGGGGCACCTCAAGGGGCGCATCGTGCGGATCGCCCACTGCGGCTACTACGGGGCCTTCGACATCGTCACCGCGCTCACCGCATTCGGGATGGCGCTGCGCGACCTCGGATACGACGCCGAGCCGGGCGCCGCCGCGGCGGCCGCGGAGCGGGTCTTCGCAGCGCAGGGCGCGCCACAGCCCGTCGGCTGATGGAACGCGTACTCGTCGCCGACAAGATCGCCGACAAGGGGATCGAGCTTCTTCGGCGCGACTTCGACGTCGAGCTCGGCTTCGACCTCGATCCCGACGCCCTCGCGGAGCGCATCGGCGAGTTCGACGCCCTGCTGATCCGCTCGGCGACGACCGTGACGGCGGAGCTGATCGAGCGCGCCGGCAAGCTGCGCGTGATCGGCCGCGCCGGCACCGGCGTCGACAACGTCGACATCGAGGCGGCGACCAAGCGCGGGATCCTCGTCGTCAACGCTCCCGAGTCGAACTCGGTCGCGGCCGCCGAGCACACGCTCGCGATGGCCCTCGCGGTCGCCCGCAACGTGCCCCAGGCGCACGGCTCGCTGGTCGCCGGGCGCTGGGACCGCTCGCGCTACGCCGGAAACGAGCTCTACGGCAAGACGCTCGGCGTGATCGGCTTCGGCCGCATCGGCCAGCTCGTCGCCAAGCGCGCCCTCGCGTTCGAGATGGAGGTGCTCGGGTTCGACAAGTTCGTCGCCGCGGAGCGCTTCCGCGATCTCGGCGTCGAGGGCGTCGAGAGCACCGACGAGCTCTACGAGCGCTCCGACGTGGTCTCGATCCACCTCCCGAAGACTCCCGAGACGGTCAACTGGATCGACGACGCGGCGCTGGCGAAGATGCGGGACGGCGTCCTGATCGTCAACTGCGCGCGCGGCGAGCTCGTCGACCTCGACGCGCTCGGCAGGGCGCTCGAGTCGGGCAAGGTCGGCGGCGCCGCGCTCGACGTCTTCCCGAACGAGCCCATGACCGAGCATCCCCTCTTCGAGCGCGAGGACGTGGTCGTGACCCCGCACCTCGCAGCCTCGACCGAGGAGGCGCAGGACCGCGCCGGCGTGATCACCGCGGAGCAGGTGCGCGCGGCACTCGCCGGCGAGGTCGTCACCAACGCCGTCAACATCGCCGCGGTGCGGCCCGAGGCGATGGAGGCCGTCGCTCCCTTCGTGCCGCTGTGCGAGAAGCTCGGCCGCCTCGCCCAGGGGCTCGGCAACGGCTCGGTGTCGCGCGTCGAGGTCGAGTTCCGCGGCACGCTCGCCGACCACGACACGCGCCTGCTCGGCATCGCGGTCCTCGTCGGGATCCTCTCGGGACACACCGAGGAGCCGGTCAACCTCGTCAACGCGCCGACGATCGCCGAGGACCGGGGCATCGACCTCGTCGAGATCAAGGAGCGCACGTCGGAGGACTTCACCGAGCTCGTCACGGTGCGCCTCGGCGAGGGCGAGAGCGCCGTCGAGGTCGAGGGGACCGGGGTCGGCCCGCGCAACGTCCCGCATCTCGTCGGCGTCTGGGGCGAGCGCTTCAACATGCCCTTCGCCGACCACCTCGCGATCTTCCGCTACCGCGACCAGCCGGGCATGATCGGCCGCGTCGGCCAGGCGTTCGGGGAGCACGGCGTCAACATCGTCTCGGCCGCCGTCGGCGCCGAGGCGGACTCCGACCGCGCCGTCATGGCGCTGACCACCGACGCGCCGGTTCCCGACGAGGTCGTGCAGGAGATCGCGGCGACGGACGGCTTCGACGCCGGCCGCGCCGTGGACGTCTAGGCCGCGGCCCGGGGATAGAGTCCCCGCCATGCGCGCGGTCGTGATCACCCGGCACGGCGGTCCGGAGGTGCTCGAGGTCAGGGAGCTTCCCGACCCGAGGTCGGCCCGGGCGAGGTCCGCATCGCGGTCAGGGCCAGCGGGATCAACTTCGCCGACACGCTCGCTCGCGCCGGCACCTACCCGGACGCCCCGCGCCCGCCGTGCGTGCTCGGCTACGAGGTCGCGGGCGAGGTCGAGTCGGTGGGGGAGGGGGTGGAGGGCTTCGAGCCGGGCGACCGCGTCTTCGCGGGCACGCGCTTCGACGGCCAGGCCGAGCTCGTCTCGGTGCCCGACGAACCAGGTCTACCCGCTGCCCGAGGGCCTCAGCTTCGAGCAGGGCGCCGCGATCCCGGTCAACTACGCGACCGCCTACGCGGCGCTCGTGATCATGGGCGGCCTCAAGTCCGAGGAGCGCGCCCTGATCCACGCCGCCGCCGGCGGGGTGGGCATCTCGGCGACCCAGGTCGCGAAGGCGATCGGAGCCGAGGTCTACGGGACCGCTTCGGCTTCCAAGCACGACGCGATCCGCGAGCAGGGCGTCGACCACGCGATCGACTACCGCACGCAGGACTTCGAGGCCGAGGTGATGCGGCTGACGAACGGGGAGGGGGTGGACGTCGCGATGGACGCGATCGGCCCCTCGAGCTTTCGCAAGAGCTACCGGGCGCTGCGCTCGGGCGGGCGGCTCGTGATGTACGGGGCCTCGGAGATCTCGACCGGCGAGACGCGCGACCTGCGCGCGGTCCTCAAGGGCCTCGCGCGGATGCCCGCGGCGACGATGCCGTGGTGGAAGAGCCTCGCCGTGATGAACGAGAACAAGGGCGTCTTCGGCCTCAACATGCTCAAGTGGTGGGACGCCGAGCAGAGCCTCGACCGTGCGATCGAGCCGATCCTCGCCGGCCTCGGAAAGGAGTACGTGCCGGTGGTCGCCGAGGCCTTCCCGTTCGATCGCGCGCCCGACGCGCACCGCTACATCGCCGAGCGCCGTAACGTCGGCAAGGTCGTCCTCGTTCCGTGATCCTTCCGCTCGCGGGACTGGGGCACGCCTACCACGACGCCTTCGTCGAGACGGGCAAGCAGGCCGAGCTGTTCTTCCTCGTCGCCTTCCTGCTCACGTTCGGCTTCGTGCGCCTGAGCACGCACATGATCCGCGCCCAGGTGAGCTGGTGGCCCGGCAACGTCGAGGTCGGCGGCACCCACGTCCACCACCTGGTCTTCGGGATCATCATCATCCTCGTCGTCGGCTACATCGGGATCGCGATCCGGCTGCCCGACGCCGTGGCGCGAGATCCTCGCGGTGCTGTTCGGGATCGGCGCCGCGCTGACGCTCGACGAGTTCGCGCTCTGGCTCAACCTCAAGGACGTCTACTGGGAGAAGGAGGGGCGGCGCTCGATCGACGCGGTGATCGCGGCGTCCGTCCTCGCGGCGATGGTGATCCTCGGCTTCCGGATCTGGATCGACCTCGCGCATGGCGTCGAGGCCACCGTGTTCGCGCTCGTCGGCGTCGTTCGGCGGGCGCCAACCTGGTCCTCGTGCTGATCTGCTTCGCGAAGGGCAAGGTCATCACCGGCCTCGTCGGGCTGCTCGCTCGCCGTTCTCGATCGTCGGCGCGATCCGGCTCGCCAAGCCCCACTCGCCGTGGGCGAAGGCCTTCTACCGCGACGACAAGATGCGCAAGGCGATCGAGCGCCACGAGCGCCACCGCCGCCGCATGGCGCGCCTGCTGCGGCGCGTGGAGCCCGAGGCCCTGCCCCGCTAGTCCGGCCGCGGGCTCGGGCTGAGCGTCTGCCGGCTGCCTCGGGGGGGCCCGGAGAGCACCAGCTCGTCGAGGATCACGCCCAGCGACGCGGCGGCGGGTATCGCCAGCAGCGCCCCGAGAATGCCTGCCAGGTTCGGCCCCGACGATCACGGCGACGATCGCGACCGCGGGGTTGACCCGCAGCGCCCCGCCCTTGTACATCAGCGGCTGGATCACGCGGTCCTGAAGCTGCTGATAGGCGAGGAAGACGATGAGCCAGACGATCGCGTCGCCGGGGCCGCCGTCGATCACCAGCACGATCGCCACGACGGCCCCGCCGAGCGTGAGCCCGATCAGGGGGATCAGGTCGAAGAACGCGACCAGCACGGCCATCGGGATCGCGAGGTGGAACCCCGCGATCTCGAGGAAGAGCGAAGGTGAGCAGCCCCGGCGGCGGCGGCGAGCAGGAGGTTGACGCTCACGTAGGCGCGGACGACCTCGGCGATCCGGAGCCCGACGCGGCGCGCGCGCTCGCGCTGGGGCAGCCGGCAGGCGCTCGGTCCCGCGCGTGAACATGCCGCGGCCGTCGAGCAGCAGGAAGAAGGTCAGCGTCAGGACGGTGATCGCGGCGAGCAGGTGCTCGAGCAGGCTCACGGTGATGTGGCCGAGCTCGGTGGCGCCGTCGCCGAGCCGCGACGGCAGTGAGCTCGCCTGCTCGTTGAGCTTCTCGGTGATGTGGTACTTGTCGTTGAGCTCCTGGAACTGCTGGTTGTCGTTCGCCCAGTCCTCGAAGTCCGAGACGTAGGTCGGCAGCTTCGTGGGCGAGGCCCTCGATGTCCTTGACGATCGAGCGGGAAGACGTGAAGGCTGAGGAAGACGAGCGCCGCGAAGAAGACGACGTAGACGATCCCGATCGCGGCGACGCGCGGCAGGTTGCGGCCGCGGATTCGCACCCGCTGCAGCAGTCCGACGGCCGGGTCGAGAGCGAGCGCGAGGAAGATCGCCGCGACGACCCACTGCAGGGTCGTGCGCGTGTGAAGGACGGCGATCGCGAGCAGAACCGCGAGCGCGGCGCAGAACAGCGCGACGAAGACGATCTTCGAGACCGCGCGCGCCTCGATCTGGTCGGAGCGCATCGCCGTCAAGCTAGAGGGCGCACCGGACCCCTCCCCGGGACCCGCCGCGGCCCGCCGCACTGTTATCCTCGCGCCGCTTACAGGCAGGTCTACTCGGAGGGAGAGGTTTACATGGCTTACGAGGTCAACGCGAACGGCGCTATCGCCAAGGTTCGCAACCCGTGGGGCGTCCTGGGGCTCGGCCTCATCACGCTCGGGATCTACAACATCGTCTGGTACTACAAGATCAACAAGGAGTTCAAGGAGTACGGCGCCGTCCAGGGCGACCAGGAGCTGGCGGACAGCAACCCGACGAACTCGGTGCTGGCGGTCACGCTCGGGGCCCTGATCATCGTCCCGGCGATCATCTCGTTCTACAACACGGTCAAGCGCGCGCAGCGAGTCCAGCAGCTCGGCGGCGTCGAGCCGATGAACGGCTGGATCGTCCTGATCCTGCTGCTCGTGATCAGCCCGGCGGTCTACCCGTACATGCAGAGCGAGCTCAACAAGCTCTGGGAGCGCTACCCGAGCCTCACCGAGGGCGGCGGAGCGATCCCGGCAGGCACGCAGCAGCCCGCGCGCTCCGGCGCAGCAGCCGGCCGCGCAGGAGACCCCTCCGCCCCCGCCTCCGCCCGCTCAGTAGGGCGCGGCGGTTCCCACCGGCGACAGGGAGTTGAGCCATGGCCTCCAATGAGGTCCTGATCCGCGGCGCCCCGGCGGCGTCCAAGGCGAAGCTCCGCAGCCCCGTGTGGGTGGTCGTCTGGAGCGTGCTCACGCTCGGGGTCTACTCGTGGTTCTGGTGGTACTTCATCAACCGCGAGATGCGCGACCTCGGGCAGGCCCGCGGGACCGACGAGCTGGGCGACAACCCCACGCTCTCGGCGCTGGCGGTGTCGCTCGGCGCGCTGATCATCGTCCCGCCGTTCGTCTCGTTCTACGGGACGGGCAAGCGGATACAGGCGGCTCAGCGGATCACGCTCGGTCGCGAGGATTACAACGGCTGGGTCGCGCTCGTGCTGCTCATCATCTGGCTCGCCGGGATCACGCTCTTCATCCCGTTCACGTGGGGCTACATGCAGAGCGAGCTCAACAAGGTGTGGCGCGACCCCAACGTCACCGACCCGCTGGCGCCGGGCCTGCCGCACCCCGGCGCTGCGACGGCCGGCCTCTCCGCGCCGCTGCCGCGCGACCGCGCAGCCGGCGCCCGGGACCACGCCGCCGCAACAGCCCGCGGCTGCGCCCCAGGGGCCCGCGACGGCCCAGCAGCCGGTCGCCGACGCGCCGCAGGAGACGGCGACGACCGTGCAGCAGCCCGCCGCCACCGCCCAGGAGCCGGTGACCGCGCAGCAGGACGCCCCGGCCGCCGCCCCGGCCGACTGGTATCCGGACCCCACCGGCCAGGCGCGCCTGCGCTACTGGGACGGCGCAGAGCTGGACCCAGCACACGGCGCAGTAGCCATGGGACTGTTCTCGAAGCTCAAGGAAAAGAGCCGCGGCGTGATGACGGCGGCCGAGCCCGCGGAGGGCGTGCCGGCGGCGCCCGAGGCCGAGGTTCGCGATCGCCTGCATGGCGATCTCGGGCAAGGGGATCGAGGCCGGGGAGGACGAGGGCGCGATCGTCGTCGCCTGGGCGGCGAAGGTCGACACGATCGGCCCCGGCGGCGCCGACGCCAACCACGTCTATCGCGCGATCCGCGTCGAGCTCGACCCCTCCGAGAACGAGGCGAGCGGGATCTGCTTCAAGACCGACACCGACGCCGAGCTCGGCCCGGGCTTCCTCAGCGTCGCGAAGGACTGGGAGCGCGGCCAGCACATCGGCTCCGAGAGCTTCACCGTGATCCAGTGGCTCGGCACCGTCTCGAGCGGCGGCGGCGCGGAGGACGGCAAGTACAAGTTCAGCTGGTCCGACCTCCGCGATCCCGTGATCGACGCCGTCACCGGCGCCGGCTGGACCTACAAGCCGAAGAAGTTCTAGCCCTGGCGGGCGAGCTGCCCGCGAATCGCACCCGCCGGGAACTCCGCGTTGTGGACGTTCACGTAGAAGTCCCCCGGGTTCTTCGCGATCGGCTTGGCGATCCTGGCCTTCGTCTTGACGCAGCCCAGCTCCCCGGTGATTCCCGTCGTGCTCTCGAACAGCGGCACGACGATCGGGCCGTCGGTCGCCTGGGCGCCCTCGTGGATGTGGGCCGCCGTGGGCTGGGCGATGGAGCTCCAGCTGCACGCCGAAGCAGATCTCCGCCTTCTTCTTGCCCGGCTTGGTCTTGACGTCCAGCTCCGCCGTGCCCGTCCCGTCGGGATCGCCCGGCCCGGGCACCTCCTGCGCGCCGCTCAGGGGCGCGGCGAGCTGGGTGTTCTTGGCGGCCGCCGGGCCGGCGGCGGCGAGCGACGTCATCGCGACGAGCGCGACCGTCGCCGTGACCGTGATCATTCTGCGCATCGAATCCCGCTCCGTACGACCGTCTCGATCACACGATAGGGGCCGGACGCCGCTGTGCGCTACTCTGCGAAGCCGATGACGCACCGGCTCGACAGCCTTGCGCTTCTCCTTCTACTCCCCCTTCGGGGGGAATAGCGCTGGGCGGCGCGGAGCCGCGAGATCACAGGTCATCGGAGTTTCAGCAAGAAGGAGGAAGTCAGCATGAGCGGCACGGAGCGGGTAGCCGACGAAAACCGGGTACAGATCTTCGACACGACGCTGCGCGACGGCGAGCAGTCCCCCGGGATCTCGCTCAACACGCAGGAGAAGGTCGAGATCGCCCAGCAGCTCGCGCGGCTCGGCGTCGACGTGATCGAGGCCGGCTTTCCGATCACGTCGCCCGGTGACTTCGAGGCGGTCGAGGCGATCGCCCACGGCGTCGAGGGGCCGGTGATCTGCGGTCTCGCCCGCACCCACAAGGCGGACATCGACGCCGCCTGGGGGGCGATCAAGGACGCGCCGCGGTCGCGGATCCACACCTTCATCTCGACCTCCGACATCCACATCGAGCATCAGCTCCAGACCACGCGTGAGGATGTGAAGGGACAGGCGAAGGCCGCGGTCGCGCTGGCGCGCTCCTACTGCGACGACGTCGAGTTCTCGCCGATGGACGCGACGCGCGCCGACGTCGAGTTCACGGCCGAGGTCTGCGCGATCGCGATCGCCGAGGGCGCCGGGGTGATCAACATCCCCGACACGGTGGGGTACACGACCCCGGAGGAGTACCGGCGCTACTTCGAGCGCCTCTACGAGCTCGTCCCCGAGCTGCGCGACGTGCGCGTCTCCGTCCACTGCCACGACGACCTCGGCCTCGCGGTCGCCAACTCCTACGCCGGGCGTGCTCGCCGGCGCGCGCCAGGTCGAGTGCGCGGTCAACGGGATCGGCGAGCGCGCGGGCAACTGCTCGCTCGAGGAGATCGTGATGCTGCTTCGCACGCGCCGCGACGAGCACGGGCTCGACACCGGCGTCGACAGCCGCGAGATCGCGCGCACGAGCCGCATGGTGTCGCGCTTCACCGGCTACGCGGTGCAGCCCAACAAGGCGATCGTCGGCCGCAACGCGTTCGCGCACGAGTCCGGCATCCACCAGGACGGCGTGCTCAAGGAGCGCACGACCTACGAGATCATGGACGCGACCGAGGTCGGGCTGGAGTCCAACCAGATCGTGCTGGGCAAGCACTCGGGCCGCCACGCTCTGCGCGACGCGCTGACCGACCTCGGCTTCAAGGTCGAGGGCAACGCGCTCAACCAGGCGTTCCAGCGCTTCAAGGAGATCGCCGACAAGAAGAAGCACGTCACGGCGCTCGACCTCGAGGCGATCGTCTCGGACGAGTTCCGCGAGCGCGCCCAGGGGTTCAACCTCGCGTGGTTCGACGTCGAGGCATCGTCGCGCCGCGCGCCCCATGCGCGGGTGGCGGTGACGCTTCCCTCGGGCGAGGAGTCCGCAGGGCGAGGCGACCGGCGACGGCCCCGTGGACGCGATCTTCCACGCGATCCAGAAGGCCGCCGACACCGAGTGCGAGCTGCGCCAGTACACCGTCTCGGCCGTCACCGAGGGCGAGGACGCGCTCGGCGAGGTCACGGTGATGCTGCGCGCCGCCGGCAGGCTCGCGTCGGGCCAGGGCGTCTCGACCGACATCCTCGAGGCGTCGGCACGCGCCTACGTGCGCGCGCTGTCGAACGCGATCGAGGGCGCTGCGATCCGCGAGGCCGAGGCGCTCACCGCCGAGGCCGCGACGGAGCGCACGCCGGGGCCGTAGGCGGGACCCGGCACACGCGACATCAAATGATGTAACGTTCTGCCGTGCTTCGGGTGTCAGGGGCGTTGCGGGGTGAGTACCGATCCCCCTGCGGCGATGGCAGAGCGAGGAGCGACACCCAAGGTCTCACCGGTGCGGCGCAGGGCGCTGCGCGCGATGGGCTCCCTGTTCTCGCCGCTGCTTCCCGACGACTACCTCGAGCTGATCAACCCGCTCTGGTCGACGCAGGAGCTGCGCGGCCGGATCGAGCGCATCGAGCAGCAGGCCGGAGGCGCCGTCACCCTCGTGATCCGCCCCGGCTGGGAGTGGGAGGGCCACGAGCCCGGGCAGTACCTGCGCATCGGAGTCGTCGTCGACGGCGTCCATCATTGGCGCGCCTACTCGCTGACCTCCGAGCCCGACCGTCCCGACGGGTACATCAGCATCACGCCCAAGCTCGTCGAGGAGGGGACCGTCTCCCCGCATCTCGTGCGCCAGGCAAAGCCCGGCGCGATCGTGCGCCTCGGCGGAGTCGAGGGCAGCTTCGTCCTGCCCGACCCGGTACCGGACAAGCTTCTGTTCATCAGCGCGGGCAGCGGCGTGACGCCGATCATGAGCATGCTGCGCAGCCTCGATCGCCGCGACGCGCTCGACGACGTCGTGCACCTGCACTCCGACCGCTCCGAGGAGTGGGTGATCTTCGGCGACCAGCTGCGTGAGCTGGACCAGCCGTCACGACGGCCACCGCATGCATATCCAGCTCAGCGGCGAGCAGGGCCGCATCACGCCCGACAACCTCGAGGACCTGTGCCCGGACTGGCGCGAGCGCGAGACCTTCCTCTCGGGCCCCGCCGAGATGCTCGACACGATGACCGAGCCTGTGGGAGCGCGAGGGCGACCCCGAGCGCCTGCACACCGAGCGCTTCCAGCCCAAGGCGCTCGCCGGCGAGCCCGGTGAGGGCGGCACGATCCGCTTCCTCGAGAGCGACACGGAGGCCGAGAGCGACGGCTCGATCCCGATCCTCGTCGCCGGCGAGAACGCCGGCCTCGAGCTGCCGTTCGGCTGCCGCGAGGGCATCTGCCACACCTGCATCGGCAAGCTCTGCTCGGGACAGATCCGCGACCTGCGAAACGGCAAGGTCGGCGGAACCGAGGGTGAGATGATCCGCACCTGCATCAACGCCCCCGAGGGCCCGATCGAGGTAGCGCTGTGACGATCCGAGATGATGACCTGCCAACTTGGCCACTGACGACAAGGAGACCCAGATGAGCACCGCCACGCGAAGAGTCCACCGACAGAAACGGCGACGGGTTGATCGAGAGCCCGCTCGCGCACCTCAGCGAAGAGCAGATCGAGGAGCTGGGGCGCGAGTTCGACGCGATCCACGACGAGGTCTACTCCGATCTCGGCGACCGCGACCGCCGCTACATCACGAGCATGATCGCGATGCATCGCCGCCTCGCGGTGATGGGTCGGGTGCTGCTGCTCGGCTCGCGCTACCGGCCGGCCTGGGTGGCGGGAACCGTCGCCAACTCGGCCGCCAAGATCCTCGAGAACATGGAGATCGGCCACAACGTCCTGCACGGGCAGTGGGACTGGATGAACGACCCCCAGATCCACTCCTCGACCTGGGACTGGGACACCGCCTCGACGTCCGAGGCCTGGAAGCACTCCCACAACTACGTCCACCACACCTACACGAACATCCGCGGCAAGGACAAGGACCTCGGCTACGAGATCATGCGGATCGACCCGCATCAGAAGTGGCACCCGGTCTATCTGCTGCAGCCGCTCTACAACCTCGTCCTCGCCGGGTTCTTCGAGTGGGGGGTGGCGGCCCACGACCTCGACTTCGAGGCGATCCGCACCGGCGAGAAGTCCATGAAACAGGTGCGCACCGAGCTCAAGGGCATGGGAGTCAAGGCGCGCAGCCAGGTCACCAAGGACTACATCGCGTGGCCTCTGCTCAGCGGGCTGGCGATGGCGGCGCTCGACGTCGCGCTGGCGATGCGCGACCCCGAGGCGCTGGCGGGCAACCGCCGCACGCGCTTCGCCGACGCCGTCAACGGACGGCTGGGCAGGCGCAACGGCCGCCTGTCGCGCGCGATGAGAAACGCGGCGGGTATCGCCCTGCGCAGCGGGGCCGAGTCCTACAAGGCGACGCTGAAGGCCAACTTCACGGCGAACATCGTCCGCAACGTGTGGGCCTACGCGATCATCTTCTGCGGCCACTTCCCCGACCAGACGTACACGTTCAATCAGGAGGAGGTCGAGGACGAGTCGCGCGGCGCATGGTACGTGCGCCAGCTCGTCGGCGCCGCGAACATCGACGGCAGCCCGATGTTCCACGTCGCCAGCGGCAACCTCAGCTTCCAGGTCGAGCATCACCTCTATCCCGACATGCCGAGCACGCGCTACGCCGAGATCGCGCCGCGCGTCAAGGAGATCTGCGAGCGCTACGGGCTGCCATACAACACGGGCCCGTTCTCACAGCAGCTCGGCATGGTCCAGCGCACGATCCTGCGGCTGGCGTTCCCCGGCGGCAAGCCACGGCCGAAGCCGGGGCCCTACAAGGGCGGCGACGGCGAGGCGGCGCCGTCGACCAACGGCCATCCACGGCGCTCCGAGGGCGAGCCGACGGGCGAGCAGGGCTCCGGCCCCGAGCAGCCCGACGACGGCGTCCGCGTCTCGATTCCGGACGAGGGCTGATCACCCCGGAGATATAGTCCCGCCGCGATGGGAGCGCTCGACGGAAAGGTCGCGGCGATCACCGGCGCCTCGTCGGGGATCGGCGAGGCGACCGCGGTCGCGCTGGCCAACGAGGGCGCGGCCGTGGCGCTCGGCGCTCGGCGCAAGGACCGCCTCGACGAGCTCGCGGAGGCGATCAACTCCGACGGCGGCAAGGCCGTCGCGTACGAGGCCGACATCGGCGACGAGGAGCAGGCCCGCGGGTTCGTGCGCGGGGCGGCCGAGGAGCTGGGGCGGCTCGACTTCCTGATCAACAACGCCGGCCTGATGCTGCTCGGGCCCGTCGAGGGCGTGGAGACCGAGCAATGGCGGCGGATGGTCGACGTGAACGTGCTCGGGCTCCTCTACTGCACCCAGGAGGCGCTGTCGCTGATTCGCGACTCCGGCGGCGGGCACATCGTCAACGTCTCGTCCGTGGCGGGGCGTACGGCGAGCTTCGGGTCCGCCGTCTACAACCTCACCAAGTGGGGGGTGACGGGCTTCTCGGAGGCGCTTCGCCAGGAGGCACTCAACTCCAACATCCGCGTCACCTGCGTCGAGCCCGGGTTCGTCGCGACCGAGCTGCAGGGCCACAACGAGCACCCGATGGTCGTCGAGGGCGTGGAGAAGATGCGCGAGGAGATCGGCGAGGTGCTCGAGGCCGACGACATCGCGCGGACGATCCTCTTCGTCGTCTCCCAGCCGGAGCGCGTGAACATCAACGAGGTCCTCATCCGGCCGACCGGCCAGCGGCGCTGACTCGCATCCAATACGGATGTGCGTGATACTGTACGCGGCATGCCAGCCGCGGTAGCCGAGACCGAGCCCGTCGCAGCCATCGGCGCCCGAGTCCGGGCCCTGCGCGAGTCGATGGGGCTCTCGCTGCGAGATCTCGCTCAGCGCAGCGGGGTCAGCGCCCCGATGCTGAGCCAGGTCGAGCGCGGGGAGGCGAGCCCGACGCTCGCCGTCGCCACCCGGATCGCCGCCGGGCTCGACTTGACCCTGTCGCAGCTGCTGCGCCTCGACGAGGACCGCCACCTCGTGGTCACCCGGCGCGGCGAGGGCCGAACGCGCAATCGCCGCGGCCACCGCGTCGAGGAGCTGAGCCCCGGGCTGCCGGGCCAGCGCGCCGAGGTCTCGCTGCACACCCTCGATCCCGGAGCCGCCACGGGCGGTCCGGACGACCCGCCGATACACGCGCCCGGCAGCCGCGAGACGCTGCACGTACAGTCGGGCGGGGTCGTGCTGTGGATCGACGGCGACGAGCATGAGCTCGCCGAGGGCGACAGCGCGACGTTCGACGCCGATCTTCCCCACCATGTCGAGAATCCAGGTAAGAAGGAGGCCCGCCTGCTGGCAGTGGTCAGCGCGGGCCTGAGGAGCGGATGAGCGATGCCACAGAGCCTTTTCGAGAAGATCTGGGAGTCCCACGAGGTCGACGACGGCCTCATCTACGTCGACCTTCATCTCGTCCACGAGGTCACCTCGCCACAGGCCTTCGAGGGGCTGCGGCTCGAGGGCCGCACGGTGCGCCGGCCCGACAAGACCCTGGCCACCGCCGACCACAACGTGCCGACCGACGGAACGGCGGCGGCGCGACTGATCGCCGACGAGCTGTCGCGCGTCCAGGTCGAGACGCTGGAGCGAAACTGTGAGGAGTTCGGGGTCCCGATCTACTCGCTGGGCTCCGACCGCCAGGGGATCGTCCACGTGATCGGCCCCGAGCTGGGCGTGACCCAGCCCGGGATGACGATCGTGTGCGGCGACAGCCACACCTCGACGCACGGCGCCTTCGGCGCGCTCGCGGTCGGGATCGGAACCTCGGAGGTCGAGCACGTGCTCGCGACCCAGTGCCTGGTCCAGCGGCGCCCCAAGGCGATGCGGATCCTCTACGAGGGCGAGCTGGGCCGCGGAGTCACCGCCAAGGACCTGATCCTGGCGACGATCGGCCGCCTCGGCGTGGGGGGGATGGCAGGGCACGCCGTCGAGTACGCGGGCCCGGCGATCGAGGCCCTATCGATGGAGAACCGGATGACGATCTGCAACATGACCATCGAGGGCGGCGGGCGGGCCGGGATGATCGCTCCCGACGAGACGACCTATGCCTACATGGAGGGGCGTCCCGGACTCGGCGAGGGCTTCAGCGATGCGGTCGAGCGCTGGCGCGAGCTTCCCACCGACGACGGGGCGAGCTTCGACACCGAGGTCGAGATCGACGCCTCGTCGCTATCGCCGATGGTGACCTGGGGCACGACCCCCGGCATGGTCGTCGAGGTGACCGACAGCGTCCCGGATCCGTCGCGGCTCGACGCCCCGGCCGACCGCGAGGCCGCCGAGCGCGCGCTCGCCTACATGGCGCTCGAGCCCGGCACGCCGATGAGCGACATCCGCCTCGACCGCGTCTTCATCGGCTCGTGCACGAACTCGAGGATCGAGGACCTGCGCGCCGCGGCGACCATCCTCTCCGAGTCAGGCGCGAGGGCCAGCGGCGACCTCGAGGCGATGGTCGTCCCGGGCTCGCAGCAGGTCAAGACGCAGGCCGAGTCCGAGGGCCTGCACGAGGTCTTCGAGGGCGCCGGGTTCGAGTGGCGCAGCGCCGGCTGCTCGATGTGCCTCGGCATGAACCCCGACATCCTCGAGCCCGGCGAGCGCTGCGCCTCGACCTCGAACCGCAACTTCGAGGGCCGCCAGGGCCGCGGCGGGCGCACCCATCTCGTGTCGCCGCAGATGGCGGTTGCCGCCGCCGTCGAGGGCCACTTCGTGGACATCAGGGAGTGGTCGCCATGAGGCCGGTGGACGTCATCGAGGGGAAGGTCTCGGTGCTCGACCGCGCCGACGTCGACACCGACCAGATCATCCCCAAGCAGTTCCTCAAGCGCGTCGAGCGCACGGGCTTCGGCGAGTTTCTCTTCTACGACTGGATCCGCAGCGGCGAGATCGAGCTCGAGCCCAACCCGATCCTCGTCACCGGGCGCAACTTCGGCTCGGGGTCGAGCCGTGAGCACGCTCCCTGGGCGCTTCAGGATTTCGGCTTCGAGGCGGTCGTCGCGCCCTCCTTCGCGGACATCTTCTACGGCAACTGCACCAAGATCGGGCTCCTGCCGGTGATCCTCGCCGAGGAGGAGTGCCGTGCGATCGCGGCCTCCGGCGCCGCCCGCATCGACGTCGACGACCAGACGGTCGAGCACGCCGGCGGCGTCGTGCGCTTCGAGATCGACGAAGAGGTCAAGCACCGGCTGCGAAACGGGCTCGACGACATCGGGCTGACGCTCCAGCGCGCCGACGCGATCACCACCTTCGAGGACGCGGGCGGCGCCGATCGTGGCCCGGTGACGACGAGCCTCTGATCGCGATGGAGCTCGGGGGATCCGGCACGCACGCGACTGGGACGCCGAGTCCTACCACCGCATCGCCGGCATGCAGGAGCGCTGGGGCCTCGGGGTCCTCGACCGCCTCGCCGCTCGACGGCGACGAGACCGTGCTCGACGCGGGCTGCGGCAGCGGCCGGATGACCAGGCACGTGCTCGCGCGCGTGCCGCGACGGGCGCGTGATCGGGGTCGACGCCGCGCCCTCGATGATCGAGCACGCCCGCAAGCGAGCTCGGCGACGACGAGCGCCTCGAGCTGGTCGTCGCCGACCTCGCCGAGCTGGAGCTCGGCGAGCCCGTCGACGCGGTCTTCTCCAACGCCGACCTTTCACTGGGTGCCCGACCACGGCGCCTCTTCGAGCGCCTGTTCGCGGCGCTGCGCCCCGGCGGCCGAATCGAGGCCCAGTTCGGCGGCGAGGGCAACGTCGCCGAGTGGGAGGCCGCGATCGACGCGGTCGTCGAGGACCCGCGCTTCGCCGCCTATCTCGAGCGGCTTCGACACTGCCGTGGAACTTCGCCGGCGCTCGAGGAGACCGAGCCGCAGCTCGGCGTGCGGGATTCGAGGTCGAGGCGATGTGGCTCGACCGCGTCGACGAGCAGCCGCCCGACCCCGACGAGTTCATGCGGGCGTCGGGCCTCAACGCCCACCTCGAGCGCCTTCCCGATGAGCTGCGCGAGCGAGTTCACGCAGACGGCTGCGCGAGCTCGCTGCCCGAGCCCCGGTCATCCTTCACTACGTCCGCCTCAACGTCTCCGCGACCCGGCCGGCTAGGCGGATGGGCAATGGAGAGGAGTACGGAGATGCCTATCCCGTCGAGGTGCAGTGGGGGAGGCCGCGCCGCGTGACCGCCGCCGACCTCAGACCGCGGATCGCTGTTCTCCCCGGCGACGGCATCGGGCCCGAGATCTGCGCCGCGGCGCGCCGGCTGCTCGATGCCGCTCGGCGACTTCGAGCTGACCGAGCATCCCGTCGGCGGCGTCTCGATCGACGAGCACGGAACGGCCCTGACCGCCGAGGTGCTGGAGGCGTGCCGCGCGTCCGACGCCGTGCTGCTCGGCGCCGTGGGCGGCCCCAAGTGGGACACGACCAACCCCGACGCGCCGCGTCCCGAGCAGGGCCTGCTCGGGCTGCGCAAGGGCCTCGGGCTCTACGCCAATCTGCGCCCCGTGCAGCCGAGCCCCTCGCTCGTGCACGCGAGCCCGCTTCGCCCCGATCGCATCGACGGCACCGACCTGCTCGTCGTGCGCGAGCTCACCGGGGGGATCTACTTCGGCGAGAAGGGGCGCCGCGACGACGGCGCCTTCGACACCTGCGAGTACACGGTCGCGGAGATCGAGCGCATCACGCGAGTCGCGTTCGACAGCGCGAGGGCGCGGCGGCGCCCGCAAACCCACGGGTGACGTCGGTCGACAAGGCGAACGTGCTCGAGACCTCGCGCCTGTGGCGCGAGACCGTCGAGGGCGTCGCACCCGAGTTCGGCAGACGTCGAGCTCGACCACCTGCTCGTCGACAACGCCGCGATGCAGCTCGTCTCCGACCCGTCGCGCTTCGACGTGATCCTGACCGAGAACATGTTCGGCGACATCCTCAGCGACGAGTCGGCGATGCTCACAGGCTCGCTCGGGATGCTGCCCTCGGCGAGCCTCGGCGCCGACGGCCCCGGGATGTACGAGCCGGTGCACGGCTCGGCGCCCGACATCGCCGGCAAGGGCATCGCCAACCCGCTCGCGACTTTCCTCTCGGTCGCGATGATGCTGCGCTACGGGCTCGACCGGCCCGACGACGCCGACCGCATCGAGGCCGCCGTCGAGGCGGCGCTGCGCTGCGGCCTGAGGACGCCCGACCTCGCCTGGGTCGAGAGCGAGGTCCCGCCGATGTCGGACATCCCGGCCGAGGTCGAGGTCGGCACGGAGGAGATGACCCGGGCGGTGCTTCGCGAGCTCGACGCCTAGAGTGGCGAAATCGGCGCCCCGGGGATCGGGCATAATCCCCGGCTAGCACCGGACGACGACGACCAGCGGGGAACCAAACGTGGAGAAGGCTGAGCTCATCTGGATGAACGGCGACTTCGTCCCCTGGGACGACGCCAAGGTCCACGTGCTCAGCCACGGCCTCCACTACGGCACCGGCGTCTTCGAGGGCATCCGCGCCTACGAGACCGAGCGCGGCACCGGCGTCTTCCGCCACCGCGAGCACCTCGATCGCCTCAAGCTCTCGGCCGAGCTCTACTACATGGAGCTGCCCTTCTCGACCGACGAGCTGCGCGAGGCGACGCTCGAGCTGATCCGCCGCACCGGGCTTCCCGAGCTGCTACATCCGGCCCCTGGCGTTCCGCGGCTACGGCGAGATGGGCCTCTACGCCCCCGACGCCCCGGTCGACGTGATGATCGCCGTGTGGCCCTGGGGCGCCTACCTCGGCGAGGAGGGCAAGCGCAAGGGGATCCGCGCCAAGGTCTCCTCCTGGCGCCAGATCTCGCACCTCAGCCTGATCCCGCACGCGAAGGCCTCGGGCCAGTACCTCAACTCGATCCTCGCCAAGACCGAGAGCGTCAAGGCGGGCTACGACGAGGCGATCCTGCTCGACGACCAGGGCTACGTCTCCGAGGGCTCGGGCGAGAACATCTTCGTCGTCAGCGACGGCGTCCTCACGACCCCGCCGCACACGTCGGGCATCCTCGACGGGATCACGCGCCGCTCCGTGGTCCAGATCGCGACCGACCTCGGCTACACGGTCGAGGACCGACACATCGCGCGCGCCGAGCTCTACCTCGCCGACGAGATCTTCCTCACCGGCACCGCGGCCGAGCTGGTCCCCGTGCGCGAGATCGACGACCACGACCTCGGCGAGCCGGGCGAGATCACGCGGGTCATCCAGGCGAAGTTCGAGGACGCCCTGCACGGCCGCGCGCAGGAGTACGCGGAGTGGCTGGACGTCGTCAGCGAGCCGAGCCGGGTCACCTCGTAGCGCCGCGTCTGAGGATCGCCGTCTCGACCAGAGGTCGCGCGACTCGATCAGGTGCACGCCGCTGCTCGCTGGCGCTCCTGCTCGCGGGCTGCGGCGACGACGACGACACGACGACCCGGCCGATACCGAGACCGTCGCGACGGCGGACGTCGAGCGCTATTGCGAGCTCTCGAAGGAGCTCGACGCCGCCGGCGAGGAGCAGTTCGAGGCCCTCGAAGCAGGACCCGAACGCCACCAACGAGGATTTCGAGCAGGCGGAGGCTGACCTCGTCGAGGAGAACGAGGCCCAGCTCGAGGAGGTCCAGCAGGTGGCGCCGCCGGAGATCCAGGCGGACGTCGAGGTGCTCGTCGCGGGGCTGCGGGTCGCGGGCCGGGCTCGAGGAGGGAGGGCCCGAGCGCAGCGCGAGCAGAGCCAGCCGCGGAGATCCGAATCAAGGCGTTCGAGAACGACAACTGCGGCTGACCGGCTGCAAGCGGGCGTTCTTCCGGTTCGCTGGCACGCGCTTGACGACGGGCCAAAACGCTCTGCCCAGTCGGTAAGGTCAATCCCTGATGCAGCCTCGTTTCGGAGCAATCGGGCGAATTAGCCGCGCCGCGGCGTAGTCCGCCGTGGCCGCGCGGCTTCACGCCGCGCTCACAACCCGCCCGTCCTCCGAACCAGAAAGGCATCAGTGACCCAGGTACAGCTATTCGACACGACCCTTCGCGACGGGATGCAGGGTCAGGGGCGCTCGCTCTCGGCCGCCGAGAAGGTCAGGGTCGTGCACGCGCTCGACAGGCTCGGGGTGCAGTTCGTCGAGGCGGGCTTCCCGGCCTCGAACCCCAAGGAGGCCGAGCTCTTCGAGATCCTCGAGGGCGAGAAGCTCGAGCAGGCGCAGGTCTGCGCCTTCGGGATGACGCGGCGGCGCGACCTCGCCGCCGAGGACGACCCGGCGCTGCGGTCGCTCGTTTCGAGCTTCGCCCCGGTCGCCTGCCTCGTCGGCAAGACCTGGGCGCTGCACCTCGACAAGGTCACCAAGGTGAGCCCGGACGAGAACCTCGAGATGATCCGCGACTCGGTCGCCTTCTGCGCCGGCGAGGGCAAGCGCGTCGTCTACGACGCCGAGCACTTCTTCGATGCCTGGCGCGACGACCGCGACTACGCGCTGCGCTGCCTCGAGGCCGCCGTCGAGGGCGGGGCGGAGAACGTCACGCTGTGCGACACCAACGGCTCGAGCCTCCCGCATCAGGTCGCGGGCGCGACCGCCGAGGTCGTCGCGGCGCTCGGCGACCGCGTCGCGATCGGGATCCACACCCACAACGACGCCGAGTGCGGCGTCGCCAACTCGCTCGCCGCGGTCGAGGCCGGAGCGAGCCTCGTCCAGGGGACGATCAACGGCTGTGGGGAGCGCTGCGGCAACGCCAACCTCGTCTCGATCCTCCCCGCGCTCCAGCTCAAGATGGGCTACGACGTGGTCCCGCCCGACCGCCTTCCGCTGCTGACCGAGATCGCGCACTTCGTCGACGAGCTCTGCAACGTCTCGCCGGACCCCGACCAGCCCTACGTGGGCCGCAACGCCTTCGCGCACAAGGGCGGGATGCACGTCGCCGGCGTCCAGGCCGACGCGCGGACCTTCGAGCACGTCGACCCGGAGGAGGTGGGCAACAGCCGCGAGGTCCTGATCTCGGAGCTGTCCGGCAAGGGGTCGGTGCTGTCGCGCGCCGAGCGGGCCGGAATCGAGCTCGACGAGCAGGGCGCGAGGCGGGCCGTGGAGCACCTCAAGGATCGCGAGCACCGCGGCTACCAGTACGAGGCGGCCGACGCCTCGTTCGACCTCATGCTGCGCCGCGAGACCGGCGACTACGAGCCGCTGTTTCGGCTCGAGAGCTTCCGCGTCGTGACCGAGAAGCGCGAGGGCGGCGGCGTCGAGACCGAGGCGACGGTGAAGATCTGGGTCAACGGGCAGCGTTACCTGCGCACCGCGGAGGGCAACGGCCCCGTCAACGCGCTCGACCGCGCGCTGCGCGACGCGATCACCGAGATGCATCCCCACCTCGCCGACATAGAGCTGACCAACTACAAGGTGCGGATACTCGACGAGGCGCACGGAACCGGCGCCGTCACCCGCGTGCTGCTCGACTCCTCCGACGGCGCGCAGACATGGGGCTCGATCGGCGTCTCGGAGAACATCATCGAGGCCTCGTGGGAGGCGCTGGTCGACTCGCTCGAGTACGCGTTCCAGCCCTCCAACGACCGCAACGGTGGCTGAGCCGCAGCGCATCCCGCTCGCGCGGCCGGACCTCGGCCCGCGCGAGGAGGAGCTGACGCTCGAGGTCCTGCGCTCGGGGCGGCTCTCGCTGGGGCCGATGCAGGAGCGCTTCGAGCGCGACTTCGCCGCCTACCTCGGCATCGACGACGCGGTCGCCACCTCGAGCGGGACGACGGCGCTTCACCTCGGGGTCCGCGCCCTGGGCTGGGGCGAGGGCGACGAGGTCGTGACGACCCCGTTCAGCTTCGTCGCGTCCTCGAACTGCCTGCTCTACGAGCGGGCGACGCCGGTCTTCTGCGACGTGGACCCGCGGACGCTCAACATCGACCCGGAGGCGGCGCGGGCGGCGGTGGGGGAGAGGACGGCCGGGATCCTGCCCGTCGACATCTTCGGCTACCCGGCCGACATGCCGGCGCTCGAGGCGCTCGCATCCGAGCGCGGGCTCGGCCTGCTCGAGGACGCCTGCCAGGCGCTCGGCGCCGTCGACTCCGAGGGCGTGCGCGCGGGTGCGCGCGGAAACGCCGCCGCCTTCGCGTTCTACGCCAACAAGCAGCTGACGACGGGGGAGGGCGGGATGCTCGTGCCGCCCACCGCCGAGGCCGCCGAGGTCGCGCGCAGCGAGCGAAACCAGGGGCGCGTCGGCCGACATGGGCGTCGTCGAGCACGGGCGCCTGGGCTTCAACTACCGGCTGACCGAGACCGCTGCGGCGCTCGGCGTCGCTCAGCTCGAGCGCATCGACGAGCTGCTCGCGGCGCGCGCCCGGGTCGCCGCGGCCTACGGCGAGCGCCTGCGCGCGGTCGAGGGGCTCGAGCTCCCATGCCCCGACGAGGGCGCCGAGCGGCGCAGCTGGTTCGTCTACGTGGTCCAGCTCCCCGAGGAGCTCCGACCGCGACGCCGTGATCGCGCGCTCGCCGACCGGGGCATCGAGAGCAAGGCGTACCTGCCCTGCATCCACCTGCTGCCCTTCTACCGCGAGCGCTTCGGCTTCGCGGGCGGCGAGTTCCCCGTCGCCGAGCGCGCCGCCGAGCGCTCGCTGGCGCTGCCGTTCTTCACGCGATGAGCGAGGACGAGGTCGACCGGGTGTGCTCGGCGCTCGCGGCCGCCCTCGGCCGGCCGGCGCCGGCCTAGCGGCTCGGTCTCCGGAGCCGGGCTAGAGGCGCCCGGTCTCCTTCATCCAGCGCACGGTCTGCGGGATCCCCTCGCTCCAGGGGCGAAACTCGACTCCGAGCTGCTCGCGCGCCTTGCGTCGAGTCGGCGCGCGCCTGCCACTGGAGGAAGGTGAGCTGGCCGCTTCCGATCAGCGGCGGGCGGCGGATCAGCCGCGACGACGCCCTCGCTCGCGACCGCGACGCTGCGCGCCACGGGCGCGGGCAGCGTCGGCGGCACGCGCCCGCCGCCGGCCGCCTCGACGACGGCCTGGCAGACCTCGCGGTTGGTCGCGAAGCCGTCGGCGAGGATGTAGCGCTCGCCCGGGGCGCCGCGGTCGAACGCCGCGAGGTGGCCCTCGGCGACGTCGTCGACGTAGGCGAGCGTCAGGCCGCCGGGCGGAAGCACCGGAAGGCGGCCGCGCGCCGCGTCCCTGATGAAGCCGTCCACTCCCGCGCCCTGCCAGGGCCCGGGCCCGTAGACGGAGGAGGGGTTGGCGATCACGACCTCGATCCCGTGCGGGGCCTCGCCCGAGCACGAGGTCCTCGGCGCGCTGCTTGGAGCGCTCGTACGCCGTGTCCTTGGGGTAGTCGGCGACGCCGTCCTCGCTCACCGTCCCGCCGCGCTCGGCGTGGAAGACGTCGAACGTGGAGGTGTGAACGGCGCGGCGCGCGCCGGCCTGGCGCGCGGCGGCGATCACGTTGAGCGCGCCGATCGCGTTGACGCGCTCGAAGACCGTGCGGTCGGGCACCCACTGCTCGTAGATCCCCATGCAGTTGAAGACCCCCTCGACGCCCGACACCGCCTCGCGGACCGAGCGCAGCTCGGTGACGTCGCCGCGCACCAGCTCGACTCCCTTCGGCAGCGCCTCGCGCGCCCGCGCGACGTCGCGCACCAGGGCGACGACCTCTTCGCCGCGATCGGCGAGCCGGCGGGCGACGGCGTTGCCCACCTTTCCGGTTGCGCCGGTGACCAGGACTCGCATCGAGGGCCAGCCTAGCGATGGCCTCCGGAATGACTAACGGCACCCAGCTCGTCGCGGCAGAGCCGCGCCTCAAACAGCCGCGCGGCGGGCGGTCCTACACTCCAGCGATGCCGCGCTTCCGCGACCCGCCCGATCCCGTCTTCTGGCGGCTCAACGCCTCGCTCGAGTTCGACCGCCGCCTCGCGCCCTACGACGTGCGCCAGTCGCGCGCCCACGCGCGCGCCCTGGTCGGCGTCGGCGTGCTGAGCGAGGAGGAGCGCGAGCAGATCGACTCCGGCCTCGAGCAGGTCGCCGCCGAGATCGAGGACGGCAGCTTCGGGTTCGAGGAGTCCGACGAGGACATCCACATGGCGATCGAGCGCCGCCTGACCGAGATCGCGGGGCCCGTCGGCGGCAAGCTGCACACGGCGCGCTCGCGAAACGACCAGGTCGCCACCGACGTCGCGATGTACGTGCGCGAGCGCAGCGAGCACGCCGTCGGCCTTCTTCGCAGCCTGATGCAGCGGCTCGTGGCCCTCGCCGAGGCGCACGCCGACTGGGTCCTGCCCGGCTACACGCACATGCAGCGCGCCCAGCCCGTCCTGCTCGGCCATCACCTCCTCGCCTACTTCTGGATGTTCCGCCGCGACGCGTCTCGCTTCGCGCTCGCCCGGGGCGCCGCGTCGAAGCTGCCGCTCGGCTCCGGCGCTCTCGCGGGCGTCGGCTGGGAGATCGACCGCGAGGCGGTCGCCGCCGAGCTCGGCTTCGAGTCGGTGACGCCGAACTCGATCGACGCCGTCTCGAGCCGTGACTTCGTCCTCGACTACCTCGCCGCGGCCGCCACCTGCGCCGTGCACCTGTCGCGCCTCGGGGGCGAGATCGTCCTCTGGTCGAGCCGCGAGTTCTCCTTCTGCGAGCCCGCCGAGGACTTCTCCTCGGGCTCGAGCATCATGCCCCAGAAGAAGAACCCCGACGCCGCGGAGCTGCTGCGCGCCAAGTCCCCGCGGATCACGTCGTCGTTCGCGACCCTGGCCGGCGTCCTGCACGGGCTCCCGCTCGGCTACTCGAAGGACATGCAGGAGGACAAGGAGGCGCTCTTCGACGCCGCCGACACCATCGAGCTGTGCCTCGAGGCCGCGGACGGGCCTGCTCGCGCGGCCTGAGCTTCGACCGCGATCGGATGGCGGAGGCCGCCGGCGACGAGATGGCGGCCGCGACCGAGGTCGCCGACCTGCTCGTGCGGCGCGGGATGCCGTTCCGCGAGGCGCACGGCGTCGTCGGCGATCTGGTCCGCCGCGTCCTCGACGACGGCCGCCGCCTCTCCGACATCGACCGTGACGAGCTCGCCGAGTTCTCGGATCTGCTCGACGACGAGTACTACGAGGTGCTGAAGACCGAGAGCGCGACTCGACGCCAAGCGCTCGACCGGCGGGACGGCGCCCGCCGCAGTCGCCGAGCAGCTCGCCGACGCGCGCGCGGCGCTCGCGGAGACCGAGGGTTGAGCGGGGCCGAGGCACTGCGCGGGGCGCCGGACTGCGCCGCGGAGGCGGCCTCAGGCGAGCGCCTCGAGCGGGCGTTCTTCGCGCGCTCGGTGCACGACGTCGCCGCCGATCTCGTCGGGTGCGCGCTGCTCTTCGACGGCGTCGGCGGGGTGATCGTCGAGACCGAGAGCTACGACGCGAGCGACCCCGCGTGCCATGCCTACGGCGGGCCGACGCCGCGCAACGAGGTGCTCTTCGGCCCGCCCGGCCGCGCCTACGTCTACTTCTCCTACGGCATCCACAGCCTGCTCAACGCGGTCGCCGAGCCCGAGGGAAATGCCGCCGCCGTGCTCATCCGGGCGCTGGAGCCGCTGTGGGGCATCGAGGAGATGCGCCGCCGCCGCGGGCGCAGCGAGATTCGCGATCTCTGCTCGGGGCCGGGGAAGCTGACCGAGGCGCTCGGCATCGGCATCGGCGAGAACCGGATGCGCCTCGACCGCCCGCCGTTCGAGCTGCGGGCCCGAGCGGGACGCTACGAGGGCGTCGAGGTGGAGTCGGGGCCGCGCATAGGGATCACGCGCGCGGTCGATTACCCGTGGCGCTTCTGCGCCGCCGGCAGCCGCTTCCTCTCGCGGCCGCTGCGCGCCGTCTGACCCGCGATCGCGCGGGGTCGGCGCGCGCCTAGGGCGTGGCTGCGCCCGTGCCCGTCCCGCCGTCGGGGGGTGGCGCGCCTCCGCCGGCCGGCGGCGTTGCCGGCGCGGCCGGGGCCTCCTCGACAGGGGCCACGGGCTCCTCGGGAGCGGGCGCGACCTCCTCGGTGGGCGCCGGCGCCGCGGGGCCGGGGCGGTCGGCGCGACGGTCGTGCTGTCGGTCTCGTCGCCGTTCTTCTCGTCGGAGCCGATGATCGAGCCGTAGGCGGTGACGATGTCGTGCCAGATCAGCGCCGGGAAGGTTCCGCCGTCCACGGGCGCGCCCGCGAACTCGGTCTCCATCGGGGTGACGCTGTCGCGGTGGCCGACCCACACGCAGGCCGTGATGTCCTCGGTCCCGCCGCAGAACCAGGCGTCGCCGTTGTCGTCGGTCGTCCCCGTCTTGCCCCAGGCGAAGTCGCCGGTGGCGGCGTTCTCGCCGGTACCCGAGGAGACGACCGTCTCGAGCACGCCGACCGCGGTGTCGGCCGCGGTCTCGTCGAGCACCTGCTCGGTCTGGACCTCGTTCTCGCCCGAGGAGCCGGTCTTGTCCTCGACGACGTCGGTCTGAAGCGGGTCCTCTCCGTCCTCGGGCGCCTCGTGAACCTCGAGGATCCCGACCGGGCCGAGCTGCTTGCCGGGCTCGCTGTCCATCGTCCCCCCGATGCGCGCGCCGCTGCGGCCGAGCGTGGAGAACGCGTACGCCATCTCCAGCGGGGTGACGCCGGTCTCGAGGCCGCCGAGGATCAGCGCGGGGTTATAGGGCTCGAAGGCCCCGCCGTCGATCGAGTACTCGGTCTCGGTCGAGAGGTCGGTCTGGACCCCCATCTCGTTCGCCGTGGCGGCGACGTTGGCGGGCCCGACCTGGGTGCCGAGCTGCGAGTACACGGAGTTGTCGGAGTAGGTGGTCGCCGTCGCCAGCGAGGCCGAGCCGAGGTACTGGTCCTCGTAGTTGTTGACCTCGAAGATGTCGTCGACGACCTTCGTGCCGCCGTCCTTGGCCGGGATCTTCGCCCGGAACGGGATGTTCTGCGGGGCCGAGGTGAACACCTCGCCCGTCGAATGGCCCTCCTCGAGGGCGGTCGCGAGCGTGAAGGGCTTGAACGAGGATCCGGGCTGGCGCTGGCCGTTGGTGGCGAGGTTGAAGGGCTCCCTCTCGAAGTCGAAGCCGCCGACCATCGCGAGCACGCCGCCGGTGCTGTTGTCGATCACGACCGCGGACCCGGTCGGCTCGATCGCCGAGAGGCGGCTCGAGATCGCGCTCTCGACGGCCTGCTGGAACTCGAGGTCGATCGACGACTGGATCTGGAGCCCGCCGCCGAAAGCCTCGCCGGCGCCATAGCGGTCGACGACCTGCTGACGCAGCCAGGTCGTGAAGTAGGGGGAGATCGAGTCCTCCTCGGGAGGGTTGATCTGCTTCGGCGTCGGCACGGGCTCCTGCGCCGCCAGCTGGGCCTCCTCCTCGCCTACGATGCCCTGCTCGACCATGTTCTCGAGCACCTGGTTGCGGCGCGCGGTCGCGTTCTCGGGATTGGTGCGCGGCGAGTACCCCGTCGGCGAGGAGATCATCCCCGCGAGCAGCGCGGACTCGGACAGCGTCAGCTCGGACGCGCAGCGGTTCCCCTCGCCGCCGCAGCCGGGGTGGTTGTAGCCGAAGAACGTCTTGGCCGCCGACTCGATTCCGTAGGCGCCCTCGCCGAAGTAGATCGAGTTGAGGTACTCGGTGAGGATCTTCTCCTTCGACCACTGGCGCTCGAGCTGGTAGGCGAGCGCCGACTCGCGCAGCTTCTGGAGCACGGTGCGGCTGTCCTGGGCGCGCAGCGCGTTCTTCACGAACTGCTGCGTGATCGTCGAGCCGCCCTGGGCGGCCGACTGGGAGAGGACGTCCTGGACGAGCGCGCGCCCGATGCCGATGTAGTCCACGCCGCGGTGCTCGTAGAAGCGCTGGTCCTCGATCGCCACAACGGCCTGCTTGATGTTGAGCGAGATCTCGCTCGAGTCGATGATGATGCGCTGCTGGTTGCCCGTCAGCGTCGCCAGCTTGGCGCCGTTGCGGTCGTAGATGACCGAGTTCTGGGCGTTGCGGTACTGCTCGCGGTTCTCGAGCGACGGCAGGTCCTGGGCTACGGCCATCATGATCCCGAAGACCCAGGAGACGAGCGCGAGCACCGCGAGGCCGAGCAGCACCAGAACGACGCGCAGCTTCTTGAGCCGCGGTCGTCCGTTGCCGTTCTCCGCGCGGGATTCCGCGGGCTGTGGGATGCGGCGCCCCCGGCGGCGCTCGGGACCGCCTGTGGAACGGCGCATCTCAGGCACGCGGGCACTCTCGCGGAGTCGGCGGCTGAAGTCGCTAAAGCGGCTCGCCATGGACAATCAAGGCTAGCGTCGGCGAGTCGCCGCTCCGGCGGGTTGCCGGGGGCGCGAGCGGGTCCCCCGCGGCGCGTAGCATTGCCCCTCAGTGGCCGACCCGACCGATTCGATCGCCGAGGCGGACTCCGCAGCCCAGGCAGACCGCCTCTCTCGTGGGGCGGTCGAGGTGCTTCCGGAGGGTCGCCTGGCACAGCAGCTGGCGCAGGGCCGGCCGCTGCGGGTGAAGCTCGGGATCGACCCCACGGCTCCCGACATACACCTGGGCCACGTCGTGGTGCTCACGAAGCTGCGCCAGTTCCAGGACGAGGGTCACACGGTGGTGCTGATAGTGGGCGACTTCACGGCGCGGATAGGCGACCCCAGCGGACAGTCGGCGGAGCGGCCGATGCTGTCGCCGGACGAGATCGACGCCAACGCGGTGACCTTCCAGGAGCAGGCCTACAAGGTCCTCGACCCAGAGCGCACCGAGGTGCGCCGAAACGGCGAGTGGCTCGACATGGGGACCGAGAAGCTCTTCGGGCTGCTGCGCAACTTCACGATCGCGCGCCTGCTCGAGCGCGACGACTTCCAGAAGCGAATGCGGGCCGAGCTGCCGGTGTCGGCGCTCGAGCTGCTCTACCCGGTGATGCAGGGCTACGACTCGGTGGCGATCGAGGCGGACGTGGAGCTGGGGGGCACCGATCAGAAGTTCAACCTCCTCTTCGCGCGCGACGTGCAGGACGCGCTCGGCGTCCCGGCGCAGTCGGTCATGACGATGCCGATCCTGCCGGGAACCGACGGTGTGCAGCGGATGAGCAAGTCGCTCGGCAACTACGTCGGTGTCACGGACCCGCCCGAGGAGATGTTCGGAAAGCTGATGAGCGTCCCCGACG
>CAWIPX010000012.1:0-56071 GCA_963838145.1 uncultured Thermoleophilia bacterium
AGCAAGCGCTCGGCGATGCCCTTGATCGTCGCGTGCCCGTAGCCGGCGCGACGGGTTGCCGCGCGTCAGGACGGCGAGCGAGAGGCGCCTGTCGCCGTTGGTGATCAGGGCGACCTGGTTGATCTTCCAGCCCGCCGCCTCGGGGGCCCATCCGCCCTTGAAGTGGATGTGCCAGCCCTGCGGGACCGCGGGGGGTATCCCCCACCTCTGGTTGGACACGATGTCCGCCATCAGGCGCAGGGCATAGCCGGTGTGGCGCTTGGGGATGAAGCGCTCCAGGTCGTACAGGAAGCGCGCCTGGCCCTCGGCTGTGATCCGCGACGATCCCCACGTGGGGCCGGTGGAGAACCCCTTCATGCCGGCTTCACGCGCGAGCTTGTGGAGGGCGCCCGCCCCAACCTGGAGGTAGATCTCCGACGCCGGGCCGTTCGCCGAGTGCTTGATCATCGGAGCCAGCAGATTGCGGTCGTGGTCGTCGAGCCCACGGTTTCGCGCCTGGCGCAGGTAGGCGACCATCAGCATCACCTTCACGACGCTGGCCGACTCGAAGTGGGCGCCCGCGTTGTGGCCGTGAAGCTCTCCCGTCCTCGTCGAGGATCGCGAAGCCGACGTGGCCGCGGCGTTCGGCGGCGAACGTCCTCGCCGCCTCGACGCGCTCGGCCCACTGCGGGTCGGATGCGGGCGGCTCTGCGCCCTGAGGCGACGCCTGCGCTCCGACGGTGACCGCCGCCGACAGCGCCACGAGGAAGACCGCGACCGCGCCGCGCAATTGGATCGACCTCACACCGCGCAATCTAATGCCATGCGAAGCTGCCGCCGATGGCCAAGCTCTCGCTGCCGGCGCGTATCGCGATCGTGGCGCTCGCGCTCGTGGTCGCGCTGCTCGTGATCGCCCAGTTCGTCGTCCCGCCGTGGGCCGAGAAGCGGATCGAGGATCGCCTCACCGAGGGCGGCGGCACCGCCGACGCGTCGGTCGAGGCCTTCCCCGCCGCGCTGCTCGTCGCCGGCGACGGCGACTCGCTCGAGGTCACCGGCAGCGACCTCGATCTCGAGGTCGATCCCGAGGAGAGGGTCTTCGACCGCCTCGACGGCTTCGACAGCGTCGAGATCGACCTGACCGACTTCCGGGCCGGGCCCTTCGAAGTCGACACGTTCGCGCTCACCCGCGACGGCTCCGGCACCTACTCGATGCAGTCGGAGCTGACTACGACCGGCACGGCGCTGTTGCAGTACGGCGCCGAGCGCCTCGGCGTCCCGGGCTCCTCCCTCCTTCCGCTCATCACGGGCGACAACGAGGAGGCCAACGCGCCGGTCCCCGTCGACCTCGACATGGAGCTCGAGTCCGACGACGGGCGGATCATCGTCACCGGGGGCACGGGCGAGGTCGCCGGATATCCCGCCGGGCCGCTCGCCGAGCTGATCACCTCGGCGATCGTCGTGCAGATCTAGACGGTGCCGGCGGCGCGCGCCGCCTCGACGGTCTCGTCGAGCGTCGCGTGGGCCCCGTGCTCCGGGGTCCAGCCGAGCTGGTCACGGGCGCGCGAAGTGTCCATCACGACCGGAACCGAGAACGCGTTGATCCACCCGGCGCGCGCGGGCATCAGCGGCGCGTTGGTCAGCACGCTGGTCGCCGCGTCGACGGCGAGGCTGGGAACCGGTAGCGAGCGCCATCCGAGCGCGGCCGCGATGTCGGAGGTCGTGAGCGTCTCCTCTGCGGCGAGGTTGTAGACCCCGGGGGCGCCGCGGCCGAGCGCGGCGGACCGAACGGCGGTCGCGACGTCATCGTTGTGCACGAGCTGGAACGGCACGCCGGGATCGGGCAGCACCGGCGCGACGACGGGCAGTGCTTGAAGCATGCGCTGGAACGGCGCAAGCGCGCCGTTGAGCGACATCATGTCCACGACCTCGTCGATCAGCGTCGTCGCGTCGTTTCCGGCGACGATGCACGGCCGAAGCACGTAGCTCTCGATATCCGAGCCGGAGACGAGCTCGTCGAGCAGCCCCTCGAGCTCGGCCTTCTGGGCCGAGTAGTAGAAGCCCTCGGTCCCGCGCGGCTCTACGTCCTCGGTCAGCGGCTGGGGGTTTTCGCGGTGAAAGCCGTAGGCGGCGACCGACGAGGTGTAGACGAGCCGCGACGCGCCCGCCGCGACCGCCGCCTCGAAGACGTTGCGCGATCCGCGGACGTTGATCTCGCGCGTCTCCTCGTCGTCTCCGAGGATGATGAAGGCGAGGTGGACGACGACGTCGGCGCCCTCGACCAGGGCGTCGACGGACTCGCGGTCGAGCACGTCGCCCTGGCGGTATTCGGCCCGCTTCCAGCCGAGGTCGGCAGGGTCGAAGGGGCGCCGCGCCATCCCGATGATGCGCTCGACCTCGGGCGCCTGCTCGAGCGCGCGAACCGCGGCGCGGCCGATGTCACCGGTCGGGCCGGTCACGGCGACGGTGAGCCCGTCGCTCACGAAGGCTCTGCGGCGATCGCCTCGGCCGTGCGGTGGGCGAGGGCCATGATCGTCATCATCGGATTGACGCCTGACGAGGTCGGGAAGGCGCTCCCGTCGCCGATCCACACGCCCTTCGTGTCGTGCAGCTCGCCCCAAGGCCCGGCGACGCTGTCCTCGGGATCGGTGCCCATGCGGCACGTCCCCATCTGGTGTGCCGAGAACAGCGCCTGCTGGAAGGGCGCCAGCGAGCCGTTGGTCACGTTGTCGATGTAGGCGTCGAGGTCCTCGCCGCGCTCCCAGATCCCGTCCTTGCGCTTCAGCGCGCCGATCCGCTCCGCGCCCGCGGCGTCGTGCATCCGGATCATCTCGCCGAGCCCGCGGCGGATGTTGCGGATGTCGAGCTCGTCGGTGAGCGGATAGGCGGGGACCGCGTTGCCGGCCGCATCGATCACGACCTGGCCCTCGCCGTGGTCGCGCGTGAGGTTGATGAACGAGATCGCGTTGGGGAAGCGCAGCATCTCCTGCTTGTGCTGACGCCCCGACTCCCACGTGGACGCGGCGGCGAACACGCCCGTGTTGTGATGGGGGCACTCGATCAGGAATCCGTAGCCGTCCTCGAGGTCGGCGAACTCGTGCGACAGCGCAGCCTGCGGCGCGCCGAGCCAGGGGTCCTGGGGCTCGGCGTAGTGGCCGCTGATGACGCTCGTCGGATGAAGCCGCAGATGCTTGCCGACCGCCGGGCCGCCGATCCCCGAGCGCATCAGCAGAGCCGGCGACTCGATCGCTCCCGCGGCGACGACGACCTGCGGGGCGCGGACGACGACCCGCGCCGTCGAGCCGTCGGCGCCCGTGTAGGTCCCCTCGACCCCGGCGGCGCGGCCGTCCTCGGTCAGGATCCTCTCGACGCGGCACTGGACGACGAGGTCGGCGCCTCGATCGTGGGCGTCGGCGAGATAGGTCTTGAGCGTCCCCTGCTTGGAGCCCGTGACGTCGCCGTAGCCCATGTAGCCGGCGAGCGCCTGGTCGTAGGTCTCGGGGTCGGTGTTGCGGCGCGTGTGGCGGAAGTCGAAGCCGAGCGCCTCGCACGCGTCGCGCAGCCGCATGTGCGGTCCGTTGAGCTGCGAGCAGTCCTCGTTGACGCTCGTGCGCTCCATCACGGCGTCGAAGTGGCGGTCGAAGTCGCTGTCGACTCCCTCCAGCCCGTGGTCGCGCGCCCACTGCTCGCGCACCCAGGGATGGAGGCGAAGCGAGTTGGTCCAGTTGATCGTCGTGCCGCCGCCGAGACACGAGCCGGCGAGGATCGAGACCTGGTTCTCGGCGGTCGGGAACGGCCCGCCGTTGAGGTACATGCGCTCGTAGGCCCCCAGCTCGAGGCCGTTGAAGTCCGCCTGGTCGTAGTAGCCGCCCATCTCGACGACGCAGACCTGCTTGCCGGCCGCCGCCAGCTCGCCCGCGATGACGCCGCCGCCGGCGCCCGAGCCGACGATGCAGACGTCGGCCTCGATCACCATCTCGCCGCCCTCGGGCCGGCGGGTCGTCAGCGGCTTTTCGACCGGCGCGGGCGGCGCCAGGGGGCCCGGATAGCCCATCGCAGCCCAGTTGGGGTTGAGGCCCGTCCCGAGGTCGGGGAGCGCGTAATGGAGGCTCATCGTCGCGCCGCGCAGGGCGCTGACTCCGCCGAGCGCCTCGGGGCTCGACTCGGCGAACGCGTGGATCATCTGCTCGCGAACCTCCTGCGGCGCCTCGTCGAAGCCCTCGGCGGCGAACGCGTCGAGCAGCTGGCGGGCTCCCTCGACGCGCTCGGGCGGCAGCTTCGCCATCACGAACTCGATCGCCTCGGGGACTCCCATCGCGGAGGCGTCGCGTGCCCAGAAACCGGTGGGATCGTCGCCGTTGGGGGGCGCCAGCGACGGCACGAACGTGTCGCAGAGCTTCGCCAAGCGTCACCCGCTGGGAGTCGGACAGCAGCTCGCTGGTCGCCGCGAACTTGATCGCCTCGGCGATCCGCAGCGAGACCTCGGGGTTGAAGGGCAGGTAGTGGGCCTCGCGCGGCTGCGCGGTGGCCGGGGTCACGACGATCGCCTGCTTGGCGGTGTACTTGCGGATCCCGTCGGCGCCGTGGCGGCTGCCGAGACCCGACGACTTCCATCCGCCCATCGGAAGCTCCAGCGCGAGGTAGTTGACCTGGGCGTCGTTGACGCAGCAGGCCCCGGCCTCGACCCTGCGGGCGATGCCCTCGCCACGCTCGGCGTCTCGCGTCCACACCGACGCCGCGAGCCCGTAGGGCACGTCGTTGGCGAGGCGCACCGCCTCTTCGGCGTCGGCGACCCGCATCACGGGAAGCGTCGGGCCGAAGGTCTCCTCGGTCATGCAGAGCATCGAGTGGTCGACGTCGGCGAGGACGGTCGGCTCGTAGAAGCGGCCCGGCCCCTCCCCCGCGCTGCCCCCGGTCATGACGCGCGCGCCCTTGTCCACCGCGTCGGCGACGTGGCTGGAGATCACGTCCATCTGCGGCGGGAAGGTGATCGCCCCGACGTCGACCGCCCCGGGCCCGGCCGGCGGGCCCTGGCGAAGGGCCTCGACGCGCTCGGTGAGCAGCGCGAGGAACTCGTCGTGGACGGGCTCCTCGACGTAGATGCGCTCGACCGAGATGCAGGTCTGGCCCGAGTTGCCCATCCCGTAGGTGACGGCGGCGTTCGCGGCGCGCTCGAGGTCGGCGTCGGCGAGCACGATCATCGGGTCCTTGCCCCCGAGCTCGAGGCCGACCGGCGTCAGGGTCTCGGCGGCGCGCCCCATCACCTTCTTGCCGGTCTCGACCGAGCCCGTGAAGTGGACGAAGTCGACCTCGTCGATCAGCGCGGCGCCGGTCTCGCCGCGGCCCGGTGACGACCTGGAAGACGCCCTGGGGGAGCCCCGACTCGGCGAGCATCTCGGCCATCAGCAGCGACGTGAGCGGCGTGATCTCCGACGGCTTCATCACGACGGCGTTGCCCGCCGCGAGCGCCGGGATGCAGTCACCGAACGAGTTCGTCAGCGGGTAGTTCCATGGCCCGATCACGCCCACGACCCCGACCGGCGCGTAGCGCGTCAGAAGCTTTCGCCCGCGCACGAACGGGTTCGCGGTCTCGACCTCCTCGTCGGCGAGGTACTCGGGCGCCTTGGCCGCCCAGAAGCCGAGCGCCGCGGTCCCGTAGGTCAGCTCCGAGAGCTCGGCGTCGTCCCAGCTCTTGCCCGTCTCCGAGACGATCGTCTCGACGACGCGCTCGAGGTTCTCCCCGAGCCAGCGGCGAGCGGCGAGCAGGACCTCGGCGCGGCGCTCGAAGCCGAGCTCGTTCCATGCCGGCTGCGCGGCGCGGGCGGTGGCGACGGCGGCCGCGACCTCCTCGGGGCCGAGGTCGGGAACCGTCGCGACGACCTCGCCCGTTGCGGGGTTCTCGACCTCGATCTGCGCGGCGACGACGGCCATCGCAGCGAAGTATTGCGCTTGGCCGCGGTCGCGGCATTGCTTAGCATCGACTGCGATATCAAGTCCGTCCTCGTCTCCGACCTCCACCTCGGCGCCCGCAGCGGCGCCGACCTCGTGCGCCGCCCCGAGTTCGCGGAGCTGCTCACCGGCGCGGTCGAGGGCGCCGACCAGGTCGTCCTGCTCGGCGACGTCCTCGAGCTGCGCGACCGGCCCCTGGCCGAGGTCGTGGAGATCGCGGCGCCGTTCTTCGAGGCGCTGGGCGAGGCGCTCGGCGACGGGAGGATCGTGGTCGTGCCCGGAAACCACGACCACCAGCTGCTCGCTCCCTGGCTCGAGCGGCGGCGATTGCGCGGCGCGGGGCCGCTGGAGCTCGAGCAGGTTGCGAAGGCCAACGCGGGCGCGCTGGGTTCGCTTGCGCGCAGAACGGGTAAGGCAGAGATGGTCCTGGCGTACCCGGGGATATGGGTACGGGACGACACATACGCGACCCATGGGCACTATTTGGACGCACACCTGACAGTGCCGACCTTCGAGCGAATCGGCGTCGGCGTGGTCGAGCGGATGCTCGGCGGCGCGCCCGACGGCAATCGCACCCCCGACGACTACGAGTCGGTGCAGGCGCCCCTGTACTCGTTCCTCTACGGGCTCGCCCAGGGCGGTTCCCGCACCCGCCGGGTCGCCGGGGCGAACACGTCGGCGCGCGTCTGGGCGGCGGTTCACGGCCGCGACGGCCGGCCGCCGTCGCTCGGCGGACGGATCGCGGGCCGGGTCGGCGTCCCGGGCGCGGTCGGCCTCGCCAACAGGCTCGGCATCGGGCCGCTTCGCTCCGACCTCTCGGCGGCCGAGATCGGGCGCGCCGGCGTGCGCGCGATGGCCGAGGTCGTGCGCAACCTGCGCATCGAGGCCGCACACGTGATCTTCGGCCACACGCATCGCTCGGGGCCGCGCGAGGGTCTCCCCGGCCCGCGCGCGGCGGAGCCGGCCTGGTCGCCCGCCGCCGGCCCGAGGCTCCACAACGTCGGAAGCTGGGTCTACGCGCCGGGGATCCTGGGCCACGACTCGCGCGACAGCCAGTTCTGGCCCGGCACGATCGGCGATCGTGGCAGAACGAGGAGGAGCCCGCCCTGCTGGGGCTGCTGGACGACCACGAGCACGCCGACTTGAGCGCGGGAGGCCGAAGTGAACTCGATCGAGACGATCGCGATAGGCCCGGGGGCGGAGCTGTGCGACGGGCGTTACCGCCTCGAGCGAGTCATCGGAGTCGGGGGGATGGCGTCCGTCTGGCTCGGACGCGATAAGCGCCTCGACCGGCCGGTGGCCGTGAAGGTGCTCTCCGACACGCTCGCGTCGGATCCCGGCTACGTCGAGCGCTTCCGCCGCGAGGCGCAGCTCGCCGCGAGGCTCTCGCATCCCAACCTCGTCAAGGTCTTCGACTTCGAGCCCGAGGGACGCCCGGCGCTGATCATGGAATACGTCGAGGGCGGGACCCTCGACGAGACCGCGGAGGATCCCGACACGACGGTCGAGCCCGAGGCGCTCGCGACTCAGATCCTCGGTGCGCTGGGGCACATCCACGCCGCCGGGATCGTGCACCGCGACGTCAAGCCGGCGAACGTCCTCGTCGCACGCGACGGCAGGGCGATGCTGACCGACTTCGGGATCGCCCAGCTCGAGGACGCGACGCGGATGACGAAGACGGGACAGGTGATCGGGACGCTCGCCTACATGGCGCCCGAGGTCCAGCACGGCGAGCGCGCGACCCCGCAATCCGACCTCTATTCGACCGGCGTGGTCCTGCGCGACCACCTCCCGGACGACGCCCCGGCGGGCCTTCGCCGCCTCGTCGAGAGGCTGACCGAGCCCGAGCCCGGCCTTCGCCCGAGCACCGCGGAGCGCGCCCTGAGCTACCTCGATGCCTCGCCCGCGAGCGCCTCGGCGGCGGCCGAGCGGGCCGCGGTGGCCGGCGACGGCCGCCACCCCCTCACCCGCGACCGACGAGATGCCCGAGTCGCGGACACCCGCCGACGAGCCGCATTCCGGAGGAGCCCGCCACCTCCCGTGGTCCCGCCGCGAGGCGAAGCGGCGGCCGGCGGGGCCCCGCGCGAGGTACCCATTCGCGGCCGGCACGTTGCTCGCCGGCCTCGCGCTGCTCGCCGCCGTGATCGCCGCGATCGCGGTGGCGACGACCGGCGGGGGCGATTCGGGCGATCCGGCGGCGAGCGGCTCCGCCGACCCCGCCGCCGAGACGCCGGCCTCCGGCGAAGAGCCCGCCCCACCCGCGGACGCCGACACCGAGACCGCAGCGCCGGCCACCGGCGTCGTCCCCGAGCCGAAGCCCGACGCCGATCCGGCCAAGGGCGCGGAGCTCGAGCAGGCGGCGTTCGCGACGCTGCAGTCCGGCGATGCCGAGAAGGCGGTCAAGGACTACGAGAAGGCGCTCGCCGAGTTCCCGCTCGAGGCTCGGGCACCTGAGGCCTTCGATCAATACCCGAGCTACGCCTACGCGCTCTACAGCTACGGCGACGCCCTGCTTCAGTCGGGCCGCCCCGACGAGGCGGTCGCGGCGCTCGAGGAGCGCCTCGCGTTCGACGACCAGCGCGAGACCGTCGAGGCGCTGCTCGCCGAGGCTCAGGCCGCCGCCGGCGAGTAGGTCCCGGCACGCGGATATTCGCGCGCCGTAGGGTGGCGGCGTGAGCGCCGGCCGGCCCGAAGCTCGTCTCTGCGGGAGACGTTCGGCAGCGTCGTCCGGACCTGCCGCGAGCAGTGGCGCCTGCTGCTCGTCGCCGGCCTGGTCGTGTTCATCCCGCTCGGGTTCCTCGAGGCGCTCGACAACCACGTCGGCGAGGTCGACGATCGACGAGTTCGGCGACATCGTCGTCGATCGAGGCCGTTGCTCGTCGGCCTTCTCCACGCCGGCGACCTCTCTGTGGGGCGAGATCTTCTACACCGGCGTCGTCGCGGCCGGGGTGTCGGAGATGCTCGGCGGCAGAGCGCCGCGGCCTCGGCCGCATCGCCCGCGTCCTGCCCTACCGCCGCCTGATCGTCGTCGACATCCTCTTCGGCGCTGATCGTGCTCGCCGGGCTCGTGCTGCTGGTCGTGCCCGGGGTCGTCTTCTACGTCTGGTTCTCGCTCGCCGGCGTCGTAGTCAAGGTCGAGGGAAAGGGGGTGCGCGACTCGCTGCGCCGCAGCCGCGAGCTCGTGCGCGGCAGCTTCTGGCGCGTCTTCGCGGTCGTCGATTCCGGCCGAGCTGTTGAGCAGCGCGGTCGTGGACGCTGGGCAGCCGAGATCGGCCACGAGCTGGTGGACGGGTTCGCCGGCGAGTGGCTTGGCGCGACGCTCGGCGAGATGGTGGCCGATTCCGCTCTACGCGGTCGCGGTCGTCGTCGTGACCTATCAGCTGCTCGCGCTCGACAGGCGCAGCTGATCGGCGTCGGCGACCTCTGCGCGCATGTTGCGCTCCATCACTCGAGGGCGGCGTCGCCGAGGTTCTCGTAGATGTGCGCGACGCCGTCGGCCGGGCACCGCGACCTGGAAGTGGCGGACGTATGCGTCGAGCGCGCTGTAGAGGATGCACTGCTCGGTCACCTGCCCGGCGAGCACGATGCGCCCGGTCCGCAGGCGGTCGAGCAGGTACTCGAGAAACGTCTGGTAGAAGGCGCTGTGGCGCGCCTTGATGACGAAGGCGGCGTCCTCGGGCGGCAGGATCGGCTCCACCAGCTCGGGATGGCGGTCCCTCCATCGCCCTGCCGGCGAGCTTCTCGGCCGATGTGTTCCAGTCGCCGTAGTTGTCCTGCACGTAGACGACCGGGACGTCCTCGTCGCGGGCGCGGGCCACCAGCTTTCGGATCGGCTCGATCGTCGACTCGACGCTCGATGCCAGCCTCTCGCCGTCCTCGTGCTCGTAGGTGTTGAGCATGTCGACCACGACCAGCGCCGTCGCACCCTCGCCGTGATCGCGATGGCGCTCGGGCCTGCGCTGCTGATCCGTTGTGGACGAGGTCTCGCCGGCTATCACGCTGACTATTTCACTAAGGACGTTGCACCGGTCATGGGCGGTCGGACACAATGACATGCCGGTGGAAGCCGGCGAGAAGACCATCCGGGTCGTAGTCGCGGACGACGACGCCGACATCCGAGCCCTGCTCGCGGCGATCGTCGAGCGCGAGGACGGGCTCGAGCTCGCCGGGTCGGCGTCGGACACCGACGAGGCGATCAGCATCGCGCGGGCGGAGGAGCCCGACGTCGTGATCCTCGACTGGATGATGCCCGGGGGCGGAGGCGCGAAGGCGGCGGCGGAGATCTCGGCCGGCCTGCCCTCGACGCGGATCGTGGGGATCACCGCCGGCGAGCGGCCGTGGCCTCGTACGAGATGGGCACCCATGGGGCGGTCGCGTTCCTTCAGAAGGGGTTCGGCGCGGCGGAGCTCGTCGAGGCGATTCACAGCGCGACGCGCTGGTAGCGCACCGGCTCTAGGGAATCTCTATCTCGGTCTCGCAGCTCGGGTGGCCGGCGTCTTCCTGCTCGCCCCCGTCGCAGCTGTCCGACCCCTCACCGCCGTCGAGCGCGTCGGCGCCCTTGCCGCCGAAGAGGCTGTCGTCGCCCTGCTCGCCGAAGAGGCTGTCGTCGGCCTCGTCGCCGAAGATCGAGTCGTTTCCGAGCCCGCCGGTGATGACGTCCTGGCCGATGTCGCCGAATAGCTGGTCGTCGCCGTTACTGCCCACGACCGTGTCGTTCTGCGGCCCGCCGTTCATCAGCTGCGGGGTGATGTCGGGAGTCTTGGTGACCACGAGGTCGTCCTGAACGCCTCCGAGGATGATGTCCGCGCCGCCGCCCTCGACGACGTCCTTGCTGTGCCCGCCGTCGATCTCGTCGACGCCGTCGTCGACGATCTGGCCGCCCTCCTCCCCCAGCCGACGACGAGGTCGTCGCCGGCGCTGCCGAGCACGTAGTCGTCGTCCGGGCCCGCCCTCGACGTAGTCGTTGCGCTCCTCGCCGAAGACCTTGTCGTCGCCCTCGTCGCCGAACAGCTTGTCGGGCTCCCCCGCGCCGCACAGCAGGTCGTTGCCGGGGCCGCCGAAGAGCTTGTCCTGTCCGCTGCCGCCGATCAGCAGGTCGTCGCCGGGCCCGCCCTTGATGACGTCGTTGCCGCTTCCCCCCTGCACCTTGTCGTTCCCGGCGCCGACATTGACCTTGTCGTTTCCGGCCTCGAGGTCGAAGCGGGTGTTGTCGAGCCGCTTCTCGAGCTTGGTGCACTCGACAGCCTCCTGCGCGGCCGCGGGTGCGGCGGCCGCAGAGCGCGGCGAGCCGACACGAGCGCGAGCGCCGCGCCCGCCCGCCTGAGCGTCATGTCCATGGTAAATGACCGCCCGCACGCGGAAAGTCACGCTCCCCCATCGGCCGATTCGGGGAGGGGCGCAAGCCTCTGGACGGATGACTCAGGCGGCGGCGGGCACCGCGTGGTTGGCGCGGATCACGTTGTCGGGGTCCCAGTCGCGCTTGACCTGCGAAAGGCGCCCGGCCGACCTCCGCCGAGAAGAGGTCGCTCGAACGCGACGGGCGGTCGGCGAAGTTGAAGTAAGACCCTCTCGCGAGCCACTCGTCCGAGCGCGCCGGTCATGCGGTCGAGGTGGGCGTTGACCGCCTCCGCCATTCCCGGCGCCATCGCCATGCCGACGCCGTTGAATGGCGAACGCCGCGTCGAGGTGCGAGAGTGCGCCCGCGTCCTCGGCGGGCCGTGACAACGCGCCGCCGAGCTGACGCAGCTCCGCCGAGAGCAGCGGCGAGCCCGAGCCCGGGCCCGGCGACGTCGACGAACGCGTCCACCGCCTTCTCGTCGAGATCGGACAACAGCGCGCCGTGGACGAGCCCGGGGACCGGCTCCTCGGGGTCCATTGCGATCCGCACGAGACCGGAGGGGGCCATCGGCGCGAATAGTGTCCATGATCGGCTCGCGCGAGCCCGCGGATCGGCGCCGAGCAGCTCGACCGCCTCGTCCTCGGGGCCGAGGTAGCAGGCGCCTATCGTGACGACGTCGCGGTCGCGCAGCGGCTCGGGGACCTGCGGGAGCGGCGGCAGGTGCAGCAGGCGCACGACCGAGGTCAGCTCCTCCGGCACGCCCGCGGCCCACTCGCGGTAGCTCTGGAGGATCCCGCGTGCGTCGTCCGCGGGCAGGATGACCGTGCCGGCGTAGATCTCGCGCGCTGGCACAAGCGCGGTGTCCATGGCCGTGACGATCGCGAAGCTCCCGCCGCCGCCGCGCATCGCCCAGAAGAGGTCGGGCTCGGAATCGGCGTCCACGCTGCCGCGCCTCGCCGTCGGCGGTGACGACGTCGAAGCCGAGATGATCTTGTTGCAGGCGAAGCCGTGCTTGCGGCCGAGCCAGCCGAGGCCGCCCCCGAGGCGAGTAGCCGACGACGCCGACGTCGGGCGACGAGCCGGCCAGCCGCCGCGAGCCCGCGCCGGGTCGCAGGCCTCGAGCAGCGCCAGCCACAGGACCCCCGCCTCGACGCGGGCGGTCCGGGCGTCGGCGTCGACCTCGACCCCGTCCATGCGCTCGGTCTTGAGCAGGACGACGTCGTCGAGCGGGCCCATCGCCGCGGCGCCATGGCCGGTGCCCTGCGCGGCGACCCCGAGGCCGCCTTCGCGCGCGACGCGCACGGCCGCCGCGACGTCGTCGGCCGACTGCGCGAAGGCGACGAGCGGCCGGGTTCTGGTCCGCGGTCAGGTTCCAGGCCCGGCGCGCGTCGTCCCAGCCGGAGTCCCCCGGCGCGACGACGTCGCCCTCGAGCTCGTCACCCAGCGCCTGCGCGATCCCGTCCCCATCGGCCATCTACCCCGCCTCCTCTGTTGGTGTCGGTTCGGATTCGAAGCGGGTAGCTTAGGCGTCCGTGATCGTGGGGTTGATCATCGCCGCACTCGTCGTCGGCGCGGTCGCGTTCGTGTGGCTGACCTACAACCGCATGGTGGCGCGACGCAACGCGGTCGACAACAGCTGGTCGCAGATCGACGTCGAGCTCAAGCGCCGCCACGACCTGATCCCGGCGCTCGTCGAGGCCGTCAGGGGCTACGCCGGCCACGAGCGGACGACCTTCGAGCGCGTCGCCGAGGCGCGCGGCGACGCGATCGCCGCCGAGGGCCCGCCCGATCGCGCGGCGGCCGAGGGGTCGCTGAGCGCGATCCTCGGCCGCGTGCTGATCATCGCCGAGGCCTACCCCGAGCTCGAGGCGAGCGACAACTTCGCGAACCTCCAGTCCGACCTCGCCGAGACCGAGGACCGGATCGCGATCGCGCGCCGCGTCTACAACGACACGGTCGAGACCTACAACACGCTGATCCAGGTCTTCCCGCCGGTGCTCATCGCGCGCGCGTTCGGCTTCACGCGGCGCGAGTTCTTCGACGCCCCGGCCGAGGCCGAGGTCGCGCCCGAGGTCCGCTATTCGGCGGTCGCCCAGGCCGAGGCGGGCGGCGGGCCCGCGCCGGAGGCGAAATGACCCGGCGCCTCGCCGCCCTGATCGGCGCCGCGACCGTCGCCGTCGCGCTCGCCGCGGCCCCCGCCGCGCAGGCGGACAGCTCCGACGTCACGAGGGCCGACATCCAGCTCAGGCTCGCCGACGACGCGAGCCTGCTCGTCGCCGGAGTCACTCACGTTCGACTACGAGGGGTCGTTCGAGGCCTCGTACCGCGACATCGCGCTGCTGCACGATGAGAAGATCACCGACGTCGTCGTGAGCGAGGGCAACAGGCGCTACGAGCCCGGGCGGCTGCACGACCTTCGGCTGCTACGACCGCGACGGGACCTACGGCGTCGCGCCAGCAGGGCGAGCGGGATCCGGGTCGTGTGGCACCACGGCGCCGCCGACGAGGAGCGCACCTTCACGATCTCCTATCGCGTCGATCGGGGGCGCGGTCGCCTACGACGACGTGATCGACGTCGGCTGGGCCGTGTGGGGCGACCAATGGGACTTCGACCTCGACGAGCTGCGGGCCACGTTCACGGACCCGCGCCTGGACCCCGACGACCCGCTCTACCGCGTCTGGGGTCATGTTTCAACGAAGCGCCGACGCCGACCCCGAGCGCCTCGACGGAGAGACCGAGCGGGGCGAGGGCGTCGCGACGCTCGAGGCCACCGACGTCCCCGACCACACGGCGGTCGAGATGCGGGTCACGGTTCCGCGCACGCCGGGGACGAACGTCAGCGGCGCCCGCGTCGACGACGGCGAGGGCCTGCCGAAGATCCTCGCCGAGGAGGAGCAGCTCGACGAGGACTTCAGTGCGCCCTGGCCTAGCTTCAAGCGCTGGGTCGCGGACAACGCGGTGCTGCTGTCGCTCGCGGTCGCGGCGTTCATCGTCGGCGCTGCTCGCGCTGCTGAGCTGGCTCGCGCGCGAGCATCCGACCGACGCGCCGCAATACATCCCCGAGCCCCCCGACGACGCCGACCCCGCGCTCGCCTACGGGCTCGCCCACGAGGGCGGCGACAGCACCGACACCGTCCTCGCGACGCTGCTCGACCTCGTCGACCGCGGCTATTACAAGGCGAGCTCGGCGAGCACCGGGAGACGAGAAGCTCGACCTCGCGCTCGCGGTCAGCGACGAGCGACCTCCCACCGACGGCCTGGCGGACCACGAGAAGCAGGTCCTGACGTTCTTCGACGAGCTGCTCGCCGGCGAGACCGTCCCGATCAGCGAGATGCGCGACAAGATCCCGCAGCACTCGGCGACCTGGCGCGCGCGCTGGGAGAGCATGACCGAGGCCCTCGACGCGGCCGAGGAGGAGCCACCTGAGCTGGGACCGCGACTTCACGCGCCTGCGCTCGCTGCTCGTCCCCGTCGGTGCTCGTCCTCTTCACCGGCATCGTGCTGATCTGCATCGCCGAGGACGAGAGCTGGCTCCTCCCGGCCGGGATCGGGGTCGTGACCTTCGTCGTCACGGTCATGTGGCCGAGCAACCGGCTGCGGCGCATGGTCCGCGAGCACGGCGCCCGCAGCGCGCGCTGGCAGTCGTTCGCGCGCTGGACCGAGGACTTCCCGCGACTCGACGACGACCCGCCGGCGACGCTCGAGCTCTGGAAGCGGATCCTCGTCTTCGGCGTCGCATTCGGGACCGCCGACCGGATGATCGCCTCGGGCCGCATCCCGGCCCCCGTGACCGAGGCCGCCACGACCGGGAGCCACTGGAGCACGTACGCGTTCGCGGGCGGCATCTCGCACGCGACCTTCGACGGAAGCTCGTTCAGCTCCGGCTTCGCCTCGCAGGTCGCTCCGCCGGCGTCGAGCAGCTCGGGCGGCGGAGGCGGGTTCTCGGGCGGCGGAGGCGGGGGCTTCTCGGGCGGGGGCGGCGGGGGCTCGTGGTGAGCCCGCGCAGCCCGCTCGGCTGACTACCCTCAGAGCGTGAGCGCGCGCCGTCGCAACCGGCTCGCCTTCGGGGCGATCGCCGCCCTCGCAGTCGGATGGGCGCTGCTCATCCACGCGATGGGCTGGGGCCAGCTCGCAAGCTACGCCCAGGTGCGGGCCCTGGCCGACGGCCGCGCCGAGATCGACGCCTGGCACTGGGAGACGAAGGACAAGGCCTGGGTCGACGGCCACTTCTATTCCGTCAAGGCGCCCGGACTGGCGATCGCGACGCTGCCCGCCTACCTCGCCCTCGACGGGGTCGGCGCCCAATCGGTCGCCGAGGACGCCGCGATGAACGTCCGCCGCACCGAGGAGCAGCGCTGGCGCCCGTTCGCCGAGGCGCCCTTCGCCGAGCACGGCTACAGCGAGGCGCGCGCGACGCGCGTCAACACGAGCGTCGAGCTCGGGACGCCGATGGTCTGGGCGCTGACGCTGCTCGGGGCTCTGGTCCCCGCCCTGGTCATGTTGCTCCTCGTGCGGGCGCTGGGCGACCGCATCGAGCCCGGCTTCGGCGTCGCCGCCGCGGTGACCCTCGGGCTGGCGACGATGGTCATGACCTTCGCGTCTGAGTACTTTCCCCACGTCGTCGCGGCGACGCTCGGGTTCGCTGCCTTCGCGCTGCTGTGGCGCGAGCGCCGCGGCCCGCCGCGCCTCGTCCTCGTCGGGCTCGCCGGCCTGCTCGCCGGGCTCGCCGTGACCTTCGAGTACCAGCTGGGGCTCGTCGGGGTGGTCCTCTTCGCCTACGCGCTCGCGCGCTCGGCGCCGCGGATCCCGCGCGCGGCGGTCTACGCCGCGGGAGCCGTGCTCGGCGCCGCGCCCGTGCTCGCCTTCAACCAATGGGCGTTCGGCTCGCCGCTCCAGTTCGCCTACGGAGATGCGGTCTCGGTCCAGGGCGCCGACGGCCACGCCGTCCTCGGCCTCAACGACGAGGGCTTCTTCGGGATCTCGGTCCCCGAACCGGGCGCGGCGATCGACCTGCTTCTCTCCGGCCGCGGACTGCTGACGCTGACGCCGGTGCTCGTGCTCGCGCTCGCGGGCGTAGTCGCGATGCGGCGCCGCGGCCAGCGCGCCGAGTCGAACGTGATCCTCGCGGTCGCCGCCGCCTACTTCCTCTACAACGCCGGCTACTGGCTGCCGTTCGGCGGAGGAACGCCCGGGCCGCGCTTCCTGATCCCGATGCTGCCCTTCCTCGCCCTCGGCCTGGCGGTCGCGTGGCGGCGCTGGCCCGCGCAGACGCTCGGCCTCGCGATCCCGTCGGCGATCTTCATGGTCACGGCGGCGATCACGCATCCGCTGATCGGCGAGGAGGCGACGGCGACCTGGGCCGAGCGGCTCTACCGCGCCGAGCTCGAGCACACCGTGCTGACGGCGATCGGCGTGCGCGAGGCGTGGCTCGCGACCGCTCCCGTGCTCGCCGCGGTGATCGCGGCGATCGTGCTCGCCGCCGCCGCGACCCCGCGCGTCCGCATCGGCGAGATCCGCGGCGCCCTCGCTCTGGTCGCGGGCTGGGCGGCGCTGTCGGCCGTCGGCCCCGCGATCGCGGGCGATCCCTCGACGCCGCTCTCCGGCGGCGAGAACACCCTGCCGCTGATCGGTGCCGGAGCTCTGACCTCGGCTCTCGTGCTCTGCCTGCTGCGCCTGCGCGAGCGCCGCTCGGACACGCCGCCCGCGATCGCGGTACGCGGCCCCGGCGATGGGTCAGCCGGCCGGCGAGCGGATCTCGTAGACGACGACGTCCCCTTCGCGCGTCCGCGTCAGCCCCAACCCGCGGATCGGGCGCTGCGCGGCGTCCTCCCACGCGGTGCCCGCGACTCGCCGTGTGTGCAGCGCGACGCTGCGCACGCCCACCTCGCTCAGCAGCTCGACCGACGTGCGGTCGGGAAAGCCGTGGACGTCGTCGATGAGGCCGAACGTGAAGGTGGGATCGAGGCTCGAGCGCCCGTTGACCATCTTCGGGAACCCGTCCGTCGACCAGAGCAGATAGCGGCGGTTGTCCTCCGGCCGGTCCGCGGGCAGGTGGAGCTGGGGCTCCGCGAGCGCCGAGAATGAGATCGGGGACGCGGGCGCAGCCGGCTGCGCGTGGTCGTCGCCGGGATCGAATGGAAGCCCGCGGCCCTCGACCGCCACGGCGAGGACGAGCGCGGCGGCGAGGCCGGCCGTGACGGCCGCCGCCCGCCGCGGGCGCGCGTCGCCCGCCCTCCGCGCGAGCGCACGCCGCGCCGCCTCGGCGCCCGCTCCGGCGAGCAGCGCCAGCCCCAGCGACGAGAAGGTGACGAGCCGGCCCGGGACGCGGATCCCGTCGACGCCGGGGAGCACGTCGTATGCGATCCGGTAGGGCCACAGCCAGCCGTCATCGACCTGGAAGCCGAGCGCGAGGACCGAGACCGCGACCACCCCCAGCCCGAGCCCGACCCGCAGCCCGCGCGGGAAGACCCCCGCGACGAGCCCCGCGACGGCGAGCGCGAGCGTGACGAGGCCCGGGAAGAGCGTCTTCTCGGGAACGTTCTCGAGACCCTCGCGCAGCTCCGCCGTCGCCCCGCCCCAGACCGTGTTCTCCTCCGGGGCGACGAGGAAGACCTTCGGCGGGCCGGAGAAGTTCTCCACCGTCTCGGGCGTGCGGACGATGTTGGGGTGGTCCGCCTGGACGCGCTCGTAGGGCCGGCTCAGCACGACCGCCGTCGCGGCGAAGAGCAGCAGGCCCGCGAGCGTCGCGGCGACGAGCGGCCGAGGCAGCGGCGGGCGCCCGCGGCGAAGCCAGACGACCGCCGCGATCAGCCCCAGGCCCGCGAGCAGGTAGGCGAGCGGGAGCCCGAGAGAGAAGCCGAGCGAGACCTGCCACGCCGCGACCGCGAAGCCGGCGAAGACCCACCACGGGCGCCGCAGCCGGTAGCCGCGCAGGCCGAGCGCCAGCGCGAGCGGGATGCCGCCGCTGGAGACGATGTGCAGGTGGCCGTCGTGCTCGAGGCGAAGCGGCGCGTAGGCGAACGCCGCCCCCGCGACCGCGGCGCCGACCGGGCCGAGCCCGAGCTCGCGGCCGAGGAGGTAGGCGCCCGCGAACGCGAGCGCGTAGGCGAAGAGGAAGAGCACGTCGTAGCGCACGACCGCGGCCTCCGGGCCCGAGCCGACCAGGCCCGCGGGCGCGTAGCCGATCAGCGCGTCGGAGAACGCGAGCGAGTCGTCGAGCGGCCAGAACTGGTTCGCCTGGAAGAAGTCGAGCGGCTGGTTCGTGAGCGCGTGACCGTCCCAGGCGACCTGCCACGCCTGCACGAGCGGGTCGCCGAGGTCCTTGGGCACGTCGTCGCCGAGGTTGAGCGGCAGCGGCCAGTGCATGACGACCGAGAGCAGGCACGCGCCGATGACGAGCAGGACCAGCTCGCGGCGGGTGACCTCGGTGCGCGTCGCCCTCATAGAGGGCCGCAAGGGTAGGGCGGCGTGGCTAGCCGCCCGCGGCCGGAGGCGATCCGCCTCGCGGGACCTCGATCCAGACGTCGGCGCCGCCGCCCGGCGAATTGCGCGCATGCGCCGTGCCGCCGTGCGCCCGCGCGATCGTCTCGACGATCGCGAGCCCGAGGCCCGGTGCCGCCGTGGGTCCTCGCCTCGTCGGCGCGGCTGAAGCGCTCGAAGGCGCGGCCGATGAAGTCCTCCGGGAACCCGCGGCCGGCGTCGCTGACGTGAAGCTCGACCATCCCGTCGGCCGGCCGGGCCCAGAGGCGGACCTCCCCGCCGCCGTAGCGCAGCGCGTTGTCGACCATGCTCGTCAGCGCCTGCTCGAGGCGCAGGCGGTCGCCGGCGACCGCGACCGCGCCGTCGGCGTCGAGCTCGAAGTCGCGCCCGTCCTCGGCCGCGCGCGCCCCGAAGCGCTCCACGACCGCATCGAACATCGCGCCCACGCGGGACCCGCTCGGCGGCGAGGACCAGATCGCCCTCCTCCGAGCGCGCGACGACGAGCAGGTCCTCGGCGAGCTGAATCAGGCGGTCGATCTCGGTCGCCGCCGACGCGATCGCCGCCCGCAGCTCGCGCTCGTCGCTCGCGTAGCGCTGGGCGACCTCGAGCTCGGTCTTGTGCGCGGCGAGCGGGGTGCGCAGCTCGTGGCTGGCGTCGTCGACGAAGCGGCGCTCGCGCTCGAGCGCCGCCTCGAGCCGGGCGAGCGTCTCGTTGAGGGTCTCGCCCAGCCGCCTGAGCTCGTCGGACGCCGCCGGGACCGGCAGCCGCTCGCCGGGGTCGGTCGCGGAGATCGTCGCCGCGCGCCGCCGCATCGCCTCGACGGGGCGCAGCGCGGCCGCGGTCGCGCCGTAGCCGGCGAGCGAGGCCAGCAGCAGGGCGATCGGGCCGCCGATCAGCAGCAGCGTGGCGAGCCCGCCGAGGGCCTCGTCGCGGTCGCCGAGCGAGGAGCCGACGGCGACCACGAGCGTCTCGTCGTCGGTCTCCACCGGCGCCGCGAGCAGGCGCACCTCGCCCTCGAGCCCCGGCGCGGTCTCGTGCTCGAAGAACGTGGGCCCCGCGAGCGCGCGCTCGAGCTCGGCCTGCGAGAGCACCGGCTGCCCGCCGAGCTGCGGCGTCGAGTCGACGACGCGCGCCGTCGGGCGTGAGCACCTGGGCGAAGCTTTCGTCCGACTCGATCAGGGCGGTGTCCGCCGAGCCGCCGAGCCCTTGCGCGGTGGACTCGCGGACGAGCGCGGCGACGTCGCCGCCGCGCGAGCGCAGCCCGTTGTCGATCGACTCGTCGAGCCGCGACCCGAGCTCGAGGTAGAGGAACAGCCCGACCGCGCCGAGCACGAGCGCCATCACCACCGGCGAAGACGAGCGTGACCCGGATGCGGATCGGGATCCGGCTCATCTCGCCGCCGTCCTCGCGCAGCCGGTAGCCGGCGCCGCGCACGGTCTCGATCGACTCGACGCCGAAGGGCTTGTCGATCTTCTTGCGCAGCAGGCGGACGTAGGCGTCGACCACGTTGGAGCGGTTCTCGTACTCGTAGTCCCAGGCGTGCTCGAGGAGCTGGAAGCGCGACAGCACGTCGCCGGGGTGGCGCATGAAGGTCTCGAGCACCGCGAACTCCTTCGCCGAGAGGTCGATCTCGGTCGTCGCCGCGCCAGGCGCGCTTCGTCGCCGGGTCGAGGCGCAGGACGCCGGCCTCGCAGCTCGGGCGGGCGCTCGACGGGGCCGCGGCGAAACAGCGCCCGCAGCCGCGCGAGCAGCTCGGCGTAGGAGAACGGCTTCGTCAGGTAGTCGTCGGCGCCGCGGTCGAGCCCCGCCACGCGGTCGCGCACCGCGTCGCGCGCGGTGAGCATCAGGATCGGCGACCAGACCCCCGCCTCGCGCAGGCGTGCGGCAGACCTCGAACCCGTCGATCGCCGGGCAGCATCACGTCGAGCACGATCGCGTCGTACTCGGTCGCCTGCGCCCGCCAGAGCGCGTCCTCGCCGTTGCCGGCGACGTCGGCCGCCATCCCCTCGCGCTCGAGGCCGCGGCGGATGAGGCCGGCCATCTTCGGCTCGTCTTCGACGATCAGGATTCGCATGGACAGTCCGTCGCCCAGATTGTCCCGCGAACATGAAAACGCGATGAAAACGCGGCCCGAGGGGCGGCGACGCGGCGAACCGTCGGGTAAGCCGCGCCGCCGCATCCTCAGGGCGTGAACTTGACGAGCTCCTCGCTGCCGATGTCCGGCGAGATCTGAGCGCGAGCACCGGCCCGACGCCCGGGCGTAGAACTTGTACTCCTGGACCTTGGGCTCGAGCGGGTTGACGTTGCTCGTCATCAGCGCGTCGTCGTAGTGCCCGGCGGGGACCTCGGCCTGCTCGTCGAGGCTCAGGACCGTCGCGGCGTCCTCGGCCTCGCCGGCGTAGTACTCCTCGCGGTAGTCCAGCCCCGGCTGCGGGTCGGCCGGCATGATGACCCCGGCCTCCGCCCCGTCGACGCCGGCCTCGAACGAGCCGGACCGTGCTGACGGGCTTGCCGTTCTCGTACTCGGCCGTCTTCTCGCCGAGGTACCAGATGTTGCCGTCGGCGTCCTGGGCGTACCAGTCGTCGGTCACCTCGATCGGCTCGCCGTCCGCGCCGAGACGACGTCGTGGACGACGCGCGCCTCGACCCCGTCGACGATCCTTCGTCCGGTCGGTGACCGTGACCTCGACGCTGCAGGCGCTCGCCGTCCTCGACCTCGTCGTAGACCCAGCTGCTCCGGGCCTCATCGGCCAGTACGGGTTGTCGATCTCGGTCGTGAACTCGGCCGGGTCGAGGCTGACGTGGTCGGCCCCCTGCGGCAGGTCGTCGGACGCCTCGGCCGAGGCGTCCGATGACGACGATCCGTCGGATCCGCAGCCGACGGCCACCGCCACCGCGAGGATCGCACCGGCTGCGCTCAGGCTCTTGAACATGGGCTTCATCGGCTCCTCCTTCGCTGGACGAGCCCGTTTCTACGCCGGGGGCGTGAAAGCCCGGTGAAAGGAGCCTGAACGCTCTCAATCGATGAGCCCCTCGGGCGTCGTCATCCACTGCGCGCATACCCAGCCCCCGCGCTCGGGGTCCGCCGGGTGATGGCGCTCGCCGTGCTCGAAGACGCAGAGGCCGCAGTTGACCGTGCGCAGCTGCCAGAGCCGGTGGACGTCGCGGGCGACGAAGCGCTCCTCGAGAAGCGAGTCCATCAGGAAGAAGCGCAGGAAGATCCCGTGCGAGACCGCGAGCACCGTCGCGTCCGGATCGCCGGCCTCGAGCTCGGCCTTCCAGCGGCGAACCCGGCCGACGACCGCGTTGAACGACTCGCCGCCCGGCGGCGCCCAGTCGGGGTCGTCGCCGTGCTCCGACATCCAGCGCGACCAGCGCCGCAGCTTCTGCTCCTCCGGCGATAGCCCGAGGTACTCGTCGGACTCGCGCAGCTCGTGGATGAGCTCGTTGACCGTGACCGGCACCCCGAGCTCCTCCGAGATCGCCGACGCGGTCTCGCGCGCGCGCCGCATCGGGCTGCTGACCAACGCGGTCGGCCTCGACGCCCGCGCAGGCCGTGCGCGGCCCTTCTCGCCTGCTCCCAGCCCCGCTCGGTCAGCCGGTCGCCCTCGGCCTCGGGCAGCGCAACCGCCTCCGGGTGCGCGTTGGAGTGCGACTCGCCGTGGCGGAGGATGAGCAGGCGCAAGGCGGACGACTAGCTCAGCCGCTGACGCGCAGGGCGAGAAGCGCGACGTCGTCGAGCTGGGCTCGCGGCGCGAGCGTCTCGACGACGTGGTCGAGGCAGGCCTCGAGCTCGCGTGGCGCGTCCTCGAGGATGCGCCGCAGCTCCTCGATGTCCTCGTCTATCGGGGCGTCCCTGCGCTCGATCAGCCCGTCCGTGTAGAGCAGCACCGTCGCGCCGGGCTCGATCTCGACCCGCTCGGCCTCGACGCGGAGGTCGCGCACCGTCCCCATCGGGGGTGAGCCCTTCCCGAAGAGCGCCTCCACCGTCCCATCGGCGTGGCGGATGAGGCCCGGGAGGTGCCCGACGCGGACGTACTCGCCACGCCCGGTCCGGGTGTCGAGCTTGAGCATGAACAGGGTCGCCATGTCGCGCTCCTCGAGGCCCAGCATCAGCTGGTCGGTGCGCTCGGCGACCTCGGCGGGGCCGTGGCCCTCCATCGCATAGGCGCGAATCGCCATCCGCAGCCGTCCCATGATCGAGGCCGCGGTTATCCCGCGGCCCGAGACGTCCCCGATCACCAGCACGAGCTTTCCGTCGCCGAGGTCGATCGCGTCGTACCAGTCGCCGCCGGCTTCGACGCCCGGGCCCGCCGGGAAGTACCGCATCGCCAGCTCGACCCCCGGCACATCGGGAAGGCTCTTCGGCAGCAGCGCGCGCTGGAGCGTCACCGCCGCGCTGTGCTCCCTGACGTAGCGCGTCGAGTTGTCGATCGCGAGCGCCGCGTGGCCCGGCGAGCTCCTGCGCGAATGCGAGATCGGCCTCGGTGTAGCGCCGCCCGGACTCCGCGGAGACGAAGGTGATCGCGCCGAGGGTTCGCCCGTGCGCGCGCAGCGGGACCACCATCGCCGAGGTCAGGCCGAGCTCGCGCAGGATCCGCGAGATGCTCCTCGTCGCGGGCTCCCTCTGTCAGGAGCTCCTCAGGGATCCTCGAATAGAGCTCGGGGTGGCCGGTGCGGATGACGTTCGGAAGCCCGGTGGGCTCGTCCGGGTCCGGCGGATAGCGCTCCCGCAGCTCCTCCGCGAGCCTGACCTTGTCGGGATCGGCGTGCGCCACGGCGACGCTGCGGATGCCGCCATCGTCGGCGAGATCGACCGAGCACCAGTCGCTGACCTCGGGGACCGCGACCGCCGCGAGGCGCTGAAGCGTGGTGTCGAGGTCGAGCGACCCGCCGAGGATCTCGCTCGCGCGCGAGATGAAGGCGAGGTGCTCGCGAGCCCGGCGCTCACCCTCGTGCTGCTGGGCGCGGTCGAGCGCGTTGGCGGCGTGCTGCGCGGTCGCGAGCATGAAGGCGCGCTCCTCGGGCGCGAACTCGCGCTCGTCGGCGAAGCTGAAGGCCGCGGCGCCGAGCGTTCGGCCCTCCACGGTCAGCGGCACCACGGCGAGCGACGCGAAACGGAACTCGGCGCCCGCGAGGTCGGGGTAGCGCTCCTGGATCTCCTTCGGAGAGCTGCTCCACATCGGCTCCCCCGTGCGGATCGCGACCGACATCGGCACGTTCGCGGCGACCGGGAACGAGGACCAGGGCTCGATCGCGTCGGAGTATCCCTTGCTCGCGACGAGCAGAACCCGCTCGCCCGATTCGTCGAGGAGCCCCAGGGTCGCGGCGTCCGCGGCCAGCGCGGGGACCGCCTCGCCGATCAGCGTCTCGCCCGCCTTCTCGGTCGAGATCGCCCTCGACAGCGCGGTCGTTATCCGCTGGAGGCCCTCGGCGCGATCGCGCGCGCGGCGAACCTCGGTGATGTCGCGGGCGATGACCGCGGCGCCCGAGATCTCGCCGCCCTCGGCCCGGACGGGCGAGATCGAGAGCGAGACGTCGACGATCCGGCCGTCCTTTCTGAGGCGCTCGGTCTCGTAGTGCTCGACGTACTCCCCCTCCAGGATGCGGCTCAGGATCCGCTTCTCCTCGCCGGCGCGCTCGGGAGGGATCAGGATCGCGATCGGCCTTCCGACCACCTCGTCCTCGCTGTACAGGTAGAGGCGCTCGGCGCCGGGGTTCCAGCTCGTGATGATGCCGTCGCGGTCCTTGCTGAGGATCGCGTCATCCGACGAGTCGATGATCGCCTCGGCGTGGCTGGTCGCCGGGGGCGGCGTGCGGGTGCGGACCTGCGGCTCAGTCATCGCGCGCCGAGGCCACGGCGGCCAGCGCGGAGTCGCGGTCCGGATGGGACGCGAGGCGCTCCAGCAGTCCCGTCATGTCGAGTATCCGCTCGACATTCGACCCCGGGGTGACGACGAGCGCGCTGGGGGTGCCCGACTCCTCGAGTCCCTCGCGCGCGGCGACCAGTGCGTGAATTCCCGCCGAGTCGACGAAGGCGAGCCCGCTGAGGTCGAGCACAAGGCCGGCCTGGTCGTCCGGCTGCTCGCCGATCGCCTCTTCGAGAACCTCGAGCACCCCGAGATCGAGCTCGCCGTCGAGCGCGACGATCGCGATCGCGGCGCCGTCGCGCGACTCGACGCTGGACGCGAAACGGAGCTGGGGGTCTTCGTCGTTGCCGTTCATGCTCAGCCCGCCTCCCCGGCGACGATCGGGAAGGTCATTCGCAGGCGCGTGCCGCCGCCCTCGGCATGCGCGACGCTGAACCCCGACGTGAGCTGCCCGATCAGCGCCAGGCCGAGGCCGAGGCCGCCGCGCTGGGGATTCGGCCGCATGCCGCTGCCGTCGTCGGTGACGCTCACCACCAGCGAGTCGGCGTCGAGCGTTGCGCTGAGGACGACGGTCCCGCTCGGCCGGTCGGTGAACCCGTGGACGACGGCGTTCGCGACCGCCTCGGCGACCGCGAGCTCGACTCCCTCCGGCTCCGCCCCGGCGTCGCGGGCGTACTCGGCGGCACGCTTGCGGGCCGCCGTGACGCTCGCCGGCACCGCGTCGTAGCGCAGCTCGAGCGGCTTGGGCGGCTGGGCGGTCTGCTCCATCGGGCCCGATGGAATCTAACGCCCCGCGCGTCTACCCGCCGCCGAACGCCGCGGCGCGGGAATAAAGCTTGTAGAGCCTGAAGCCGCGCGCGTACTCCGGCTCGCAGGCGGTCTCGAAGAGGTCGTACGCCCTGTCGTCGTCGAGCACGACCCCCGTGCCGGTGCCGGTGCCCGACGCCGGGCCGCCGACGTAGTTGCGGATCTGCTCGATCGTGCCGAGGCGCTCGTCGGGCGTCGCGTTGTTCCAGTCCGTGCAATCGGCGAGGTTGATCGGCGCCGCGAGCGCGGGCCCGACCTCGTCGCTGGGCCCCTCGGAGGTCTCTCCCCCACACCCCGCGAGCAGCATCGCCGCTGCGGCCGCGGTCATGGCTGTGAGTCGAGCCGGGCTCATCGGAGACGGCAGGGTCGCATGTCGCGCGCCGTCGATGCAGCCGATTCCCCGGCCGCCGATCCCGTAGTGTCCGGCCGGGATGGGAGCTGCGACCGCTCAGGCACCCCGGACGACCCCGGTGGACGGCGAATATGCGAGCCGCCGCGAGCGCCTGCGCGAGCAGTACGCGGCCCTGCCGCGCGGACACGCCGGTGCGCCTCGCCAAGCGCAGCTCGAACCTGTTCCGGCTCGCGCGCGGACTCCGCCGGACCCGGGCTCGACGTCGCCGCGTTCGACGGCGTGCTCTCGGTCGATCCCGAGGCGCGCGTCGCCGAGGTCCAGGGCATGACCACCTACGAGCATCTCGTCGAGGCCACGCTGCGCCACGGCCTCATGCCGCTGGTCGTTCCGCAGCTGCGCACGATCACCCTCGGAGGCGCGGTCACCGGCCTCGGCATCGAGTCGGCCTCGTTTCGCAACGGGCTCCCGCACGAGTCGGTTCTCGAGATGGAGGTCATGACCGGCGACGGGCGCATCGTCGTGGCGCGCCCCGACAACGAGCACGCCGACCTCTTCAGGGGCTTCCCGAACTCCTACGGGACGCTGGGCTACGCGCTGCGCCTGCGCATCGAGCTCGAGCCGGTGCGCCCCTACGTCCGCCTGCGCCACATCCCCTTCGAGGATCCCGGCGCCTACTTCGCCGCCGCGGCCGAGGTCGCCGGCACCCGCTCCTGGGAGGGCGAGCCCGTCGACTTCATGGACGGGACCGTGTTCGCCCCGGGAGCGCACTTCCTGACCCTCGCGACGATGGTCGACACGGCCCCCGCGACGTCCGACTACACCGGCGAGGAGATCTACTACCGCTCGATCCCGCGCCGCCGCGAGGACCACCTCACGATCCACGACTACCTGTGGCGCTGGGACACCGACTGGTTCTGGTGCTCGAAGTCGTTCGGAGTCCAGCGCCCGCGAATCCGCAGGCTGTGGCCGAAGCGCTACCTGCGCAGCGACGCCTACTGGAAGATCATCGCCTTCGAGCGCCGCCACGCGATCACCGCCCGGATCAACCGCCTACGCGGCCATCCCGGCCACGAGGACGTGATCCAGGACATCGAGGTCCCGATCGACCGCGCGGCGGAGTTCCTCGACGCATTCCAGCGCGAGGTCGGGATCGCCCCGGTCTGGATGTGCCCGCTGCGGCTTCGCGAGGGGTCGCCGACGTGGCCGCTCTACCCGCTGGAGCCCGGAGACCACCTACGTGAACTTCGGCTTCTGGGGGCGCGTCGAGCGGCGCCCCGGCGAGCGCGACGGCGACCGCAACCGCCTGATCGAGCGGCTCGTCTCGGACCTCGGCGGCCACAAGTCCCTGTACTCGACCGCGTTCTACGAGCGCGAGGAGTTCCGAGAGCTGTACGGCGGCGAGGAGTACGAAGAGCTCAAGCGGGCGTACGATCCCGACCGCCGCCTGCTCGACCTGTACGAGAAATGCGTCAAACGGAGGTGAGGGTGGTGCAACTTGCGGAGATCTACGAGCGGATCGTCGACGAGCGTGTGCCCGTGGGCTTTCGCGCCTACGACGGCTCGACGGCCGGCCCGATGGACGCCGAGATGCTGCTCGAGATCCGGCGGCCGGAGGCGATCGCCTACATCGCGACCGCCCCGGGCGAGCTCGGGCTGGTGCGCGCCTACGTCACCGGCGCGCTCGAGATCCACGGCGACATCCACGCGGCGATCCACGCGCTCGTGACGCACGTCAAGCCGGTGCCCTGGAGCGAGCGGGTCGCGATCCTGCGCGCTCTCGGCCGCGGGCGCTGCGGCGCCCCGCGCCGCCGCCCGAGGAGGCGCCGCCGCCGTGGCGCCGCGGGCTGCGCCACTCCAAGGCAGCGCGACGCGGCGGCGATCTCGCACCACTACGACGTGTCGAACCGCTTCTACGAGATCGTCCTCGGGCCCTCGATGGCCTACACGTGCGCGGTCTTCCCCGCGAGCTCATCGACGCTCGAGGAGGCTCAGTACGAGAAGTTCGACCTCGTCTGCCGCAAGATCGGCCTGCAGCCCCGGAGACCGCCTGCTCGACGTCGGATGCGGCTGGGGCGGAATGGTCATGCACGCGGCCGAGCACTACGGCGTCGAGGCGATCGGCGTGACGCTGTCTGCGCCGCAGGCCGAGTGGGCGCAGCGCGCGATCGCCGAGCGCGGGCTCGGCGACAGCGCCGAGGTTCGCTTCGGCGACTACCGAGACGTGACGGAGACCGGGCTTCGACGCGGTGTCGTCGATCGGGCTCACCGAGCACATCGGGGCGAAGAACCTCGGCTCCTACTTCAGCTTCCTGTCACGGAAGGTGAAGACCGGGGGACGGCTGCTCAACCACACGATCACGCGCGCCTCGAACCACCAGAGCCACCGCGCCGGAAAGTTCATCGACCGCTACGTCTTCCCCGACGGAGAGCTCGAGGGGCCGGGGACGATCGCCTCGGCGATGCACGACCACGGCTTCGAGCTGCGCCACGAGGAGAACCTGCGCGAGCACTACGCGATGACGCTGCGCGAGTGGGGCGCCAACCTCGAGCGCGGCTGGAACGAGGCCGTCGCCGAGGCCGGCCAGCACAAGGCGCGGATCTGGCGCCTCTACATGGCGTCGTCGCGCTTCGGGTTCGACCGCAACACGATCGAGCTGCACCAGTTCCTCGGCGTGCGCCTGCCCGACGACGCGCGCTCGGGGATGCCGCTGCGGCCCGACTGGGAGGCCGCCCGCGGCCGGCCGAGCCGGCCGAGGAATCTCGGCGAGCACGGTCGCGGTCGCGCTGAGCGCCTAGCGGACTTCGAGCAGGTCGATCACGAAGACGAGCGTCGAGTTCGGCTTGATCGCCGGCGGCTGGCCCTGCGCGCCGTAGGCGAGGTCGGGCGGAATGATCAGCTCGCGGCGGCCGCCGACCTTCATGCCCTCGACGCCCTCGTCCCAGCCCGGGATCACCATGCCGCCGCCGAGCGCGAACTCGAAGGGCTCGGGCGCGCCGAAGGAGGCATCGAACTCCTTGCCGCTCTCGTAGTCGACGCCGACGTAGTCGACGACGACCTGGTCGCCCTGCTCGGCGGTCGGGCCGTCCCCCTCCTCGATGTCCTCGACGACGAGATCCTTCGGAGGCGCGCCGCTCGGGGCTCTCGACATCGGGCTTCTCCTGCCGCTCGGCGGTCGCCGGCTCGCTCGCCCGTCGTCGTCTCCGCCGGCAAGCAGGACGACGGCGAGGATGATGCCGAGTCCGGCGACGGCGATCAGGATTGTGACCCCACGGTTCACGGCCCGCGATCCTAGCGGCGGGGCGCGATCCTCAACGCCGAGCCCGATCAGCAGATCGGCGAGCTCGCGCGGCCTGCTGAGCATCGGGGAATGGCCGCCGGGGATCTCGACGAAGCTCCGCTTCGCCCTCGGGACGCCGACCGATCGTGACCATTGGGGCGACATCACGTTCGCGTACTCGGCGCAGCCGGCGTTGGGATCGGTGACCGGAAGGTGGGGGCGACGAGTCGAGCCCCTCCGTGGTCAGGCTTCCCGCAGGGCATCGAAGCTCCACGGGTCGTGCCAGCTTCCGTGGACGAACGCGAAGGTGGTCACCGCCACGCGCCCCGTTTCAGCCGGTGTGGACCGGGTCGCCGCCGTGCTCGGTGACCGTGTTGCCGATCGGGGGGATCGGGTGGTCGCGCAGGATCACGGCCATGTGGAGCAGGTTGTGCGCGCACCACGAGCTGGTTCGCTGCGTGTAGGGATGCTCGGGCCCGCCCGCGTCGAGGTACGACGGCCCCGGGCCCGCCTCGCCGACCCAATAGGTGTCGGCGTTGGGCGGCACGACGCAGCCGAGGTGGGTCATGTTGAAGAGCGTCGTCTCGGCGCAGGCATGGGCGCCGTCCTCGTTGCCGGTCACGACCACGCCGGCGACCTTGTTGTAGAGCGGGTACTGGCCGTGCTCGTTGGTCTCGTCGTAGGTGCCGTCGAGGCGCTCGATGACCATCTGCATCACCGAGGAGCGGACTCCGAACCAGATCGACATCCCCATCAGCAGGATGTCGGCGGCCTTGACCTTCTCGAGGATCTGGGGCCACTCGTCGCCGTCGCCCTCGTCCGACGTGACGCCGAAGGCGATCGCGTAGTCGACGGGGCGGATGATCTCGGTCTCGGCGCCGTGGTCGGACATCACGTCCATGACCCGGGTCATCAGCGCCTCGGTGTTGGACGTCTCGGGCGACTTCTTGAGCGTGCAGTTGAGGCCGAGCGCGGTCAGCCCGCTGCCGTAGTCCGCTGATAGCTCCGTCGTCATGCGTCCTCCTTTGCGTCCGGGGCGGGCTCCGGACGATAAGCGCTCTAGACCGAACTACGCGGCTCTCGCGGTAGGCCGGCTCGGCGGCGAGATGGGCGCCCTCGCCCTCGGACTCCTCGCCGGCGGCGGGGAGCTCGTCGCGCCTGATCACCGTCAGCGCGATCCCGATCGCGACGACCATCAGCGCGGTCCCGATCAGGTAGGCGACGTGATAGCCCGAGACCGTCGCGGCATTGAGCGCTTCGCCGTCGGCGACGAGCGCGGCGGTGCGCTCGCTCGCGACCGTCGCGAGCACCGCGAGCCCGATCGCGCCTCCGACCTGGACGGTCGTGTTGACGAGGCCCGACGCGAGCCCGGAGTCGCTGCGGGTCGCGCCCGACATCGCGAGCGTCATCAGGGCCGGGAAGGCGGTGCCGGCGCCGGTGCCGAGCAGGATCATCACCGGCAGGATGTCCGGCAGATAGCTGCCGTCGACCGGCGTGCGCGCGAGCCACGCGAGCCCGGCGGTGGCGAGCACGAGCCCAGTGATCAGCGCGCGCCGCGCTCCGAAGCCCATGATGAGGCGCTCCGCGTAGCCCAGCGAGAGGGTCCCCATCACGATGCACGAGGGAAGGAACGCGAGGCCGACCTCGAGCGGGCTGTAGCCGAGGATGTCCTGCATGTAGAGAGCGCCGAGGAAGAACTGGCCGAAGAACCCGACGACGAGCAGCCCCATGACGAGGTTCGCCCCGGTGACGTTGCGCGACCGAAAGAGGCGCAGCGGCATCAGCGGGTTGGCGATCCGGGTCTGGCGGAAGACGAACGCGGCGAGCAGAGTGATCGCGATCGCGCCGAGGACGAGCGTCTGGGTCGAGCCCCAGCCCTGCTCGCCGGCCTCGAGCAGCGTGTAGACGCCGAGCATCAGGCCCGTCGTCAGCAGCGCGGCGCCGGGGACGTCGGCGCCCTCGCTGAGGCCGATCCCCGGCTGGTTCTCGACGAGGCGCACCGCGAGCAGCGCGACCGCGATCCCGACCGGGACGTTGACGAAGAAGATCCAATGCCAGTTGATCGCCTCGGTGAGCACGCCGCCGGCGAGCAGGCCGATCGAGGCGCCCGCGGAGGCGACGAAGCTGAAGACGCCGATCGCCTTCGCCTGCTCGCGCGGCTCGGGGAACATCATCACGATCATCCCCAGGATCACCGCCGAGCCGATCGCTCCACCGGCGCCCTGGATGAAGCGGGCGGCGATCAGCATCTCCTGGGTCTGCGCGACCGCGCAGAGCAGCGAGGCCGCGGTGAAGACCCCGAGGCCGATCAGGAAGATGCGCCGCTGGCCGATCAGGTCGCCGAGGCGCCCCGCGAGCAGGAGCAGGCCGCCGAACGCGATCAGGTAGGCGTTCACGACCCAGGCGAGGTTGCTCTGGGAGAAGCCGAGGTCGTCCTGGATCGACGGCAGCGCGACGTTGACGATCGTCGCGTCGAGCACGATCATCAGCAGCCCGCCGCAGAGCACGTAGAGCGCGAGCCAGCGGCGATCCGCATCTGGGGCGGCGAGCTCAGCGCCGGGTGCGACGGTTGTCGTGTCAGCTGCCACGAAATTCCTCCTGCGTCCTTGGGGGGCGTTCGAAGTTAGCGATCGTCCTTGAGACCTCGGCGGCGGCCGAAACTCATCGCGGGGGTCTAGGTTGGGAGGCGATGAGTTCCGGGCCGCGGGCCGGTCTCACCGGTACAGCAACCAAAGGAGCGACCCATGTTCAAGGACACCAAGGCGTTCAGCGGCTTCTCGGTCGACGACGTCGAGCGCGCGAAGGAGTTCTACGGCGAGACGCTCGGGCTCGAGGTCTCGGACGAAAACGGCATCCTGGCGCTCGAGATCGCCGGCGAGCGCACGGTCATCGCCTACCCCAAGGGCGACGGCCACGAGCCGGCCTCGTTCACGATCCTCAACTTCCCGGTGGACGACGTCGAGGCGGCGGTCGACGCGCTCGTCGAGCGCGGTGTGGAGTTCGAGCGCTACGAGGGCTTCGACCAGGACGACAAGGGGATCATGCGCGGCCAAGGCCCCGACATCGCCTGGTTCAGGGACCCGGCGGGCAACATCCTCTCGGTGATCAAGCCCGAGTAATCACCGACTTCACATGCTTCTCGCGGCGAAGCCGCGCATTGACTGATCAGTAACGCAGCAGGGCGATGACGCCGTCCTGCTCTGCGAGCTCGGCGGCGCTCTCGCCCTCGACGGGAGTCACCGCCGCGCTCGTGGAGAGCGCGAGCTCGACCATCCGCTCGATCGGAGGAAGGCCGTCTTCGGCCGGGGCGCGGCCCTCCGCCGCCACGTCCTCGGGAAACTCCCGCTCGGAGTCGTACACGAGGTGTTCGACCCGGCCCTCTTCCAGCGATTGCAGTGTCTCGACGGGGCCGAACGCGCTGCGAGCCTGCGCGTAGGCCGCCTCCTTGATCCGTTCGATCAGCGAGTGCTCGCGCTCGCGGTTCAGCCGCGGCAACAGCTCCTCGACCCTGTCCTCGATCTTCTTGGTCGGCTCCGAGATCAGGTCGGCCCGGCCGACGTGCCGGAGGGTCTCGCCGTCGCCGAATCCCGCCGCGAACTCGCGGTGGTAGCGCTCGTCGCCGAAGGCGAGCAGCCAGCGCCAGCCACGGTCCTTGGCCTCGCGTCGGGACAGCTCGCCGGTCCGCTTGGCGAAGCGCTCGCGGTTCGCCTCGAGGCGCTCGTCGTACTGGTCGCTCCCGGAGGCGGTGACCGCCTGCCCACGGGCCGGGTCGCGTGGCATCTGCGCCTTGCGCTCACGCCACTCGAGGGCGAATATCTCGAGCTCCCACTCGTGAAGCTGGTCCGCGTGGCCCAGCCGCCAGTCGATCAGCCGCACCCGCTCGGATGACACCGCGGCCACGCCCAGCGCCGCCCCGTCGTCGAGCATCTCGAGCAGGGGGTGAACGTGGGCGACCGGGCCGTGGACGACGGACGTCCGGTGCGGAGGAAGCTGCGCGCGGTACCAGCGCTCCTCGCCCGGCTCGCGCGCGACCTCGACGAACCCGAGCAGCGCGCGGGGCACGTCCCCGGGGAGCTCGGCGGCGAGATCGTCCTCCAAGCGGCCGGCGGTCGCACGCCATGCGACCTTCGCGTCGTGGTCGGCATCCTCGCCGCCCGCCGCGCGCATTGAGGCCGTTGCGCGCCTCGGTTCGCCAGGCACCGCTGCGGTCGCCCGGCTTGATGTCGAGGTAGAGCGAGACGACCCCATGAGCCGGTCGCCAGCCGAGGAGCTCGGGGACGGTCTCCTCGCCGGGGTTCTGGAGGGTCTCGGGGTCCGGGATCATCTTCGGCGCGCCAACCGTACCTGCCCACGACCGCGCTCGGTTAACCGCGAGGCCAACTCGGCTAGCCGATCGCCTTCGCCAGCCAGTCCCGCACCGCGGCCGGCACCCGGTCGAGGCCCGCCTTGAGGCTGTGGTTGCCGGGCACGAAGACGACCTCGCGCCGCGGGCCGGGCTCGGGACGGCCGAACGGGTCGCTTTCGCCCTGGACGACGAGCGTCGGCAGCTCGACCGCATCGAGCTCGGGCTGGCGGGTCTTCTCGGGCTTGCCGGGCGGGTGGACCGGGAAGGCGAGGCAGAGCACCGCCTCCGCCCCGCTCTCGGCAGCGGTGCGACAGGCGACCCGCGCACCGGCCGACCGGCCGCCGACGATCAGCGGCGCCTCGCCGAGGTCCGAGCCGCGCAGCTCGGCGACGACAGCGGTCCAGGCCTCGTCGAGCTTCTCGGGCCGCGGCGAGGAGCGCTTGCCGGCGACCCGGTAGGGCTGCTCGACCAAGGCGACGCTGAGCCCCTCGGACACCGCGGCCTCGGTCGTCGCGACGAGGTCGGGGGCATCCACCCCGCCCCCGGCTCCGTGGCCCAGCATCAGCATGCCCCTGGGCTTCTCGGGGACGTGAAGGTGGACCCGAGCCGGGCCCTGGGGAGTCTCGATCTCGCGCTCGCTCACCAGACAACTCTTTAGCACTACTAGGACGGCGGCGCGGAAAGTGGGCCTCGCCAGGACAGGGGGGCTTCGGGACCCGTGCGATTCGGGCACGGCGTATCGGCAGCGCCGGACCTCTGCCGTGATCATGGGAAGCTGGCCACATCCCATGGACCGCCTTGCCTACATCGGCCACGCGACGACGCTGCTGCGACTCGGCGGCACGTCGATCCTCACCGACCCATTGCTGAGAAGGGGACTGGGGCCGCTGCGACGGCAGGCGGCCCACCCGCCGCCCGAGCTGCCGGAGATCCCGGACGTGGTGCTGGTCTCGCACCTGCACCGCGACCATCTCGACCTCCCCTCCCTGCGGCGCGTCCCTGCGAGCACGCCGCTGGTCGTCCCCCGGGGCGCATCGCGGTGGGCGGCGAAGGCGGGAGCGGATCGGATCCGCGAGATCGGCCGAGGTGAGACGATCTCGGTCGATGGTGTGGAGGTGACGGGGGTGGAGGCTGTGCACGACGGGCGACGTGACCGCTGGGGACCGGAGGTCGAGGCGCTCGGCTACCTGGTCTCGGGAAACGGCCGGCGCGTGTACTTCGCCGGGCGACACAGACCTGTTCGAGGAGATGTCCGAACATCGGCCCCGTCGACCTGGCGCTGCTGCCGGTCTGCGGGCTGGGGCCACCTCGGTCGGCGCCGGGCACCTCGACCCGGAAGCGGGCAGCGCGAGGCGCTGGAGATGATTCGCCCCCGGCCGCGGTGCCGATCCACTGGGGGACGTTCTACCCGGCCGGCCTGCGCCGGCTGCGGCCAGCAGCCGCTCACCGACCCGCCGCACGAGTTCGCGCGCCTGGCGCGCGAGCTGGCACCGGAGGTCGAGGTGCGTGTGCTCGAGCCGGGCTCCGAGATGACGCTGGAGGGTCGATGACGGCCCGGCACGGTTTCCGCCGGGGTGCCTCGGTCGTCGCGCGTCTGCTGGTGCTCTGGCTGCTTGTCACCCTGATCTTCTGGGCTGCGACGGCGGTGATGCCCGGGATCTCCGTTCCGAGCTTCGGCGCCGCGCTGCTGACCACGGCGCTGATAGCCCTGATCAACGCACTGCTCTGGCCGTTGCTCATCCGGCTCTTCCTGCCGCTGACGGTGCTGACCTTCGGTCTCGGGTCGCTGGTGATGACGGCTGTGATCACCTCTGTCTCGATCGACCTCGTCGACGGGACCGCTCCGGATTTCCTTGCCGCCGTGCTGGTTTCCGTCGTCCTCTCCGTCAGCCTATGCTGCTGACGCCGGCGCTGAGCCTCGACGACGATGCTCGCCAGCTGCGCCTCGTTCGCCGCCGGAGCGCGCGCGGCCCGCGAGGCCAACCGGACCGACGTCCCCGGCGTGATCATGTTCGAGATCGACGGCCTCTCCGAGCCCGTGCTGCGCCGAGCGCTCAGCGAGGGCCATGCTCCGACCATGGCCCGCTGGCTCGCGGAGGGCAGTCACCGGGTGATCCCCTGGGAGTGCGACCTCTCGTCCCAGACCGGAGCCAGCCAGGCGGGATTGCTGCTCGGCAGCAACCACGACATGCCCGCCTTCCGCTGGTACGAGAAGGAGCGCGGCAAGACGATGGTCTCCAACCATGGCAAGGACGCGGTCGAGCTCGAGCGGCGCCACTCGGACGGCGGCGGCCTCCTCGCCGTGGGCGGCGCGAGCCGCGGCAACATGTTCTCGGGAGACGCGCCGCACTGCTCGGCGACGATGAGCGTGCTGCGCGACAGGCAGCGCTCGAGCGCGAAGGAGTACCTCGCCTACTTCGCGGACCCCTACGGCTTCACCCGCACGCTCGCGCTCTATTTCTGGGATGTGTTCCTGGAGCTGCGCGCGGCGCGGCGGCAGCGAAAGCGCGGTGAGGAGCACATCGACCGCGGCGGCCTCTACCCGCTGATGCGCGGCGCGATCACGGTGATCATGCGCGACCTCAACGTCGCGACCATGTTCGGCGACATCGTCGAGGGGATCCCGGTGGTCTACTCCACGTTCGTCGGCTACGACGAGGTCGCCCACCACTCGGGCGTCGAGCAGCCCGACGCCTTCGCGGTGCTCAGGCAGCACGACCACCAGCTCTCCCGGCTCGAGGACGCGATCGAGCACGCGCCCCGCCCCTACCACCTCCTCGTCCTGTCGGACCACGGCCAGACCCAGGGCCGCCCGTTCCGGCAGCGCTACGGCATCGAGCTGGAGGAGCTGGTGCAGAGCGCGCTCGCGAGCGGCGACGTCTACGCCCCGCCCGCGCTCGACGAGGGCCTCACCTCGGTCGGCGGCGCGCTCACCGATGCCCGCGACGAGGCGGGCGCCGGGCGGCAGGATCCTCGCGCGCGCAACGAGCGACCGCCTCGTGGACGGCGAGGTCGTCCTGGGCCCGAACCGGGAGGCTGCGGAGCAGGCGCAGGAGGACGCCTCCGGCCACGCCGCGATCGTCCTCGCCTCGGGCGGCCTCGGGCTGATCTCGCTGCCGGAGCGCGACCACCGGCTGACGATCGAGGAGATCGAGTCGACTTCATCCGCGCCTGATCGAGCACCCTCGCCGAGCCACCCCGGGATCGGGTTCGTGATGGTTCGCGCCGACGGCGACGGCGCGGTGGTGATCGGCGCGGAGGGCAGGCGGCGCCTCCGCGACGACGAGGTCACCGGCGAGGACCCGCTGCGCGACTTCGGCCCCAACGCCGCCGACCACCTCCGCCGCACCGACGGCTTCCCGCACTGCCCCGACATCCTCGTCAACTGCCTCTACGACGCCGATGCGAACGAGGTCGCGCCGTTCGAGGAGTTCATGGGGTCGCATGGCGGCCTCGGCGGCTGGCAGAGCCATCCCTTCGCCCTCGTGCCCGGCCGAGTGGAGCGAGCCCGAGGAGCCGATCGTCGGCGTCCGGGCGATGCACGACGCGATCAGGGGCTGGATGACGGAGACGGGACTCGAGCTAAAACCACATTCCGGAGACTGACCACGGAACGACAGAAGGAGCAAGCGATGACGAAGAAGGCCGACTTCACGCCGGAGGAGTGGGACACGATCGCCGAGGGGCCGACAGGCGCGGGGCTGATCGTTTCGACGGCGCAGCGCGGGGGCACGTTCCGCGAGGCGATCTCGATGAGCAAGGCCTACGGCGAGGCGCGCGAGCAGCACGGCGAATCCGAGCTGCTCGACGAGCTCGTCAACTCGAAGCCCGAGATCGACCGCAGCAGGCATGGCTCGGTCGAGGAGCTCAAGGAGGCGAGTCTCCAGCGCCTTCGCGACGCCGTCGCGCTGCTCGAGCAGAAGGCGAGCCCCGAGGAGGTCGAGGAATACCGAGGCTTCGTGCTCGCGCTCGCCGAGCGCGTCGCGGGCGCCAAGGACGAGGGCGAGGGCGATGCGGAAAGCGAGGCCGAGCGCGCGGCGATTTCGGAGATCTCCGAGGCGCTCGGGAGCTCGCGGCGCCTGAGCGCGCTCGACGACGCGGCGGCGGCGACGCCGCGCCCCTCGCCTCCTTGAGGTACTGGTGCACGAACGCGATCGCCATGCTGCCCTCGCCGACGGCGGACGCGACGCGCTTCACCGGGCCGGAGCGAACGTCGCCGCACGCGAAGATGCCCGGGACGCTCGTCTCCAGGAGGTACGGGTCGCGGTCGAGCTCCCAGCGCTCTTCGGTCGTCAGATCCGAGCCCGTGAGGACGAAGCCGCGGTCGTCGAGCGCGATCTCGGGCGGCAGCCACGCCGTCTCGGCATCGGCCCCGATGAAGATGAAGAGCCCGCTCGACTCGAGTCGCGTCGTCTCCCCCGTCGCGCGGTTGCGGACCTCGATCGCCTCGAGTGAGTCGTCGCCCCGTGCCGCCACGACCTCGGCTCTGGTCCAGGACTCCGACGTTCGACCGCGTCGCGATCTGGTCGATCAGATAGCGCGACATGCTCTTCTCGAGGCCCTCGCTGCGGCAGATGATGGTCACGCTGCGCGCATGGGTGGAGAAGAACATCGCCGCCTGGCCGGCCGAGTTGCCCGCGCCCACGATGTGGACGTCGAGGCCATGCGGTGTTGGGCGCCTCGCTGCGCGCGGCGCCGTACGAGATCCCCTTCCCGGCGAGCTCCTCGAAACCGGGGACGGCCAGACGCCGCCACGAGACACCGCACGCGAGGATGATCGTGCGCGCTCGCAGGCTGTCGCCGCCGTCGAGATGGACCCGGCGCGTCTCGGCGTCGATCCCGGTGATCGTCCGGGTCACGAGCATCTCCGCGCCGAGACGACGCGCCTGCCTGAGCGCACGACTGGCCAGCTCGTCGCCCGAGACGCCCGAGGGAAAGCCGAGATAGTTCTCGATCCGCGACGACGTCCCGGCCTGGCCGCCGGGCGCCTCGCGCTCGATCACGATCGTGCCCAGGCCCTCCGACGCCCCGTAAACGGCCGCGGCCAGCCCCGCCGGCCCGCCGCCGACGATCACCGTGTCGTATACGGCCGCGGCCGGCTCGGTGCTCAGCCCCAGCAGCTCGGCGACCTCGCGCGGCTGCGGCCGCGCGGCGGTCTCGCCGTCGATGACGCGAATCGACGGACGATCCGATTCCGCCGGGCAGCGGACCGCCCCATTTCTCGGCGGCGTCCGGCGCGTCCGGGGTGACCCACGTGAACGAGATCTGATTGCGGTCGAGGAAGTGGCGCAGCTCCGCGCAGGCGGGATCCCAGCGCTCGCCGATCAGCGTCGCGCGGGGCGGCGGCTGCTCGGCGGCGATGGCCTGGAGCCCGCCGGAACCGGTATCCGGTTGCCCGACAGCTTGCCGACCCGCTTCGCGATCTCCGGATGAACGGCCGCGAGCGAGTGGTAGTCGTGTGGCTCGAGCCGCATGACCCGGGACCTCTCGGCCGCCCGGAATCCCACGGGGAAAACAGTTCCGAGCACGATCGGCACCTCCCCGAAGATGTCGCCGGGGTGCCGCTTCCCGACGACGCGCTCGATCCCGTCGACGGCCTTGACGGGCTCGATCAGGCCCTCGAGCACGGCGAAGAGCGCGCGGTCGTCACCCTCGTTGGCCGCGAAGTCGCCCGGCTCGAGGCTGATATCGGCCGCCGCCCGGGAGAGACGGTCGAGCGCGTCGCGATCGAGGCCGGAGAACACGGCGACCTCCCCGATCTCGTCTGCGGTCACCATCGGGGCGCAACGTAATGACGCCGCTGGTCCCCCGTCCGATCGAAGGGCTAGGGGCGCCCCGCCTAACCCAGAGCCGCCCGCATGCAGCGCCTGGCGCGGGCGCTGGCGCCCGGCTCCTCGAGCTGGATCGCCTGGCTCGCCGCGGAGGCGAGCGCATAGAGGGTGAAAGCCGCGTCGCGGGGGTCGGTCTCGGCCGGGACGTCGCCGGCCTCGACGGCCGTGCGGATGTCGGCCTCGAGCACTGCATGCATGCTGCGCCGGGCGACGGCGACGGCGTCGCGCAGCGGGCCCGGACGGGCGTCGAACTCGATCGTCGCCGTCGTGACGAAGCACCCGCCCGGGAGCACGCGGCGCCGGTGGTAGCCGAGCCAGCCGTCGAGCAGCGCGAGGAGTCGAGGTAGCCCGGGCTCGCGGTCTGCGACCGGCAGCCAGACCTCGCGCGTAAAGCTCTCGACCGCCTTCTCGAACGTCGCGACCTGCAGCTCCTCCTTGCTTCCGAAGAGGCCATGGAGCCCGCTCTTGCTCATCTCGAGCTCGCCGGCCAGGCGGCCGATCGTCAGCCCCTCGAGCCCGTCGACGGACGCGCGGCGGACGGCGACGTCCAGGACCTCGGTTCGCGTGTCGGCGACGGCTGCGGCGGAGCGGCGTGGCATCGGCGGCATGATAGCGTACGAACGATCGTCCGCTAAACGCAGACAGACAGGAGGGTTCGATGCAGGTGCGATGGCTGGGATGGGCGGGAGTGGAGCTCGAGCACGAGGGCGAGACGGTCGCGATCGACCCGCTCGCCGACGCGGCCGGCACCTTCGCCGGCTTCGGCGAGGTCGCCGAGCGACGTCGAGCTTCCCCCGGTGAGACGCCGGCGGCCGAGGGCGCCGTCGCCGGGTTGGTGAGCCATCTGCACCGCGACCACGCCGACGCCGGGGCGCTCGCCGCCGCACTTGCTCCGGATGCCGTCGTCCACCACCCCCCGCCCACCGAGGAGGCCAACCTCGCGCTGGCCCAGGCGGAGTACGAGCTCGGCGCGACCGAGCTCCCGCGGCGCGCGGTCGCCACGTGGGAGTCGGTGACGGTGGGCCCGTTCACCTGCATGGCTCTCCCCGCCGTCGACGGGCTCGGCGATCCCCAGGTGTCCTGGCTCGTGGAGGCCGGCGGCACCCGCGTGCTGCACCTCGGCGACACCGTCTTCCATGGCGGCTGGTGGCAGATGGCTCGCCGCGCCGGGCCGTTCGACGTCGTCTTCGCCCCGATCAACGGGGCGGTCGTCGACTTCCCCCACCAGCAGCCGGCGAGCCCGCTGCCCGCGGCGATGGAGCCCGAGCAGGCCGCGCTCGCGGGCGAGCTTCTCGGAGCGGGGACCGTCGTGCCGATGCACTACGGGGGGTTTGCCTTCGAGCCCCACTACCGGCCGATCGCCGACGCGCGCGAGCGCTTCGAGCGCGCCGCGCGCGGCCGGCCGTACGAATCGGCGCCCATGGCACCCGGCGAGGCGCTCTGCCCGGATGTGCTCAGGCCTGGGGGCCCGACTCCTCTCCACGCTGGTGAAGCGCATTCACTATGAACTCGGCGTACCACGCCGCCCACTCCTCGTCGCGCACGCCCCCGAGCTCCTCGGTCTCATACCGGCCGTGTGCCTCCTCCGCCTCACGGAGCAGGCTGGTGAGCTCTTCCCTCGTCAGCGGCGTCATCTGTTCCCTTCTCCCTATGTGATCGTCGCCATTCGTATCCCAGCTGCTCGGCAGCAGCCACAGCCCGTGGATGAGAGGCGAACACCCACCGTACACCCGGCTGCAAGGGGCTCGGATCGGGAGCACTGCGGGCGGCCAGATCCGGAGCTGAGCTGCGCGAGGGGGATGGAGTTACCGCAAGACCGAGCACTGCGTGTGGAGGCACTGAAATGCGGCGATCCGACCTACCGGTCCCGGCGACGGGAGTGATCGCCACCCACTTCGTCGAGCTCCGCTGTTACCTGCGGGACCCCGACGGCCGCATCATCGAGGTTGGCCAATCGACGGGCTTCCTCGAAGATCTCGAGGATTGAACACGCCGAGGCGGTTCCGGCGGCGCGGGAATCGGACGAGCGAGGCGCCGTCCTCGTCCCAGAGCTTGAGGCGCAGCGCGTCGATGCTGGTGGGCACGGTCACGACGGGAGTGCGGCGGAACATCGGCTGCTCCTCGTGCGCAGGGCGAAGGCGGTAGTTCGGGATCTTCGCGCTCAGGTGGTGCACGTGATGGAAGTTGGCGTTGCCCACGACCCACGCGAGCGCCCGCGGCAGCTCGAGGTATGAGCTCCCCTGGAGCGCGGCGAGCTCGAACTGCCAGTCGCCCGCGGACTGGTAATAGGTGTCCTCATACTGGTGCTGGATGTAGAGCATCCAGGCCCCGATGGCGCCACCGGCGACCAGCGAGGTGCCCTGGATCAGCAGGAAGGTCTGCCATCCGACCAGCGCGCTCCAGCCGAGCGCCCACGCGGCGAGCGCGAGGTTGGTCACCACGACGCTGAGCAGGATCTTCCGGGACATGCCGCGCTGCGGAAAGCGGCGCTCGAACAGGAACACGAGGCTCGGACCGACGAGGAGCATCAGCAGGGGGTTGCGGTAGGCGCGATAGCCGAGCCGCCGCCACCACGAGGCGCTCTCGTACTCGGCCAGCGTCATCGTGTAGATCTCGCCGGGGCCCCGCTTGTCGAGGTTGCCCGTGTGCGCGTGGTGCAGGCTGTGCTGGCGCTGCCACCAGCGGTAGGGCGTGAAGAGCAGGAAGCCGAGGAGATAGCCCCAGACGTGTTCGCGCCCCGCGACTCGAAGAGCGAGTTGTGGGTGAGGTCGTGGAAGAGCGAGTACATCCGCATCAGGAACACGGTCGCGACGAGCCCGAGGCCGATCGCGAGCCACGCGCTTGGGCTGAGCAGCGCCGCCACGACCCATACCCCGAGGTATGGCACGACGACGCTCGCGATCTGCCCGAGGCTGCGCGCGCGGTCGATCTCGAGATAGGACGCGAGGTCGCGCTTCCAGGTCTTTCGCGACGGGATGTCCGCGGTGTTCACGCGCGAGCCTCCGCTTGTTGAAGTTCGCATATCCACGTCTACGGCGGCCGCCCACCACCGGATCACCAGCGACCGTTCGGCCCGCGAGCCGACAGGTTGAGAGCAATTGGCCACAGACATTGTCGGGCCCGATTCGTCGCTCGCCACCCCCACGAATAGCCGGCGCGATTCACGCTTGGCGGCGTAGCTGGAGAGCAACCGCTTCGGCCGTCTAGGGTGGTCGCGGAACCGCAAGTGATCATCGGACGTTCTGCCGGTATGCGCGATCGCAATTGAGCAGCGCCTGTCGGCGAGCGAGAGGAGGACGGATGCCGCTCTATCTGTCGAGGTTCAATTACACGGCCGAGACCTGGGCCAACCTGATCGGCAACCCCGAGGACCGCCGAAAGGCGGCTCAGTCGTACATCGAATCGGTCGGTGGCACGCTCCACGGGTTCTGGTACGCCTTCGGCGCACACGACGGCTACACCCTTTGGGAGGCCCCCGACAACGTGTCCATGGCCGCGGTTGCGTTGGCGATTGGCGGGGGCGGTGCGCTCAGCTCGCTCGAAACAACAGTCCTCCTGACCGTCGACGAGACGATGGATGCGTTGCGCAAGGCCGAGCAAGTCCAGTACGAAGCGCCGGGCACGTAGCGGGCTCGCGCATCCGAGGACAACGAGGGCGCGCCCGGCAGATGCCGAGCACGCCCTCGCTTGCTTAGGTTGGAGATCCGCCCCCGCCGAGGGTCGGCGGCGGCGCGATCAGCCGCTGGTCGCTACTGCAAGCACGTGGCGAACGCGTGGAGGGTCGTGTCGCCACCCCCGCCGGCTGCGTTGTGCCCGGCCACGCGCCACGCCCCGAACGGATCACCGTCGTTCGGGATACCGGCATCGCCAAGAGTAGGCTGAGGCCGCGAGGACTGGAGGTTGTAGTCGAGGTTGCCGCTGCCCCCGGCCACAAGGCCGCCGCCGCCGATCAGCTTCTCGCCGGGCTGGCAGGCCACCTCGGTCACATTGCCAGCGCCGTCAACCAGCGGTACCGAGCTCGTGCGGGTCACGACGCCGCCGAGCTTGGCGCCCGTGACGGAGCCGTCCCCGAGCTTCGGAGTCGTCACCGCACCTTCGCCGAGCTTCGGCGTGGTCACAGCTCCGTCGGCGAGCTTCGGCGTGGTCACAGCCGCGTCGGCGATGCTTGCGCTCCCGAGCGGGAATCGCTTGTCGATCTGCTTGTTGGCGATCTTCTTGACCTTGGCCTTCGTGATCGCGCTCGTGCCGGCGCTCGGACCAGCGATTGCGGTACCTGCCAAGGCAGCTACGAGTGCCACGACGGCGACGATGATCGCCGGCGAGGGACGTTCGCTGAAAACGCGCTTCATATCTGTTCCTCCCCCCCTTAGGGTTGAACGAGTTGCATGCGGCCCGCGGAGTTCTCGCGGGACTGGCTCCGCAACCCTATCCCAGCGCGAGAGTTTTCGACGTCTGGGACCGCGTGTGCTGGGCTCGGTCGCCTTGCCCCGACGGCGGCGTCAGTGCCCGCCCGCGGGCTGGTGCGCCGCTAGGGCGCGGCGGGGACGCCGGGACCGAGGCGGGCTCGTCCGAGACCGAGCATCTCGAAGCCGGCGCGAAGCTCGTGCGGTCGATCGGTGCCGATCGCATCGGGAGCGAACTCGAGCACCCGGCTCAGGAGCTCCGGGTGATTGACGGTACCGGCGTTGACGCTCAGTCCGGCGCCCCGCATGACTTGGACGAGCTGCTTGGTGAGGAGGAAGTGCTCGACCGAGATTCCGCGGACTCCCGTCCGGAGAGCCCATGAGGCGAGCGCCTCGGGCGCGTAGTCGGCCCAGATCACGAGACGAGAGGAGATCCCGTCTGCCGCGGCGACGGCGCATGCCTCGCCATGGAAGCTGATCACCTCGACCCGATCGCGGATCGGCTCGCCCCGAAGCCTCTCGCTGAGCGCCTCGGCGGTACGGCGCGCAAGGGCGGGATCGGCGTGCGCCTTGACCTCGAGCTGGAGGCGGACTGTCTCCGGCACCAGTTCGATCAGCTCCTCCAGCAGGAGCGGATGCTCCGCCGTCGGCCGTCCCGAGGAGTCACGGATGAGCGCGGATCGGATCTCTTCAGCGGTCCTCTTGTGCGCCCAGCCATCGAGGGTGGTCCCGAGCGTGAGCAGCGGGTCGTGCAGCAGGACCAGCCGACCGTCCGCCGTCAGGCAGACGTCGGTCTCGAGACCCTCCACCGGGCCAGTCAGGGTGTGCCGAAGCGCGGCCGCCGAGGAGTCCGGACCGTAGTGGCGGCCGAGCCGATGCGCATATAGCGGGGGCAGTGGCAGGCGATCTCCGATCTACCCGGATGGGATCACGAAACCCCTCTTGAGCCGTTAAGGCCCTGCAAAGCAGATGTTTTCCTCGGGTGAACGAACCGACGCCCGCCCGCCGCGGCCCGCGATCAGTCGAGCGGGCGTGAGCGCAGCTCCCCGATCACCCGCCGATGGCCGTCGATCACCGGTGCATCGATCAGCTCGAAGCCCTCGAAGCCCGCATGGCGGGCCATCGCGTCCAAACCCGCGGGGGTGAAGCACCAGTAAACGAAGTCATCACGGGCATAGACCTCTCCTGCCTCGGGGATGTGAACCGCCGCCGAGGAATCGAGAGCCCGATCCGCCGGCCCGTGAGTCTCGAGCAGCAGCTGTCCGCCGCCCGCGAGGCGTCGCCGTAGGGTCTTCAGCAGCCCCAGCGGATTCTCCACCCGGTGCAGGATCCCGAAGCAGAGGACGAGATCGAACGTCTCCTCGAGCTCGTCCAGATCGAAAGCGTCGAGGTGGTGATAGTCGACCTCGGAGTCGAGTAGCTCCCGGATCGCGGCGAACCCCTCGCCTCCCTCGAGCTCGACGCCCCAGCGCGAGCTGACCCACTCCCTGTACTGCTCGTTGTCGACCGCGACGACCCGCCGCGCCCCGCGAGCCTCGGCGAGGAACGCGTAGAAGCCGTCGAAGGTGCCGACGTCGAGCACGGCCATGTCGCTGAAATCCTCGGGCAGGGCCGGGATCCGGTAGCGGTGGTCACGGGCCACGCCATGGGTGTAGAGCCCTCTGGACGCGTCGAGCGAGAATGTGTGAAACCAGAGCGGCACGCGCTCTAGGACGGCTCCGGCCGTCTCCGGATCCGTTTCGATCTGGATCAGATCGGCCACCTGACACTCGGCGGCGGTTGGCTCGGGAGGGATTTCAAAGGGCGCCAGATCCCCATCTGCAGCGTTCACGCTCCTGAGAGCGGCCTCCGCTTCGTACGGCCCGGGGTTCCGTTGCGCTGACGTCAAATCGGCGTTTGCGGCGATGCTGTCTCCTTTTATTCGTTGCCGACGAGACTAGCGGCGTCACGCCGACCAGATCGTCCGATGCGTCCGGACTTCTGGACGATCTGGACACATAGGACGATGCTTGGGTACCAATCCGGTACCACGGCGGGACTTCCGCTTTGCATGGAAAGCAGCGCCTGCTGTCTGACCCCCGGCGCGCCGCCGGGAAGGAACCTGGCGCCGCCGTGCTTGACGCATCAGATCGGCGACCCCGGCCAGGGCACCATAGGATTGCGGCCGTGCCGTTCACGCTCAGGAACCTCAAGGAAGACCTGGAGGACGTCGGGTCCAACTTCGACGGGGCGCCGGACCTGGAGTTCCGCTTGGCGACCGAGGCGCTCGAGCTCGAGCAATCCGGCCTGGGCTACCAGCGCGTCCCGCCCGGCTATCGCTTTCCGTACGGCCACACGCACGAGAAGCAGGAGGAGGTCTACGTGGTCCTGCGCGGGAGCGGGCGGATGAAGCTCGACGACGAGATCGTCGAGCTCAAGGAGTGGGACGCGGTGCGCGTCCCGCCCGGTACGTGGCGAGGCTACGAGGCCGGGCCGGAGGGCCTCGAGATCATCGTCATCGGCGCTCCCAATCTCGGCGAGGCTCCGCGCGAAGACGTCGAGGGCCAGCGCGACTGGTGGGCTGACTAGCGCCAGGTAGGTGAACGTGAAGCGGGAGAGGTGACTCACTCAGCCCGATGGCAGTGCACGCTCTCTTCTAGCCCGTAGGCCAGCCCCCGGGTCAATGGAGGGTGGGCGGTCATGTCGTTCTCCTCGAGCGCAGTTGATCGGTGTGAGTACAGACTGGAGATCACCGCGAGACTCATCGCCGTCGGACTGACCGCGCGTCCCTTCCTGCCGACTGACACCAGCCGGACCTCGAAGCCGGAAAGCCCAAGCCTTAGTATCCCGCGTCCGGCACACCCCATAGAAGGGACCCAAATGCCATTGATCGCCGCCGAGTACCCGCTCCTCAACATCGTCTGGACAATGCTTGTCTTCTTCGGGCTGGTGATCTGGCTCCGCCTCCTGTTCACCGTCTTCGGGGACGTCTTCAGTCGCCATGACATCTCCGGATGGGCCAAAGCAGGCTGGTGCGTGCTTTCGATCATCCTGCCCTTCGTCGGCGTGCTGCTCTATCTCGGCACTCAGGGCGAGGGGATCGCAGCGCGCAACGCGGAGCGCCTGCAGGCTGCGCAATCGCAGGTCGACCAGTACGTGCGAGACACCGCTGGTTCCAGCGGGGCGACGCAGGAGATCGCCAACGCCAAGCAATTGCTCGACAGTGGGGCGATCAGCCAGGCCGAGTTCGACACGCTCAAGCAGAAAGCCCTCGCGTAATCGGAGTCATCCAGGTGGAGTGGACGCGGGCTATGCGGACTGGTTCGAGCGCCACCCCCGCGATCGTGGTTGTAATCAAACTCGCGCCGCCTGCTCGCCTGCAAGGGAGGCCCTCGCGAGACGAGCAGGAGCCGCTCAGCCCGGAAACTCGCGCGCGGTCTGCCTGCGCAGTGCCTCGACGCCGACCACGGCGAGCACCGCGAGCAGCAGGATCGTCGAGCACCTGCCCGAGGTTGTTGATCCCGGGTATGAACGCGAGCCAGAGCAGAAAGAGGGCGGCGACGGCCACGTAGGCCGCGGCCGGATGGTCGCGGAGGTGTGGCGCGAGCCACCGTCGCACCGTGGTGCCCCAGCGCCCTGGGCCCGCCAGGAGCCCCGCGGCGACAAAGCCAAGTCCGACGACGAGGATGAACCTCGCCCGCTCGCGAAGCCCGTCGGAGATCGTGTCCCAGACAGCCTGGACGGCCGGCTCGACGGTGTCGGTGGTCGGAAGCGTCGACACTACCTGGTCGCCCGCGAGGCGCAGCGCCATCAGGATCAGCAGCGTCGCCACCAGAATTCCGCAGCCGACTCCGATCAGCGCCTGCGAGCGCCACCCCGTCGCGAGGAAGATGGCCGCCACGTAGAGCGCCAGCACGAGCAGCGGCAGCACGAAGCCGAGGTTGCGGAGCGCGCTGACGATGGACTGGACGGCGTCGAGCTGGTCGGCGTCCATGACGACGAGCTCGCCGGGAGTCTGCACGGCGGGGCGCTCGAGCACGGCCGTGATCAGCTCGTCGGCCGGGGCGAGCCTGGCGTCGAGCGCGGCGATGTTCTCGGGCGTCGGGTCCTTGATCACGGCGCCGTTGAGCTGCTTGAGCTCCGAGATCCGCGCGTCGAGGCCCGCGAGGCGCTTCCTGAGGTCAGTGATGCGGTCCTGAAGCTGGGAGGGGACCTCGTCCTCGACGCCCTTGATCTTCTCCTCGACACCCGCGATCGTCTTCTGGAGAGCCGTCGCCTTGACCTGGAACTCGGTCAGCGCCGCCACCAGCTCGGGGCTCGGCGGGCCCTCCTGCGCGTCGGCGAGGCCCGCTCGCACGGTCTCGATCTGAGCCTGGAGCTCGGTCAGCTTGGTGCGCAGCTCCTCCGAGACGCTCTGCACGATGCTCCGGATGTCGGCGATGGTGTCGGGGTCGAGCCCCAGGCGCGCCGCGAGGTCGGCGACGAGATCGCCGTACTGGAGCACGACCTCGCCGCCGGTCTTCGAGACGTACGCGGATTCGTCCTCGACCAGGGCGACGAACTGCCTGTGCGAGCGCTCGACGGCGGTGGTGATCAGGTTCTGCACGCGCGGGTCTGCGAGCGCGCGTCGCGCCACGTCTTGTGCGAGCCCCTGGACCGCGACTCCGATCGGAGCTGCGAGCGGCTGGGCGGGGGGCGGCAGGCGCTCCTCGAGCTGGCCCTGGACGTCGACGGTCGCGAAGACCTGGTCCGTGAGGTAGATGCTGAGCTGCTCCTCGACGTCGTCGTTGGTGACGATCTCGTCGGTGGTCGCCGTCACCTCGTCGGTGTCGAGCAGCTCGGTCTGGACCCAGTTGGCGGTTATCGAGAAGAAGAGGAGCAGCGACGCGAGCGCGATCAGCGCCCAGACGATGGCGCGATGGCGCCTGCGCGGATCGTCCTCCCTCCGCGGCTCGTCGCCCTTCTTCGGCGACACGTCGTCCGTCTTGGCTTTTTCTGAAGCGCTCTCCACCCTGTGCGGCCCACGGTAGTTGAAATCCGGGGGCGGGCGCTCACTCGATAGTCGGGGCGACTGGATTTGAACCAGCGACCTTTCGGCCCCCAGCCGACAGGTTCAGGGCGTCGATGCGTCCGTGAGAGTCCAGATCGTCCGATGGGTCCGCACTTCTGGATGATCTGGACAGATTGGAAGTATCGGTCGGTACCAAAGCGGTACCACGGCGCTGCACCGAAGCGTGCCTGACGAGGGCGGAAGGCTTAGTGCCTCTTCTTCCCCTCAGGTCTGCACCGAAGCGGCCTCCTGCGGATCGCCCTCCTCCGTGCATGGAGGAGTGACCTCGACGCCCTGGTCTACCTCCTCATGCTCGATCGTCTCGAGCACGTGCTCCATCTCGATCGGTGTGATGCTGCCGCTCTCTTCGGCGAAGGGGTGGTCGAGGAAGTCGACCAGAAGCAGCGCCGCGGTGACCATCGTCGCGACGGACGCCACGACCGCGGTCTGGACCAGGAAGCTGCCCTTCAGCCCGGCGCTCAGAATCACCCAGCCGATCGTCAGCATGGCGCCGATCAGCAGCACGATCCAGAGCGGGAACGGCACGATACGGACGGCCTCGGCGAGGCGCTCGCGCCGGCCCTCGATGCGCGCGTCCTGCTCGATGAGCAGCTGCCTGAACGACTCGACCTCAACGGTCGAATGCGGCTTCAGCCGCAGCGCCGTCTCCCTCACCCTCGTTCCCCAGTCGTTCACGACCGGGCTCGCCTGCTCCTTCTCCATCGCGGGCCAGCCGTAATGGATCACGGCGCGGCCGTAGCAGACGAGGTTGCCCTCTAGCTCCTCGTGGGCCTCGCGCTCGAAGGCCTCCGCCGTGCGCGCCATCTGCAGGACCGCCTCGGCCTCCTTCTCCGAGCCCGCCTTGGCGTCGTTGTAGCTCTCGTATGCCTCGAGCACCACGAACGCCAGCAGGACCGCAAACGCCGTTCCGAGGAAGTCGAACGCCCTGTCGTGCTGGCCCACCTCTTCGACGAAGGGGGCGTTCCAGCGGCTGCGGCGGAAGAGCCACAGCAGCCCGACGGACACGAGCACGACGCCGAGCACGATCGCGCCCTGCGCGACGAGCGTCATCCGGACGCCCCTCGCCGGCGCTCATACGCGGTCAGCCAACCCTCGAACCCGACCCCCACGCCCACGTACGCTGCCGACTCTGAGCGGGAGTGTCAAGCGCGCGCTGCAGCATGACCCCGAGGTAGCCCTGAAGCCGCCGGGCTATCGGAGTAGTTCTGGCCGCCTCATCCACGCGCCCGCGCGAGGATCGCGTCGGTGGCCAGCCCCGCCAGTATTCGCGTTCGTCGTCACCCACCCGCCCACTGCCGGACCAGCGCGTAACTTCCGCCTGAAACCGCTGAGATTCAGGGTCGATTGAGTGACTGCTCGCCACATCCGCCGACTGGCATAGAACAACTGACGGCACTGGAGAGCGGCAAGCGGATCCGGCCGACCAGACTCGTTTCGAAGCATCCGCTGCTGGTGCCGCTGACAAGCGGAAGCCCGCTCTACGAGCGAGCTTCAAGCGATCGGGGCGACTGGATTTGAACCAGCGACCTTTCGGCCCCCAGCCGACAGGTTGCCACGGCCCCTTCGGCGGGACATAGCGGCGACAAGGCGCCCGCAACCCAGGCCACCGCTACGTGGAGGATGTGGAGCGGGTGGTGGACGAGCTCAGCTCCACGGCGGGTGACGGTTCAGCGCCACGACGATCCGGCGCTGAACCCCACGAAAGGGGGATCCATGAACTGCGCGACGGCAGGTAGCCTGGTTTAGCGGTTCCGACGGCAATACCTTCGCGACCAAATAAGGAGCGCGAAATGGGCGTCACATTTCCGGGAGAGTCGGCGGAGTACCGGGCGGCGCGTGACGGGCTGCTGGAGCGGGAGATCGAGCTGCGTCGCGAGATGGAAGCGGTGGCCGCCGCCAGGCGCGAGCTGCCGCCCGGCGGGGTCGTTCCCGAGGACTACGTCTTCCAGGGCGAGGGCGGGGACGGCAACCCGGCGGACGTACGGATGTCGGAGCTGTTTGCGCCTGGCAAGGACTCGCTGGTGATCTACAACTTCATGTTCCCGCGGGCCTACGGCGGCGATCGCCCCGGGCCCACGAGCGGGGAGACGGCGCGCCTACCACTGGAGGAAGGGCCCTGCCCGTCCTGCGTGGCCCTTCTCGATCAGCTCGACGGCGCCGCCGAACACGCCAGTCAGCAGATCAACTTCGCCGTGGTGGCGAAGACGCCGTTGTCGCGGCTCCTCACCTGGGGCGAAGAGCGCGGCTGGCGCAACCTGCGGCTCCTCTCGTCGGCCGAAAACACCTACAACCGTGACTATTTCGGGGAAGCGGCCGACGGATCCCAGATTCCGATGCTCAACGTCTTCCATCGCGACGGCGGAGACATCCGCCACTTCTGGGGCGCGGAGCTCACCTTCGCGCCGGTCGAACCGGGGCAAGATCACCGCAGCGTCGGCACCCTCGAGCCGCTGTGGAACCTGTTCGACCTCACCCGCGAGGGGCGCCCGGACTGGGAAGAGCGGCTGAGCTACTGATGAAGATGACGATGAGTTTCGGGTCCCGAACCGGTCCAAAGGGAAGAGAGCGAGACAGGAGGCGCGATGACCCAGCACACGAATCGGAACCCGGGAGGAGTGGCAGGCGGCCCGCGACGAGCTGGCGAAGCTCGAGGCGGAGCATGCCGAGCTCGGCCAGAAGGTCACGGAGAAGCGGCGCGAGCTTCCCTGGGTCCCGGTGGACAAGGAGTACGAGTTCGACACCGAGGACGGGAAGAAGACGCTCGCGGAGCTCTTCGAAGGCCGCTCCCAGCTCCTCGCTTACAACATCATGTACGGGCCCGACTACGAGGTCGGCGCCTGCCCCGGTTGCACCAGCCTCGGCGACGAGTTCGACGGCCCGCGCGTGCACCTGAGCCACCGCGACGTGACGCTGATCTGCTTCTCGCGCGCGCCGATCGACCGGCTGACCGCCTACAAGGAGCGCATGGGATGGGAGTTTCCCTACGTCTCGACCCACGGGACCGACTTTCCCTTTGACTTCGGACTCGCGCTCACCCCCGAGGAGGCCGCGCAGATCCCGGAGATCCAGGAGATGGTCGCCGATCCGCCCGGCTGGCTCGAACACTGGTCGGAGCAGGTCGGCGCGAAGCTCGAGGACGGCCTGCGCGAGAACCCGAGCTTCATCGCCTTCGCGCGGGAGAACGGGACCGTCTACCACACGTACACGGTGGTCGGCGCCCGATCCGTTCGTCGCCCCGTATCACTCCTTCCTGCTCGAGCGCGCGCCGAAGGCGCCGCCCGAGGAGCCGCGGGCCTGGCGCAAGGATGAGTACCCGGACGCCTGAGCACCGGACAGGGACACGCGAGCAGTGGCAGGCGGTTCGCGAGGCGTTGCTCGAGCTGGAGAAGGAGCACACGCGCCGCGCCGACGAGCTGGCCCGCATGCGGCGCGAGCTGCCGTGGGTGGAGGTCGAGAAGGACTACCGGCTCGACACCGACGAGGGGACGAAGAGCCTGGCCGAGCTGTTCGACGGCCGCTCCCAGCTGGTCGTCTACCACTTCATGTTCGGCCCGCGGTACGAGGCGGGCTGCCCGACCTGCTCGTCGATGGCCGACGGCGTGGACGGGCTCCTTCCCCATCTCCACGCGCGCGACGTGACGATGATGTTCGTCTCGCGCGCCCCGCTGGAGAAGCTGAAGGCCTACAAGGAGCGCATGGGCTGGCGGATGCCCTGGGCGTCGTCGGCAGACAGCGACTTCAACCTCGACTTCGGCGCCTCGTACACGGACGAGCAGGTCCGCGAGCACATGGGGCCGATGCTGGACGACCCTCCGCCCGTGCTGCGCCAGATGGCGAATGCGTCCGGGACCGACATCGCCGGCTACGTGTCGGAGGGTCCTGCGGCGAGCGTGTTCGCCCTGGAAGGCGGCGCCGTGTACCACACCTACTCGACCCAGGCCCGGGGGCTCGAGTTCCTGATGGGCTACTACCCGATCCTCGACCGCATGCCGAAGGGTCGTGACGAGAGCACGTCGGAGCATTGGGTCCGCCGGCACGACGAGTACGACGAGGAGGCACGATGACGACGGCCGCGCTTCAGCGGGTCGGCCGGGCCGACGCCGCGCTGGTGGCGCTCCTCCTCGGGCTGGCCGCCGCCGCCTGGGTCCTTACAGGCCAGCGCATGGGAGGCATGGACGCGGGTCCCGGCACCGAGCTCGGCGATCCCGACTGGTTTGTGGTCACCTGGCTCCTGATGATGGCCGCGATGATGCTGCCGGCGCTCACGCCGATGGTCGCGGCGTACAGGCGCCGGGCACCCACCGGCGGGAGCGTCGCCTTCGCAGCCGCCTACCTGGCGACGTGGGTCGCGGCGGGGTTGGCGGCCTACGCGGTCATCGAGGCGGTCCGCTCGCTCGAACTCGGGTTCCTCGCCTGGGACGAGGCCGGCCAGTACTTGGCGGCCGGCACGATCCTCGGCGCGGGCATCTACCAGCTCACCTCCCCTAAGGCCGGTTGTCTGCGGCGGTGCCGGGACCGGGAGGAGTTCCTGACCGATCACTGGCGGCCCGGCCGCCTGGGCGCGCTTCGGATGGGCGTCGAGCACGGCGGCTTCTGCATCGGCTGCTGCTGGGCTCTGATGGCGGCGCTGTTCGCCCTCGGTGTGATGAGCCTGACCTGGATGGCAGTGGTGGCGGCGCTGATCGCCGCGGAGCGCCTGCTCCCCTGGCACGCGTACGCAGCTGTCGCGATCGTCCTGGTGGCACTCGGCGCCGGTGTCGTGCTGGCACCGGACGACGTACCGGGACTCACGCTCCCATCTTCGTCGATGGAGATGCACTGACAGCTCTCGTGCCGACCCCGCGCGCGCCTTCTATCGGGGCGACTGGATTTGAACCAGCGACCTTTCGGCCCCCAGCCGACAGGTTCAGGGTGTCGATGCGTCCATGAGCGTCCAGATCGTCCGATGCGTCCGCGCCTCTGGACGATCTGGACACATCGGACGTATCGGTCGGTACCAAAGCGGTACCACGCGCGGCGTCGAGGCGCTACGACACTCCGCCCTCTCCAGTTGCCCGTCGATGTTGGCGACGGGCGGACACACGCCCTCGGACACCACTGCGCTCGGCCTTCTGACTCAAATACTGCTGCGCCACGGACGTCAGTAGGGCGACCAGGATGCCGAATCCGGTGAGGATGTATGCCGACGATCGGCTTCCTCGCCTGGTTCGGCCCCCGCGGCCTGGCGTCGATCGTGTTTGCGGTGATCGTGATCGAAGAGTCTCAGCTTCCGCACGAGCACCTGATCGTCCTCGCGGTCTACCCACCGTGGGCCTCTCGGTTTTTGCCCACGGCCTAACTGCCGCGCCCTTGGCGAAGCGCTATGCCGACTGGTTCGAGCGCCACCCTCGCTCGCCCTGATAGCACTCCCGCCATGAGCGTCGAGTTGCCGCCCGTTTCGCCTCCTGGCTCCTGGCTCGCCGACGCCGAACGGCTCGACCTCGCCGTCTACGCGGCGATCGCGGCGACACCGAGCGCGACGGTCGATCGCGCGATGAGCAGGTTGACCCGGGCCGCCGATTACTCGAAGCTCTCGCTGCTCGCGGCCGCGGGGCTCGCGACCTTCGGCGGTCGCAATGGACGGCGGGCCGCGACCGACGGTCTCGTCGCCGTCGCGGTGACCGCGACCGTCGTCAACGCCGGCCTCAAGCTCATCGCGCGGCGCCGCCGTCCCGATCAGGCCGCGGCAGAAGTGCCGATCACGCGTCAGGTCAGGATGCCGGTCAGCCGCTCGTTTCCATCCGGGCACAGCGCCGCTGCATTCGCATTCGCGACCGGAGTCGCCGAGGTTCTGCCCGGTGCCGCAATTCCCCTCCGCGCCATGGCGAGCCTGGTCGCGTACTCGCGCGTACACACGGGGGTCCATTACCCGGGCGACGTGCTCGCGGGGGCGCTGGTGGGGACCAGCCTGGCCGAGCTGACGGGGTGGGTCCGGCGTCGGCGCGCGGGTGACTAACCGGCCCGACGGCCCGACTCAGACCGACCGTTGCCACTTCAGCTCGATCTCGAGCTCCCGGTCTCCTTCTATGGGTGGCCGTCCGTCGCGTTCTGCTGCACGTGGCGCGCGGCCGGCTCGGAAAGGGGTCTACCCGCCGCGATTCGCGCCAGCGCACGGACACTGCTCCAGGCGTCTTCGGGCATCGCTGCGGACGGCGACGCGCCGGGATGCGCGTTTGCGATCCGCACCCTAAGCACGCCGGGCATGATCCGGAAGCGAAGCGGTGGCTGAAGTGTCATCGCCTCACCGTCGATCCCGGCCGCGACCTGGCTGCCCGCGTCGACCTCGAACTCGGGCGTTTCAAATTCGCGCCAGGGTCGCTGCAGCAAGCGCCGATGCTCACCACGCCCGCTCGGGCTCGACGCCACGGTTATCCCAAGCAGTCCATCGTCAATCCTGGGGCGGGTTCCCGAGCCGACCGCATGGCCGAGGCGGTAGCGGTTGTTCGACACCAGGATCGCGGCCCCCGACGTGTGCTCCTGTCCACCGGGCCCGGTCCAACGCAGGTCGAGTCCCTCGCCCTGCGGCCCCAGAACCTCGGGCAACGTGTCGACGATCGTTCGCAGCTTCGCGTTGCGGTAACCCTCGCGTTGGACAGCCTCCGCATAGAGCCCGAGCGAGACGTTGTTGACAAAGACCCGGCCATTGACCTCGGCGAGGTCAACGCGGCGCTCCCCGCCGTCGACGAATGCATCGAGAGCACCCACGACGTCCTCCCTGTCGACGCCGAGGTCAAGGGCGAAATGGTTGCGGGTCCCCGCCGGGATGCACGCGTATGGCAGGCCGAGCTCGGCCGCGACCATCGCAACCACGGCCTGCGAGCCGTCACCACCAGCCATGGCAACGGCATCTGCTCCGTCGGCCACCGCCGCTCGGACCATTTGCTCGAGGTCTGCGCCGGCTGTCAACTCGATTGGCTTGATATTCCTCTTTCGAGCCTCTTCGGCGAGGTTGAATTTCTGTGCCTTTCCGCCTCCCGACTTGGGGTTGTAGAAGAGGACGGCGTGCTTGGGCGCCGGCGCGTCGGGGAGCGGCGCGTGATACACGAGGGCCGCCTTCGCCGCCGCGGCAGCCAGCGCAAGGCCCGCCGCTACCGCGATCGCCAGGCCGACGTGATCACCGGTCACCACGAGCAGGCCCGCCAGCGCCCCCAGCGCGACGATCCCGACCGCCAGCCCGGCGGCCCTGGAGGCGCCTCTGCGAAGCAGCCCGTACCAGACGGCGGCGAACCCGATCAGAAGCAATCCGCAGACGATCAACACCCTTGGGAACTCCTGCGCCATCACGACCACCACGAGGACCACGGTCACCGCGGGGATGAGGAGGGCCGCGACCGCCGCCGCCCGCCGGCT
>CAWIPX010000013.1:0-92692 GCA_963838145.1 uncultured Thermoleophilia bacterium
TTGCGGCGTGTCAGCGCGCTGATCCGCTCGCCGAGGGCCCGCAACTCGCCTTCGAGGGCTGTCATGCGGTTGGCCAATGCAGGATCGGCAACCTGGGCGACTGGCGTCGCCGCCGACGCCTCGAGCCGGGAAATTCGCGCCGCTAGATCGTCCGCGGCCTTCGGATCGCCTGCGATGGGTGCGGGACGCCCGGTCAGGTCCTGGCGCACGGACAACAGGCCGGTTCCCACCAGCACACCCAGCGTCAGGGCCACGCCCGTCGCACCCGTTGCGAAGGCCAACGCCCATGGGGACCCGCTTCGCCTTGGCGGGATCGTTTCGGCTGCCGGGGCGGCCGCCGCGCGAACCGGGGGGACGTCGCTGCGTGAGGTTTCCGGTGGCATCGGTGATCGGCTCTCGCGTTCGGACCCTGTAGCCCCAACCCCAGCCCCAACCCCCGGTGCGGCAGCCGGTTGCGCCGCGGGCTGTGGTTCGTTGGCCGCAGGATCCCCAGGCTGCGGCGGCGCCTGCATCGGCTCGCTGGCAACCTCGGTCGCCTTGAGATCGATGGTCGGCGCCGGGCGCTTTTGGTCATGCTGCCCCGGCGGCCCCGAGGGACGCTCATCGGTGGTCATATCCTGCCCTTTGTTGCCGATTCGCCCCGATGGCACGGCATATATCAAATCATCACGGCGTGAATCGCGGAATCCGGGGCCATCCTTAAGGCGCCACAAGTTTGAGCAGGTCGGCCTCGCGCGGCCGTCCCGCCACCAGAACCTTGGCCGCCCCGGCCGCCACCAGCGGCGCCGCCACCTGCCGCGACAGGCAATAGTGCACAGGCGCCAACGCCGCATTGCCGAGGTCGGCCGTGGCGGCAAGGTAAACCACAGAACTTCTGCCTGAAAAATGCAACACGCCGTCGACGCGGCCCGCCGCCAGCCCCGCTCGCGCTTCGGCGGGCAGCGCGGTCACCGCAACGGCCCGATAAACCACGGTCGTGGAGACATCGATGCCGGCGGCGGCAAGCTCGCCGCCAGATCGGTCCTGCCATCCTCGCCGGCGAGGTAGAGCACGCGCGCGCCGGAACGCAGATGCAGCTTCATCAGGCGCACAAGGTCTTTGGCATCGCCGTCCGCGGAAATGACATTGTCAAATCCCTGCGCGCGGCGGCGTCAGCGGTGCCCCCGCCGCGGCATCGGCGGGAATCAAGCAAGGATGTAGGGGATGTAGCGCGAGGGCCCGCGCGGCATTGGCGCTGGTGAGTCAGGGTGTGGCAGTGCCCGCCGATCAGCGGCCGTGAAGTTTCCATGTCGAACACCGGGCAAGAGCGGGTCATGCCCCATGGCGCGTAACTGCCACCGCCGTGCGCTCGCCGTCCAAATCGGGGCGGGTACAGGAGGCGCCGCTTCAAGCGGCGTGAAGAAATCGGGCCCGCCGCGCCGCTTTCAATTCGTCGCCGGCGTCGGCGCCAAGGGCTCGGCCTCGCACCGAGCCCGGCCGCGACGTTTCGAGACAGCCTGCCGTCGGGCTGCGCGATCATGCCGTAAAAGCGGAGGCGGCGCACTTCGATAGCGCAAGGCCGGCGATTGGCGTGCGGCACGAGCCGTCGAGCGTCGCGAGGAAAGCGCGCTCGGCGTCAGCGCCGTCTCTGTCGCGTGATTGATCGGGGCCAGCACCGCAGGGTACGCGCGTCGTTTTCACGTGCTTCGATGGCGATGGTGCCCTGTCCGACCGCCGGCGGAAATGCGTCGAGCGGCAACATCTGCGTCGCCGCGTCGGCGAGCCCAAGCCGCTTGAGGCCGGCGAGCGCCAGCAGCGTCGCGTCGACGACGCCTGCATCGAGCTTGCGCAACCGCGTCTCCACATTGCCGCGGAACGCCACGACCTGAAGGTCCGGCGCGCAGCCGCATCACCAGCGCCTGCGCCGCAGCGACGCAGTGCCGACACCGCGCCCTTCGGCAGGTCGCGCAAGCGTTTGCGCCTTGCGGCTGATGAACACGTCGCGCAGATCCTCGCGCGGCAGACGCCGCGATGATCAGGCCCGTCCGGCAGCGCGGTCGGCATGTCCTTGGCCGAATGCACCGCGATGTCGATGGCGCCGGCCGCCAGCGCCGCCTCGATTTCCTGGGTGAACAGACCCTTGCCGCCGAATTCGGCGAGCGGCCGACCGGATCAGGTCGCCGTTGGTCCTGATCGGGCTGATCTCGATCCCTCCGGCCCAACACCATGCGCCGCCGCCAGCCGGTCGCGCACTGCCGGCCTGAGCCAGCGCCAGCGGGCTGCCGCGGGTACCGATCCGCGGGGCGAAGCCCGAGGATTGCACCATGCCGACTCGCAATGCTAGCCGGGCCCATGCCGGCTGGGGGCGCATTTATATGGGACGACCGCGTCAGCGAAACGCGGCGACCGTGGTCCAGCAGGAAGCTGCTAGGATGCGTACCGGGGTTCGATGGGACCTCCGATGATGGTTCTCGGGATCGAGACGAGCTGCGACGAGACCGCGGCGGCGGTGGTCGAGCGCGACCGACCGGCAGCGGCCGGATCCTGTCCAATATCGTCCTCTCGCAGATCGACGAGCACGCCGCCTTCGGCGGCGTCGTGCCGGAGATCGCCGCGCGCGCCCATGTCGAGATCTGGACCGCATCATCGCCAAGGCGCATGGCCGAGGCGAAGCGGCTTCCCCGAGATCGACGCGGTCGCCGCCACCGCCGGGCCCGGCCTGATCGGCGGCGTGATGGTCGGGCTGACCACGGCGAAGGCGATGGCGCTCGCCGCCGGCAAGCCGCTGATCGCGGTCAACCATCTCGAAGCCATGCGCTGACGGCGCGGCTGACCGACGGCCTCGCATTCCCCTATCTGCTGCTGCTCGTCTCGGGCGGCCACACCCAGTTCGTCGCCGTCGCCGGCGTCGGCGACTATCGGCGGCTCGGCACGACCATCGACGACGCGCTCGGCGAGGCCTTCGACAAGACCGCGAAGCTTCTCGGCCTCGCCTATCCCGGCGGCCCGCAGGTCGAGAAGGAGGCGGCGGCGGCGATCCGAAGCGCTTCGCCCTGCCGCGGCCGATGATCGGCCGGCCGGATGCCGATTTCTCGCTGTCGGCCTCAAGACGGCGGTGCGGCTGCGCGGCCGAGAAGATCGCGCCGCTCAGCGACCAGGACGTCGCCGACCTTGCGCCGCGTTCCAGCAGGCGGTGGTCGATGTCGTCGCCGACCGGCTGCGCACCGGCATGCGATGTTCCGCGAGCGCTCGGCACGCCGAGCGCGCTGGTCGCGGCCGGCGGCGTCGCCGCCAACCAGGCGATCCGCACGACGCCTGCACCGGTCGCGCTTCGAGGTCGGCACCGCGCTGGTGGTGCCGCCGCCGGAGCTCTGCACCGACAACGGCGCGATGATCGCCTGGGCCGGCGCCGAGCGGCTGGCGCTCGGGCTGACCGATCACGCTCGACTCGCCGCCGCCGCGCGCTGGCCGCTCGACGAGCAGCGGCGCGCCGGCAGCCGCGTCGCGCCCGCGCACGCGCGCCGGACAGCGCCGAACGGCGCATGACATTCGCGCACATCGGCGTCGTCGGCGGCGGCGCCTGGGGCACGGCGCTCGCGAACGTGGCCGCGCGCGCCGGCCGCGCCGTGACGCTGTGGGAGCACGAGCCGGCAATGCCGCGCACCTCGCGAACGACGCGCGAAAGCCTGTTCCTGCCCGGCGTGCGGATCGACGACGGCATCGTGATCGCGCGCGACCTCGCCAAGGCCGCGCGGGCGCAAGCGCTCCTGCTGGTGGTGCCGGCGCAGGCGATGCGCGCAGCGACCGCCGCGCTCGCGCCGCTATCGCGCAGCGGCATGCCGCTGATCGTCTGCGCCAAGGGCATCGAGCGCGGCACGTGCAGGTTCATGTCCGAGGTGATCGCCGAGGGCGCGCCCGAGCGCGGTAACCGCGATGCTGTCGGGACCGAGCTTCGCGGCCGACGTCGCGCGGGGCCTGCCGACCGCGGTGACGCTTGCAGCCGCCGACGAGGCGGTGGCGCGCCGAGCTCGCGCGCGCGCTCGGCTCGTCGACCTTCCGGCCCTATAGCCGACCGACCTGCGCGGCGTCGAGATCGGCGGCGCCGCCAAGAACGTGCTTGCGATCGCGCGGGCATCGTGGCCGGCCGCGGACTCGGCGCCAGCGCCGCGGCGGCGCTCATCACCCGCGGCTTCGCCGAACTGTGCCGCTTCGGCCAGCGCCTATGGCGCGCGGCCGGAGACGCTGACGGGCCTCTCCGGCCTCGGCGACCTGGTGCTGACCTGCTCAGCCCGCAGTCGCGCAATTTTTCGTTCGGCGTTGCGCTCGGTAAGGGCCAGTCGCCCGACCAGGTGCGCGCCGGGGCAAGCTTGCGGAAGGCGCGTTCACCGCCGCGGTGCTGCTCGAATGGCGCGCGGCAAGGCGTCGAGATGCCGATTGCCGCCGCGGTGGCCGGCGATGCTCGCCGGGCACGATGAGCGTCGACGACGCCATTGGAGGGCTGTTGACGCGGCCGTTCCGTGCGGAGGACTGAGGATGCGATGGCGTATTGGCTGTTGAAGACCGAACCGGAAGAATTCTCCTGGGACGACCAGGTCAAGCGCGGCGCCAAGGGCGAGACATGGACCGGCGTGCGCAACTTCATCGCGCGCGCCAACCTCAAGGCGATGAAGAAGGGCGAGCGGGTGTTCTTCTATCACACCGGCAAGGAGAAGCAGATCGTCGGCATCGGCGAGATCATCAGGGAGGCCTATCCGATCCGACCGCGGAAGAAGGCGAACCGTGGGTGCGGTCACACGGGCGGTCGAGCCGTTGCCACGCCGGTGACGCTCGCGGCGGTCAAGGCCGAGCCGAAGCTCAAGGAGATGGCGCTGGCGAGTACGCGCGGCTGTCGGTGCAGCCGGTGACGGACGCGGAGTGGGCGCTCGTCTGCAAAATGGGCGGCGTAAAGGGTTAGTTAAGGCACGGCGCGCCGCGATTTTGCCCCACACGTGTCGCGAATTCGCCCAGCGCGCCGTTGCCCACCCTACGAGATCGTGCCCGCAGTAAGCCTACGCCGCGCCCTCAAGCACTTTTGCCAGCACCTGCGCGCGCCGCGCCGGAGATCGCCGCCCGCCAGTGCATCGGAAAATCGCGCCAGCGCACCTTCCTCGAAGGCCGTCAGCACGGTCTCGTGCACATAGCTGCGGCGGCAGACCGCCGGCGTATTGTTCAGTCTTCGGCTGCGGCCTTCACCGCCTCGAGCACCTGCTTGCGGCGCTTCTTCGCGCTGTCGGCGGGCACCGTGCGGGCGAGATTGTCCAGTACCGCCGCCGAGGCACAGAGGGTGCGAAAATCCTTCAGCAGAGTGCAGCCGGCGATCTCCCTCAGAAACACATTGACCTCGCGCGCGTGACCCGGCGGATGGCGCCGTTCGTCCGTGTACTGGAAAAGCCGCGGGCCGGGCAGCGTGCGCAGGCGGTCGATCGCGCTGGCGAGGCGCGGGCATCGGTGAATTCCTTGCGGATGTCCTTGCTGCCCTTGCCGCGGAAAACGAGGTAATGTTGTCGCCCGATAAGCCGACGTTGGATTTGAGCAGTGTCGCCGCGCCGCGCGTTCCACGCTTGCGCGCATATTCCTCGGGGCCGGGGCGGAGCGCGGTGCCGGCGATGAGCTCGATCACCGCCGCGAGCGCGAACGCTCTCGAGGGCTCGCTGCCGGCCAGATGCTGGTCACAGCGCGGCGGATAGCGGCAAGGACGTCGACCAGCGCGCGAGGCGGCGCGCCTTCTGTCTCGCGCACCTTCTCCCATTCGGGGTGGTAGCGGTATTGCAGCCGGCCCGCGGCGTCGCGGCCCACCGCCTGCAGGTGCGCCGCGGATCTTCGGCATAGAGCACAGTTTCATAGGCCGGCGGCACCGCGAGCGGCGAAGCGTGGAGAATCCCGGATTGCGAATGACCCGGCCCGAGGCGTCGAGATAGCTCCATCCCTTGCCGCGCCGCCGCCGTCGAAGGGTCAGGCAATCGCGCGCCACATAGCTGAGGCCAAGCCGCCGCGCTAAAGCCGGCGCCGTCGGAGCGCCATTCCGGAACCGTGCCATTCGCAGATTTTTGCTGTGAGTTTGCTGTTGTGCATTTGCTGGCGTCATGGCGGAACCAATCCCGGATCGGCGACAAAGGTCCCCGCCCTCGTGGTGGCCGATAACGAGACGTAAACTCCGGCGTAATCGCACAGACCCCAGGGAGACTCTCCATGGCCTTCGCCGGCATCAATGTTCTGGCCGTATTGCTTGCCGCCGCCGCGGGCTGGGGCGTCGGAATGCCCTGGTACATGGCCTTCGCCAAACCATGGATGACTGCCAACGACCTGACCAAGGAAAAAATCGTGGAACGTCAGAGCAGGCCCGGTGGCGCGCGACCTTTCATCCTCGCGTTCGCCGCCTGCATGGTGATGGCGTGGGTGCTGGCCGGACTGATCGGCCATCTCGGCCCCGGCCAGGTGACGATCCGCAATGGCGTCATCTCGGGACTGTTCTGCTGGGTCGGCTTTGTCGTCACCACCATGGTGGTCAACAACAGCTTCGCCGGGCGCAGCCTGACGCTGGTCGCGATCGACGGCGGTTATTGGCTCGTCGTGCTGATAATCATGGGCGCCGTCATCGGCGCGTTCGGGGTGTAGGGCGTAGGCGTAGGGTGGGCACAATCGCCCGGCAAATCGGACCACGTGGGCACGGCGCGCGCGCGAATTTGCCCACGCGTCGCAAGCCTGTCACGCGCCTTTGCCCATCCTACGGAGTGCCGGGTGCGGGACACAAACCCAATCAATTATCCACCTTGATGCCGGTGTCGCGGATGGTCTTGCCGTAACGCACGAAATCATCGGCGATCATCGTATTCCATTCATCGAGCGAGATGAGCGACGGCTCGCCCGAGCCGGCATTGCGCAGCTTCTCCCCGATGTCGGGCATCTTCAGAACGGCCAGCACTTCGGTGCGCAGCCTGTCGATGATGACTTGAGGGGTCCCCGCCGGCGCGAAAAAGTCCCTGCCAGATCGTCACCGCATAGCCCGGATAGGTCTCGCCAATGGGCGGGAGCTCCGACATCACATAGCCACGCTTCGGAGTGGTGACCGCAAGCGCGCGCAACTTGCCCGATTTGACCAGCGGCACCACCGAACCGCCGCCGAACATGGCGACAGTCTCGCCCGCGACGGTCGCGATGGCGGCGGGACCGCCGCCCTTGTAGGGCACATGGGTGAGGTTGATGTTGGCGGTGCGCTTGAGCAGCTCCATCGCGATGTGATGCTGGCTGCCGTTGCCGATCGACGCATAGAACAGCGGCGGGTTGGCCTTGCGCGCGAATTCGATGAAGTCCGGAAACGTCTTCGACGGCACCTTGTCCGGATTGACCGTCAGGACCAGGAGATTGGTGACGAGGTTGGCGACCGGCACGAACGACTTGCGCAGATCGACCGGCATCTTGGAATACAAATGCGGATTGATCCCCCACAGGCTGTCGGACCCGAGCAGCAGGGTATGACCGTCCGGCCGCGCGTTGGCGGCGAGCTCGGCGGAAATGTTGCCGTTGGAGCCCGGACGGTTGTCGACCACGACGTTCTGGCCAAGCCGTTGTCCCAACGGCGCGCCGATGGTACGGGCGATCACGTCGGTTGCACCGCCGGGCGGGAACGAGACGATGATGCGGATCGGACGGTTGGGAAATGTTTTTGCGTCCGCGGCGCTGGCGGCCATCGTACGAGCAGCCGAAGCGAAATGACCAGTTCGCCGTGACACGTGTCTTGCACATCTGATCGTCATGGATTTTTCCCGCGCGCGGTATGTCTCAGTCGCCCTTCACACCGCTGACCGTCACGATCTCCTTCCAGCCGGCTTTTCGTCAACGATGAACTGCGAATTCCTGCGGTGTCTGGATCACGGCCTCGAGGCCAAGCTTCTCGAGCCTTGCCTTCATCTCGGGCGATCGCAGGCTCTCATTGGTTGCTTCGTTCAACCGCTTCACGATCGCTTCCGGCGTGCCCGCCGGCGCGAACACCCCCGCCCAGAAACCCAGTGCGAGGCCCGGATATCCGCTCTCGATCATGGTCGGCACGTCCGGCAATTGGGATCGCGCTTCGGTCCCCAGACCGAGATGGCTTGAGGCTGCCGCTCTTCGCGAGGACGGAATGAGCGTCGAGGCGGGCCGACATGAAGTGGATGTGGCCGCCCAGCATGTCGGTGATCACCTGCGCGCCGCCCTTGTAGGGAACGCTGAGGCGTGACGAGCTTCGCGATGGAGGCGATCCCGCGGATCACCCGCGCCCAGTCGATGGACGCGCTCTCGTCGCAGGCCAACGTCGCCGGCTACGCCGCGACGCTGCTCGCCGCGCGCGAGGCGGCCGCTTCTTCCCGATGATGACCACGGCCGCGGGCACGGTCGCGCCGGCGAAGGTGCTGGTGCTGGCGCCGGCGTCGCCGGGCTGCAGGCGATCGCGACCGCCAAGCGCCTCGGCGCGGTCGTCACCGGCTTCGACATCCGCCGCGCCGCCTGGGAGCAGATCGCGAGCCTCGGCGGCCGGCCGCTGGAGCTCGACTTCATCCCCGACGCCGAGGACGAGGGCGGCTACGCCCGGCCGCTCACCGATGAGGAGAACGAGAAGGTGCGCGAGGCGCTCGCCGAGAACGCGGCGACGCCAGGACGTGATCATCACCACGGCGCAGATCCCGGGGCGCCGGCGCCGATCCTGATCACCGCCGAGGCCGTCGCGCAACATGGCGCCGGGCTCGGTGATCATCGACCTCGCCGGCGAACCGGGCGGCAACACCGAGCTGACCGGCGGGCGAGACGTGGTGGAGGACGGCGTCAAGGTGATCGCCCCGGGCAACCTCCCGAGCCGAGATGCCACGGACGCCTCGCAGCTCTACGCCAAGAACATCGAGAACCTCCTCGCGCTGCTCGTCGACGACGAGGGCAAGCTGAGCATCGACTTCGACGACGAGATCGTCGCCGGCGCCTGCATCACCCACGACGGCGAGATCCGCAACGAGCGCGCCCGCGAGCGCGAAGGAGGTAGAGCTGTAGCCATGGACCTGATGACCGAGATGACGATCTTCGTGCTCGCCGCGTTCGTCGGCTTCGAGGTGATCTCGAAGGTCCCGACGACGCTGCACACGCCGCTGATGTCGCAGACGAACGCGATTCACGGCATCGTCATGCTCGGCGGCCTGATCGTCGTCGGCTACGCCGACGACTCGCTCGAGAAGACGATCGGGCTGATCGCGATCGCCTTCGGCACGATCAACATCGTCGGCGGCTTCCTGGTCACCGACCGCATGCTCGGGCATGTTCGCCCGCAAGCCGAAGCCGAAGCCCGAAGGAAGACGCAGGCCGAGGTGACCGCTCTTCCTCGCAGTGCTGGAGCCGGGCGGGGACGTCGCGACCCTGCTCTACATCGTCTCGTTCTCGCTGCTTCATCTTCGGCGTCCGCCGCGGGCACGCACCCGACGACGGCCAAGCAGGGCAACCTCATCGCGGCCGTCGGCATGGCGGTCGCCGTGGTCACGACGCTGCTGCTCGACGGGATCGGCAACTGGGGCCTGATCGCCGGCGGGCTCGCTGATCGGGACCGCGGTCGGCGTGGTCGCCTCGATCCGCGTCCAGATGACGGCGATGCCGCAGATGGTCGCGCTCTACAACGGCGTCGGCGGCGGCGCGGTCGCGCTGATCGCCTGGTCGGAGCTCCGCCACGGGATCTCGCTCGGCGACGAGATCCCGCTCGACGAGCTGATCCCGGTCCTCTTCTCGGCGGTCGTCGGCTCGGTCTCGTTCTGGGGCTCGAACATCGCCTTCGCGAAGCTCCAGGACCTGATCCCGACCAGGCCGCTCGCGGTCCCGGGCCAGCAGGTGATCAACGTGCTGCTGCTGATCGGGATCGTCGTCTGCCTGCGTCCTGATCGCCTCGACAACGCGACCCCTCGGAGGGCCTCTTCATCATCGTCCTGCTCGCCGCGGCGCTGCTCGGCAACCTCGTGGTGCTGCCGATCGGCGGCGCCGACATGCCGGTCGTGATCTCGCTGCTCAACGCGTTCACGGGCCTCTCGGCCGCGGCGGCCGGGTTCGCGCTCGACAACGTCGCGCTGATCGTCGCCGGCACGCTCGTCGGCTCCTCGGGAACGATCCTCACGATGGAGATGGCGACGGCGATGAACCGCTCCGTCGCCAACGTCCTCTTCGCCGGCTTCGGAGGCGCGCCGGCCGGCGGGCGGCGGCGACGGGCGAGGAGCGCCCGCACACCTCGATCGGCGCCCAGGACGCGGCGATCAAGCTCGCCTACGCCGACAACGTCGTGATCGTCCCCGGCTACGGCCTCGCCGTCGCCCAGGCCCAGCACGCCGTCAAGGAGATGGCCGACGAGCTCGAGAAGCGCGGCGTCGAGCGTCAACTACGCGATCCATCCCGTCGCCGGCCGCATGCCGGGCCACATGAACGTGCTGCTCGCCGAGGCCGACGTGCCCTACGAGAAGCTGCGCGAGATGGACGAGATCAACCCCGAGATGCCGCGCACCGACGTCGCCGTCGTCGATCGGCGCCAACGACGTCACCAACCCGGCGGCGAAGAACGACCCCGACAGCCCGATCGCGGGGATGCCGATCATCGAGGTCCACGAGGCGAAGGAGGTCATCGTCATCAAGCGCTCGCTGAGCCCCGGCTTCGCCGGCATCGACAACGACCTCTTCTACGAGGAGAACACCTCGATGCTGTTCTCGGACGCCAAGGCGGCCGCACAGGAGATCGCGGCCGAGGTCGAGAACCTCTAGCGACCGCTCCGGCCGCGGCTCTACTCGTCTTGATGGCGCCGGCCACCGCGGCGCACGCGCGGAAGCAGCCAGCCGACCAGCGCCCCGAGCGCGCCGGCGAACAGGAGCGCGAAGATCAGCGGGGTGGTGGTCGTGGTGAAGAGGAAGTCGACCTCGACCTCCTGCGAGTTCTGGACCACGAAGATCGTCAGGACCAGCAGGGCGACGAGCCCGGCCCACAGCTTCCAGCTTCGGTCCTGCCCTCGCGGCTTGGTCGGATCGTGCTCGCCACTCGGCCGCGACTCTACCGCCCCGCCCCGCCCGCTCACCCGCTGCTCAGCCCGAGTCGAACTCCCCGTCGCGCCAGACCTCCTTGAGCCACGGCGCCACGATCGCGAACTCGGCGTTGGCGTCCTGGGATGCGATCGGCTCGAGCGGGACGAGCGTCAGGCCCCCGGGCTCGGTCCAGCGCTGGTAGTCGCCCTGGATCAGGCGCGCCGCCGGGTCGTCCTTGACATGCCCCGCATGGCTGCCTCCCGAGACCCACGTGATGCCGGTCTCCGGCCCCCAGCCGCGGTTCTCGCGCAGGCCGAGGTCCTCGACCGCCTCGTTGACGGGCGTCATCCCGGCGTCCGAGGCCCAGTTGCGCGCTCCGCCCTCGTAGTTGTAGCCGTGGTGCGAGCCCGCGCGCGCATCGGCGCCCTGCGGCCCGATGCGCACCTGGTAGCTCTCCCAGTCGTCGGGGTGGAAGCCGGGCCTGCCCAGCTCGGCCATCGCCCGCTTCTGCAGCCCCTCGCCCTCGAGCGTGGCGCTGTCGACGTAATAGAACCAGTACTGGAGGTAGAGCTTGCCCGCCCGCGGCCCGCTGCAGTCGGCGCCCGCCGGGGCGGCCTCGGCGGCACGCGGCAGTCGACGACGTGGACGAACGCCGTCACCGGCAGGCCGGCGTCCGTCTCGGCAAGCGGCGCCGAGCCGGTCGCTCGTCGAGCACTCCGACTCGCGGCAATCGCGGTAGTCGACCGGCAGCGCCGTCATCCCCTCCTCGTAGAAGACCCAGGGTGCATGCTCGCGGACCAGCCCCGCGGTCTCGACACCGTAGGCGGCTACAAGGTCGGGCTCGCTCGCGCAGGTCTCGCCGAGGTCGAGCGCGCAGACGATCCTCGCCCGCGATCGCACGCGCCAGAGATGCGCCCGGGACCGCTTGCCCGCTGGCCGCGAGCAGGGCGACCAGCAGCACGCAGACCAGCGTGACCAGCCCGACCCACTCGACGGTCGTCTGACCCCGCTGCGATCGCGCGAACCCCGGCACGCGCCGACGCTAGGAGCGGCGCGCGCACGCGTGGCCGCGGAGTGTGCAGGGATTAGGGAAAAAGCCCGAACACGGACGCGCCGACGCGAGATTTGCCTTGCCTTGCCACCTTCGCTATGGCAGCCTTTGCTCGACCGGCGATCAAAAGGGGGAGAAGATGCCGAAGTACCTGTTCCAGGCCTCGTATACGCCACAGGGGGAGGAGGGCGTTCGAGCCAAGGGCGGCAGCGATCGGCGAGACGCGGTGGCCGACACCATGCGCAGCGCCGGCGGTGAGCTCGAGTGCCTCTATTTCCAGTTCGGCGAGCACGACGCCTTTGCGATCGTCGATCTTCCCGACGACGAGGCCGCCGCGGCCGTGTCTCTGATCGAGAACGCTGCGGCGGGAGCGACGATCACGGTTGCGACACTGCTAACGCCCGAGCAGATGGACGAGGCGGCGGGCCGCGCCGTCAACTACCGACCGCCTGGGCTCTGAACACGCCTACTTCGGCGGCATCCGCAGCGCGCCGTCGAGCCGGATCGTCTCGCCGTTGAGCATCGTGTTCTCGGCCACGTGGCATGCCAGCTCGGCGTACTCCTCGGGCAGCCCGAGGCGCGACGGGAACGGGATGCCGGCGCCGAGCGCCTCGCGCTGCTCCTCGGGCAGCGCGGCGAGCAGCGGTGTGTCGAAGAGGCCGGGCGCGATCGTCACGCACGCGAACGCCGCGGCTCGCCATGTCGCGGGCGGCGGGGAGCGTGAGCCCGACGACGCCGGCCTTCGACGCCGCGTAGGCGACCTGGCCGATCTGGCCGTCGAAGGCCGCGATCGAGGCCGTGTTGACGCAGACCCCGCGCTCGCCGCCCTCGTCGGGCTCGTTGCTCGCCATCACCGAGCACGCGTGGCGCAGCACGTTGAAGGTCCCGATCAGGTTGACCTTGATGACGTTGTGGAAGATCTCGAGGTCGTGCGGGCCCTGCTTGCCGGCGACGCGCTGCGGCCCAGCCGATGCCCGCGCAGCAGACCGAGATCCGAAGCCCGCCCTCGGCCTCGGCCGCCGCGGCGACCGCCGCCTCGACCGGCTCCGGCTCCATCACGTTCGCCTCGACGAACCGCGCCCGATCGCCGAGCTCGGAGGCCAGCGCCTCGCCCTTCTCGGCGTTGAGGTCCGCGATCACGATCGAGGCGCCGCGCTCGTGGAGCGCGCGCGACGTCGCCGCGCCGAGCCCCGAGGCCCCGCCGAAGACGAGCGCACTCTGTCCGTCGATCTCCATCGGCGCGGCAGCTTATTGAGCCGCGCCCGGTTTCATCTCCTTCACGGACCGAGGCGCCGCACTCGTTAGGGTTCCCGCATCGTCCCGCCGGTCGAGGTCCAGACGAGCAAGGCGGAGATCGCCGCGCGCCTCGGCGAGGCGCGCGCGCGCACGCTGGCGCTCATCGAGCCGCTCTCCGACGAGCAGCTCAACCGCGTCTACTCCCCGATCCTGAGCCCCCTGATCTGGGACCTGGGGCACATCGCCAACTTCGAGGAGCTCTGGCTCACCCAGCAGATCGGCGGGCGCGAGCCGCTGCGCGGCGAGCTCGGGCGCTTCTACGACGCGATCGAGAACCCGCGCGCGACGCGCAACGAGCTTCCGATCCTGCGCGGCGACGAGTGCCTCGCCTACCTCGCCGACGTGCGCGAGCGCGCGCTGGAGGTGCTCGACGAGGTCGAGCTCGACCCCGAAAAGCCTCTGCTTCGCGACGGCTTCGCCTACGAGATGCTGATCGCCCACGAGCACCAGCACAACGAGACGATGCTCCAGCTGCTCCAGATGGTCGAGAGCTACGAGCCGGTGGAGGTCGACGAGGGGCCCGGCGCTCGAGCCGGTCTCCGACGGCCCCGAGATGGTGCGCGTCGAGGGCGGCGAGGTCGAGATCGGCGCCGGCGCCGAGGGCTTCGCCTACGACAACGAGCGCCCTCGCCACGCGCGCGAGGTCGAGCCGTTCTCGATCGACCGCACCCCCGTCACCAACGGCGACTACGCCGCATATCTCGCCGAGGGCGACGGCGAGCCCCCGATGTACTGGGAAGGCGACGGCGAGGGCGGCTGGGTGACGACCGCGATGGGCGCGCGCCGCGAGGTCGACCCGGCGCTGCCGGTCGTCCACGTCTCGTGGCACGACGCCGACGCGTTCGCGCGCTGGGCGGGCAAGCGGCTTGCGACCGAGTTCGAGTGGGAGGCCGCGGCCGCGGGGGCGAGCCGAGAGCGCGCCAACCTCGACCATCTCGCCTTCGGATGCGCCCCCGCCGGCGCGTACGGCGATGCGAACAGCGATTGCGGCGCGGTTCAGATGCTCGGCGACGTCTGGGAGTGGACGTCGTCCGACTTCGAGGCCTATCCCGGCTTCGAGGCCTTTCCCTACCCCGAGTACTCGGAGGTCTTCTACGGCGACGAGCACAAGGTGCTGCGCGGCGGCGCATGGGCGACGCGCCGCAACGTCATCCGCACGACCTTTCGCAACTGGGACCTCCCCGAGCGGCGCCAGATCTTCGCCGGGATACGGTGCGCGAGCGACGAATGATCCGATCGAGCGCGCGCGGCGCAGGCAGGGACGGATGACCGGCACGACGCCCACGCGCGAGCGGGTGGCCGTCGACGTGCGCCTGCCGCCCGGCGGGCCGTTGTCGGGGATGGCCGCCGACGTGCGCGCCGGCCTCACGTGTCCGTTCAAGGAGCTGTCGCCGCGCTACTTCTACGACGAGCGCGGCTCGGAGCTCTTCGAGCGGATCACGGAGCTGCCCGAGTACTACCCGACGCGCTGCGAGCGCGCGATCCTCGAGCAGCGCTCGCCCGAGATCGTCGCCGAGGCCGAGCCCTGCGCGCTGATCGAGCTCGGCTCGGGCTCGGCCGCCAAGACACGCGTCCTGCTCGACGCGATGTCGGACGCCGGCTGCCTCGAGACCTACTGCCCCGTCGACATCTCCGAGGAGATCACCCGCGACACGGCCAACCGGATCGCGGATGAGTACGACGAGGTCGACGTGCGCGGGCTCGTCTGCGACTTCGAGCTCGACCTCGAGCGGATGCCGATCGGCGGCCCGCGGATGATCGCTCTGCTCGGCGGGACGATCGGAAACTTCGCGCCCCAGCAGCGCGCCGGGTTCCTGCGCCGGATCTGCAACCTGCTCGGGCCCGAGGACAGCTTCCTGCTCGGCACCGATCTCGTAAAGGACCGCGAGACGCTCGAGGCCGCCTACGACGACTCGCAGGGCGTGACGGCCGAGTTCAACAAGAACGTGCTCGAGGTGATCAACCGCGAGCTCGAGGCGAACTTCGACCTCGGCCTCTTCGAGCACCACGCCTACTGGGACCCCGAGAACCTCTGGGTCGACATCCGCCTGCGCTCGATGGCGCGCCAGGTGGTCACCGTCTCGGCGCTCGGCCTCACCGTGTCCTTCGACGCCGGCGAGGAGATGCGAACCGAGATCTCGACCAAGTTCGCGCGCCAGGGCCTCGAGGGCATCTACGCCGAGGCGGGGCTCGAGATGGCCGCCTGGTGGACGGATCCCGAGGGGCTCTACGCGCTCTCGCTCGCGCGGCCCAGCGCGGTCTAGCTAGCGCGGCGCCAGGGCCTCGATCAGGTCGCCGAGCTTGTCGGGCGTCGTGACCGGGGTGATCACGGGCAGCGTGATGCCGCCCTCGACGTAGGCCTCGAGGCGCGCCCGCATCTCGTCGGGCGTCCCGAAGATGAAGGTGTCGGCGATCAGGTCCCACGGGGCGGCTGCGGTCGCGCGCTCGCGGTCCTTGGCGTTCCAGGCCGAGACCATCTCGTCGATCTCGTCGCCGTAGCCGAGCCAGCGAAAGAAGCGCTCGTAGAACGGCACCGAGATGTAGGACGCGAACATGAACCGCGCCAGCGGCTCGACCTCCTCGGGCTCGCCGGCGAGGCAGAAGAAGCGGTTGAGAAGCTCGAAGCCCTCGGGCGCGCCCTCGATCCCCTCGACCACCCGCGGCAGGCCTCCGAGCGGGAGGAAGTTCGTGAACGCCCCGTCGCCCTTCTCGACCGCGAGCCGCAGCATCTTGCCGCGCAGCGCCGCGACGATGATCGGGATCGGCTCGGCCGGTGGGCGCTCGAGCTTGAAGCCGCCCTCGGCGCGGCCTCCGGCGAAGACCTCGCGCAGGAAGTCGATCGTCTCCGAGACCTTCGTCAGCGGCTTGTCGAGCGTCATCCGGTTCCAGCCCTCGACGATGCGGTCCGAGGACGACCCGATCCCGAGCGCGAAGCGGCCGCCGCTGACGTCCTGCATCGAGGCGGCCTGCTGGGCGAGCAGCGCCGGGCCGCGGGTGAAGACTCCGACGACGCCGGTCCCGAGCCGCGCGCGCTCGGTCTCGCAGGCGGCGAGCGCCAGCGGCGTGAAACCGTCGGGGCCCTGCGTCTCGCCGGACCAGAGGTCGGTGTACCCGGCGGCCTCGGCGCGACGGATGTGGTCGGCGTGTTCGCGGAGGGGAAGCAGGGGGAGGGGCAGCGTCAGGCCCCAGCGCCGCTCAGTCATTTACGCGCTCGGTTCCCCTCAAGGCCGCGCGACCCTACCAAGGTGCTCTGAGTGGCTCCGGGTGGGATAGGGTCCCCGGCGGTGGACTTCTCGCGCCTGAACATGAGGAGGACCGTCGTCGGGGGAGTGGCCGCGGTTCTGTTGCTGGTGAGCCTGTTCTTCCTGCCCTGGTTCGAGCTGACCGACACTCCCGAGCGTGCCGACTCGGGCGCATGGATTTGCGGCGAGGGCGAGTTCAGCTGCACCGGATGGGAGACCTTTCCGATCATGCGCTGGCTGCTGATCGGCGCCGCCCTCGCCCCGGGGATCCTCGCCTGGATCATCATCCGCGGGCACAAGCTCACGTGGCCCCCGGGCGAGATGACGATGGTCGTCGGCTTCATCGCCTTCGTGCTGATCTTCTACAACGGGATCATGGACAAGCCGGCGCCGGACGACGGCCTCGAGTTCGGGACCTCGATCGCGTGGGGGTACTGGGTGGCGCTGCTCGCGGCGGCGATGATCGCCGCGACCGGATTCTTCAGATCCGCCGAAGAGAGGGGCCCCGTACAGCGCAAGGCGCCCGGAACCGTCGGCTGACGTTCTCTTGACGGCCGACGACCCCCGGTCGGGAGTCATCTCTCATGACGTGCGCTCGGGCGACAAGCCCGACCGCAATCTCGCGCTCGAGCTCGTCCGCGTGACCGAGGCCGCGGCGCTCGCCGCGGCGCGCTGGGTCGGGCGCGGCGACAAGGAGGCGGCCGACCAGGCGGCGGTCGACGCGATGCGGCTGCTCCTCGACACGGTCCCGATGGACGGCACCGTCGTGATCGGGGAGGGCGAGAAGGACGAGGCGCCGATGCTCTACAACGGCGAGCGGATCGGCGACGGCAGCCCGCCCGAGGTCGACATCGCCGTGGACCCGCTCGAGGGCACTCGCCTCACCGCTCGCGGGATGCCGTCGGCGCTCTCGGTGATCGCGCTCGCGGAGAAGGGCACGATGTTCGATCCGGGCCCCTGCGTCTACATGGAGAAGATCGCCGGCGGGCCGAAGATCGCCGACTGCCTCAGCCTCACCGACCCGCTGCCCGAGGTGATCCGCCGCGTCGCCGAAGCCAAGGGCTCCGACCCCGGCGACGTGACGATCATCATGCTCGACCGCGAGCGCCACGCCGAGGCCGTCGAGCAGGTCCGAGAGGTCGGCGCGCGCATCCGCTTCATCACCGACGGCGACGTCTCCGCGGCGCTGTTCGCGGTCTCGCGCGACACCGGGATCGACCTGCTGTGGGGAATCGGCGGGACTCCCGAGGGCGTCCTCTCGGCCGCCGCGATCAAGTGCCTCGGCGGGCGGATCCTGGGACGTCTGTGGCCGCGCGACGACGACGAGCGCAAGGCCGCCGTCGAGGCCGGCTATGACCTCGACCGCGTGCTCGACACCGCCGACCTCGTGCGCGGCGACGACGTCTTCTTCGCCGGCACCGGGGTCACCGACGGCGATCTGCTTCAGGGCGTGCGCTACCTCGGCGACGGCCACGCGACGACCGAGTCGCTCGTCATGCGCTCGCGCTCGGGGACCGTGCGCGAGGTGAAAGCCCGCCACGACCGCCCGAAGCTCCGCGAAGTCACCGGCGGACGCTACGGCTGACGGCCTGCGCCTGATCGCCGGCGCGACGGGCTACATCGGGGGGAAGCTGGGAGGCGAGCTGCTGCGCCGGGGTATCGCCGTGCGCGCGCTGGCGCGCGACCGGTCGCGTGCCGCCGAGCTCGATGAGCGCGGGGCCGAGGTCGTCGAGGCCGACGTGCTGCGACCCGAGACCCTGCCCGAGGCGCTCGAGGGCGTCGAGGTCGCCTATTACCTCGTGCATTCGATGGGCCGCGGAGGCTCGGGCGACTTCTCCGCCCGCGATCGCGAGGCGGCCGGCAACTTCGGGGCCGCCGCGAGGGACGCCGGTGTCGAGCAGATCGTCTACCTCGGCGGCCTCGGCGAGCCCGGGTCGAAGCACCTTCGCAGCCGCCACGAGACCGCCGAGGTGCTGCGTGGCTCCGGCGTCCCGGTGACCTACTTCCGCGCCGCGGCGGTGATCGGATCGGGCAGCGAGTCGTTTCGCACCGTCGTCTACCTCGTCAAGCGACTCCCCCTGATGATCACCCCGAGCTGGACGCGAACGAAGACGCAGCCGGTCGCGATCGGCGACGTCGTCGCCTACCTCGCGGCGGCGCCCGAGGTCGAGGGCGTGCGCGGGCGCGAGATCGAGCTCGGCGGCCCCGACGTCACCACCTACGGCGGGATGATGGACGAGGCCGCCCGCGCGCTCGGCGTCCGCCCCCGCAGGCGGATCGACGTGCCGCTGCTCACCCCGCAGCTCTCGTCGCTTTGGATCGGTCTGATCACGCCCGTGGACACCGGCGTCGCGCGCCCGCTCGTCGAGGGGCTCGAGACCGAGACGATCGTCGGCGACGCGTCGGGCATGGAGCTGTTCGACGTCGAGCGGACGCCGCTCGACCGCGCGATGCGCCGTGCCGTCGAGGAGCTCGAGGCAGGCTCGGGCTAGGCCGTCCGGCTAGCGGCCGCGCCGTCGGGCTCGTTCGGCGAGCGGCGTCGAGCGTGCCGGTGTCGTGGAGCTCGAAGCGCAGCGCGTTGATCACCGCGCCGGCAAGCATCGCGAGGCTCAGCGCGTAGAACCAGATCAGCGCGACGACGACGAAGCCGACCGTCCCGCCGACGTCTCCGATCGAGGAGATGTTCACGAGGTAGAACGGAAAGGCCCAGTTGGCGATTCCGATCACGACGGTGAGGAAGAGGGCGCCGGGCCAGACCGCGCGCCACGGCAGGTGGCCCTTGGGCACCGCCCAGTAGACGAGGCAGGCGAGCAGAAATCCGATGATCAGGGTCGCGACCAGCAGCAGCAGGTTGTCGAGGATCCCGATCTGCCCGATCCCGAATGGCAGGTCATCGGTGCGCGAGATCAGGATTCCCTCGAGAGTGGGGAGCACGACGCTCGCCGCGAGGAAGAGCACGACGACGAGCAGCATCACGAGCGCGAAGCGCTTTTGCGCGAGCCAGCCGCGGCACTCGACGTGGTAGATGCGGCAGAAGGCGGTGTCCATCGCGCCCCAGAACGAGGCCCCGATCCAGATTCCGCCGACCGCGGCGACGATCCCGATCGTCGTCGAGTTCTCGCGCACGCGGTCGAGGACGCGCACGAGGCTGTCCTGCTCGGCGTCGGGGAAGAGCTCCTGGAGGTCGCGCAGCACGCTCGCCTCGACGCTGGGGCTCTCGATGATCTGGCCGAAGACGAAGAGGACGAGCAGCGCGAAGGGAAACAGCGCAAGCAGGAGGTTGAAGGCGACCATCGCCGCCATCCCGGTGATGTTCTCGCGGTAGGCGCGGTCCCAGAAGGCGCGCAGGTAGGCGAACGCTCTGCGCGCCCTGCCCTCGGTCGCGGGCCGCAATGGCGACCCTGCCTCGACCGAGCTCAACGTCGCTCCAGCGACTCCCGGATCGCGCCCGCTGCCCGGCCCGCGAAGCGCAGCCCCGCGGTCGCGACCTGCACGGCGGTCGTGACGCCGGCCCGGGCGATGTCCTCGACGCCGCCCTCGCCCTCGGGCCCGGGCGCCGGCTCGCTCTTGGGCGTCGCGGCGCGCCGCGTCGCCCCGGAGCTCGCGGCGCGGGCCTTGGGCTTCGCTGCCGCGGGCTTGGCCCTGCGCGCCTTCGCGGCCGCGTCGCGGCGCGGGCTGCGCACGCTCGGCCGGGAGCGCGGAAGCGACCCCAGGATCGAGTCCTGCGGCTCGTCCTCGGCCGGTCCGGGTCGTTCCTGCGGTGGCGGCGTCATGCGGAAACGCGGGGGCTGGGCGCGATGTGCCGGTGGGCGGGAATGGGCATAGCTAAGCTCGGGAACGGTTTGGAAACGGGGTGGCTGAGCTCATCGTCCACGCGCCGCAGAGGCGCAACTTCGCGCCGCGAAAAGCGTTTTCTGGCTGCACGCACGCAAGCTTTGACTTCAAAAAGTAAAGCAACTAGCATGGGTCAGGACTTCAAGGACGACCGCGCCAGGGCACTGCCCGGGCGAGCGGGACGGACTGCGGATCCTCTCATGAGCCGCTTTTCTTCTCGCCGCACTTTGCGGACGGTGATTGTTCAGGGTAACCCCGCCGACGGCCGATAATCAAAGAGGGCGAAAAAGGGACCGAACGAGGGATCGAATGCTGGTAGGAGAGCTTCACGAGCTTGAAGAGGTAAAGGGACTGCTGACCAAGGGTCAGCAGCTCGGCGTCCTCAGCTACGGCGAGGTCGCCTCGGCGCTTTCCGAGGTCGACATCGACGAGGGCGACGTCGAGGAGCTGTACGGCCACTTCGAGAAGTCCGGCATCGAGATGGTCGACGACGTCGATCCGGCGCAGAAGGCCGGGCCCGAGCGCGAGGTCGTTTCCGGCAAGCGAGGCCGCCGCCGCAAGGCGGCGACGCTCGACCTCAAGCCGGACATGACCACCGACTCGCTGCAGCTCTTCCTCAAGGACATCGGGAAGGTGCGGCTGCTCACCGCCCAGGAGGAGGTCGACCTCGCGAAGCGCATCGAGCGCGGCGACCTCGACGCGAAGCAGAAGATGGTCGAGTCGAACCTGCGGCTCGTCGTCTCGATCGCCAAGAACTACCGCAACCAGGGCCTGCCCTTCCTCGACCTGATCCAGGAGGGCACCCTCGGCCTCGTCCGCGCCGCCGAGAAGTTCGACTACCGCAAGGGCTTCAAGTTCTCGACCTACGCGACGTGGTGGATCCGCCAGGCGATCGCCCGCGCGCTCGCCGACAAGGCGCGCACGATCCGCATCCCCGTCCACGTCGTCGAGAAGCTCAACAAGATCGGCCGCGCGGAGCGCAAGCTCGTCACCGAGCTCGGCCGCGAGCCGACGCCGGAGGAGATCGCCGACGTAACCGGCATCGAGCCCGACGAGGTCGACTCGATCAAGCGCTCCGCACAGGCCCCGGTCTCGCTCGAGAAGCCGGTCGGCGACGAGGAGGAGTCGGAGTTCGGCCAGTTCATCGCCGACGAGAAGGCCGAGTCGCCCTACGAGCGCGCCGCCGACATCCTCACCAAGGAAGCGCTGCGCGAGGCGCTCGAGAACCTCTCTTACCGCGAGCGGCGTGTGCTGGAGCTGCGCTACGGCCTCGGCGGGGAGCACCCCCGCACGCTCGACGAGGTCGGGCGGACGTTCAACGTCACCCGCGAGCGCATCCGCCAGATCGAGAACCAGTCGCTCAAGAAGCTGCAGTCGCTGGCGGAGGCGCAGAAGCTGCGCGAAGTCGCCTAGCCGGTCGGCCTGCAGGCCGACCGCATCGTCGGCGGAAAGCGGCTGGGTCGGGACGGCGTCGGGCTGCAAGGTCGCGTGTCGCCGCGAAGATGCAAGGCATTAGGGCCCGGGGACCAATGCGGCGTCGGTGAGCCGCTCCGCTGCCCCACCCAGCCTCCACACCGTTCAAGCCTTCGTGCCTACAGCCGATAGGAGTCGCGATGTTCGATATCGACGCAGCGCTGCGCTACGTCATCGAGCACGAGGGCTCCGACCTGCACGTCAAGGTCCCCTCGCCTCCGATGGCGCGAATCCACGGCGAGCTGCGCCCCCTCGAGGGCGCCGCTGCGCTGGGGCCCGAGGACACCGAGCGGGCCCTCGATCACATCCTCTCCAAGGACCACCTTCGCGAGGAGTTCGACAAGGAGGGCGAGGCCGACTTCTCGTACGAGATCGAGGGGCTGTCGCGCTTCCGCGTCAACGCCTTCCGCCAGCGCGGGCACGTGTCGATCGCCTGCCGCGTGATCCCCTACCAGGTGCGCACGATCGCCGACCTCGGGCTTCCCGAGGTGATCCGCAAGCTCGCCGAGGAGCCGCGCGGGATCATCCTGCTGACCGGGACCACGGGCTCGGGCAAGTCCACGACCCTCGCGGCGATGATCGAGCACATCAACTCGACCCGGCCGCGCCACATCGTCACGCTCGAGGACCCGATCGAGTACCTGCACCGCGACAAGCAGTCGATCATCCAGCAGCGCGAGGTGGGCAACGACACGCAGTCATTCAGCCGCGCGATGCGCCGCGTGCTGCGCCAGGACCCCGACGTGATCCTGATCGGGGAGATGCGCGACGAGGAGACCGTGCGCACCGCGCTCAGCGCGGCCGAGACGGGCCACCTCGTCATGAGCACCCTCCACACCCTCGACGCGACCGAGACGATCAACCGGATCATCGACTTCTTCCCGCCTCATCTCCAGCAGCAGGCGCGCGTGATGCTCTCCTCGACGCTGCGCGGCGCGATCTCGCAGCGTCTCGTCCCGCGCCCGACCGGCGACGGGCGGACGGCCGTGTGCGAGATCATGGTCGCGACGGGCCGGATCCAGGACCTGATCCTCAACCCCGAGGAGACCGGCAAGATCACCGAGGTGATCGCCGAGGGCGAGTTCTACGGGATGCAGACGTTCGACCAGTCGCTGCTCAAGGCCGTCATCGCCGGCGAGGTCAGCGAGGAGGTCGCGATGGAGGTCGCCTCGAGCCCACACGACTTCAAGCTGATGCTCGCCGCTCAGGGCGGCAGCGCGAGCGGTGTGGGGCAGGTCACGGAGCCCGAGAACGGGGGCGTCCCCGAAGTCGGCCTCGCCCCGGCGCCGCAGCGCGACCCGGGCGCCGGAATCGCCGGCCCGCCCGGCCAGCTAGGCTCCTCCCGAGCCCGCGCCGAGCAGGCTTTCCGCCCTGCGCTTCGCAAAGCTTCAGTTCCTGAAGCTTTGATTGCTACCATCGGTTGGGATGAGGGATCCAGACTGCCCCGTGAGCTGCTGTGCGGAGATCATCTCCGGCAAGTGGACGCTCCTCGTCATCCGCGATCTCGCCGACGGAAGTCGGCGTTTTTGTGAGCTGGAGCGTTCGCTCGAGGGGATCAGCCCGCGAACGCTTTCGCTGCGCCTGCGTGCTCTCGAGGAGCACGGCATCCTCGAGCGCCAGACCTATCCCGAGGTCCCGCCGCGCGTCGAGTACGCGCTGACCGAGAAGGGGACCGCGCTCGTGCCGTTGATCGACGACATGCGCGCCTACGGCCGCCGCTGGCTCCAGGGCGACCGTCCGTCCGGCGCCAGGAGCGGTCGCGAGACCGTCTCCGCCGCGGCCTAGCCGAGCCGCTCTCCCGAACAGTCCCCTGCTGCCGCTCAGGTGCAACGGCGCGTGCACGCGCAGGAGCGCGCGTACCGCGCAAGAAACCGGTCGACGTGCGAGACCTGGTCGTCAGAGAGTCGCTCGAACGCCTCGCCGAGGACGCCGGCGAACGGCTGCGGGAGCTGGTGGCCGAGGGCGAGGAGCTTCCCTACGACGTGACCGCGCCCGGCGAGAGCTCGCCGTTCGCCCAGTTCGCCCCCCAGACGACGCGCTTCATCCGCGCCCACGCCACCGCGCTGCTCGACCTCGACTCCTTCGGGCCGGCGTGCTCCGCGATCGCCTCCGCCGAGATCGCGCGCTCCTACCTCCAGCGTCTCGGCGAGCCGATCCCCAACGACCCCGGGCGCAGCGCCGCCGACGCCGTGGTCGCCTTCCTCTGCCGTGTCTGGGAGGGCTCGGCCGAGTTCCCGCTCGACGCCGCCCGGATCGAGGCCGCCCTCGGCGAGCTCGAGGACACGAGCGAGCCGCAGCGGGGCGAGGCCGAGGTTCTCGTTCCCGTGCTCGGGCTTCAGATGCCGACCTCGCGCCTCGAGCTCGCCTCGGCGTCGCTGGTGCGCGCCGAGACGATCGAGGCTCCACAGGAGGCGCGCAACGCCGAGGGCGGGCAGCGAAGCGCATGGGAGCCGCTCTTCTTCGCCGTCGTCCAGCGCCCCATGGGCGGCTCGGAGGAAGACGGCGAGGGCCCCGGCCCGGCGCTGCGCGAGCTGGTCACCGCCCTGCGCCTGTTCAAGCCCGGGAGCGTCGGGATGGGCCCGCACGCCTGGGCGCGCAGCTCCGGCGACCGCTGGCGCCGGATCTCAACCGGCGCCGGGCGTCCGCGTAACGGCTCCTACTGGCTCACCGGCTCCGAGCTCTCGGACCTCGTCGACTTCTCGAAGGCCGCCGCCGGGCTCTCATCGCGTGCGCCGCTGGCGCGCGCGATCTCGCGCTTCGAGGCCGGCCTCGAGCGCCCGTCTCTGCTCGACGCGCTCAGCGACTACCTGCTCGCCCTGCGAATGGTTCTCGAGGGCGGCGGCCCCGCCGGCGTCGAGCTTCCGATGCGCGCCGCCGCGCTGCGCGCCGAGGGCCCGGACCGAGACCGGATCAAGCTTGCGGTCGAGCGCGCGCGTAGCGATGGAGGCGGCGATCGTCGCCGGCGACGGGCTCGAGTCCGAGAGCGGGTCCCCGCTCGAGCTGGTGGCGGAGGTCGAGAGCCTCGTGCGCTCGATCCTGCGCGACGCCGTGCGCGGCCGCCACGGCGCCGACCTGCGCGCGGCGGCGGACGAGCTTCTGCTCGCCGACGGCCTTGCGGTCGGCGAGGGCGCCTCGGCGCTGCGCGGCTCCACGGCCGAGTGGGGAGCCGTCGACAGCGAGCCCGGACCGATGTGGGCGACCGAGTCCGAGGTCTCGGGGCAGTCCGCGGAGCCCGAGATGGAGGTCGAAGAGCCCCTGCCCGAGCCGATCGAGCTCCGGCCCGTCGAGCCCGCGGACGACGACCCCGGCGCATCCGAGGCCTTCGAGGAGCCCACGCGGGTGACGAGGGCGCCACGGACACGCTTCTCGCGGCGACGGAAGTCGCCGAGGACGAGGGAAGGAGTGAGCCGGCGGAGGCAGAAGAAGACCCTCAGATGAGCCACCAGCTCGACACACAGCCGGCGCAGGCCGACGATTGGCTGGAAGGTATGAGCTCCTCCGACACCCTCGACTGGCCGGAGCGCCCGGCCGCACTGCGGATGCTCGACAACCGTCCCGCGGAGCGGCAGAAGGCGCGCAATCGGGTGGACCACCTGTTCCCCCGTCCCGAGGCCACCGATTGGTCCGTCAAGGAGCTCGACTACAGCCGCCGTCGCGCCGCACGCGTCCGCGTCTAGACGACGAACTTCACCCAGCTTCTCGCAGCAGAGCTGCGGAGCAACCGACTTACCCCCGCACCCGCATCCCAGGAAGTCGCGAGGCCCTCAGCCGCTCCCAGCGGCGAGGGCCTCGCGCTCTTCTGCGGTGCCAAAGAGGTAGCGGTTCACCTCCATCAGCCCGCCGAGGTCGTGCACGTCCTCGTCGAAGTAGGGGACGCAGATCACCCTCCGCGCCCGCATCTCACGCGTCAGCCGGTCGATGTTCGCGCGGTCGCGAATCGCGAGCTTTCGGTAGTCGGCGAGGTTCTCGGTCGACGCGCCGCGCCAGGTCCGCGTCGCCCAACAGCTCGGCCAGCTCGGGCTCGACGTCGTCCGACGCCGCCTCCAGCTCGGGCTCGGCGTGGACCTTGTTGACGATCACGCCGCCGAAGGGAAGCCCCGCCTCGACGAGCTTGCGGTGGAAGTACACGGCCTCCGAGATCGGCTCGCCCTGGGGCGCGCAGACGACGAGAAACGACGTGCGCTTGTCGGCGAGCAGCTCGTTGACGCGCTTGGCGCGCTCCTGGAAGCCGCCGACCATCCCGCTGAAGGCCTGGAAGAACTCCGAGATGTCCTCGAGCAGGTCCATCCCGGTGATCCGCTTGAGCACCGAGAACATCATCGACGTCCCGCGCCCGAACACCCGCATCCCGAGCCCGGTCGGGCGCAGGAACAGCTGTAGCGAGCGGCCCTCGATGAACTGGGTCAGGCGCCGCGGGGCGTCGAGGAAGTCGAGCGCGTTTCGGCTCGGAGGAGTGTCGAGGACGAGCAGGTCGTAGCGGTCCTCCTGGTGGAGCTCGAAGAGGCGCTCCATCGCCATGTATTCCTGCGAGCCCGCGAGCGCGTTCGACAGCTCGCGGTAGATGCGGTTGGAGAGGATGCGGTCGCGGGTCTCGGCGTCGGGCGCGTGCTTGGCGACGACCTCGTCGAACGTCGCCTTGGCGTCGAGCATCATCGCCCACAGCTCGCCGCCGTTGGTCTCGATCCCGTGCTGCTCGAACAGCGCGGGATCGACCTGGCGTTCCTCGTTTCCCAGCTCGGGAAGGCCGAGCGAGTCGGCGAGCCGCTTCGCCGGGTCGATCGTCAGCACCGCGACCCTCTTGCCCCGGGCGGCCATCCCGGCCGCGATCGCCGCCGACGTCGTCGTCTTGCCGACGCCGCCCGAGCCGGCGCAGATGCAGATCTTCTTTCCCTCGAGGATCTCGGCGACGGTCGCCACGCTCAGACCTCCGCGGCGAGCGCGCGCAGCCCATCCGGGCCGAGCTCGGGCTCGAAGATGAAGGGCAGGGTCTTCACGGGGGCGCTGACGAGGCCTCGGAGGCGCTCGAGCTGCCGGCGGTGGATCCCGGCGCGCCTGTGCTCGCTGATCGCCGCGCGCGCCGCGGCGCGCGCGCCGCGGCTTGCCTCGTCGGGGAGCGAGGCGAGGCGCTCGGCCTCGGAGTCCGTGAAGCGCTCGGGGTAGACGCCGTTCATGTAGACCCTGTCGACGGTCATCCCGACGTTCTCGGTCAGCTCGCGCTCGAGCAGCCCCGACTCGTTGACCGGCATCTCCTCGGGAAGCGCGACGATCGCCGCGCCCGGTGTTCTCGTGGTCGGTGAGGTAGCGGTTGAGAGCCTGGGCCTGAGCGTGGATCGGGCCGACGCGCGCGATGTTGGCGAACGTCCGCGGCGTCTCGAGAAAGCCGATCCCGTGCCCGGTCGCCGGCGAGTCGACGATCACGAGGTCGTACTCGCGGCCCTTCTTGACGCGGCGGTCGGGCTGCGCCAGCTCCCAGATCTTCCCGATCGTGACGAGCTCCTTGAGGCCCGGGGTGGCCGCCGCGAGGTAGGTGAAGATCCGGCTGCGGGTCAGCAGGTCGCCCATCGCGCGGACCTTGAGCTGGAGCAGCAGGTACTCGCGCATCGACTCGTCGGGGTCGATCGAGATCGACCACAGGTTGTCCTCGAGCTCGACCTCGTGGAAGCCGATCTCGGCTCGGTGAAGGACGCGCGAGGCGTGCTCCTGCGACCCGACCTCGCAGACGATCGTGCGCTTGCCCGCGGTCGGCGGCGGCGAGGCCGAGGGCGAGCGCGACCGTCGACTTTCCGACCCCGCCCTTTCCGGTGACGAAGACGAGGCGCTTGTCGAGCAACTCGGGCACGCCGGCCATTCTTCCAGCAGCGCCAGGACGGCCTTCGCCGCCGCCGCATCCGCGCTGCATCCGAAATCAGCCCGCGGGCGGAAGGAAACCGCGCTCGGCGTGCGAATAGCCCTTCGTAATGGGACTTTTCGACCGCAAGAACAACTGATTCGTCCAACGGCTCGCACACCAACGGCGGCGGCCCCGAGCACGACCTCGGGCCGCCCGAGCCGACCCCCGACGAGGAAGGCCGCTTCGACGCCGCCGAGGTGATGGCGCCGATACGCGAGCGCGTTCCCGAGCCCGCGCCGGGCGCGCCCGCCGGCGCGGCCGGCGAGGGCGAGGAGCCCCGCGGCGCCACGGTGATCTCGTTCGCCAACCAGAAGGGCGGGGTCGCGAAGACGACGACGACGCTCAACCTCGCCGTCGCCTTCAGGGAGTCCGGCCACCGCGTGCTGTGCGTCGACCTCGACCCGCAGGGCAACCTGACGATGAGTCAGGGCATCGACCCCGACAAGGTCGAGAAGAGCATGTACGACGTCCTCGTCGACAAGGTCCCGATCTCCGAGATCATCCAGGAGCGCGAGATCGACATCGCGGTCGCCTCGATCGACCTCGCCGGCGCCGAGATCGCGATGAGCACCCAGATCGGGCGCGAGCGCTCGCTCGAGAAGGCGCTCGCCGAGGTCAAGCACGACTACGACTTCGTCTGCATCGACACGCCGCCCAGCCTCGGGCTGCTGACGATCAACGCGCTCACGGCGTCCAACAAGGTGATCGTCCCCGTGCAGTGCGAGTATTTGTCGATGCGGGGGCTGGTGCAGCTCCAGAACACGCTCGAGATGATCAAAGAGAACCTCAATCCCGGAGTCGAGATCGAGGGCATCCTTCCGACGATGCTCGACTCGCGCACCGTCCACGCCAAGGAGGCCGTCGAGATCCTCGAGGAGAACTTCGGCGACCTCGTCTTCAAGTCGCGCATCAAGAAGGCGGTCAAGTTCGCCGAGGCGCCCGTCCGCGGCGCTTCAGTGCTGAAATACGACTCGAAGAGCAATGCGGCGAACTACTACCGAGAGCTGGCGGCGGAGGTCCTGACGAATGGCGAGGCGTAAGCGCGCCAGCATGCGGGAGGGTCCGCTGGCCGACCTCTTCCGCTCCACCACCGGCGACGAGCCGGAGGAGGAGGCGGGGGGCGACCAGCCGACCGAGATGATGAGCACCGAGGGCGCCGAGGCGCCCGCGCCGGTTGAGGACAGGCCCACCGAGACCGAGCGTCCGGTGAATGACGAGCCCGCGCCCGAGCCGCCGGCTCCGCGAGCGCGAGCGCGAGCCCGTGCGCGAGCGCGAGCGAGTGCCCGACTCCGGCGACGTGAGCGTCTACAGGGTCGACGAGCCCGGCGCCGAGACGCCCGCCGCCAAGGACCGCCTGCGCAACATCTTCGTCGACGAGCAGCCTCCCGACGGGCCCGCCTACGGGCGCGCCGAGCCGGGAACCTCGCGGCCCCCGGCGCAGCCGGGCGTCCACGCCCCGGTGATCCGCGTCGTCGGTGTCGGCGGCGCCGGCGTCAACGCCGTCAACCGCATGGTCGAGGCGGGCATCGGCGGGGTCGAGTTCCTCGCGATCAACACCGACCTTCAGTCGCTCCAGCAGAGCATGGCCGACGTCACCGTCCACATCGGCGGCGAGGTCACGCGCGGCCTCGGCTCGGGCTCCGACCCGGCGCTGGGGCACCAGGCCGCGTTCGCCGAGCAGGACAAGATCAAGCGCCTGCTCAAGGGCTCCGACATGGTCTTCATCGCGGCGGGCGTCGGGGGCGGGACCGGGACCGGCGCCGCGCCGGTCATCGCCCGCCTCGCTCAGACCGTCGGCGCGCTGACCGTCGGCATCGTCACCAAGCCGTTCGGGTTCGAGGGCAGCCGCCGCGCCAAGCAGGCCGAGGACGGCCTCGAGGAGCTGAGCGCCGCCGTGGACACGCTGATCGTGATCCCCAACGAGCGCCTGCTCACCGTGCTGTCGCGAAACACCTCGATGGTCCAGGCCTTCCAGGTCGCCGACGACGTGCTGCGCCAGGGCGTCCAGGGGATCGCCGATCTCGTCACGCTGCCCGCCCTGATCAACCTCGACTTCGCCGACGTCCGCACGACGATGCGCGACGCCGGCCAGGCGATCCTCGGGATCGGGATGGGCACGGGCGACAGCCGCGCCCTCTTCGCCGCGCAGCGCGCGATCGCGTCCCCGCTGCTCGAGACGTCGATCGACGGCGCCCGCTCGATCCTGCTCTCGATCACCGGCGGCCGCGACCTCTCGCTGATGGAGGTCAGCGAGGCTGCCATGGTGATCCAGGAGGCGGCGCACCCCGACGCCAACATCATCTTCGGCGCCAACGTCGACGAGGAGCTCGACGAGCAGGTCTGGGTCACCGTGATCGCGACCCGCTTCGACGGGCGAGGCCGGCGCGCCGACGGAGGCACCGGCCTCGAGCGAGCGGGCGAGCCCGGCGAGCGCCCGAGGCGCGAGGGCGGCGGCGGCGACCTCGGCCTCGAGGCCCCCGAGTTCGACATCTCGCGCTGATTAGTTGAACGGCGCCGTCGCGGCGGGTCATGGGCTGACCGCCGAGGCGGGGGCCGAGGTGCTGCGGCGGGGTGGAAACGCGGTCGATGCCGCCGTCTGCGCGGTGCTCACCTCGTTCGCGACCGAGAGCCCGCTGACCGGCTTCGGCGCCGGCGGCTTCATGCTCGTTCACACCGCCCGAGGAGGACGTCCTGCTCGACTTCTTCGTCGAGGTCCCGGGACGCGGAGGGACCGACCACAGGACGGACCTCGTCCCGGTCTCGGTGCTCTTCGACGAGACGCCGCAGGTCTTCAACATCGGCGCGTCGTCGTGCGCGGTCCCGGGCACCGCGGCGGGCCTTGCGGAGGCGCTCGAGCGCTTCGGCTCGATGCCGATGTCGGAGCTGGTCGAGCCCGGCGTGCGCCTGGCGCGAGAGGGCGTCGAGGTCACCCCGATGCAGGCCTACCTGTTCACCGTGCTCGAGCCGATCCTGACCGAGTTCGAGCAGACGCGCGAGCTTTACGCGCCTCAGGGCAGCATCCTCAAAGAGGGCGACGTCTTCCGCTTCCCCGATCTCGCCGACGCGCTCGAGCTCTATGCCGTCGAGGGGCCCGAGCCCTTCTATCGCGGCGAGATCGCGAAGGCGATCGCCGAGTGGGTGACGTCGCGAGGCGGGACGCTCGGCACCGAGGACCTCGCCGCGTACGAGCCGATCGCCCGCGACCCTGTCGCGGCGCGGTTTCGCGGCGCCGACGTGCTGACCAACCCGCCGCCGTCCTCGGGCGGGATCCTCATCTGCCTCTGCCTCGAGCTGCTCGAGCGCCTCGGGTCGGCCTCGGTGGAGGACGTCGTCGCGGTGATGGGCGCCGCGAACCGGTCGCGGCTCGGGGAGTTCCACGAGCGCCTCTACGACCCCGGCTTCGCGCACGAGTTCCTCGACCCCGCGCGCCTCGACGCCCTCGCGGCGGAGCTCGGGCGCGAGAACGGGCCCGACACGGCCGATCGCAGCCAGGGCGGATCCGGCTCGACGACGCACCTCACGGTCGTCGACGGCGAGGGGCGCTGCGCGACGGTCACCTGCTCGAACGGGACCGGCTCCGGGATGCTCGTCCCCGGAACGGGCGTGCACGTCAACAACATGCTCGGCGAGGAGGACCTCAACCCGCTCGGCTTCCACGTCCTCGAGCCGGGCCGGCGGATGACCTCGATGATGTCCCCGACCGTCGTGCTGCGCGACGGCGAGCTCGAGGCGGCGCTGGGAAGCGGGGGCTCGAACCGCATCCGCTCCGCCGTCCTCCAGGTGATCCTGCGGCTCGTCGCCGACGGCATGCCCGCGCAGGACGCGGTCGAGGCGGGGCGCGTGCACTTCGAGGACGGCGTCGTGCACGCCGAGCCAGGAGTGGACGAGAAGGCGCTCGAGCGCCTCGAGGCGCGGGGCGTGCCGGTCACGCGCTGGCGCCGCCGCAACCTCTTCTTCGGCGGCGCCCAGACCGTCGCGCGCGACCCCGCGACCGGCGAGCTCGCCGGTGGCGGCGACCCGCGCCGCGGGGGCGCGGTCGCGCTCGCCTAGGGCGGGCGAATATCTTCACGGCGTGGCGATCGACTTCGAGGCCGAGGGGCTGCTCAAGGGAACGCGCGGCAAGGCCCGGGAGGCGCGCCGCGAGCTGCTCGGCAAGCTCGCCGAGGACGGCGTCTCGCTCGACGAGCTGCGTAACGCCGTCGAGGAGGACCGCCTCGCCCTGCTGGCCGCCGAGCGCCTGCTCGAGGGCGACGGGCCGCGCTACACGGCCCACGAGGTGGCCGAGCAGTCCGGGGTCGAGGTCGAGTTCCTGATCCGCCAGCGCCAGGCGCTCGGGCTGCCGGCCCCTGACCCGGACGCGGCGGAGCTCACCGACGCCGACCTCGACGCCGCCAAGCGAATCGACGAGTTTCGCGACGTCGGGCTGCCCGACGAGGGCCTGCTCGAGGTCGCCCGGATCATGGGGATGGCGATGGCGCAGGTCGCCGGAGCGACGCGCACGCTGACGGGGGAGAGCCTGATGGAGCCCGGGCTGACCGAGCTCGAGATCAGCTCGCGCTTCGAGGAGGCGACTCGCCGCCTGGTGCCGATGATGGGGCCGCTGATGGATTACACCTACAGGCTCCAGCAGCGCGAGCAGATCCGCCAGACCGTGCTCGGCCGCGAGGAGCTCGCCACTGGGCGCCCCGCGCGGACGGAGATCACCGTGTGCTTCGCGGACCTCGTCGAGTTCACGAAGCTCGGCGAGCGCCTGCCGATGGAGGAGCTCGGGGCGCTCACGGGCCGGCTGGGGGAGCTGGCGCGAGAGGTCGCCTCGCCCCCGGTGCAGCTCGTGAAGCTGATCGGCGACGCCGCGATGCTCGTCTCGCCCGAGACGGACCCGCTGCTCGAATGCGCGCTCTCGCTCGTCGAGGCGGCCGAGAGGGAGGACGCAGACGGATTTCCGCTGCTGCGAGCGGGCGTGGCGCACGGCGAGGCGCTGCCGCGCGGCGGCGACTGGTACGGACACCCGGTCAACGTCGCGAGCAGGCTCACCGACGTCGCGCGGCCCTCGAGCGTCCTCTGCACGAGCGAGGTCCGCGAGGCGGCCGGCGACGGCTACAGCTGGTCGAACGCGGGCCGCAAGGAGCCTCAAGGGGGTGAGCGGCAGAGTCGCGCTGGCGCGGGTGCGGCGCGCAGGCGATGGGTGAGTGATTCGCAGCTCTGCTGCGACCGGCATGTGAAGTTCGGTGTCAGAGCGCGGCCGCGACCTCGGCGGCGGCGCGCTCGCCCGAGCGCACCGCTCCGTCCATGTAGCCCGACCACTCCCCGGCGGTCTCGGTGCCCGCCCAGTGCACGCGGCCGGCGGGCTCGCGCAGCGCGGCGCCGACGCTCGTCCAGCCGCCCGGCGGCATGTTCGACGTGGGGCCGCCCGCGCTCCAGCGCTCGCGAGCCCAGTCGAGCTCGATGAATCGCTCGGCCTCGAGCGCGCGCGGCCCGAAGAGCCGGGCGAAGCCCTCGAGGACCTCGCGGCGACGCTGCGACGTCCCGAGCGCCGCGTGGCGGCGCGCGTCGGCGCCGCCGACGAAGCCGACGAGGACGCCGGGCGAGCCGCCGGGAGGGGAGTTGTCGAAGGTCAGCGTCGCGGGCCCGGCGTCGCTCAGCGCCTCGCCGCTGAGCCCCTCGTCGCGCCAGAACGGCTCCGCATAGACGGCGGTGCACTTGGTCAGCCAGCCCGGCACGATGCGCTCGCTGAGCTGCGCGTGGATCGGCGGGAGCGCGGGCTCGAACTCGATCCGCGCGCGCAGCGACGGCGGGACCGCGACGATCGCGCGCTTGGCGCGCGCGCTGACCGCGCCGGCCACGACGACGACGACGCCCTCGCGCTCGGCGATCCGCTCGACCGGCGCGCCCAGCTCGACCGGCCGCGCGAGCAGATCGGCGAGCCCGCTCGCGAGCAGCTGCGACCCACCGACGATGCGGTCCTGCTGGGCGCCTCCCTCGACGTCCATGAGCATGTCGAAGCCGTGCCCCGAGCGCACGTAGAAGAGCACGTGAAGCAGCGACATCTCGGCCGGCTCGGCGCCCCAGACCGTCCTGCCGGCGACCGTCATCAGCCGGCGCGCCGTTGCGGTGCGCATGCCGCGCCGAAGCCACGTGGCGAACGTCTGGGAGTCGAGCTCGCTCGGCGCCCGGCGCATTCCACGGGGCCTCGGGGTCGACTCGGCGCGCCATGCGGTCGACGCGCCAGCGCGCCAGCGCGATGTCGGCGAGCACCAGCGGCCCGACGCGCGGGATCGTGCCCGAGTAGCGGCGCAGCCTCCCGCCGAGCTCGAGCACGTTCTTGCCCTCGGAGTGGGTGGGGAAGGTCTCGAGGCCCAGCTCGCCGGCGAGCGCCAGCACGCGGTCCTGGGTCGGCCCGACCCACTGGCCGCCGACCTCGACCTGCTCGCCGTCGGCGATCGGCTCCGACAGCAGCCGGCCCCCGACCCGGTCGCGCGCCTCCAGCACCGCGACCGACGCCCCTGCCCGCTCCAGCTCGCGCGCCGCGACGAGGCCGGCGAGGCCGGCGCCGACGACGGCCACGTCTGCCTCGAGCTCACGCACGCCGCGTAGTCTCGCGCAAGCGGGCTGAGCCGAGCTTGCCTGTGCGCGCCGCGCTCAGCCGGGCTTGCGCGCCGAGAGCACGAGGTTGTAGAAGAGCGACGGGGGCAGGCGCGGCTCGAGCAGCGCGCTGTCGACTCGCTGCAGCGCGAGGTAGCTGCGGAAGGCGAAGCTCTGCCAGCTCCACGGCACGCGCTCGGGGTCGGCCGTCGCCTCGAGCGAGCGCAGCACCCACCCGTAGAGGCTCGCGAGCAGCTCCTCGCCGCGCATCCGCACATCGCCGAAGCCGGCGTCGCGAAGCTCGGCGGCAAGTTTGCCGGGATCGAAGGCGTGGACGTCGACCTGCCACTCGAGGTCGTCGCCGTAGCGCCCGTCGGCCGCCTTCTCGGGGCGCGCCGGCGCGCCGACCGCGCGCCGCCACAGCGGGGCGACGAGGTGGGCGCCGCGCTTCGGCGCCGCGGCGAGCACGTCCCCGTAGCGGGACGGCTCGCCGCAGAAGAGGACGGTCCCGCCCGGCCGCAGCACGCGGTCGAACTCGGCGAACGCGCGCGGCAAGGTCGGGGATGTGGTGCAGCACGGCGTGGCCGAAGACGAGGTCGAAGGACTCGTCGTCGAAGGGCAGCTCCTCGGCGTCGGTCTGCGACCGTCCTCGCCTCGACGCCGAGCTCCTCGGCCGATGCGCCGAGCGCGCTCAGCATTCCGGGCGAGATGTCGGTCGCGGTGGCGCGCTCGATGACCCCGAGCTGCAGCATGTTGAGGCAGAAGTAGCCGGTGCCGGCGCCGATCTCGAGGCCGTGCTCGAAGGGCAGGGCCGGCCACCCGCCGAGCGCCTTCTCGATCTTGGCGCGCACCTGCGCCTGGCCGCTGGCGCCGAGGTCGATGCCCCACTTGGCGTCGTAGCTCGCCGCCGCGGCGTCGTGGTAGCGGACGTTCGCGTCCCGGATCCGCTCGGCGGCATCGGCCTCGATCGTCGGCATGGCGATGGGGGAGGTTAGTGGGGCCTCGTCTAGGCTCAGGGCGGAAAATGCCTCCAAAGCGAACGACAGGCGACGAGCATCCGCGCTACTTCCAGGCCGACCAGCCCGACGGGGTCCCGCCGCTCGAGCTGACCGGCGAGCGCACGCTTCCCGACGTCCCGGAGGAGAACTACTGGTACCGCCGCCACCTCGCGGTCTACGAGTGGATAGCCGAGCGCTGCGGCGGGATGAGCGTCGCCGATCTCGCCTGCGGCGAGGGCTACGGGACCGACGTGCTGGCGCGGCGCGCGGCCGAGGTCGTCGGGGTCGACGCGAACCCGGAGGCCTTCGAGCACGCGCGGCAGCGCTACCGGCGCCCCAACCTGCGCTTCGAGCGCGGTCTGGTCGAGGAGTTCGAGGGGCCCGTCGACGCGATCGTCTTCCTGCAGACGATCGAGCACGTCCAGCAGCCGGGTGACCTCTGCGCGCGCATCGCCGCGGCCGCGCCGGTCGCCTACATCTCGACGCCCAACCGCCTGACCCTCGCGGGGCCGAAGGCCGAGAAGTCGGACAACCCCTGGCACGTGCGCGAGTACACGGTCGAGGAGTACCGCGAGATGCTCGAGCCCCACTTCTCGCGCGTCGAGATCCTCGGGGTCTTCCACGCTCGCGCGATGCGCGCGCACGAGCTCGCGGTCCGCGCCGGGTGGGACCGCGTCCACCGCGCGCTGCGGGTCACCAAGCCCTTCTACGACCGCTTCGTGCCCGCGATCTCCGCGAAGGACTTCGCGCTGCGCGAGGAGCGCCTCGACGAGGCGCTGGACTTCCTCGCTGTCTGTCATGCCTGACGACGGCAAGGAACCCACCGCCTCCTCCGCTGCGCGTCCGGGGGCGGTGGTGGGCGATCTGGCGGTCGTCCTTCACTCCCACATGCCCTACGTCGAGGGCTTCGGCACGTGGCCTTTCGGCGAGGAATGGCTCTTCGACGCCTTCGCGCGCTCGCACCTGCCGGTGCTCGACGCGGCGCGGGACATGACGCTCACCGTCACGCCGGTGCTCGCCGACCAGCTCGAGGACGGACGGCGTCGCCGAGCGCATGCGCGGCTTCCTGCGCGAGCACAGGCTGGGGGCGGCGGAGCGCGATGCGGCCGACGGGGGGCGGAGTTGCGAGCGGCCGCCGAGGCCGAGGCGGGCCTCTACGGCCGCGCGCTCGAGCGCCTCGGCGCTCTCGGCGATCGCCCGCTCGAGGCCTTCGCCGAGGCCCAGGACGCGCGGCCGCGTGGAGCTGATGGCGTCCGCCGCGACGCACGCGGTGCTGCCGCTGATCGCCACCGCTGCGGGTCGCCGGCTCCAGATCGACGCCGGGCTGCGCTCGCACACCCGGCGCTTCGGGTCACCGCGCGGCTTCTGGCTTCCGGAGTGCGCCTACCGGCCCGGGCTCGACCGCCTGCTGGCCGAGCGCGGCCTGGGTTTCTTCTGCGTCGATCAGAGCGCCGGCGCCGAGGGGCTCGAGGCCCTGACGCCGATCCGCTCCCCGTCGGGGCCGGTCGCGTTCGGGCTCGACTGGGACTCGGTCGCGCTCGTCTGGTCGGCGGACGGCTACCCGGCCGACCCCGCGTACCTCGAGTACCACCGCCAGTCGGTCAACGGGATGCGCCTGTGGTCGATCGGCGGCGAGCCCTACGACCCCGAGGCGGCGCGAGCGCGCGCCGCGCGTCACGCGTCGGACTTCGCCGCCGCGGTCGCGGCGCGGCTGGCGGCGTTCGCGAAGCGCGGCGCCGGCCCCGGCCTGGTCACGTTCGCGATCGACACCGAGCTGTTGGGCGCGTGGTGGACGGAGGGGCCCGAATGGCTGCGCGCGCTCGCCGACGCCGCGCCCGAGCACGGGGTGCGCCTCGTCACGCTGTCGGAGGCGCTCGCCGGCCACGAGCCCGCCGAGCGCCCGCTGCGCGATTCGAGCTGGGGCGAGGACAAGGACCTCTCGACGTGGGACTCGCCCGCGGTCGCCGACCTCGCCTGGGGGGCGCGCAGGCTCGAGCTGCGGCTCCTGCGCGAGCTGGCGGGGCGCCGGCTGAGCCCGGCGGCGGCGCAGCGCGCCGCGCGCGAGCTGTTGGCGGTCCAGTCGAGCGACTGGGCGTTCCTGGACTCCAAGGGCGATGCGGGGGAGTACCCCTTCAGGCGTGCCGTGCATCACGCGGAGGCGATGCACGAGGTCATAGACTCCGGCGAGGCCACGGATCCGCGCATGCGCAGCCTCGCACCCGACCTCAGCCTCGCGCCGCTGCTCGAACCCTAGGCTCTCTCACGCATGAACCGAGTGCTGATCCTCTCCTGGGAGTACCCGCCGCTGATCGAGGGCGGGCTGGCCCGCCACGTGCGCAAGCTCTCCGAGAGCCTCGCCGAGCTCGGGACCGAGGTCCACGTCCTGACCCGCGGCGGGGAGGAGTCGCCCGCCGAGGAGATCGTCGCCGGGGTCCACATCCACCGCGTCCGCGAGCCGAGCCGCCCGCGCGACCTCGGCGAGTTCGTCGCCTGGGTCGAGCACATGAACTCCGACATGCTCGCCGCGGGAGTCGAGCTCGGAGACCGCTTCGACTTCGACCTCGTCCACGGCCACGACTGGCTCGTCGCCTCCGCCTGCGACCACCTCGCGCGCCGCTTCTCGGCGCCGCTGGTGACGACGATCCACGCCACCGAGCACGGCCGCCACCAGGGCTGGGTCGAAAAGCACCCCCAGTCCTACATCCACGGCGTCGAGCGCTGGATCACGAACCGCTCCGACCGCGTGATCGCGTGCTCGTACTACATGCGCGAGCAGATCGCCGACATCTTCGGCGTCGCGGACGAGCGCGTCAGCGTCATCCCCAACGGGATCGATCCCGAGGACCTCCAGCCCCAGGACGCCGTGGAGCTCGAGCGCCTGCGCTCCGAGTTCGCGGCGCCCGAGCGAGAAGCTGGTGCTGCTGATCGGGCGGCTCGTCTACGAGAAGGGATTCCAGATCGCGCTCGAGGCGATGCCGCAGCTGATCGAGCGCGTCCCCGGCACGCGCTTTTTGGTCGCCGGCTCGGGGACGCACGAGGCCGAGCTCCGGCGCCAGGCCGAGGACCTCGGGCTGCTCGACCACGGGACCTTCCTCGGCTGGATCGGCGACGACGTCCTGCACTCGCTCTATCCGATCTCCGACCTCTGCGTGGTGCCCTCGATCTACGAGCCGTTCGGGCTCGTCGCGCTCGAGGCGATGGCGTCGGGCTGCCCCTGCATCGTCGCCGACACCGGCGGCCTTCGCGAGGTCGTGCCCACCGACGAGGTCGGGCTGCGCTTCGCCGCACGCGACCCGGAGGCGCTCGCGGATGTCGCCGAGCGCGTGCTCGCCGACGACGAGCTGGGCCGCCGTCTGGTCGCCGAGGCGCACGAGCACGTGCGTAGCTTCGACTGGCTCGACGTCGCCGAGCGGACGGCCGCGGTCTACGCCGAGCTCAGTCTGCAGGCCAGTCGGACCTGAGCTTCCCGCCGCTTCGCTCCCTGTCCTCGCCCAGGAAATCGGGGTCGGCGATCAGGAAGACGCCGAGGGCGATGAAGCCGAACAGGCACGCCATCCCGGCGAGGCGGGTCGCCCAGAGCTCGAACGGCAGCATCAGCCCGCAACCGAGCGCGAACAGCGCGACCAGCGTCCACCTGGAGCGCAGCGCGCTCAACATCGGTAACACCACATGCTTGTCGCGGCAGAGCCGCGGATCACCCCTTCTCCTCGGGGTCGGCGGCCCTCAGGGGGCGAAAGCGCTGGTCGAGCGGCTCGTAGGTCTTGTCCAGCCGCCCGCTCAGGGTCAGCGAATAGAGCCAATACAGCGAGGGGATGAGTATGAGGCTTCCGATCGCGACGCTGACGAGCATCGCGACCAGGGTGGCGTCGGACGCCGCCGCTTCATCGATCGTCAACTCGCCGGGCAGAAGGTACGGTGACTGGGCCAGCGCCCATCCGGCGATCACCGCGGCGACCGCCACGACGGCGCTGTAGCGCGCCGTCTCGTAGCGCTCGCGCCACACGAGCGCGAGGGTGGCGATCCCGGCCGCCGCGGAGACGGCGATGCAGGCGAGCCCGGCCCCGGAGACCAGGTCGTCATAGAGCTCGCGCGCCTCGGAGCGCAGCACGAGCAGGCCGACGGCGGCAACCGCCCCGGCGGCGATCCCGGAGCCGAGCGCGCGGGCGCGAAACGCTCGCTGGAGGTCCTCGAAATCGCCGCGCTGGGAGTCGGCGGCCATGTAGACGGCGGAGAGGTAGGCGCCCGTGAGGACGAAGAGGACGCCGACGGTGATCCCGAGAGGGTTGAGCCAAGACGAGATCGGGTCGCCGCTCGCGTTTCCCACCGGGACCTCTCCGGCCGCGATCGCGCCGACGCAGGCGCCGAGGCAGAACGGCGATGAGCACCGAGGAGAGCGCGAACAGGCCTCCGAGGAGCCGCGCCTCGCCGATCGTCGCCGCCTCGCCGCGGAGGGCGAAGGCCGTGCCGCGGAAGATGATCCCTGAGACGGCGATGAACAGCGGGACGTAGAGCGTCGACATCATGGACCCGAACGCGACCGGGAAGCCGGTCCAGAGGATGACGAGGACGAAGATCAGCCAGACGTGGTTGGCCTCCCACACGGGGGCCATCGAGCGCTGGATCATGCCCCGGACCGCGCCGCCGCGCTCGGCGCCGCCGGCGGTCAGGTCCCAGAAGCCGGCCCCGAAGTCGGCGCCGGCGAGCACCGCATAGGCGGTCATCCCGGCGGCGACAGGGCGATGGCGATGTCGGCGAGCATCAGGCCCCGCCTCCGAGCTCGCGCGACCTCGGTCTCGGGCGGGCGCTTCGCGAGCCGCCGCAGCAGCCAGATGACGAGGCCGGTCAGCGAGAGGTAGACGATGAGAAGCCCCGCGGCGACGAACGGCATCCCGCTGGCGTCGGTGACGGCGTCCTCGGTGCGCATCAGCTCGTAGACGACCCACGGCTGGCGCCCGACCTCGGTCGCGATCCAGCCACAGATCAGAGCTACCAGGGCCAGGGGGCCGGCGACGACGACGGCGCGGTAGAACCACCTCGTGCGAGGCAGGCGGCCGCGGCGCCACCAGGTCAGCAGGAAGACGGCTGCGAGTGCCGCGAGTCCGGTACCGATGAAGACCATCGCCTGAAACGAGAGGCGCACGGTGTTGACGGGAGGGCGGTCGTCCGGGGGCACCGAGTCGAGGCCCACGACCTCGCCGTTGGGGTCATGGTCGGCGAGTATCGACAACAGGTCGGGGATCTCGATCCCGTACTTGATGTCCCCGTCCTTTTCGTAGATGCCTCCGACATGGAAAGGGGCCTCGCGCTCGGTCTTCTGGAGGCCCTCGAAGGCGGCGAGCTTGACCGGCTGGTCCCGGGCGACCGTGCGCGCCGCCCAGTCTCCGACGATGAGCTGCACGGGCGCCGTCAGCGCCGCGAACGCGAGCGGAATCACCAGCCCCGCGCGGACATAGCGCCCGCGCTCACCGCGCAGCCAGGCGCGCGCGTAGACGCCCGCGACGATGAACCCGACGACGAGGTATCCGGCCAGGTACATGTGGGTGACCTCGAAGGCGAGATGGTCGTTGAACAGCGCCGACCACGGCGCCACGCCGGTGACCTCGCCGTTGACGACGTCGAAGCCCGTCGGCTTGTTCATCCAGCCGTTGACCGCGATGACCAGCGTCGAGCCCGTGATCCCGCTGATGATCACCGCCACCCCTGCAAGCAGGTGAGCGCGGCGCGAGATTCGGTCCCACCCGTAGACGTAGATCGCGATGAAGATCGCCTCGACGAAGAACGAGAAGCCCTCGAGCGCGAAGCCGAGACCGAACACGTCCCCGAACGTGGCCATGAAGTTGGGCCACAGAAGGCCCAGCTCGAACGACAGGATCGTGCCGGTGACGACACCGACCGCGAACAGGATCGCCATCACCTTCGACCAGCGCTTGGCCAGCGCCTTGTAGACCGGGTCGCCCGTTCGCAGCCACAGCCCCTCGGTGAAGACGACCATCGCGGGCAGCGCGATCCCGAAGCAGACCAGCGGGATGTGGAAGATGAACGACATCGCCTGCGTCTGGCGGGTCAGCAGCAGGTCGGACTGCGACGGCTCGCCGAGGGCGGTCGAGAGCTGCTGCGCGGCGATCGTCAGGTCCACGCGACCCAGGTGTCCTTCACTCCGCCCCCCTGGCCGCTGTTGACGATCAGCGACCCGCGCTCGAGCGCCACCCGGGAGAGCCCACCCGGCAGCGCCCACTCGCCATCGGGAGAGCGGATCAGGTACGGGCGCAGGTCGATGCGCCGCGGCTCGAGCCCGCCCGAGATCACCGTGGGATGCGTCGACAGCTCCACCCGCTGCTGGGCGATCATGCGCTCGGGCGCCTTGCGCAGCGCGGCGACCACGCCCGTCCGCGCGCCCTCGTCGGCGCCGCTCCAAACGACCACTCCCTCGCCGCCCATCTTCCCGCGCGGCTTGAAGACCAGGTCCTCGGGCGCCTCGAGCGCCGACTCGCGCTGGGCGTCCACGCCGAGGTCGTAGCGTCCGCACCGAATCCAGGAGGGGGTCCTCGCCGAGGTAGAAGCGGATCATCTCCTCGACGTAGGCATGCACGAGCTTGTCGTCGGCGATGCCCGAGCCCGGGGCGTTGACGCACGCGACGCGTCCCGCGACGCAGGGCTCGAGCAGGAGCTCGCCGATCGCGGTCAGCCGGCCGTCCGCAGTGGTGAAGCGGTCCTCGTCCGTTCTCAGGTAGACGACGTCGACGCGTTCGGCGCGGTCGCCCTCCCGCCGCACGACCTCCTCTCCGCGCCTCTCGAGGTCGGCGAGCGTCACGACGTGGATTCCCAGCTCGCGACCCACGCGGCCGTGCTCGTACCAGCCCGCCGCAGCGGAGCCGGTGGAAAGCAGGACGATCGTCGGGTCGTCCGCGGCGCGGGGCGCGGCCGCGCGCAGCGCGGCGCCGAGCCGCGCGAAGGCGCCGTCGACCGGAGCCGGGTCGCCGCTCAGGGCCGGCAGGTCCCCGAGCAGCTCGCGCGCGGCCACGGCGTAGGAGAGTCCCGACGGCATTCGCACTTGGTCCTCGAGCACCCGGAAGCGGCCATCGGGCCCCCGCACGAGGTCGAAGCCGACGACCGAGACCCAGATCGGCGGCTCGAAGGCCCGCCGCATCGCGGGCTCGTGGTGCTCGGAGTCCGCAATGACGCGCTCGGGGACGAGCCCCGCGGCGACGACCTCGCGCTCGGAGTACACATCGGCGGCGAAGCGCTCGAGCGCACGTGCGCGCTGGCGGATCCCCGCCTCGATCGTGCTCCACTCGTCGGTCGTCAGGAGGCGTGGAACCGGGTCGAGCGCGAGCAGGCCGTCGTCCGAGGCGCCGAAGGTGACCTCCTCGCGCCGCAGGCTGCGCTCGACCTCGGCGCCGAGCGCCTCCGGGCCCGCTTCGGCGACCGCATTCAGGAGATCCTCGTAGTGAGCCCGCGGGAGATCGGGCCCCTCGAAGGCCTCGTCATAGACGCCAGGGAGCGGCTCGTACCCCCGCATTGCGGTAAGTCATACCCGCCTCGGGTCGATCTCAGCGAGCGGACGAGAGCGCTCCGTCCGAGCCGTCGATCGCCGCCTCGGCCTGCTCGCGGCTCTCGAAGACCGGCAGGACCGTGTCGACGGACGTCATCTGCAGCAGTCGCCGCGGCTGCGCCGCCGGGGCGACGAGCGCGACGCAGGTCTTCGGGGGGGATGAGCCGTCGAGCGTCTTGCGCGCCTCGAGCAGGACCGCGAGCCCACTCGAGTCGACGAAGCTGCATCGCGCCAGGTCGAAGACGATGCCGTCCGCACCATCCCGGATCGCTCCGCTCGAGCGCCTCACGCAGCCGGTCCGCGGAGGCGAGGTCGAGCTCGCCCTCGATCGCGAACAGCCACGCGTTGTCGCCGAGCGGCTCATGACTGATGCCGAAGGCGACCCCGTTGCCCTCGGGGGAATCGCCGTTCGACGACTGACGTCTGGCGAGTTGGAAAGCGCGCACCGACTCTCCTCCTGTACCAATCGGATTTCCAAGAGATCCGCCCCCGCACCGGTTCGGTTCCGCGGACGCTTCCCGTTTTCGAATGGCCGCGCTCCGTCCTACCTGCAGTCCGGGTCGCGTCAACCTGAATATTAAGACGCCGGATGGCGAGTTCAAGCGCCGACGCACAGCTCAGGCGTCCGCGAATTCTCATCGCCCACATGAGCCAGCTCCACACAAACCGGACCTGGCGGTCGAGCTGTTCGTGCTCGAGCCCGCCGACGACGAATCCGCCGGCGGGCTCGAGTCAGACGGGACAGTCCGGGCTTAGCGCGAACGGCTGCGCGAGCCGCTCGTGCGGCGCGAGCTCGACGAGCCCGAGCGAGAGCTCGACGAGCGTGAGCGCGAGCGGCTGGAGCCGCTGCCGCGGCCGCGTGAGCCCGACGTGCCGCGGCTGCGCGAGCTCGACGACTTGCGCGAGCTCGACGACTTGCGCGAGCTCGAGCGGCGCGAGCCATTGCGACGCTCCGAGGCGGGCACCTCGGCCTGGACGACGCTCTTGGTGAGCGTCGGGATCAGGCCCTCGAGGTACTTGGCCATGCGCTCCTCGTCGCGACGAATGCTGCGCGCGAGCTTCGCGGTCTCCTTGTCGTTGACGCTTTCGGCGAACGTCTCGATCGCCGTGTAGGTCGCGATCTCCTCGTGCTCCTCGGAGTACTCGGTCTTCGCGTTCTTGAGCAGCTTCTCCTCCGAGCTGGTGCCACGCAGCATGTGCAGCGGCCCCTTGGCGGCCGCGATCGCCTTGCTCGAGATCGACGCCAGCGTCGAGGCGTCGCCGCCGAGCTTCTTGATGCGGCGCTCGAGGTCGCGCGCGTGAGACTTCGTCTCCTTGAGGTGCTGCTGGAGGCGCTTCTTGTAGGGCTTGCGGTCGGTCATCCCGATGTGGGCCTGGAGGGCCGACTCGAGCTCCTTCTCCTTGCCGTAGGCCTCGTTGAGGTACTGGATCAGCTTCGCGTCACGAGTGCTGACGTCCGCCATTTGAATCAGTCCTTTCGCATTTCGAATAAGGGTGTGAGCCCCGACGCCTACCCGACGCATGACGCTGCGAAACGGGCGGCAGCAGATCCCCGCGATCGCTCCGGCCGCGTTTTCACACCTCTCCCGGGGGTAGTCGAAAGGGTGCATACCCCGGACCAAGGAGGCAAAGCAATGGCAGAGGATCTGAACGGCAAGAGGATCGCGTTTCTCGTCGCCAACGAGGGCATCGAGCAGGTCGAGCTGGAGCGCCCGTGGGAGGCGATCGAGAGCGCCGGCGCGGACGTGGAGCTGATCGCCCCCGAGGAGGGAGAGGCGCAGGCCTTCAACCACCTCGACAAGGGCGACACCTTCGACGTCGACCGCACGGTGTCCGAGGCTGATCCGTCCGACTACGACGGCCTGGTCCTGCCCGGCGGGGTCGCGAACCCCGACAACCTGCGAATGGACGACGATGCGGTCGCGTTCGTGCGCTCGTTCTTCGAGGACGGCAAGCCGGTCGCGGCGATCTGTCACGCGCCGTGGACCCTGATCGAGGCCCGCGTCGTCGAGGGGCGGACGCTGACCTCGTTTCCGAGCCTCGAGACGGACCTCGAGAACGCGGGCGCGACCTGGGTCGACGAGGAGGTCCACGTGGAGAGTGGGTTGGTCACCAGCCGCAAGCCCGAGGACCTCGACGCGTTCTGCGCCAAGGCGATCGAGGAGTTCGCCGAGGGCGTCCACGAAGAGCAGCGCGAGGCGACCGCGGCCACCTGAGCCGAGCTTCCTCCGTTTAGCGACTGCGCCTGCTCGGGTATCCCAGCTACGTACCACTAAGGAGGAAATGAAATGAGCCTGATCGACAAGGCAACCGGCAGGGCCAAGAAGGCCGCCGGAGATCTCACCGGCGACAGCTCCCTCAAGCGCGAGGGTTCCGCCGAGGAGGAGAAGGGCGAGAAGAAGGAAGAGCTCAACGAGGCGGACGCGAAGGCCGAGCGGAAGGCCGACGAGGTCGCCGACCTCGAGCGCAAGACCTGACCCGTACCGACTCCGAACGGCGCCGCCAGGGCGAGGCCCCGGCGGCGCCGTTTCTTTTCCGACGTTCTCTTCTGATCTAGGATCCGCGGGAGCGATGGCAGACGACAGGGACAAGCGCGAGGAGGACGCCGCGGCCAAGGAGGCCGGAAGGATCGGCGGCCGCATCGACTACGAGGACGTCGACGAAGCGCACCGGCCGCTGACCGAGGGCGGCGAGGGAGTGTCCGAGGGCTACGAGCTCGCCGAGGAGGACCATCGCCGCAACGCCGAGCACGACGACGGCGAGGGAAACCCGCTCCGCGACGCTCCCGACACCGAGCCCGACCGCGACGGCCAGACCTACGGAGAGGCCGACCACGTCCACGCATCCGGCGACGAGGACGACCCCACGCGCGACGGCGACGAGGACGTCCCGGACCGCTCCCGGGGCTGAGCGCCGGCTATTCGGCCGGCGGCTCGACCGGATCGGGCCAGCGAAGCGTCGCCGGGGTGTCGCGCATCCTGATCACCTTCGCGGGGACCCCGCCCACGACCGCGTTGGCGGGAACGTCGCGCGTGACGACGGAGTTGGTGCCGACGATCGCGTTGTCGCCGACGCGCACGCCGCGCAGGATGCAGGCGCCATAGCCGATCCAGCAGTTCGACCCGACCTCGACGTCGCGCTTGTAGATCCCCTGCCGGCGGATCGGGAGCTCGACGTCGACGACGCCGTGGTCGAAGTCGATGAACATCGCGCGGTCGGCGATCACGCACTGCTCGCCGATGCGCACGCTCTGGTAGGCCGAGATCGTGCAGTCCTGTCCGAGCACGGTCTTCGGGCCGATCTCGACCTGCCCCTCGTGGCATCGGATCTTCGTGCCGTCGCCGATCCAGACGAAGCGCCCGAAGCGGATCCGGCCGCGCTTGCCGATCTGAAGCTGCAGCCCGCGGCCGAGGAACAGCGGGCCATCGGTCTCCCAGCGCCATCCCGCGGAGGACAGCAGGCGCCGCCGCACGTAGCGCCCGAGCAGGCGCGCGTATTTGAAGCTCAGCATCCCGTGGCGGCGGGCGAAGCGCAGCGTCCCGAGGGGCCCCGTCTTCGCGCGGGTCTCGCGCGGCAGAGGGTGCGCGCCGGGGGGCGCGGGCCGCGGCTCGTCGAGCGTCGTCTCGGGGCCGGTGGTCACGAGCTGATCATAGGCGCGGCCGGGATGCGATCATCGCCGCCGCATGACTGAGTCGGCAAGCGCCGAGAAGACTCTCGCGGAGCGCCTCGTGGCGGGCGACAAGCGCGCGCTCGCGCGCGGGATCACGCTGATCGAGAGCGGCGAGCCCGCGGGCTGGGATCTCGTGCGCGAGGTTTTCCCGAGGACCGGCCGGGCGCGGATCGTGGGGATGACCGGCCCCCCTGGCGTCGGCAAGAGCACGCTCTGCGGAGCGCTGACGGCCGAGCTGCGCAAGGCCGACCGTGACGTCGGTGTCCTGTCGATCGATCCCTCGAGCCCCTTCACGCGCGGCGCCCTTCTCGGCGACCGTATCCGTCTCTCCGAGCACTTCCTCGACGCCAAGGTGTTCATCCGCTCGATGGCGACGAGGGGCTCGCTCGGCGGGCTCGCGGAGGCCGCGCTGCAGGCGGCGCTGCTCATGGACGCGTCCGGCAAGGACGACGTGCTGCTCGAGACGGTCGGCGTGGGCCAGGCCGAGATAGACGTCGTCGACCACGCCGACACGATCGTCCTTGCGCTCATGCCGGGGTCGGGCGACTCGATCCAGGCGCTCAAGGCGGGAGTGATGGAGATCCCCGACGTGATCGTCATCAACAAGGCCGACCATCCGCTCACCGACACGATGGTCCGCGAGGTCAAGACGGCGCTCTCGCTCGGCCCGCAGGGCTCGTGGACGGTCCCGGTGATGCGCACCGAGGCGGCGAAGGGGGAGGGGGTCGGCGGAGCTGCTCGAGCAGATAGAGGCGCACCGCGCCCACATCGAGAAGGAGGGGACGCTGGAGAAGCGCCGCGAGCGCAACCTCAGAAACGAGGTCCTCGGTCTCGCAGCCGCGCGGCTTCGCCGCGATCTCGACGCGCGCGCCGAGGGTGACCCCGAGGTCAACGAGCTTCTGGGGCGCGTCGTCAGCCGCGAGATCGACCCCGCGACGGCGGCGCGCGAGTTGCTAGAAAGGGACGCGGATGGCTGAGGATCGCCCCACGCGGGAGGAGGTCGAGGGCTGGGTCGGCGCCCGCCTCGACGAGATCTCGGGCGCGAGCATGGGCAGGATCGAGGGTGCCTACGTCTCCGAGGAGAGTGGCAGGCCGGAGTGGATCCTGATCAGGGTCGGACGTTTCGGGCATCACACCGTGGTCCCGGCCCGCCAGGCGGTGGCCGGCGCCGGCCACGTCTGGGTGCCGTGGAACCGCGCTTCGATTCGCAGCGCGCCGCGCGTCGAGCTGGGAGGGTCGCTCACTGCCGAGGAGGAGCTTCAGCTCTGCGAGCACTACGGGATCGTCAAGGGCGAGGGGCGAGCGGCCGACCTCGCCGAGACCCCGGGCGACAAGACGACGGTCACGACGCTCGGGTCCTAGAGCGCCTGCGCCTCCGTGGCCTCGGCGGCCTCGACCCGGGCGCGCCACGAGCCCCTGGGCCGCTCCTCGGCGGCTTCGGGCGGCGCCCCCGTGTTCGTCTCGGGATCCGCGGCGATCCTTCCCGCCGCTTGCGAGAGCGAGACGACGAGAGCGTCGAACTGGCGCTGCATCTGTGCCGCGTCGGTCATTCGCTCGGTCAACTCGCCGGCGAGCCCGACGATCGTGTCGCTGAGCTCGGCGATCCGCCGCTGGCGGTTCTCGACGATGCCGTCGGCGGCGCGGCGGGCGCCCTCGAGAAAGCGCTCAGCCTCGGCCTCGACCTGGACCCAGCGCCGGCGGATGCCCTCCTCGGCGTCGCGTCGCATCGTGTCGGCCTCGGACTCGACCGCGTTGACGATCGACTGGACCATCGAGTCGGCGCGCTGCTTGGCCTCCTCGAGGTAGCGCTGGGCCTCGGCCTCGGCGTCCGCCATGCGGCGGTCGAGCTCGAGGTGGGCGCGAGCCAGCCCCAGGGAGGGGTACGGCTCGACGTCGGGCGGCGGGGCCGGTGCGTCGGGCGGCGATGCGCCGGCCCACGCCGCGTCCGGCCTCGACCGCGCCCGGCGCGGCCGCGAGCACTCCCGGCCGAGCCGCGGCGCCGTCGTTGGCGGGAAGGCTCCGGCCGACCGCCGCGAGCTCGTCGAGGCGGCGCCTGAACTCCTTCGTCGCCTGGTCGAGGCTCTGGAGCACTTCGTGGATCCCCTCCGACTGCGCGGTCGTCGAGTCGGTTTCGAGCATGGGCGTCTCCCGGGTCCGGATCGCGCGCCAGTCTAGGTGCGTGCCCGGCTGGATCCGCGCTTCGGCTACCGCTGGGCCGGCCTGGCCCACGGGACCGTCGCCTCCGGGGGGCTGCCGGGGCCGAAGACCTCGTCGAGGATCGGGCCTGGATCCGCGACGCCGATCGTCTCACGGATGTGCGACTCGACCTGCGCCCGGATGGAGCCCGCGGCGGCCATCTGCATCGCGACCATCCGGGCGCCGTTTGGGCTCGGCTGCCCAGGGTCCCGCCGCTCGGACGCCGGGCCGCTCGGCTCCGGCGCCGGCCCGGGCGGACGCGGCGTCGAGGCCGCGGGCTCGACCACCTGGGGCCACGCGGCGCCCACCGGCGGACCGGGATCGGGCGGTTCGGGCGGGTCGGGAAGGGGAGTCGGAGGCGGCGGGGGCCCGGGCGGAGGGGCGGGGTCGGGAACGGGCGCCGGGCCAGGCGTCGGTCCCGGAGCCGGCGTCTCGGCGGCCGCGTCGCCGAACGGCGGCGGGACGAAGTCGCCGAGGCTGTCCGCCTCGCGCGTCAGGCCCTCGGCGGTCTCGGCGAGCTTTCTCACGAGCTCGTCGAGCGCCTCGCGCAGCGGCTCCGCGGACTCGACCTGGGCCAGGAGGTGCTCGGCGCGCTGCAGCAGGTCCCCGCTGAGCTCGGAGATCCTCAGCTGGCGCTCCGCGATGAGGCCGTCGGCGCGGCGGCGCGCGTAGTCCATGTAGCGCAGCGCCTCCTCGCGAGCCTGCTTTCGGACCTCGGAGACCTCGCGCTCGGCCGCGTCGAGGATCGCGCTGATGCGGCGCGAGATCTCGGGCGCGATCGGGTCGGGCCCGGGCTGCGCCGGAGCCGGGTCCCAGGGCTGGCGCGGATTTCCCTCTGCTCCCACGTCATGAGACTAGACCAGCCACGCAGGGGCTAGGGCAAAGCCCGGTTCGTGCCGTTCAGGGTGTGGCCGGAACGTCCGCATCAAAGCCGCCGGCAGCGGACGCGAAGCGGAGCAGCCGGCGGGGTTGGGCGCCCGTCAGGCGCCCAATTGGCTGGCGATCACCATCTGCTGGATCTCGTCGGTGCCCTCGCCGATGGTGAGGATCTTCGCGTCTCGGTAGAAGCGGCAGACGGGGTACTCCTCGATGTAGCCGTAACCGCCGTGGATCTGAACCGCCTCCTCGGTGGCGCGCACCGCGAGGCGGCCGGTCTTGAGCTTGGCCTGGGCCGCGGTGAGGGTGAAGCTCTCGCCGCGATCCTTCTCGATCGCGGCCTTGTAGGTCAGCAGGCGCGCGGCCTCGATCTCCGCCGACAGGTCCGCGATCTTCGCCTGGATCGCCTGGAACTTCGAGATCGGCTGGCCGAACGCCCTGCGCTCCTTGGCGTAGGCCAGCGCCTCGTCGAGCGCGCCCTGCGCGAGGCCGACGCCCATTGCGGCGACGCCGATGCGGCCGCCGTCGAGGATGTGGAGGAAGTTCTTGAAGCCCTCGCCCCGGCGCCCCAGCAGGCTCGACTCGGGGACACGGGCGCCGTCGAACGACAGCGGGCGCGTGTCGGAGGCGTTCCAGCCCATCTTTCGGTACGCCTCGCCGATCTCGTAGCCGGGGGTCCCGTTGGGGACGATGATGTTCGAGATCTCGCTCTCGCCGGTCCGCGCCGTGATCGTTACGCAGCCGGATATGTCGGTGCCAGAGTTGGTGATGAACTGCTTCGCGCCGTCGATCACCCATTCCCCGTCCTCGAGCTTCGCCCGCGTGCGGGTGTTGCCCGCGTCCGACCCGGCCTCGGGCTCGGTGAGCCCGAAGGCGGCGAGCTTGCGCCCGGCGCACAGCTCCGGCATCCACTCCTCCTTCTGCTCGGTCGTGCCCCAGAGGTGGATCGGCATCGTGCCCAGCGAGGTGTGGGCGGCGAGCGTGATGCACACCGACGAGTCGATCCGGGCGAGCTCTTCGACGGCGAGCGCGTAGGAGAGCGTGTCGGCCCCGCCGCCGCCGTACTCCTCGGGGAACGGGATCCCCATCAGGCCCAGCTCGCCGAGCTCGGCGACGATCTCGTAGGGAAAGCGCTTCTCGCGGTCGAGCTCCTCGGCGACCGGCGCCACGCGCTGGCGGGCGAAGTCGCGCACGGTGTCGCGGAGCAGTCTCTGTTCGTCTGTTAGGTCGAAGTCCATCTCGGGGGATCGTATGGTCCTGGCCATGCGTGCGCCGCGAAGAAAGCGACGGAGGCCGGCGATCCACTCGCTTCCGGGGCGCGAGCGCGACGGCGATTCCGCCGGCGCGCCGGCGGTCCCCGAGGTGCGGCTCGGCAAGACGCTGCCCACCGGCGTCTCGCCGAGCATGTTCGGCCTTCTCGAGCGCGGCGTCATGCTGAGGCCCGAGGTCGCGAGCGAGATCCGCGGCCGGGTCGCGTTTCGCTTCACCGACTCGCTGGCGCCGCTGCGGGTGACGTTCACGGCGAGCCACATGACCGTCGAGGACGGCGACCTCCACAAGCCGGACCTGGCGATCATCGGGACGCTTCCCGACATCATCCACTTCGTAGCCACCCCGCTCGTGGGCGGAATCCCGAATCCCGCGCGGCTGCGAGGCCTCGTCGCGCTGGCCCGGGTCGCGCGGCGGCGGGTGCGGATCGAGGGCGACCCGGCGCTGGCGCGAAGCGTGCTGCGGCTGCTGTCGCTCTAGGCCTCTAGGCGGCGAGCTTGCGCGCCAGCTCGACGAGCAGCCGCACGCCGTAACCGGTCGCGCCCTTGCCGACGTACTCGCGGCCCACGTCCCAGGCGGTGCCCGCGATGTCGAGGTGGACCCACGGCTTGGAGTCCACGAACTCCTCGAGGAAGGAGGCGGCGTAGATCGTGCTCGCCTTGCGTTTCTCCGAGGCGTTGACGAGGTCGGTGATCGAGCCCCGCGTGAGGTCCTTGTACTCCTCGTGCAGCGGCAGGCGCCAGGCCAGCTCCCCGGTCGCCTCGCCCGCCTCGAGCACCCGCGCCGCCCACTCGTCGTCGTTGGAGATCAGCCCCGCGTAGGTGGAGCCGAGCGCGGTCAGCACGGCGCCGGTCAGGGTCGCGAGGTCGACGATCCGGTCGGCGCCCTGCTCGGCGCACCAGCTCAGCGCGTCGGCGAGGATCAGGCGGCCCTCGGCGTCGGTGTTGATGATCTCGACGGTCTTGCCGTTGTGCTGGGTGACGACGTCGCCGGGCTTGAGCGCGTGGCCGCTGGGCATGTTCTCGGTCGAGGGCACGACCGCGAGGACGGCGACGTCGAGCTCCAATTCGGCGATCGCGGCGACGGCCTCGATCACCGCCGCGCCGCCCGACATGTCCATCTTCATCTCGTGCATCCGCGACGACGGCTTGATCGAGATCCCGCCGGAGTCGAAGGTCACCGCCTTTCCGACGAGCCCGAGCGTGTCGCCGGGCCCCTCGTGGCGCAGGACGATCAACCGCGGCTCCTCGTCGCTTCCGCGCGCGACGGCGACGAGGCCGCCCATTCCGAGCTTCTCGGCCTCGGCGCGATCCATGACCTCGACCGAGACGCGGTCGTGGGCCGAGGCGATCTCGCGGGCGCGGTCGGCGAGGTAGGAGGGGGTGACGACGTTCGCCGGCAGGTTCTGGAGCTCGCGGGCGCGGTTGGCGGCGCGGGCGGCGACGAGCGCCACCCGCGCGGCCTCACCGGCGCTTTCGCTCGCGCCCACCAGGACCAGGGACTCGATGCGCGGCTTGGGCTCGTCATCGTCGTCTGAGCCCTTGAAGCGGTCGAAGCGGTAGGTCGCGAGCTCGGTGCCCTCGACCAGCGCGGCGGCAACCTGCGCGTCGTCCCCCTCGTCGGGCGGGACCCACGCGACCGTGCGCGCCTCGAGCGAGGCCGCCTGGCGGCTCGCGAGCGCGGCGGCGACTCGCGCGCGCTCGGGGCTGAAGTCGGCGCGAGGTCCGAGGCCCACGACGAGGACCCGCTCGGGCGAGCCCGGGCGCAGCAGCGCGGTGCGCTTGTAGGCGGGCTTGGCGTCGCCGGCTCCGGCCGCGTCAGCGAAGGGCGCCGGGAGCTCGTCGCCCTCGAACAGTGAGAGGCAGAGGAGGTCCGCATCCACCTCGGCCGGCGCCTGACTCGCCAGATCGACTTCCACAGGCCTTGTTCTAGCATTGGCCGCCCCTCACCTTCGTCTCAGAGAAAGGCCCCATGCCCAGCACAGTCATCCTCGGCACCGCACGCACCCCGTTCGGAAAGATGGGCGGCGCGCTCGCCTCGCAGGACGCGACCGACCTCGGCGGGACCGCGATCGCCGCGGCCCTCGAGCGCTCCGACGTCGATCCCGAGCAGGTCCAGCAGGTCGCCTACGGCCAGGTGCTCCAGGCTGGCCAGGGCCAGATTCCCTCGCGCCAGGCGCAGATCAAGGCCGACATCCCCAAGGAGGTCCCCTCGGAGACCGTCAACAAGGTCTGCGCATCGGGGATGAGGACGATCGGCCTCGTCGACCAGGGCATTCGCGTCGGCGACGTCGAGGTGGCGGTCGCGGGCGGCATGGAGTCGATGAGCGGCGCCCCCTATCTGCTTCCCCAGGCTCGCTTCGGCTTCAGGATGGGCGACGCGAAGGCGATCGACGCGATGGTCCACGACGGGCTCACCAACCCGTTCTCCGGCAAGCACATGATGGAGGAGGCGACCGAGGTCGCCGAGGAGCTCGAGCTGACGCGCCCCGACATGGATCGCTGGGCGGCGCGCTCGCACCAGCTCGCGGCGAAGGCGACCGACGAGGGACGGCTCGCCGACGAGATCGTCGGCGTGACCGTCAAGTCGAAGAAGGAGGAGAAGGTCGTCGAGGCCGACGAGGCGATCCGGCCCGAGACCACGGTCGAGGTCCTCGCCAAGCTGCCGGCGATGTTCAAGGACGATGGGACCCACACGGCAGGCAACGCGCCCGGGGTCAACGACGGCGCCGGCGCCGTCGTGCTCGCCTCGGAGGAGTGGGCCGAGCGCGAGGGCCGCGAGCCGATCGCGAGGATCCTCGCCTACGGGACCGTCGCCGACGACTTCCCCTACCTCGCGCGCACGCCCGCAAAGGCGGCCCAGCAGGCGCTCGAGAAGATCGGCAGGAGCCCGGAGGACGTCGACCTGTGGGAGATCAACGAGGCGTTCGCCTCCGTCGCGCTCAACTCCGTGCGGATGCTCGGAGTCGACGAGGACAAGGTCAACGTCAACGGCGGCGCGATCGCGCTCGGGCATCCGATCGGCGCGTCGGGCGCGCGGATCACCGGCGCCCTCGTCCACGAGCTGCGCCGCCGCGGCGGCGGCCTCGGAGTCGCCGCGATCTGCTCCGGCGGCGGCCAGGGCGACGCGATCGTCCTCGAGGTGAACGGGTCGTAGGCGGCTCGCGCGGGCCGGCCGCGGTTGAGGCGAACTGCGGCTGGGTGGGCACCGGCGGTCGCCCATCGCGCGTCCTCGATGGCGCGTTGGGGTGATATGGCCCGTAAGGCGCCAATGGGGCGCGTTCTTTACGACTCATGGGTGAAGTAACGCGCCCATGGGCCGCCGGATGACGTTCGAGCGCTTCGTCGAGCGGATCCGCTGCCCTACCGCGGGTTTTCCGCGTTGACGCTCCGCTCACTAGGCTCACCCCATGGAACGGGGCGCAGCGTTCTTCGATCTCGACCGGACCCTGATGGCGGGGTCCAGCGGCATGCACTTCGGCCGCGCGGCCTTCCGCACCGGGATGGTCGGCCGGCGCCAGCTGATGCGCTGGGGGATCGACCACCTCAGGTACCGCCTCCAGGGCTCGACCGACGAGAAGACCGAGGCGCTGCTGGCGGAGATCAAGGTGCTGCTCGCCGGGGTCCCGGCAGCGCGACATCGCGCGGCTGGCGCCCGAGCTGCTCGCGGGGCTGCTGCCGCGGATGTATCCGCAGATGATCGACGAGGTCCGAAGCCATCAGGACGACGGGCGGGCGACCTTCATCGTGTCCGCCGCGGGCAACGAGCTCGTCGTCCTGCTCGCCCGCGTGCTCGACATGGAGGGCGGGATCGGGACCGCCTACGCCGTCGACGAGCGGGGCCTGCTGACCGGCGACCTCGACGGCCCCTTCATGTACGGCGAGGGCAAGGTCGCCGCGATGCGCGACTTCGCGGCCGATCACGACATCGACCTCGCGCAGTCCTGGGCCTACTCGGACTCCGCGTCGGACCTGCCGATGCTGCGCGCGGTCGGCCAGCCCGTCGCCGTCAATCCCGACGAGGAGCTGGCCGCGGTCGCCAGGCACGAGGGCTGGCGCGTGATGCGCTTCGAGAAGCTCGCGCGCAGGATGGCGGTCCTCGGCGCGACCGCGACCGCGGCGGCGATCGGGGGAAGCGGCACGTGGCTCGCGCGCCGGCGCCGGGCGCCCCGGCGAACTTTCCGCAGATAGGCTCGCGCCCGATGGACTCCGCCGAGCTCGCCTTCTCAGGAATCACGCGGCAGGCGGAGCTGGTGCGCTCCGGGGAGGTGTCCTCGCGCGAGATCGTCGAGAACTACCTCGAGCGAATCGAGCGCATCGACCCGCGGCTGAACTCGTTCTGCAACGTGATGGCCGAGTCGGCGCTCGCCGAGGCCGACAGCGCCGACTCACGGCGCTCGTCCGGCGAGGACCTGCCCTTGCTCGGCGTGCCGATCGCGATCAAGGACACCGTCGACGCGAAAGGCGAGATCACGTCGCACGGCACCGGCTGCTTCGACGACCCGGTGGACCAGGACGCTCACATGGTCGTGAGACTGCGCGAGGCCGGAGCTGTGATCCTCGGCAAGACCACGCTCCCCGAGCTCGCGATCTGCGGCTTCACCGAATCGAAGACCTGGGGCGCGACCCGAAACCCGTGGGGGACGGATCGCACGACCGGGGGCTCGAGCGGCGGCAGCGGCGCCGCGGTCGCTGCCGGGCTCGTCGGCGCCGCGTCGGCCTCCGACGGCGCCGGCTCGATCCGCATCCCCGCGACGAACTGCGGGCTCTTCGGGCTCAAGCCGCAGCGCGGGCGCGTCCCGATGACTCCCGACGTCTACGTCGAGAACTCCGAGCACTGGTACGGCCTATCCGTGAACGGCGCGCTGACCCGAAGCGTCGCCGACAGCGCGCTCCTCCTCGATGTCACGTCGGGGGCGGTGCCCGGCGAGTGGGAGGCTCCGCCGGCGCCCGAGCGGACCTTCGTCGAGTCCGCGACCACTCCACCCGGGAAGCTGCGGATCGCCTGGTCGCTGAAGGCGCCGCGGCTGATCGCCCCGCCCGCCAAGCTCGAGGACGCCAACCGGCGGGGACTCGACGACACGCTCGATCTGCTGCGCTCGCTCGGACACGAGGTCGTCGAGCGCGACCCGGAGTTCGGGCGCGTGGGCGACGGGGTGGCGGCGCTCTACCTGGCGGGCACGCGCCGGGACGTCAGGCGCACGCCGCACCCCGAGCGCCTCGAGGCGCGTACCCGCGGCTTTGCCCGCCTCGGCAGGCCTTACGCGGGCCGCCTGGGTGCGGCGGCGAAGCGCGCGATCTCGGAGCACGCGTCGCGCGTCAACACGATCTTCGACGACCACGACGTCCTCGTGACCCTGGTCTCGCCGGTCGCGCCGGTCGAGGTCGGGCGCTGGGAGGGCAAGGGCGCCCTGAGGACGGTGATGGGCATGAGCCGCGTCTATCCCTATCCCGGGACCTGGAACTACCTCGGCAACCCCGCGGCCTCGGTCCCGGCCGGGTTCAACGACGACGGGCTGCCGCTCTCGGTCCAGATCGTCGGCAGGCCCGAGGACGAGGGCACGCTGCTTTCGCTCGCGGCCCAGATCGAGGCCGAGCGCCCATGGGCGGACCGCCGCCCGCCCGCCACCTAGAATTCCCGCATGGCCATCGAGCCGCAGGCGCGTCGCCGCGCACACGAATGGCTGGACGAGGTGTACTCCGCGACGCCCGAGCGCGAGGCGCGCTTCGACACGATCTCCGGCCACGAGGTCAAGCCCCTGTACACGGAGGAGGACCGCGCCGGCAGCGACTCCGAGCGCGACCTCGGCTATCCGGGGGAATACCCGTACACGCGCGGCCCGTACTCCTCGATGTACCGGGGGCGGCTGTGGACGATGCGCCAGTTCGCGGGCTTCGGGACCGCCGAGGAGACCAATGCGCGCTTCCGCTACCTCCTCGACCACGGCCAGCAGGGCCTCTCGACGGCGTTCGACATGCCGACGCTGATGGGCCTCGACTCCGACCACGCGCGCAGCCTCGGCGAGGTCGGGGTGGAGGGGGTCGCGCTCGACACCGTGGACGACATGGAGACGCTCTTCGCCGGGATCCCGCTCGACGAGGTGACGGTCTCGATGACGATCAACGCCCCGGCGGCGATCCTGCTCGCCTTCTACGTCGTCGCCGCGGAGGAGAACGGGATCACGCCGGATCGCCTCGGCGGGACGATTCAGACCGACATCCTCAAGGAGTACATCGCCCAGAAGGAGTGGTGCTTCCCGATCGAGCCCGCGATGCGGCTCGTCACCGACATGATCGAGTGGTGCTCGACCGAGATGCCGCGCTGGCACCCGATCTCGATCTCCGGCTACCACATCCGAGAGGCCGGCTCGACCGCCCAGCAGGAGCTCGCCTTCACGCTCAAGGACGGCTTCACCTACGTCGAGCAGGCGCTCGAGCGCGGGCTCGACGTCGACGACTTCGCGCCGCGCCTGTCCTTCTTCTTCAACGCCCACATCGACTTCTTCGAGGAGATCGCCAAGTACCGCGCCGCGCGCCGCATCTGGGCGCGCGAGATGAAGGAGACCTACGGCGCGCGCGACCCGCGCTCGATGGCGTTGCGCTTCCACACCCAGACGGCGGGCGTCTCGCTCACCGCCCAGCAGCCGCTCGTCAACGTCATCCGCACGACCCTGGAGGCGCTCGCCGGCGTGATGGGGGGGACCCAGTCCCTGCACACGAACTCATTCGACGAGGCGCTCGCGCTGCCGACCGAGCAGGCCGTCCGCCTCGCGCTGCGCACCCAGCAGGTCATCGCCCACGAGTCGGGCGTGCCGAACACGATCGACCCCCTGGGCGGCTCCTACTTCGTCGAGACGCTCACGGACGAGATGGAGAGCACGGCGTACGAGTACTTCGCCCGCATCGACGAGCTCGGCGGAATGGTCGAGGCGATCAAGCAGAGCTTCCCGCAGCGTGAGATAGCCGACGCCTCGTTCCGCTACCAGGAGGAGGTGCGGCGCGGCGAGCGCGTCGTCGTCGGCGTCAACCGATTCACCTCCGACGACGACGCGGACATCCCGATCCTGCGCCACGACCCGGCGATGGAGGCGAAGCAGGTCGGCCGCCTCGAGGGCACGCGCAGGGCTCGCGACGACGAGGCCGCACAGCGCGCCCTCGACGAGCTCAAACGCGCCGCCGCCACCGACGAGAACCTGATGCCCCACTTCCTGGCCGCGGCCCGAGCCCGCGCGTCGGAGGGCGAGATGATCGCCGCGCTTCAGGAAGTGTTCGGGACCTACACCGAGACCCCGATCTTCTGAGTCTCGGCCGCGGCGCCTAGGCGGCGCGCTGCGCGGACTCCACGATCAGGATCGTCTTCGGCGCCGGCGAGGTGTCGGAGCCGCAGAGGAACATCCGCCCGACGCGAAGCCTGCGCGCCTCGGTGCGCGCCAGCGTCACCGCGCCCTCGCGGGCGAGGCCCGCCGCCAGCACGCGCCTGCGCCGTGATTCGTCCAGATAGACGACGTCGTACATGCCAAACCCCTCCGTGGTCGTGGTGCGCCGGGGGAGATGATCCGCCCCCCGGCGGACCGATCCATTGACTGCTCGCCAATTCGACCCCGGATGCGGGAACTCTTGCCCCGGAACCTAAGATCTGCGAATGGGGAGATTGGGGATAGCGGCCGGAAGCAGCCTCCTCGACGCCGAGCCTCCGAGCGGCGCGACGCGCCGCGAGATCGCGACTCCCTACGGCCAGGTGGCGCTGTACGAGGCCGGCAACCACGTGCTGCTCCAGCGCCACGGCCTCGACCGCTACGTGGCACCGCACGCGATCGACCACCGCGCGAACATGGCCGCGCTCGCCGCTCTCGGCGTCGACCGCGTGCTCGCGGTCGCCTCGGTGGGGGCGCTGCGCGCCCGAGATCGAGGTCGGCTCGTTCGTCGTCGTCGACGACTTCATCGCGCTCGGGGTCTGGGCCTCGACCGGCACCGGCGCCGTCGGCCATCGCGTCCCGGGCTTCGACCCCGGATGGCGGCGCGCCGTGCTCGAGGCCTGGCGTGCGGCGGCCGACGGCGAGATCAGAGACGGCGGCACCTACTGGCATTCACCGGGCCCGCGATTCGAGACGCCGGCCGAGATCGCCCTGATCTCGGGGCACGCCGACGTCGTCGGGATGACCCTGGCGCTCGAGTCAACGATCGCGCGTGAGCTCGGCCTCGCCTACGCCGCGGTTTGCGCGGTGGACAACCTCGCGAACGGGGTCGGCCCCGCGGCCCTGACCCTCGACGAGTTCGAGGCCGGGCGGCGCACGAGCCGCGAGCGCGTCCGCGAGGCGCTCGGGGGCGTCGTCCCGGCGCTGGCGGACGCTGGATGAGCCTCGCCGTCGAGGGAGCGACGCTCGACGGCCGACCCGTCGTGCTGCGTGCCGAGGAGGGCCTCATCGCCGAAGTCGGCGAGGACGTCGCCGTCGAGGACGTCCGACGAGGTCGTCGACGGCACGGGAACGGCGCTCGTCCCGGGCCTCGTCAACGCCCACACCCACGCGGCGATGACGCTCTTTCGGGGCTACGGCGACGACCTGCCGCTGATGGAGTGGCTGCAGACGAAGATCTGGCCCACCGAGGCCAAGCTCGACGCCGACGACGTCTACTGGGGGACGAGGCTGGCGTGCGTCGAGATGATCCGCGGCGGGACGGTGCGCTTCTGGGACATGTACTGGCAGCCCGACGGCGACCGCGCGGGCGGTCGCCGACGCCGGGCTGCGGGCGACGATCGGGGCGCCGCTGATCGACACCGGCGACATGGGCCGCAGCGGGCTGCAGCAAGTACGCGCTCGAGAGCCTCGACGCGCTCGACGGCATCGACCGCATCGACCGCGCTCTCGCGCCGCACGCGATCTACACGGTCTCCGAGGACTCGCTCCGCTGGATCGCCGAGCGCAGCGCCGAGCACGACGTCCCGATCCAGATCCATCTCTCCGAGACGGAGGGCGAGGTGAACGACTGCCTTCGCGACCACGGCGAGCGCCCCGCCGCCTACCTCGACCGCACTGGAGCGCTGGGGCCGCGGACGCTGCTCGCCCACTCCGTGTGGCTCGACGACGACGAGCTCGACCTGATCGCCGAGCGCGGCGCGACCGTGGTCACCAACCCGGTCGCGAACCTCAAGCTCGCGGTGGGGCGCGTCTTCGACTACCCGGCGGTGAGGCGGCGCGGGATCGGCGTCGCGCCTCGGCACCGACGGCGCCGGCTCGAACAACTCGCTCGACGTGCTCCAGGACGTCAAGTACCTCAGCCTGCTCCAGAAGCACGAGGCGCGCGACGCGGCGACGCTCCCGGCGCCCGAGGCGTGGGAGGTCGCGACGGGCCGCCGCGCGCCGCTGCTCGGAGTCTCGGGCCGCATCGAGGCGGGCGAGCCCGCCGACTTCCTGCTCGTGCGCACGGACTCGCCGCAGCTCGCGCTCGGCGACCTCGTCGCGAACCTCGTCTACGCCGCGACCGGCTCGGTCGTCGACACGACCGTCGTCGCGGGGCGCGTGCTGATGCGCGGCGGGGTCGTCGAGGGCGCCGACGAGGTCCGCGAGCGCGCCGTGGAGCGCGCGGCGCGCCTCGGGATCGTCGAGAGCGTGTAGACATCACCAACTGCACAAGCTGGTCGCGGCAGAGCCGCGTCTTACACGTAGACCTCGCCCGGCAGCTCGGCGCCGGCGCTCAGCGGGCTCGACTCGTCGCGCTTCGCGGCCCGCACCTCCTCGGGCGTGACGTTCTGGGGGTGGTGGCAGGCCGCCAGCTGCCCGTCCGGGTAGCGGGCCAGCGGCGGCTCGACCTCGCGGCAGATCTCGGTCGCCCAGGGGCAGCGGGTGTGAAAGCGGCATCCCGAAGGCGGGTCGACCGAGCTCGGCACGTCCCCGCGCAGGACGATGCGCTCGCGCGAGCGGCCCTGCCGGGGGTCGGGAATCGGCACCGCCGAGTAGAGCGACAGCGTGTAGGGGTGGATCGGGCGCTCGAAGATGCGCTTCGCCGGCCCGACCTCCATGAGCTTGCCGAGGTACATCACGGCGATTCGGTCGGAGACGTGGCGCACGACGCTGAGATCGTGGGCGACGAGCAGGTAGGTGAGCCCGAGCTCGGCCTGGAGCTCCGAGAGCAGGTTGATCACCTGGGCCTGGATCGAGACGTCGAGCGCCGAGACCGGCTCGTCGAGGACGACCAGCCTCGGGTTGAGCGCCAGCGCGCGGGCGATCCCGATCCGCTGGCGCTGCCCGCCCGAGAACTGGTGCGGGTAGCGGTTGTAGTGCTCGGGGCTGAGGCCGACCTGCTCCATCAGCTCCTGCACGCGCCGGCGGCGCTCCGCGGGGTCCTGCGCGACGCCGTGGATGGCCAGCGGGTCGGCGATGATCGAGCCGACGGTCCGGCGCGGGTTCAGCGACGAGTAGGGGTCCTGGAAGACGACCTGCACCTGGCGGCGCAGCTGCTTGAGCGCGGCGCCGGAGACGGCCGTGACGTCCTCGCCGTCGAAGCGGATCGAGCCCGACGTCGGGTCGAGGAGGCGGACGGTGAGCTTCGCCGCGGTGGTCTTTCCGCACCCCGTCTCCCCGACGAGACCCAGCGTCTCGCCGGGCGCGATCGCGAAGGTGACGTCGTCGACGGCGCGCACGGCGCCGACCTCGCGCTGGAAGACGACCCCGCGCGTGAGCGGGAAGCGCTTGACGAGGTGCGAGACCTCGAGCAGCGGCTCAGCCATCGGCGTCCTCGGCTTCCACGGCGCGGCGGGCCTCCTCGGGATCGCGTCCGGCCTCGAGCTCCGCCCACAGGCGCGCGCGCGTCGCCGGGTCGAGCAGGCAGGCGGCAAGGTGGCTCGGGTCGTCCGGGAGCGGCTCGAGCTGCGGCTCGACCTCGCGGTGGCGCGGGCGCACGTAGGGGCAGCGCGGGTGAAACGAGCACCCCGGGGGCACCGAGATCAGGCTCGGCGGCTGGCCCGGGATCGGGACCAGCTTGTCGCCGTGCTCGGAGGCGAGGCTGGGGATCGACCGCAGCAGCCCCCACGTGTAGGGGTGGTGCGGGCGCGCGAAGATGTCCTCGACGCCGGCCTGCTCGACGATCCGCCCCGCGTACATGACCGCGACGTCGTCGGCGTTCTCGGCGACGACCCCGAGGTCGTGCGTGATCAGGATCACCGCCATCTCGCGTTCGACCTGGAGGCGGTCGATGAGCGTCAGGATCTGGGCCTGGGTCGTGACGTCGAGCGCCGTCGTCGGCTCGTCGGCGATCAGCAGGCGGGGCTCGTTGGCGAGCGCCATCGCGATCATCGCGCGCTGGCGCATCCCGCCCGAGAACTCGTGCGGGTAGTCGTCGACCCGGCGCTTCGGGTTCGGGATCCCGACCTCGCCGAGGAGCTCGATCGCGCGCTCGCGGGCCGCAGCGGCGCTGACCTCGCGGTGGGCCTGGATCGCCTCGACGAGCTGGTCGCCGACGCGGTAGAGGGGGTGCAGCGAGCTCAGCGGGTCCTGGAAGATCATCGCGATCTCGTTGCCGCGCACCTCGCGCAGCCCCTCGTCGTCGAGCTCGAGCAGGTCGCGTCCCTCGAACGAGATCCGCCCCGAGATCCGGGCGTTGGGGGCCCGGGTCAGGCCGAGGATCGTCAGGTTGGCCACCGACTTGCCGCAGCCCGACTCGCCGACGATCCCGAGCGTGCGACCCGGCCGCGATCGAGAACGAGACGCCGTCCACGGCGCGGACGAGCCCGTCCTCGGTCTCGAAGTGGACGCGAAGGTCCTCGACCTCGAGCAGGGGCGCGGCGCTCACTGGTACCTCACGCGCGGGTCGAGGTAGGCGTAGGCGATGTCGACGAGCAGGTTGGCGAGGACGATGACGAAGGCGCCGAGCAGGACGACGCCCTGGATCACGGGCAGGTCGGCGCTCTCGATCGCCCCGAAGACCAGCCTGCCGACCCCGGGGATGTTGAAGACCGACTCGGTGAGGATCGCGTTGCCGGCGAGCAGGACGCCGATGTCGAGCCCGAGCAGCGTGACCACGGGGGTGATCGCGCTGCGGACGCCGTGGTGGAGCACGACGCGGCGCTCCGGCAGCCCCTTCGCGCGCGCGGTGCGGATGTAGTCCTCGTCCATGACCTCGATCAGGCTCGAGCGCATGTAGCGCGCGTAGATCGCCGCCGAGGCCGCGGCGAGGACGATCCAGGGCAGGATCAGCGAGCCGGCCCAGCCGAGCGGGTCCTCGCTGAGCGGGACGTAGCTCCCGATCCCGGGGAAGATCGGGATCACGCCGATGTCCTGCGGCGAATAGGTAGAGCGCGACGAGCCCGAGCCAGAACACCGGGGCCGAGATCAGCACCAGCGCCGTCATCATCGTCGTGCGGTCGAGCAGCGAGCGGCTGCGGATCGCGGAGATGATCCCGGTCGGGATCCCGAGCAGCAGCCACAGGACCATCGCGCCGGAGACGAGCGAGAGGGTCGCCGGCAATCGGTCGAAGATCAGCTCGCGGACGGGGGCGTCGTACTCGTAGGAGTAGCCGAAGTCGAAATGCAGGACGAGGTCGCGCATGTAGATGCCGTACTGCGCGTAGATCGGCTCGTCGAGCCCCAGGTTCTCGCGGATCTGCCTCGACCTGGCGCTCGTTGGCCTTCTGGCCCGCCCGCAGCTCCGCGGGGTCCGCCGACGGGAGCCCGTAGAAGATCGCGAAGACGACGGCGCTGCAGATGAAGAGCAGCGCGATACCCCAGAGGACGCGGCGGGCGATGTACTGGAGCATGGGCGTGGGGAGGGCCGCGGCCCGCCTAGCGTGAGGGCGGGCCGCGGCCTCAGTCGCTCCTCCCTATTCCGCGCGAGCGACGTGTAGGAGATGTCCCACTGGCCGTTGGAGAGGTTGATCACGCCCTGCACGTTCGGCGAGCGGACGTTGCCCTGGTCGTCCCAGACGTAGGGGATCGCCGGGGCCTGCTCCATGACCTGGGTGTCGAGATCGCCCCAGACCTCGGCGCGCTCGTCGATGTCGCCGATGAGCGCGGCCTCGTCCATCTGCTCGTTGATCTCCGGGACGTCGAGCTGCGGCCAGTTGGAGTTCGCCGTCGGCTCGATGTTCTCGCCGTTGAACGTCGGGTCGAGCATCGCCTGGGGGTCGTTGAAGTCCTTGACCCAGCCCACGTTCGGGCACACGGCGACCTCGGCCTCGGGGACCGAGCAGAACTTCGTGTACATGATGTTCGAGTTGACCTGGCGGAACTCGACGTCGAAGCCGAGGTCCTCGAACTGCTGCAGGACGACCTCGCCGACCTCCTTGTCGATGCCGGCGTTCTCGGCGACCATCAGGATCTTCTCGTCGCCCTCGTACTTGCCGCTCTCATAGCCGGCGTCCTGCATGTACTGGGCGGCGAGCTCGGGGTCGCCCGGCCGGGTTCGCCATGAAGTCGAGGCCGGCGCCCTCGAGGCCGCCCGCCTCCTCGAACCCGGGGACTCCCGGCGGGATGAAGTGGGTCGCGATCGGGCCCACCAGCTCGCCTCCGCGCGCGAGGCGCATCGCCTCGCGGTCGGCCGCGGCCAGCACCGCCTTGCGGACGTTGATGTCGTCGAACGGCGGGATCTGCGTGTTGAGCGCCACGTAGCGGTTGCCTCCCGAGGGCGCCAGCTCGAGCTGGTCGGGGAACTCCTGCGCCGACTGCTTGAGCGCCGCCGGCGTCGGGAGGATGTCGCCGTTTATCTGCGACTCGCCCTCGAGGATCCGGGTGAACGCCGAGTTGACGTCGGTGAAGCCCTCCCGGAACGTGATCTCGTCGAGATACGCGGGGCGGTAGTCGGTCTCGGGATCCCAGTTGGGGTTGCGGATCAGCTTGAGCTCCTTGCCGGGGCTGTAGCCGGTCAGTCTCTCCCTCCTCGTCGTTCTCGATCATGTAGGGGCCCGTGGTGACCTGGTGCGTCGCCGTACGTCGACGGGCTCTCGGCGTCGAACTCCTTCGCGTACTCCTCGGGCACGGGAGCGCTGGCGGGAAGCGTCAGCGCCTGGACGAGCACCTCGCCGTAGCCCTCGGTCAGGTTGAAGACGATCGTCTTGTCGTCGGGAGTCTCGATCCCGCTGATGTCGGGCGCGACCGTGTCGTCCTCCTCGACCGCCTTCTGCGCCTCGGGGAAGCCCTCGATCAGGTCCATGTAGCTCGCCGTGTACGCGTTCTCGACGCCCGGCAGCAGCGTGCGCTCGATCGCGTACTTGACGTCGGCCGAGGTGACCTCGCGGTCGACGGGCGGGCTGAACATGACGCCGTCGCGCAGCGTGAAGGTGACCGTCTTGAGGTCGTCCGAGATCTCGGGCTCCTCGGCGGCGAGGTCGGGGCTCGGATCGCTCCGCGTCGCCCGGCTCCCAGCCCATCAGGCCGCGCTGGGTGGCGTTGGTGAAGACGTAGGTGTAGTTGTAGAACGCGGCGCCGGGGTCGAGGTAGTCGAAGAAGCCGGCGGAGATGATGTCGAGCGACCCACCCTCCGGCGCGCGCCATCGGGCGCCTCGGTCGTGGGGGCGAAGTCGTCGCCGCTGACGCCCGAGCTGTCGTCGTCGCTGCCGCATGCGGCAAGCGCGATGGCGGACAAGCGCCGCCACGAGGGTGATCAGGAGGATTCTCAGCCTGGGTTGCATCTGTTTCCTTTCGGTGCCGGTTTCACTTCTCAAGCTTCTGCGGTCGCCTTGCGCTTCCTGGCGCGCGGGGCGAGCGCGTCCTGGAGCGCGTCGCCGACGTAGTTGAACGCGAGCACGGTGAGCACGAGCGCCACGCCGGGGAAGAGCATGTACCACCACGCGGTGTCGAAGATCTCGGTCGCGTCGGAGATCATCTGGCCCCAGCTCGCCGTGGGGGCCTGGACGCCGACGCCGAGGAACGAGAGCGCGGCCTCGTAGAGGATCACCTGGGGGATCAGGATCGACGTGTAGACGATGATCGGCGCCACGAGGTTGGGGAGGATCTCGCGGAAGACGATCCGCGCCCGCGACGCGCCGAGCGACCGCGACGCCTCGACGAACTCCCGCTCGCGCAGCGACAGCGTCTCGCCGCGCACGATCCGGGCGACGTAGGTCCAGCTCGTGACCGCGATCACGAAGATCACGACCCCGATCCCGGGCTGCACGGCGCCGCCGAAGCAGCCGCCGCCGAACGAGCACGACGCGGCGAGCCCGACCGCGAGCAGCAGGTAGGGGATCGCGAGCAGCACGTCGACCGAGCGCGAGATCAGCGTGTCCACCCAGCCGCGGAAGTAGCCGGCGAGCAGGCCCGCGATCACGCCGATCAGGACCGCGAGCCCGGTCGCCACGAACGCGACGATCAGCGAGACCCGGGCGCCGTAGAGGGTGCGCGCGAAGACGTCGCGGCCGAGCTCGTCGACGCCGAACGGGTGCGCGAGGCTGGGGCCGGTCGGCGTGCCGAAGACGTCGAGCGCATCGGTGTTCTGCTCGTTGGGCCCCGGGACGCCCGCGAGCGAGACGATCAGCGGCGCCGCGATCGCGACGACGACGAGCAGGGCGAGGAACACGAGCGAGGCGATCGCGAGGCGGTCCTCGCGGAAGCGGCGCCAGAAGAGCTCCGCCATGGAGCGGCTCGCTACCGCTGCCCCCGCGTCGATCTCTGCGATCGGGGCGGCGCCTGGGCCGGTCTCGTACGCCTCTCTCATCGCCTCACTGCAATGAGATTCGCGTTTGGGGGCACATCTCTTCCTCCTCAGCACACCCCAGGGCCAATCTAACGCTCCGCAGGCCATCCGTCACGCTCGCCTGCGGTCGTGGCTACGCTCTTGTGCCCATGCCGAGCGAATCAGCAGCCGAGGTCGAGGGCCGGCCCACGGGCGCGAAGATCCGCGTCGTCGTCGCGAAGCCCGGCCTCGACGGCCACGACCGGGGCGCCAAGATCATCGCCCGCGCGCTGCGCGACGCCGGCATGGAGGTGATCTACACGGGCCTGCACCAGACGCCCGAGCAGATCGCCGAGACCGCGATCCAGGAGGACGCCGACGCCGTCGGCCTCTCGATCCTCTCGGGAGCCCACCTGACGCTCGTGCCGCGCGTCGTCGAGCTGCTGCGCGAGCAGGGCGCCGACGACGTCCTGGTCACCGTCGGCGGGACGATCCCCAACGACGACATCGCCGAGCTCGAGAAGCTCGGCGTCGCGGCGGTCTTCACGCCGGGCGCGTCGACCGACGACATCGTCAATTTCATGCGCGAGGCGGTCGCCTCGCGCTGACGGCCGCCTGGGCCGCGAGCGCCGCGGCGCTCAGGGAATGATCCCCTTGGCCGTCCCGCAGGTGACGAAGGGCTTCCAGCGCAGCGGCGTGCTCATGATGTTGACGACCGCCTCGTACCACGCCCGCGGCCGCGTCGGGAAGTCGGGGGAGGGGTTGACCCGCGAGGAGCTGACCGAGACGAGGCCCGCGACCGGCGCGAACGTCCCGCCTGCGAGCGGCTGCTCGCCCTTCGTCGGGCAGCGGATCTCGAAGAGCTGCGCTCCGCCCGGCTCGACCTCCTGGTAGTCGACGCCGACGTAGTAGGAGAGGTCGAGGCCCGGCTCCTCGTCCTTTCCCGCCCGCGCCGAGCCCGAGACGCGCTGGGCGCTCGCCGGCTCGAGGTCGTCGCCGGCGAGGGTGACGCGCTCGTAGCCGCCCGCCGTCGCGGCAGCGAGCGGCACGCCGGGCTGCGGCTCCGAGCCGCCGACCACCTCGGCCGCCGCGAGCGCGGCGGCCGCGAGGCCGATGGCCACAAGCGCGCCTACTTGCCGACGCAGGTCAGGTGCACTCGCCATGTCAGCGGCACGATCGTCCGTGAGGTTCGTGACCTGCTCGTACCAGGCGCCCGACAGGCGTGGGCCCACCGGGGATCGGGTTGGTGCGCGAGGAGTTCGTGATCGCGAGCCCCGGCGCGGGCGCGAGCACGCCGCCCGTCGACCGGCTGCTGCTTGACCGGGACAGCGGATCTCGCGCAGGTCGGCCGTGTTCGGGGCGACGCGTGAACGTCGCGATCGCTGAGGTAGTAGAAGAGCTTCGAGGACTTGCGGCTCGCGCTCGCGCCTCGCAGCGGCATCCGCGCGGTGTCCACGAGCTTCAGCTCGTCCGCGGAGACCGTCTTGGGCTCGGTGACGGTGAGGTCGATCGAGTCCGCGGTCGGGGCGGAGTCGTCGCCGCCGATTCCGGACGAGACGAAGACCGCGAGCCCGGCGACGGCGGCCACCGTGGTGAGGGCGAGCAGCTTTGACCTGTGGTTCATCGAAGTCCTCCTGGAAGCCGAGAGTCCACCTGCGATGCCGATCCCGCTCGGCGCGAGGCCGCAGGCGCGAGGCGGCGCACTATATGGGCCAACGCGCCGGACCGCCCCGAGTTGCGCAGCGGCTCCGAAGCGGGGTTATCCGCTGCGGGCGTGCGATAATCTCCCGCGCCCCCGGCAGGGGAAGGTGCCGGCGACGGTCAAGCCACCTGTCGGCCATCTGGGGTACAAGCAAGCGAAGGGAGGGTTCAATGAAGAAGCTGACGACGACCGCGATCGCGGTTGCAGTCATGAGCCTCGGGATCGCCGTGGCGGGTGGGTCGGCTGCGGCCGACGAGCCCGTGAACGTCAGCGCGCCCGTGGCACAGGCCAAGCACACGCTGACCTTCAACCGCGCCTTCAACGAGGCGGTCAAGGTCGCGAGGTCCGAGTGCGAGCGCGACGTGAGCTGCATCGCGTACGCCGCGGGGCCGACCTGCACGAGCAGCAACCGGCACAAGTGGGACTGCCCGATCCACAAGATCAACGGCGTCCCCGGCGACCAGGCGCAGCAGCAGGACTGCACGCGTCCGGTGCAGCTGCTGATCAAGAGGATCTTCGGAAGGAAGCTCTTCTTCAAGTTCCTCAGCTCGACCTACACCTGTGGGCCGAACGTGAACTACCCGGGGCTCTAGCCGGCCGCAGCGCGACCGCAAGAACCCCGATCCGCCTCCGGCTGACGCCGGGAGCGGGCAGCGAAGAGGCGGGCCTGGTGCCCGCCTCTTCGCGTTTGCGCGCCCGGCGGCGCCGGGTAGATGCGATTGACTGGCCAGTCAACTTGGTCACCGCGATTCACTAGGATTCCCGCCCCCACAGACCCCCAGGAGGCTCGAAGCTTGAAGATCTGTTGCCTGGTCAAGGAAGTCCCCGATGCGGCCGTTCAGAAGCGCATCGACGAGGGCACGAAGCGGCTCGACCGCTCCGGCGAGAAGAACCTGAACCCGTTCGACACGCACGCCATCGAGGCCGCGATGCAGCTCAAGGAGGGCGGTGAGATCGAGGTCGACGAGGTCGTCGCCGTGACGATGGGCCCCGAGAGCGCGGTGCGCGCGCTCCACAAGGCGGTGGCGCTCGGCGCCGACCGCTCGGTCCACCTCACCGATGACGCGCTCGCGGGCTCCGACGTCGCGGCGACGGGCTACGCCCTCGCCAAGGTGCTCGAGTCCGAGAGCCCCGATCTCGTGCTGCTCGGCCAGCAGTCGGACGACGGCGAGTGCTACACGATCGGCGCCGTCGTCGCCGACCACCTGAAGATGCCCTCGCTGACGCAGGTGATCAAGATGGACGTGACCGACGGCAAGCTGCGCCTCGAGCGCCAGGCCGAGTACGGCTACGACACCGTCGAGGTCGAGCTTCCGGCCGTGATCAGCGTCGGAGACGCGATCAACGAGCCGCGCTACCCGTCGCTGAAGGCGATCATGGGCGCGAAGAAGAAGCAGCTCGACACCCAAGGCGACGTCGGACGTATCGATCGAGGCCGACCGGGTCGGCGAGCAGGGCTCGCGCACGGCCGTTCTGGCCATCAACCCCCCGCCGGAGAAGCAGGCCGGGGAGATCATCGAGGACGAGGACACGAACGAGACGGTCGAGAAGCTCGTGTCCTGGCTCGAGGAAAGGAAGCTGATCTACCCGATGGCCGGGATCCTGGTCTACGCCCTCCACGACGACGAGGGCAACTTCAACAAGAACTCACTCGGCGCGATCTCCGAGGCCGCCCGCCTCGCGGGCGAGCTCGGCACCGAGGCCGGCGTCGTGGTCGTCGGAGACGTCTCCGACGATGCCGCGGCGGGCCTCGGCGCCTACGGCGCCAAGAAGGTCCACCGCGCCAAGGACGTCCCCGAGGGCCTCGCGCAGCCGATCGTCGACGTGATGGCGAAGGTGATGCAGGACGAGGGCTACGACTACGCCCTCTTCGGCGGCGGACTGCTCGGCTTCGAGGTCGGCGCCGGGCTCACGGCTCGCCTCAACGCGGGCGTGACGATGGAGGTCACCGCGGTCAAGGTCGAGGACGGCAAGCTGGTCGCCGAGCGTCCGGTGCTTCAGGACTCCGCGATCGTCGACGTCGGCTACGTCGGCGAGCCCGGAATCATCATCGGGCGCCTCAACGCGTTCGACACGGACGAGGGCGGCGACGGGTCGGCCGAGGTCGCCGACGTCGACGTCGAGCTCTCGGAGTGGTCGACGAAGGCGACGATGGTCCAGCGCGGCGAGGCCCGCGGCGAGGACGTCAACATCGAGGACGCCGACATCCTCGTCGGCGGCGGCCGCGGTCTCGGCAAGGCCGAGTCGTTCGAGCTCGCCGAGCAGCTCGCCGAGGCCCTCGGCGGCGCCGTCGCGGCGACGCGCGCGGTGGTCGACGCGGGCTGGTACCCGTACGCGGCCCAGATCGGCCAGACCGGCAAGACGGTCGCGCCGAAGCTCTATCTCGCCGCCGGGATCTCCGGCGCGATCCAGCACAAGGTCGGGATGCAGAGCTCGGAGAACATCCTCGCGATCAACAAGGACCCGAACGCGCCGATCTTCGAGTTCGCGGACCTCGGCGTGGTGGGGGACCTGCACAAGATCCTCCCCAAGCTCACCGAGGCCGTCAAGGCGAAGAAGGGCGGCTGAGCAGTCGGTCCACGGGCGCGCGAGCGCGCCCTCCGCATTCCCATGGCAGTCAAGCCGTCCGACTATCCGCCCCCGGTAGATCCCGCCGAGGAGTTCGTGGGCCCGCCAACGGACCCCGAGGACGAGCGCATCGACGTCGGCGTGGCGATCGTCGGCGGCGGCCCCGGCGGCCTCGCCTGCGCGATCAGGATCATGCAGCTGCTCGAGGACGAGCCCGAGCTCGCGGAGAAGCTCGGCGAGGTCCCGGTCGCCGTGATCGAGAAGGGCAAGGCGACCGGCGCGCACCTGCTCTCGGGGGCCAACATGCGCCCGTCGGCGATGCGGGAGCTCTTTCCCGACCTCGAGCCGTCCGACTGGCCCGTCTACCAGGAGGTCGAGAAGGACGCCGTCTACCTGCTGACCAAGAAGCGCGCGCTGCCGCTCAAGCCGATGCCGCCGAACTTCCGCAACCACGGCAACTACGTCACCTCGGTCGCGAAGCTCGGCCGCTTCCTCGGCGAGAAGGCCGAGGAGGCCGGCGCCTACCTGCTGACCGAGACCGCGGCCGACAGGCTCCTGGTCGAGGACCGGATCGTCAGGGGCGTGCGCTCGGGCGACAAGGGCCGCGGCCGCGACGGCGAGGAGCTCGCGAACTTCGAGCCCGGCTCCGACGTCGTCGCCAAGGCGACGGTCCTCGCCGAGGGCACGCAGGGCCACCTCACGGGCGCCGCGATCGACTACTTCGACCTCCAGGGCCACCTGCCCCAGCGCTGGGAGCTCGGCGTCAAGGAGATCTGGGAGGTCGAGAAGCCCCTCGACCGCGTCATCCACACGATGGGCTGGCCGCTGCGAAAGCGCGCCAAGTGGAACGAGTTCGGCGGCAGCTTCATCTACCCGATGGGCGAGGACAAGGTCAGCCTCGGGCTCGTGGTCGGGCTCGACTACACCGACGCCACCTTCTCCGTCCACGACGCCCTCCAGCTGCTCAAGACCCACCCCTTCGTCGAGAAGCATCCTCGAGGGCGGCAAGCGCGTCGGCTGGGGCGCGAAGACGATTCCCTCCGGCGGCTACTGGGCGCTGCCGCGCAAGCTCTCCGTGCCCGGGATGGTGATCTGCGGCGACGGCGCCGGAATGGTCAACGTCCCCGAGCTCAAGGGCATCCACTACGCGATGCACGCCGGCATGTACGCGGCCGAGACGATCGTGGAGCAGCTCAAGCAGGACTCGATCAACTTCGAGGACTACCACGACCGCGTCGAGAAGAGCATGATCGGCAAGGACATGTACCGCTCGCGCAACATGCGCCAGCCCTTCTCGCACGGCTTCTTCGTCGGCGGCGCGATCGCCTCGGCGATGACGATCACCCGCGGCGCCTTCCCGGGCGGGATGTGGAAGCAGAAGCCCGACGCCGAGGAGCCGATGGAGATCGACGGCGGCGGCGCAAGAAGTACCCCAAGCCCGACAACAAGTACATCTTCGACAAGCTCTCGTCGGTGTTCGCGTCCGGAAACGCGACCCGCGACGACGCCCCCAATCACATCCGGGTCCAGACGCACGTCCCGCGCGAGGTCGCCCAGACCTGGGTCTCGATGTGCCCGGCGCAGGTCTACGAGATCCCCGAGGAGCAGCAGGACAACGGCGAGGCCGAGGTCGACCTGACGATCGTGCCCTCGAACTGCGTGCAGTGCGGCGCGATCACCGCCAAGGGCGGTCGCCTGACCCCGCCCGAGGGCGGGGACGGCCCCCTCTACCAGGAGACCTGACCGTAGAGGACGCCTCCCGGCGCCTGTCTCTCTATCGGCCGGGCATGGCGATCCTTGACGTGGACGGACGCCGCGCTGCGTGCGTGGAGGGCGCTCAGTGCGCCGCTGCGGGCGCCGGCTGCGTCTCGCGGACGAAGCTCGCGATCAACTCGGCCAGCCGCTCGGGCTGGTCCTCGCTCACGTACGTCCACGAGTCGTCGATCGGCTCCAGCCTCGCGTCGGGGATCGTCGCCGCGAGACGCTCGGCGTGGCTGAACTTGAAGAAGCGGTCCTCCGGCGCCCACGCCAGCAGCGCGGGGCGGTCGAAGCGGGCCAGCCGCTCGGCGGCCTCGAGCGTGTAGCGCTTCGAGATCCCCTTGAGCACCTTCGCGACGTCCCGCCGCACATCCGCGTTCTCGAGCGCCGGCTCGACCCAGGCGCGCGTGACCTCCGGATCCGGGCCGTGCTTGACCAGCCACCCGAACCCGTTCGGCGCGTGGCGCACCGGGGTGAGGCGCAGCGACTGCCCGATCGCCCAGATCGCGCCCGGCGCGCGCGCGAGGACCTGCAGCGGGCGGAACATCGGCGGGAGGAAGTTCTCGTACGCGTCGCAGTCGGTGAGAACCAGCCTCCCGAGGCGCTCGGGGTGGCGCGTGGCGACGAGCTGGCAGATCGCTCCGCCGGTGTCGTTGCCGACCAGCGTCACGTCCTCGAGCTCGAGCGCGTCCATGAAGTCGGCGACGATGCGCGCGAGCCCCGGGGGCGTGAGGTCGGCGTCGGGGCGCATCGCGGTGCGATGCGAGCCCAGCGGCCAGTCGGGCGCGATGCAGCGAAAATCCCCATCGAGCAGCGGGACGACCTTGCGCCACAGCGCCGCGTCATTGAGGAATCCGTGGACGAAGAGGATCGGCGCGCCGCCGCCGCTCTCGCGGTAGCTCACCGGCCCGGCGTCGAGGGTTGCGGACTTCGTGTCGGCGGCCGTGCTCACGCGATGCCCATCTGCGCCAGCGCCGTCGCCCAGTCCACGTAGGTGTGCTTGGCCGTCAGCCGGCCGTCGGAGACGGTGATCACGTCGAGCGCGTCGATCTCCATCCGCCCGCCGGGCTCGGCCGTTCCCGAGCCGGTCTCGAACGGCTGCGCCAGGGTCCCGCTCATCTTCCAGCGCACGACCCAGCCCCAGTCCTCGATCCAGCTCTCCTGCTCGACGAACTCGAGGTCGGGGAACTGGGCGAGGAAGCCGGCGAAGGCGTCGCGGACCGCGTCTCGGCCGCGGACCTCGTCGGCGGCGGCGTGGAGGTGGAAGATCCCGTCGTCGTCGTGGAACGCCGCGATCGCGTCGGCGTCGTGGCTCGCCCACGCGTCTCCGTAGTCGGCGAAGAGCTGGTCCATCGCGGTGGTCGTGCGGGTCGTCGTCGCGGTTTCGGTCATTCAGCAGCCTCCGATCGGGGTCGTAACATACAGATTGTATCTAACATACATACAACCTGTATGTCAAGTCGGCTTCCGAAAACCCAGACCAAGACCGCCCGACGCACCCAGGGGGAGCGGTCGGAGGCCACGCGAGCGAAGCTCATCGCCGCCGCGCGCCGCCTATTTGCCGAGCGCGGGTACACCGGCGTCGGCACGGAGGAGATCGTGCGCGCCGCCGGCGTCACGCGCGGTGCGCTCTACCACCACTTCGCCGGCAAGCCCGACCTGCTCGAGGCCGTCTACGAGCAGGTCGAGGGCGAGATCACGCAGAAGATCGCGACCGGGGCGCTGGCGGGCTCGGACCCGCTCGAGGCGCTCCACGCCGGGCTCCGAGATGTTCCTCGACGTGTGCCTCGAGCCCGAGGTGCAGCGCATCGTCCTTCTCGACGCACCCGCCGTCCTGGGCTGGGAGCGCTGGCGGGAGATCGCCGCCGACCACGGGCTCGGGCTGATCGAGGCGGCGCTCGGGGCGGCGATGGAGGCGGGCCAGATCGCGCGCCAGCCGCTGCGCCCGCTCGCCCACGTCCTGATGGGGGCGCTCGACGAGGCCGCGATGCTCGTCGCGCGCGCCGATGACACCGAGGCGGCGCGCGCCGAGGTCGGCGCGACACTGGCGTCGCTGCTCGAGGGCCTGGCTAGAATCGAATCGCGATGAAGACCGAGATCCATCCCGACTACGTACTCGCTCACGTGCGCTGCTCGTGCGGCAACGAGTTCTACACGCGCTCGACGAAGCCCGACCTCCACGTCGAGATCTGCTCGGCCTGTCATCCCTTCTACACCGGCAAGCAGAAGCTCGTCGACACGGGCGGCAGGGTCGAGCGCTTCAAGCGCCGCGCCGCCAGGCGCGCCAAGTAGAGCCTCTCATGGAGCGGGCCATCGACGGCGATAACGGCGCTCCCATGCCCGCCGACCAGCCGCGCATGCCCGACGGCATGCCCGTCGCGGGCCGCGACGCCCCGCTCGGCGGCCAGGCGGTGCTCGAGGGCGTGATGATGCGCGGCGTCTCGACGTGGGCGGTCGCGGTGCGCAAGCCGCTGCCCGAGGACGCCCCGCCGGGCGCGCTCGGCGAGATCGAGGTCACGTCGGAGCCCCTCGTCTCGTGGGCCAAGCGCCACCGCATCCTGCGCCTGCCCGTCATCCGGGGCGTCGTCGCGCTCGGCGAGTCGCTGAAGATCGGCTTCAAGGCGCTCGGCATCTCCGCCAACGCGCAGCTCGACGGAGGACGAGGACGCGGAGCCGATCGGGGGCTTCACATGGGGGCTGACGATCGCCTTCTCGTTGGTGCTGGCGATCGGGCTCTTCTTCGTGATCCCGGTCGGCGCGACGAGCCTGATCAAGGACCAGCTCGGCTCGGCCCTGCTGTTCTGGCTCGTCGAGGGCGTCCTGCGCACCGCGATCTTCATCGGCTACATCGTCGCGATCAGCCGCCTGCCCGACCTGCGGCGCGTCTTCGAGTATCACGGCGCCGAGCACAAGACGATCTCCGCCTACGAGGCCGGCGACCGCCTGATCCCGGCGCGCGCGGCGCGCTACTCGCGGCTTCACCCGCGCTGCGGCACGAGCTTCCTTCTGATCGTGATGGTGCTCGCGATCTTCGTCTTCGCTCCGATCGGCCTGCCCGCCTGGTACTGGCTGCTCGCCTCGCGGATCCTCGGCATCCCGCTCATCGCCGGCCTCTCCTACGAGGTCATCAAGTGGGCGGGCAAGAACCGCAACAAGCGCTGGGTGCGCGCCCTGATGTGGCCCGGGCTGATGCTCCAGAACCTCACGACGCGCGAGCCCGACCACGACCAGCTCGCGGTCGCGATCGCGGCGCTCGAGGCGGTACTCGCAGTCGAGAGCCCCGACGAGGAGGCCGAGGAGCCCCGATCGAGATCGTCGCCTGAGACGGCCGATCCGAGCGCCGGCCCGGTCGCGCTCCACCTGCCGCGCGCCGCGTCACACTTAAGGCCATGATCGACCAGCTCGTCGAGCAGATCGAGGAGCGCCACTCCGAGCTCGAGCGGCAGATGTCCGACCCCGAGGTGATCGCCGATCGCGAGCGCTACGCCGAGGTCGGGCGCGAGTACCGCGAGCTCGGGCGCGCGCACGCACTCGCGTCCGAGTACCGCAAGCTCACCGACGACCTCGAGGGCGCGCGCGAGATGCTCGCCGAGGACGGTGACGACCCGGAGCTGCGAAGCCTCGTCTCGGAGGCGCCCGGGCAGCTCGAGGAGCTCGGCGAGCAGATCCGCCTCGCGATGGTCGAGCGCGACCCCAACGACGACAAGAACGTGATCGTCGAGACGCGCGCGGGCACGGGCGGCGACGAGGCCGCGCTGTTCGCGGGCGACCTCTTCAAGATGCTCACCCGATACGCCGACGAGCTCGGATTCTCGACCGAGGTGATCTCCCAGTCGCCGGCCGAGGTCGGCGGCTTCAAGGAGGTCACCTTCGCCGTCAAGGGCGACGGCGCCTACTCGGTCTTCAAGTACGAGGGCGGGACCCACCGCGTCCAGCGCGTCCCCAAGACCGAGTCCCAGGGCCGCATCCACACCTCGACGGCGACCGTCGCCGTGCTGCCCGAGGCCGAGGACGTCGAGGTCGACGTCGACCCCGGCGACCTCGCAGATCGACGACCTTCCGCTCGACCGGGCCCGGCGGCCAGTCGGTCAACACGACCGACTCCGCGGTCCGCATCACCCACACGCCGACCGGGACCGTGGTCTCGATGCAGGACGAGAAGTCGCAGCTGCAGAACCGCGAGAAGGCGATGCGCGTCCTGCGGGCGCGGCTTTACGAGCGCGCGCTCGCCGAGCAGCGCGCCGAGATCGACTCCGAGCGCCGCGCCCAGGTCGGAAGCGGCGAGCGCTCGGAGAAGGTCCGCACCTACAACTATCCCCAGGGCCGCGTGACCGACCATCGCGTCAAGCACACCTCGCACGACCTCGAGGGGGTGCTGGCCGGCGGCCTTCGCGAGTTCACGGAGGTGCTCACCGGCGAGGAGCGCCGCCGGCGGCTGGAGGCGCAGGCGGCCGGCGAGTAGACGTGGCGGTCGCGACCACCCCGGTTCGCGAGGCGCTCGCGGCCGCCGCCGCCGGGCTCGGGGCCGCCGGGCGTCGACTCTCCGCGACTCGACGCCGAGCTGCTGCTCGCCGAGGCGACGGGCTGGACCCGCGCGCAGATTGCGGCCGATCCGGAGGCGGCGCTCGACCCGGGGACGCGCGCGAGTTCGGCGTCGCTGGTGCGCCGCCGCCTGCGCCGCGAGCCGGTTGCCTACATCACTCGGGCGCCGCGGGTTTCGCAATCTCGAGCTCGCCGTGGACCGGCGCGTTCTCATCCCCCGGCCCGAGACCGAGCTGCTGGTCGAGCTGGCACTCGAGCGCGAGCCGGCGAGCGTCATCGATGTCGGGACGGGCAGCGGGGCGGTCGCGCTCGCGATCGCCGACGAGCTGCCGCGGGCCGAGGTCGTCGCGACCGACGTCTCGCCGGGCGCGCTCGACGTCGCGCGCGACAACGCCGCCCGCCTCGGCCTCGCCGAGCGCGTGTCGTTCCACGAGGCCGCCGAAACGCCGCGAGCGCCGCTACGACCTCGTCGTCGCAAACCTGCCCTACGTCCGCGAGGACGAGTGGGCCACCCTCGAGCCGGAGATCACCGAGCACGAGCCGCGCGGCGCGCTCGTCGCCGGGCCCGACGGGCTCGACGCGATCCGCGGTCTGCTCCGCTCGCCGCCCGACTGCGCCGCGATCGGGCTCGAGGTCGGCGCCGGCCAGGCCGCGGAGGTCGCCGATCTCGTCGCCGCGGCGGGCTTCGTGCAGGTGGAGAAGCGCCTCGACCTCGGCGGGATCGAGCGGGTCGTGGCCGCGACGCGATGAGCGAGGCCGTCTCGATCGAGCGCGACGGCCCCGACGAGGCGCGGGCGGCGCTCGAGCGCTGCGTGGGGCGCGGGGGCGTCGCGCTCTTCCCCGCGGACACCGTCTACGGGCTCGCGTGCGACCCGCTCGACGCGGCGGCGGTGCGCCGCATCGACGAGCTCAAGGGGCGCGGCTCACGGCAAGCCTTCGGCGGTGATGTTCTTCGCCCCGCCGGCGATGCGCGAGCTGATCGGCGAGCTCGGCCCGCGCACGCGCCACGCGCTCGCGGCGCTTCTGCCCGGCCCCGTGACGGTCGTCGTCGCCAACCCGCACGGGCGCTACCCGCTCGCCTGCGGGGAGAACGCCCAGGGCCTCGGGCTGCGGCTGATAGCCGGGCCGCTGGCCGGCGCGCGCCGCGCGGTGCTCCAGACGAGCGCGAACCTCACCGGCGAGCCGCCGCCGCGAGCGCTGGAGGACGTCGACGAGGGCCTGCGCTCCGCCGTCGACCTCGAGATCGATTCCGGCGAGCTCCCCGGCACCGCCTCGACGGTGCTCGATCTCTCCGAGATCGACTCGGGAGGCGGGTGGACGGTGCTGCGCGAGGGACGGGTGCCGGTGGCCGACCTGGAGCGAGCGCTGGGCTCGGGCCCCCAGCCGCCGGGATAACGTGTAAACCACAGGCCCCGACCGACAAAGGACCGAATTTGACGATGCCGGATCTCCCCGATGATTTCCAGACCGCCTCGCTGGCCGACGTCGACCCCGACATCGCGCGCGTGCTTGGGCGCGAGCTCGAGCGCCAGCAGCGCACGCTCGAGATGATCGCCTCGGAGAACTTCGTGCCCCAGGCCGTGCTCGAGGCGGCCGGCTCGGTGCTGACGAACAAGTACGCGGAGGGCTACCCGGGACGGCGCTACTACGGCGGATGCGAGGAGGTCGACGTCGCCGAGCAGCTCGCGATCGACCGCGCCAAGGAGCTCTTCGGCGCCGAGCACGCGAACGTCCAACCCCACGCCGGCGCGCAGGCCAACAACGCGACGTACATGGCGCTGGTCGAGCCCGGCGACACGATCATGGGCATGGCGCTCGACCACGGCGGCCACCTGACCCACGGGATGAAGCTCAACCTGTCGGGCAAGCTCTACAACGTCGTCGCCTATCACGTGCGGCGCGAGGACCACCTCTGCGACATGGACGAGGTCGCGAGGCTCGCCGAGGAGCACAAGCCGAAGGTGATCATCGCGGGCTGGTCGGCCTATCCGCGCCAGCTCGACTTCGCCGCGTTCCGCGAGATCGCCGACTCGGTGGGAGCGCGCCTCTTCGTCGACATGGCGCACTTCGCCGGCCTCGTCGCCGCGGGCGAGCACCCGAACCCGGTCGAGCACGCCGACGTCGTCACGACGACGATCCACAAGACGCTCGGCGGGCCGCGCAGCGGGATGATCCTCTGCCGCTCAGAGCTCGCCAAGGACATCGACCGCTCGGTGTTCCCGGGCACGCAGGGCGGCCCGCTGATGCACATCATCGCCGCCAAGGCCGTGGCGCTCGGCATCGCGCAGTCCGAGCCCTTCAGGCAGCGCCAGCGCCAGACCGTCGCGAACGCGCGGGCGCTGGCCGAGGGCCTGGTCGCGGGCGGCGTCGACGTGCTGACCGGCGGCACCGACGTGCACCTCGTGCTCGTCGACCTGACCTCGACCGGGCTCGACGGCAAGGAGTCCGAGCAGCGCCTCGAGAACGTGGGGATCACGGTCAACCGCAACGCGATCCCGTTCGACGAGCGCCCTCCGATGAACCCGTCGGGCCTGCGGATCGGGACCCCGGCGCTGACGACCCGCGGCTTGGGCGAGGACGACATGCGCGAGATCGCCGAGGTGATATGCGCGGCGCTCTCCAACGGCTTCGATAGCGAGCGTCGCGCGCTGCTTGATCGCACGACTGCGCTGATGGAGCGCCATCCGCTCTATCCGCAGCTGTCGGCCGCTGCGGTCTAGGGCACGTCGGCGCACCGACGAGCGAAAACGACGGAGCCTTGACGCGCGTCCTCTACGTCCACAGCCGGGACAACGCCTTTACCCGGCATGGATATTTTAATTATATTATTTTTATAGTTTTTTTTTATAGTTATTTTTGAATGGGGATTTCGGCGTGGCATACCCTCGTGGCGCGGTGACGGGCCAACCATGCAGGCGCGCTCACCCTCGACACGACAAACGGCTCGCCCGAGTAGGGCCCGGGCGCTGACACGGCTGTCAGCATTCCCCCACCGGTTGCGTAGGTGTACGTAGGTCCATGTGCCAATGAGGCGTCATCCATGAGCCAGGCGTGCCGGGAGCGCTTCCTGGGCTGCCGCGCGGCGTCCACGATCTCGTTGTTGCCGTCCTCTGTCTCCTCGGGGCGGTTCAGCTCATCATCCCCGCACCGGCCGGTGCGGTTCGTGGACTGACCACGGCCCTGGTGTCCGGCTTCTACGGGGATGCCGATGACGCGGTGCGTAACGAATGGTTTGACACAACGGTTCGGGCGAACGCCGGTGTCGTGCGCATTGATCTGGTTTGGGCCAGCGTGGTGGGCCCTCAGCCCCCAGCAGACCCTCGTAACCCCGGCGACCCTGCATACAATTTCGCAAGCATAGACCGCGCCGTAAGCGGAGCGGCGGAGCATGGGCTCGGCGTTTACTTCACGATCTACGAGGCGCCGCCTTGGGCGGAAGGCACGGATCGCCCGGCGACATCGGACCCGCGATCGTCGGCCCCGGCGCCTGGAAACCCGACCCCGGTGCGCTGGGGGATTTCGCCACCGCGCTGGCGACGCGCTACTCCGGAGCCTTCACCGATCCGGTGACCGGTCAACCCCTCCCACGAGTCAGGTACTACGAAGTCTGGAACGAGCCCAATATCCCCCAGTTCTGGCCCCGCAGTACGAGGGCGGCAAGCCGACCGGAGTGAAAATCTACAGAGAGCTGCTGCGTGCGGTCAGCACCGCCGTGAAGGGGGTTGACCCGGGCAATCTCGTGATCGGCCCCGGTCTGGCCCCGTACGGCGATCCCCCCTCCGCCGCCTACAGGTCGAGGCCGTTCGACTTCCTGCGCGAGCTGTTCTGCTTGAGGGGCACCAAGCCGAAACCCAAGTCCAAGTGCCCTAGAAAGCTCGATCCCGACCCTGGACATCTTCTCGGCGCACGCGATCAGCACCTACGGCGGTCCGGCGGACGAGGCGAACTCCCCGGGAGACGCCGCCAGTGGCGACCTCGACGAGCAGGAGCGTTTCCTGCGCGCCGCCGAGCAGGCAAGGAACCTCCGGCCGCGCGGCAAGCGCCCACTGTGGGTGACGGAGTTCTGGTGGCCAACCAGCGATTTTGGCGGCTACCCATTCGTAGTCGACCTCCCGACGCAGGCCCGCTATATCGCCCAGTCGCTCTACCTGCACTGGAAGGCGGGAGCCCAGCTCTCCACGTACTACACGCTGAGCGACCCCAGCTATGGGTTGTTCTTCGCCGACGGGACGCAGAAGCCGGGTTTCGATGCATTCCGGTTCCCGTTCGTCGCCGATGCCCAGCGCAAGGGCAAGCTGCTCATCTGGGGCAAGGCTCCCGCGGCAGGGCAACTCGAGATCCAGCGGGAGGGCCCGAATGGCTGGGAGACGGTGAGACAGCTCGCCGTCAAGCGCGGCGTCTTCACCACGAAGCTCAAGATCCAGGGTCCCGCCACGCTACGCGCAGCTATCGGCTCGGACGTCAGCCTCCCCTGGGGCGTCTAAGCAGCCCGTCGCCAGGAATCCTTGAAACGAACATCGACATCTCGACCGCCACCTGGAAGCTCCTCGGGCCGTCCTTTCCTCCTTCGGGGAGTTGAGGGCGCCTTCCCTGCAGAGCGCACCGCGGCTTGGGGCTTTACACGCGTGCCCCCGGCGGGTTAGGTTCGCATCTCCGGCGCTGAGGGAGCGTGCGCCGAGCCACCCCACCCACGGACGGTCCCCAACCCCCAGGAGGACATTCCATGCGTTTCAAGACAGCGCTGATCGTCGCCGTCATCGCTTCGGCCGGCCTCATCGCCGCGGCGCCGGCCAGTGCCGGCGAGGCCAACTGGACGCTCGGCGGCAAGCCATGCAAGCTGATCCCGGTGCCCGCCGCGGCGCCCGCCGGCACCGGCACGTGCCCCGGCGTGCGACCGGGCGCGGTCGTCAACAGCGACGCCGGCCAGTGCACGTTCAACTTCCTCTTCACGGCGTCGGACGGCAGCCGTTACATGGGCACCGCCGGCCACTGCATCCTCGGCGAGAGCCCCATCGGGGGCGACGTCGGTGAGCAGTCGTGGGCGCCGGGAACGGGCCCCGTGGCGAGCGACGCCGACGGGAACCGAATCGGCGAGTTCTCCTACGCGATCCTCCAGGACCCGAAGGACTTCGCGCTGATCAGGCTCGACCCGGGCGTCAACGCGAGTCCCCAGATGTGCCATTTCGGCGGCCCGACCGGGACCAACGACGACCGGACCTCGAGCGCCACGGTGCTGCAATCACTTCGGCAACGGCATCGGGGTCGGAAGCGTGCTGCCCGCGCGCAGCGCGCTGGCGATCGGAATGCCGAACCCCGACCACGTCTACGCCCAGGGCGCCGTCGTGCCGGGTGACTCCGGAAGCGGGATCATCAGCTCCGACGGGCGCGCCGTGGGCGTGATCGTGACCACCGGGCTGCACTCGAACTCCATCGGGACGGGCGGCGTGGACGCCGGCACGATGGGGGTCACGAGGCTGACCCCGCAGGTCAACCGTGCCGAGCAGGTGCTGGGCACCCAGCTCGACCTCCAGACGGCACCCCTGAGCTAGGCCTGCGACGCGGCGGGCGCGCGGCGCCGGGACCCCTCCGGCGCCGCGTCGGCCCCTGCGCGGCGCCCCGGGAAAACACGGGCTTTCGGATATATTCGGCCCCCGTTCCGCGTCGCCGACTGCGGCGCGCACCGGCAGGCACTCTCGTCCCAGCATCCGATTGCAAAGCCGCGACTTCGACATCCCCGGAGAGCCCGATGAGATCGGGAGCCGATGCGGCTGCGGCAGGGCTCATGGTGGTGGCGGCGATGGCGATCGGCGGGGGCGCCGGGTACGGGCTCGGTTCGACGGTCGGGCTTGGAGTCCCGATCGGCCTGGCTGGGCTGTTCGCCGGGATCGTCGGAGGGCTCGCGCTTGTCTACGCTCGCTTTAGGGACCTCGGCTGAGGCGCCGGACAGCGGTCGCGGCACGGGGGCGACCCTGGCCCGCTACTGCGACGTCGTGCTGCTCGCCGTGGCGCTGCCGGTCTTCGTCGTCGCCGGACTGCCGCTGCTCGGCTACGCGGCCGCGGCCGTCGCGTGGCTCGCCCAGCACGTCGTCCTCTTCCTCGCCGAGCGCCACGCCGCGCAGGCGCTCGAGCGCGGCGACCGCAACCGCGCGATGGGCGCGATCGGCTTCGCGACGCTGGGCCGCCTGTGGCTCGTCACCGGGACGATCCTGCTCGTCGGAGTGCTCGGCGACCGCGAGGCCGGCCTCGCCGCCGCCGTGCTCAGCGTCGTGCTCGTGACGGCGCACCTCGCTGGGCTCGCCTTCGCGAAGTTCCTCGAGCCCGAGGCGTCCGCGTGAGCACGGGGCTGAAGGTCCTGCTCGGGATCGGGCTCTACCTGCTGATCGTCGTCGCGATGGTCGTGATCGTCGGCAGCTCGGGCGAGAACGACGAGTTCCAGCCCCAGAACGAGTTCCTGCTCGAGCCCTGGGTCCCGATCGACGTCGCCGGCATCGACCTCTCGATCAACAAGGCGGTCCTCTACCTCGTCCTCGCGAGCGTCGCGACGGTCGTGACGATGACGTGGATCGCCGAGCCGAATGCAGCGCGAGCCCAACAAGATCCAGATGCTGGTCGAGCTCGCCTACGACCTGACCCGCAACAACATCACCGGCAACAACATCGAGGGCGACAGGCTGGCGCTGAAGTGGTTCCCGTTCCTCGCCGCGCTGTTCTTCTGGATCTGGTTCTCGAACATGATCGGCTACCTGCCGCTGCCGACCAACACCGAGCACCCGATCGACGTCTTCGGCCTCGAGGTGCCGGCGTTCGCGCTCTACGCCGCGACCGCCAACCTCTCGATCCCGCTCGTGCTCACGCTCGTCGTGTGGATCGCCTACAACGTCGAGGGGATCCGCGAGAAGGGCGTGATCAAGTACTTCGCGAGCTGGCTGCCCCCAGGGCTCGAGGACATGAACCCGATCGGCAAGGGGCTGATCTTCATCATCGAGGTGCTCTCGCATCTCGTGCGGCTCATCTCGCTCTCCGTGCGACTTTTCGCCAACATCCTCGCCGGCCACCTGCTGATCCTGTTCATGGGCGGCGGGCTCGCCGTGCTGCTCGGCCTCGCGGCGCTCGGAGTCGCGACATTCCCGCTCGTCTTCTTCTTCTTCATCTTCGAGGTCGTCCTGGTCGCCACCCTCCAGGCGTTCATCTTCTCCACACTTACCGCGATCTACATCGGCGGCGCGACCGCCGAGACCCACTGACGAAACGAGAAAAGGAGCATCCATGGACCTTGTGATCCCACTCGCCCAGGCAGCCTCGGGCGTCACCGACGACGGGCTGAAGTCGATCGCCCTCGGCATCGGCGCGGGCCTCGGCTCGATCGGCGCCGGCATCGGCATCGGCATCATCTTCGGCAAGGAGATCGAGTCGGTCGCCCGCCAGCCGGAGATGAAGGGCGAGCTTCAGAGCATCCGCTGGCTCGGCTTCGCGCTGACCGAGGCGGTCGCCTTCTACACGTTCATCTTCGGGCTGATCGCCTTCTTCCTCTAGGCCGACGCTTGGAGGCAGTGGTCGACATGAACCCGTTCCTATTCGCCGCCGAGGAGAGCGGCGGCGGCAGCTTCCTGGTCTCGCCCGGACTCGGGCTGATGCTCTGGACGCTGCTCGCGTTCGGCGTGACGATGTACTTCCTCAAGCGCTTCGCGTTCCCGCGCATCAGCGACGCCCTCGAGGAGCGCGCCAACGCGATCCGCAACAACATCGAGGAGTCCGAGCGCCAGCGCGAGGAGGCCGACAAGCTGCTCGCCGAGTACCGCAAGCGCCTCACCGAGGCGCGCGAGCAGGCCGACGACATCGTCGCCCGCGCGCGCAGCGCGTCCGACAACCTCAAGTCGGAGGCGACCGACGAGGGCAAGGCCAAGCGCGAGGAGCTCGTCGCCGCGGCGCGCAAGGACATCGAGGCCGAGACGCGGCGCTCGCTGGAGCGGATCCGCAAGGAGGTCGCCGACCTCACCGTGCTCGCGACCGAGCGCGTGACGCGCAAGACGCTCGACGACGCCGACCACAAGCGCCTCGTCGAGGAGGCGCTCGCCGAGGCCGACTTCTCGAGCCTGGCGGGCAACGGCCAGGAGGCGAAGGACGCCTGATGGAGGAGATCGCCCGCGTATACGCCGAGGCGCTGTTCGAGGCGGCGAAGGAGAAGGGCAAGCTCGACGAGATTCGCGAGCAGCTCGGCCAGTTCGCCGAGGCGCTCGACCAGAACCGCGAGCTCGCGACCTTCTTCTTCTCGCCCTACTTCTCCTCGGCGGAGAAGCGCGAGGGGATCGCCAAGGCGGTCTCGGGCGCCGAGCCCGAGCTCGTCAACTTCCTCGAGCTGCTCGCGGAGAAGCACCGCATGCCGGCGATCTTCCGCATTCGGCGCGTGCTTCGACGAGCTGTGGGCGAAGGAGAACCGCCAGCTCGACGTCAACGTGACCAGCGCGGTCGAGCTCGACCCGGCGATCACGAAGCAGGTCGGCGACGAGGTCGCGAAGCAGACCGACCGCAAGGTGGAGCTGACGAGCACGGTCGACCCCGACATCCTCGGCGGGCTCGTGCTGCGCGTCGGCAACATGGTCCTCGACACGAGCCTCAAGTCGAGGCTGGAAAGACTTAGAAGGGAAATCGCCAGAGCCGTATGACGACGAACGGAGACCTGACCTAAATGGAGATCAAGCCAGACGAGATCACGAAGATCCTGCGTGAGCGGATCGAGGGGCTCGAGACCGACTCGGCGGAGCTGACCGAGGTCGGCACCGTGCTCTCGGTCGGGGACGGCATCGCGCGAATCCACGGGCTCGAGAACTGCATGGCGCTCGAGATGCTCGAGCTGCCCCACGACGTCGTCGGGCTGGCGCTCAACCTCGAGCAGGACAACGTCGGCGCGGTGCTCTTCGGCGAGTGGGACAAGATCGTCGAGGGCGACACGGTCAAGCGGACCGGCGACCTGCTCGAGATCCCGGTCGGCGATGAGCTCCTGGGACGCCTGGTCGACCCGCTCGGACGCCCGCTCGACGACAAGGGCGACGTCAACACGAGCGAGACGCGGCCGGCCGAGTTCAAGGCGCCCGGCGTCGTCCAGCGCCAGCCCGTCGAGGAGCCGCTGCAGACGGGCCTCAAGGCGATCGACTCGATGATCCCGATCGGTCGCGGCCAGCGCGAGCTGATCATCGGCGACCGCCAGACCGGCAAGACCGCGATCGGCATCGACACGATCATCAACAACCGCGACAAGGACGTGGTCTGCATCTACGTCGCGATCGGCCAGCGCATGTCCACCGTCGTCCAGGTCATGGAGCTCCTCGAGGAGAACGGGGCGATGGACAACACGATCATCGTCGCCGCTTCGGCCGACGAGGCGGCGCCGATCAAGTACATGGCCCCCTACGCGGGCTGCGCGATGGGCGAGCACTTCCTCTACAACGGAAAGCACGCGCTCGTCATCTACGACGACCTCACCAAGCACGCCTACGCGTACCGCGAGATGTCGCTGCTGCTGCGCCGGCCTCCCGGCCGCGAGGCGTACCCGGGCGACGTCTTCTACCTGCACTCGCGCCTGCTCGAGCGCTCGGTCAAGCTCAACGACGAGCTCGGCGGCGGCTCGCACACGGCGCTGCCGATCATCGAGACCCAGGCCGGCGACGTCTCGGCCTACATCCCGACGAACGTCATCTCGATCACCGACGGCCAGATCTTCCTCGAGTCGGACCTCTTCTACTCGGGCGTGCGGCCGGCGATCAACGTCGGGATCTCGGTCTCGCGGGTGGGCGGAAACGCGCAGACCAAGGCGATGAAGAAGGTCGCCGGAAAGCTGCGCCTCGACCTCTCGCAGTTCCGCGAGCTCGAGGCGTTCGCGCAGTTCGGCTCCGAGCTCGACCCCGAGACGCAGAGCACGCTGGCGCGCGGCGAGCGGCTCGTCGAGATGCTCAACCAGAACGAGCGATCGCCGCTGTCGGTCGCCGACCAGGTGGCGTCGATCTACGCCGGCACGGGCGGTTACCTCGACCGGATCAAGGTCGAGCGCGTCTCGGAGTTCCTCGAGACCCTGCTGTCGCGCCTGCACTCCGAGAACGGCGACCTGATGGACCGCATCAACGAGACCGGGGAGCTCTCCGACACAGACGAGGAGGCCCTGGGCAAGGCGATCGCCGAGATGATCGACGACTTCGGCCCCGACTTCGACGAGGAGGGACAGCCGCTCGAGGAGGGCGAGTCCGACCGCGTCAAGGACGAGCAGGAGCACGAGAAGCCGGGCCGCACCGACGAGGAGGCCGAGGCCGAGAAGGAAGCGGAGTCCGAGCGCGAGGAGGCCGAGCGCACCGTGTCCGAGGCCGAGCGCGAGGCCGAGGACGAGGAGCGCGAGAAGGAGGAGGCGCCCGCCTGAGCTCCCGCTCCGGCTGACGCCGCCCGCCCATGGCCACTCAGAAGGAAGTCAGGACTCGCATCGCGAGCGTGAAGAACATCCAGAAGATCACGCGCGCGATGGAGATGGTCGCCGCGGCGCGGCTGCGGCGCGCCGAGGAGCGCATCGACCACCTGCGGCCCTATGCGCAGGCGATCCGCAAGATGACGCGGCGCGTCTCCGAGGCCGCCGAGGGGATCCCGCGGATCCCCCTGCTCGAGGAGCGCGAGGACCAGAGGAAGGTCGCGGTCCTGCTCGTCACCGGCGACCGCGGGCTCGCGGGCGCCTTCAACACCCAGATCATCCGCGCCGGGACCCAGCTGCGAAAGGAGCTCGAGGGCGAGGGCAAGGAGGTCGTCTTCCACGTCGTCGGCCGCCGCGGCGCCTCGAGCCTCAATTTCCGCGGCGAGCCCGTGGAGAGCTCCTACGCCGGCTTCACCGACCGCCCCGCGTTCGCGAACGCGCGCGAGATCGGCGACGCGCTCACGTCCGGCTACGTCGACGAGGACTACGACCGCGTCGACCTGATCTACAACCGCTACGTCTCGCCGCTGACCCAGTACGTGCGGCGTCAAACGCTTCTTCCGCTCCAGCAGGCCGAGGTCTTCGGCGCCGGCATCCCCGAGCCCGAGGAGCCCGACGACTCCGAGCTCGCCGAGGCGCACGCGAAGGCGCTGTGGATCTTCGAGCCCGAGCCCGAGGAGCTGCTGCCGCAGCTCTTCAAGGACTACGCGGACCTCTCGGTGTTCCGGGCGCTGCTCGAGTCCACGGCTTCGGAGCACGGCTCGCGGATGACCGCGATGCGAAATGCGGCCGAGAACGCGCAGGACATGATCAAGAACTTGACGCTGGAGATGAACCGCGTACGGCAGGCCGAGATCACCCAGGAGATCCTCGAGGTGGTCGCGGGAGCCGAGTCACTTGGATAGGAAAGAGATGAAGGAGATGAATGGCTGACAACGGCAACGCAAGCGGCAACGGCTCGAACGGAAACGTGGGCCGCGTCGAGCAGGTCCAGGGCGTCGTCGTCGACGTCGTCTTCGAGGAGAACCTGCCCGAGATCTACTCGGCGCTGAAGATCGAGGTCCCCGAGACGGGCGACCGTCGTGGGATGGATCTCGTGCTCGAGGTCCAGCAGCACCTCGGCGACGACCGCGTGCGCACGGTCGCGATGGACGCCGCCGACGGGCTGCGCCGCGGCGACGAGGTCGTCGACACCGGGAGGCCCGATCACGGTCCCCGTCGGCAAGGAGACGCTGGGCCGGATCTTCAACCTGCTCGGCGAGCCGATCGACGAGGGCGACGAGGTCAAGGGAGACGATCGCTGGCCGATCCACCGCCCCGCGCCCGAGGTCGAGGACCTCACCCCGACCCAGGAGATCCTCGAGACCGGGATCAAGGTCGTCGACCTGCTCGCCCCCTACGCCAAGGGGGGCAAGGTCGGGCTGTTCGGCGGCGCCGGAGTCGGCAAGACGGTGCTGATCCAGGAGCTGATCCGAAACATCGCCGAGGAGCACGAGGGGCTGTCGGCGTTCTGCGGCGTCGGCGAGCGCTCGCGCGAGGGCAACGACCTCTGGCTCGAGATGAAGGAGTCCGAGCGTCCTCGAAAAGACGATGCTCGTCTTCGGCCAGATGAACGAGCCTCCGGGCGCGCGCCTGCGCGTCGCGCTCTCGGGCCTGACGATGGCCGAGTACTTCCGCGAGGAGGGCGGCCAGGACGTGCTGCTCTTCATCGACAACATCTTCCGCTTCGTGCAGGCGGGCTCCGAGGTCTCGGCGCTGCTCGGCCGGATGCCCTCGGCGGTCGGCTACCAGCCGACACTGGAGACCGAGATGGGCCAGCTCCAGGAGCGCATCACCTCGACCAAGCAGGGCTCGGTCACGTCGATCCAGGCGATCTACGTGCCGGCCGACGACCTCACCGACCCCGCGCCGGCGTCGGTGTTCGCCCACCTCAACGCCACCACGACGCTGTCGCGGTCGATCTCCGAGAAGGGGATCTACCCCGCCGTGGACCCGCTCGACTCGACCTCGACGATCCTCAAGCCGGACGTCCTCGGCGAGGAGCACTACGAGGTCGCGACCCAGGTCCAGGAGGTCCTGCAGCGCTACAAGGAGCTACAGGACATCATCGCGATCCTCGGGATCGACGAGCTCTCCGACGAGGACAAGCAGACGGTCGGCAGGGCGCGCAGGATCGAGCGCTTCCTGTCGCAGCCGTTCTTCGTCGCCGAGGCGTTCACCGGGCGCTCGGGCGAGTACGTGCCGGTCGAGGAGACCGTGCGCGGGTTCAAGGAGATCGTCGAGGGCAAGCACGACGACGTCCCCGAGCGCGCCTTCTACATGAAGGGCACGATCGATCAGGTGCTCGAGGACTCGAAGGATGCGCCCAGCGACGCCGAGGCGGAGGAGGCCGAGGAGGCCGAGGAGGCCGAGAAGGCGGACGAGCGCGCCGAGTCCGACGACGACTCGGGTAAGAGCGAGTCCCAGGACGACTCGGGCAACGGCGAGTCCGAGGAGAGCTAGGCCCCGGTGGCCGAAGAGCACAAGCTCCACGCCCAGGTCCTGACGCCCGAGGGCGAGGTCTTCGACGGCGAGCTCGAGCAGCTCTCGACGCGCACCGCGGTGGGCGAGGTCGGGATCCGCGCCAACCACGCGCCGCTCGTCGGGCGCCTCGTGCCCGCCGAGCTGCGTCTCCACGTCTCCGAGAGCGAGACGATCCGCTACGCCCAGGCCGAGGGCTGGCTCGAGGTGTTCGCGAACAAGGCCGTGGTCCTGATCGGGGAGGCGATTCCGCCGGAGGAGCTCGACGCCTCCGAGCTCCGCGAGCGCGCAGACGACGCCGAGCAGCGCCTCAACGAGGCGGACGAGGACTCGGCTGCCTACGACCAGGCGCAGCGCGACAAGGCTCGCGCCGAGGCCTTTTTTGAGGTAGCCGAGAGATCCGGCAGCTAGGTGGGCCTCGCCAAACCGCTGCACCCGAAACGGCGGCCGCAGATCGTCGCCATGGCTGCGTCCTCGGTCGCCCACATGGCGCCGCCATGTGGGCTCCCTGCGTCCTTGCCGGTCGCCGACTGCACCTCGCCGTCTCAGGCCCAGCGGTTCCGCGAGACCCACTAGCCTCGCTCCCGTGGACGAGCGGGCGCTGACCGAGAAGCTGATTGCCTACGACACCTCGACGCCGGAGGAGATCCGGCATGCCGCGGGGTTCGTAAAGGGCTGGCTCGAGGCGCGGGAGATCGAGTCGCGTCAGGTCGGCGTGCGCGACCTTCCCGTGACCATCGCCGAGATCGGCCCCTCCGAGGGTCCGACCGTCGTCCTCCACGGCCACCTCGACGTCGTTCCCGGCAGGCCGGGGCAGTTCGAGCCGCGGATCGACGGCGACCGCCTGGTCGGCCGCGGCGCCTACGACATGAAGGGCGCGCTCGCGGCGATGCTGCTCGCGATGCACGACCTGCGTGACAACGCGCCCGTGCGGGTGCGGCTCGGGGTCGTGCCCGACGAGGAGTCCGAGGAGTCGGTCGAGCGTGGCTCCGACCATCTCGTCGCCGAAGGCGTCGTGGGCGACTTCGCGATCACGGGCGAGCCCACGGACATGCACATCGGGATCCAGGCGAAGGGCGTGCTCGCGATGCGCCTCGAGGTCTCGGGGCACGCCGCGCACGGCTCGACGCCGTGGATGGGAGACAACGCGATCCTGCGCGCGCTTGACGTATTTCGCACGATCGAGTCGCTACCGTTTGCGCGCCAGAGCTCCGAGCTCTTCGACCGTCCGTCGATCAACCTCGGCCGCATCCTCGGCGGCGACGCCCTCAACAAAGTGCCGGACACTTGCATCATCGATGTCGACATTCGCTACCTGCCGGAGCAGGACCCCCACGCGATCCTCGAGGAGGTCCGTAAGTTGCCCGGCGCCGAGGTCGTCTCGAGCTTCCTTCGCCCGCCCGCGATCGTCGATCCGGACTCGGTCTTCGTGCGCGCGCTCTGCGAAGCCGCCGCTCCGTTTCACCGCACAGAGGTGATGAGCGTCGGCCGCGACGGCGCCTCCGACGCCGTCTCGTTCCTGCGCGCCGGCATTCCGGCCGTCGAGTTCGGGCCCGTCGGCGGCGGCCACCACGGCCCCGACGAGTGGGTCTCGGTCGCGTCCCTGGCGAGCTACCGGCGCGCGCTCGTTCAGTTCATCGAGGGGCTTCCGGGCCGCCTCGACGGGGAGGCGGACAGATGAGGCCGCCCGACCGCGACCCGACGCCGCCCTCGGGTGAGGAGGGGCGCGACGCCGACGACTCGACCGGCCTCACGGACGAGTTCGAGCGTGTGCTCGGCGAGGATGAGGATCAGCCGGAACGGCCCCCGGAGCCGGAGGCGCCCGCGGAGCCCGAGGAGCCGCAGGACGACGAGCCCGAAGTGGCGGGCGGCCGAGGAGCCCGACGTGGCCGAGGAGCCCGCGGAGCCCGAAGAGCCCGAGCCGGTGGAGGCGGCGGAGGCCGGCGGCGAGGGCTCCGACCTGGCGCGCCAGCGCCTGCTCCAGGAGACCGTGGAGGCCGATGTGCTCGCGCTCGGCGACGCCGAGGAGGCGGCCGAGCAGGAGGCGGTCGAGCATTACGGGGACGAGGACCAGGACGTCGATGAGGACGAGGACGAGGAATTGGAGCCCGACTCGGACGAGGGGGACGACGAGGACGAGGCCGCCGGGGATTCCGGGGAGACCGTCGAGAAGGGCGCGATAGCGGCCGCCGCGGCGGGTCTCGCGAGACGATCGAAGGAATTCGGAAGCGGCTCCACACCTCCCCCCCGGCAGGAGGCGCCGGTGGCGGCGGTCGCCGAGGCCGGCGACGACGAGAGCAAGCCGCCCAAGTCCCGCCTGTGGCTGCGCTTCCTCGCCGCCGCGTTCGTGATCGTGATCTCGATGGCGAGCGCGACAGCCGTCACCGGGCTCCTGTTCCTCACCGACCTCGCCAAGGGCCTGGGGGGCATCGACGGCGTGCGCAAGCAGCTCCAGACGGTCGAGGGCGGCGAGCCGCAGAACATCCTCATCCTCGGGTCCGACCAGCGCCCCGGCGACCCCAGCGCCCGCTCCGACACGACGATGCTGCTGCGTCTCGACCCCGACGAGAACGCGATCGCGCTCTTCTCGCTTCCCCGC
>CAWIPX010000014.1:0-148137 GCA_963838145.1 uncultured Thermoleophilia bacterium
TGGTGCTGTTCGCGGTGATGGGCCGGCCGCTCCGCCTGCTCCCGCTGTTCTGTGCGCTCTCGGCCGCGGGCATCACCTTCGGGCTCCTCTACGTCCTGGGCGGCACCCTGACGATGGCCTCCATCGCGGTGGTCCCGGTGTTGATCGGCCTCGCTGTCGACTACGCGATCCAGTTCCAGGCGCGGTTCAACGAGGCGCGCAGGGAGGGAGCTCCCCCTGCCAGGGCGGCGACTCTCGCCGCCTCGAAGGGCGGCCCGGTGATCGGCGCCGCCTGCCTGGCCACCGCCGCCGGGTTCGCCGCGCTCGTCCTGTCGCCGATCCCGATGGTCCGCTCGTTCGGCCTCCTCCTGGTGCTCGGCACCGGGCTGGCGCTCGTCGTCGCAGCCACGGCGGGCTTCGCGGCTCTCGCCCTGGCTTCCTGGCGGGGCGCCCCAGAGCCGCGCGAGGCCGCATCGCGCCCTCCGGGCCGGCTCTCACTTCGCCGGGACGCGGCCGGCGCCCGCATCCGCTCGATCGGGAAGCGCTCGCTCGCGGTCTCCATCACCCGCCCAGGCCGGGTCCTCGCGGCGGCGATCGTCCTCGCGGTCTGCGGCTGGGTCGCCGGCACTCGCACCGAAGTGATCTCGGACGTGCAGGACCTCGCCCGCGAGCCTGCCCGCCCTCGCCGACGCGAACGAGCTGCAGGACGAGACGGGCATCTCGGGCGAGGTCAACGTCGTCGTCCGCACCGACGACCTCACCGACCCCGAGACGATCGAGTGGATGCGCGACTTCCAGGCCCGCGTCCTGGAGCGTGGGGAGTACGTCGGCGAGAACCCGAGCTGCGAGGACGCCCGCCTCTGCCCGCTCTTCTCCCTGACGGACCTGTTCGGGTGAGGGCGAGAGCGCGCAGCCGATCACCCGGGCTCGCCGCCCAGCCAGCCCCACTCGAGCTGGGAGGGGCGCTCGATCTTGACCCAGCGCAGGCCCTCGCCCGCGATCTCCTCGACGTTCGGCTTGCGCGGCTGCTCAGGTGCCGGCGAGGCGAGCGGGGCGGCGCGGCCCGATCTGCGCAGTCTGGGCTTGGGGAGGTTCGGCATCGTTCTGGCTCGTCTCGCTCGTCATCTTTGCCCCGACCCTAGATTACGTTACGCCACGCATGCGCCGACGCCTGCAACATGGACGGCAGCCGTGCGTGAGTGTTATATTGGCGAGCACATAGAAGACCGCCACATCTAGAGGGGTGGAGGGACTGGCCCGTTGAAGCCCCGGCAACCCCCCAAGGCCTTTGGCCGCGGGGATGGTGCCAATTCCAGCAGGTGGATGAACCTGGAAGATGTGAGTGGGGCGTCCCACTTGGACCTCTGCTCACACCGGCAGAGGTCTTTTTCGTACTGCAAGGCACAACGGGACGGAAGGAAGATCAAATATGGCCACAGAGGCCCTCAGGTGTAAGGAATGCGCGCAGACGTACCCCCTCGACGCGCGCTACGTGTGCGAGCGCTGCTTCGGGCCGCTCGAGGTCGCCTACGACTTCAGCGACCTCGACCCCGAATCGGCGAAGCGAAAGATCCAGGCCGGCTCCGCGGGAATCTGGCGTTACGCGGACTTCCTGCCGTTCGAGGGCGGGCCGCCCGCCGAGCGCAGCGCGATCGAGCCCGGGCTGACGCCCCTGGTGCGCGCCGACCGGCTCGCGGAGCAGCTCGGCCTCGGCGAGGTGTGGATCAAGAACGACGCCGCGAACCCGACGCACTCGTTCAAGGACCGCGTCGTCGCCGTCGCGCTCGCCAAGGCGAGGCAGCTGGGCTTCGACACGGTCGCCTGCGCTTCGACCGGCAACCTCGCGAATGCCGTCGCCGCGCACGCGGCCTCGGCGGGCCTGCGCTCGTACGTCTTCGTTCCCGCCGACCTCGAGGAGCAGAAGCTGCTCGCGACCGACGTCTACGGCACGACGCTGGTCGGGGTCGACGGCAACTACGACGACGTCAACCGCCTCTGCACGCAGCTCTCCGAGGAGCGCGGGTGGGCGTTCGTCAACGTCAACCTGCGCCCCTATTACGCCGAGGGCTCGAAGACGCTCGCCTACGAGACCGTCGAGCAACTCGGCTGGATGCTCCCCGACCGCGTCGTCTGCCCGATCGCGTCGGGCTCGCTGTTCTCGAAGCTCGGCCGCGGGTTCACCGAGTGGCTCGAGCTGGGGCTCGTCAAGCGGCGAGCTGCCGGCGTTCAACGGCGCCCAGGCCGAGGGCTGCAGCCCGGTCGCGAGCGCGTTCGCCGACGGCAACGACACCTGCCGTCCGGTCAAGCCCGACACGATCGCCAAGAGCCTCGCGATCGGCAACCCGGCCGACGGGCCCTACGCGCTCGACCTCGCGCGCGGCACCGGCGGCTCGATCGAGTCGGTGAGCGACGAGGAGATCCGCGACTCGATCCGGCTGCTCGCCGAGACGACGGGGATCTTCACCGAGACCGCCGGCGGCGTGACCGTCGCGACGCTCGCCAAGCTCGCGCACGACGGCGCGATCGGCCGCGACGAGCGCGTCGTCGTCTACATCACCGGCGAGGGCCTCAAGACGCTCGACGCGACCCGCGACGGGTTCGCGATGCACGAGATCGAGCCGACGCTCGAGTCGTTCGAGACGACGGTGGAAGAGGGCGCTGGGGTCCCGGCCTGATGGCCGTCAGCGTCAAGATCCCCGCTCAGCTTCGCGCCGTGACCGGCGGCGAGGGCGAGCTCGAGGTCGAGGGCAGCACCGTCGGCGAGGCGCTGGACGCCGTGTTCGCCCAGCACGAGGACCTGCGCGACCGCATCACCGAGGACGGCGGGCTTCGCCGCTTCGTCAACGTCTACGTCTCGGGCGAGGACATCCGCTTTCGCGATGGGCTCGAGACCGAGGTCAACGACGGTGACGAGGTGACGATCCTGCCCGCCGTCGCGGGCGGCTAGAGCCGCGGTCTCGACCGCTTCGGCCGGCCCCGCGGCGCCCTCCCGGCCATAATGCCGCGCGTGTCGCCGGTCGGAAGCGTCGTAATCCTGTGCGGAGGCCGGGGAACCCGCCTCCAGGAGCACACCCATTCGATTCCCAAGGCCCTCGTCGAGATCGGCGGGCGGCCGATCCTGTGGCACGTGATCCGGATCTACGCCGCGCACGGGCTCACGAGGTTCGTGCTCGCGACCGGATACCTCGGCGAGATGATCCGCGACTACGTGGACTCGGAGTCGTGGCCGGCCGGGGTCGAGATCGATTGCGTGGACACCGGCCTCGACACGCCGACGGGCGGCCGCGTCGCCGCCGTCGCCGACCGCGTCGGCGACACGACGTTCTGCGCAACCTACGCCGACGGGGTCGCCGACATCGACCTGCGGGCGCTGGTCGGCTTCCACGAGGGCCACGGCGACCTCGCGACCGTCACCGTCGTCCGCCCCCGCAGCCAGTTCGGCGTCGCCCACCTCGGCGAGGAAGACCGCGTCAACGCCTTTCAGGAGAAGCCCCACCTCGACCACTGGGTCAACGGCGGGTTCTTCTGCTTCGAGCCGGGGGTGCTGGATTACCTCGACCAGTCGAGCGTGCTCGAGGACGAGCCGCTGACCCGGCTCGCCGCCGAGGGGCACCTGCGCGCCTACCGCCACGAGGGCTTCTGGGACTGCATGGACACCTACAAGGACGCGGTCGTGCTCAACGACCTCTGGGCCGGCGGCGCACCACCGTGGCGGGTATGGGACCCGGACTCTGAGGCGCGACGGCGCCGGTTGGCGATCCGGGGAGGGGAGGATCCGATGGCCGATAGCCCCGTGCTCGTCACCGGCGCCCGGGGATTCATCGCCTCGTGGCTGTGCCGCCGGCTGCTGGAAGACGGCCAGAGGGTCGTCTCGTTCGATCGCGAGAGCCCCGGCGACAGCCATCCCGGGTCGCCACTCCGGGCTCGCGCTGCTGGGGATCGAGGACGAGGTCGAGGAGGTGCGCGGCGACCTGCGCGACGCCGACTCGGTCGGCCGGATCTTCGAGCGCGTGCGTCCCGACGTCGTCTACCACCTCGCGGCCCAGACGATCGTCGGCACCGCGGTGGAGTCGCCGGCGGAGACCTTCGACGTGAACGTCCGCGGCACCTGGACGATCCTCGAGGCGGCGCGCGAGCAGGAGGTCGCGGGCGTCGTGTTCGCGTCCTCGGACAAGGCCTACGGCGCCCACCGGAAGCTCCCCTACACCGAGGACTTCGCGCTCCAGCCGACCGCGCCCTACGAGGCCTCGAAGGCCGCCGCCGACCTGATCGCGCGCAGCTACTGGGAGTCGTTCGGGCTCCCGGTCGCCGTGACGCGCTTCGCGAACGTCTACGGCGGCGGCGACATCAACTTCTCGCGGCTCGTCCCGGAGACGGTCAGCGCCGTGCTCGACGGCCGCCGCCCCGTGCTGCGCTCCGACGGCTCGCCCCAGCGCGACGTGCTCTACGTCGAGGACGCCGCGGCGGCCTACCTCGCGGTCGCCGGCTCGCTGTTCGACGGGACGGGCTCGGGCATGGCTTTCAACGCCGGCGGCGAGCGCCCGTACACGGTGCTCGAGATCGTCGAGACGATCGCGCAGCGTAGCGGGCACCGGGATCGAGCCCGACATCCGCGGCGAGGGAAGCCCGCAGGGCGAGATCGACCGCCAGTACGTGGACTCGACGCGGCTTCGCGAGCTGACCGGGTGGCGGCCGGAGTTCTCGCTCGAGGACGGGCTGCGGCGCGCGTTCGAGTGGTACCGGGAGCACCCCGAGGTCCGTGCTCCCTCGCCGAACCTGACGTGAGACGATTCGACATGTGAGGCTCGCCTGGGTCGCCATCGCAGCGACGATCTCGGCCGCCGCATTCCCGGTGCTCGCCCCGGCGCAGGCGCGCGCGGACCAGCAGGTGAGCTCCGGACCCCTCCAGGCCCGGATTGCACCCTCTCCGTGGCACCTCGACTTCGACCAGCATGGCGGGCCGACGCTGTCGGAGTCGCGCGGGACCGGCGGCGGGCCGACCGGCTCACTGGGGTTCAGCACGTCGCTTGGCTGGTTTCACGCCACCCGGGTGGTGGGGGAGGGCTTCGACGGGGCGGCCTATCGCGCCGAGCTCGAGACGACCGACCCGCTCGGGCGCAGGATCGACGTTCGAGTCGAGCCCGTGGGGGAGGGGGCGATCAGGGTCGCGGCCTCGGTCACCGGTCCGCTCACCTCCGACGTGACGGCCGTGGGCATCGGCTTCGACGCGCATGCCGGCGAGCGCTACCTCGGCTTCGGCGAGCGCTCCAACGCCGTCGACCAGCACGGCAACACCGTCGAGAGCTACGTCGCCGACGGCCCATTCCAGAGTGAGGAGTACCCGATCCTCAGCGCCTTCATCCCGGCGCCGGGCCTGCACCCGCGCGACGACTCCACCTACTTCCCGATGCCGTGGCTGCTGTCCACCGCCGGCTACGGCGTCCTCGTCGAGAACAACGAGACGAGCTACTTCCGTCTCGGCAGCGACGACCCGTCCTCTTGGAGCCTCGAGGCGAATGCTCGCGAGGTCGCGTTCCGGGTCTTCGCCGGGCCGACTCCGGCGGAAGTGCTCACGCGGCTGACGGAGTACACCGGCCGCCAGCCGGCGGCCGCGGCGCCGTGGTTCTTCGGCCCGTGGCACCAGCCGACCGGGGACGAGGACGAGCACGCTCAGGCGGCGTCCTTTCGAGCGGCCGACGTCCCCGGGTCCGCCGTCAACACGTACACGCACTACCTGCCCTGCGGGGACCAGCAGGGTCGCGAGCAAGGGGAGGTGGCTCGAGCGGCCGGCTTCCACGATCAGGGCTATGCGGTCACGACCTACTTCAACCCGATGGTCTGCATGAGCTACTCGGCCGCCTACGACCCGGCCGCCGCTCAGGGGTTCCTGACGAAGGATCAGCTCGGCAACCCCTATCTCTACCGCTACACGGGCAGCACCGTGTTCCTCGTAAGCCAATTCGACTTCTCCGCCCCCGGCGCCAGCGAGTACTACGGCAGCCTCCTGGCGGAGGCGGTCGGGCACGGCTACGACGGCTGGATGGAGGACTTCGGCGAATACACGCCGCTCGACGCGCGCTCGGCCAACGGGATGAGCGGTGAGCAGATGCACAATTACTACCCGGTGCTCTACCACTGCGCGAGCTGGCAGTTCGCGCGCGAGCAACAGCGCGCCGTGGCGGGCTTCATCCGCTCGGGCTGGACCGGCGTGCATCCCTGCGCGCAGCTCGTATGGGGCGGTGACCCGACGACCGACTGGGGCTTCGACGGCCTCGAGTCGGCAGTCAAGCAGGCGCTGACGATCGGCACGTCCGGCATCTCGCGCTGGGGCTCTGACATCGGCGGCTTCTTCGCGTTGGGCGAGAGGCAGCTGACGACGGAGATGCTGATTCGCTGGATCGAACTCGGAGCCGTCTCGGGGATCATGCGCACGGAGGCCGACGGCTTCGACCTGCCGCCGAAGGCGCGGCCCCAGATCAACGACCCCGACGTGCTGCCGATCTGGCGCCGCTACGCCAAGCTGCGCACCCAGCTCTATCCCTATCTCGCCGCCGCCGAGGCCACAGTATCAGCGCTCGGGGCTCCCGTTGATGCGCCACCTCGCGCTCGTCTTCCCCGACGACACCGAACGCGGTCGCCCAGGACGGCGAGTTCATGTTCGGCCCCGACCTGCTCGCGGCGCCGGTCGTCGGACCGGGGGCGACCGAGAAGGACGTCTACCTGCCCGACGGCCGCTGGATCGACTTCTGGCGCGCGGTCTCGTACCGCGAGGCCGACGGGTCGCTGCGGCTCGGCGGCGCGGAGACGCTGCGCGGCCGCGACACGGTGACCGTCAACGCGCCGCTCGACCGGCTACCGCTGCTGGCGCGCGCCGGTGCGGTGATCCCGCTGCTGCCCGCCGATGTGGACACGCTCGCCGACTATCCCTCCGGCGGGCGGGCGTCCGACGGGCTCGTCGGCCTCGACGACGTCGCCGGGCCGGCTCGACCTGCTGGCCTTCCCGCGCGGCAACTCCCAGTCGGCGCTCGGCGAGAAGGGCAGCGTGCGCTCCCGCGAGACGAAGCGCGGCTGGCGGCTGCGGGTCAGTGATGCGCGCGGCACCCGCTTCGAGCTCTCGGCGTCGCTCGCGGCGCTTCAGCGCGCCTTCGAGCCGTGCCGCGTGATGCTCAAGGGCAGGCGCATCCGCCACCGCCGCTGGAGCTACGACCGCGGGCACGCAGGTGCTCGAGGTGCGGTTCCGCGCCAAGCCGCAAGGTCGCGAAGCTGGACGTCCGCCCGGGCGGCTGCACTCGCCGGGGCTGAGCGCCGCTAGAAGCGAGCCGCCCGGTCCTCGGCGAGGCGCCGAGGCTCGCGCAGCCGCTCTGTCCGGTCGGGCGTTCCCGGCATCGTGGCCTTGCGCCACTTCATCGCGAGCACACGCCCGGCAGGATTCGAACCTGCGACTTCCGCCTCCGGAGGGCGGCGCTCTATCCACTGAGCTACGGGCGCAGGAGGCCCAGTCTACGCTTCGGGCATGGATCTCTCGGTCGTCTTCCTCGGCACGGGCGGGTCGGTTCCGACCGCCCGCCGCGCGACCGCGTGCGTGCTCGTGCGCCGCGGCGGCGACCGCCTGCTCTTCGACTGCGGCGAGGGAGCGCAGCGCCAGATGCACCGCTCGACCGGCCTCGTGCAGCTCGACGAGATCTACCTGACCCACTTCCACGCCGACCACTACCTCGGCATCCCGGGCCTGCTCAAGACCTACGACCTCCAGGATCGCGAGCGGCCGCTGAAGGTCTACGGCCCGCCGGGGCTCGTCGACCTCTTCCGGACGATCCAGCGCATCGTCGGCCGCACGCGCTACCCGGTCGAGCTGATCGAGCTCGCCGAGGGCGAGGCGGTCGAGCACGACGGCTACGAGGTGCGCGCCTACCCGGTCGAGCACCGCATCAGGGCGTTCGGCTACGCCGATCGTCGAGGACGATCGCCCCGGGCGCTTCGACCCCGAGGCCGCCGCGCGGCTCGGCGTCGAGGCCGGCCCCGCGTTCGGCGCGCTTCAGCGCGGCGAGGAGGTCAAGGGCTCCAACGGGACGGTCGGCCCCTCCGACGTGATGAGCGAGGGGCGGAGGGGGCGCCGCATCGTGCTCACCGGCGACAGCCGCCCCTGCCCCGAGACCGCTGAGGCCGGCCCGCGGCGCCGAGGTGCTGATCCACGACGGAAGCTTTCGCGACGAGGAGGCGAGCGCGCCGTCGAGACCGGGCACGCCACCGCGCGCGAGGCCGCGACGCTGGCGCGCGACGCGGGCGTCAAGCTGCTCGCGCTCGTCCACGCGTCGTCGCGCTACAACGTCAGCGACCTGGTGCGCGAGGCGCGCGAGGTCTTCCCGGAGGCGGTCGCTCCGCGCGACTTCGACCTCATCGAGGTGCCGTTCCCCGAGCGCGGTAAGCCGCAGCTGATCCAGAAGGGCGCCCTCGAGCGCGGGCCGGACCGCCGCGCCGAGCCGGTCCCCGGCGTCTGATGCTCGACGAGCGGCTGGCGCGCTCGCTGCACGTCGAGTCGCTACGCGGCCGCGACCTGCATCCCGAGCACGAGCCCCACGTCCTCTTTCAGGCCTCGACGATCGGCGCGCTGCTCGACGGCGCCTACGACGGCGACGTCAGCTTCGCGCAGCTCGCCGAGCACGGCGACCTCGGCCTCGGGACCTTCAACGCGCTCGACGGCGAGATGATCGCGCTCGACGGCGGCTTCTACCGCGCCGACGTCGAGGGCGCGACGGCGCCGGTGGATCCGGCGGCGCGCACGCCGTTCGCGGCGGTCACGTGGTTCGAGCCCGGCGCCGCGCACGAGATCGCTGGACCGCTCGACCACGCGGCGCTCCTGTCGCAGCTCGACGGGTGGATCGGAGGAAGATAGCTCGTCGTGCGCCCTGCGCATAGACGGCGACTTCGAGCTCGTGCACGCGCGATCGGTCCCGCGCCAGACGCCGCCGTATCGCCCGCTGCCCGAGGTCGCCGCTGCCGAGCAGCACGTCTTCGACCTCGCCGACGTCAGCGGCACGATCGTCGGCTTCCGGTTCCCCGACTACGCCGAGGGAGTCGAGGTGACGGGCTACCACCTGCACTTCATCACCGACGAGCGCGACCGCGGGGGCCACGTGCTCGACTGCCGCATCCGCTCGGGCGTCGCCCGGATAGACCTCGCCGAGCGACCTCCACGTCGAGCTCCCGCCGGGCGTCGAGCTCGACTCTCCGCCGCTCGACGAGGCGACGCGCGAGGCGCTTCGCCGGACCGAGAACGCGGGTTAGGCTCCGGCGCTCAGACCGGCTGGGTGAGGGGAGCCTGTCCGACGCGGCTGCGCAGGATCGCTGCAATCTCCTGCGGGTCGTCGAGTACCTGGCGCCATGTGAAGCGCAGGACCTCGTAGCCGGCTGCCGCGAGTCTCGCCTGACGGCGATGATCGTGCTCGAAGGCGGCTCGGCCGGAGTGATAGCGGTAGCCGTCGGTTTCGACGATCAAGCCCGACCGGCGCCAGAGGAAGTCGACGACGTGGTCGCCGACGCGGGCGTTCACTTCAGGGCTGGGTAGGCGGTGATGCTGGCAGAGCTTGAGGAATCTTCGCTCGAGCTCGCTGCGCGTCAGATCGGGCTCGATGTCGACCGCGTCGCCGAGCGGATAGCCGAGGACCTCGACCTGGCGGCGGGCGCGGCCGAGCTCGGTGGGCGATACGCAGCGGCGCAGGTCCAGCAGCGTCCTTGCGGGTGTCGTGACAGGGATGCCGTCTCTCAGGGTGGTCATCCGCGGGGTCAGGGAGGCGGAACGGTGGAGGCGGATGCCCTTGCGGCGCCTGCGGCCACCCTGGCCCGGGACGGTGACGTCTGCGGCTGGGTGGGAGGAGGGGAGGAGGCGCCAAAGCGCGGCCGCCGATCGATGGCTCAGCGCCGCACCGTCCCCGCAAGCCAGTACGGCTGCCATCCACCGTCCCTTGTCGTTCAGGCGGAGCGCCACCGCGTACACGCCGCGATGGATCCGGTGCAGCCTGCCGCTCTGGACGCGACCGGAGACCGCCCGTGAACTGATTCCTATCCCTCTCAGTTGCCTCAGCGACACAACCCCGTGCTGGTTGGCCGCGATCCGAGCAAGGACCAAATCGGGCGGTGTGGCGCATTCTTTACCCATACGGTAAATAAGGCGCCAGTCCCTCCAATTCGCCCCGGACCTTTGCCCCACCCAGCCGCAGTCCGCTCGCGCACTCCGCAAGTTGCGGGGACCCGCGCTCAGGACCGCCCACGCGCTCCGCGGCCGCTGCTAGTCTCGCTGCGTCGGTTCCTTTAACCCGGTCCAGAGAGGCCAGGAAGGGGCGAGTTTTGAGCAACGAGACGGTCGTGCTCGACCGTGATGACCTGCGGCGCACGCTGGTGCGCATCGCTCATGAGATCGTCGAGAAGAACCCCGGCGGGAAGCTGGGGCTCGTCGGCATCCACACCCGCGGCGCCGTCCTCGCCTCGCGGCTGCACACGCTCGTCGGCGAGCTGACCGGCTCCGAGGTCCCGCTCGGCGACCTCGACATCTCCTTCTACCGCGACGACATCGAGTCGCGCGAGCCCAACGCGCAGCCCGTCGTCCACGCCTCTCACCTCGACTTCGAGCTCGGCGGCCGCACCCTGGTGCTGGTCGACGACGTCCTCTTCACCGGGCGCACGGTGCGCTCGGCGGTCGACGCGCTCTTCGACTACGGGCGCCCCGACCGCATCCAGCTCGCCGTGCTCGTGGACCGCGGCCATCGCGAGCTGCCGATCCGTCCCGACTACGTGGGCAAGAACCTCCCGACGTCGCGCGAGCAGCGCGTCAACGTGCGGCTGGAGGAGGTCGACGACGTCGACGAGGTCTCGATCGGGGCGAAGCGCCCCGAGGCCACCGTCGGCGCCGGAGAGGAGGAGGCATGAGGAATCTGCTCAGCGTCGAGCAGCTCACCCGCGAGGACATCGAGCGCATCGCCGACCGCGCCGCGAGCTTCGAGGAGGTGGGCCGCCGCGACATCAAGAAGGTCCCGACCCTGCGCGGGCGCACGATCGTCAACCTCTTCTTCGAGTCGAGCACGCGCACGAGCTCCTCGTTCGAGCTCGCGGCCAAGCGCCTCTCCGCCGACGTCGTCTCGGTCAAGGCCGCGGGCTCCGCGGTGGACAAGGGCGAGTCGCTCAAGGACACGATCGCGACGCTGAGCGCCTACGACCCGGCGGCGATCGTGATCCGCAGCCCGTTCGCGGGCGCCGCCGACCTCGTCGCGAGCTGGACCGACGCCGCGGTCGTCAACGCGGGCGACGGCAAGCACGAGCACCCCAGCCAGGCGCTGCTCGACGTCTACACGCTTCGCAGCCGCCTCGGCTCGCTCGAGGGGCGCAGCATCTGGATCGTCGGCGACGTCCTGCACAGCCGCGTCGCGCGCTCCAACATCCTCGCCTTCCGGGCGATGGGCGCCGAGGTGACCGTCTGCGGCCCGCCGACGCTGATCCCGCGCGGGATCGAGAGCCTGGGCTGCGAGGTCGCCTACGACATCGCGGGCCTCGACGCCGCCGACGTCGTCTACGCGCTGCGGATGCAGCGCGAGCGCATGAGCGAGAGCTTCGTGCCGACGCTGCGCGAGTACGCCGCCCGCTACCAGATCGACGAGCGCCGGCTGGGAGCGCGGCAGCTGCTCATGCACCCCGGCCCGGTCAACCGCGGCGTCGAGCTGTCCTCGGAGGTCATGGACTCGCCGAACTCGCTCATCAACGCCCAGGTCGAGAGCGGGCTCGTCGTCCGCATGGCGATCCTCTTCGAGCTCCTCGCCGGGGGCGACCGCGCGCGCGGCGCGGGCCGGCTCGAGCAGGTCCCGGAGCCCTCCCCGATAGGCGAGCCGGCGTGAGCGAGGCGCTGGCCCCGATCACCTCGCTGTCATGGCGCGGCGCCGAGCCGGGCGCCGTCGTGCTGCGCGGCGCCGAGGTCGTCTGCCCGCGCGCCGGAGTCCGCGCCGTCTGTGACCTCGTGATCCGCGACGGCGAGATCGCCGAGCTCGCCGATCCCGGCAGCGCCGAGGTCGAGGACGCCGAGGTCGTCGACGCCGACGGCCTGCTCGCGCTCCCCGCCTTCTTCGACCCCCACGTCCACCTGCGCACGCCGGGCCGCGAGTACAAGGAGGAGATCGAGACCGGCACCCGCGCCGCGGCCGCCGGCGGCTACTGCGGCGTCCTCGCGATGGCCAACACCGACCCCGTCGTCGACTCCGCGTCCGACGTCCTCGCCCTGCGCGAGCGCGCCGCACTCCGACGCCACGGTGCCGACGGGCTTCCTCGCCGCGATCACGCGCGGCCTCGAGGGCGAGGACCTGACCGAGATGGCCGAGCTCGCCGACTCCGGGGCCGTCGCCTTCTCCGACGACGGCCTGCCGGTGACCAGCGCCCGCGTCCTGCGCCGCGCGCTCCAGTACCAGCGCCTCGCCGGCAGGGTGCTCGCGCTGCACGAGGAGGATCCGCAGCTCTCCGGCAAGCGGAGTGATGCACGAGGGCCCGGTCTCGGCTGCGCTCGGCCTCGCCGGGATCCCCTCGATCTCGGAGTCGACGATGATCGCCCGCGACTCCGCGCTCGCCGCCTACGAGGACGCCCGCGTCCACTTCCAGCACCTCTCGGCGCGCGAGTCGGTCGAGGCGGTCGAGAGCGCCAAGCAGGCGGGCGCGCCGGTGACCGCCGAGGTGACCCCGCACCACCTCGTGCTCACCGACGAGGCCGTGCGCAGCCTCGACGCCCACTTCAAGATGAACCCGCCGCTTCGCTCCGAGGACGACCGCCAGGCGCTGATCGAGGGGCTTCGCTCCGGCGTCATCGACTGCATCGCCACCGACCACGCGCCCCACGCCCCCGACGAGAAGGCCGTCCCCTTCGAGCAGGCCGAGATGGGCGTCACCGGCCTCGAGACCGCGTTCTCGGTCCTGCACACCGACCTCGTGCTGACGGGGATCCTCCCGCTCGAGCTGCTCGTCGAGCGCATGACCGCGGGCGCCGAGATCTTCGGCTTCGAGCCGCCGCGCATCGAGCCCGGGCGCGAGGCCAACGTCGTGCTCGTCGACCCCGAGGCCGAGTGGGAGGCGGGCGCCGACGGCTGGGAGAGCCGCTCGCAGAACTCGTGCTTCGCCGGGCGGACGCTGAAGGGACGCGTGCTGATGACGGTCGTCGCGGGCGGCGTCGTCTACCGTCAGCGCAGCTTCGCGATCGGGGCCGCTGCGTGAGCGCGCCCAAGCTCGACGCCGATCGCGCCGCGCTCGTGGTGATCGACGTCCAGGAGGCGTTTCGCAAGGCGCTGCCGGACTTCGACGACGTCACGAAGGGGACCGCAGCGCTGATCGAGGGCGCGAAGGCGGTCGGGATCCCGATCGTCGTCACCGAGCAGTATCCGAAGGGTCTCGGCAGCACGGTCCCCGAGGTCGCCGAGCACCTGCCCGACGACCTCGAGCCGATCGAGAAGGTCGTCTTCTCGGCGGCCGAGGCAGACGGCTTCGACCTCGACGGCCGCGACCAGGCGCTCGTGTGCGGGATCGAGACGCACGTCTGCGTCAACCAGAGCGTGCTCGACCTGCTCGACCGCGACGTCGAGGTCCACGTCGCCCGCGACGCGGTCGGCTCGCGCAGCGCCGAGAACAAGGAGCTGGGCCTGCACAAGGTCGAGCAGGCCGGGGCCGTGCTGACCAGCGTCGAGACGGCGCTCTTCGAGCTCGTGCGCCAGGCGGGCACCGACGACTTCAAGCAGGTCCAGAAAGTGGTCCTGGAGTACGCGCCGTGAGCGGGTTCGTGCTGCTCGAGGACGGGACGCGGCTCGACGGCGAGCTCTGCGGGGCGCTCGACGCCGTCACCGGCGAGGTCGTCTTCAACACCGCGATGACCGGCTACCAGGAGGCCGTCACCGACCCCTCCTACGCGGGCCAGATCATCACCTTCACCTACCCGCTGATCGGCAACTACGGCGTCAACGCGAAGGCGATGGAGTCCGACCGCGCCCAGGCGCGGGCCGTGATCATGCGCGACGCCAAGAACTCCGAGGACGCCGCCGACGCCGAGGGCGGCTGGCTCGACTGGCTGCGCGACTGCGGCGTGCCCGCGATCAACGGGCGTCGACACGCGCGCGCTCGTGCGCCACATCCGCGACCGCGGCGCGATGCGGGGCGGGATCTTCCCCGCCGGCATCGAGGAGGCCGAGGCGCGCGACCGCGTCGGCGCCGAGCCCTCGATGGAGGGGGCGGACTTCGCGCGCAGCGTGACGCCGGACGAGCCCGTCGAGCTCGACGGCGACGGCCCCCACGTCGTCGGCATCGACACCGGGATCAAGCTCAGCATCATCCGCCAGCTCCGCGAGCGCGGCTGCCGCGTCACGCTGCTGCCCTGCGGCGCCTCGGCGAGCGAGGTGCTCGACCGCGACCCCGACCTCGTCTTCCTCGCCAACGGCCCCGGCGACCCGGCGGCGCTCGACTACGTCGTCTCGAACGTCCGCGAGCTGATCGGCCAGCGACCGGTCGTCGGGATCTGCCTCGGCCATCAATTGCTCTGCCGCGCCGTCGGGCTCGAGACCTTCAAGCTGCCGTTCGGCCACCGCGGCGCCAACCACCCCGTCAAGGACCTCTCCTCGGGGCGCATCGACATCACCTCCCAGAACCACGGATTCGCGGTCCAGGGGCCCGGGGGAGAGGCGAGGATCGAGGGCGACGAGCCGGTGCGCTGGGAGACCGATTTCGGCGCCGCCGAGCTCTCGCACCTCAACCTCTACGACCGCACCGTCGAGGGCCTCGTGCTCAAGGACGTCGCGGGCTGCACCGTCCAGTACCACCCCGAGGCCGGCCCCGGCCCCCACGACGCGCGCTACCTCTTCGACCGCTTCCTGGAGCTGGCGGCGTGACGGCGGAAGCGCTGACCGACGTCCAGCGGCGCAACGTGGAGCTGGTGAGCGCACGATCGCGCTCGTCACTGCGGGGGGCAACGCCGGCCTGCGCCGCATCCACGAGCGCTACGACGAGTTTTGCCAGCCCGACTTCGAATGGAGGCCTCGCGTTGCCGGGTTCGGGAAGGACAGCTACGTCGGCAGGGACGAATCAGGCAGTTCGTTGACGACTGGGAGGCGACCTGGGAAATGGACATGACGCTCGGTGAGATTCGCGCCATCGGGGACGACCATGTGCTCTTCGTCGGAAACAGCGCCTGACCGGGAAGGGCAGCGACGTCCCGCTCGAGAGCGATTGGGCGATTCTCTACCGGCTCCGGGACGGGCGGGCTCAATCCGCGGCTGCCTTCAACAGCCACGCCGAGGCGGAGGAGGCCGCGTCGCGTGCCGCGGCGTAACGACATCGAGAAGATCCTGCTCGTCGGCTCGGGGCCGATCGTGATCGGGCAGGCGGCCGAGTTCGACTACTCGGGGGTTCAGGCCTGCAAGGTGCTGCTCGACGACGGCTACGAGGTCGTGCTCGTCAACTCGAACCCGGCGACGATCATGACCGACCCCGAGTTCGCCGACCGCACCTACGTCGAGCCGCTGATCCCCGAGGCGCTCGCGGGGGTCATCGAGCGCGAGCGCCCCGACGCGCTGCTGCCGACGCTCGGCGGGCAGACGGCGCTCAACCTCGCCAAGGCGCTGCACGACGACGGGACGCTGCAGCGCTTCGGCGTCGAGCTGATCGGCGCCGACTACGACGCGATCCACCGCGCCGAGGACCGCGAGGCGTTCCGCACGACCATGGAGGAGGCGGGGCTGCGGGTACCCGAGTCGGTGATCGTCGAGAGCGTCGGCGAGGCCGAGCGCGCGCTGGCAGAGGGGCCGCTCGAGCTGCCCGTGATCGTGCGCCCCGCGTTCACGCTCGGCGGCGAGGGTGGGGGGGTCGGGAACACCGACACCGAGTTTCGCCAGGCCGTCTCCGAGGGCCTCGCGGCGAGCCCGATCAACCAGGTGCTCGTCGAGGAGTCGGTGCTCGGCTGGGGCGAGTTCGAGCTCGAGGTGATGCGCGACCGAAACGACAACGTCGTGATCATCTGCTCGATCGAGAACGTGGACCCGATGGGCGTCCACACGGGCGACAGCGTCACCGTCGCGCCCGCCCAGACGCTCACCGACCACCTCTACCAGGAGCTCCGCGACCAGGCGATCAAGGTGATTCGCGCCGTCGGCGTCGAGACCGGGGGCTCGAACGTGCAGTTCGCGGTCAACCCCGAGACCGGGGAGATCGTCGTAATCGAGATGAACCCGCGCGTGTCGCGCAGCTCGGCGCTCGCCTCGAAGGCGACCGGCTTTCCGATCGCCAAGATCGCGGCCAAGCTCGCCGTCGGCTACGCGCTCGAGGAGATCCCCAACGACATCACCAAGGCGACGCCGGCCTCGTTCGAGCCGACGATCGACTACGTGGTCACCAAGGTTCCGCGCTTTGCGTTCGAGAAGTTCCCGGGCGCCGAGGGCCGCCTCTCGACGCACATGAAGTCGGTCGGCGAGGCGATGGCGATCGGGCGCACGTTCCGCGAGTCGTTCGCCAAGGCGATGCGCTCGCGCGAGCTCGACGAGTCGCCGGACTTCCCCGACGACACCGAGGAGCTCCTGACCCGGCTCGAGTCGCCCTCTTCGGATCGCTACGACCTCGTGCTCGAGGCCTTCCGGCGCGGGGTCTCCGTGGAGGAGGTCAACGCTCGCACCGCCGTCGACCCGTGGTTCCTGCGCGAGCTGGAACCGCTCGCGACCGAGGGCGACGGGACCGCGGATCTCGAGCGCACCTACCGCTCGGTCGACACCTGCGCCGCCGAGTTCGAGGCCCGCACGCCCTACTTCTACTCAGCTCATGAGCGCCCGCCGTCGCCGCTTCAGGGTGAGGTCGAGCGCGGCGACCGCCCCTCGGTCGTGATCCTCGGCGCGGGCCCGAACCGCATCGGCCAGGGGATCGAGTTCGACTACTGCTGCGTGCACGCCGCGATGACCGTGCGCGAGTCGGACCGCGACGCGGTGATGGTCAACTGCAACCCCGAGACCGTCTCGACCGACTACGACACCTCCGACCGCCTCTACTTCGAGCCGCTGACCGTCGAGGACGTGCTCGCCGTCATCGAGGTCGAGCGCCCCGAGGGCGTGATCGTCCAGTTCGGCGGCCAGACGCCGCTCAAGCTCGCGCGCGCGCTCGAGGAGGCCGGCGCCAAGCTGCTCGGAACTCCGGTGGACTCGATCGACCTCGCCGAGGACCGCGGGCGCTTCGCGGCGCTGCTGAGCCGGCTCGGGATCGAGCACCCGCCCTACGGGACGGCGCTCTCGGCCGAGGAGGCCGGGGTGATCGCCGAGCAGGTCGGCTTCCCCCTGCTGGCCAGGCCCTCCTACGTGCTCGGCGGCCGCGCGATGGAGATCTGTTACTCGAACGAGGCTCTGGCGGCGTACCTGGAGGCCAACGTCAAGGCCGACCAGGAGCACCCGCTCTTCCTCGACCGCTTCCTCGAGCAGGCGATCGAGGTCGACGTCGACGCGCTCGCCGACGGCACCGACGTGCACGTCGCGGCGATCATGCAGCACGTCGAGGAGGCGGGCGTGCACTCGGGCGACTCGGCCTGCGTGATCCCGCCGATGAGCCTCGGCGAGGAGATGCTCGATCAGATCCGCGACACGACGCGCAAGATCGCGCTCGAGCTCGGCGTCATCGGCCTGATCAACATCCAATACGCGGTCGCGGGGGAGAAGCTCTACGTGATCGAGGCCAACCCGCGCGCCTCGCGCACGGTGCCCTTCGTGAGCAAGGCGATCGGCGTCCCGCTCGCCAAGATCGCCTGCCGGCTGATGCTCGGCGAGTCGCTGCGCGACCAGGAGCTTCCCGAGATGCCGACCGACCACGTCAGCGTCAAGGAGGCGGTGCTGCCATTCGCGCGCTTCGCCGGGGCGGACTCGGTGCTCGGCCCCGAGATGAAGAGCACCGGCGAGGTCATGGGGATCGCGCGCGACTTCCCGACCGCGTTCGGCAAGGCGCAGGCGGCGGCCGGCGTCTCGCTTCCGCGCGAGGGAACGGTGTTCATCAGCGTCACCGACACCGACAAGCCGGCGGCGACGCAGCTCGCGGCGCGCTTTCACGACCTCGGGTTCCGGGTCGTCGCGACCGGCGGCACCGCCCAGGCGATCTCGCGCATGGGGGTGCCGGTGACCGCGATCAACAAGATCGCCGAGGGCTCGCCCCACGTCGTCGACTACATCACCCGCGGTGACGTCGACATGGTGATCAACACCCCGACGGGCAGCGGCGCCCGCAGCGACGGGTACGAGATCCGCAGCGCGGCGGTGCGCAGGAACATCCCCTGCATCACGACGATGACCGGCGCCTCGGCCGCTGCGCGGGCGATCTTCGCGCGCCGCGACGACGGCGCCGGGGTGCGCTCGCTCCAGGAGCTCCACGAGGCCGCGCGCGCCGCCGCCGAGGGCGAGGCTCGGGAGGCGGGCATCGAGGCGATCGACGCCGAATGAGCGACTCCGCCCAGGCGCCGGCGAGCGAGGCGGTGGAGCGCGTCCAGGCGCCCCCCGGGCGCCGCATGACCGAGGTCGTCGCCAACGCCGCCTCGGGCACCTACCGGATCTTCTCGGCCCTCGACCAAGGCGGCCCGATGCCGCGCGCGGGCCAGTTCTACATGCTCACCGGCGGGCGCTACTGGAGCACGCGCGACGAGCGGCCCTTCCTTCCCCGCGCCTTCTCGGTCGCCAACGCGACGCCCGAGGGCGGCGGGGTGCGCCTCGACTTCCTCGTCGAGGGAGTCGGCCCCGGGACCGAGCGCCTCGCCGCGCTCGAGCCCGGCGAGGGCCTCTGGGTCACTGGGCCGCTTGGAAGGCCGTTCTCGGCACCGGCCGAGCTCGCGCCCGGGTCGGCGGGCGCGATCCTGGTCGGGGGCGGGATCGGGGTGGCGCCGCTTGCGATCTGGCGCCGTGAGCTCCTGGCCGCGGGCGTCCCGGCGCGCGTCCTGCTCGGCTTTCGCGACCGCGCGCACGCGGGCGGCCTCGATTTCTTCGACTGCTCCGAGATCCGCCTCGCCAGCGAGGACGGCCACACGGGCCACCGCGGCTACGTCACCGACCTGCTCGCGGTCCTGCTCGAGGGCGACGACGCGGCCGCCGCCGCCGTCTACGCGTGCGGCCCCCCGGCGATGCTCGAGGCCGTGCGCGCGATGTGCGCGAGCGCCGGCGTCGCGGCCGAGCTTGCGATGGAGGCGCCGATGGCGTGCGGGTTCGGCGCCTGCATGGGCTGCGCGGTGCCCCTCGCCGATGGCGGCTACATGCGCCTCTGCGTGGACGGCCCGGTGGTCGAGGCGGGCCGAATCGAGACCGCGCTCGTCGCCGGGTCGGGGCACCGATGAGCGCCGTCGGCGCCGGCGTCGACCTGCGCGTCGAGCTCTGCGGCCTCGAGCTCGCCCACCCCGTCATGAACGGCTCGGGGACCTACGACGCGATCGCGGCCCGGCGCGCGTTCGGGGACGAGATCATCGAGCGCTTCCCCTTCTCGGCCTTCGTCTCGAAGACGATCACGCCCGAGCCCCGCGCCGGCAATCCGCCTCCGCGCCTCTACGAGACGCCCTCGGGGCTGATCAACTCGATCGGGCTGCCCAACAGGGGCCTCGAGGGCTTCCTCGAGTCGGACCTGCCCTCGATCGCCGAGCTGCCGGTGCCCCTGATCGTCTCGGTCATGGGCACGAGCCACGACGAGTTCGTGCGCCTCGTCGAGGCCGTCGCCCGGCGCGACGAGGTCGCGGCGATCGAGCTCAACGTCTCGTGCCCCAACGTCAAATCGGGCCTGATCGTCGGCGAGCAGCCCTCGGAGACGCGCTCGCTGCTCGAGGCGCTGCGCCCGCTCACGCCCAAGGCGCTGATCTGCAAGCTGACGCCCAACGTCGCCGACCCGGGCTCGGTGGCCGCGGCGGCGCAGGAGGGCGGGGCGGACGCCGTGTCGCTGATCAACACGCTCAAGGCGACCGCGATCGACGACGCCACGCTTCGGCCCTGGCTCGGCGCGGGAAGCGGCGGGCTCTCGGGGCCGGCGGTGCGCGCCGTGGCCCTGCATCAGGTCCGCACGGTCGCGGCGGCAACGGCGATTCCCCTGATTGGAATGGGCGGCATCGAGAGCGGCGCCGACGCGCTCGCCTTTCTCGCGGCGGGCGCCACGGCGGTCGCCGTCGGCACCGCCAGCTTCCGCGACCCGCTCGCCGGCGAACGTGTCCGCTCGGAGCTCGCGGAGCGCCTCGAGCGCTCCGGATTCGGCTCGATCGCCGAACTGCGGACGGCTCTCGGCTCACCCTCGACCTGAGGTCGAAGCGAATTTCCCCCGAAAGACCGGAGTAGGCCTTGCGCCTCGGCCAGCCAGGGATATACTCGCGCCGCCCGATGCCCGGTTCCTCCGTTCAGACGCCCACCGCCGTCCCCGAGCGGACCCACGACCAGCGAATGCGGGCACTTCGCCGGGCGAACGAGATCCGCACCCGGCGGGCCAAGCTCAAGCGCGACCTGAAGGCAGGGAAGGTAAAGGTCGAGACCCTGCTGCTCGATCCGCCGGAGTACGTGGAGTCGGCGAAGGCCTTCGACATGATCCTCGCCGTCCCGAAGTACGGGCGCGTCAAGGCCAACCGGATCCTCAGTCAGTGCCGGATCTCGCCCAGCAAGACGATCGGCGGGCTCTCGGAGCGCCAGCGCGCCGAGCTCGTCGGCCAGCTGCGTCGATAGCCGCTCTTCGCCGCGAGGGGGCGAGAGTCCGCGGCCCCGCGCCTCGGAATGGCAGGGAGTGAGGCCGTGTCCAAGGTCTTCGTCATAACGGGCCCCTCGGGGGTCGGCAAGGGGACGCTGATCGGCGAGCTCTGCCGCCGCGTCCCGGGCCTCGAGCTGTCGGTGTCGGCGACGACGCGTGCGCCGCGGCCTGGGGAGGAGGACGGGCGCGACTACCACTTCCTCGACCGCGCGGAGTTCGACCGCCGCGTCGACGAGGGGGACTTCCTCGAGTTCGCGACCTTCAGCGGCAACCGCTACGGCACGCTGCGCTCCGAGGTCGAGCGCCGCCTCGAGGCCGGTTCCTCAGTGATGCTCGAGATCGAGGTCCAGGGCGCGCGCCAGGTGCGCGCCGCGATGCCGGAGTCGGTTCAGGTCTTCATCGCGCCGCCCGACCCGGCCGACCTGCGCCGCCGCCTCGAGGGCCGGGGAACGGATTCGCAGGAGGCGATCGACTCGCGCCTTCAGACGGCTGAGAGCGAGCTCGCGGCGCGCGACGAGTTCGCCTACGAGGTCGTCAACGACGACATCGAACGTGCAGCCGGGGAGCTCGAACGCATAGTGCGCGACGAGCTGGCACTAGACTGACCCCCAGATGATTCATCCACGAGTCGACAAGCTGCTGGATCGCACCGATACCCACTACGCCGCCGTAGTCGTTGCGGCGAAGCGGGCCCGCCAGCTCAACAGCTACTACCGCGCCCTCGGCGAGGGCACCTACGAGGAGTACACCCCGCCGATGGTCGAGACGCAGACGGGCAATTACCTGACGATCGCGCTCGAAGAGCTGGCTCAGGGCAAGATCAAGTACCGCTACCGCACCTAGCCCCCCATGGCGCGCATCCTGCTCGGCGTGAGCGGTGGGATAGCGGCTTACAAGGCGCTCGAGCTGGCGCGCCTCGCGACGCGCGCGGGCCACGGCGTCCGCGTCGTCATGACGCCGAACGCCGAGCGCTTCGTCGGCCCGGCCTCCTTCGAGGGGATAGTCGGATCGCCCGTGCTCGTCGACGAGTTCGAGCGTGACCCGGCGCGTGGCGCTTTTCCCGGCGATGAGCCGCCGGCGCACGACCCGATCGGCCACCTCGCGGTCGCGGCCAACGCCGACGCCTACATCGTCGCCCCGGCCTCGGCGAACACGATCGCCAAGCTCGCGGCCGGGATCTGCGACTCGATGCTGACGACCTCCTTCCTCGCCTGTACGGCGCCGCGCCTCGTCGCCCCGGCGATGAACGACCGCATGTACGAGGACGCGGCGACCCAGGAGAACCTGAAGATCCTGCGCAACCGCGGCGTGATCGTGATCGAGCCCGACACGGGCGCGCTCGCCTCGCGCGGCGAGCACGGGGCGGGGCGGCTCCCCGATCCCGAGCGCCTGCTCGCCCAGGTCGAGGCGGCGGCGAGCCCGGCCGGCCCGTGGGACGGCCTGCGCGTCCTCATCACCGCAGGCGGCACGCGCGAGCCGATCGACGCCGTCCGCTTCGTCGGCAACCGCTCCAGCGGGCGCATGGGCTACGCGCTCGCCGAGCGCGCCGCGCGACGCGGCGCCGACGTGACCGTCGTGGCGGCCAGCGTCGCGCTTCCCGACCCGCCGGGTGTCCGAGTGGTCGGCGTCGAGACGACCGCCGAGCTTGCATCGGCCGTGCGCGAGGAGTTCGCGGAGGCCCACGTCGTGCTGATGGCCGCCGCGGTCGCCGATTTCCGGCCCGCGAGCCCCGCCGAGGAGAAGCTGACGCGCGAGGGCGGCGATGGGATCGAGCTGCGCCTCGAGGCCACCGACGACGTGATCGCGGGGCTCGCCGCCGAGCGGCGTCCCGATCAGACCCTGGTCGGCTTCGCGGCCGAGCACGGCGGCGACTTCGTCGCGCGCGCCCGCGAGAAGCTCGTCCGCAAGGGCCTCGACGCGATCGCGGTCAACGACGTCTCGCGCGGCGACATCGGCTTCGACAGCACGTCGAACGAGGTCGTGATCGTCGAGGCCGGCGCCGAGCACGAGGTCGCGCTCGCGTCGAAGCAGGACGTCGCCGACGCGATCCTCGATCGGGTCGAGGCGCTGCGCGCGACGGCCCCGGCGACCGGCTAGACGCCCACGCCTAAACTGGGAGCCGTGACCGATCAGGCTCCGCCAAGCGTCTACTCGCTCTATCAGAGGGGCATGTCCCTGCTCGAGTCCGGTGACTACGACCAGGCGACGGTGCCGCTGAGCAAGGCGGCGCGGCTCGCTCCCGACAAGACCTCGATCCGGGAGGCGCTCGGGCGCGCCTACTTCCGGAGCCGGCGCTTTCCGCAGGCGGCGGAGGAGTTCGAGGCCGTCGTCGAGCGCTACCCGGTCAACGACTTCGCGCACTTCTGTCTCGGCCGCGCCCTCGACCTCTCGGGGCGCCCCGACCGCGCCCGCCGGCACCTCGCGATCGCCGCGAACCTGCGCCCTGAGCGCAGCGACTACCGCATCTACAGGGAACGCCTCGCGAAGCGGGCGTGAGGGCGCTCGTACAGCGCGTCTCCCGCGCGTCGGTGTCGGTCGACGGCGCCGAGTTCGCGGCGATCGGCCCCGGGCTGCTGGTTTTGCTCGGCGTCGCGGCTGACGACGGCGAGAACGAGGCCGACAGGCTCGCCGACAGGGTCCGGGCGCTGCGCGTCTTCGACGACGCGGACGGCCGCATGAACGAGCCGCTCGGCGACCGCGAGGTGCTGTGCGTCAGCCAGTTCACCCTCCACGCCGACACGGGCAGGGGAAACCGCCCGAGCTACAAGGCGGCGGCGCCCGGCGAGGTGGCCGAGCCTCTCTACGAGCGCTTCTGCGAGCGCCTCGAGGCGAAGCGGGGCGAGTTCGGCGCCCGCATGGCGGTCGAGCTCGTCAACGACGGGCCGGTCACCGTGATGCTCGAGCAGTGACCGCCTCGGCCTCTTCCGCCACGCCTGGCCAGGCCTGATTTGCGGCAGCCGCGTGGATATACTCAGACGCGGTAAAGCAGTACCCGAACCCTTTCGAAGGTGGGCCCGGGCCCACCTTTTTTTGGGCGTAAACCGGACAAAAAGGACGAAGAAACACCTTGCAGGACCTTCAGGAGACGATCGAGGAGAGACTCGCCGTGCAGGAGCCAGAGGTCGAAGTGCTCGCCCTCGAGCAGCCCGCCAACGAGACTCTCCGGCTCTACATCGACCACCCCGATGGGGTGGACCTCGCGCTGTGCGAGCGCGTCACCAATCACCTTCGCGACCTCCTGACCAGTTACGGCCTCGAGGTGTCCTCGCCGGGCGAGGAGCGCCCTCTCACCAAGCCTGAGCACTTCCGCCGCTACCTCGGCCGCACCGTCCGCGTGCGCACGCGCGAGGAGATCGAGGGCCGCAAGAGCTTCACGGGGACCCTGACCGACGCCGACGAGGGCAGCGTGTCGCTCGACGCCGACGGCGAGCCCGTCCGCATTCCGCTCGAGCGCGTGCGTCGTTCGAACCTCGTCGCGGAGGAGGTCCGATGAGCCTCGAGATCGTCGAGGCGATCAAGGGCCTCGAGCAGGAGAAGGGGATCTCGTCCGAGACCCTGATGGGCGCGCTCGAGGACGCCCTGCTCTCCGCCTACAAGAAGACCCCCGGCGCCGCCAAGTACGCGCGCGTCGACCTCGATCGCGACACCGCCGACTTCCGCGTCTTCGAGCTGATCCTGCCGCCCGAGCTCGAGGAGAAGCTCCTCGAGGAGGCGCGCGCCGAGATGGACGAGGAGGAGCAGCAGCCGACGATCGATCCCGAGACGGGGGAGATGCGCGAGCCCGAGGATCCCGATCTCGGCCCCGAGCGCCTCGCTCCCTACGCCGACCAGATCAAGTCGCGCGACGTCACGCCTGAGGACTTCGGGCGCATCGCCGCCCAGACCGCCAAGCAGGTGATCCTCCAGCGCATCCGCGAGGCCGAGCGGATGATGATGTTCGAGGAGTACCAGGACCGCGTGGGCGAGCTGGTCACGGGGATCATCCAGCAGTCCGACAACCGCTACACGCTGGTTCAGCTGCGCGAGCGCGTCGAGGCGCTGCTTCCGCGCTCCGAGCAGGTCTGGAACGAGCGCTACGACCACGGCATGCGGGTAAAGGCCGTGATCACCGACGTCTCCTCCGAGGGCAAGGGCCCGAGCATCGTCGTCTCGCGCCGCAACCCCGAGCTGATCCGCAAGCTCTTCGCGATCGAGGTCCCCGAGATCGCCGACAAGCTCGTCGAGATCGTCAACGTCGCCCGCGAGCCGGGCTACCGCTCGAAGATCGCCGTGATCTCGCACGCCGACGGCGTCGATCCGGTCGGCGCCTGCGTCGGCCCGCGCGGGTCGCGGGTGCGCATGGTCGTCTCCGAGCTGCGCGGCGAGAAGATCGACATCATCCCCTTCAACGAGGAGCCCGCGCGATTCGTCGCCAAGGCCCTGTCCCCGGCGCGCGTCCGCGAGGTCCTGGTGGACGACGAGGACCGGCAGGCGACCGTGATCGTCCCCGACGACCAGCTCTCGCTGGCGATCGGCCGCGACGGCCAGAACGCGCGCCTCGCCGCGAAGCTCACCGGCTGGCGCGTGGACATCAAGTCCGAGACCGAGTTCAGCGAGGTCGAGGACGAGATGGACTTCGGCGAGGCCGACGAGGCCGAGGGCCGCTGCGCAGCCGTTCTGTCCGCCGGCCGGCGCTGTCCCAACGCCTCGCTGCCGGGCTCGCGCTACTGCGGCCTGCCTCAGCACCAGGCGCTCGCGCGCTTCTCGACAAATCACGTGACGGTCCTGGCGCCGCTCTCCGAGGAGGAGATCGCGAAGCTCGCCGACCCGGACACGCCCGACGACGAGGTCGCCCCGTTCGTCGAGCGCGCCGAGGCCGAGTTCAGCGAGGCCGAGGCTCAGAAGGCCGCCGACGCCGAGGCGGAGGCCGAGGAGGCTGCCGAGGCCGAGGAGGCTGCGGAGGCGGACGCGGAGGAGACCGCCGAGGCGAGAGCCGCCGCTGAGGCCGAGGTCGCCGAGGAAGAGGTCGAGGAGGCCGAGGACGACGAGGAAGAGGCTGAGGAAGCCGAAGAAGCTGAGGAGCAGGTCGAGGACGCCGAGGAGGCCGAGGACGAGGCCGAGCGAGGCCGAGAGCCGACGACCGGTGCGGAGCCGACCAGCCCGGCTCGCCGGCCGGCGCGGTGGACGAGCCGGACCGCCGAGCGAGAGTCGCGAGGCAGGCGTCGAGGAAGCAGGCGTCGAGACGGCTGAGGACTCGAGGCCGAAGAGGCCGACCAGGCTGAGGAGGCTGCCGAGGACGAGCCGAGGCCGAGGAGGCGGCCGACCAGGAGGAGCAGCCCCAGCAGACAGGGGCGGAGTAGCCGGTGGCCAAGAAGCGTGTCCATGAGATCGCCAAGAAGCAGGGCCTGACCAGCAAGGAGGTCCTGGCCGCGCTCAACGCGGCGGGAATCGAGGCGAAGGCGGCGGCGTCGAGCGTCGAGGAGGACGTCGCGCTCGAGGCGCTCAAGAACGCCGACGGCGCGGCCGAGTCGAAGCCCGCCGAGAAGAGCGCGACGGCGAAGAAGGCCGCTGCCAAGAAAGCTGAGCCGAAGGCCGACGCGGAGGCGAAGGGCGAGGAGAAGCCCGCCGGCGAGAAGAAGGCGCCGGCACGCAAGCGTCCCGTGCGCAGCGATGGCGACCAGACCGCGGCGCCATCGAAACCCGGCGGCAAGCGCCGCCGCCGCGTCGTCATCGACTCACAGGCGGCGCGCCGCGACCACGTTCCGCAGGCCCCGCCGCGCCGCCCGCCGCGCCGCCGCGGAGGCCGCCGCCGCCGGCCGCTGCTCGAAGAGCCGGAGATCAAGGCGCCGCTGACCGAGGAGGAGCTCGAGGCCACGAAGGTCAACTCGGGCTCGACGGTCGGCGAGGTGGCCGAGACGCTCGGCCTCTCGAGCGCCGAGGTGATCAAGAAGCTGATGGAGCTGGGCGAGATGGCGACGCTCACCCAGACGCTCCCGGACGAGATGATCGAGGTGCTCGCGAAGAGCTTCAATCGCAAGATCGAGATCGTCCACGCGGCCGAGGAGGCCGACGAGGAGCCCGAGTTCGAGGACTCCGCGAAGGACCTCGAGCCGCGCCCGCCCGTGGTCACGATCATGGGCCACGTCGACCACGGCAAGACTTCGCTGCTCGACGCGATCCGCGAGACCGAGGTCGTCGCCGGCGAGGCCGGCGGCATCACCCAGCACATCGGCGCCTACCAGGTCCACCAGGACGGCAAGACCGTGACGTTCCTCGACACGCCGGGCCACGAGGCGTTCACGGCGATGCGCGCGCGCGGCGCGAAGGTCACGGACCTCGCGGTGATCGTCGTCGCCGCCGACGACGGCGTGATGCCGCAGACGGTCGAGGCGATCGACCACGCCCGCGCCGCCGAGGTCCCGCTGATGATCGCCGTCAACAAGATCGACCGTCCCAACGCCCAGCCGGACAAGGTCAAGGGCGAGCTCGCCCAGCAGGACCTCAATCCCGAGGACTGGGGCGGCGACACCGTCTTCGTCAACGTCTCCGCGAAGACCAAGGAGGGCATCGACGACCTGCTGGCGATGATCCAGCTCGTCTCCGAGCTCGAGGAGCTGAAGGCCAACCCCCACGCCCCCGCGTCGGGGACGGTGATCGAGTCGAACCTCGATCCCGGCCGCGGCCCCGTCGTCACCGTGCTCGTCCAGCGGGGAACGATGAACGTCGGCGACGCGGTGGTCTCGGGCCCGCAGTGGGGCCGCGTTCGCGCGATGCACGACTTCACGGGTGCTCGCGTCGAGCAGGCCGGGCCCGGCATGCCCGTCGAGGTGCTCGGCTTCGACGGCGTCGTCGACGCCGGCGAGCGCGTCGAGGTCACCGAGAGCGAGCGCGATGCTCGCGTGCTCGCCGAGGAGCGCGCCCACCGGCTCAAGACCGAGGCGCTGGCGCGGCGCCAGGCGCGCACGCTCAGCCTCGACGAGGTGCTCGCCAAGGCGCGCGAGGGTGAGATCAAGGAGCTCAACCTCGTGCTCAAGAGCGACGTCTCGGGGTCGCTGGAGGCGCTCAAGGACGAGATCGCCAAGGTCCCGCAGACCGAGATCCCGGTCAACATCATCCACTCGGCGCCCGGCGGCATCAACGAGTCCGACGTGATGCTCGCCTCTGCCTCCGACGCGATCATCATCGGCTTCAACGTCCGCCCGCTCTCGGAGGCGCGCCGCGTCGCCGAGGACGAGGGCGTCGACATCCGCACCTACTCGGTGATCTACAAGGTCACCGAGGACCTGCGCGCTGCTCTCGAGGGCATGCTCGAGCCCGAGGAGGTCGAGGAGCGCATCGGCGAGGCCGAGGTCCTCCAGACCTTCCGCGCCTCACGCGTCGGCAACATCGCCGGCTCGCATCGTCAAGGAGGGCAAGGTCACCAACGACGCCGACGTGCGCCTGATCCGCGAGGGCACCGTCGTCTGGACCGGAAAGGTCGGCTCCCTGCGCCGCTTCAAGGACGACGTCAAGGAAGTCGAGGAGGGCCTCGAGTGCGGCATCGTGCTCGAGGGCTACGCCGACGTCAAGGTCGGCGACGTCCTGGAGTTCTTCCGCACCAAGCAGGTCGAGAAGACGCTGGAGTAGGGGCGCGGTCGCCTACGGTGGTGGGGTGGAGGGTTGGTCGCTTCGATCACGGTTTCCTCGCAGCCTCCGTCGCCGCGGTCTCGACCGAGGACCTCGCCCGCCGCCGAAAGCGCCGTGGCGTTGATGTGGCGGCCGTTGAAGCATCCACGCGCGACGGTGGCGAGGACGCCGTCTACCGGTGGCGCGGTGCGAACTGCGGCTGGGTGAGGGTGGGGGTCAGGCGGGCGCGGACGGCTGCGACCACTTCGGTCGGGTCGTCTCTGAGCTGGCGCCAGGTGAAGCGCAGGACCTCGTAGCCGGCGGCGGCGAGGTGCGCCTGCCTGGCGTGGTCGTGCTCGAAGTGGCTCGGCCGCGGTGGTAGCGGTAGCCGTCGGTCTCGACGATGAGGCCGGAGCGGCGCCAGAGGAAGTCGACGACGTAGTCGCCGACGCGGGCGTTTACTTCGGGGCTGGGTAGGCGGTGGCGGCGGCACAGCTGGAGGAATCTGTCGCTCGAGCTCGCTGCGGGTGAGGTCGGGTTCGATAGTGGCGGCGTCTCCGAGCGGGTAGCCGAGGACCTCGGCCTGCCGGCGGGCTCGGCCGAGCTCCGCTGCTGTCACGCATCGCCGTAGGTCGAGGAGGGTTCTGGCTGGGGTCGTGACGGGGATCCCGGCTCGGCGTGTGGTCATCTGCGGGGTCAGGGTGGCGGAGCGGTGCAGGCGGATGCCCGTGCGCTGGCTGCGGCCGCCCCTGCCCGGGACGGTGACATCCGTGGCTGGGTGCGGCGAAGGCAGGAGCCGCCAGAGCCCGGCCGCGGACCTATGGCTGAGGACGGCATCCGGGCCGCACGCGAGCACGGCTGCCTTCCACCGGCCCTTGTCGCCCAGTCGAGCGTGGCCCACGGCATACACGCCGCGATGGATCCGATGCAGCCGGCCAGCGCGGGCGCGATACGAGATCGCGTCCAGGTCGAGGCCGGCGATGAGCCCCCGCCGCCTGATGACTGAGGACAGCACCGTCGCCGCAGGCGAGTACCGCCGCCATCCATCGCCCCTCATTGGTCAACCGTCCGTGGCCGACCGCGTACACGCCGCGGAATACGCGGTGCAGCCGCCCAGAGCGAGCTCGCTTCCGCACCGCGTCCTCGCCGAGACCTTTCGGCGCAGCTGCTCGAGCGAGACGACCCCATGCTGGTTGGCGGCCAAGCGGGCCATCGTTGCGATCGACGGCATTGGCGACTTTTCGGAACATATGGCCGGTAAAGCGCCAAAGCCGGTCGATTCGCCCCCGGGCGGTTGCCTTACCCGGCCGCTTTTCGGCCTGCGCCTCAACCTTCGCCCGCAGCGACCACGGCCTACCCTTGACCCATGCCCGGCTACGTGTGCATCGTCGAGGCGCGGCTGCACATCAACGACTCGGGCAGCCTGAAGTCGAAGCGCAAGGTGATCTCGTCGCTCAAGGCGCAGGTGCGGCAGCGCTTCGGGGCCTCGGTGGCGGAGATCGACGGGCAGGACACGTGGCAGCGGTCGACGCTCGTGTGCGCGCTCGTCGGGGGGTGCCGCCGACGTCGGGGACCGCGCCGACGGGCTGGAGCGCTTCATCGAGTCGCGCTGCCCCGACGGCTGCAGCTTCGAGCGCGACCTGCTGAGCCTCACCGACATCCGCGGCTGACGCACGGCGGACCCGCCCAGCCGGGGTAACGGCCCACTGCGCTCGGTGTCGAACGGAGGCGGTCGGCTGTCCATTCCGGATACCACGAGCACGAAGGCGCCCAGGCACGCGTAGGGCCTGGCGCTATAGTCGCCCGACGATGCCGACAGCTCGGATGCGTCGGATCAATGAGTTGATGCGCGAGGTCATCGGGGGTGCCATCGCGTCCGAACTACAGGACCCGCGAATCGGATTCGTGACCGTCACCGCCGTCGAGACAAGCCCTGACCTGCGCACCGCGCGCGTCTTCGTGAGCGTGCTCGGCAGCGAGGACGAGCGCGAGGCGACGCTGGCGGCGCTGGCCTCGTCGCACGGCGTCCTCCAGTCCACGATCGCGCGCGAGATGCGGATCAAGCGCACGCCAACCCTGAGCTTTCACTACGACGACAGCATCGAGCGTGGGGCCCGGCTCTCGGAGCTGTTGGACGAGTGAACGAGCCGGCGAATCTCCTGACGCGCGAACCGACACGCGACGCGACCGTTTCCGAGGTCGCCGACTTCCTCCGGAACGCCGATCGCTTCCTGCTGACCACGCACGAGAACCCCGACGGCGACGCGCTCGGCTCGCTGCTGGCGATGCACCGCATCCTCACGGCGCTCGGCAAGGACTCGGTGATGTTCCTCGCGTCGAAGGAGTTCCCGCTTCCGGTCGAGTACCGCTTCCTGCCGCTCGAGGAGGTCTTCCACGAGGCGCCCGTCGACCTCGTCGACCGCGAGCTCGTCTTCCTCGACTGCGGAAACATCGACCGCATGCCGGTCGAGTGGCTCCAGCGCGACGACGCCAACACGATCAACATCGACCATCACCACGACAACACCCGCTTCGGGACGCTCAACCTCGTCGACGTCGAAGCTTCGAGCACCGCCGAGATCGTCTTCGACATCGCGCGCGAGCTCGGCGTCGAGCTGACGCCGGAGATCGCCCAGGCCCTCTACGTCGGCCTCGTCACCGACACGGGCCGCTTCATGTACGAGAACACGACGCCGCGCACCCACCGGGTCGCCGCCGAGCTGATCGAGGCCGGAGTGGACGTCGACGACACCTACCGGCGCCTCTACGAGCGGGTCCCGATCGAGAAGCTGCGCCTCGTCCAGCACGCGCTCGAGGCGGTCGAGACGCACTCCGACGGCGCCCTCGTGATCTCCCACGTGACCTCCGAGGACTACGCCGCCTCGGGCGCGTCGGAGGTCCACACCGAGGGGATCATCGACTACCTGCGCTCGATCGAGGGCGCCCGCGTCGCCGCCCTCGTGCGCGACAAGCAGGACGGCCCCGATCCGCACAAGGTCAGCCTGCGCTCGATCGACGGCGACGTCGACGTCTCGAAGATCGCGCGCGAGAAGGGGGGAGGGGGGCACGCCCGCGCGGCGGGGTTCTCGACCGACCTCTCCTACGACGAGCTCGTCGAGTTCCTCAGCGCCCAGCTGCGCGAGCAGCTCTAGCCGCCCCGGCGCCATGGCCTCGAATCCTGCTGTGTGACAAGCCGGCGGGCGTCACGTCGCACGACGTCGTCGCCCAGGTGCGGCGCGATCGCGACGGGGTCAAGGCCGGCCACGCCGGAACGCTCGACCCCTTCGCCACCGGCCTGCTGATCGTCCTGCTCGGCAAGGCGACGCGCCTGCAGCGCTACCTGCTCGGCCTTCCCAAGACCTACCTCGCGACCGCGAGGCTGGGATGGACCTCGACGACCGCCGATCCCGACGGCGAGCTGACCGAGACCGGCCGCATGCCCGAGAGCCTCGAGCTGCCGACCGGGACCTTCGAGCAGCGCGTCCCGATGACCGCCGCCGTGCGCGTCGAGGGAGAGCGCCTCTACGAGCGCGCCCATCGCGGCGAGGAGATCGAGACCCCCGTGCGCGAGGTGACCGTCCACCGCGCCGAGCTGCTGTCCTCCGACGACGAGCGCGCCACCTACGAGATCGAGTGCGCGGCGGGCACCTACGTGCGCACGCTCGTCGAGGGCCTCGGCGACGCCTACTGCGAGTCGCTGCGGCGCACCGCGGTCGGGGAGCTGAGCGTCGACGACGCCGGAGACGAGCTCGACGCCGCCGAGGCGCTCTCGTTCATGCCCGAGCGCACGCTGACGTCGGAGGAGGCCGACGCGCATCGGCCACGGACAGCGCCTCGCCGCCGCGGGCGAGCCCCTGGGCCGCATTCGCCTCACCCACGACGCCCGCCTCGTGGCAGTCGCGCTGCACGAGGACGGCGCGCTTCGCCCCGAGGTCGTCCTGGCGTGAGAATGCGCATCTCCGCACCGTGAGCATCAAGGTCACCCAGCTTCCCGACGCCGAGCGCCGCGATCGCCACGTCGCGATCGGGACCTTCGACGGCGTCCATCTCGGCCACCGCGAGGTGATCGACGACGCCGACACCGTGCTCACCTTCGAGCCCCACCCGGTGAGCGTGCTCGCCCCGCAGGCGGCGCCGAAGCTGATCATGCCCTTCGAGATCAAGCGCGACGTGATCGACGGCCTCGGCGTCGAGGAGCTCGTCGTGATCCCGTTCGACCGCGAATTCGCCTCGATCGCGGCCGAGGACTTCTGCTCCGAGGTGCTCGTGGAGCGCCTCGGCGCGAAGCGAGGTCTCGGTCGGCGAGAACTTCCGCTTCGGCGCCAAGGCGCGCGGCGACACCGAGATGCTCGCCGGGCGCGAGGAGTTCGAGACCCGCGTCGTGCCGCTGCTCGACATCGACGGCGAGACGGTGTCCTCGAGCCGCATCCGCGCCCTGATCGCGGCCGGCGAGGTCGATCTCGCGACGAAGCTGCTCGGAGCGCCATTCCTGATGGAGGGCGAGGTCGTGGAGGGCGACAGGCGCGGCCGCACGCTCGGATTTCCGACCGCGAACCTCGTTCCCGACGACGCGATGGTCGTGCCCGGGCACGGCGTCTACGCCGCGTTCGCCAACGGGCACCCGGCGGCGGTCAACGTCGGCGTGCGGCCGATGTTCGAGACCGGGCGCGGGCTGCTGATCGAGGTCTTCCTGATCGACTGGGAGGGCGACCTCTACGGGCGCTCGCTGCGCGTCGCCTTCCTCGAGCGCCTGCGCGGCGAGCGCCGCTTCCCGAGCGTCGAGGACCTGATCTCGCAGATGCACCGCGACGTCGAGCAGGCGCGCGAGGTGTCCGCGAGCTTCACCCCGCCATAGGCGTCATAGCCGAGTCCTGCTGCTAATTTGAACGCCCCGATGCCGCTGACCAAGGAAAAGAAGGCCGAGCTCGTCTCGCGCTACGGCAGCTCCGACACCGACACGGGCTCCGCGTCGGTCCAGATCGCGCTGCTCACCGAGCGCATCAACGAGCTCACCGAGCACCTGCGCGGCCATCCCAAGGACCACCATTCGCGCCGCGGGCTGCTGATGCTCGTCGGCAAGCGCCGCAGGCTGCTGCGCTACCTCGAGAGCTCCGATCTCGACGGGTACCGCAGCCTCGTCGGCGAGCTCGGGCTGCGCAAGTGATCGAGGCGGGCGCAACGGCGCCCGACTTCACGCTCCGAGATCACGGCGGCAAGGAGGTCGGCCTCTCCGACTTCGCCGGCCGCAAGCTCGTGCTCGCGTTCTATCCGGGCGACTTCAGCCCCGTCTGCAACGACCAGCTCAGCATCTACCAGGAGGTCCTGGGCGAGATCGAGGAGCGCGGCGCGCAGCTCGTCGGCGTCAGCGTCGACTCGACCTGGAGCCACCGCGCGTTTCGCAAGCAGCTCAACCTCACGATGCCGCTGCTCTCCGACTTCCACCCCAAGGGCGAGATGTCGAGCGCCTACGGCGCCTATCTGCCCGACTGGGGGACGACGAACCGCTCGCTCGTGCTCGTCGGCGAGGACGGCGTCGTGCGCTGGTCGCACGCCGAGGAGACGCCGACAACATCCCCGGCGCGAACCTGATCTTCGACGCGCTCGAGACCGCTGACTGATCTCACCAGCGCCGCCGTACCGCCCGTCTCGCCCGACGACCACGTGCGCGGCGAGGGGCCCGAGGCGATCCTCTACCTCGACCTCGGCTGCCCGCACTGCGCCGCCACCTGGGTGCGCATGCGCGAGCTGCCGCTGCGCCTCGTCTTCCGCCACTTCCCGGTCGCCAGCAAGCACCCGCGGGCGCCGGCGCTGCACGCCGCCGCCGAGGCCGCCGGCGCGCAGGGCCGCTTCTTGGAGATGGTGGACTCGCTCTACGAGGAGCGCGGGCGCGTCGACGACCCGCACCTCTGGGAGCGCGTCGAGCGCCTCGGCCTCGACCTCGAGCGCTTCGAGCGCGAGCGGCGCTCCGACGCGGTCGCCGAGCGCGTGCGCCGCGACTTTCAGGGCGGCGTGCGCGGCGGCGTCACGGCCACTCCGACGGCCTTCGCCGGCGGGCGCGTGATCGCCGCGGATCTCGAGGCAGAGCTGGCTCGGCTCGGCTGAATCATCGACTTCCCATGCTGGACGCGGCAGGGCCGCGCTCCAAACCACCGCCGGTCGGCGGCCCAAACGCCCCCGCTACCATTGCCCGCGACCTACTGAGATCTAAAGCTATGGAGGGCCGCCAACCGGGCGCCCCGACAGTGAGAGGAATTACATGAGCATGTTTGACGTGAGCCGCGTCTCGACGCAGATCGGCGGCGAGGAGATCTCCTTCGAGACCGGAAAGCTCGCCCGCCAGGCGAGCGGAGCCGTCGTCGTGCGGTCCGGGGACACGATGGTCCTCTGCACCGCGACGATGGGCAACCTGCGCGACGTCGACTTCCTGCCCCTGACCGTCGACGTGGAGGAGAAGCACTACGCCGCGGGCAAGATCCCCGGCTCGTTCTTCCGCCGCGAGGCCCGCGCGGGCGAGAAGGCGACACTTACCGCGCGCATGATCGACCGTCCCGTGCGGCCCCTGTTCCCCAAGGGCTGGCACTACGAGACGCAGATCGTCTGCCAGCCGATGTCGGTGGACCACGTCCACCCCTACGACATCCTGGCGATGAACGGCGCCTCCGCGGCGCTCGCGATCTCCCCGATCCCGGTGCAGAAGTACGTCGGCGCGGTGCGGATCGGCAAGCTCGACGGCGACTTCGTCGTCAACCCCGAGGAGGAGTCGCTCGAGGACCTCGAGATGGACCTGATCGTCTCCGGCTCCGACGAGGCGATCCTGATGGTCGAGTGCGGCGCCGACGGCGTCAGCGAGGCCGAGGTGCTCGACGCGCTCGACATCGCCCACAGCGAGATCAAGACCCTGATCTCGGCGATGGAGGAGCTGCGCGGCAAGGCCGGCAAGGACAAGATCGAGGTCGAGGTCCCCGAGGTCGACGAGACCGTGCTCGGCGCGATCGCCGAGAAGTACGGCGCGAAGCTCGACGAGGCGACCCAGGTGGCCGAGAAGCTGGCGCGCCAGGACGCGATCGACGCGGTCGAGGAGGAGGCCCTGGCCGAGCTCGCCGCCGCGTCGAGGGCGAGGGCGAGGTCGACCCGGAGAAGGCGCCCGAGGTCACCCGCGCGTTCGCGAAGCTCGAGAAGGACATCATCCGGCGCCGGATCGCGGTCGACAAGAAGCGGCCCGACGGCCGCGCGACCGACGAGATCCGGCCGATCGAGACCGAGGTCGACGTCGCTCCCCGGGCCCACGGCTCGGCGCTGTTCACGCGCGGCGAGACCCAGATCCTGTCCACGGTCGCGCTCGGCACGACGCGCATGGACATGAAGGTCGACAACCTCGGCCTCCAGGAGACCAAGCGCTTCTGGCACCACTACAACTTCCCGCCGTTCTCGGTCGGGGAGGCCGGCTTCATGCGCGGACCCAAGCGCCGCGACATCGGCCACGGCGCGCTCGCCGAGCGCGCGCTCGAGCCGACGATCCCCGACGAGGAGGAGTTCCCCTACGTCATCCGCGTCGTCTCCGACACGCTCGAGTCCAACGGCTCGTCGTCGATGGGCTCGGTCTGCGCGTCCTCGATGGCGCTCCAGGCCGCCGGCGTTCCCGTCACCACGGCGGTCGCCGGAGTCGCGATGGGCCTGATCAAGGAGGGCGACGACTACGTCGTGCTGACCGACATCGCCGGCGTCGAGGACCACCTCGGCGACATGGACTTCAAGGTCGCCGGCTCGCGGGACGGGATCACCGCCCTGCAGATGGACATCAAGATCACCGGCGTCACCTCCGAGATCCTCAAGGACGCCCTCGAGCAGGCCAACAAGGGCCGGATGTTCATCCTCGACAAGATGGCCGAGACGATCGACGGCCCGCGCGAGAAGCTCTCCGAGTACGCGCCGGCGATCGAGTCGATCAAGATCGACCCCGAGAAGATCGGGGCCGTCATCGGCAAGGGCGGCGAGACGATCCGCGGCATGCAGGAGGAGTTCGACGCCGAGATCGACATCGACGACGACGGCACCGTCCGCGTCTACGCGCCGAGCGGCGCGCTCGTCCAGGGCGTCATCGACCGCATCGACTCGATGACGCGCGAGGCCGAGGTCGGCGACCGCTACGAGAAGGGCAAGGTCGTCAAGACGACGACCTTCGGCGCCTTCGTCGAGCTGACGAAGGGCACCGACGGCCTGCTGCACATCTCGAACGTCAAGCCCGGCGAGCGGGTCGACACGGTCGAGGACGTGCTCAGCTCCGGCGACGAGATCGACGTCACCGTCGTCGAGGTCGACAAGGAGCGCGGGCGCATCGGCCTGCGGCTCTCCGCCGACCCCGACGTCGAGGGCAAGGACGCCTCCGAGCTGGCTACCGTCGGCAGCGGCGACCGCGGCCCCCGTCGCGACGGCGGTCGTGATCGCGGCGGCCGTGGTGGCCGCGACCGCGGCGGGCGAGGCCGCGACCGCGGCGGTCGAGGCCGCGAGGGCGGCCGCGAGCGCGACGGGATTGACCCCGGCGCGGCAGAACGGTGACGCCGGCGGCGACCTGCCGTCCGGCGTCGAGCTGACCGAGCTGCCGGGCGGACTTCGCGTCATCACCGAGGCCGTGCCCTCGGTGCGCTCGGTCGCGCTCGGGCTCTGGGTGCGCACGGGCTCGCGCGACGAGGAGCCGGCGCAGGCCGGCGCCTCGCACTTCCTCGAGCACATGCTCTTCAAGGGCACCGAGGAGCACTCCGCGATCGAGATCTCGGAGATCTTCGACGGGCTCGGGGCGTCGGTGAACGCCGCGACGAGCAAGGAGTCGACGCACCTGCACGCGCGCTTCCTCGACGCCCACACCGATCGCGCCTTCGAGGTCCTGTCCCAGATGCTGCTCGGGCCGACCTACGCCGAGATCGACTCCGAGCGCGAGGTCGTGCTCGAGGAGATCGCGATGTACGAGGACGAGCCCCAGGACCGCGTCCACGACGTGCTCGGCGAGGCGGTGTTCGGCGACCACCCGCTGGGGCGCCGCGTCCTCGGCCAGTCGAACGTGATCGCGACGATCCCGATCCCCGAGCTGTCCGACTACCACCGCTCGCACTACACCGCGCCCAACATCGTCGTCGGCGCGGCCGGGCACCTCGACCACGCCCACATCGTCGAGCTCGCCCAGCGCCATGTCTCGCCGCCCGCCGAGGCCGCGCCGCAGCACGACGGCGCCCGCCCGCCGGCCGAGCCGCGCTTCGGCTTCTACGTCAAGGAGACCGAGCAGTACCACATCTGCTTCGGCGGCCCTGGGATCTCGCGCGGCGACGAGCGCCGCTTCCAGCTCGCCCTGCTCGACGCGATCTTCGGCGGCTCGACCTCGTCGCGGCTGTTCCGCGAGATCCGCGAGAAGCGCGGGCTCGCCTACTCGGTCGGCTCCTACACCGAGGCGTACGTCGGCTGCGGGATGGTCGCGATGTACGTCGGCACGCGCGAGGACAACGTCGACGAGGCCTGCTCGATCATCGGCGAGGAGCTCGCAAAGCTGCGCTCCGAGGGCGTCACCGCCGAGGAGCTGGAGCGCGCCAAGGAGCACGTCAAGGGCCGCATGGTGCTGGGCCTCGAGTCGACCGCGGCGCGAATGTCGCGGATCTCGCGCTCGACCCTGTTCGACGTCCCGTGCTGTCGCTCGACGAGATGCTCGCGCGCGTCGAGGAGGTCACGCTCGACGATCTCGCGGCGCTCGCCACCGAGCTCTACGACCCCGCGGGGCTCTCGGCGGCCGCGATCGGCCCGAGCGAGGAGCGCTTCCGCGCCGCCCTGCCGAGCGTCAGCGAAGCCCTCGCCGCAGCGGCATGATCCGCGTCGCGGTCTCGGGCGCGGCGGGGAGGATGGGGCAGACCGTCTGTGAGGCGGTCGACGGCGCCGACGACATGGAGCTGGCCGGCCGCGCCGACCCCGAGCTGGGGACGGCGCTGGCCGACGTGCTCGGCGGCGCCGACGTCGTCGTCGACTTCACGACGCCCGACACGGCGCGGGACAACGTGCGCGAGACGCTGGCGAGCGGGACGCACGCCGTCGTCGGCACGACCGGCTTCGACCTCGACGAGCTGCGCTCGGCCGCCGAGGGGGCGCCCGACGGAGCGCGCTGCTTCGTGGCTCCGAACTTCGCGATCGGCGCCGTGCTGATGATGCAGTTCGCGCGCCAGGCGGCCGAGCACATGCCCGAGGCCGAGATCGTCGAGCTGCACCACGACGCCAAGAAGGACGCGCCCTCGGGGACCGCGAAGCGCACCGCCGGCCTGATCGCCGACGCCGGCGGCAACGTCCACGAGCCGATCCACTCGGTGCGCCTGCCGGGCCTGGTCGCGCACCAGGAGGTCATCTTCGGCGGAGTGGGGGAGACGCTGACGATCCGCCACGACTCGATCGACCGCCACTCGTTCATGCCCGGCGTGCTGCTCGCCGTGCGCCGCGTGGGCGAGCTGCCCGAGCCGTTCACGGTCGGGCTCGAGAAGCTGCTCTGAGCCGAGCGGCTCGAGCGTCCGTCCGCGGTGCGCTCGAAGCGCTCCTGCTCTTCGGCGGTGCGCTCCGCCCATGGGACCGCCTCGAGGCGCTCGGCGCGGATCGGCTCGCCGCTTTCGACCGAGAGCCCGTAGGTGCCCTCCTCGAGGCGTTTCTCGGCTCGCTCCAGCGCCTCGAGCTCGGCCCGCAGCTGCGCGGCAAGGGCACTGTCCACGGCCGTGTCCTCGATCGTCTCGCCATCGTCCTCGGGGGCCGTCTCGACATCGACGATGTCCTCTTTCTCGCCGGCGATCACGCGCTCGAGGTCGGCAAGGGCGTTCTCGATCCGCTCGCGCTCCTCGCGCAGCCGCTCGCGGGCGCGATCGAGGTCGATCGTGGGCTCGGGCTCGCTCATCGCCACATGGACACTAGGCCACGAGCCGATCCGGTGGCGATGAGTTCGGGTCGCAACGCGGTCCAAGTGACAGAAGCAGACAATGCGCCCAAGAGCGGGCACGAAAGGAGACAGGATGGGAAAGGCGGTCGTTCACTTCGAGGTCGTCGGCAAGGACGGCCCGAAGCTGCGCGAGTTCTACTCCGAGATGTTCGAGTGGGAGTTCGGCGACCCGATGGGGCCGACGAACTACGCGGTCACGCCGCCCGACGGCAACCGCGAGGACAACACCAACGACGACGGCGTCGGGATCGGCGGCGGCGTCGGGACCGGGCCCGAGGGCTATGACGGCCACGTCACCTTCTACGTCGAGGTCGACGACGTCGAAGCCGCGCTGGCCAAGGCCGAGAGCCTCGGCGGGACGCGGATGATGGGCCCGGAGGAGATGGGCGAATCGGCATCACGATCGGCCTCTTCACCGACCCCGAGGGCCACGTGATCGGCGTCGTCAAGTAGCGCCAGAGGCTGCACGAAGGGCCTCGCACGCGGGGCCCTCCGCGGACATCCGCCGGCGCGCCCTAACCTCATTCGGTGAAGGACGCACTCGGCCCATCGCTGCGCGCGGCCGCGGGAGCCGCCTTCTTCGCCGGCGTCCTCCTGCTGCTGCTCAACCCGCCGTCGCTCGGCGGGCTCGGCGACCTGCTGGTCCTGCTCGTCGTCGCCGTCGCGATCGTGCTCGTCACGGCCTGGGTGACGGTGATGCTGATCGGCCACGAGATGCCCGAGCCCGAGTTCCGGCGCCTGGTCGACCGCAGCGAGGCGCTGGCCGCGCTGCCGCCGCCCGACGATCCGCCGAGCGAGTTCGACGAGCTCGTCATCCAGGCGCTGGACGAGCTGCCGGAGGGGTTCCACGAGGTGCTCGAGCACACGCCGGTCGTGGTCTCGAACCGCGGCCACGAGCACGGCGCCTACGGCCACTACATCGGCGGGACGATCGCCCGCGACAGCTACCCCGACCGCATCGTCATCTACCAGGACACGCTCGAGCGCGACTTCGGCCATGACCCCGAGCTGCTGCGGGCGCAGGTCGAGCGCACCGTGCGCCACGAGATCGCCCACCACCTGGGCTGGAACGAGCCCGGCGTGCGCGGGCTCGGGCTCTGAGGCGAGCTGGCGGGGCCGGCCCAGGTGGGCGAGCCCACGAGACCGTCTGCGCAGACTCCGGCGACCCTGTCGTCCTGGCCGAACACGATGATGCCGTGCACGACGTAGATGCAGAGGAAGAAGATCCCCAGCGACCACCACGGGTAGGCGCCGCCGATCGACAGCAGCGCGGTGATCGCGCCGAGGCTGCCGCTGACGATGTGGATGAAGCGTCCCCAGGCGTGCCGGCGAGCAGCGAGAAGGCTGACGTCAGCTGGTTCACGCCGAGGATGATCAGCTCCCAGCCGAGGGTGTAGAGCTTGTTGATGAAGAAGCACGGCTCGCCGTCGAAGATGTCCGACGTCGCCGAGCCGGGCGCCGATTCCATAGATGATAATTCGAGCGGCTCGACGATCAGCAACAGCGTGCTGGTAGAAGGCGAGGCTGCGGGGTACCTGTCGGAGAACGTTGACGTTCAGTTGGTTCGAGCCGCGAGCACGAGGCTTAGCTCACAGCCTCCTCGCGCGCCTGGTCGACGGCTGTCGTACTGGTTGCGAGCCGCTAGGGTCCGGACGGGCGATGACCGAGCTGAAGACCGAGCTTGCGCGGCTCGACGCCACCGCCCAGGCCGAGCTCGTGCGCAGCGGCGAGGCGAGCGCCGCGGAGCTCGTCGAGGCCGCGATCGCGCGCATCGAGGAGCTCAACCCCGCAGCTCAACGCCGTCATCCATCCGCTCTTCGACGAGGGTCGCGCGGCGGCGCGGCGGCGAGCTGCCCGACGGGCCGTTCACCGGGCGTTCCGTTCCTGCTCAAGGACCTCGGGCGCCGCCTTCGCGGGCCAGCCGCTTCATATCGGCATGCAGGCGCTCAAGGACGCCGACTTCCGGGCGCCGTTCGACACCTACCTCGCCCAGCGCTTCCGCGCACGCGGGCTTCGTCACGATCGGCAAGACCAACACTGCCCGAGCTGGGCATCCTGCCGACGACCGAGCCGGACGCCTACGGCGCCGACGCGCAACCCCTGGGACCTCGAGCGCACCGCCGGCGGCTCGAGCGGCGGCTCCGCGGCGGCCGTCGCGTCGGGCATGGTGCCGATCGCGCACGCCAACGACGGCGGCGGCTCGATCCGCATCCCGGCCAGCGGCCTGCGGGCTCGTCGGGCCTCAAGCCGACCCGCCAGCGCATCTCCGAGGGCCCGATGCATCGGCGACAACATCTCGGGGCTGACGGCTGCGAGCTCGTCGTGTCGCGCAGCGTGCGCGACACCGCCGCGATCCTCGACGCCGTCCACGGGCCCGGCTCCGGGCGACCCCTACGTCGGCGCCCGCCGCCCGCGCGCCCCTACGCCGAGGAGCTCGAGCGCCGAGCCCGGGCCGCTGCGCATCGGCGCTCACGACGCAGCCGCTCGCCGGACGTCGAGGCCGATCCCGAGTGTCGTCGACGGCGGCTGCGAGGACGCGGCGAAGCTGCTCGAGTCGCTCGGCCACGAGGTCGACCGAGGACGCGCCCGCCGGCCTCGACGGGATTCGACCTCCAGGAGCACCTTCCTGACGCGCTGGGCGGCCGGACAGGCCGCGACGCTGGCTGCAGCTCGGGACGCTCGCTCGGCCGCGAGCTCGGCGCAGGACGACGTCGAGCCGCTGACGCTGGGCGCTGGCCGAGAACGGCACGCAGCGCACCGCGCCGGCGACTACCTCGGCGGCTGTCGGCCAGCACCAGACGATGAGCCGCATGATCGCCGGCTGGCTCGAGCGGCGGCCACGACCTGCTGCTGACGCCGACGATGGCCGAGCCGCCGCCGCCGCTCGGCACCTTCGACGACTCGGGCGACGACCCGCTGCGAGGCCTTCGAGCGCGCGTTCACCGTCGGCGCCGTTCACCGCGCTGTTCAACGTCACCGGCCAGCCGGCGATCTCGCTGCCGCTGCACTGGAGCGACGAGGGCTGCCGGTCGGCGTCCAGCTCGTCGCCCCGTTCGGCCGCGAGGACGTGCTGATCCGGGTCGCCGCGCAGCTCGAGCAGGCGCGCCCGTGGGCCGACCGCACCCCGCCCGTGTTCGCCGGCCTGAGGGCTGAGCCCGATCGCACACTGGCCGACGGCGCATCGCGGCGTCCTCACCGCGATGGTGACCCCGTTCGACGACGACGGCGAGCTCGACCACGCCGCCGCGCGGCGCGCTGGCGCGCTACCTGGTCGAGCAACGGCTCGCACGGGCTCGTCGTCGCCGGCACGACCGGCGAGTCGCCGACGCTCGACGACGACGAGAAGATCGAGCTGCTCGGGCCGTGCGGGCCGAGGTCGGCGACGACGCGACGGTGATCTGCGGCACGGGCTCCAACGACACCGCGCCACTCGGTCGAGCTGACGCGAGCGCCGGACGAGGCCGGGCGCCGACGCGATGCTCGTCGTCACGCCGTACTACAACAAGCCCAACCCGGCCGGCCTGCGCGCGCACTTCGAGGCCGTCGCCGCGGCCGCCGGCTAGACGCCGATCGTGCTCTACAACATCCCCTCGCGCACGCGTGATCAACCTCGCCGCCCGACGTTCCTCGCCGAGCTGGCGCGCGAGATCCACAACGTCGTCGCCGTCAAGCAGGCCAACAACGACGAGCTCGGGCCGATCGAGGGCCTCGACGTGCTCGCCGGCAACGACAACGTCTTCCTGCGCTGCCTCGAGATCGGGGGCACCGGCGGGATCCTCGTCGCCTCGCACCTCGTCGGCCCGCAGATGCGCGAGATCTACGACGCCGCGTCGCGGCCGGCGAGCCCGACGCGGGCCCGCGAGATCGACGCGACGCTCCAGCCGCTCTACGAGGCGCTGGGCGTGACCACGAACCCGATGCCGGTCAAGGCCGGCGCTCGAGATGCTGGGCGTGATCGGCGGCGCACTGCGGCTGCCGATGGTGCCGGCCGACGAGGAGCAGCGCGCCGTCGTGCGCGCCGCGCTCGAGCGCCGCGGCCTGCTCGCCGGCGAGCGCCGCATAGGCCTCGCGCGGGCACAGCTGCGGATCCTGCCGCTCGGCGGGCTCGGCGAGATCGGCAAGAACATGACCGTCGTCGAGCACGACGGCCGGATCGTCGTCGTCGACACCGGGCTGATGTTCCCGACCGCGGAGATGCTCGGGATCGACCTCGTGCTGCCCGACTTCGACTACCTGCGCGAGCGCGCCGACGACATCGAGGCGATCGTCCTCACCCACGGCCACGAGGACCACGTCGGCGCGCTGCCCTACGTCCTGCGCGAGATCGGGCATCCCGCCGGCGATCTACGGCGGCGCGGCTGACGATCGGCATGGTGCGCTCGAAGATCGAGGAGCACAAGCTCCGCGACGTGCCGCTCGACGTCCTCGAGCCGGGGGAGATCGAGAAGGCGGGGCCGTTCGGGATCGAGATGATCCACATGTCGCACTCGATCCCCGACGCCTGCGCGGTCGCGATCCACACCGACGCTCGGCACGGTGCTGGTCACCGGCGACTACAAGTTCGACCAGACGCCGGTCGACGGCAGCCCGGCCGACTTCGCGCGGCTCGCCGAGCTCGGCCGCGAGGGCCTGCTCTGCCTCTGCGGCGACTCGACCAACGCCGACCGCCCGGGCGTCGCGCCGTCGGAGTCGAGCGTCGGGCCGGCGCTGCTGGAGACGTTCGGGCGCTGCGAGGGCCGGATCATCGTCACCTGCTTCGCCTCCAACGTCCACCGCGTCCAGCAGGTGATCGACGCCGCCGCGCAGCTCGACCGCAAGGTCGCGCTCGTCGGCCGCTCGATGCGCAAGAACTTCAACATCGCCTCCAACCTCGGGATCGCCGCACGCGCCCGACGGCATGCTGATCCAGCCGCGGGAGATCGAGGACTATCCCGACGAGCAAGGTGATCGCGATCTCGACCGGCAGCCAGGGCGAGCCGCTCTCGGCGCTGCGGCGGATGGCGCACGGCGACCATCGCGACGTCGAGCTGCACTCCGGCGACACGGTGGTCTTCTCGGCGACGCCCGTCCCCGGCAACGAGCGCTCGGTCAACGAGACGATCGACCGGATCTTCGAGATCGGCGCCCGGGTGATCACCGCCGCCGACGCGCCGATCCACGCCTCCGGCCACGGCTGCCAGGAGGAGATGAAGCTGATGCTCAACCTGACCAAGCCGCGCTACGTGCTGCCCGATCCACGGCGACCACAAGCGGCTGCGGCTGCACGCCGAGCTCGCCGAGTCGGTCGGGATCGAGCCCGAGCGGATCTTCCAGGGCCGCAACGGCCTCGCCGCTCGAGATCGACGAGCGCGGCGACGCGCGCTTCGGCGACGACGTCGGCGCCGGGATGATCTTCGTCGACGGCGTCGAGATCGGCGAGCCCGACGACGCCGCGCTGCGCGACCGCCGCACGCTGTCGGCCGACGGCGTCGTGATCGTCGTCGCGACGGTCTCCTTCGAGGACGGCGAGCTCGGTCGCCGACCCGAGGTCATCTTCCGCGGCGTGCCCTTCCGCGACGACGAGGATCCGACGGCTCCTCGAGGAGCTCAAGGACGTCGTCGAGCACTCGCTCGAGGAGCCGCTCGACAACAAGGTCCGCGAGGCCGCGCTGCTGCGGCAGGACCTCCACGACGACGTCGCCGAGTTCGTCTACAAGCGGCTGCGCCGGCGCCCGATGGTGCTGCCGGTGGTCGTCGAGGTCTGAGCCGACGCCGCCCGTAGGATTGCCGCCCGGCGGGATGGGGCGTCGCCCCGAATGACCAAAGGAACAAGGGAGGGACATCTTGAAGAGCAGGAGAGCTGCTTCTGTGCCTCGCTGGGCGGTCGCTGGCGCTCGTGGGCGTCGCCGCTGCGGCGACGACGACGAGGACAGCGCCTCGACCGACGAGCGCTGCGACGACACCGAGGCGTCGGCGAGCGCCGACGACCGTGACGTCGAGGCGGCGACTACGCTTCGACCTGTCGGCGACGCCGACCGCGGAGACCAAGGAGGTCACCTTCACGAACGACCGGCGAGGAGGCCCACGAGCTGATCTTCGCCAAGATCAACGAGGGCTACACGCTCGAAGACGCGATCAAGGCCGAGGGCGAGAAGGGCACGGCCGAGAACATCGACTTCAGCTTCGCGAACCCGGCGAGGACGCCAAGCCGATCGAGATCAAGAAGCCGCTCGAGCCCGGCGACTAGCGATCGCTCTGCCCGATCCCGTACCAGGGCGAGCCGCACTACGAGCTCGGCCAGCTCGAGGAGTTCACGATCGAGTAGCGGCGTCGCATGGCCGACGTCACGAACGACAGGCGCCGTTCTTGAGGAACCTGAAGCTATTGCTGTGCTCGCTCGCGGTCCTGGCGCTCGAGGATGGATGTCGTCGCCTGCGGCGACGACGACTGAGCGACAGCGCCTCGACCGACGAGCGCGGCCACCGACGACCGAGGCGTCGACCGAGGCGCGGAGACGGTTGCGGTCACTGCCAGCGACGACGTCGAGGCGGCCGAGTACAGCTTCGAGCTGTCGGCGACGCCGACCGCGGACACGACCGAGGTCGACGTTCCAGAACGACGGCGACCGAGGAGCACGCCCTGATCTTCGCCAAGATCAACGAGGGCTACACGCTCGAGGAAGCGATCGAGGCCGAGGGCGAGGAGGGCACCGCCGAGGAGATCGGCCAGAGCTTCGCGCCGCCCGGCGAGGACGGCAAGCCGATCGAGGTCGAGCGGCCGCTCGAGCCCGGCGCCTACGCCGATGCTCTGCACGATCGGGTCGAAGGGCGGCCCCCACTACGAGCTCGGCGCAGCTCGAGGAGTTCGAGCATTCGAGTAGCCGACGCCGGCCGCCGGAACGAAGGCAACGCTAAGAGTGGCCCGCCGGGATCAGGGAGGGGGATCCCGGCGGGCCGTTGGCTCAGTTGGCCAAATTGCGCCCGCCGGGCCCGATAGGGGGGAGGTGGCCGCGGCGAGGCGCGTGTCTCGTCCTGCCACCGCAGACTAGGAAGACTCGCTAAAGGCTTCCTTAAGCGAGTCTCGAATAAGGTTCCGGCCGGAGCGCTAGGCCCTCGGCCTCGTACTCGCGCAGGAAGCCCTCGAAGAGGCGGCGGTGGCCCTCCTCGTCGTGGAGGACCTCGATCACCATGTCGTTGGTGACCGGGTCGAATCCCTCGGTCGCCTCGATGATCTTGTTGTAGTGGTCGATCGCGCCGTTCTCGGCCTCGATCACGCCGCGGATCACGTGCACGACGTCGGTCTGGTGCTCGGGCGGCTGGAGGTAGGTCTGCTCGGCCTCGAACTCCAGCGAGCCGGGGACCACGCCGTAGAGCTCCTTGATGCGCTCGGCGAAGCGCTGGCGCGTGGCCGAGCTCCTCCTGGATGTCCTCCTCGAGCGACTCCTTGATCTCCTGGGCGCGGACGCCGTCGGGGTTGACCGAGTTCGCGATGTAGCTCATCACCGTCTCGATCTCCATCCAGTAGGCGCGCTTGAGCATCTCGATGATCTCCTCGCGCTTCTCGGCGTTGTCCTCGGAGAGGATTCCGCGGGCGTCTGTGGTGGCGGGCATCTGAGCCTCCTTACAAGTCGAATAGGCCGGTGCGAAGCCGGCCGTGACATACAAGCTACCCGGGCGCGCGCGCGCCTAAACTCGCGCCGCTCTCGGGCCGCTCGGAGCGCTCGCCGAGCGGCATGCGGACGGTGAACCTCGCCCCTCCGGAGTCCGCGATCGCCGGCCTCGACCGAGCCGCCGTGGGCGCCGGCGACCGAGCGCACGATCGCGAGCCCGAGGCCGGTCCCGCCGCCCGGCGCGCGGTCGGCGGGGCCGCTGCCGCGCACGAAGCGCCCGAAGACCTGGTCGCGCAGGTCCTCGGGGAACCCGGGGCCGTCGTCCTCGACGACGAGCACCGCTCGTCGCCCTCGCTGCGTGACGCGGACCGCGACCGGCGTCGTCGGCGGCGTGTGGATCAACGCGTTGTCGAGCAGGTTGACGACCATGCGGTGAAGCTCGTCGGGGTTGCCATCGACCGGCACCGTCTCGTCGCCGTCGAGCGCTCAGCTCGTGATCGCCGGCGACGGGCTCGACCTCGTCGACCGCCGCGGCGGCGATCGCGGCGAGGTCGCACTCGATGCGCGCGCCGGCGCGGCCGGCGTCGGCGCGCGCGAGCAGCAGCAGGTCGGAGACGAGCCGGCTCATGCGCCGCGAGGAGCGCAGCGCCGAGGCCGATCGCCTCCGCGTCGTCGCTGCGGCCCGACGCGCTCGAGCGACTCCTGGAGCAGCTCGAGGTTGGCGAGCGTGCTCGTCAGCGGCGTGCGCAGCTCGTGCGAGGCGTCGGCGACGAAGTCGCGCTGGCGCCTGCATCGCCTGCTCGCGCTCGGTGCGCGCGTCGTCGAGCGCGCGAAGCATCTGGTCGAGCGTCGCGCGCGAGCTCGCCGACCTCGTCGTCGGTGACGGGCGCGGGGCACGCGGCGCGAGGGGTCGCGCGTCGCGGCGATCTCGCGCGCGGCGCGGTCAGCGCGGCGATCGGGCGCATCGCGCGGCGCGCGACGACCATCCCCGCGAGGGCCGCCAGCAGCGGTGCCGGCGAGCACGCCGGCGGCGAGGAAGAGCCACAGGCGGCCGATCGTCGAGTCGAGGTCGCTGCGGTTGCGGGCGTACTGGACGTAGACCGCCGGGACGCCGAGCTGGCTCGTGGTCACCGGGGCGCTCGCCACGAGCATGTCGCCGACCTCGTCGATGCCCGGGCTCGGGGGGACCGAGGTCGGGCGCAGCCGCCGGTCTCGATCATCGGCTCGCCGTCCTCGTCGACGACGCGCGCCTCGGCGCGGTCGGCCATCGCGACCTCGTCGAGGTTCGGGCGCCGCGCGCCGATGGCCGCGTCGCCGAGGCCTGGATCTCGAACGCCAGCGCGTTGGCCGACGTCTGCAGGTCGTCGTGGAAGTCGTCCGTCAGGCGGTCGGCGACCAGGCGGCCGACGATCAGCGCGAAGACGACGAGGATCAGCGAACGTCAGCGCCGCGGAGACGGCGGCGAGCCGCCACGTGACCGGCCAGCGGCTGGGCCGCGTCAGATTTCGCCGCACGGCTCGGGCCGCGCGCCCACCGACCATCGTCAGGCCTTTACGACGTACCCCGCGCCGCGCTTGGTGTGCAGGATCCGCGGCTCGCCGCCCTCCTCGAGCTTGCGCCGGAGGTTGGAGACGAAGACGTCGATCGTGTTCGTGATCGCCATCGGGTCGTAGCCCCAGACCTCCTCGAGCAGGCGCTCGCGCGAGACGACGAGGCGCTCGTTTCGCATCAGGTACTCGAGCAGCTCGAACTCGCGGTCGGTCAGCTCGATCGGGCGCTCGCCGCGGACGACCTCGCGCGTGTCGGGGTTGAGGCGCAGGTCGCCGACCGTGAGCTGAGGCGCTGCCGCGCGGCGGGCGCCGGCGCATCAGCGCCCGGATGCGGGCGAGCAGCTCCGTGCGCTCGAACGGCTTGACGAGGTAGTCGTCGGCGCCGCTGTCGAGGCCCTCGACGCGGTCCTCGGTGTCGGAGCGCGCGGTGAGGATCAGGATCGGGACGTCGCTCTCGGAGCGCAGCCGGCGGCAGACCTCGACGCCGTCGAGCCGCGGCAGGCCGAGGTCGAGCACGACGAGGTCGGGGACGAACTCCTCGGCGGCGTCGAGCGCCTCCACGCCGTCGGCGGCCGTGCGCACCTCGTGGCCCTCCTGGCGCAGCGAGCGGCGCAGCACGTCGGCGATCTCGGCGTCGTCCTCGACGACGAGCACGCGGCCTGTTGACGTCTCCGTGGAGAGCACCATGTTCAAGGGTAGAGCCAGGCCGGGCGCCCGACGGCCGTTATTTAGGCGACATTTACGGCGCGCGGTCGTGCCCGGCGTCGCGCGCAGGGGTGACGCCCGCGGCGTCGAATCCGCTACTCAGATGGCGAAGAAGCGCAAGTCCCGCAGCCGCGCGTCCGGCACGGCGCGCTCACGCGGTTCCGCCGCGAAGGCGCCGCGCGCGCAAGCCGCGGTCGCGCAAGCGCGCGCGCCGCGTCGTGGCGCCGGCGGCGCCGAGCGGGCTCGAGCAGCGCCACCTCGACGTGATCGGCCTCGTGCTGATCGCGTCGGCGCACCTATCTCGGCGGTCGTCCTCTTCGCGGGCTGGGACGGCGGGCGCGTCGGCTCCGCGGCCGACACCGGCGCTCGCCTACGTCGCGGGCGCGGTCGCCTGCCTCGTCCCGATCGTCCTCGCCGGCATCGGCGTCGCGCTGCTGCTGCGGCCCTTCATCCCGTCTCCGAGCGCCTTCAACGCCGGGCGCGTCTGCGTGCTCGCCGGCGCTGCTCCTCGCCTACGCGTCGCAGACCGCGGGGCTCGGCCCCGAGCGCCCGCGCCGCCACGACTACTTCGACCCCGACTTCTTCACCGAGCACGGCGGCGCCGTGGGCGAGACGCTCTACTGGGCGGTCGACGACGCTCTTCCAGCGTCCCGGCGCCCACATCCTCGCCGTGCTGCTGTTCGTCACCGGCCTGCTGCTGCTGAGCGGGACGACCGTCTCGGCGATCGCCGGCCGCGGCGCGCGGCGGTGCGGCGCGCCGGAGGCGCCGCGACCGAGCTCGCGCGCGCCGCGCGCGAGGCGCGCGGCGGCGACCGAGGAGGGCCGCGTCCTCACCGAGGCGAACGCCACCGAGCCCTTCGAGACCGACCTGCTCGACCGCCGAGGGCGACGACGGCCACGAGGTGGACACGCTCGCGATCACGGCCGCCGAGCGGCGGCGGCCGCGAGGGCGACGGCGAGCCGGAGGCGATGAGCTTCGACCAGAGCGTCGAACGCGCCGTCGAGCGACGACGACGCCGAGGAGCCCGACGCGCCCGCCCGAGCCGCCGGAGGAGATCGAGGTCGCGCGCACGCCGATGGGCGAGCGCCGCACCAGGGTCACCGAGTCCGACGAGATCGACTACAGCCCGCCGACGCCGAAGCTGCTCGAGAAGGGCGGCGCCGACCAGGCCCCCGACACGCGCGGGCTCGAGAACGTCGGCAAGGTGCTGATCGCCGCGCTCGCGTCGTTCGGCGTCGAGGCCGACATCGTCGGGCACCGTCATCGGGCCGCACGTCAGCCGCTTCGAGCTGCGCCTCGCGCCCGGGCACCAAGGTCTCGAAGGTCACCCAGCTCAAGGACGACCTCGCCTACGCGCTCGCCTCGACCGACATCCGCATCCTCGCCCCGATCCCCGGCAAGCAGGCGGTCGGCGTCGAGGTGCCCAACCAGCGCCGCAAGCTCGTGCGCCTCGGCGACATCTACCAGGGCCGCCCCAAGGGCTCGTCGCCGCTCGTCGGCTGGCTCGGCAAGGACATCGCCGGCCACGCCGTCTGGACCGACCTCTCGAAGATGCCGCACGTGCTCGTCGCCGGCACGACCGGCTCGGGCAAGTCGGGCTGCATCAACGCGATCCTGTCGTCGCTCCTGCTCCACGCCTCGCCCAACGAGCTGCGCCTCGTCCTCGTCGATCCCAAGCGCGTCGAGCTCAACCACTACGAGCACGTCCCGCACCTGCTGACGCCGGTGGTGACCGCGCCGCGGCTGGCCGCGAACGTGCTCGCGAACCTGATCGGCGAGATGGAGAGCCGCTACCAGGTGATGAGCGAGGCCCGGGCGCGCAACCTCGCCGAGCTCAACGCGATCCGCAAGCGCTCGCGCCAGGCGCCGCTGCCGCACATCCTCTGCGTGATCGACGAGCTCGCCGACCTGATGATGGTCGCGCCGGCCGAGGTCGAGGACTCGATCATCCGCCTGGCGCAGAAGTCGCGCGCCGTCGGCATCCACCTCGTGCTCGCGACGCAGCGCCCCTCCACCGACGTCATCACGGGCACGATCAAGGTCAACATCCCGGCGCGGATCGCGTTCGCGGTCGCCTCCCAGGTGGACTCGCGCGTGATCCTCGACCAGGGCGGCGCGGAGACGCTGCTCGGCCAGGGCGACATGCTCTTCCGGCCCGCCGGCACCTCGAAGATGCAGCGCATCCAGGGCGCCTTCGTGACCGAGGACGAGATCGCCAAGATCACGAAGCACTGGTCGCGCCAGGGCGAGCCCGACTTCGCCGAGGAGCTGCTCGAGTCGCGCGCCGAGGCCGAGGAGGAGACCGAGCGCGACCACTCGCCCGACCAGGACGACCTGCTCGCCGACGCGGTGCGGCTCGTCGTCCAGACCCAGACGGCTTCGGTCTCGATGGTCCAGCGCCGCCTGCGCGTCGGCTACACGCGCGCGGGGCGCCTGATCGACATGCTCGAGCGCCGCGGCGTGATCTCGGGCTACGAGGGCTCGAAGCCGCGCCAGGTGCTGGTTTCCGAGGGCGAGCTGTCGCGCGTGCTCGGCCAGCTCAAGGGCGGCGGCGACGGGGGAGCGGCCGAGGAGGCCGAGCTCGAGCCGGTCGGCGACGGCGCCCCGGCGGGCGACTGAGCCCAGCGGCAACGCGCCGTCCACACCGTCCCCGGGGCCGCGGGGCAGAATAGGAGCCAATGCCACCCGAAGGCGGCGACCCGCATCCGCGCATCGGCGCGGCGCTCAAGGAGGAGCGCGAGCGCCAGGGCCTCACGCTCCAGGACCTCGAGGAGCGCACCAAGATCCGCACGCGCTACCTGCGCGCGCTCGAGAACGAGGACTGGGACATCATCCCGGGGCCCGCCTACGTGCGCGGCTTCCTGCGCACGTACGCCGAGGCGCTGGGCCTCGACCCCGAGGAGCTCGTGGACGACTACCGCGAGGAGTTCGAGGCCCCGCAGCCGCGCGGGCGGGCTCGGCGAGACGGTGCTGACCGAGTACCGCGGCGCGGACCGCAAGCGCCCGCGCTTCAACCGCCGCTGGCTGATCGCGGCCCTGATCGCGGGCCTCGTCGCGCTGCTGCTCGTGCTCGGCCTCTCGGGCGGGTCCGACGACGAGGGCGGCGATGGGAAGGCCACGGCCGAGCGCGGGAAGGACGACGGCAAGGGCGGCGCCGGCGCGGGTGGGGGCGAGGGTGGCCCCGAGCCCACCGAGGCCGAGGAGGACGTGCCCGATACCGTCGAGCTCGAATTGGCGCCGCGCTCCGACTCCGAGATCTGCCTCGTGAACAAGGGCGGCGCCGTGCTCATCGACAACCAGGTGCTGAGCCCCGGCGACGACGAGAGGTTCGAGGCCGACGCGTTCGACGTCAGCATCGGCTTCGGAGAGGTCGAGCTGACGATCAACGGCCGCCGCGAGACCGTCAGGGCCAAGTCCGACTCCCCCGTGACCTACCAGGTGACCCCGAACGGGCTGCGCCAGCCGGTGCCCGACACCGACCCGGAGTGCCCGTGAGCACGGGGAACGGCGCCTCGCCGGTGCGCGCCGGCATCGTCGTCACCGGCACCGAGGTGCTCACCGGACGCGTGAGCGACCGCAACGGCCCCTGGGTCTCGCAGCGCCTCGAGGAGCTGGGGGTCGAGGTCGCCAACATCCTCACCGTCGGCGATCGCCGCGAGGACCTGCTCTCGGCGCTGCGCTTCTTCGCCGAACAGGGCATGGACCTCATCGTGACGAGCGGCGGGCTCGGGCCGACGGCGGACGACCTCACGGCGGAGGTCGTCGGAGGGTTCGCCGGGCCGCGAGATGGTGCTCGACGAGGAGATGGAGGAGAGGATCGCCGAGATCCTGCGCGGGTTCGCGCGCCGCTTCCGCATGGACCCCGAGGCCGTCAGGGTCGCTAACCGAAAGCAGGCGATGGTCCCCGAGGGCTCGACGACGATCGACCCCGCCGGAACGGCGCCCGGGCTGGTCGTCGCGGTCGACGGGATGGCGATCGTCGTGTTGCCGGGCCCCCCCGGAGAGCTGCAGGCGATGTGGCCGCTCGCGCTGGAGACCGACGTCATGCGCGAGGTCCTCGACCGCACGCCCCCGTACCGCTTCGACGAGATCCGCATGTTCGGCATCCCCGAGTCCGAGCTCGCCAAGAGCCTGCGCGAGATCGAGCAGGACACCGACATCTCGCCGCTCGAGATCACCACCTGCCTGCGCAAGGCCGAGCTCGTGATCGACATTCGCAGCCGGCCCGGCAGCGAGGAGCTCGCGCAGCGGCTCAGCGACGAGCTGGTCGCCCGCCACGAGCCCCATGTCTTCAGCGTCGGCGGCAAGACGATCGACGAGCAGGTCGCCGAGCTGCTGGCCGAGCACCGGATCGGGGTCGCGGAGTCATGCACGGGAGGCCTGCTCGCTGCGCGCCTGACGGACCCGCCCGGGGCGTCGGCGTACTTCGCCGGCGGGGTCGTCCCATATGCCGACGAGGCCAAGGCCGAGCTGCTCGGCGTGCCGGCGGAGCTGATCGAGGCCCACGGCGCGGTCTCGCCCGAGGTCGCCGAGGCGATGGCCGACGGGGCCCTGGCGCGCTTCGATGCTGACGTCGCGTGCGCGATCACGGGCGTCGCGGGGCCCGACGGCGGGACCGAGGACAAGCCCGTCGGCTACGTCTGCTTCTGCGCCAAGCTGGCCGATGGGACGGTGCTGGCGCGCGACCCGCGCCTGCCGGGGCGCCGCAGCGACGTGCGCGATCGCTCGGTCACGGTCGCGCTGCACATGCTGCGCTGGCTGCTGCGGGGCGAGGAGCCCCCGCTCTGAGGCGATCAGTTTTCGCATCGCGTTGGGGGTAATGGGCGGGTTGCGATTGCGCTGACCCTCCGCCATGGGGTTGGATGGGGGTTGCATGTCGGCCGAGGCGACGTCAGCTCCAGCGACGCAGCGCCGCTGGGCAGGTACGAGCGCGATCGCGACCGCGCTCGTGTTCGCCGCGGGCAACGCGCTCTGGGGGTTCGAGCAGCCGGACCCGGGCGCGTCGACGGACGAGCTGCTCGATTTCTACGGCGATGCCTCCGATCGCATCGTCGCCGGAGCCCTCCTCAGCCTGCTCTCGATCGCCGGTCTCGTTTTCTTCGCGAGCGCGGTGCGGCCGATTCTGGCCGAGCTGGACCGGGGCGAGATGTTCGCCAATGTCGCCTTCGGCGGAGCGTTGCTCGGCGCGGCGGCCGGGCTCGGAGCCGAGACGATCAACATGGTCGCGGCGCTGCGAGCCGCCGACGGCGAGCTGACCGATTCGCTCGCGCAGGCCGCGTTCGAGATCTCCTATGTCCTCGGGTTCAATGCGGCCGGCGTGGGCCTCGGGCTGCTGTCGATCGCGCTGGGCGCCGTGGCATTGCGCACCCGCGCCCTGCTCCCGCGCTGGCTCGCGGTCGTCTCACTCGTGATCGGAGTCGGGATGCTCACGCCGCTCTCGCAGTTTCTGATTGGCCCGAGCTTTCTGATTCTTTTGCTCGTCGGGGTCCTGCTGGTGCTGGACTCGAGCCCTACGATCCCCCCTCGAGCGGCGTGATGGCGACCCCCGCCGGTCTCCGGCGCCTGTGCCGAATGGGGGTCGCGCTCGTCGTCCTCATGCTCGTCGGAGCCGGCCCGGCGTCGGCGCGCGAGCCGCTCGACATCTCGGTGTTCACGAGGGTCGGCCAGCCGGGACAGCCGGAGCCGATCGCGATCGGGCCCGACGGGCGGATCTACGTCGGGACGAACCAGCTCATGCACGGCGACGCCGATGCGCCGTCGAAGATCTTCGCCTACTCGCCGCAGGGGGAGCTGGTCCGGGAATACGTGCTCGAGGGTCAGCCGCTGGACAGCAGTCACGGAATCCAGGGCCTGATCTTCGACCGCGACGGGCTTCTGTACGCGCTCGATCGCTCGGCGAACCCGCGCGTCGTCGTCCTCGACCCGGCGACAGGGGAGCAGCACGATTACGCGACGTTCCGCGACGTTCCGCCGTGCGGCGCAGCGGGCGGGGGCGATTGCTCGCAAACGGTCCTGGACGCCGCGTCGGGTCCCGACTACGGGACGTTCTCGGCCGACGGCGATCTCTACGTCACCGACATCGACCAGGGCCTGATCTGGAGGGTGCCGAAGGGCGGTGGCCCGGCGGAGGTGTGGCTCGCGGACCCGCGGCTCGAGAGCGCCTTCGGGCCCAACGGGATTCAGTTCATGGCCGACGGTCGCACGCTTCTGTTCGTCAACACCGCCTCGAACCCGAACGCCGGCAACCCGCTGACCGGCCGCCTCTACACCGTTCGCGTGCAGGACGACGGCGGCCCCGGCGCGCTGACGGAGGTCTGGGAGAGCCAGCCGCGTCGATGCCCCCGACGGTCTCGCCATCGCTCAGTCCGGCAACGTCTATCTCGCGCTCGCGGGGTCGAGCCAGGTGCTCAAGCTCTCGCCGCAGTTCGCGGAGCTGGCGCGCGTGCCGCCGAATTTCGCGGCCAACCAGGCCGAGGAGATACCGCTCGACGGGCCGGGCAGCATCGTGTTCTACGGCGACCGCCTGCTCGTCTCGAACCACTCTCCGATCTTCGGCAACCCCGCGAGCTGGGCGATCCTCGACGTCTATCGCCGGTGAGGAGGGCCTGCCGCTGCACTACCCGCGGATCTTCACGCCGAATTTGGACCTCCAGGTGCGGCTGGTCCGGAAGCCGAGCGCCGACAAGCGCATCCGCCTGCGGATCCGCGTCAGCCGCACCCTGGCGGCGGACGAGGTTCCCGTCGAGGGCGCGAAGGTCGGCGCCCGTGGACACCGCAAGCGCACCGACGAGCGAGGCAGGGCGACGCTGCGCCTCGAGCGGATCGGCGGGCGCGCGCTGGTCGTCAGGGCGCGCAAGGACGGCTTCGAGAAGGCCGAGGTCGAGGTGAGGGGCGGAAAGGGCGGCTAGAGCCCGAAGAAGCTGCGCGCCCGGTCGGCGACCACGTGCGGGATCTCGTCGGCGATGAAGTGGCCGACGCCGGGGAAGAGCTCGTAGGAGAAGTCGTCGGCCGCGCGCTCGCTGCCCTCGAGGGCGGAGGCGGGCTGGACCCTGTCGCCGGTGCCGTGAAGAAGCAGCGTCGGGGTCTCGAGCCACTTGTTGCGGTAGCGCCCGGCGGCGATCCGCGGCAGCTCGCGCAGCTGGAACGAGCGGTAGTACTGGACGCTCGCCTCGGCGCGCGCGGGGTCGGCGAGGCGCGAGAGGAACGCGTCGCGCTCGGGCGGAAGCCACGCGTCGACCCCGATCCAGTCGAACACCGCGTTGCGGCCCGCGAGCTGCTGCACGACGCGGCGTCCGAGCCAGGGCGAGGCGATCACGACCTGGTACCAGAACCGCCACAGGTTGAGGACGTTGTTCGCGTCGGGCGGCAGGAAGGGCGGGAAGATGTTCAGCGCCATGTAGCGCTTGACGCGCTCGGGCTCGCGGAAGCAGATCAGGTAGCCGGCCCAGCCGCCCCAGTCGTGGCCCATGAGATCGAAGCGATCGACCCCGAGCTCGTCGAGCAGCGCCAGGACGTCGCTCGCGAGGTTCTCCTTCTCGTAGCCGTCGGGCGGCGCGTCGGTCCAGCCGAGGCCGCGAAGGTCGGGGCAGATCACGCGCCGGGTCTCCGACAGGGGGCCGATCAGGTGGCGCCACTCGTACCAGTGCTGGGGCCAGCCGTGGAGCATCACCAGCGGCTCGCCCTCGCCGGCCTCGGCGACGTGCATGCGCAGGCCGTTGACGTCGACGAAGCGGTGCTCGACGCCCGTCGACGTGTGGCATTCCTGCGATTTCGGCGCGAGACTCCACTGCCATGCGAGTCGCGATCATCGCCGATACGCACATGCCGCGGGGCTCGAGGCGGCTTCCGGACGCCTGCGTCGAGGAGCTGCGCGCCGCCGACGCGATCGTCCACGCCGGTGACTTCACCGGCCCCGAGGCGCTCGGCGAGGTCGAGGCCCTGGCCGCGGCGGACGGCAGGGAGCGCCCGCTGATCGCCGTGCACGGCAACGTCGACGCGCCCGAGATCGTGCGGCGGCTGCCCGAGCGCACCGAGGTCGAGCTGGGCGGGGCGACCCTGGGCGTGATCCACGACGCAGGCCTGAGCCTCGGGCGGCTGAAGCGGATGCGCCTCGAGTTCCCGGACGCCGACGCGGTCGTCTTCGGCCACTCGCACATGCCCCTTCACGAGCACGAGGGCGGCTTTCAGATCTTCAATCCCGGCAGCCCGACCGAGCGCCGCCGCGCGCCATCGCGCTCGATGGGCATCGCGCTCGTCGCGGGCGGCCGGATCTCGTTCGAGCACGTGCTCTTCGACTGAGCCGCGGCGCGGTCTCGTCACACCCGCGCCGTTTTTCGCGCGGGTCGCTGGCGTAGCGTGACGTCGGTGGCCAAGGAGCGCCTCAAGAGCCCGCGCGCACGGCTGTTCGTCGCGCTCGACCTCCCCGAGGACGTGCGCGACGGCCTCGCCGCGTGGCAGCGCGACCAGGTGACGGCCGAGGAGCTTCGCCCCGCGCGGCCCGAGACGCTTCACATGACGCTCGCCTTCCTCGGCTACCACCCCGAGAAGGAGATCGACCGCGTCGCCGAGGCGGCGACCGCAGGCCTCGAGTCCGCGGCGCCCGAGGTCCGCCTCCTGCCCGAGCCGGTCGGGGTCCCGCGCGGCCGCTCGCGGCCGGGCCTCTTCGCGATCGAGGCCGAGAGCCCCGGCGCGGTCGAGCTCCAGGCCGAGGTCGAGTCGAAGCTCGTCGCGGCCCGCCTCTACGAGCCCGAGAAGCGCGACTTCTGGCCCCATCTGACCGTCGCGCGGGTGCGATCGGAGCGGCAGGCGCAGGCGAGCGGCGGTCGCGCGCCGCCGCGGCAAGCCGATGCGCGTCGAGACGCCTCCCGGGCCGCTTCCCGACGCACTCCTGCAGCCCTTTTTCTGTGTCCGAGTCGCTCTTTACCGTTCGTTGCTCCGGCCGTCGGGCGCGGAGTACGTGTCCATGGCCACACGTTGAGCTGCCGCTCCCCGGCAGCGGAAAGGCAAGTTGAAGATGGCAAAGCCCCAGACCCCCCTTAGAGACGCAAACGCAAGCGCCAAGGACGCCAAGGCGAAGGACGCGGCGCTCAACGCCGCCGTGACCCAGATCGAGCGCGAGTTCGGCGCCGGCTCGGTGATGCGGCTCGGCGACAAGGCCTCGATCCCGGTCGAGGTGATCCCGACGGGCGCCCTGTCGCTCGACATCGCGCTCGGCGTGGGCGGCGTGCCGCGCGGCCGCATCGTCGAGATCTTCGGCCCCGAGTCGTCGGGCAAGACGACGCTCGTCTACCACATCATCGCCCAGGCTCAGGCGCTCGGAGGCATCTGCGCCTTCGTCGACGCCGAGCACTCGATCGACCCGATCTACGCACAGCGCATCGGCGTCGACACCGACGAGCTGCTCGTCTCCCAGCCCGACTACGGCGAGCAGGCGCTCGAGATCGTGGACGTGCTGGTGCGCTCGGGAGCGGTCGACGTCGTCGCCGTGGACTCCGTCGCGGCGCTGACGCCGCGCGTCGAGCTCGAGGGGCAGATGGGGGAGACCCAGGTCGGCCTCCAGGCGCGGCTCATGTCCCAGGCGCTGCGCAAGCTCGCCGGAAACCTCAACCGCGCCAAGACCGTCTGCCTGTTCACGAACCAGATCCGCGAGAAGATCGGCGTCTCGCTTCGGCTCGCCCGAGACCCAGCCCGGCGGCCGGGCGCTGAAGTTCTACTCCTCGCAGCGCCTCGACCTGCGCCGCATCGAGACCCTCAAGGAGGGCACCGAGGCGGTCGGCAACCGGGTCAAGGTCAAGGTCGTCAAGAACAAGGTCGCGGCGCCGTTCCGGCTCGCCGAGTTCGACGTCGAGTACGGCCAGGGCGTCTCCACCGAGGGCTGCCTGATCGACCTCGGGCTCGAGAACGACATCGTCCAGAAGTCGGGGTCGTTCTTCTCCTACGGCGAGACGCGGCTCGGCCAGGGGCGCAACAACTCGAAGCAGTTCCTGTCCGAGAACCCCGAGATCGCGAGCGAGATCGAAGGCAAGATCTTCGCCGCGCTCGGGATCGAGCGCCCCGGCGACCCCGGTCGCCGTCGCCGACGAGCCGGAGGCCGAGGCCGAGGCCGGCGAGCCGGAGGCTGCGAAGGCCGAGGCCGAGGCGCCCGCCAAGGCCAAGAAGGCGGCCGAGGCCAAGCAGCCGGAGCGCAAGGCGGCATAGAGGCGGGAGCGTGGAGTCGACGCGCGACGCCTACGAGCTCGCCGTCCGGGCGCTGAGCCACAAGGAGCGCTCGACGGCGGAGCTCGCGACGTGGCTCGCGCGAGCGCGACGTCGGCCGCGGCGGACATCGAGACCGTGATCGACCGCCTCACCGCGATCGGCGAGCTCGACGACGAGCGCTTCGCGCGCCTCTTCGCCGAGGACAAGATGGAGCTGGCCGGCTGGGGCTCGGAGCGCGTTCGCGAGGCGCTGCTGGCGCGCGGGATCGCCCCCGAGCACATCGAGGCGGCGCTCGCCGGCGATTCCGAGGAGCGTCCAGATCGACCGTGCGGGCGACCTGCTCGGCCGCCGCGGGCGCTCGATCGACTCCGAGGCGGACAAGGTCAGCGCGCTCGGCTACCTGACGCGCCGCGGCTACCCGTACGAGATCGCCCACGAGGCGATCCGCAGCCGCGCCGACAAGGCCGCCTGAGCGACCGAACGCCGCCGGGCGCCGCTGGAGGGCGCTGACGGCGCTCTGCCCTGCGCGACGGCCAATTTCGCTTGTGGAAAAGGGGTCGTGTCATTACGATCAAGGGCGCGACCGAATGTCGCTCGAAAACACGAATCTCCGGCTGATTGAGACCTGAAAGACCCAACAACAATAAGTCTTTCCCGCATCGCTGCGCACTGCGGGAGGCTCGCCTCCTAGACAGAGGCGGTTCCCGACAGAGCGCCGCGTGTGCGCGGGCAATCGGGCGTCATGCGCCCGGTCCGCCTCACCGGACCAGTCAGTGCGAGACGCGTGTTTCCGGCGGCAGGGTCGCCGAGCCGTCAGCCTGACGGCTTGAACGGCAAACGAAACCGCGGCCGAATACGGCCGGGCAGAGGTGGAAACCGATGGAGATACGCGACCTGCTCCCGTTCCTTGACCGGCAAGCGCCCGGGGAGGACGCCACCGCACGCGATCGCGCCCGACGATCCCGAAGGACGCCGAAGGCCCGGAGGCAGCGCGCCGACGCCGCCGCCGCGCCGAGCGGCCCGCGCAGGGCGACGACGGCGCCGGCCTGAGCGCCGTCGCGCCGCCGCGCGCCGGCGACGCCGCCCGCGCCGACCGAGCCCGACGCCGGCGCGCCGAGGAGCTGCGCGCCCGCCGCGCCGAGATCGCGCGCATGGAGGAGCAGGCGCTGCGAAACGCCGAGTCGATCAACGTTCAGCTCTCCGAGCTCGAGCGCCGCCGCCAGACGCTCGACGACCGCGAGCGAAACCTCGAGCAGCAGCTCGAGGAGCTCAAGCGCGTCGAAGCAGGTCCAGCGCCGCGAGCTCGAGCAGGTCTCGGGCCTCTCGGTCGCGCAGGCCAAGCAGATCCTCGTGCGCGAGGTCGAGGACGAGGCTCGCCACCAGGCCGGGCTGACGATCCAGCGCGTCGACGCCGAGACCAAGCAGGAGGCCGAGCGCCGCGCCCGCAACATCCTCTCGGTCGCGATGCAGCGCCTCGCGGCGACGCACGCCAGCGAGACGACGACGCGCCTCGTCGAGCTGCCCAACGACGAGATGAAGGGGCGGATCATCGGCCGCGAGGGCCGCAACATCCGCGCCCTCGAGAGCCTCACCGGCGTCGACCTGATCATCGACGAGACCCCCTCCGCGGTCGTGCTCTCGAGCTTCGACGGCGTGCGGCGCGAGATCGCGCGCCTGACGCTCGAGAAGCTGATCGCCGACGGGCGCATCCACCCGGCGCTGTGCGAGGAGACCTACGAGCAGGCGAAGGGCGAGGTCGACCTCGTCATCGCCGAGGAGGGCGAGCGCGCGGTGCTCGAGTCGAAGGTCCACGGCCTCGACCCCGAGCTGACGCGGATGCTGGGCCAGCTCAAGTTCCGCACCAGCTACGGCCAGAACGTCCTCGACCACCTGATCGAGACCTCGCAGCTCGCGGCGATGATGGCCGAGGAGCTGGGCGCGTCGGTGGAGACCGCGCGCCGCGCGGCGCTGCTGCACGACATCGGCAAGGCGGTCACGCACGAGGTCGAGGGCTCGCACGCCCTGATCGGGGGCAGGCTCGTCCGCCGCCACGGCGAGGAGGAGGCGGTCGCCCACGCGGTCGAGGCGCACCACAACGAGGTCGAGCCGAAGACGGTCGAGGCGGTGCTCGTCCAGGCCGCCGACGCGCTCTCGGGAGCGCGTCCCGGCGCGCGCGGCGAGTCGCTCGAGCAGTACGTGACGCGGCTTCGCGACCTCGAGGAGATCGGCGCAGCGCCACCCCGGCGTCAACAAGGTCTTCGCGATGCGCGCCGGGCGCGAGATCCGCGTCATGGTCGACCCCGGCGTCGTCGACGACGAGACCGCGGCGCTGATCGCGCACGAGATCGCGACCGCGGTCGAGAAGGAGATGGAGTACCCGGGCCGGATCAAGATCACGGTGATCCGCGAGAGCCGCTCGACCTCCTACGCGAGCTAGCCGAGCGGCCGCGCCCGCGGGCGCCGATAGGATCGCGGCCCAATGGCTGAGCTCTTCTACCCGCTCGGGCTCGGACTCACGGTCCTGGCCGTCGTGGTCTCGTTCCTCGGGCTGCGAAACAAGGAGTTCCCGGGCTCGAAGGCAGCGCTCGCCGGCGGCATCGCCATCTTCGCGGTCCTCGTCTTCGCGACGATGGCGACGGGTGTCAAGAACGCCCAGGAGGAGCGCGACCACCGCGAGAACGAGGAGGCCGAGGAGGCCGCCGAGGAGGCCGAGCTCGAGAACGAGGCCGAGCAGGCCGAGGACGTCGGCGAGGCCGGAGGCGGCGCCGCGGGCGAGCAGCTCCAGGAGGACGCAGCCGGTCAGACCGGCGACACTGGCGGCGGCACGGTCGACCTGAGCGCGCCCGAGGACGGCTCGCTGCGCCTTCGACCCCGACTCGCTCGAGGCTCCGGCCGGCAAGGTGACGGTCGCGTTCACGAACCCCTCCGCAGTCGGGCACGACGTCCACATCGAGCGCGACGGCGAGGAGCTGGCGGCGAGCGACGTCGTCGCCGACGGGGAGAGCAGCGAGGCCAGCGCCGAGCTCGAGCCCGGCGAGTACGACGTACTACTGCGCGATCCCCGGCCACCGCGAGGGCGGCATGGAGGGCACCCTCACGGTCGAGTGACGCGCCGCGGTCAGCCGACCTGGATGACGACGGCCGAGGCGCCCTTCTTGCACTTGTGCAGGAGCTCCGTCGTCGCTCGACGGAGGTCTTGTTGGCGACCGCCTTGTAGCCGCCGGCCGTGGCGGGCTCGGTAGCGTCAGCGTCCAGAGCCCGCTCTCGTCGGTCCGCGCCGTGCCGAGGGCGTCGCCGCCGACCGCCGTAATCGTCGACCTTCTTGACCTTGACGACGCGGTCGACCTTGCAGCCGCCGCCGGACTTGACCTTGCCGCTGAACGTCTCGGCGGTCGGGTGGGTGATCTTGAGCTTCTTGAGCTCGTACTTCGCCTCGTGGGCGACCGCGATGGCTCCGACGATGGCGAGCACGCCGAGCGCGGCCACTGTCAGTGCAACTACGCGTTTCATCAGATCTCCTTGGGGGTCTCGTTTGCAGCTTCCAGCGCGTGCTGGACGCGCCTGAACAGTCAACACGAGGCGCCGGTGAACTCCCGGAGGGCGTCCTCGAAGCGGGGCAAGGTAGCAGGGTCGCTCACAGACCGTGGTTGGGCCATTGCGGCGTGCGGCCCTCCTTGAACGCGCTCGCGCCGACCGCGTGCGAGTCGCGGCGCATGAACATCGCCACCGCCTGCTCCATCTCCTGGCGCAGCTGCTCCTCGTAGGTGCGCCCGACGTTGCGCACGAGCGTCTCCTTGTCGGTGCGAATCGCGCCCTGGGGGAGCTTCGCGATCTCGTGCGCCAGCTCGAGCGCGCGCTCGAGCGCCTTGCCCTCCGGCGACGACCTCGTTGGCGAGCCCGATCCGCAGCGCCTCCTCGGCGTCCACGGGGCGGCCGGTGATGATCATCTCCATCGCGCGCCCGTAGCCGACGACCATCGGCAGGCGCACGGTCATGCCGTCGCCGGCGACGATGTTCCAGCGCCGCTCCAGCGCGCCGAAGACGGCGTTCTCGGCGACGATCCGGATGTCGGCGAGCAGCGCGTTCTCGAGCCCCGCCGCGACCGCCCAGCCGTTGACCGCCGCGATCACGGGCTTGAAGACGTCGACGCGTCGCGTGTAGCCGCAGTCGCCGGGCGAGTTGTAGGCGTGGGTCTTGAACTCGCTCCAGTCGCCGAGCTCGGTCTGCGGCGGCGTCGGCGAGGTCCCAGCCGGCGCAGAACGCGTCGCCGCGGCCGGTGATCACGAGCACGAAGGCGTCGGGGTCGTCGCGAAAGCGCTGCCACGCGTCGTGGAGCTCGGCGTTCATCTCGCGGCTGACCGCGTTGCGCTGCTCGGGGCGGTCGTAGGTCAGCACGGTGACGTGGCCGTCCTGCTCGTAGCTGAGGGTTCTGTACTCCATTGCGGGCGTCTCCATTCGTCGGGTGGGCGTGTTTGCCAACGCTAAGCGAGTCGGCATATGCTCGGCGAGTGACCGAGCTTCGAGACCGTCCGCGTAGCCGCGGTCCAGGCGACGCCCGGAGATCCTCGACGCCGAGGCGTCGGTCGACAAGGCGGTGCGCCTGCTGGGGGAGGCTGCGGGCGAGGGAGCGCAGCTGGCGGCCCTGCCAGAGCTCTTCGTGCCGCTCTACCAGTCGAACGCGTGGGCCAAGGGCGCGGGCGCGTTCGGGGGCTGGGACGAGCTCTGGGAGCGCCTCTGGGAGAACTCGGTCGACGTGCCCGGGCCGCTGACCGAGCGCCTCGCCGAGGCGTGCCGCGAGCACGACATCGTCTGCGGGATCGGCGTCAACGAGCGCGAGTCGCGAGCGCCCCGGCTCGCTCTACAACGCCTACGTGCTGATCGGGCCCGAGGGCGTGCTTTCCAAGCACCGCAAGCTGATGCCGACGATGCAGGAGCGGATCTTCCACGGCTTCGGCGCCGGCGACGACCTCAACGTCACAGAGACCGCGGTCGGCCGCGTCGGCGGGCTGGTGTGCTGGGAGAACCGCATGCCGCTCGCGCGCTACGCCGTCTACAAGCAGGGGCCGCAGATCTGGCTCGCGCCGACCGCCGACGACAGCGACGGCTGGCTCGCCTCGATGCGCCACATCGCGATCGAGTCCGGCGCCTTCGTCGTCTCGATCCCGCAATACATCCCCGCGGCCGCGTTCCCCGACGACTTCCCGATCGAGCTTCCGGACGCGAGAGCGAGCGAGCGCGTCTTCGGACGCGGCGGCGCGGCGATCATCGAGCCCGCCTGGGGCGAGGTGATCGCGGGCCCGCTCTACGGCGAGGAGGGGATCGTCGTCGCCGACTGCGATCTGCGCGTCGGCCTGCGCGCGAAGCGCTGGTTCGACGCCGTCGGCCACTACAGCCGCGAAGAGGTGCTGGCGCCGCAGGTCGCGGCGGCTCCGACGGCGAGGGCTCCGCCGAGCCGGCGCGCCACGAGCCCTAGCTGCGCCTAACATCCCGGCGATGGCGCGCCGCTACCACGTCACGACGTTCGGGTGCCAGATGAACGTGCACGACTCCGAGCGCATGAAGGGGATGCTCGACTCGCTCGGCTACGAGGAGTGCGAGGAGCGCGCCGAGGCCGACCTGATCCTCTTCAACACCTGCTCGATCCGCGAGTCGGCCGACAACCGCTTCATCGCCCACCTCGGCGAGGCCAAGCGGCTCAAGGGCGAGGATCCCGAGCGCGTCGTCGGCGTCGGCGGCTGCTGGGCGCAGTCGGTCAAGGACGAGGTCTTCCGGCGCTTTCCGTTCGTCGACGTCGCCTTCGGGCCCGGGCAGATCCACGGGCTCGCCGAGTTCCTCGCCTCGGACTCGCTCAGCGCGCAGGGCTACTTCGAGTTCGAGGACGTCTCCGGCCACCTGCCGCTCAAGCGCGAGCGCGAGTTCCAGGCCTGGGTTCAGATCTCGCAGGGCTGCAACTGCGTCTGCGCCTACTGCATCGTGCCCTCGACGCGCGGGCGCGAGGTCTCGCGCTCGCCGCGCGAGCTGGTCGCCGAGATCGAGGGCCTCGCCGCCGACGGCGTGCGCGAGGTGACGCTGCTGGGCCAGAACGTCAACAGCTACGGGCGCGACCTGCCGCGCGAGGAGCGCATCCGCTTCTCCGACCTGCTGGCCCGCGTCGACGCCGTGGACGGCATCGACCGCATCCGCTACACGAGCCCGCACCCCAAGGACATGCGCGAGGACGTGATCCGCGCCCACGCCGAGCTGCCGGCGCTCTGCGAGCACATCCACCTGCCGCTCCAGTCGGGCTCCAGCCGCATCCTCAAGGCGATGAGGCGCACCTACAACCGCGAGCGCTACATGGACCGCGTCGCGCTGATCCGCGAGCACCTGCCCGACGCCGCGATAACCACCGACATCATCGTCGGGTTCCCGGGCGAGACCGAGGAGGACTTCGCCGAGACGCTCGAGGTCTGCGAGGAGGTCGGCTACGACGGCGCCTTCACGTTCAACTTCTCGCCCCGCCGCGGGACGCTCGCCGCCGACTACGACGACCAGGTCCCGCACGCCGACGAAGAAGGAGCGCATGGCGCGCCTCGTCGAGGTCGTGCAGCGCCGCGCGACCGAGCGCGCCGAGCGCTTCGTCGGGCGCACGATGGAGGTCCTCGTCGAGGGCCCCAGCCGCACCGACTCGGCGAAGCTGCGCGGGCGCACGCGCCACAACAAGACGGTCAACTTCGAGGGCGTCGCGGCCCCCGGCGAGCTGGTCGAGGTCGAGATCACCGGCTCGACGTCGACGACCCTCGCCGGCCACCAGCGCCTGCTCAGCGCGGCGCTCTAGCGGCCGCTGTGAGGGTCCTGGCGCTGTTCGGCCCCACCGGGGTCGGAAAGACGGACGTCGCGATCGCGGTCGCCGACATGCTGCGCGAGCGCGGCGAGGACCCGGTCGCCGTCTCGTGCGACGCGCTCCAGGTCTACCGCGGGCTCGAGGTCCTGACGGGCGCTGCCGAGCGAGGACGAGCGCGCGAAGCTCGAGCACCGCATGCAGGGCGTCGCGCACCCGACCGAGGAGTTCAGCGCGGGGCGCTTCGCCGAGCTTGCGCGCGCAGGAGATCGACGAGCTTCTCGCCGCGGAGCGTCGCCCGATCGTCGTCGGCGGGACCGGCCTCTACCTGCGCGCCGCGCTCGCCGACCTCGACCTGCGCCCTCCCGTGCCGCCCGAGATCCGCGAGCAGGTCGAGCGCGAGCTAGAGGAGCGCGGCCCCGAGGAGCTTCACGCCGAGCTCGAGCCCGAGGTCGCGGCAGGCGTCCATCCCAACGACCGCAAGCGGATCGTCCGCGCACTCGAGCTGCAGCGCGCCGGGCTCGACCCCCCGCCGGCGGGTGGGGGAGAGCTGTGGACCGCAAAGCTGCGCCACCCGACGCTACTCGTCGGCCTGACCGTGGACCGCGAGGAGCTGGCGCGGCGCATCGACGCGCGCGTGGACGCGATGGTGGCGGCAGGCGCCGGGGATGAGGTGCGCCGCGCGCTCGCCGCCGGCGTCTCGCGCACGGCTCGCGCGGCGATCGGCTTCGAGGAGCTGCTCGACGGCGACGTCGTCGCCATGAAGCGCGCCCAGCTCTCCTACTCGAAGCGCCAGCTCACGTGGATGCGCAAGATGGAGGACGTGCGGATGGTCGATCGCACGGGGCGCTCGGACGAGGACGTCGCCGCGGAGGTTCTGTCGCTTCTGGGCGAATAGCGGCGGTAACCTGAGTCGTCGTGGGGGGCCACATTCATCGGGCGCGGATACGCCACGGCTCGGCCGTGCCGACAATGCTCGCGATCGCGTCGGCCGCGCTGTGGTTCGGCCCCGGCGCCGGCGCCGCGGGTGGTTCGGGAGGCGGGGAGAGGGACGTCTGCGCTCCGGCCGCGCCGAGACACACCTGCCCGGGGGAACCGGATTTCGAGCCTCCCGAGACCAAGATCCTGCTGGCGCCGACCGACACGAGAAGCCGGACGGCGACGTTCCAGTTTCTCGCGACCGAGAGTTCGACGTTCGTCTGCACGCTCGACGGCCGGCAGAATTTCATCCCCTGCGTATCGCCGTTGACCTTCAGGGTGGACAGGGGACGGCACACCTTCCAAGTCACCGCCACGGATACCGCCGGCAACGTCGACCAGACTCCGGCGAGCGCCTCCTGGCGCGTCAAGAAGCGGCGCTGACCGGCGAGCTCGGTGCCCGGCTCGGCGCGGGGCCGCGACCGCGAATACCCTTGCGCGGCTCATGAAGTTCGAGAAGTGGCAAGCGCTCGGCAACGACTACGTGATCCTCGAGGCGGACGACCTCCCCTGGGGCCTCACCGAGGATCGCATCAGGCGCATCTGCGCACCCCACGTCGGGATCGGCTCCGACGGCATCCTGCTGCTCTCACGCCCCGAGAGCCACGACCACGTCGCCGACCTGCGGATCTTCAACCCCGACGGTTCCGAGGCCGAGCTGTCGGGAAACGGCGCGCGCGAGGCGGCGCTCTACCTCAGGCGCTCGGGGTGGACCGAGTCCGACGAGTTCGAGATGCGCACCGCGACGCGGATCGCGCAGGCGAAGATCCTCTCGCCGAACAGCGCCTCGATGGACCTCGGCCAGGCCTCCACGGAGTCGCAGGACTTCCCCTCCGGCGCCCCCGACGGCCGCGGCAAGATCGACATCGGCGGGCGCAGCTGGGACTTCCGCCATATCTCGATCGGGAACCCGCAGTGCGTGATCGAGGTCGGCGGAGCCGTCGAGCAGCTCGACCTCCCCGCGATCGGGCCCCCGATCGAGAGCAACCGCATGTTTCCGAATCGCACGAACGTCTCGTTCACGCGCCGCCAGGGCCAGAACGTGCGCGCGCGGATCTTCGAGCGCGGCGTGGGGGAGACGATGTCGTCGGGCACCGGGGCCGCCGGGGCGGCGGTCGGCGCCGTGCTCGCGGGGGCGCAGAGCCCGATCACCGTGCAGCTCGACGGCGGCGAGCTGACCGTCGAGGTCAGCTCCGATCTCCAGGTGAACCTCACGGGCACCGCGGAGCCGGTCTACCGCGGCGAGATGTCGCCCGAGTTCGTGGAAGCGCTCGGCGCTCTCTAGCCCGGGCCGCGCTCTAGGCTTAGCCACTCCATGGGCACGCCCGACACACGCAAACGCTCGCTGACCGAGCCCTCGCGGCGCCTCGAGGCCGTGCCCGCCTACATGTTCGCCGAGCTCGAGCGCCGCATCGCCGACAAGCGCGCCGCCGGCATCGACGTGATCAGCCTCGGGATCGGCGACCCCGACCGCCCGACCTTCGAGCCGATCGTGGAGGCGATGCAGGAGGCGGTCGCCGACCCGTCCACGCACCAGTACCCCAACAACCGCGGCCGCGAGGAGTACAGGACCGCGCTGACCGACTTCTACTCCGAGCGCTTCGGCGTCGACCTCGACCCCGACGGCGAGGCGATGCCGGCGCTGGGCGCCAAGGAGGCGATCTACAACCTCTGCTTCGCCTTCCTCGACCCCGGCGACGTCGCGCTCGCCGCCGACCCGGGGTATCCCGTCTACACGTCGGGCCCGCCGCTCGCGGGCGCCGAGGCGGAGCTGATGCCGCTCGTGCCCGAGCTGGGCTTCATCCCCGACCTCGACGCGATCCCCGACGACGCGCTCGAGCGCGCGCGGCTGATGTTCCTCAACTACCCCAACAACCCGACCGGCGCGGTCGTGCCCGACGGCTTCTTCGAGCGCGTCGTCGAGCTGGCGCGCGAGCACGAGATCCTCGTCATCCACGACAACGCCTACTCGGAGACGACCTTCGACGGCTACGTCGCGCCGAGCTTCCTCGCCACCGCGGGCGCCAAGGACGTCGGGATCGAGGTCTTCTCGCTCTCGAAGGGCTACAACATGACCGGCTGGCGGATCGCCGCGCTGATGGGCAACCGCGACGCGATCCACTCCTACTGGCAGCTCAAGACCCACGTCGACTCGGGGATGTCCGCGGCGGCGCAGCTCGCCGGCGCCGCGGCGCTGCGCGGAGAGCCCGCGCTCAAGAGCGAGATGAACGAGATCTACGAGCGCCGCCGCGACCTCACGGTCGCGACGCTGCGCGAGATCGGCGTCGAGGTCGAGCCGCCGAAGGGCACGATCTACATCTGGGCGCCGGTGCCGGGCAACCACACCTCGACGTCGTTCGCCGAGCTCGTGCTCGAGGAGGCCGCGGTCGTGATCTCTCCCGGCTCGATGTACGGGCCCAGCGGCGAGGGCTTCTTCCGCATCTCGCTGACCGCTCCCGACGAGCGCCTCGCCGAGGCGCTGGAGCGGATGCGCGAGCACCTCTCCTGATGGCCGAGCGCCGGCGCGTCTCGTCGGGCTCGCCGTACGAGGACAGGATCGGGATCAGCCGCGCCGTCCGGGTCGGCGACCGCGTGCTGGTGTCAGGCACGGCGCCGATCTGGCCCGACGGATCGTGCGACCCCGATCCCGAGGTCCAGGCGCGGCGCTGCTTCGAGATCATCATCACCGCTTTGGAGGAGCTTGGAGCGAGCGCGAGCGACGTCGTGCGCACCCGGATGTTCATCACGAACTTCTACGACGGCGAGGCGGTCTCCCGTGCTCATTTGCAGGCATTTGGCGAGGCGCGCCCGGCCGCGACGATGGTCGTCGTCAGCGGCTTTCTCGACCCCCGCTGGAAGGTCGAGATCGAGGCCGAGGCGATCGTCGACTTACGAACGTCTTAACGTCGCTCGGCTACTGTCGGTGCCCCGCTTCCGCCCTCGTGCGTCCACGTACGAGGTTTCACCTCAAGGAAGCGTGGGGATGTACCGAGTCAACCTTCTGATGGTCCATGTGGGTCTACTCCTCGCATTTGCTGCTGCGCTGACCGCGCAGTTCGCGTTGCTGTGCAAGCACAAGGGCGCGATCGCCGCGCCGAGCGTGGACATCCGCCACCCGCTGCGAAGCGCCGCGGGCCTGTTCGCCTCGAAGTGGTTCGCGATCGGCTTCGGCATCGCATTCGTCGCCTGGGGCTTTCAGGTCGTCGCGATGTCGATGGCCCCCCTCTCTCTCGTCAAGGCCGTGCTCGCGGGCAGCATCGCGCTGCTGGCGATCCCCGCCACGCTGTGGTTCGGTCACCGGCTGGGGAAGCGCGAGTTCATCGGCCTCGGCCTCAGCGCCATCGGCCTCGCGCTGCTCGCCGTGACGCTGCACAACGCCGCCACGCACGCCCACACCGGCTACTCGGTGTCGACGCTCGCCGCCTTCGAGGGCGGCGCGATCGCGGTCGGCGCGATCCTGCTCTTCGGCGGGCGCACCCGCAGCTGCGGCACGCAGGGCGGGATGATGCTCGGCGCCTCCGCGGGAATCCTCGTCGGCGTCGCCGACATCTCGGTCAAGGCGCTCACCGGCACCGTTCCCGCCGACCCGATGTCGCTGCTCGGTCCCTGGACCGTCGTCGCGCTCGCCGGCGCGGTGGGCGGATTCTTCGCCCTCGCCCGCGGCCTTCAGGTCGGAGGCGCGATCCAGGTGATCGCGCTCTCGACGATGTTCGCCAACGTCTCCGCCGTCCTCGGCGGGATCCTCGTCTTCGGCGACCCGATGGGCGGCGACGTGCTCTCGATCGCCGCCAAGGTCGTTGCCTTCGGCGCCGTGATCGGCGCCGCGGTGCTGATGCCAGGGCCGTCGGCCCCGGCCCAGCCGCAGTCGGCTCGCGCCTAGCTGCTCTCCGCCTGAGCGGCCTCCTGGACGGCCTTCTGGGTCTCCTCGTCAGTGGCCTCGCCCGGATGCACGTCCTTCGCCGCGTAGCGGTGGTGGAGCATCAGCACGTTGCCGTCGGGGTCGCGGAAGTGCGCCATGTGGCAGACGCCGCTGTCGAGCGTGTCGGCGGCGAACTCGATCCCCTTCGATTCCAGCTCCTTGCGCGCCGCCTCGACGTCGTCGACCTGGAATGCGATCGGGAGGGAGTGGGGGGAGAAGTCGAGCCCGAACTGCTCCGACTCCATGATCGCGATCGTCACCGTCCCGTTCTCGAACTCCTGGCCGTGCATCTGGCCCCACTGCTTCGACTTCTCGAGCCCGAGCGTGTTCTCGTAGAAGTCGACGGCGGCGTCGAAGTCCTGCGTCGGGACGCAGATGAAGTCGACGCCCGTGACCATGCCGTTTCCGTCTGCCATTGATTCGCTCCTTTAGTCGTTGGGTGATTCGAGGGAGACCGAGCCGTCGTCGCGGACGGTCCAGTGCGGGTTGTGCGCGACCTCCCACGGGTGCCCGTCGGGGTCGATGAAGACCCCGGAGTAGCCGCCCCAGAAGGTCTCGGCGGGCTCGCGGCCGATCGTGGCGCCGGCCTCGCGCGCCTCGTCGATCACGCGGTCGACCTCGTCGCGGTCGCGCGTGTTGTAGGCGAGCGTGACGCCGCCCCAGCCGCCGGGGTCGCTCGACCGCCGAGTCCTCGGCGAGCTTGCCGCGGTCCCAGAGCGCGACGATCATCCCGCCGGCCTGGAAGAAGGTGACGCCGTCCTCGGGGTCCGAGGCGCCCTTGCCGCTCCAGCCGAGGCGCTCGTAGAACTCGCGTGCGGCCTTCTCGTCGCTTACGCCGAGCGTGACGAGGCTGAGGCGCTGGTCCATCAGTCGGCGACGGAGAAGCGCATGCTGGCGTGGTCGAAGCGGTCGACCGAGCCGGTTCCGAGCGCGACCGCGGGCGTGATGCAGCCCGCGCGGTCGGGCGTCGCCTCGTCGTCGGCCATCATCAGCCCGGCTTCGCCGAGCATTGTCGCGGTCGTGAAGTAGCCGGGCTGGCCGTCGGCGTCGATCTCGACGCGGACCTGGTTGCCGGCGGTGGTGAGCGCTCGCACCGACTTCTGCCACTTCCACTGCTCGAGCTTGTCGCCGGAGGGGCCGAACCCCGACGACGGCATGACCTTGCGCATGCCCGCGGCGATTCGCTTGCGCACGCTCGGGTTCGCGCGGGTGGCCGCGGCCAGCGCGGCCTGAGTCCCGGAGAGCACTCCGGCGGCGGCATAGCGGAGGGGGAGGGTGGCGGTAGGGCCGTCGAGTGCCATGCCCTCGCGGTAGCGGAATGGCTCGGCGGCGGGGTCGTCGCCCTCGTTGAGCGCGGCGGTGCGCTGGATCACGGCGGGGTTGATGAACGCCGCCGGCGCCATCGGCGCGATCACGGCGCCGTTGGTGCGCCGCACGCCGACCTCGATCGGGCTGCGCTGGCGCACGCGCGCGGCGCGGCTGGGATCGGTGATGAGCGCGGCGGGGTCCGTGATGGTCTAGGCGTCCGTCGCTGCCGGCGATCTCGGCCATGCTCTGGAGCGTGCCGCCCGAGAGGATGTCCGAGGGCCGCGGGATGCCCGGACGGCTGCTGGACTCGGACCGTCACCTCGACGTCGGAGAGCCGCTCGCCCCAGCGCTCCTGGGCCGTCTCGGCCGCGAGTGCCACGGCGAGGTCCGCCGGCAGCGCCTCGAACCCGCTCACCTCGACGATCTTCACCCCGGCCTCTGCTGCGGCCTCGTCGAACTCGTCGATCATCTGGCGCACGAAGGGGATTTCGCCCGTGAGGTCGGCGTAGTGGGCGCCGTTCTCGACGCACGCCTTGATCACGGGCCGCCCGTAGATCGTGTAGGGCCCGACCATGTTGAGCACGACCTTGGCGCGTGAGGCCATGTCGGCGAGGGACTGCGGGTCACCGAGGTCGGCGGAGATCGTGTGCTCGGCGCTCACGCCCTCGTCCCCGAGGATGCGCTCGAGCTTCGCCTCGTCGCGCGCCGCGGCGCCCCATGTGGCGCCGACCTCGGGCGCGCGCTCGGCGAGATAGCGGCACACGCGCCGCCCGGTAACGCCGGTGGCGCCGAAGACGACTACGTCGAGGTCGCGGACGGGCATGGGGCGGACGATATAGGCCTGGCATAGGCTGACCCGCGTCCCGTGCCGGTGATCGACCACATCGATCTGGTCGTCAGCTCCGTCGAGCGCAGCCTGCCCTTCTACCGCGAGCTGCTCAAGCCGCTCGGGTGGTGGGGGAGGGAGGACGAGCCCGGCGAGCAGGGCGAGACGATCCACTACCTCTACGGCTCGAACATCAGGGCCTCGATCGGGATCCGGCAGGCGCGGGACCCGGCGGACGGAGAGGGCGGCTATGACCGCTACTCGGTGGGCCTTCACCACCTCGCGTTCGGCGCCCGCTCACGCCGGCGGGTCGACGAGCGCGCGCGCTGGCTCGAGAGCAAGGGCGTCGAGATCGAGAGCGGCCCCGACGTCTACCGCTACTCGCCCGGCTACTACGCCGTCTTCTTCTACGACCCCGACGGGATCAAGCTCGAGATAGTCCACCGCTCGCGCGTGCGGGCGGCATCCGCCGATAGCGGGCCTAGAGCGTGTTGACGACGCTCTGCGCGGTCACGAAGTCCGCGCCCGTGCGCTCGGCGTAGAGCTTCCACCCTGGAGCTCGAGGCTTGGCCCGATGCCTCAGCAGACCACATACGAGAGAGTGCCGCTTCTAAGTAGCAATCGAAGCGAAACCGCTAGGCCGCAGCGAACCGCTTCTCAGCCCGAGCCCGCCGCTTGGCCGCCTCTTCCTCGCGGTCCTTCGGCGGCGCGTTCGTCACGAGGGAGTCGAGCAGCTTCGTGGTGGCTGCGGTGACCTCGTCGACGGCGCGGTTGAAGGCCTCGGTGTTGGCCTGGGAGGGCTTGGTCGAGCCGCTGATCTTGCGGACGTATTGGAGGGACGCGTCGCGCGACCTCCTCGTCCGTGGCCGGCGGCTCGAAGTTATGGAGTTGTTTGATGTTTCTGCACATGCCGCTCAGAGTAGCGAGCGGCTGAGGCGGTGGGCTAGGCCGGCGAGGCGGCCGAGCCTGCGGGCAGCTTGCCCTCGGCCTCGAGCGTGTCGCGCAGGCCCTGTTCGAGGCCGCGTGGGGAGTAGCCGAGCTGCTCCATCGCCTTGTCGTGCTTGGCCCAGAAGGTGACGCCGTCGGCGGAGCTGATCAGCTCGCGCAGGTTGGGGCCCTGGTTCATGACCTTGCCGATCACGGGGCCGAGGGGGGTCATCGCCTTGAGCATGCCGGTCGGCATCGCGCGCTTGGGGGCTTCTTGTCGGTGACGCGGGCGAGTGGTCTCGATCAGCTCGCGCATCGTCGTGATCTGGCCGCCGAGCACGTACTGCTCGCCCTGGTCGCCCTTGTCGAGGCCAGCAGGATGCCGTCGGCGACGTCCTCGACGTGGACCAGGTTGAAGCCGAGGTCGGGGAAGGCGATCATCGGCATCTTCCCGGCGACGAACTGGTCGATCTGGCTGCCGACCGCGGAGTGGTCGTCGGGGCCGTAGACGCCGCCGGGCTGGATGATGATCGCCGGCAGGCCCTCGTCGTCGATCATGCGGCGCGCGACGTCGTGCGCCTGGACCTTGGTCTCCTCGTAGTAGCTCGTGTAGCTGTCGTGCGGGTGCTTGTAGGTCTCGTCGACGACCTTGCCGCGGGTGTTGCCGAAGGCGGCGACGGTCGAGACGTAGACGATCTCGGGGATCTTCTCGGCCTGGGCGGCGCGCAGGACGTTCTCGGTGCCGGTGACGTTGGCCTCGAACATCGCCGCGTGGCGCTCCTTGGGCACGCCGACCTCGTAGATCGCGGCGCCGTGGATGACGGCGTCGCAGCCGCGCATCGCGTCGCGCAGCGCGTCCTGGTTGGAGACGTCGCCCTTGGTGACCGTCACGCCGGCCGCCGCGAGGTCCTCGGCCTTGGCGGGGTCGCGCACGAGCGCCACGACCTCGTCGCCGCGCTCGCGCAGCTTGCGCACGACGTGGCCGCCGATGAAGCCGGTGCCGCCGGTGACGAAGACCTTCATACGGGACTCAGCCTATTCCGCGGCGGCGTCCGGCGCTATATCCAGGCCATCGACCGCTCGAATACCGCGCGCCCGCCTGTCTCGACGTTCGCGCCGTGGCCGAGCACGATGCGGTCGAAGTCCCACTCGAGGATCCGATCGACCGAGCGACGAGCGGCGCGACGGTTTCTCGTTCCCACTCGCATCGTGCGAGACATGCCGGGTTCGCCGTGGAGGTCCTCGAGCCACCAGACCAGGCGCGCACCGGGTGCCATCTCGGGGCGAACCGGCGGATTCATGAGCAGGTCGGCGAGGATCAGCGTCCGGCTCGACCCGTGGAAGAACACGACCTCCGGGACCAGGTGGCCCTGGAACACGGTCTGGTCGAGGACTTCGGCCCAGCGGGGGTCGGGTGAGCTGCCCAGGATGGCGTCGAAGCTGAGGTCCTTGCGGCGGCGGTCGAGCGTCGGGGCGGCGTGCAGCTCGACGCTCGGGTACGCGTCGCGGTATTGCTCCATGAACCTATGGCCATGCACTGCCGTGGGCGCGATGACGAACCGAGGCTGCCCCGCCGATTCGAGTGCTGACCGCAAACCGGACGTCAGCGGCGCGGGGGAATGAATCCACAGGTCGCCTTCGGCAAGACGAACGACCGTCATCCGCCGGCCGGCCGGGATCCCCATGAAACGCAGCGGCGCCTCGACGAGCCAGACGCCGTCGGCGATCGGTCTGAGGAGTTCGCGCTCGGCCGCCATTCATCTCCGTGACATCTGGAGAGCCACAGAACTAACGCACTTGGCTCACTGTGCACCGTGATCTTGCGCACGCAATACTGCGCGCGTCCGGAAACGAAACGAGGAGGAAGAAGTGATTCTCGCGCTGCCGGCGAGCGCCGCATGGCGCCTGGTCGGCGCGCACGACGGCTTCGAGGTCCTGTTTCCGGTCGAGGACGCCGAGGGTGTGCGGCTCGACGGGCATGTGACCGTGGTCGAGGAGGGGGTTCCCTGCGCTATGCGCTACTCGATCCGCGTCGACCGCGGCTGGACGACGCAATGGGCGCAGGTCATTGCGCGCTCGGGCAGCGATTGGTACGAGCGCCAGATCCAGCGGACCGGGGACGGCGAGCTGACCGTGGACGGCGTGGCGGTGCCCGAGCTCGAGGGCCTTGTCGACGTCGATCTCGAGGGCTCCGCGGTCACCAACGCCCTTCCGGTCAACCGGACGAAGCTCGATGTGGGGGAGGCCGCCGACGCCCCGGCCGCCTATGTGCGCCTGCCCGACCTGCGGGTGGTGCGCCTCGACCAGACCTACCGCCGCATCGAGGACGACGGCGACCGCTCGCGCTACGAGTACGAGGCGCCCGAGTTCGACACGAAGTGCGTTCTCGTCTTCGACGCCGCGGGGCTCGTGGTCGACTACCCGGGGATAGGCGGCCCGGGTGCTTTGAGGCCGATGAGTTCGCTCTGCCGCCGGAGTCCCACACCCGAACAACGACAGGAGGCGCGATGGGCAAGCTGATCTTCGAAATCTCGACGTCGCTCGACGGCTACGTCGCCGGGCCCGATCCCAACGACGAGCATCCGCTCGGGATCGGCGGCGAGGAGCTGCACGAGTGGGTATTCGCGACGAAGTCGTGGAGCGAGAGCCATGGCAGGGAGGGCGGCGAGGAGGGACCCGAGTCCGACCTCGTCCAGGAGTGGATCGAGCGCACCGGCGCGACGATCATGGGCCGCCGGATGTTCAGCGGCGGCGAGGGCCCCTGGGAGGACGACCACAACCGCGACGGCTGGTGGGGCGACGAACCGCCGTTTCACCACCCTGTCTTCGTGCTCACCCACCACGAGCGCGAGTCGCAGGAGATGGAGGGCGGCACGACCTTCAACTTCGTCACCGACGGGATCGAGTCGGCGCTCGAGCGGGCTCGCGAGGCGGCCGGCGACAAGGACGTGAAGGTCGCCGGCGGCGCGCAGGCGGGGCAGCAGTACCTCGACGCGGGACTGGTCGACGAGATGCTGCTCCACGTCGCGCCGGTCGTGCTCGGCGGCGGCGAGCGGCTGTTCGCCGACGGCGCCGTTGAGGGGCTCGAGGTCGAGATCCGCGCACGATCGAGTCGCCGAAAGCCACCCATATCGAGTACCGGTCGTGAAGTAAGTTGTGCGTGGGGCGTCTGCCGCGCGCGCCTACACTTGGAACTACATGCAGCGAACCCGCAACGGCAGGACCGCCGAGACGCGCTATGCGGACGGCGGTGGGGCGGGCGTCTCGAACCGGCGGGCACGCCAGAGGGCGCTGGTCGTGGGCGTCAGCCCGGCCCGACGGGCGCGGACGAGGACCCGCTCGCCGAGCTCAAGGAGCTGCTGCGCACCGCCGGCGTCGCGACGGCGGGCGAGCTGGTCCAGCACCGCGACGAGCCCGACCCCAACCGCTACCTCGGGCGCGGCAAGCTCGCCGAGCTGAAGCGCGCGATCGGCGAGTCCGACGCCAACCTCGTCGCGACCGACGACGAGCTGGCGCCGCGCCAGGAGCGAAACCTCGAGGCCGAGCTGGGCGTGCCGGTGATCGACCGCACCGCGGTGATCCTCGACATCTTCGCCGACCACGCGCACAGCGCCGAGGGAAAGCTCCAGGTCGAGCTGGCGCAGCTCGAATACAACCTCGCGCGCATGCGGGGGCTGTGGACGCACCTCGAGCGCCTCGGCGCCGGGCGAATGGACGGCGGCATCGGGACGAGGGGCCCGGGCGAGTCCCAGATCGAGACCGACCGCCGCCTCGCGCGCGACCGGATCACGACGCTGCGGCGGCGCCTGCAGCGCGTCGAGCGCCAGCGCGAGGTCCAGCGCGCGTCGCGAGCGCAGTCGGTCGTCCCCTCGGTCGCCCTCGCCGGCTACACCAACGCCGGCAAGTCCACGCTGCTCAACGCGCTGACCGAGGCCGGGGTGAGCGTGGGGGAGAGGCTCTTCCACACGCTCGACCCGACGACGCGCGCCTACGAGCACGACGGGCGGCGCTACCTCGTCACCGACACCGTCGGCTTCATCCGCAAGCTTCCGCACCAACTCGTCGAGGCGTTCAAGGCGACGCTCGAGGAGACGATCCGCGCCGACCTGATCCTGCACGTGGTGGACGCGTCGGAGCCCGCCGAACAGCGCGCCGAGTCGATGGCCGCCGTCAGCTCGGTGCTCGAGGAGATCGGCGCGGGTGAGAACCCCCGGCTTCTCGTCTACAACAAGATCGACCTGCTCGACGAGGACGAGCGCCGTGACCTGCTCGTCGGCGAGTCCGACGCGATCGCGATCTCGGCCGAGACGGGGGAGGGGGTCGATGAGCTGCGCGAGCACATCGAGGCCGCGTTCGAGGAGACCCTGCGGCCGGTCGAGCTGCTCGTCCCTACACGGCCGGCGACCGGCTCTCCGAGCTGCACGAGATCGCCGGCGACCTCGACCGCGAGGACACCGCCGAGGGCGTCCTGGTCAAGGCGCGGGTCCCCGCCGGGCTGGCGCACCGCTTCGCCGAGTTCGACGCCAACGGCGCCGCGTAGGTCTCGCGACGCAGTAGCTGCGTGAGCTACGGGTAGCTCGGCTGACCGACGGCGCGCGGCTTCCGTCGCGGGCTCACTCCGGCGACGCCGGGCTCGACCTTCATGCCGCCGAGGCGGCGAGCCTCGGGCCGGGCGAGCGCGCCAGCGTCGGGACCGGGATCGCGGTCGAGGTTCCCGACGGCCACGCGGGGCTCGTGCTGCCGCGCTCGGGGCTCGCGGCGCGCCACGGGATCGCGCTCGTCAACGCTCCCGGGCTGATCGACTCCGGCTATCGCGGGGAGCTGCGCGTGCTGCTGCTCAACACCGACCGCGACGAGGCGTTCGAGATCGAGCCCGGCGAGCGGATCGCCCAGCTCGTCGATCTCGCCCGTTACCGAGGCGGAGCCCGTCGAGGTCGAGGAGCTGAGCCGAGAGTGACCGCGGCGGGGGAGGGTTCGGCTCCAGCGGCCGCTGAGCGGAGGCGCTAGTGGTACTGGTGGACCACGGCGTGCCCGGTGCCGCGGGCGATCATGTAGCGGTTCGCCCACCAGGCGAACGGGAAGGCGACGACGAAGCCGCCGGCGATCGCGGCGTAGATCAGGGGATCGGTGACCTCGGCGTCCATCGCGCCGGGGACCGCGAGCACGAACGCGTTGTCGATGATCTCCATGATCGTGATCGAGACGGTGTCGGCGATGAGCGCGGTTGAGATCACGACGCCCGCGCTCAGCCCGGCCTTGACCAGCGGGCGCGCCGTGAGCGCGAACCCGAACACGTAGGCGAGCCCGACGGCGAGCGCGATCGAGGCGAAGTCGCCCCAGCCGAGCGCCGTCGCGACGATCATCCCCACGACTTCGCCGATCGCGCAGCCGGTCAGGCAGTGGAAGGTTGCGCTGACGGCGAGGGCGTTGAGGTTCTCGCCGTGGTCGCGTGCTCGTGATGTTCGGCGCCCTGCTCGATGCGGGCAGGCTACCAAATACCCCTAGGGGGTATGCCGAGCTCACGGGCCAGCCTGAACGGCGGGTACTTGTCGGTGGCCAGCAGGAACGCGTAGGCCGTCGACGCGGGTGTGCCAGCGGAAGACTCCCTCGACGAAGTCGAAGAGCCCTCTCGGGTAGCGGCCCGTGAACAGGATCGCGAACCAGGCGATCACGACCGCGAAGAACGCGCCGATGTAGAGGAAGAACAGCACGAAGTAGTGGGGGATCGCGAGCAGCCACTTGACGAGCGGCAGCCCGCGGCTCAGGTCCTGCTCGACGTCCGGGTAGGGGATGTCGAGGCGCACGTACTGGTGCTCGTCGGTCGACGGATAGGTGTCGTTCATCAGCGAACCAGTAGGTGCCGACTCGATGGAGAACCGGGTCAGCTCGAGGTTCCAGTCGAACCACCATCGCGGGTACTTCTCGCGAAACAGGATCATCAGCAGCGGCGCGGTGATGAGGAAGCCGCCCGCGGCCGCGATCGTGGACGAAGTGTCGCCGAGCCGCCGGTCGAAGTCTGTAGCTGCTGCCGCCGCTCACGAGGCTGACGAGCACGATCAGGATCGGGATCGCCGCAGAAGAACCGGAAGAACGTCGTCAGGCGGTCGAGCTCGCGGTCGGGGTAGTCGACGGCGAACTTGACCGGGTACTCGTCCGTGTGCGCGGGAGCCGGCGGTGGCGGCGGAGGGGGAGGCGGAGGCGGTGGCGGCTGTGCTGCAGGCGGGGGCGGGGGCGGTGTCGCGGACTCCATCTGGAATCTCCTTCCGGCGCCGTTCGCGCCATTGGCCAAGCCCGTGCGAGGAAGCTAAGCGGGCTCGTCGGACGCTCAGCCGCGCATCGCGGCGGCACGCGCGCTCATGTGCGCGGCGGCCTCGAGCGCGTCGTCGAGCGGCTCGAGCTCGGGCTCGGAGCCCTCGCGGCGGGCGATCGCGAGCGCGATCAGGCGGTCGGCGAGCCACGCGTTCTTGGGCAGAAGCGGGCCGTGGAGGTAGGTGCCGAGCATGTTGCGGCGCCGCACGCCCTCGTACCCGTCGCGGCCGTTGTTGCCGTGCCCCTTGATCACGCGGCCGAGCGGCTGGGCGCCGGCGCCGAGCTTTGTTCGCCCGCCGTGGTTCTCGAAGCCCGCGACAGTGCGCGGGCCGTCGCCGAGGTCGAGCTCGATCGCGACGTTTCCGATCAGGCGCGGGCCCTCCTCGCGCACGGTCTCGAGGTCGGCGAGGCCGAGCCCCTCGATGCGCTCGTCGCCGAGCTGGTAGCCGTGGCCGAGCAGCTGGTAGCCGCCGCACACGGCGAGCAGCACGGCGTCGTCCTCGACCGCGGAGGCGAGCGCGTCGCGCTTCGTGCGCACCATGTCCTCGGCGACCAGCACCTGGTCGCGGTCCTGGCCGCCGCCGATGTAGATCAGGTCGTGCTCGGCGGGATCGAAGCCCTCGCCCGGGCCGGCTGAGGCGTACGAGAAGCCGATGCCGCGCCACTCGCAGCGCCGCTGCAGGAAGATCATGTTGCCGCGGTCGGCGTAGATGTTCATCTGCTCGGGATAGAGGGCCAGCAGGCGCAGCTCGCTCATTCGGCGCTCGCCTCCAGCACGACGACGAGGGAGCCGACGTGCTCGTCGGTCGCCGGGATCGGGATCCTGTCGACGGGCAGCAGCCCGGACGCCTCGGCCTCGGCCTCGAGGCGCTCGGGCTCGAGCACGTCGAGGCGGGTCTCGTGGCGGCGCTCGCTCAGCTCGCCCGACGGCGACACGATCTGGCGCAGGCGCTCGATCACGAGCTCGGGCCCGTCGGGGCGCACGCCCAGCGGGAGGCTCGAGCAGACCCAGCCCTCGTCCTCGCGCACGTCGGGGAGCGACCCCTCCTCGGCGTCGCCCCAGACCAGGGGCGGGTCCATGATCGCGGCGGCGAACAGCCCGCCCGGCTCGAGGTGGCGGCGGACGGCGGAGAGCATCGCGATGCGCTCCTGCTCGCCTCGCAGAAGCTGGATGAGCTGCATCGGCGCGGCGATCAGGCCGAAGGAGACGTCGAGGTCGAAGTCGCGCACGTCGCCGACCACGGTCCGAACCGCGAGCTCGGCGTCGCCGGCGCGATCGTCGAGCGCGGCGATCAGATCCTCCTCCTCGTCCATGGCCCAGACCTCGTGGCCCTCGCGCGCGAGGTGCAGCGACACGCGACCGGCTCCGCTGCCGAGGTCGAGCACCGGGCCGCGCCCGGCGGCGAGCTCGGACCAGACCGCGAGGTCGGCCGCGTAGGAGCCGTGCTCGACGTCGTCCCACATCGCCGCCTCGGGTGTCGAGCCCAGCATCTCCATCACGCCCAGTAGTCCCGCGCCAGCCCGCGGCTCGAGAGCAGCGTGCGCAGCTCGAGCAGCGCCGTGTAGGTGGGGAGGGCGAAGAGGCGCCCGTTCGAGCCGGCGATCGCGTCGTCGAGCGACTTCTCGATCCCGTCCACGACCTCGATCGCCTCGGGGTCCACGCCCGCGTACTTGAGCCGCACCGCCATCTCGGCCGCGCGCGTGCCGCTGCACACGACTCGGCGCACGTGCCCGGCGAGGAGCTCGAAGTCGGCGTCCCAGACCCACGAGACGTCGCGCCCGTCGGCGATGCGGTCGTTGAGCGCGATCCAGACGTCGAGGCCCTCGTCGCCGGCCTCGAGCTGGAGCGTGCGCAGGACCTCGTTGGCGCCGGCGGGGTTCTTGATCAGCAGGATCGAGACGGGCCTGCCCTCGACCTCGATCGTCTCGACGCGGCCGAAGACCGCCTCCATCGACTCGAGGCCCGCGGCGACCTCGTCGAGCCCGACGCCGAGGCGCTGCGCCGCCGCGATCGCGGCGAGCGCGTTGTAGACGTTGTAGAGCCCGGGGAGGGGGAGGCGCAGGCGAAGCTCGCCCTCGGGCGTCTCGACGACGACGCGCGAGCCCGACATGCCCTCGAGCTCGATCTCGCGCGCGAAGACGTCGGGCCGCGGTCGGTCGGCTGTCGCAGTTGGGGCAGGAGTAGTGGCCGAGGTGGCCGACGAAGGCGCGGTCGTACTCGTAGGGGGCGCCGCAGCGGCGGCAGTGCTTGGCGTCGTGGGCGTGCTGGAGCTCGGGCAGCGCCTGCGAGGCGTCCTCGATGCCGAAGAAGGTGACGCCCGGCCGTCGCTCCAGATCGCGGTCGCGGCCGAGGTCGGCGACGAGCGGGTCGTCGGCGTTGAGCACGAAGCCGGTGCTGCCCGCGCGCGCGGCGACGACCTCGGCCCAGTCGTCGGCGAGGCTCTCGAGCTCGCCGTAGCGGTCGAGCTGGTCGCGGAAGAGGTTGGCGAGCACGATCAGGCGCGGGTCGAGCTCGTCGGCGACGCGCGGCAGCCACGCCTCGTCGACCTCGAACAGGCCCTCGGTCCCGCTCTGCTCGAGCAGCGCGGTCGCGACTCCCCACGTCATGTTGGAGCCGGCGCGGTTGTGGACCGGCGTGCGGCCCGCGGCGGCGAGCACGCCCGAGATCATGCCCGCGGTCGTCGTCTTCCCGTTCGTCGCGCTGACGATCGTCGAGCCCTCGGTCAGCGAGGAGCCGAGGCGCGAGATCGCGTCGGGCGCGAGGCGCAGCAGGAGCCGCCCGGGGAGCGTCGTGCCGCCGCCGCGGCCGCTTCTGCGGCTGAGCGCTCCAGTGGCGCGCGCGAGCGCGACCTTGGGGCCGAAGAGGGCGCTCACGCCGCCGCCCGGACGATCACGCGGAGCGCCCGCGGCAGGAGGCTGACCGTCACCGGGAGCTTCGCGATCGGGTCGCCGTCGGCGTAGGCGACGAACGGGCGGTCGGCGGAGATGCGGGCCTCCGAACCGCGCCACTCCTGGACCTGGAGGATCTCGCGGTGCTCGCCCTTGAAGATCTTCGCCAGCCCGCGCAGGAAGGTGAGCTTGCCGACGTTCCCCGTCACCCCGACGTCGAGCAGCCCGTCGTCGAGCTCGGCGTCGGGGGCCGCGAACATCCCGCCGCCGTAGGCCTTGCTGTTGGCGGCCGCCACGGTGTACCCCGTGACCTGCCTGCGGCTGCCGCCGATCTCGATGGTGAAGGTCGCGGGCTTCCACTGCACGAGGGCCTTGAGCGCGGCGTAGAGGTAGACGAGGTTGCCCTTCACCCACCTCGTCTCGTTGGCGATGCGGTTGGCATCGGAGTCGAAGCCGCAGCGAGACGAGCCCGAGAAAGCGCCTGTCGTTGCAGACGCCGACGTCTATCTCGCGCTCGTCGCCGCCGGCGAGCACATCGAGGGCGCCGGAGAGCTCCTTCGGGATGCCGAGCACGCGCGCGAGGTCGTTTCCGCGGCCGCCCGGGAGGATTCCCATGGCCGTGTCCTTGTTCGCCAGCGCACCTCCGACCTGGCCGATGAGCCCGTCGCCGCTCATCACGACCGGGGTCTCCCCGGCCTCGGCGCCCGCGAGCGCCTCGCTGCAGCCGTGTTCGACGCCCTCGGTGAGCACCAGGCGGTACGCGAGCCCGCGTTCGCGCATCCCGGCCTCGAGCTCGGCGATCAGCTCGCGCGCCCTGCCGCCTCCGGCGGAGGGGTTCACGAGCAGCAGGTGGCGGCGTCCATTCGCTGGACATGGGGAGAATCTAGTCGTGGCGGTCGTCACCCCGAAGACCCGGTACGCGCGCAGCGGTGAATACAGCATCGCCTACCAGGTGGTGGGCGAGGGCGACCTGGACCTCGTCTACATGCCCGGGTTCGCGTCCAACCTCGAGGTCTTCTGGGAGGAGCCGCGCTACTCGCGCTTCCTGCACCGCCTCGCGTCGTTCTCGCGGCTGATCCTGATCGACCGGCTCGGGACGGGCCTGTCGGACCGCGCTGCCGCCGGGCGAGGCGGCGACCCTCGAGCAGCGCGTCGACGACATCGGCGCGGTGATGGACGCCGTCGGGATCGAGCGCGCCAGCGCTTCTCGGATGGTCGGAGGCGACGATGCCCTGCACGCTGTTCGCCGCCACCTATCCGGAGCGCACCGAGGCCCTCGTGCTCTACGGCGGGATGCCCGTCGGTGCTCGAGCGCGACGACTTCCCCTACGGGGCCTCGGCGGAGGGCTATGACGACTTCATGGAGGGATCGCTCGAGATCTGGCCCGACGGCGGGCTGCTGCGCCTCTGGGCGCCCGAGCCACGCCGAGGATCAGGCGGCGCGCGACTGGTTCGAGCGCTACCAGCGCCTCTCCGCGAGCCCCGGGGCGATGAGGGCGCTGTGGGCAGTCGCTCAAGGAGACGGACGTGCGCGCGATCCTGCCTGCGATCTCGGCGCCGACGCTGCTCATGCATCGCACCGACGACACGCTGATCGAGGTCGGGTGCAGCCGCTACATGGCCGAGCGCATCCCGGGCGCGAAGCTCGTCGAATTCCCCGGCGACGACCACCTGTGGTGGTTCGGCGACCAGGACGCGATCTCTGACGAGATCGAGGAGTTCCTCGACCGGCGCCCGCCACGAGCCCGAGCCCGACCGCGTCCTGGCCACGGTGCTGTTCACCGACATCGTCGGCTCGACCGAGCGAGCCGCCGAGCTCGGCGACAGCGACTGGCGCGAGCTGCTCGAGCGCCACGGCGAGGTCGTCCGGCGGCAGCTCGGCGCCCATCGCGGGCGCGAGGTCAAGACCACCGGGGACGGCTTCCTAGCGACCTTCGACGGGCCCGCGCGCGAGCGATCACGTGCGCGCGCGAGATCGCCGAGAGCGTGAGGCCGCTGGGCATCGAGATCCGGGCCGGCCTTCATACGGGCGAGTGCGAGGTGATCGGCGACGACGTCGGCGGCATCGCCGTGCACACCGGCGCGCGTGTTTCCAGCGCTCGCCGGCCCCGGCGAGGTCCTCGTCTCCCAGACGGTCAAGGACCTCGTCGCGGGGTCGGGGATCGAGTTCGAGGACCGCGGCGCGCACGAGCTCAAGGGCGTCCCGGGCGAGTGGCGCCTGTTCGCGGCGACCGGCTAGCCGCCTCCGTTGGCTCCGGGCGGCTCGCTACGGTGCCGCCGATGATTCGCCGGTCGCCCGCGCTCGTCCTGCTGCTCGCCGCCCTTGCCCTCGCCGCCTGCGGAGAGAAGGACGAGGAGACCGCCGCCGGCCTGCCGGAGGGCTGCACCGAGGTCGAGGCGCCGCTGCCGCGGACCGAGAAGCTCGACAAGCCCGGGCCGCGAGCCTCTGCAGGGGGAGGTGACTGCGGTCGTCGAGACGAGCTGCGGCCCGTTCTCGATCGCGCTCGACACCGAGAAGTTCCCGAAGACGGCGAGCTCGTTCGCGCACCTGGTCGACGAGGGCTTCTACGACGACACCTCGTTCTCCTACGTCGACGGGTCGGTCGTCCAGGGCGGCGACCCGGTCGGCGACCGCACCGGCGGCCCCGGCTACTTCATCGACGAGCCCGTGCCGTTCGACACCGAGTACACGCGCGGGACGGTCGCGATGGCGAAGACCGAGGTCGAGCCGATCGGGCGCTCGGGAAGCCAGTTCTTCGTCGTCTACGCCGAGGACGCGGGCCTGCCGGCCGAGTTCGCGGTGCTCGGCGACGTGACCTATGGCATGGACGTGATCGACCACATCGCGGAGCTTCGCGACACCGGCAGCGAGTCGGGCGCGCCGAGCGCTCCCGTCGTGATCGACACCATCACCCTTCAGGAGGACTAGGCATACCACCGAGTGCGTCGGCCCCCCGCGCGGTGGTTACGCTGGGGCCGATGAGCAACGTGGCCGTCGGACGACCGGCGCCTGACTTCGAGTTGCCGGGAACGGACTCCCGCACCTACAAGCTCTCCGACATGCGTGGGCGGTGGGTCGTGCTCGCGTTCTATCCCGGAGACTTCACGCCCGTGTGCACGCGCCAGTTCTGCTCCTACCGCGACGGCGACGATCACCTCGACGAGCTCGGTGTCGAGGTGCTCGGGATCTCGCCCCAGAGCGTCCAGTCGCACGAGCGCTTCGTCGCCAAGCACGGGCTGACGGTGCCGCTGCTCGCCGACGAGGAGCGCGAGGTGCTGCGCACCTACGGCGTCCTGGCGCCGGGCGGCGTCGTGCGGCGCTCGATCTTCATCGTCGATCCCGAGGGCATCGTGCGCTTCCGCCACAAGGCGGTGCTCGGCCTGCACTACAAGGACGTTTCCGACCTGAGCGAGGCGCTCGCCGCGCTGAAGTGACGGCGGTCGGGCCACTCGACGCGCTCCTGGTCGATCTCGACGGCGTCCTCTACGTCGAGGACGAGCCCGTCGAGGGCGCGAAGGAGGCGGTCGGCCGGCTGCGCGAGACGGGGCTGGCGCTGCGCTTCGTCACCAACACGACGGCGCGCTCGCACGCCCAGACGCTCGACAAGCTGCGGCGGCTCGGCTTCGAGGTCGAGGACGACGAACTGGTCACGCCGGCCGCGCTGGCGCGCAAGCACTGCCTCGACGCCGGCCACACGACGGTCGCGCTGGTCATGAACGAGGACGTCAAGGCGGACTTCGCGGGGCTCGAGGAGAGCGAGGACGGGCCCGACGCGGTGATCATGGGCGACCTCGGGGAGCGCTTCGGCTTCGACATCCTCAACCGCGCGTTTCGCGAGGTGATGGACGGCGCCGAGCTGATCGCGCTTCAGAAGAACCGCTTCTGGCTCACCGACGACGGGCTGTCGCTGGACGCGGGCCCGTTCGTCGCCGCGGTCGAATACGGGGCGGGGACCGACGCGCTCGTGGTCGGAAAGCCCTCGGAGGCGTTCTTCCGGCTCGTGCTGGATGGCGTCGGCGCCGCCCGCGAGCGCGCCGCGATCGTCGGCGACGACGTCGAGACCGACGTCGGCGGCGGGATGAACGCCGGGCTCGAGGGGATCCTCGTGCGCACCGGCAAGTACCGCGAGGACTTCGTGCGCGAGTCGGGCATCGAGCCGACCGCGACGGTGGACTCGATCGCAGACGTCCCCGGCCTTCTCGGGGGCTGAGCGGCGGTGCCCGCGACGCCCGATCCGCGCCCGTTCGAGGTCGAGCACTCCGGCCAGACGCTCGCGGGCGAGATCGCGGACGCGGTGGGGGAGGAGGGCGCGAGCGTGGTGCTGCTGCACGCGATCACCTCGAACCGAGACGGCGTCGTCCACGGCTCGAAGCTGCTGCCGCGCCGCGGCCACACGACGGTCGCCTATGACGCGCGCGGGCACGGCGAGTCGAGCCCGGCGCCGCCCGGCTCGGGCTACGGCTACGACCAGCTGGTCGTCGACGCCGGCGCGGTGATCGACGCGACGGTGGGGGAGGGCAGGCCGGTTCTGGCGGGCAGCTCGATGGGCGCGCACACCGCGGTCGCGATCGCGTTGCGCCACCCCGAGCGGCTCGCGGGGCTCGTCGTGATCGGCCCCGCCTACAACGGCCTGCCGCCGTCGGAGGAGTCGCTGCGCGAGTGGGACGAGCTGGCCGACGGGCTCGAGCGCGACGGGGTCGACGGCTTCATGCGCGCCTACGAGAGCCACGGGCTCGACCCGAAGTGGCGCGACACGCTGCTGCGCTTCACACGCGAGCGCCTCGAGACCCACCGCCATCCCGAGGCCGTCGCGCAGGCGATGCGCGAGATGCCGCGCGACCGCCCGTTCGAGGACATGGGCGAGCTGGAGTTCCTCGACCTGCCGGCGCTCGTCGTCGCCAGCCACGACGAGGCAGACGCCGGGCACCCCTACGCGGTCGCCGAGGCCTACGCCGAGCGGATGCCTCAGGCGCGGCTGGTCAGCGAGAAGGAGGGCGAGTCGCCCCTGGCCTGGCAGGGCGGGCGCCTGTCGCGCGAGATCGCGGCGTTCAGCGCCGAGGACGCGGTCGCGGAACGCGCTCGGTAGCAGGGGCTACCCGATCGGGTACCCATTGGTACCCGAGCCGGCCGGGCTACCTTCGATCCTCGAGCCGGATCACGAGCCGCAGGCCCGACCAGGTCTCGTCGATCGCGCAGACCTTGTTGTCGACGAGGCCCTTGGCGAGCGCGACCTCGCGCGCGACGTCCTCGGTCATGTCGGTCTCGACGCCCGAGGCGCGCTTCGGCCACGCGACCCAGAACCCGGCGGCGGGGTCCATCGCGGCGCGCAGGCGCTCGAAGCGTTTCTCCAGCTCGGCGCGGCGGGTAACGAAGAGGACGATCACGTCGAGCGGCCCGGTCGCACGCGATTTGACGCGCACGCCGTCGGGGAGCTCGCCGAGCGTGTTGCGGAAGTCGGCGGGCGCGGAGACGAAGGCGACGTCGTGGCCGGCCTTGATCCCGAGCTTCTCCGGCAGCGGTGTACCCGAGTAGCCGGCCACGGCTATCTATTCTCTTGGCTGAGATGGACGAAGGGCACGCAATCCACTACGCGGCCGTCGAGCGAGGCACCCCGGTGTTCTCCGAGGACGGCGTCGAGGTCGGCAAGGTCGACGAGGTCGTCGACAACTACCGCGAGCACATCCTCGACGGGATCGTCATCGAGACCCCCGGCGGCGGGCTGGTGTTCGCCGACGGGCCCGAGGTCCAGCGCACCTTCGAGCGCGCCGTGTACCTCAACATCTCGGCCGAGCAGGCCGCCCGGCTGCCCGAGCCCGAGAAGGCTCCCAAGACCTTTCGGCCGCGGCGCGGCGGCGGGCGGCTGAGCCGCATCTTCGGCGGCGGCTGGCGGCGCGACTAGCGCCCGAGGTTTCCGGCCCCCGAGCTCCGGGGAAACACTTGACGTGGCGAGAGGGAGGGTCCATACGGGAGGCGTGCCCGTGCCGGCGGACCCTGCGCTGGCGGCCGGTGAGGGCGACACCAAGCTCAAGCGCGCGATCGGGCCGAAGCTGCTGCTGTTCTTCATCATCGGCGACATCCTCGGGGGCGGGATCTACGCGCTCGTCGGGGAGGTCGGCGCGGAGACGGGCGGAGCGATCTGGGCCGCGTTCATGCTCGCGCTCGCGATGGCGGTCTTCACGGCGGGGTCGTACGCCGAGCTGGTGACGAAGTACCCGCGCGCGGGAGGCGCGGGGCTCTACGTCCATCGCGCCTTCGGCATCAAGTTCGTCTCCTTCCTCGTCGCGTTCGCCGTCATGGCGAGCGGGGTGACCTCGGCCGCCACCCTGGCGCGCGCCTTCGGCGGCGACTACCTGAGCGAATTCGTGGACATCAAGGTGATCGTCACGGCGATCGCCCTGCTGGTCGTCATCGCGCTGGTCAACCTGCGCGGGATCGAGGAGTCGGTGAAGCTCAACGTCGGCTTCACGCTGGTCGAGGTCTGCGGACTGCTGTTGATCATCCTGATCTCGATCGTCGCCCTGGGCCAAGGTGACGTCGACGCCGGCCGCGCGTTCGAGTTCAAGGAGGGCTCGAGCATTCTCGTCGCGACGCTCGCGGGCGCGGCGCTCGCCTTCTACGCGCTGATCGGCTTCGAGGACTCGGTCAACATCGCCGAGGAGACCAAGGACCCGGTGCGCAACTACCCGCGGGCACTGTTTCTCGGCCTCGCGATCGCCGGCGTGATCTACCTGCTGGTCACGATCGGCGCCTCGATGGTCGTTCCCACCGCCGATCTCGCGGCCTCCGACGGGCCGCTGCTCGAGGTCGTCAAACAGGGGCCGCTGGGCATCGACACGAAGCTGTTCTCGGCGATCGGGCTGCTCGCGCTCTCCAACGGCGCGTTGATCAACATGATCATGGCCTCGCGGCTGCTCTACGGGATGTCGGAGGAGCGCATCCTGCCGCGGCCGTTCTCGGTTGTGCTGCCGGAACGGCGCACGCCGTGGGTGGCGATCGTCTTCACGACACTGCTCGGCGCGGTGCTGGTGATCACGGGCGATCTCGAGAAGCTCGCCGACACGACCGTCGCGCTGCTGGTCTGCGTGTTCGCGGTCGTAAACGTCTGCGTCCTGGTGCTGCGCCGCGAGGAGGTCGACCACGAGCACTTCCGCGTCCCCTCGGTCCTGCCGGTGATCGGGGTCGCGATCTCGATCGCGCTGCTGACTCAGGTCGAGGGAGAGGCGTTCGCCCGCGCCGGGATCGTGATGGCGCTCGGCCTCGCGCTGTGGTTCGTCAACTACCTCGTGCTGCGGCGCGAGGAATCCCAGGGCTCGACGACGTAGAGGACCCTGGTCCCGGCCCGGCGGTCGGGCCAGCCGCGGCGGTCGTCGCGCAGCAGGATGCCGAGGAAGCCGAGGCCGAACGCGAGGAAGCTGAGGCCGAGCCAGACGAGTCGCCGCACGGCGCGCCGAAACCCGATCCCGTGCGTGTCGTGCTCTCCGAGCCGCAGCCCGATGAAGCGCATGCCGGGCGTCTCGCCGGCCAGCGCCCAGAACGTCGTGAGATATGCCCCGATTGAGATCACCCAGGCGGTCGTGCCAACGACGAGCAGCTGATCGGGAAGGTCGCCCGACGCGCCGAATAGCTCGCGGGCGATGAAGCTGACCAGCGCGGAGCCGAGCAGGAAGGTCGCGTTCATCAGCCCGACGTCGATCGCGAACGCGAGCAGGCGGCTCACGGCGCCCGCCTCGGGGGCGGGCTCGGTGCGGCGGCGCTTGCGCAGCGTCAGGCGCCACGCGACGCGCTCGACGATGTCGTCGAGCGTCCTCGCGACCTTGCCGATCTGGCGGCCGATGTCCTGGATCAGGCCGACGCCCTGCTGGGTGATCGCGGCGCGGACCTCGGGGGCGTCGGCGATTCGCTCGACGAGGGCCTGGGTCTCGTCGCTTTCGAGCAGCCGCGCCCAGATGCGGTCGATCATCTCGCTGTCGAGCGCCTCGAGGACCGCGGCCTCGACCTCCTGGCTGTTGATCGCCCCGGCGGCGGCCTCGCGGACGGCGGGGCCCTGGAGGACGCGCACGAGGGCGCGCTCGACGGCGGGGCTCTCGGCGGCGCGCACGATCGCCTCCTCGGCGGCGATCTGGACGGCGCTGTCGATCCCCGTCAGCTCGGCGGCGCGCTGGCCGGCGCGTGCACCGGCGCCTGCGAGGCGCGACGGGATCGACGGCCGGGGGCGGGGGGGAAGGTCTGAGCCCGATTCGTCCACGGCGGCCCCAAAGGATGAGCCTGGGGGCGGACGGGCGTTATGTAGACCGGTGCGGCTCGGGCTCGACGAGCGAAAGGGTGTTGCCGTCGGGGTCCTTGAACCAGGCGACCCTGGCCCCGGTGGGGGCGGTCCAGATGCCGGCCTCGTCCTGGCGCAGGTGGCGGTATTGCTCGAACTCGACGCCGCGGGCGCCGAGCTCGATCATGGCGACGCCGATGTCGTCGACCTCGAAGCCGAGGATCGCGAAGGGGTGGGGCTTGAATGCTTCGACCCGGGTCACCCTCAGGGAGCCGGCCGGGAGGCGGAACGCGAGCGCGAATCCGTCGTCGTCGACGAATGAGAGGCCGAGGACGTCTTCGTAGAACGGACGCGCGGCGCTGGGCGTCGGTTGTGGGGACGACGACGATCGGCGGTGAATCGGCGAGCATGAGGTAGCTCGTAGGCCTCCAGGGTAAGAATGCGAAGCCGGAGGCGATGAATCTCGCGCTCCGGCAGCGGTCTCAATTACGTCAACCAACTCGACCAAGGGAGCCGAAATGGGAAAGATCGTCGTAACGGAGTTCATATCGCTGGACGGAGTGATCGAGGACCCGGGCGGCTCCGAGGATTTCGAGCATGGGGGCTGGAGCTTCGAGATCTCGCGTGGGGAGGAGGGCGACCAGTTCAAGCTCGACGAGACGATGGGCTCGGACGCGCTGCTGCTCGGCCGCGTGACCTACGAGGGGTTCGCCGATTCATGGCCCGAGCGCGAGGGCGAGTTCGCCGACAAGTTCAACGACATGCCCAAGTACGTCGTCTCGACGACGCTCTCGGACCCGGGGTGGAACAACTCGACGGTGATCTCGGACGACGTGCCGGCGGAGGTCGAGAAGCTGCGCGACGCGCACGACGGCGACATCGTCGTCCACGGCAGCGCCCAGCTCGTCCAGACGCTGCACGAGAACGACCTCGTCGACGAGTACCGCCTGATGGTCTTCCCGGTCGTGCTGGGGAGCGGAAAGCGCCTCTTCGGCGACACCGAGGACAAGAAGCCGCTGAAGCTCTCCGACGCGAAGTCGGTCGGCGACGGCGTCTCGATCCTGGTGTACGAGCCGGTCCGGGAGTAAGTGCGGGCGCTGGACGGCGAGTCAACCCGTTCCGAAACTCCCGCCTAAGTGAACATAATCGAGCTTATCGAGCACTGGCTGGGCACAAGCGCCTGCCGGTGATCGAGGTCGCGGCGTGACCGCGCAGCTACAAGCCGCTGCGCACGATCTCCACGTTCTCCTGCGACCTCGCCCGTGCAGTATCCCGCTCCTGCGGGCCGCGACTGCCACGGCTTCCACGTGTCGCCGCTGCCGAAGACGTCGGTGTACTCATTTGGCCTATCTCTAACCTCGAAAGCATGGTCTTCGACGCGACAGAGGCCGACTTCGAGCAGCGCGTCATCGAGCGCTCGCGCGAGGTGCCCGTGGTCGTCGACTTCTGGGCCGAGTGGTGCGGGCCGTGCCGGACGCTGACGCCGGTCCTCGAGGCAGAGGCCGCGAAGCGCGAGGGCGAGGTCGAGCTGGCCAAGGTGGACACCGACGCCAACCAGCAGCTCGCCGCCGCGTTCGGCATCCAGGGAATTCCCGCCGTGAAGGCGTTCAAGGACGGCCAGGTCGCCGACGAGTTCACCGGCGCGCTTCCGCCCGCCCGCGTGGCCGAGTTCTTCGACCGCCTCGTGCCCTCCGAGGCCGACCGCCTCGCCGAGGCCGACGACGAGGAGTCGCTGCGGCGCGCGCTCGAGCTCGATCCCAAGAACGCCCAGGCCGCCGTCAAGCTCGGCCGTCTGCTCCTCGAGCGCGGGGACACCGACGACGCCGTCGAGCTGCTCGACGGCATCACCGGCGATTTCGTCGCCCAGGGCCTCGTCGCACGCGCCAAGCTGGAGTCGAGCGGCGACGGAGCCGCCCCTGTCTCGGACGATCTGAGCCGGGCCTTCGCCGCCTGGGACGCCGGAGATCGCGAGACGGCGCTCGAGGAGCTTCAGGAGGCGTTCGCGGCGGCCGACGATCGCGACCTGCGCGACGAGATTCGCAAGGTGATGGTCGCGATCTTCACCGAGCTCGGAACGTCCGATCCGCTCGCCCAGGAGCACCGGCGGCGCCTCGCCGCAGCCCTTAACTGACGCCTTAGCGGCGCGGCTACCCTGACCGCCGTGGAGACGGACCCCGCAGCGGGCGTCGGCATTCCGATCGCGTTCGCGGCGGGGATGGTGTCGTTCCTCTCCCCCTGCGTCCTCCCGCTCGTGCCCGGCTACCTCTCGGCCGTGACCGGCGTCGGGGTCGGCGAGCTCGAGCGCGCCGGCTGGCGGCGCGTGCTCGTCCCCTGCCTGCTGTTCATCGCCAGCTTCTCGGTGATCTTCATCCTCCTCGGGCTCACCGCGACCGGGCTCGGCGAGGCGCTGCGCGACCACCGCGACACGCTCAACACCATCGCGGGGATCCTGATCATCGCGATGGGCGTGCTGTTCGTCGCCGCGCCGTTCATCCCGATGCTCAACCGCGAGTGGCGCGTCGAGGGCCTGATGGAGCGCGCCGGACGCGGCGGCCCGGTCGTGGCAGGCCTCGCGTTCGGGATCGCGTGGACGCCGTGCATCGGGCCGACGCTCTCCTCGATCCTCGCCGCGGCGTCGCTCTCGGACTCGGCCGGGCACGGCGCCTTCCTGCTCGCCGTCTATTCGGCCGGGCTCGGATTGCCCTTCCTGGTCGCGGGGCTGGCGTTCTCTCGCGCGACGACCGCGTTCGCCTGGGTCAAGCGCCACTACGCGCTGATCGTCGCCGGCGGCGGCCTGGTGCTGATCGCGATGGGGGTCCTGATCCTCACCGACGAGTTCTTCCAGCTCAACATCGAGGCCCAGAGGCTGCTCGACGAGCTGGGCATCAACGTCGCGTCGGACGTTTAGCCGGCGCGCGCCGGCCTAGACCGGCGGCCTCTCGGGGGTGGGGCCGGTCAGGATCTCGAGCGGCTCGCCGATCGCCTCGGTCTCCTCCCACTCGAAGTCCTCGCTCTCGCGGGAGCAGACGATCCGAAAGCGCCCCGTGCTGATCTCGGGGTCGGGAACGACGGGCAGGCCGCGGATCTCGTCCCAGCCGAGGCGCTCGACCTCGAACGGGTTCATCCGCACCTCCGCCGCCGGGTAGGGGCAGGTGCGGTTGTGCTGGTCGATCGCCGCGGAGATCGCCTCGAGGTTCTTGGCCTCGGATGTGCTCACACCCCTAATTCTTGCGGAAGATCGGCCCGGGCCGTCGGGTTCCCTGAGTGCGTCCCCGCGGCGGCTTACGATCGGACCCATGGACCCCTGCGTCGCCCACGTGGACATGGACGCCTTCTACGTCTCGATCGAGCTGCTGCGCCGGCCCGAGCTGCGCGGAAAGCCGGTCGTCGTCGCCACGGGCACCGACCCGACGGCGCGCGGCGTCGTGATGACCGCCTCCTACGAGGCGCGCGAGTTCGGCGTCCACTCGGCGCTGCCGCTCGCGGTCGCGCATCGCCGCTGCCCCCAGATGGTCCTGGTGCCGCGCGACATGGCGCTCTACCGGCGCGCGTCGGTGCGCGTGATGGAGATCCTGGGGCGCTTCGCCGAGCGCATCGAGGTCGCGGGGCTCGACGAGGCCTACCTCGATCTCAGCGGCTGTCCGGCCCCGAAGGCGCGGGCGCGCCAGCTCAAGGCCGAGATGCGCTCCGAGCTCAAGCTCGTCTGCTCGGTCGGGCTGGCGCCCAACAAGCTGCTCGCGAAGATCGCCTCCGACCTCGACAAGCCCGACGGGCTGACCGTGCTGCGCCCGGACGACATGCTCGACGCCGTCGGCGACCGGCCCGCGACGCTAATTCCCGGCGTCGGGCCGAAGACCGCCGAGCGGCTCGGGCAGGCCGGCATCGCGACCGTGGCCGAGCTCGCCACCGCGCCCGAGGCCGACCTCGCGCGAGTCCTCGGGCCCAACCTCGGCCGCGAGCTGCGCGCCCGCGCCAACGGCCGCGACGAGCGCCGCGTCACGACCGAGCGCGTCGCGAAGTCGGAGAGCCGCGAGACGACGTTCGCCCACGACGTCGGCGACCCCGAGGAGATGCGCGCGACCGTCGCCCGCCTCGCCGAGTCGGTCTGCGAGAGCCTCGAGCGAAACGGCCGCGGCGGCCGCACGGTGACGCTGAAGATCCGCCTGCGCCCGTTTCGGACCTTCACGCGGTCGCGGACGCTCCCCGAGACCACCGCCGACGCCGATGTCGTTCGGTCGGTGGCGCTGGAGCTGCTCGACGGGTTCGAGCGCGACGCGCCGGTGCGCCTGCTCGGGGTCGGGGTCGCCGGGCTGTCGGCCCCCGACGGGGCCCAGAACGACGACGAGGGCGAGGGCCCCGCGACCGCCGAAGCGGGCGCGGAGCCGCTCACCCTCGAGCTGGGCGTCTAGGCGCCCAACTCCTCGCCTACTTGGAGGAGAGGACGACGCCGGTGCTCGGGAACCCGAGCTTCTGCTTCGTCGCGGCGGTGAGGTCGAACTCGCGGTTGCCCACGTAGGGCCCGCGGTCGACGACCTCGACCCGGACGGCGTTGCCGTGGTAGCGCAGCGTCAGCTGCGTGCCGCACGGCAGCGACTTGTGGGCGACGCCGACGGTGCTCGGCGTCAGCGTGCCGCCGCACGCCATCCCGTTTCCGTACAGGCCAGGGCCGTACCACGAGGCCTGTGCCGTGCGGTACGCCGTGACCGTGACCGGCTTCGAATCGCTGCCGGTCGTGGTGTCGGTGCCCTGGGCGCTGGCCTGGATCTTGTAATCGCCCGCGCCGCCGACTCCGAACTTGACCTGGAACCTGCCGCCCGGGCCGGTCCTGGTGACCTTGTCCTTGCCGGGCACGTGGACCACGACCTGCTGGCCGTCGACGGACGGCTTGACCGTGCCGGTTACCTTCACCGACTTGCCCGCCATCACGTGGCGGTTGGCCTTGATCTTGGTCTTCGACGGCTGCCGGTTGTCCGGCACCGAGGTCTCCTCGAGAGGAGGCTCGGTCGTCGGCGGCTCCTGGGCGATGCCCGGTGCCGCGGCGACCAGTCCGGTCGTGCTCATTACTGCGACTATCGGCAGCAGCGTGGCTGCCGCCAGCCGACGCCGCATGCGTCGGATGCGTTGCACTTCGTTTCACTCCTTTGCCGCCTGCGGGGTTAGCTGACGGGCTCGCGAGGACCGCGCACGCGCTTGTGGCGCATACCGCGGTTCCTGGCTACAGGCGGATCACCGCCCGATTCGCCCCTGCACCGGCCCTGGAGCTCCTTTTGGGCATCTCCGGGGCCCTTGCTTTTCGGGTCCCCCGCTCGCCCCGCTATGACGGGGCGACTCGGCAGCTCGGTCTCGTTAGCTGGATTGGGGTGTCCAAGCGAGGCTAGGATCGCCCCGGCCCAGACTGTGTGAGGCTGGTCACGAAGGCCGCACTTTGCGAATATGACTGCAATGCCTGCGATGAGCGAGGACCGCCTCACCGGCCTGGACGCGTCGTTCCTCCATCTCGAGCGCGACGGAGCCCACATGCACGTCGCCTCGACGGTGATCTTCGAGGGCCCGGCGCCCGAGTACGGCGAGTTCTCCCGGCACATCGGCTCGCGCCTGCACCTCGTTCCGCGCTTTCGCCAGAAGCTGCGCTTCGTGCCCTTCGATCTCGGCCGCCCCGTCTGGGAGGACGACCCCCACCTCAACCTGGGCTACCACGTGCGCCACACCGCCCTCCCCCCTCCCGGCGACGACGCCCAGCTGCGCACGTTCGCGGCGCGCGTCTTCTCGCAGCGCCTCGACCGCTCGAAGCCGCTGTGGGAGCTCTGGCTCGTCGACGGCCTCGAGGGCGGCCGCTTCGCGGTCGTCGGCAAGAGCCACCACGCGCTCGTCGACGGCGTCTCGGGGGTTGACATAACGACGGTCCTCTACGACACCGAGCGCGAGCCGCCGGATCCGCCGAACTCCGACGAGTGGGTTCCGGGGCCGGGCCGAAGCGACGCGCAGCTCGTGGGCGAGACGCTCGCCGAGCGGCTGACGAGCCCGGCCGAGATCGTGCGCACCGCCCGCGCCGCGCTGCGCGGCCCACGCCAGCTGTTGAAGGCCGGCCGCGAGGCGCTCGGCGCCGTCGGCGAGCTGGGCCGCGCCGGGATGGCCGCGCCTTCCTCCCCCTTCAACGTCGACATCGGTCCCTACAGGCGCTTCGCGTGGGTGCGTTATGACCTCGCCGACTTCAAGCTCGTCAAGAACCAGCTCGGCGGGACCGTCAACGACGTCGTCCTCACAGCGGTCTCGGGGGCGCTCGGCCGCTACCTGCGCGCCCACGGGCACTCGACCCAGGAGCTCGAGCTTCGCGCGATGGTCCCGATCAGCGTTCGCACGGCCGACGAGCACGGCGCCCTCGGCAACCGCGTGACGGCGATGATGGCGCCGCTGCCGCTGTGGTGCGAGGACCCCGTCGAGCGTCTCGAGTTCATCCACAGCCGCATGGGCGACCTCAAGGACTCGCGCCAGGCGATGGGCGCCAGCCTGATGACGGAGCTGACCGGCTTCGCGCCGCCCACGATCGCCGGGCAGGCCGCGCGCCTTCAGGCGCGCCAGCGCTTCTTCAATCTCGTCGTGACCAATATCCCGGGGCCCCAGTTCCCGCTCTATTGCCTGGGGCGCGAGATGGAGGCCGTCATCCCGATGGTCCCGCTGGCCGGCAACCAGGCCGTGTGCTTCGCGATCATGAGCTACAACGGCCAGGTCAACTTCGGGCTCACCGGCGACTACGACGCGATGCCCGACCTCGACGCTCTCGCGGAAGACCTCAACGCCTCGATCGCGGAGCTGGTCGAGGCGGCGGGCGGCAGGCCCAAGCGCCGCGGGGGTCGCCGCAGGCGAAGCGGCGCCAAGGCGAGCGCCTAGCAGCCGTATTGGGGGGAGCTGGGCGGGCTAGTCGCGGGCGATGCTCCGGGGGGCGCCCACGACGCCCTGCTCCCGGGGTGCGCCCCGGTCGCTCGATCGGGTGGTGCAGGCCGCTCCCGATCGGCGGCAAGCGCCGCTACACGACTGTAGGTAGCCCCCCGGACGCCCCTTCAAACGGAAGCGGGCATAAAAAAACGCGCAACCGGTGGTGGTGATCGTGCCTGCTCGTGCGTAGCCTTCGCACGGAGAAGCTCGTTCAATCACCTTCGGAAGCGCTCTCCGCTTGGCTTTCGCGGTAACCACTTCCTACCGATTGCGCTTTTCCAACCTACTGAAGATCGGCGAGGTTTCAAGGCCTCTGCGCGCGCCGTCGGGCCGAATTCCCGCAATCTCCGTGATTTTGAATCGCCCGCTTGCTAGCTCCGCGTGAGAGCGGCGTGCGTTCCGCGCCGAAACAGCCCTTTCGAGGGCGTCCGAGAGGTCCACGACGAGCTCGAGATCCTGCTCGCGGGCGGCGTCGAACGACGAAGCGGCGTGGGGATCGCGGTGCCCGGGATGGACCATCCACTCGGTCACTCCCGGAGGCACGTCCCCCCCATCGAGCGCGCGCGAGATCTCCTCGGGCAGCGGCGGCTCGGTCTCCTCGGTACGCCCGACGAGCCGGTCCGGCGTCGCGACGCCGACTCCGCGCAGCAGGCGCCGGTGGCGCGCGCCGACCGAGCGCACCGGCAGGTTCCGCGCCGCGGCGATGCGCGCGATGTCGGGGGCAAGCCCCTCGCGCGCATGGCAATGGTGGTGGCCGTCGAGGTAGGCGGGCGGGCGGGCGAAGAGGCCCTCGAAGCGCGCGAGCTGCTCCTCCAGCGCATCGATCGCCTGCTCACGCTCGGCGGGGCCCGCCGCGGCGCGATCGGGCATCTCCGCGAGCTCGAGGTGCAGCCCGACCTCGACGCGCGTCTCGAGCAGGGGCGCCGGATCCACCTCCGTGGTCACCATCGCACTCACCGCGTCCACCGCCCCGGCCCGCACGGCCTCGAGGATCCCGGCGTCGTAGGCGGGCCGGTAGCCGTAGTCGTCGGCTGTGATCACGAGCGAGGGCATCGCTTCCGGATCGGCATCGGCCGGCATCGGGGCATTTTCCCGCGATGCGGTGTGAGTTGCGAGCCTGCGGGTAGTCTCACCGCGATGAGGTCGAGAGCAGCACTCGCAGCGATCGCGGCCGTGGCCGCGCTGGGCCTGACGGCGCCGCTCGCCCACGCCGACAAGGTCACGGTCACGATCGACACCGACGCCGCCGGCCAGGGCACGTACACGGGCAAGGTCAAGACGAAGCGCGACCGCTGCAGGAAGGGGCGCACGGTCCAGGTCTACGACCAGACCACCGGCGACTTCTTCATCGGCGAGACCAGGACCAACGCCAAGGGCCACTTCGAGCTCTTCGAGTTCGTCCCGCAGCCGGGTCAGCAGGTCAGGGTGGTCGTGCCCCAGAAGAAGACGGGCCACGGGCAATGCGCGGGGGTCAGCACCATCGCCGCGGTCCCCGAGGACCCCTCGGTTCCCTGACCCTCCGCCCGCCCGAGAGCCCCGGGGCCGTCCCGCGACCGCGCCGACCGGCGTGGAAGGATGCGGTGACCGCGACCGGGAGGAGCGCCGTGACCGATCCGCAGAAGCACGAATCGCAGCGCGAGCACCACATCAGGACGCCGACCAGCCAGCTTCCCCACGAGGAGAAGATCAGGCGCCAGCAGCGCCACATCACGATGCTCACCGTGGGCCTGCTCGGCGTGCTGGCGGCGCTCGCATACTCCGCCGCGTTCGACCTCGACCACTGGGCCGAATGGGTCGTGCTCGGCGCCATCGTCGCCACCGCAGTCGGGTTCATGATCGCCGCCCAGTCCCAGGCCAGGGCGTGACCGGCGCGCGCACCGCGGACGCGATGAGCCGGCCGGCATCGGGCGCGCGCCCGGGCCGTCGTCAGCGGCGCCGGCAGACCGGAGTACTCGTTCGGAATAGTCCTCGTCCTGATCCTCGTGACCCTGGGGTTCCAGGTCGCGGCGCCCGAGGAGCAGTGGGCGAGGTTCGTGATCCTCACGATGCACGGCCTCGTCCTGTTGTCGGCGCTGCTCGCCGCCCACGCCCACAGGGCGATCATCGGCGCCGCGCTCGTCGCCGTCGCGACCGCCCTCGTCGTCTCCGGTCTCGCGCTCATCGGCCCCGGCGAGCTGAGAGAGGTCCCGGCCGCCGTCGTCAACGCGCTCTTCATCGGCGTGACACCCGTCATCGTCGCGCGCGGGCTGATCCGACGAGATTCGCGAGGAGCGCAACGTGACGATCCGGACGATGTTCGGCGTCCTCTGCATCTACCTGCTGATCGGGGCCTTCTTCGCGTTCGTCTACGCGGTGATCGATGCGGAGGCCACCAACGAGTTCTTCCCCAACGTGGCTCCCGCGAGCACGTCCGACTTCCTCTACTTCAGCTTCACGACGCTCACCACCACCGGCTACGGGGACCTCGTGACCGTCAACGAGCTGGGCCGCTCGATGGCCGTCCTCGAAGCCCTGATCGGTCAGATCTACCTCGTCACGGTGGTTGCGCTGATCGTCGCCAACATGCGGGCCCCCCGCCACAGGGACTGAGTCTCGGCCGCGCCGTCGCTGCGGCCATAATTTCCCCATGGCGCGCAGAAACGACACGAAGGCGCTGCGCATCGCGCTCGCCCAGATCGACACGACGGTCGGCGACGTCGAGGGCAACGCCCGCAAGGCCGCGGAGTGGATCGAGCGCGCGAAGTCCGAGGGAGCGCACCTGGTGGTGCTCCCCGAGCTGACGATCAACGGCTACCCGCCCGAGGACCTCGTGCTCAAGCGCCACTTCATCGAGGCCGGCAGGCGCGCCCTGCGCGAGCTCGCCGCCGAGGTCTCCGACATCGTCGCGCTCGTCGGCCTCGCCGACGCCAACGGCTTCACGCACAACTCGCTCGCCGTGCTCGGCGACGGCAAGATCCAGGGCACCTACACGAAGATGCTGCTGCCCAACTACGGGGTGTTCGACGAGCGGCGCTACTTCGAGCCCGGTTCGACGCCGGCGCTGATCGACGTCGGAGGGGTTTTGATCGGGCTCACGATCTGCGAGGACATCTGGTTCCCCGGCCCGCCGTCGACCGCCGAGGCGCTCGCAGGCGCGAGCCTGATCGTCAACGCCTCGGCGTCCCCCTATCACCGCGGAAAGGGCAGCGAGCGCGAGCAGATGATCGCGCAGCGCGCGCGCGAGACCGGTGCCGCGTTCGCGCTCTGCAACTCGGTCGGAGGACAGGACGAGCTCGTCTTCGACGGCCACAGCGTGATCGTCGACGAGCGGGGCGAGACGATGGCGCGCGCGGTGCAGTTCGCCGAGGAGCTGCTCGTGTGCGACCTCGACCTCCAGGGCCCGGATCGCGGCCGCAAGGGCCCGGGCCAGGTTCCCGCCGGGCTCGAGGCACCCGTGATCGCAAGCTTCGACGCAGAGCCCCGCTCCGAGCGCCGCGAGTGCGAGCTGGCGGAGCCGCTCGACCCGGTCGCCGAGGTCTACGAGGCCCTCGTACTCGGACTGCGCGACTACGTCGAGAAGAACGGCTTCGAGCGCGTCGTGCTCGGCCTCTCGGGGGGAGTCGACTCCGCGCTGGTCGCCCTGATCGCGGCCGACGCGCTGGGCTCGGAGCGGGTGGTCGGGGTCGTCATGCCCTCCCCCCACTCCAGCGACGAGACGCAATCCGACGCACGCCAGATCGCCCGCAACCTGGGCATCGAGCTGATCGAGATCCCGATCGCGACGGCGATGGAGGCCTACGCCGAGCTCCTACCGTCCTCGCGGAGCGGCGAAGGCGACACGCGCGACGTGCGCGAGGGCGAGGGAAAGGACGTCAGCGCCGAGAACATCCAGGCCCGCATCCGCGGCAACCTCGTGATGGCGCTTTCGAACCGAAACGGCTGGCTCGTGCTCACGACCGGCAACAAGAGCGAGCTGTCGGTCGGCTACGCGACGCTGTACGGCGACATGGCGGGCGGGTTCGCGGTGCTCAAGGACGTCCCGAAGACGCTCGTCTACGAGCTGGTGCGATACCGCAACGAGCGCGAGGGCCGCGAGCTGATCCCGGAATCCGTCCTCGAGCGCGCGCCGTCGGCGGAGCTCGCGCCCGACCAGCGCGACGAGGACTCGCTGCCGCCCTACGACGTGCTCGACCGCATCCTCGAGGCCTACGTCGAGCGCGACGAGAGCCCCGCCGGCATCGTCGGCGACGGAATCTCCGAGGACCTCGTCGAGGACGTGATCCGGATGGTGGACCGCGCCGAGTACAAGCGCCGCCAGGCGCCGCCCGGGATAAAGATCACGCCGAAGGCGTTCGGCCGCGACCGCCGGCTGCCGATCACCAACCGCTTCAGCGGTTAGCGCCGCGGCGCATGTCGGGCTCGCGGCTCTGCCGCGACCAGCATGTGCCGTTGGTGATGTCAGGCCCGCGGCTCGCGCACCGCGACGGTGACGATCGAGAACGCGCACAGCCGGCCCTCGTCGTCGGTCATCTCGACGTCCCAGAGCCACGTCGTGCGCCCGCGGTGGCGCGTGCGCGCGCGAGCCTCGATGTGGCCGCTGCTCGCCGGGCGGATGAAGCTCGTGTTGTTGGACTGGCCGATCGCGAGCTGCGGCTGGACGTGCATGTGGGTCGCCGCCGACGCGACGGTCTCGGCGAGTGCCGCGAACGTTCCGCCGTGGACGATCCCGTAGGGCTGAAGCGTGCGCTCGGTGACCTCGATCCGGCCGCGGGCGACGTCCCCGTCGGCCTCGAGGAGCTCGATCCCCATCGCCTCGGGCAGCCCTCCCGAGATCCGCGGCGGATGATCGCCCGCGCTCACGCCCGCCGCCTTTGAAGCAGGCGGCCGAGCGCCGGGACGAGCAGGACGCGCAGCGCGACCAGGTCGATCACCAGCCCCGTTGCGAGCACCAGGCCGATCTCCTTCGCCGGGATCACGTCTGAGCCGACGAGGACCGCGGCCGCGGCCGCCGCGATCGCCGAGCCGGCGCCCGCCGCACCGAGCGCCAGGCGCGCCTCGCGCTCGGCGGGGCGCTCGCGCACCGCCACCGCGCGCTCGCCGCGCAGCGAGATCGGGTAGGCGGCGCTGCGTGCCGCGGACACCGCGACGACCCCGGCTACCCCGGCGAGCACGGCATCGAGCTGGAGCGCCCCCTGGGGTGCGTAGTCGAGTGCGGTCGTTGCCCGTCCGTCTCCGAACACGAACTCCAGTATTCCGAGCGCGGCCGCCGCGGGGAGCAGCGAGGCGGCGCCCAGCCCGAGGGCGAGGAACGGCCTGCGCACGAGGGCGAGCACGAAGACCGCGAGCGCAAACGCCGCGATCACGGCGGCGACGGGAAGCCTTTCGGCGAGCGCGTCGTCGGCGTCGAGCGCCGCGGCGTCGTAGCCGCTGACCGCGCCTCCCGCGCCCTCCGCGGCGGCGCGGGCGGCGTCCACCCCGTCGCGGGCGCCGAGCGACCCGCTGCGCTCCTCGAGCCCGATCGGGATCGCGTCCTCGTCGCCGGCGGCGTCGGGCTGCGCGACCGACGCGACGCCGGCCGCGTCGCGAAGCTCGCGCCCGAGGTCCTTGGCCTCCCTGCCCTCGGCCGCGACGGAGACCGTCGCGCGCGAGCTCGTCTCGATCCCGAGCTCGGTCGCGATGCGGTCGTCGGCGCGGCGCGCGTCGGCGTCCGCGGGCAGCGAGGCGGGGCCGATCGGAAGCGTCTCGGTCGTCATGGCGGGCCAGGCGGCCAGAAGCAGCGCGACCGTCGTCGCCACCGCGACCGGCAGCGCCAGGCGGCGGCGCTCGCCCACCCAGCCGGCGATCCGGGCGACGATGCCTCGCCCGGCCTCGGCGCTCGGCATCGGCGTCGGTGTCGGGACTCTTGCGAGCGCCGACGAAGCGCGAGAACGCTGGGAGTGACGAGCAGCGCGGCGGCCCCGGCCAGCAGCGCCGCGACCGACGATCCCACCGCGGCGGATCGTGCCGCCGTCACCGGGACCGCGAGCAGGGCGAGCGGGACGAGCGCACCGCCGATCGACGCCGCGACGATCGGCCGCCCGCCGGCGAGCACCGCGTGCTCGACCGCCTGGTCGAAGTTGCCCGAGCTCTCGAGGTCGTCTCGATGGCGCTGGATCAGCATCAGCGAGTGCTCGATCGCGAGCGCGATGCCGACCGCCGCGCCGGGCAGCACCCCGAGCAGCGAGAGCTCGACCGGACCGCCGATCAGGCGCATCGCCGCGACGGTTCCGAGGACGGCCAGCGCCGCCGCGAGCAGCGGCGCGATCACGAGCCGCAGCCCGGCGACCAGCGCGCAGAGCAGCACGGTCAGCGGGAGCACGAGGAGCTCGAGCCCCGCCAGCTCCTCGCCCAGAGAGCGCTGCGCGCCTAACAGCGTCGACGCGTCACCGGCGATCTGGACCGTGAGCGGCCCCGGGTCCAGCCTCGGCCCGATCCGGGCCACCGCCCGCTGCTGCTCGGCCGCGTCCTCGTCGCGGAAGTAGACCTCGAGCACGGTCGTCAGCTCGTCGTCCGAAACCGGGCCCTGGCGGACGGTCGCGACCGCGGGGTCGGCCTCGACCTGCGCCGTGAGCACCTCGAGCGCGATCTCGTATGGCCCCGACGTGGCGGGGTCGCGCCCGTTGGTGACGATCAGCATGCCCGGCTCGGGCTCGCGCCCGAGCGCCCCGGTCAGCTCCTCGGAGGCGTTGGCGCTCTGCGTGGCGGGGGCCTCGGAAGGCGCGAGCCCGAGGCGCTGGGGCGCGTCGAGCGCCAGGTATCCACACGCGAAGAGCACGATGACGGCGCCGCCGAGCATCACCCGGGGCCTCGCGAGAGCTGCTGCGGCGAAGGCGCCCAGCACGGCCGGGACGATAACCCGGACGCACGAGGGCATGCCGGGTGGAGCCCCAGCGGCGCATCTCTGCCTCTCCAGCCCATAGGCTTCCGCGATGCCGTTGAAGGCGGACCAGCGCGCAATGCTCCAACTGCTGCTCGAACGGGGCCAGAGCTACGACGATCTCGCGTCGGTGCTCGGGGTCTCCAGCGACGAGGTGCGCGCCCGCGCCCGCGAGGCCCTGCGTGAGCTCGGCGGCGCCGACCCCGACGCCGAGGTCGGTCTGACCGACTACCTGCTCGGCCAGGCGGACCCGATCGGGCGCGCCGACGCCGTCCGCCACATCCAGAGCGATCCGGAGACCGCCGCTCTCGCGGAGAAGATCGCCGCCCAGCTTCAGCTGCTCGCCCCCGACGCCGAGCTTCCCGACCTGCCACGCGCCAAGGGCGCGAAGAGCGCGAAGGCCCCCAGAGCGGAGCGGCCCCGCAAGGCCCCCGCGGAGCCAAGGGAGCGTGGGGAGTCACGCGCAGCCGCCGTGGGCTCCACCGCGCGGCGCTGGTGGGAGGAGCGGCGCGCTCAGTCGATTGCGCTTCTCGCGACCGCCGGCGCGATCATCGTCGTGGCGATCCTCCTCCTGACAGGCGTCATCGGGGGCGGAGATGACGAGGGGTCGGCCGCCGAGGACAGCCCCGCGCTGCTCGGGTACCCGCTGGCCCCGCTCGAGGTCGACAAGGACGGCGAGATCAAGGGCGCCCTGCCCGGTGGATCAGATCGGCCTCACGGTGCTCAGCCGATCGGCCTTCGTCGACCTGGCTCTCTCCTCCAACGACGAGCTGTCGCCGGCGCTCACGAGCGCGCTCCAGCAGGGCCAGCCGGTGATCGAGTACCAGGGGACCTCCGTTCTTCGCGGCGACCTCGCCGATGCGGCCGCGGACAAGAAGGCGCTGGCGGTCGACCTCGAGCCCGTGGACTCCGGCGCGTTCCGGGGCCGTCGTCGTCCGCGCCGAGGGCGAGCAGCCGGTCCTCGACCTCTCGATCAAGGGCCTCGAGCCCGCGCCCGAGGGCCAGACCTACGTCCTCTGGGCGCTTCTGCCCGAGGGCACCGAGCTTCCCCCCGCGTCCGAGACCCCCGCACCGGAGGGCGGCGCCCTCCCCGGCCAGGGAGGCGGCGGTGGCGGTGGTGGCGGAGGCGGCGGCGGTGGCGGCGCCCCCTAACCCCACGCAGCGGTGAAGGAGGACAGCCGGGCACTGCTCAAGCTTCTGCTGGAGAGCGGGCAGAGCTACGACGACATCGCCGAGGTCCTCGGCGTCGACCGCGAGGGGGTTCGCGAGCGGGCGCGCGACGCGCTCGCGGAGCTCGGCGGGGAGCGCCCCGACCCCGAGCTGACCGACTACCTGCTCGGTGAGGCGAGCCCGGTCGAGCGCGCCGACATGGCGCGGCGCCTGAGCGCCGACGAGCGCGAGGCGTCGCGAGCCTCCGAGCTGGCCGAGAAGCTGCGAGAGATCGCGCCCCGGGCCGCGCTGCCGGCGCTGCCCGCCGTGCCGGCGGGCTCGCCCGGCGCCCGCACCGCCCCGCGCGACTCCGGGGACGCGGAGGACACCGGCTCGCCGGGGTCCCGCGCACGGCTGGTGCTCGCGCTCGCCGCGATCGCGATTCTGCTCGCCGGGGTGGTCGTGGCGGCGACGGGGGTCTTCGGCGGTGACGACGACGCCGCTACGCCGGAATCCGAGGTCTCGCTCGAGGACCTCGACGCGGTGTCCGTGGAGCTCGAGCCGATCGGCGACGCCGAGGCGAGCGGTGACGCCGTCCTCGGCCTCGCCACCGCCGACCAGCCCTTCGTGGACCTTTCGCTGAAGGGGCTCGAGCCGATCGAGGCAGGCGACGCTTACATCGTCTGGCTGATGGTCAGCGAGGAGCGGGGATGGCCGCTGGGACTCGTCGAGCCCGACGAGCAGGGAACCCAGTCGGAGCGCTATCCGGTGCCCGCGTTCCTTCTCTCGACGAACATCATCAAGGGCCTGCGCGAGATCGTGGTCTCCAGAAGCCCCAGGCAGGGGGCGTTCGAGGCCGCCGACGACGCGGCGAAGTCAGGCGTGCCCGAGGTGAATTTCGTCGGCGAGCCGGTGCTGGGCGGCTCGGTGCCCACGACCGGCTCGATCGCGCCCCAGGGCGGCGGCTAGCCGTCCAGCTCTTCGGTCGCAGCTCACCCTCGACGTAGGCCTCACGGCAAAAGCTTGCCGGGGTTCATGATCCCGGCCGGGTCGAGGCGCTGCTTGACGGCGCGCAGCACGTCGATGCCCAGGTCGCCGATCTCCGCCGTCATGTAGGGGCGTGGTCGCGGCCCACGGCATGGTGGTGGGTGATGGTGCCATTGCGTCGCGACGATCGCCTCGCAGGCGGCAGCCTTCACCGTGCGCCACTGGTCGATCTCCTCGCCGATCCTGCGCCGAGCGATCCAGGTGAAGTACAGCGACGCGCCGTCGGGATAGAGGTGGGAGACGTGGCAGAGCACGATGCCGGGGGTCCCCTGCTCGGCCAGCGAGGAGCGCAGCGCGCCGGCGACCGCCGCGTAGAGCTCGTCGAGCCGCGACCAGGTGTGCGAGGTCTCGAGCGTCTCGACGAAGAGCCCGTGGTCGAGCAGCGTCTCGCGCAGGAACGGGCCCTCGTAGCGACCTCGCCGCCACGCCTCACCGGGCTTCTGGCCCAGGTACGCGCCGCCGCCGTCGCGGGTCACGCGCGCGGCGAGCGTGCGCCGGCGCGCGACCGACTCGCGGTCGCCGTGCCAGCCGAAGATCAGGATGCAGCCCTCGCTGCGGCCGCGCAGGCGCAGGTAGGACTCGAAGGCGCGGCGGGCGAGCCCCTCGCCGCCCGACATCGCGAGCGACATCCGGGTTTCCTCGCGGTCGGAGAGTCGCACGACGTCGGGCGCGACTCCCTGCTGGGCGAGGGCCCTGGCGATCTCGAGGCCCGGAGTCGAAGTCGGCCGCCATCCAGGCCTCGTGGCGGCGTAGGTCGGGCGAGCGGCGCACGCGCACGCCGACCTCGGTGATGACGCCGAGCGTGCCCTCGGAGCCGAGGATCATCTCGCGCAGCGCCGGCCCGGCGGCGCTGTGCGGGGTCTCGAGCGTCCTCAGCTCGCCCGCCGGCGCGGTCAGCCGCGCCGACGTCACGAGCGAGTCGAAGCGCCCGTACCCCGTCGAGGCCTGGCCCGCCGAGCGGGTCGCGGCGAAGCCGCCGATCGTCGCGTACTCGAACGACTGCGGGAAATGGCCCAGGGTGACTCCGGCGGCGTTGAGCGCGGCCTCGGCCTCGGGGCCGCGCAGGCCCGGCCCGAGCCGTGCGGTGAGCGAGCGCCGGTCGACCTCGACGTCGCGCATGCGCGAGAGGTCGAGCGACACGAGGCCCTCGAACTCGCCGCGGTGGGGATCGACGCCCCCGACGACGCTCGTGCCGCCGCCGAAGGGGACGACCGCGACGCGCTCTTCGCTGCAGGCGGCGAGGACGCGCGCGACCTGCTCGGCGTCGGCGGGAAGGAGAACCGCGTCGGGCGCGCTCGGGAAGCTCGCCGAGCCGCAGCCGGATCAGGTCGGGGTAGCTCTGGGCGGCCGAGCGGCGGATGCGGTCCTCGGGGTCGGTCAGCACCGCGTCGGGGTCCACGGCGCCGAGCACGGTGCTCGGGCAGCGGCCTGGGCTCCGGCAGCCTGACCTGCGCGAGATCGACCGGCGGGGTCTCCTGGGTCGCCCCGACCTCGGCCTCGAGCAGCGCGATCGCCTCGGCCGACAGCTCGGGCTGGCGTTCGGCCGGCCCCCACCCCCACCACTTCGTGTCGTAGGCGGGCGAGGTCACGCGAATGCCTCCTCGAGCCCGTCGAGCGCCTGATCGAGCTTGCGGCCCGTCGCCCGGCGCATCATCGGCGAGCCCAGGCGCGAGAGGCCGCGCAGCGTCTGGCGGCTCTCGATGCGCACGGCGGTCGCCTCGCCCTCGGCCTCGAGGTGGATCTCGGTGACCGAGCTGCGCAGGATGCGCTCGAACGGGGTGTCGGCGACGTCCTGCTCGAAGACGAAGCGCTCGCCGGTCGCCGAGCTGAGGCAGCGAAAGTCCGCGCGCACGCCTCGCCCCGACTTCGTCTCCAGCACGGTCGTCCACTGGCTGCGCTTGCCCGAGCCTCCGCGCACGTTCTCGACCCTCATCGTGTCGGGCCACCAGCGCGGCAGGTGGTGGGGATCGGAGACCACCGACCACACCGATTCCACCGGGGCGTCGATCACGCGCCGCGGCGCGCGACGTTCGGCACATGACGTCGTCTAAGCGGTCAGCTTGCGCAGGTCGCGGACCAGCAGCAGGTGCTGAAGGTTCGTGCAGACCGCGGCGAGGCTCTCGAGGTTCTCGACCGCCTCCTTGCGGCGCGCGGCGCTGTTGGACCGCAGCGCGGGCCCCATGAGCTGCTGGAGCAGTGCCGCCTCGCGGTCGGCGGAGGTCCGGAAGACGCGCAGGTTGCGCCCCGCGACGCCGTAGCGCGCGAGCTCCGTCGCCGCGCGCACGATCTCGAGGTCGGTGTCGTCGTAGCTCGTCTTGCCGTCGCGGCGCCGCGGCTGCACGATCCCGTACTCCTCGAGCTCGTCGAGCAGGTCCTGGGTCGCGCCGGTCTGCTCGATCAGCTCCTCGGCCGCGAAGCGCGCCGGGTGCGGGTCGACGGTGACCGCGCGGCGCATCGGGCCGACGGCTCGGCGCTCGGTTGTCCTCGCGGTCGTGGCCCACGGCCAGCTCCTGCCGGATCACCCGCAGCGGCAGGAACTCGTCGCGCTGCATGCGCAGGATCGTCCGCAGTCGCTCGACGTCGGCCTGGCTGTAGAGCCGGTAGCCGCCGCGCGTTCGCCGCGGGGTGAGCAGCTTCTGATCCTCGAGGTAGCGGATCTTGGAGATCGAGATCTCGTCGAACTCCTGGCTGAGGATCTTGCAGACGGCGCCGATCGTCAGCGCCTTGCGGGGGCGCGAGGCGCCGTCGCTCTTGGGCCGGGGCGTTGCGCTGCGATCCGTCGCGAGGCCCATCGTCAGCGCTCCAGGTAGCTCAGCTTGTACTTGCCGATCTGGATCTCGTCCCCGTCGTCGAGCTTGTGGGACTCGATCCGGCGCCGGTTGACGTAGGTGCCGTTGAGCGACCCGAGGTCGTCGATGTAGAGGCCGTCCTGGCGCCGCACCAGCAGCGCATGGTTGCGCGAGACCGTCACGTCGTCGAGGAATACCTCGGCGTCGGGGCTGCGGCCGATGCTCATGCGGTCGGCGTCGACCGTGAAGCTCTCACCGGATCGCCCGCCGCCGGAGCGGATGACCAGTGCGGCCCCCGCCTCCTCGACCTCCTCCTCGATGTCGACCGGCTGATACTCGCCGGTCTCGTCGACCTTGTAGGTCATCGTCGTGGGCGGCTGCTCCTCGCCCTCGCCGCCCTCGGTGCGGGCCAGGTAGGCGCCGCACTTCTGGCAATAGTTCGCCCCCTCGGGGTTGACGAACCCGCACTCGGGGCAGTGCAGCGCCATCGGGTTAGGAGGCCTCGGTCTCCTCCACGCTGGGCACGCGCCCGGCGAGGATGTCGGAGAGCTGCTTCACGTCGTCGCCGGTGATCACTGCCTCACCTTCGGAGTGCTTGGTGCGCAGCCGGCTTACGAGCTCGGCGCGCAGGATGTCGATCTTGCCGTGCAGAAGCCGGCGCCGGTAGGACACCTCGCGCTCCTCTTCGGTCAGCTCGGCGATCAGGTCCTTCAGGTCCTGATTGCTCATCGAGCCGATGTCGGGAAAGGTCTCCTCCATAGCTGCGTGCTCCTTGTCGAGTTTCCGGGACCCCACTGCCCGGGTGCGCCGATTATAAGCGCGCGCCAAAAAGGGTCAACCAATGGTTGAAGGTTGCGAGGCCCGTTGCGCGGCGCGTCAGGCCGAAGCCTCGCGGTGGCGCAGCGTCGCGAGGGCGACGCGCACGTAGAGGAGCGTGGCGACGATCGTGAGCGCGAGGCCGACGAGGAAGACCGCGGTCGACACCCACGAGTCGATCACGAGCGCGAGGAAGATCCCCATCATCACGAGCCAGACGGCGACCCGGCCGACCATGTTGACCTCGATGTCGAGGCCGCGGCGCAGCGCGAGCTGGGCGAACAGCGAGCATCGCCAGCTCGCGCACCGCGAGCACGGCCAGCGCCCAGCGCGGCAGCAGCTCGAAGTGCCAGCAGACCGCGGCGCCGCTCAGCACGGTCAGGCGGTCGACGACGGGATCGAGGATCGCGCCCATGCGGCTGTACTGGCCGGTCACCCGGGCGAGGAAGCCGTCGAGGTAGTCGCTGCCCGCTATCGCGGCGAAGAGGATCGCCGTCGCCGCCGTGCGCCCGTCGCCGGACTCGAACGCCAGCACCACGAACACGGGAATCGCGGCGAGGCGCAGGTAGCCGATGACGTTGGGGATCGTGAACGGCCTCAGCGGCGCGCCGGCGCGCGTCGCCGGCGGCTCGGGGCCCGATCGGTCGAGGCCGAGCAGGCGCCTGACCGTGAGCCGCGGCGAGCGTGGCGGCGCCGGCGACGGGGCGCTCATCGCCCCCTCCCTACTCGATCCGCTCGAGCAGCTCGCGGGCGGCGTCCGCTGCGCTGTCGGCCGGCAGCCGGTGGTCCTCCCCGCTGCGCCGCTCCTGCGCCTCGACGATCCCGTCGGCCAGCCCCTTGCGGCCGACGACGAGGCGCAGCGGGCAGCCGATGAGCTCGGCGTCGGTGAGCTTCTCGCCCGTGCCCGCGTCGCGGTCGTCGAGCACGGCGTCCACGCCGAGCTCGCCCAGCTGCTCGTAGATCCGGGCCGCCGCCTCGCCGGCCTCGTCGCCGCCCTTGCCGAGCGCGACGACGTGGACCTGCCACGGAGCGAGCGGACGCGGCCACACGATCCCGCGCTCGTCGGCGCCCTGCTCGATCGCGGCGGCGACGATCCGGGCCGGGCCGATCCCGTAGCTGCCCATCACGATCGGCCGCTCGGTCCCGTCCTCGTCGAGGTAGTTGGCGCCGAGCGGCTCCGAATAGCGGGTCCCGAGCTTGAAGATGTTGCCGACCTCGATCGCGGGCTCGATCTCGATCGGCTCGCCCCCGGGGCTCAGGTCGCCGGCCTCGACCGCGCGGATGTCGGCCTCGGTGAACTCGAAGTCGCGGCCGGGGCTGACTCCGATCAGGTGCGTGTCCGGCCTGTTGGCGCCGGCGAAGAACCCCTCGCCCTGGATCGCGGCGTCCTTGATCACCGGGACGTCGGCGCCGACCGGCCCGATGAACCCGGGGGGCCCGAGGCGCTCGGCGATCTCCTCGGCCTCGGCGGGGCGGAAGTCGCTCGCCGAGCGCGTTTCGCAGCTTGATCTCGTTGAGCCGGTGGTCGCCGCGCACGAGCGTGAGCACGAAGCCACGGTCGTCGGCGACCACCGGGATCGCCTTGATCGCCGCGCCGGGCGGCACGCCGAGCGCCTCGGAGACCTCGTCCACCGTCGTCAGCCCCGGCGTCGGGGCGTCGCGCGGCGAGTCGAGGGCCGGCGGCATCTCGACGCTCTGCGGCTCGGCCGACGCGATCTCGACGTTCGCGGCGTAGCCCGGCGCGAGCGCGATCTCGTTCTCGCCCGCGGCGCACGGCGCCATGTACTCGTGCGCCCCGCTCCCCCCCATCATCCCGACGTCGGACTCGACGCGGTACCAGCGCAGCCCGGCGCGGTCGAAGATCCGGTCGTAGGCCTGGATCTGGAGCTCGTAGCTGCGATCGAGTCCCGCCTCGTCGCGGTCGAAGCTGTAGGCGTCCTTCATGATGAACTCGCGCGTTCGCAGCACGCCCGCGCGCGGCCGCGGCTCGTCGCGCTCCTTGGTCTGGAGGTGGTAGAGCATCAGCGGCAGCTCGCGGTACGAGCGCACGTCGTCGGGCGACGTGGTAGGTGACGCTCTCCTCGTGGGTCATCGCGAGCGCCAGCTCGGCGTCCTTGCGGTCGCGGAGCTTGAACAGCTCGGGGATCTCGTAGCGCCCCGTCTGCTTCCACGGCTCGGCCGGCTGGAGCACCGGCATCAGCATCTCGTGCGCGCCGATCGCGTCCTGCTCCTCGCGAATGATCCGCTCGACGCGGCGGTGCACCCGCCAGCCCATCGGCAGGTAGGTCCACATCCCGGCGCCGAGCTGTCGGATCATCGCCCGCGCGCACCATCAGCTTGTGCGACGCCGCCTCGGCGTCGGCCGGGTCGTCGCGCAGGGTCGGGAGCCAGTAGGAGCTGAGCCGGGTCACGGCGGCGAGACTAGCGCGAGGACGGCCGTCCGCAGAGTGACTCAGCCATCGAGGGCTTCTCGCTAAGGTGCTTTCGCATGCAGGGCTGGATCGGGGAACGGGGTTTCGGGGCCCGGCCGTGGGTCGCCGCAGCGTCGCTGACGCTCGCGGCGGCGGTCCTCGTCGCGGCGGCCTCCTCGAGCGGGGCTGAGCCCGGCCCGCAGGCGCCGAGAGGCCACGCCCCGAAGGTGAAGATCACCGCGGGCCCTCCCTCGAAGACCAAGTAACCACCACGCCACGTTCAAGTTCAAGTCCGACCAGCAAGAAGACCAAGTTCAAGTGCAAGGTCGACGGCGGGAGCTACCAGAGGTGCTCGTCGCCGCGAAAGGTCTCGGTCGGCAAGGGCAAGCACACCTTCAGCGTCTACGGGACGTCGCTCGGCGTGCCCGGCCCCGTCGACACCCGCAAGTGGACGGTGACCGGGAAGAGCGCGACCGGATCGCGGCACCACCAGCCGCAGAACTTCGTCTTCGACGGGGGGCCCGGCTCGCCGCTCAACGGGATCATCGTCTCAGCGGACGGGCCGGCGGGCTGCGCGCCGCAGTACTGCCTCGTCAACGAGCCCGATCTCGGGGGAGACGGGGCGGTCATCGGCGGCGGCCCGTACCCCGATTGCGCTCACGACTACCACTTCCACGGGTTCCTCTTCGGGCGCCCCGACCAGCCGTCCGGCTGCGGCTGGGGACCCGTCAGCGAGCTCTCCATCGTCGCCCCGGGAGCCGTCGTCCAGAACGCCTCCGTGGCGATCACGCTCGAGGAGGCCGCGCTTCTGAGCAAGAAGCCGAAGACCGCCCGGGCGCAGCTGTCGGTCGCGACCGAGCGGCTGGCCTCGGCGCTTCAGAACCCGTCGATCGACATGGCCAGCGCCGCCACGCTCTCGCAGGCCGAGCAGCTCGACGCCAAGGCCGACGGGCAGCTTCGGAAGGCGGCGGCGCTGGGCGGAAGGAAGCGAGCGAAGAAGATGAAGAAGGCGGGGAAGCTGATCGAGGACGCCCTGGCACTCAAGCGCCAGGTCTGGGACGCGCTCGTCTACCAGCAGTAGGCGGTGCGTCTCGCCGCGCCGGCCGCGGCTCAGGTGCGAGTGAAGCGGCGGCCCGCGACGGGCGAGGCCTCCTCGTCGAGGCGCGTTCTCGCGCGCTCGGAGGAGTTGCCGCCCTTGACCGGGGCGACGGTGGGAAGCGGCTCGGCCTCTCCCCCGTCCTCGCGCGCCGCCGCCGCCTCCATCTGGGCGATGCGCTCGGGCGTGAGCTCGTCGGCGTTCTCGTCCTCGATGCGCTGAAGCCACTCTGCGCCCTCGGCGGACTTCGACTCGTCGACCTCGACCTTGCCGCGGTCGAGCGACTTGTCGATCTCCTCGAACAGGGCGCTGACGAGGTCGTCCTGGGGGACCTTCCGCAGCGGCTTGCCGTGGGCGAAGATCAGGCCCTCGTTCTTGGCGCCGGTGATCCCGAAGTCGGCGTGCGAGGCCTCGCCGATGCCGTTGACGGCGCAGCCCAGGACCGCGACCTCGATCGGCTCCTCGTAGGCCTCGAGCTTGCGCTCGATCTCGGCCACGACCGTGTCCATGTCGAACTGCAGCCGGCCGCAGGTCGGACAGGCGATGAGCACGGGCCCGCGCTCGCGAAGCTGAAGCGCCTTGAGGATCTCCCAGGCGACCTTGACCTCCTCCTCGGCGTGAAAGGTCGAGAGGCTGATCCGAATCGTGTCCCCCACGCCGTCGGCGAGCAGTGTGCCGAGGCCGACCGCGGACTTGAGCGAACCAGACCACTTCGTCCCCGCCTCGGTGATCCCGAGGTGAAGCGGGTACGGGATCCTCTCGGAGAGCAGCCGGTTGGCGGCGATCGTGTTGGGGACGTTCGTCGACTTGACCGAGACCTTGAAGTTCTCGAAGTCGAGGCTCTCCATCAGCTCGACGAACTCGCCCGCCGCCGCGACGAGCGCCTCGACCGAGTTCTCGCGCTCGAGCTCGTGCAGGTGCTTGGGCAGCGAGCCCGAGTTGACCCCGATGCGCATCGGCACGCCCGCGGCGGTCGCCTTCTCGGCGACCTCGGCGACCTTGTCGCGGCCGCCGATGTTGCCGGGGTTGAGCCGGATGCAGTGAGCGCCGGCGTCGATCGCCTTGAGCGCCAGCGTGTAGTTGAAGTGGATGTCGGCGATCACCGGGATCGGCGACTCGCTGACGACGGTCTTGAGCGCCTCGACGTCCTCGTCGCGGGGCACCGCGACGCGAACGAGGTCCGCGCCCGCCTCGGCGACCTTGTGGATCTGCTCCATCGTCGCCGCGAGGTTCGCCGTCTCGGTCTTGGTCATCGTCTGGACCGCGACCGGCGCCCCGCCGCCGATCGGCACGTCCTTGACCCATATCTGGCGCTTCGAAGCCACATGTCAAGGGTACTTACGGCCTGCCGCACGCCGTTGCGGAAGGGTGAATAATGGGCGTGTCGGCAACGGCTACGGGTTTCGGGGGGTGGAGCCATGCGCACACGAAGCAGGTTCGGTCGGATCGCACTTGCGGCGATTCTGGCTGCGACCGGCCTGGGGGTCACGTCCGCCTCGGCCGGAGCGGCTTTTCACCTGATGTCGATCCGGGAGGTTCACGCCGCGTCGCCGGGCGACTACGTCGAGCTTCAGATGTACGCGAGCGGCCAGAATTTCGTCGACGGTCACACGATCACGACCTATGACAGCACTGGCGCACAGACCGGCGCGCAGTTCGTATTCCCATCGGGCGCATCCAGCAGCCTCAACGGCGGCAACCAGCGGACCATCCGCGTCGGACAGACGGGCGCGGGCGCGGACTTCGAGGCGGCATTCGACGTGGTTTCGGGCAGCGGCGGTGCGGTCTGCTTCGACGCGATCGACTGCGTCACGTTCGGGGCGTACATCGGCGTCCCGTTGGGGTCTCCGACCGGGACGCCGGCCGTTCAATCAACCGGAATCCCCGTCGGGGGATCGATCGAGCGAACGATTGCGCCCGGTTGCTCGACGTTGCTCGAGAGCGGCGATGACACGAACGACAGTGCGACCGACTTCTCGCTTCAGCCGCCCTCCCCGCGCAACAACGCGACGGCGCCGACGGAGACGCCGTGCAGCGGAGGTCAGAACCCCGGCGGCGGCCCCGACACGAAGATCGACAAGGGGCCCAAGAAGAGGACGAAGAAGAAGAAGGCGACGTTCGAATTCAGCTCGACCTCCGTCGGCGTCGCCTTCGAATGCAGCCTCGACGGCAACGCGCCCAAGGGCGCCGGCTCGTTCGGTCCCTGCACCTCACCCTTCTCGGTCAAGGTCAAGAAGGGCAAGCACACGTTCCGGGTCCGCGCGGTCCTCAACGGCGTGCCCGACGGCTCGCCCGCCGAGTACAAGTGGAGGGTGAAGAAACCTAGAGCGCTGATCCGCGGCTCAGGCGGGGTCGGGGTCGGCCACGGGGCGCTCGCCCTCCATGCCGGCCTCGGGGCTGACGAGGATCGCGCCCTCGCCCGTCACGTATGCCTCCTCGCCGTGAGCCACGATGTCGAGGCCCAGCGCCTCCTCGGTCTCGCTCACGCGCAGCGGCATGACGGCACCGATCACCTTCAGCAGCACGAACGTCACCACGAAGGCGTAGATCGGCGCGACGACGGCCGCCTTGACCTGGTCCCAGAGCTGCTCGGCGTTGCCGTAGAGCAGACCGTCGGAGACGCCGTTCCAGTCCGCCTGGGCGAAGAAGCCGATGAACAGGATCCCGACGAAGCCGGCGATGCCGTGGGCGGCGAGGACGTCGAGCGTCTCGTCGACGCGGGTCCGCGGCCGCCAGACGATCACCGCGTAGCTCGCGACTCCGGCCAGGACGCCGAGCACGATCGCCCAGCCCGGGCTGACGAAGCCTCCGGCGGGCGTGATCCCGACGCAGCCGACGATGATCGCCGTCGCGGCGCCGACCGCCGTGATCCGGCGGTCCCTGATCAGGTCGAGCGTGAACCACGTGAGCAGGCATGCCGACGGGCACAGGAGCGTGTTCGTGAACGCGAGCACGCCGGAGGCCCCGGCCGAGAAGCCGCTGCCGCCGTTGAACCCGAACCACCCGAACCACAGCAGGCCGGCGCCGAGCAGGGCGTAGACCGTGTTGTGGGGCAGCAGCGCCAGGCGGCCGTAGTCCTTGCGCGCCCCGACCACGAGCGCCGCCGCCAGGGCCGAGAACCCGGAGGCCATCTCGACCGGGACGCCGCCGGCGAAGTCGAGGGTGCCGTTCTCGAGCAGGAACCCGGGGCCGAACGCCCAGTGCGCCATGACCGAGTAGACGAGCACCGACCACAGGGCCGCGAAGACCAGGAACGCTCCGAACCGCATCCGCTCGACCACCGCTCCCGAGATCAGCGCGACGGTGATGATGCAGAACGTCGCCTGGAAGGCCATGAAGAGCAGGTGCGGGATCGTCAGGCCCTCCTTGGGCGCGAGGTCGACGCCCTCGAGGAAGGCGTAGTCGAAGCCGCCGATGAAGCCGTTTCCCTCCGAGAAGGCGAACGAGTAGCCGATGACCGCCCACGTGATCATCGAGACGGCGATCGCGGCGATGCACATCATGAAGGTGTTGAGCACGTTCTTCTGGCGCACGAGGCCCGCATAGAAGAGCCCGAGCGCCGGGGTCATCAACAGCACGAGCGCGGTCGCCACGAGCATCCAGGCGGTGTCGCCCGTGTCGATCTCGCCGACCTTGGCGATGATCGAGACGTCCATCAGGCACCCACCGGGGTCACGGCGGCGTCATCGGCCTCGCCGGTGCGGATCCGGACGACGCGCTCGACGGGCAGCACGAAGATCTTTCCGTCGCCGACCTCGCCGGTGAGCGCGCCTTCGCGCAGGGCGTTGATCGTCGGCTCGACGAAGGCATCGGAGACCGCGATCTCGAAGCGGACCTTGTCCGCCAGCCCCATCTTCACGGTGGTCCCGCGGTAGGTCTGGACGTTCTCCAGCTCTCCGCCGTGGCCCTGGACGCGGCTCAGCGAAACCCCGCGCACCTCGGCGCGGTAGAGAGCCTCCAGCACGTCGTTGGCCTTTTCGGGCCGCACGATGCCGATTACGAGCTTCACGATCTCCCCTTTCTGTGTGCGTCGCCGGCGCGGGTTCTGGGCCTCGGAGCCCTCATCTGAGCTACCCCACGCCCGTTGGCGCGTGCGAGCCTAATGGCGATCGAAAGCCGAAACTCGCCGCGGGAGGATCCGCCGTGACAGAAAAGCCGCTACATGCGGATTGTTGGCTGCGCCCCGGGCTCGCGCCCGCACCACGCTTCGAGAATCCAGCCGAGGTGGTAGGGGCGATCGGTGGCATTGATGCGCAGTCCGCGGTCGACGCGGGCCAGCGGCGCCCAGCCGGCGTAGCTGCAGAGCGTGTTCGCGTAGACCGCGAGGCGGTCGAGCGGCGGGCGGCGCACGATCGAGCGGTAGAGCATCCCCTCGTCGCGGTCGAGCATCTCGACGCCGAGCTCGTTGTCGCCCCAGATCCAGTCGAGGCCTCGCAACGCCGCCTCGCGGTAGCGCGCCTCGCCGCTCGCGTCGCTCAGCTCGAACATCGCGATCACGCCCTCCGGGCCGACCACGGAGTCGAACGCCTCGATCACCGTGTCGGGGCCGTCCTCGAAGCTTCCGAAGGAGCTCATCCGCGACTGGACGAGGACGCTGTCGCCCTCCCCCACGCCGACGGCGCGCAGCGACGCCTCGACGTCGGTGACACCCAGGCGCACCGGTCGCACCCGCTCGCGCGCCCGGTAGCGCAGGCTGCGGTAGCGAGCACGGGCGCGCCGCAGCGCGTCGCGAAGCGGCCGCGGGAGCCTTGCGGCTGCGCGGCGGATCACTCGCTGTACAGAGCCTCGATCTCGTCCTCGTACTTCTCGGCGATCGGCCGGCGCTTGAGCTTCATCGTCGGAGTCAACTCGTCGCCGCCCGGGTCCCAGGGCTCGGGCAGGAGCTTGAACTTCTTCACCTGCTCGACGCGCGACAGCGCCTCGTTGGCCTCGTCGACGCCGCCCTGGATCTCCCCGAGCAGCTCCTCGTTCTCCGAGAGCGACGCGATGTCCGCGTCGGTCCCGTGCTTCTTCGCCCACGCCGCGGCGGCATCGGGGTCGAGCGTCAGCAGCGCGGTGTTGTACTTGCGCCTGTCGCCGATCGTCACCGCCTGGTCGACGAGCGGGATCAGCTTGAGCTTCGACTCGATGTTGGCCGGCGACATGTTCTTGCCGGCGGCGTTGATGATCAGCTCCTTCTTGCGGTCGACGATCTTCAGATAGCCGTCCTCGTCGAGCTCGCCGATGTCGCCGGTCAGAAGCCAGCCGTCCTCGAACGTCTCGGCGGTCGTCTCGGGCATGTTGCGGTAGCCGGGCATGATCGAGTCGCCCTTGACGAGGACCTCGCCGTCCTCGGCGAGCTTGACCTCCATCCCCGGGACCGGCGGCCCCACGGTGCCGAGCTTGACGTCGCCGGGCGGGTTGCAGGTGGCAACGCCGCACGTCTCGGACATCCCCCACAGCTCGCCGACCGGGATGCCGATCGCGTGGAAGAACTCGAGCACCTCGACCGGAGTCGGCGCGGCGCCGACGTTGACGGAGACGACCTCGTCGAACCCCATTCGGGCGCGGATGTCGGCGAACATCGCCTTGTCGGCGGCCTCGACACCCTTCGCAAGCTCGTCGGGGACAGCCTCACCGGCCTGCTCGAGCCGAACCTTCTGGATCGCTGCCGCGATCGCCTTCTGCGCCGGCTCGCGCTGCTCGTCCGGAAGGGCGGCGATCTGACCCTCGATCGCCGACTTCGCCTTCTCCCAGATCCTCGGCACGGCGAAGAACCAGGTCGGCTTGACGACGGGCAGGAACTCGATGATCTTGCGCGGGTCGGGGCAGATCGTGATGCTCAGGCCGTAAACGACCGGCAGGTAATAGTTGGCGCCGCGCTCCGCGATGTGGGCCGCGGGCAGCCACGAGATCACCTTGCCGCCCGTCTCGGGCAGCGGGATCATCTCCTCGACGGCCGAGACGAGCGAGAGCAGGTTTCGGTGCGTGAGCTGTACGCCCTTCGGCGGGCCCGTCGTCCCCGACGTGTAGATCAGCGTCAGCAGGTCGTCGGGCTCGATCTCCGAGGCGATCGGGTCGGGGTCGAAGTCGGGGTCGGACTCCATCAGCTCGTCGAGCGATCGAGTCTCCGCCGTCGCCGTCGACCACGATGATGTGCTCGATCTCCGCACCCGCGTCCCGCGCCGCCTGGAGGCGGTCGAGCAGCGAGCTCTCGGTGATCGCGACCCTGGCGCCCGCGTCGCCCACCTGGTAGGCGATCTGGTCGGGCGAGGCGGTCTGGTAGATCGAGAACGGAACGCCGCCGAGCGAGACGGCGCCGAGGTCGCAGGCGACGAACTCGGGGCGGTTGTTGAGCAGCATCGCGACGGTGTCGCCCTTCGAGACGCCGAGCTTGGCCAGCCCGCCGGCGATGCGGCGGACGCGGTCGCGAAGCTCGTTCCAGGTCGCCCACGTCTCGTCCTTGGTCAGCAGCGCGGGCGTGTCGCCGTGCTTGTCGACGGTCCTCTGGAAGGCCTCGACGAGGTTGTTTGCGGGCAGATCGTTGCCCTCGCCCCCGTTGGCGTAGCGGTCCTCAGCGGTCACCCGCTCGGCGGTCGTGGCCTCCAATGACGTCTCCTCTCCGTGGTTGCGGGGGAAACGTACCGCAGCACGGGCGTCGTGGACGGTGCTCCGAGCTACGGTGAGGCGTCAGCGGACGTCGAAGCCCTCGCCGCGCAGGCGGTCGATGTCGTTCGTGAAGCCGATGACGAACAACACCAGCACGAGCGCGAACCCGACGACGCTGGCGCGCTCCATGACGCTGAAGGGGACCGGGCGGCCGCGGAGCTTCTCGACGATGCTCCAGAAGATGTGGCCGCCGTCGAGAGGCAGGAACGGGAAGAGGTTGATGACCGCGAGCGAGAGGCTGATCACCCCGAGCAGGAACAGCGCCTGTTGCGCGCTGAACTCGATCGACTGGCGCGTCACCTCGTAGCTGCCGACGATCCCTGAGACGTCCTCGCGCACCTCGGGCTTGAACAGCTGTGCGATCGTGCTCACGGTGCCGCTCGTGATCTGCCACATGATGTCGCCGGCCTCCGCCGCGGCCTGCGGGACCGAGGGGTCGAGCGGGCGCGTGCCCTGCGCGAACCCGATCCGGTAGCGCTGCGCGGCCTCGTCGTAGAAGGGCGTGAGCGTCAGATCGACGTTGCGGCCATCGCGCTCGACCGTGACGTCGGCGGGCGTCTCGGCGCGGCAGCCGTCGGTCGGCTCGCCCGCGCATTCGATGCTCGGCGACCGCGAGGCGGACGCTCTCGAAGCGCTCGTCGGGAGTCCCGGTGACCGGCTCGCCGTCGACCGCGACGATCGTGTCCCCCGGCTCGATCTTGCCGTCGGCGGGCGAGCCCGGCTCGATCTCGCCGACCTGGGCGGTGGGCTCGACGACCGAGAAGGCCAGGAAGAAGAAGATCGCGAACGCGATCAGCAGGTTCACCGCCGGCCCCGCGGCGATCACGACGATCCGCTTCCAGACGGGCTGGTGGTAGTAGCCCCGCTCGGCCACCTCGGGAGGCAGCTCCTCGTCGGGGTTCATCCCGGTGATCTTCACGAAGCCCCCCGCGGGGATCGCGCCGATCCCGTACTCGGTCTCGCCGCGCTTTCGCTTCAGCAGCGCGGGCGGGAAGAAGAGGTAGAACTTCTCGACGCGCATCCCGGTGCGCTTGGCGGCGATGAAGTGGCCGAACTCGTGCGCGATGATCAGGAACGAGAACCCGGCGAAGGCGAGGATCCAGCTCATGTCGCGGGCAGCCTCTCGACCAGCCTGTCCGCCAGCTCGCGCGCCCTCGCGTCCGCGGCGTAGAGGTCATCGAAATGCGTGGGCGCCGTCGCGGGCATCTCCTCGAGCGTGCCCTCGACGACCTCGGGGATGCCGGTGAACGGGATCCGCCCGTCGAGGAACGCCGCGACGGCGACCTCGTTGGCGGCGTTGAGCACGCACGGCGCGGTTCCGCCGGCCCTGCCGGCCTCGCGCGCCAGGCGCAGGCACGGGAACGTCTCCTCGTCGGGCGCCTCGAAGGTCAGCTCTCCGACCGCCGCCAGGTCGAGCGCGGGGACGTCGACGTCGGCGCGGTCGGGGTGGTGAAGCGCGTAGGAGATCGGGACCCGCATGTCGGGATGGCCGAGGTGGGCGAGCGAGGACCCGTCGTTGAGGCGCACCATCCCGTGGACGATCGACTGCGGGTGGACGACGACGTCGATGCGCTCGTAGGGGACGCCGAAGAGGTGGTGTGCCTCGATCACCTCGAGCCCCTTGTTGAGCAGCGTCGCCGAGTCGATCGTGATCTTGCCGCCCATGTCCCAGGTCGGGTGCGCGAGCGCCTCTTCGCGCGTCACGTCGCTGAGGTCGCTGCGGCCGCGAAAGGGCCCGCCCGACGCGGTCAGCACGAGCCGGTCAACCGTGCCCGGCGGCTCGGCGTCGACCAGCTGGTAGAGCGCCGAGTGCTCGGAGTCCACGGGAATGAGCAGCGCCCCGGTCGCCTCGGCCAGCGCGGTGACCAGCTCACCGCCGATCACGAGGCTCTCCTTGTTGGCCAGCGCGAGGTCGATGCCCTCGGTCAGCGCGACGATCGTGGGGCCGAGCCCCGCCGCGCCGAGGATCGCGTTGAGCACCATGTCGGCGCCCGACGACGCGACCAGCTCGCGCACCCCCTCCTCCCCCGCCAGCACCTCGCCGTCGAAGTCGGCAGGGGCGGTCCTGGCCGCCTCGGCGTCGGCGAGCGCGACTCGTTTCACCCCATGCTCACGCGCCTGCTCGAGCAGGTTCTCAACGTCGGTGGCGGCCGAGAGCCCGACGACCTCCAGCTCGTCCGAGGCCCGCACGACCTCGAGTGCCTGGACGCCGATCGAGCCCGTGGAGCCCAGGATCAGGACCTTGCGCATCGTCGGAGAAAGTCTAGGGCGAGCGGCTAAGCGCTCGGTGAAGCGCGAACCCTCAGTACACGAACGCGACCGAGAGGTAGTAGCCCGCGACGACGGTGAAGATGACCGCGTCGAGGCGGTCGAGAAGTCCCCCGTGGGGGCCGAAGACGCGGCCCGAGTCCTTGACCTCGAGGTCGCGCTTGACCATCGACTCGAAGAGGTCGCCGAGCGGCGCGAGCAGGCCGATACAGGCGCCCATCACGAGCGCGTCGAAGCCCGCGAGCCAGTCCTGGTAGAGGCCGGCGAACCAGAATCCGAGGGTGCCGCCGATGAAGCCCGCGATCAGTCCCTCGATCGTCTTGTTGGGAGACAGCGTCGGCGCGAGGCGGTGGCGTCCGAAGAGGCGTCCGCCCCCGTAGGCGCAGGTGTCGGCGACGAACGTCGCCACGAGGACGTCGACCAGCAGGGCGGCGCCGTGGTCGGGAAGGTCGCGCAGGAGAACGGCGTGCGCGAACGGGAGGCCCAGCCACGCGATCGCGAAGACCGTGACTGCCATCGAGTAGGTCACGTTCTTGATCGACGGCCGCATGACCGCGAACACGAACATGAGCGGGAACGCGGCGACGACGGCCAGCCCCATCGTGCGGGCGGTGCCGTAGTGCGCCGCGAGTATCAGCCCGACCACGACGATGAACGCGACCGGTGCGAAGGGCTTCGCCTTCGCGGTCATCCGGAAGAGCTCCGCGCAGCCGATCGCGGCCAGGCCCGCCATCGCGATCGTGAACGGCGCCTCCCCGATGATGATGATCGCGATCGCGAAGATGATCCAGGGGACGGCCCAGGCGACGCGCGCGAACGTCTCCGAGCGCCGCGACGGGCGGTGCGTCGGGCGCGGCGCGGCCTCCTCGGCCGGGTCCGCGAAGAAGTCGATCCTCGGCTCGGCCACGGGCAGCCGACCCTACCGGCCGAGTGGCCTAGCGGTTGCCAAAACGCCTGCGTCTGGCGCTGAACTCGTCAAGCGCCGCCTGGAAGGCCTCGCGGGTGAAGTCGGGCCACAGCTCGTCGCGGAAGACGAACTCCGAGTAGGCGCATTGCCAGAGCAGGTAGTTGGAGATGCGCTGCTCGCCGCTCGTGCGGATGAGGAGGTCGGGGTCGTGCATGTCGGGGGCGTAGAGGTGTTCGCGGAACTCCTCCTCGGTCTCGCCGTCGAACGCGCGCGCCGCGTCGACGATCTCGCCGCGGCCGCCGTAGTTGAAGCAGACGAAGAGCGTGATGCGGTCGTTGCTCGCGGTCTTCTCCTCCGCCCACTCGATCCGCTCCACGAGGCCGGCGTCGAGGCCCTCGCGGCGGCCGATGAAGCGCATCCGCACGCCCTCGGCGTCGAGCTCCGGCGTCTCGCGGTCGATGCGCTCCGCGAACATCGCCATCAGCCCCTCGACCTCCTCTCGCGGGCGCGACCAGTTCTCGGTCGAGAACGAGAACACGGTCAGCTCCTCGATCCCGAGCTCGACCGCGTCCTTGAGGCGCGCCTTGACGACGTCGGCACCCGCGCGGTGCCCCTCGATCGGCGCCTCCCCCCTCTGCTGTGCCCAGCGCCCGTTCCCGTCCGTGATGATCGCGACGTACCTGGGGCCCGCCGCCGGCTGCTCGGCGCTCAAACCTCGAGCAGCTCCTCTTCCTTCGACTTCATCAGGCCGTCGATCTCCTCGATCGCCTTGTCGGTCTCCTTCTGAAGCGACGACTCGGCGCGGCGCTCCTCGTCCTCGCCGACCTCGCCCTCCTTCTTGAGCTCGCGGAGGTCGTGCATCACGTCGCGGCGGATGTTGCGGACCGCGACGCGGCCCTCCTCGCAGACGCCGTGAATGACGCGGACGAGGTCCTTGCGGCGCTCCTCGGTCAGCTCGGGGATCTGAAGGCGGATCACGTTGCCGTCGTTGGTCGGCGTCAGCCCGAGGTCGGACTCCATGATCGCCTTCTCGATCATGCTCACCGAGGACTTGTCGTAGGGGGTGAGCGTCAGCAGGTGGACATCGGTCGCGTTGACCTGTGCGAGCTGCTTGAGCGGCGTCGGCGCCCCGTAGTAATCGACCTCGATGCGATCGAGGAGGGCCGGGGACGCGCGCCCGGTGCGCACCGTCCCGAGCTCGTTTCGCGTCGCCTCGACCGACTTGTGCATGCGGTCGTGGCCGTCCTCGAGGAACTCGTCGATCATCTCCGCCATCGTGCGCGATCCTACCCGCGAGCCCGCAGATGCCGCAGCGCCGACTGTGCCGCGTTGTAGCCGCACATGCCGTGCACCCCTCCGCCCGGCGGCGTCGCGGCCGAGCAGATGAAGACGCCCGGGATGCCCGTGGCGTAGGGATCGAGCGCGAAGCGCGGGCGAATGACTACCTGGATCGGCCCGTTGGCGCCGTTGACGATGTCGCCGCCGATGTAGTTCGCGTTCTCCGCGAGCAGGTCGGCGGGCGTGCGCACCGCCGAGGCGACGATGCGCTCACGCAGGCCCGGTGCGAAGCGCTCGATCTGATCGACGACCGTCGCCTCTGCGTCCCCGTCATAGCCCGCGGGGACGTGGGCGTAGGCCCAGACCGGGTGGACGTCTCCCGATGAGCGCCCGGGGTCCGCGAGGTACTGCTGGGCGACGAGGACCAGCGGGCGCGCGGGCATCCGGCCGCGATTGATCTCGCGCTCCGCCACGGCCAGCTCCTCGAGCGACCCGACGCAGTGGACGGTGCCCGCGCGGCGGCAGGCCTCGTTGGCCCATGGCACGCCACCCTCGACCGCGAGGTCGACCTTGTAGGCGCCGGGGCCGTGGCGGTAGCGCTCGTAGGCGCGGCGGACCCCCCGCGCCAGGCGGTCTGCCGGCGACCTCGACGACCCGCCGCGGCGCGAGGTCCAGGATCACCGCATCGGAGGGGTCGAGCTCGGACAGCGAGCTCACGCGCGCGCCTGTCTCGATCCGGCCGCCGTTCTCGAGCACGTAGGCGGCGAGGGCGTCGGGGATCGATTGCGACCCCCCGCGCGCAACGGGCCAGCCGAAGCGATGGCAGGCGCAGATCAGCGCCATCCCGACCGCCGAGCTCATCGGCCGGGTCGAGGGGGCTGAACGAGTGCGCGGCGACGCCGCCGAACAGCGCCCTGGCCCGGGGGCTGCGCCAGGCCCGCGCGAGGACGGTCGCCGGCGCCGCGGCCGGGAGGCCGAAGCGCAGCAGCCGGATCGGGTGCCGCGGCGGGTGGAGGACCGGGCGCGTGAGGTCGTCGTCGTTGAGGACGTCGAAGGATCGCGAGGGCGCTCCGAAGATCCGCCGCCAGGCCGCGCCGTCCTCCCCCAGGCCGTCGGCGGTCTCCTCGAGCGAGTGGAGCAGCACGCCGGCGGAGCCGTCGTCGAGCGGGTGGGCGAGGTCGACCTCGGGCCAGCGCCACTCGAGGCCGTGGCGCTCGAGCTCGAGCGAGCGCAGGAAGGGCGAGCCCACCGCCATCGGGTGGACGGCGGAGCAGAGGTCGTGCACGAGGCCGGGCGCCGTCAGCTCGCCGCTGCGCGTGCCGCCCCCGATCGTCGGCTCGGCCTCGAGGACCGTCACCGTGACCCCCTCGCGGGCCAGAGCGGCGGCGCAGGCGAGCCCGTTGGGGCCCGAGCCGACGACGGTCGCCCGGCTCACGGCGAGGTGGGCGCGGCCCGGCCGGGCCCCCCTCCCGTCACCTCGACCGGGAAGTCCCAGGACTCCTCGAGCCAGGGCCCGCGAGCGCACATGTCGGCCACGTTGACGAAGCCCTCCTCGACGAGGCCCGTCGCGGCGTCGTAGATGCGGTAGCGCTGGCGCTGGACATGCGCGGGCTGGGACTCGAGCGCGACGACGCGGACCTCACCGGGCTCGAAGTGGCACTGCTCCTGAACCGCTTCGAGCAGCTGCAGGTGGTGGAAGTGGCCGTCGCCGAAGTTCCAGCCGTTGACGACGCCCGAGACCAGCTCCCCCTCACGGACGTCGTAGTCCTCGACGCGACCCTCCGCGGCGCGCGGCAAGAGCCCGAGCAGCGCACGGCCGTGGCTGTGAAGCGCGCGGAACGCCATCGCCTTCGCCATCAGGTGCTCGGCGGACTCGCGGCCATAGAGCGTCGTGAGCTGCTCGATCGTGATCGGGGCGGTCTTGAAGAGATCGCGGTCGAGCTTCGCCTCCGCGTCGCTGTCGGCCCGGAACAGCCACTGGCTGGTCGCCCAGTTGCCGGCGTAGTAGCGCATCGACGGCAGGAACGAGATTCGCTCCGGCATCAGGTTGCCGAGGATCGGGATCACGAGGCCGATCAGGACGATCACGGCGAGCATCAGGGGGTCGACGTCCGAAAGCGGCACGCCCGCGTAGTGGCCGTAGAGGAACCCGAGGCCGAAGATCATGAAGAGGTTCCACTCCAGCGGAACCCCGAGCGCGAACGTCGAGGTGATGTGGGCGTGGAAGATGATCATCCCGATGAGGGCGAATGTCCCGATCGCCCCTTCGCCGCGCGTGATCAGGAGCAACAGCGGGAGGCCGAACTCAACTGCCGTTCCCAGGTGCGCTCCGACGTGCGCTCGCCAGGAGGGGCGCATGCGCTCGGGATAGTCCTCGTAGAGCTGCGCCTTCATCCTCTTCGAGCGGTTCCAGGGGGTGTTGGAGACCATCGTCGCGATCACGTACGGGAAGTGGCGGTTGAGCTTCGACGAGGCGGCGCCCCACCAGATGCAGATGAAGACGAGCTGCCAGCCGACGATCACGTGCTCGAGGGGCCAGAGGGAGACCAGCAGCAGGAAGCCATAGATCTCCGGCCGCGCGGCGAGGAAGGAGACCTTGTCGCGCAGGCCGAGCAGCGCCAGCAGCGCGAGAAGGACCACGATCCCGGCGGGCTCGAGGCGTCCGGCGGCGAACCCGGCGGCGGACTCGCCGTCGGAGACCAGCAGGTAGATCAGGGTGGCCAGGACGCCGGCGTAGAGCGCGACGTCGAGAACGGTGCGCCGCGTCCCGCGCGTGAACGGAACCCTCTCCGGCCACGGCGGCAGGCGTACCGTCCCCGGGCGCAGCCAGTAGAGCACTCCCCCGATCGGCGGGATGTAGCGCGCCGCCAGCGGCAGTGAGCCCGAGCCGAGCCCGAGGATCTCCCAGAGCATCGTCCACGCGACGACCTTCTGAAAGACGATCGGCTCGAACCACCAATCCTGGAAGTCGCCGAGCCCGCCGATCCCCGGGGTGGTCGCCGAGATCAGGAGCGCGGCGCCGAGCACGAAGACGACGAGCTTCACGACGTAGAGCAGGTACGTCACGGGCGGGGCGCCGAACCCGTTGACCGCCCAGTCCTGGACGACCGGCTTGAGGCGCGCGAGGAAGGGCTTCGCCTTCCACTCCTCGAGATCGAATGGAGGCGGGGAGGGCTGGAAGAACCCCATCGCCCCCGGACCCTATGACAACAGCCGGTTTAGCCCCCCTGTGGTGCGGGCTGGCGGTCGCCGCCCGCGGAGACCAGCGTGCCGACGCGCTCGCCGGAGACGATGCGGTCGACGTTGTTCTCGTCGGCCATGTTGAAGACGTAGATCGGCAGCGCGTTGTCCATGCACAGCGAGAGCGCCGTCGAGTCCATGACCCGCAGCCCGCGCTCGATCGCCTCGCGGTGGGTCAGCTCGGGCAGGAACTGCGCGTCGGAGACCTGCGAGGGGTCGGCGTCGTAGACGCCCTCGACGCCGTGCTTGGCCATCAGGATCGCCTCGGCGCGGATCTCGAGCGCGCGCAGGGCCGCGGCCGTGTCGGTGGTGAAGAACGGGTTGCCCGTGCCGGCGGCGAAGATCACGATCCGGCCCTTCTCGAGGTGGCGCATCGCGCGCCGGCGGATGTATGGCTCGGCCACCTCGGTGACCGAGATCGCCGACATCACGCGGGTGTGCGCGCCGGCCTTCTCGAGCGCGTCCTGGAGCGTCAGGGCGTTGAGGACCGTCGCGAGCATGCCCATGTAGTCGGCGGTCGCGCGGTCCATGCCCTTGGCTGCGCCCTCGAGGCCGCGGTAGATGTTGCCCGCCCCGACGACGACCGCGATCTCAACACCGCGGCCCGACACGGCGGCGACCTGGCGAGCGATGCGCTCGATCTGCTCGGCGTCGGTGCCGTACTCGAGGCGGCCCATCAACGCCTCCCCCGACAGCTTCAGCAGCACGCGGCCGAAGGCGGGCTGCCCCGACATCACTCCTCCCCGACGACGAAGCGCGCGAAGCGGGCGATGCGAATGTTCTCGCCCGTCCTCGACGCGATCTCGGCGCGCAGCTCCCCGATCGTCTTGCCCTCGTGGCGGTCGGAGTTGATGTGCTCCTGCTCGAGCAGCGCGACCTCCTTCTCCCACTTGCCGACCTGGCCGGAGACGATCTTGTCGATCACGTCGTCGGGCTTGCCGTCCTCACGGGCCTTCTGCTCGTGGACGCTGCGCTCGGCGTCGCGGTCGGCATCGGAGATCTCCTCGGTCGAGATGACCTGCGGCGGCGTCGGCGCGCCCGCGACATGAAGCGCGATCTCGCGCGCGAACTCGCGGAACTCGTCAGTTCGCGCCACGAAGTCGGTCTCGCACTGGATCTCGACCATCGCGCCGACCTTGCCGGTCGCGTGGATGTAGGAGGAGACGACTCCCTCGCTGGTCGCCTTGCCGCTGCGCTTGGCGGCCGAGGCCTGACCCTTGACGCGCAGGATCTCGACGGCCTTGTCGAGGTCGCCCTCGGCCTCGGAGAGGGCGGCCTTGCAGTCCATCATCCCGGCGCCGGTGCGCTCGCGAAGCGTCTTGACGTCGGACGCCGTGGGGGCGCTCACGAGCCCGTCTCCGCCGGAGCCTGCTTCGCGGGGCTCTGGGGCGCGGCCGCGGGTGCTGCCCTCGCCGGCGCCCTCGCCCGCTTCCTTCTGAGCCTGGGCCGCCTTCGCCGCCGCCTCCTTCGCGGCGGCCTCCGCGGCCTCCTTGCGCGCGCGCTCCTCCGCCTCGCGCTTGCGCTGCTCCTCCTCGCGGCGCTGGCGCTCGGCCTCCTCGGCCGCGCGGCGGCGCTCCTCCTCGGCGCGGTAGGCGCCGGCGGACTCGGCCACCGCCTCGCCGATCGCCCGGATCACGATCTCACACGAGCGGATCGCGTCGTCGTTTCCGGGAATCACGAGGTCGACGGGCGCGGGGTCGCAGTTGGTGTCGACGAGCCCGATGATCGGGATGCGCAGGCGCTGGGCCTCGCGCAGCGCGATCTCCTCGGTCTTGAGGTCGATGATCACGATCGCCTGCGGCAGGCGCTTCATGTCGCGCACGCCGCCGAGGTTGTACTCGAGCTTCTCGAGCTCGGCCTGCATCGACATGCGCTCCTTTGTCGGCAGTAGGTCGAGCTGGCCCTGCTCGGCGAGGTTGGTCAGGTCGTGGAGGCGCTCGATCCGCTTCGAGATCGTCGCGAAGTTCGTCAGAAGCCCGCCCAGCCAGCGCTGGTTTACGTACGGCATCTCGGCGCGGTCGGCCCACTCCTTGACCGCGTCGCGCGCCTGCTTCTTGGTCCCGACGAAGAGGACCTCCCCGCCCTTGCCGGCCGCGTCGGAGGCGAACTGGCGCGCCTCGTCGAGCAGCTCCTGGGTCTGGAGCAGGTCGATGACGTGGATCCCGTCCCGCTCCCCGTGGATGTAGCGGCGCATATGGGGATTCCAGCGCCGCGTCTGGTGGCCGAAGTGAACTCCGGCTTCCAGCAGCTCTCGCAAACCTACTTCGGCCATTTGGCTCCCTTGTCGATTTCGGTGTCTCCCTGACGGTGCGTGGGGACCCGGCTCGAAGCCGGGCAGGGACCCCATCGTCGGCCGCAGGGGGTTGCGTTACTTGGACCGGTTGAGTGTAGCTTCAGTGCGTGTCCGCGCCTCGCGCCTCGCCCAGGGCGGCGGCGAGGTCATCGGGCAGCGCGGACTCGAAGCTCAGCTCCTCGCCGGTGCCCGGATGGCGGAAGCGCAGGCGCGAGCTGTGCAGGAACTGGCGCTCGAGCCCATGGCGGCCGGCGTGGCCGTAGCGCGGGTCGCCCGCCACGGGGTGCCCGATGGCGGCGAAGTGGGTGCGGATCTGGTGCGTGCGCCCCGTGTCGAGTCTCGCCTCGACGAGGCTGTCGGCCGGCAGGGCCTCGATCACCTCGAAGTGGGTGCGCGCGTCGCGCGGTGCGCGGCCTCCCACGGTCATCCTCTCGGGCGCGCGGTGGTCGCGCCCGACGGGAGCGTCGATCGTCCCCGTGCGCGACGCGAGGTGGCCCTCGACCAGCGCGGTGTACGTCCTGCCGACCTCGCGCGCCTTGATCTGGGCGGAGAGGTCGCGATGCGCCTCCTCCGTGCGCGCGACGATCATCAGCCCCGAGGTGTCGCGGTCGAGGCGGTGCACGATGCCGGGGCGCTCGGCCTCGCCCCCGCCGGCGATTCCCGCGAGCGCCTCGACCAGGGTCGTGCCTCGATGGCCGGGCGCCGGGTGGACGACGAGGTCGGCCGGCTTGTCGACGACGAGCAGCGCGTCGTCGCGAAAGACGATCGGAACGCCGCCGACGGTCTCCACCGGCTATGTCTCCGCGTCGAGCTCGGCCGCTTCGTCGGCGCGCATCTGAAGCAGCACGATCGTCGCGATCCCGGCGACGATCGCGACGTCCGCGACGTTGAAGGTCGGCCAGCCTGGCGGGTCGAAGAAGTCGATGACCGAGCCGTCGCGCAGCCGGTCGGCGAGATTGCCGAGCGCGCCGCCGGTGAGCAGGCCGATGCCGACCCAGAGCCCGGGGCGGGCCGGATCGAGCGCGAAGTACCCGGCGACCAGTGCCAGGGCGGCCATCGTGATCACGATCACCAGGGCCTCGCCACCCGCGAAGAGGCCGAATGCGACGCCCTCGTTGCGGACATCGACGAGCTGGAAGCCGAGCCCGATGCTGACGTCGCCGTCGCCGAACTGGGCGACCGCGAACTGCTTCGTGGCCTGGTCGATAACGAGGACGAACGAGGCGAGCGCGATCGCCCGGAACCATCCGAGGGCTGAGGCGCTCAACCTTCGATGAGCCCGACGACGACCGCTCGGACGATCAGCAGCACGACGATCGCGATGATCGGGCTCAGGTCGAGCGCGAACCCGCGGCCGCCCAGCGGCGGGAGCACGCGGCGGAAGAGGTTGAGGTAGGGGTCCACCGTCTCCTCGACGAAGCTGACCACGCCGCGCAGGTACGGGTTGTAGGGCATGCGCGGTATCCACGACAGAAGGATGCGGGCAAAGATCAGGATCAGGTAGACGAGGAAGACCGCGTCGACGTAGTCGGCGATCTCGTCGCGTCCGATCGCGGCGAGGACGCTCATCGCAGCTTCTCCAGCGACGCGCGCACGGCATGGCCGATCGCGAGCCTCAGGCCCCCGGACTCGAGCGCCTCGAGCCCCCTCTCGGTCGCCCCTCCCGGCGAGGCGACGGCGCTTCGGATCTCATGCGGCCTGCGCAGCCGAAGCAGCTCCGCCGTGCCCTCGAGCGTGCCCGTGACCAGCGCGTGGGAGACCTCCGCGTCGAGGCCCTCTCGCTCGCCCTCGTCGGCGAGCGCCTCCGCGATCATCGCGAGGTAGGCCGGCGAGCACGACATGACGGCCATCGCGGCGTTGAGCTCGTCCTCGTCGAGCTCCACCACCTCACCGAGCTCTCGCAGCAGGGCGAGGACCCGCTCGGCCGTCTCCTCGGGCATGTTGACCGGCGATGCGTGGCAGATGACGCCGCGCCGCACCTCGACCGGCTGGTTGGGCATCAGGCGCAGCACGGGCGTGTTCGGAAACGCATCGCTGAGCGCCTGCGTCGGAACGCCGGCGAGCAGCGAGACGACGATCTCGGCGCGGCCGCGCAGCTCCACGGCAACGTCATCGAGCGCCGCCGGCTTGACCGCGAGCACGATGAGGTCGCTCGTGCCGGCGAGCGCCGGGAGGCTGTCGACCGTCTCGCCGCCGACCTCCTCGGCGAGCGCGCTCGCGCGAGCCGAGTCGAGATCGCAGAACAGCATCGCCTCGGGACGGTCGTCCGCACCGGCCCAGCCGCGCGCCATCGCGCCGGCCATGTTTCCCGCACCCGCGAACCCGATCTTCATCGCGCCAAGGGTATTGAGCGGCGAACGACGGCCTAGCTCTGGTTGAAGAAGCCCTTCTCCATGAGGCGCGCCTGCTGGTCGGCGGACACCTCGACGTTGGCGGGGGTGAGCAGGAAGGTCTTGTCGGCGATCTTCTGCATCCCTCCGCCGAGCGCGTACGTGAGCCCCGAGGTGAAGTCGATCAGGCGCCGCGACAGCTCGGACTCGGCGCTCTGGAGGTTCATGATCACCGGGATCTGACGCTTGAAGTTGTCGGCGACCTCCTGAGCGTCGTTGAAGTTCGACGGCGTGACCACGTGCACCTGGACGTCGGCGCCGCCGTTGCCCCCGCCCTCGACGGAGCGCAGCACGCGGGTCCGCGTCGCGGCGGGCGGCTCGTCGGCGAAGATGTCGTCGATCTCGTCGCGGCGCGTGCGGCGCTCACGGTCGAGGCGCCGGACGCTGGAGGTCCGCGGCGCGCGCTCGGCCTCGATCAGCTCGCCCTGGGCCCCGGTCTCGGGCTCGTAGGGGCCGTGCTCGTCGCCGTACTCCTCAGCGAGCCCGAAATAAACGAGCGCGCGATGCCATGTGTCACGCAGTGCCATCGGACTGCCTTTCGCCCCTCAGCGGGGTATTCCTCCGGCTGGAGCCGGAAGTGCAGGGGTGATTATGCCCCTAAAGCGGGATCGACCACAAGCGCTCACCGCGCATACAGCCCCGTGCCCAGGCGGATGATCGTCGCGCCCTCCTCCACGGCGGCCTCCCAGTCCTGGCTCGTGCCCATCGATAGGCGCTCGAGGCCGCGCGCGCCGGCAAGCTCCGCGAGGCGGGCGAAATGGGCCCGCGAGGCTTCGGGATCGGTGCTGAAGGGCGGCATCGTCATCAATCCCGACACGCGCACCGGGCAGCGGGCGATGAAGTCGTCGAGGTCGTCCGGCCCGACTCCGCCCTTGCCCTCCTCCCCCGCGACGTTGACCTCGACCAGGACCTCGGTTTCCGGAGCCGGCGTGGCGCTCGAGCTGCGCGAGCACCGAGTCGGTGGCGACGGAGTGGATCAGCCTCACGAGCGGCAGGATCGACTTCACCTTGCGGCTCTGGAGGTTTCCGATGAAGTCCCACTCGAACGCGTCGCCCCAGCGCTCGCGCTTGGCCTCGAGGTCCTGGAGACGGTTCTCGCCCACGAGCGTCACGCCGGCCTCGGCCAGCGCGCCCATCTCGTCGGGCGGCAGGTATTTCGTGGCGGCGAGGATCTCGACCGAGTCCCCGGCCTTCTCGCGAACGCGCTCGAGGTTGCGCCGCACCACGTCGGGCTCGATCCCGTGAATCAGCCCCGGCATCTCAGCCCTCGATCCAGACGACGCCGGCCTGGCGTCCGGTGTCGCCGCCGTCGCGGCGATGCGAGTAGAAGAGCTCCGGCTCGCAGCTCGTGCACAGCTCGCTGACCTCGACCTCGCCGACCCCGGCGCGCTCGAGCAGCCGCCGCGCGACCACGCGCAGGTCGAGCATGCGGCCGTCGGCGATTCCCTCTCCCAGGGGCGCGAACGCGTCGAGGACCTCCTCGCCGACCTCGAAGTGACAGGGCCCGATCCCTGGTCCGACGGCCGCGGCGCTCGCCTCGATCTCGGCCGCGCCGCGCGCGAGGATCCCGGCCGCGAGGCCGCGCCAGCCGCAGTGCAGCATCGCGACGCCCTTCTCCCCCGCCATCGCCACCGGCAGGCAGTCGGCGACCATCACCAGCGGCGCGAGCCCGGGCACGGCTGTGACCTGGCCGTCGACCTCGGGCAGCTCGGGGCCGGGGTCCGCGAACGCGCTCGGCCGCGGAGCCGCGTCGTGGTGGGCGATATCCGCTCCGTGGACCTGGCGCCCGATCAGCACCCGCTCGGGGTCGACTCCGATCGCGCCCGCGAGCCGGTGGCGGTTCTCTCGCACGTCCTCGCGCCGGTCGCCGGTGAGCACCGCGAGGTTGAGGCTGTCGTAGGGCGCGTCGCTGACTCCGCCGACCCGGGTGCTGAAGGCGGCCCGCGCGCCCGGCAGCTCGGCCTCGAGCCAGCGCACGCCGTCCTCGTCGCGCCAGCGCATCAGGCCGGCCCCGGGCCCTCGCGCGAGGCCTCGAGCGCCGCGGCGAGCTCGGCCTCGCGCCCCGCCACCTCGCCGTCGAGCTTGCGGGCGAGCGCGGCCCGAAGGCCCCGTCCGAGGGCGGGCCCCTCGGCGACGCCCGCAGCGATCAGGTCCTCGCCGGTGATCTCGAGCCCGACGTGGCGCCAGTCGGCGAGGTAGTCGTCGAGCCATCGCGCCCCGATCACGCGCCCGATCGCCAGCTCGACGCCGCTCGCACCCCGCGCAGCCTCGACGCCCTCGGACGGGCTCGCGGGTCGCAGCGCAGCGAGGCGCGGGGCCCGCCCGACCTCGCCCCGCGCCGCCGCGAGCACGACCGCGGGCCGATGGCTCACGTCGCTCCAGGGCGGCTCCGAGACCAGGTCGACGACGAGGTCGATCAGCTCCCCGCCCTGCTCGTGAAGCGCGAACAGCCCCCATTCGTCGAGCAGCTCGAAGCCGCGCCGCGGAGAGTCCTCGCGGGCGAGCTTGTACAGCTCCGCCTCGCGGCGGTCCATCGAGACGGTTCCGAGGTCGGCCTCGCGGACGAGCTCGTCGGCGCGAGGGTCGAGGTCGAATCCGAGCCGCGCCGCGTAGCGCGCGGCGCGAACGGCGCGCGTCGGGTCGTCGGCGAAGGAGCGGTCGTGGAGCACGCGCAGCCGGCGCGCCTCGAGGTCTGCTTCCCCGCCGTGGGGATCGATGAGCCGGGCATCGCCCTGAAGCGGCACCGCCATCGCGTTGACCGTGAAGTCGCGCCGCGCCAGGTCGTCGGCGAGCGCCGCCGGCGTGACGTCGGGCAGCGCTCCCGGATGCGCGTAGCTCTCGGCGCGGGCGGCGGCGAGGTCGGCGGTGAGCGTGCCGGCGGTCACCTTCGCGGTTCCGAAGCGCTCGTGGCGCAGCGCCTCGCCGCCGAGCCGCTCGGCGATCGGGCCGACCTCGCCCTCGACGACGACGTCGATGTCGGAGCGCTCGCCGTCGCCGAGCAGAAGGTCGCGCACCGCGCCGCCGACGAGGTAGGCGGGCGTGTCGCCGGCGGCCTCGCGGATGCGGTCGAGGCCTTCGAGGCGCGCGAGGGCGTCCGTGAGGTCTCGTCGGGGTGTGTGCTGGGCGTCATGCTCCATGGCAGAGCCTTTCGTACCATGCTGGCCCCCTCGTGACCCGCCTCCCGGCCCGCCTGATGGAAACGTGGCGCAAGCTGGACACGACGACCCGTGTGCTCATCGTGTCCGCCGCCGCGCTGCTCGTCGCGGGCGCGATCGTCGTCGCCTACCTCGTCGTCCAGCGCCCCGGCGACATCCTCGACGAGGACGCCGCGTTCGAGGCCAGGGAGAAGCAGAAGCTCGAGAAGGAGCACGTCAACTGGCCGCTCTACGGCTTCGACCTCGAGCGCACGCGCTACCTTCCGGCCAAGGGCGTCGAGCCGCCCTTCGACCACCGCTTCCTCTTCGACGCCCACGAGCTGCTCGAGTTCTCGCCGATCCTCGTCGACGGCGTGCTCTACGTGATGAACAAGGACGCCGTGTTCTTCGCGGTCGACTCGGGCAACGGCAAGGTGCTGTGGAAGCGCGACCTCGGTCATCTCGGCGCGGCCGCACCCGCCTACGAGGACGGCAAGCTCTTCATCGTCACGCTCGACCCCGGAAGCGCGATCGCGCTGCGCGCAGAGGACGGCAAGCGGCTGTGGACGCGCGACCTGCCGGGCCGCTCGGAGTCCTCGCCGCTCGTCAAGGACGGCGTCGTCTACTTCGGCGCCGAGAGCGGCGACCTCTACGCCGTCAAGGCCGAGGACGGAAGCGACGTCTGGCACATCGACACCGCGGGCTCGGTCAAGGCGGGGCCGGCCTACCACGACGGGACGATCTACGTCGGCGACTACGCCGGCCACATGTACGCGGTCCGCGCCGAGGACGGCGCGGTGCGCTGGGACACGACCGACCTCGGCGTCGGCTTCGGCCGCTCGGGGCGCTTCTACGCGACCCCCGCCGTCGCCTTCGGGCGCGTCTACGCGGGGAACGCCGACGGCCGCGTGTACTCCTTCGAGGCCTCGACCGGCGACATCGCGTGGACGCACTCGACCGGCGACCTCGTCTACTCGGCGCCGGCGGTCGCCGACACGCCCGACACGCCCCCGAGCGTCTACATCGGCTCCGCCAACGGGGTCTTCTTTGCGCTCAACGCCGACAACGGGGCCGAGATCTGGCGCAGCGACCCGTTCGGGGGGATCATCTCCGGGGCGGCGAGCGTGATCGGGGACATCGTCTACGTCTCGGCGATCGGGACGAAGAAGACCAAGGGCTTCGCGATCGACGACGGCGAGGTCGTCTACTCGGCCGACAGGGGCGAGTACAACCCGGTGATCTCGGACGGCAACCGGATCTGGCTCACGGGCTACGCCGGGATCACGAAGCTGACGCCGAAGGGCCCCGATCTCAAGAAGGGCAAGAAGAAGGGCGAGCGAGGGGACGGCAAGAAGGACAAGCCGAAGGGCGGCAAGGGCGACCGGAAGAAGAAGAAGGACGGCAAGAAGAAGGACGGCAAGGGCAAGCCGAAGGGCGACGGAAAGAAGAAGGGCGCCAAGAAGGGCAAGGGCAAGCCGAAGGGCGGGAAGAAGCACAGGGCGGCAAGAAGGCCGACTAGCCTTCGCCCGACCAGCCCCTCGCCCGGCGCCTTTGGCGCCTTATTTACGGTATGGGTAAATAACGCGCCAGCTCGGGCTAGAGGCGGACCGGGATTCCCGCGTCGGCGAGGTGCTGCTTGGCGTCGCGCACCCTGAAGGTGCCGTAGTGGAAGATCGAGGCGCAGAGGACGGCGTCCGCCCCGCCCTCGCCGATCGCCTCGCTCAGGTGCTCGAGCTCCCCCGCGCCCCCCGAGGCGATCACGGGCACGCCGACCGCGTCGGCGATCGCGCGGGTGAGCTCGATGTCATAGCCGTCGGTCGTCCCGTCGCGGTCCATGCTCGTCAGCAGGATCTCCCCGGCGCCGCGCTCGACCGCCTCGCGCGCCCACTCGACCGCCTCGCGCCCGGTCCGGTCGCGCCCCCCGTTTACATAAACGTCCCAGCCCCCGTCATCGCGGTGCTTGGCATCGATCGCGACGACCACGCACTGGGCGCCGAAGACGTCGGCAAGCTCGCCGATCAGCTCCGGCCGCTCGAGGGCGGCGGAGTTGACCGAGACCTTGTCGGCGCCGGCGTCGAGCACGGCCTGAGCGTCCTCGACGGAGCGAATCCCGCCCCCGATCGTGAACGGGATGAAGACGTTGTCCGCGGTGCGCCGCGCCAGCTCGACGATCGTCTCGCGGCGCTCGTGCGACGCGGTGATGTCGAGGAAGACGAGCTCGTCGGCGCCCTCCTCGTCGTAGCGCGCGGCAAGCTCGACCGGGTCCCCGGCGTCGCGGATGTCGACGAAGTTCGTGCCCTTGACGACCCGCCCCTGGTCGACGTCGAGGCACGGGATAACGCGCTTGAGCGCCATGCGGCGAGGTTAGCCCCGTCTCGGGGCCTGCCGCTCCTAGCCGATGGTGGCCTTCTTGACGAGGGTCCAGAGCCGGTCGCGCTCGCGCTGGGTGAGGTTGGTGCTCCTCCCCTTCGACTTGCGGATCATGCGGCCGATCTCGGCGCGCTCGCTCGGCGTCAGCTTCTCCCAGCTTCGCCGTCCGTGGCCGTAGACGAACTTCGCGGCCTCGTAGAGGGCGAGCCAGTTGAGCGCCCGGCCGCGGGAGACGAGCGATGTCATTCGTCCGGCCATGGCGCCGATGCTAACCCGGCGACGCGCCCGCGTCGGCACCGTCGAGCACGGCCTGGCCCTGGCCGACATCGAAGCGGCCCTCGTACAGAGCCCGGCCGACGATCGCACCGCCGAGGTTCGCGATCCCGAGATCGCGCAGCGCGGCGAGGTCGGCGAGGTCGCCGACACCGCCCGAATAGATCAGCTCGGCCTGCGTCGCGCCCGCAACCGCCTCGAGGTCCGCGAGCCCGGGTCCCTGCATCGTGCCGTCGACCTCGACCGGCGTGTAGACGAAGCGGGCGACGCCGCGCTCGGAGAGCGAGGCGACCAGGTCCGCGGGCTCGACCTCGGTGTGCTGCTCCCAGCCGGCGATCGCGACGCGCCCGCCGCGGGCGTCCACCGAGACGACGACGCGGTCGCCGTACTCGGCGACCAGCTCCTCGACGAGCGCGGGGCGCTCGAGCGCGCCGGTTCCGAGGATCGCGCGCTGGGCGCCGGCGGCGAGCGCGGCGGCAAACGACTCCGCGTCGCGCAGGCCGCCGCCGACCTGGACCGGGACTCCCGCCTCGGCCGCGATCCGCTCCACGTGCTCGAGGTTGCGGGGCGAGCCCTCGCGCGCGCCGTCGAGGTCGACGACGTGGAGAAAGCGGGCGCCCTGGCCGACCCAGCGCCGCGCGGCGTCGAGCGGGTCGGCGTCGTAGGCGGTCTCGTGGTCGTAGTCGCCGCGCAGGAGGCGGACCGCCCGCCCGCCGCGGACGTCGATCGCCGGATAGAGGATCACGCCGCGGTGACGACGCGCGAGCAGATCTCCGCGAAGTTGGACAGCAGGCGCAGGCCCGCGGCGCTCGACTTCTCGGGGTGGAACTGGACGCCGTAGAGGGGCGGGCGCGCGACGGCACAGGCGAAGCGCTCGCCGTACTCGGCCGTCCCCAGCACGTCCTCGCGGTCGCGGGGGCGCGGGGTGAAGCTGTGCACGAAGTAGAAGGGCACCTCCGCCTCGAGGCCCTCGGTCAGCTCGCTGTCGCGCTCCCAGCGCACCGGCGACCAGCCGATGTGCGGGACCTTGAGGCCCGGCGCCTGGAGCGGCTCGACCTCGCCGGCCAGCAGGCCGAGCCCCTGCGCGCCCTCGTTTTCGACCGAGGACGAGAAGAGCAGCTGGAGCCCGAGGCAGATCCCGAGCACCGGCGTCCCCCGCTCGAGGCGCTCGGAGACGAGCGCGTCGAGGCCGAGCTCGTTCACGCGGCGCATCGCGGCCGGGAAGGCGCCGACGCCGGGGAGGATCACGCCGTCGGCCGCGCGGACGGCCTCGGGGTCGGCGCTGATCACGGCCTCGGCGCCGACGCGCTCGAGCGCCTTCTCGACCGAGCGCAGGTTTCCCATGCCGTAGTCGAGGATCGCGATTCTGGTCATTCGGTCAGCGTTCCCTTCGTCGACGGCACCCCGGACTCGCCGGGATCGATCTCGACCGCCTCGCGCAGGGCGCGGGCGAACGCCTTGAAGCACGCCTCGACCATGTGGTGGGCGTTGGAGCCGTAGCGCGTCCCGACGTGAAGCGTCAGCTTCGCGTTGGTCGCGACGGCGCGGAAGAACTCCTCGGTCAGCTCGGTGTCGAACCCGGCGATCGCGACCGGCGGCAGGTCGGAGCCGAACAGGCACAGGGGCCGGCCCGAGATGTCGATAGCGCACATCCCCAGGGACTCGTCCATCGGGACGGCCATGTAGCCGTAGCGGCGGATTCCGGCGCGGTCGCCGAGCGCCTCGTCGATCGCCTGCCCGAGCGCGATGCCGACGTCCTCCGTCGTGTGGTGGGCGCCGGTCTCGAGGTCGCCGGTCGCCTCGATCCGCAGCCCGAGCCGGCCGTGGCGGCCGAGCAGCTCGAGCATGTGGTCGAGGAACCCGACGCCCGTCGAGACGCTCACCTCTCCCCCGTCGAGGTCGAGCTCGAGCGAGATCTCGGTCTCCTTGGTCTTGCGGTTGACGGTCGCGGTGCGGCTCATGGCTCAATCATTGTCATCGCTCGCGCGAGCGCGCGCGGACTCGCCGTGGACGGGGAAACCCTCCGCCCGCGCGATCACGTCGACGTGCGGCGCCAGGGCGGCGGCCGACTGCTCGTCGAGATGCACGAGCGCGGTGCGGCAGCGGAACGTGTCGGGGCCGAGCGGGCCGGCGAAGCGCGCCGCCCCGCCGGTCGGCAGCACGTGGCTCGAGCCGGCGGCGTAGTCGCCGAACGCCGCGCCGCCGTGGGGGCCGACGAAGATCGCGCCGGCGGAGCCGATCCAGGGAGCCAGCATCGAGGCGTCCACAGTCATCAGCTCGAGGTGCTCGGGGGCGAGCGCCTCGGCGAGCGACGCCGACGTGCGGGTGTCGGGCGCCGTCACGAGCGCCAGCGGCGCGTCGTGGACGCTGGGACGCTCGCCGGCGATCGCCTCGACGCGCTCGGCGAGCTTCTCGATCAGCTCCGCGCGGGGGGCGATCGCGGCCAGCAGCCCGTCGTCGCCGTGCTCGGCCTGGGCGCAGAGGTCGAGCGCGACCCACTCCAGCTCGTCCTCGCGGTCGAAGCACACGACGAGCTCCGTCGGCCCCGCGATCTGATCCGTTCCGACCTCGGCCCCGAGCTGCACCTTGGCCTCCTGGACGTAGCGGCTGCCGGGGCCGGCGACGACGTCGACGCGGGGCACGCTCTCGGTTCCCAGCGCGAAGGCGGCGATCGCCTGGGCGCCGCCCATCGCGTAGACCTCGTCGGCCTCGGCGACCGCGCAGGCGCCGAGAACGACGGGGCTCAGCTTCCCGTCGGGCCCGGGCGGCGACGCCACCGCGATGCGATCGACGCCGGCCACGCGGGCGGGAACGCAGCACATCAGCACCGACGACGGGTAGACGGCGCGCCCACCGGGCGCATAGACGCCCGCGGCGCGCACCGGGACGGTGCGCACGAGGACGGTCTGGCCCTGGGGAAGCTCGACGGTCTCGTTTTCATGGTGCAGCTCGGCCTCGGCGACGATGCGGATGTTGCGCGCCGCGAGCGCCAGCGCGGTGCGCAGCTCGGGGTCGAGCTCGGCGCCCGCGCGCTCGACCTCCTCGGGGTCCACCCGCAGGCTCTCGGGAAGCTTTTCGGTGGCGTCGTGGCGGGCGGTGAGCTCGAGCACCGCCTCGTCGCCGCGCTCGCGCACGTCGCGGACGATCGCGCTCACCGCGTCGGTGACCTCCTCCAGAGGCGGGACGAGGTCGCGGATCTCGCTCGCCACCAGCTCGGCGTCGGAGCCGTCCCAATCGAAGCGCGTGACCTTCACGACGTCGCCTCCCGCAGGCGCTCGGCGAAGCCGTCGACCTCGGCGGCGCGGAGCTTGTGCGCGACGCGGTTTGCGACCAGGCGTGCGCTCGAGCCCGCGATCTCCTCGCGCACCTCGAGCTCGTTCTCCTCCAGGGTGCGGCCGGTGTCGACGAGGTCGACGATGCCGTCGGCGAGCCCGACCAGCGGCGCGAGCTCGACCGATCCCTTGACCTCGATCACCTCGACCTGGCGGCCGGTGTCCTCGAAGTAGCGCTCGGCCGTGCGCGGGTACTTGGTCGCGATCCGCATCGCGCCGAGCCGGCGCGCGGACTCCCCGAGGCTCGCGTCGCCGCGGCGCCCGGCGAGCACCATGCGGCAGCGCCCGTAGCCGAGGTCGAGGAGCTCGTAGACGGCGCGGTCGCGCTGCTCGGCCAGGACGTCCTTGCCCGTGATCCCGAGGTCGGCCGACCCGGCCTCGACGTAGGTCGGGACGTCGGACGGGCGCATCGTGACCAGGGTCAGGTCGGGCGTGTGGAAGATCAACGCGCGCGAGTCCCCGCGCGGGCCCGAGGTGTCGACGCCCACATCGTCGAGCACGTCGAGCGTCTCCCCGAACAGCGCCCCGCGCGGCAGGGCGAGCTTCAGCGGCTCTTCCATCGCTCCTCCTCCGCCTGCGCGATGTGCACGCGCTCGAGGTAGAGGCCGAAGCCCGCCGCCGGCAGCGGCTTGCCGAAGCGCCCCATCAGCTCGTCGTAGCGCCCTCCGCCGCCGAGGACGTGGCCGAGCGCCGGGTCGTAGACCTCGAGGATCGCGCCCGTGTAGTAGCCGAGGTCGCGCATCAGGCCGAGGTCGAGTTGGACGCGGTCCCCCACCCCGCGCTCGACGACCGCGTCGTAGGTCGCCTGGAGACGGCTCATCGCGCGCTCGACCGCCTCGCCGCCAAGGTTGCGAGCGGAGTCGAGTATTTCGGCGCCGCCGCGCAGGTTCGCGAGCTGCAGCAGCGTCTCGCGCGCGGCGTCGCCGATCTGGTCGAGGGACCGGACCTCGGTCTCGAGCCCGACGCGGTCGTGCGCGCCCAGGTGATTCATGATCGCCGCCAGCTCATCCCCCTCGACGCCGGTCTCGGCGAGCAGCTGGCGGTAGAGGTCGGCGTCGCCGAGCCCGATCACCGCCCGCGTGAGGCCGGCGGCATCGAGGGCCGCGACGAGGACCTCGACGACCTCCGCGGTCCCCTGCGGCGCCTCGGCGCCGATCAGCTCGACGCCGACCTGCATGAACTCGCGCATCTGGCCCCGCTGGGGGCGCACGGCGCGGTAGGCGTTGCCGATGTAGAAGAAGCGCAGCGGCATCTCGGCGTCGGCGTAGCGGCTCGAGACCAGGCGCGCGATCGGGATCGTCATGTCGGAGCGCATCGCGAGCAGCTCGCCGCGCTCGTCGAAGAAGCGGTAGGCGACCGGAGCCCCGCGCTCGTCGCCGCGCGCGAGGACCTCGAAGTACTCGATCGTCGGGGTCGCGACCTCGCCGTAGCCGCGCGCCTCGAAGGCCTCGGCGAGCGAGGCCTGCAGGCGGCGCAGCTCCCGCATCTCGTCGGGAAGCACGTCACGGGTCCCGGGCGGGATCGGGTGGGTCACGAAAGCCCCCTTCGAGTCAGCAGGGCCGAAGCCTTCGCCCGACTACGCCGGGACCGGCTCGGCGGCGACGCGCTCGATCCGCGCCCCGAGATCGCGCAGCCGCAGGTCGATTCGCTCGTAGCCGCGATCGATCTGCGCGATGTTGCCGATCTCCGACGTGCCCTCGGCGGCGAGGGCCGCGATGAGCATCGCCATCCCCGCGCGGATGTCGGGGCTCTCGAGGCGAGCGCCGTGAAGACGGCTCGGACCACTGACGATCGCCCTGTGGGGATCGCAGAGTGTTATCCGAGCGCCCATTGCCACCAGTTTGTCCACGAAGAAGAGACGATTCTCGAACATCTTCTCGAAGATCAGGATCGTGCCGCGCGCCTGGGTGGCGAGCGCGAGCGCGATCGAGGTCAGGTCGGCCGGGAATGCGGGCCAGGGGCCGTCGTCGATCTTGGGGATCGCGTCGCCGACGTCGTCGCGGATCTCGAGGCGCTGCTCCGGCGGCACGAGGATGTCGTCGCCCTCGACCTCGGACTGCAGCCCGAGGCGCCGGAAGTGGCGGCGGATCGCGACGAGGTCCTCGGGGTCGGTGTCGCGCACGCGCAGCTCGCCGCCGGTCGCAGCGGCGAGCGCCATGAAGCTCGCGACCTCGATGTGATCGGGGCAGATGTCGTGCTCGGCGCCGCCGAGCTTGTCGCGGCCGTGCACGGTCATCACGTTCGACCCGATGCCGTCGATCTGCGCGCCCATCCTGACCAGCAGGCGCGCGAGGTCCTGGACGTGCGGCTCGCATGCCGCGTTGCCGATCGTCGTCGGCCCCTCGGTGAGCGCCGCGGCGAGCAGCGCGTTCTCGGTGCCCATGACCGATGGCTCGTCCATGAAGATGCGGCACGGCTTCAGCCCCCCGGACGGGGCCTTGATCTCGATCCAGCGGTCGCCGCTGACCTCGGCGCCGAGGTCGCGGAAGGCATCGAGGTGCGGATCGAGCCGGCGCCTGCCGATCGTGTCGCCGCCCGGAGGCGGCATGTGGGCGGCGCCGAAGCGGGCCAGCAGCGGGCCGGCGAGCAGGAACGAGGCGCGGATCCGCGCCGCGGCGTCCTCGTCGACCTCGCGCCCGCCGATCGCGTCGGCTTGCAGCCGGATCTCGTGCTCGCTCGCCCACTCGACCTTGACCCCGAGCAGCTCGAGCAGCCGCACCTGGGTCTCGGTGTCGCGGATCCGCGGCACGTTTCGCAGCACCAGCTCCTCCTCCGTGAGCAGGCATGCGGCGAGGATCGGGAGGGCGGCGTTCTTGTTGCCCGCCGCCGTGATCTCTCCCGAGAGCGGGCTGCCGCCCTGGATGACGAACTTCTCCATGATCCGGCCCTCGATAGGTGGCCCGGCGCGCGCATTGGGGACTGGGTGCCGGGGCGGTGGCTAGGGTAACAACCGATCGTGAGCGAGCCGACCCGCGACGAAGCCTGGGCGCTGTTCTGCGAGTGGACCGAGTCCGACTCGCTGCGCAAGCACGTGCTCGGAGTCGAGGCGGCGATGCGCGCCTACGCGCGAAAGTTCGGCGAGGACGAGGAGCGCTGGGCGGTGACCGGGATCGTCCACGACCTCGATTACGAGCGCTATCCCGACCTCGAGACGGGCCACCCGCGGATGGCGCTGAAGGAGCTCGAGGAGAAGGGCTATCCGCAGGACGTCATCGACGCCGTCGCGGGCCACGCCGACTTCCTCGAGGTCCCGCGCGAGACGCAGATGGCGAAGACGCTTTACGCGGTCGACGAGCTCTCGGGCTTCATCGCCGCATGCGCGCTCGTGCGGCCGACGGGTATCGAGGGCATGAAGACGAAGTCGGTGCGCAAGAAGCTCAAGCAGCCGTCGTTCGCCGCCGCGATCGATCGCGACGGCATCCAGCGCGGGATCGAGGAGCTGGGCGTCGACGAGAACGAGCACATCCAGTTCGTGATCGACGCGATGGCCGAGCGCGCGGACGAGCTGGGAATCGCGCCCCGCGAGGGCGGTGAGGACGCATGAGGCGCGCCGCCTGGATCGTGGTCGCGGTGCTCGTCCTCGTCGCCGTGGCGCTGACGGCGAACACGATCACGGTCAGCAACGAGACCGAGGCCGCCGAGGTCACGGCCGAGGGCGGCGAGATCCTCGAGCTGTCGAACGGCGACGTGCAGGTCGTCGAGACGCCCGCCCAGACCGACGAGCCGGGCGCCCCGATCGTGCTCATCCACGGCTACGCCGCGTCTCTGCACTGGTGGGACTCGATGCTCCCGCTGCTCTCCGAGGACCGCCGCGTGATCACGATCGACCTGCTCGGGCACGGCGGCTCGGAGAAGCCCGCGGGCGGCTACGAGATGGAGAACCAGGCGTCGATCGTCGCCGAGGCGCTCAACCGGCTGCGCGTCCAGGGGGCGGTCGTGGTCGGCCACTCGATGGGCGGCTCGGTCGCCACGGCGCTCGCGACGCAGTCGAGCGAGCTCGTCGACCGCGTCGTCATCGTCGACTCGGGCCCCAACAACGACGACTACGGGCCCGGCCTCCCGCTCCTCGCGAAGCTCGGCTACCTGCCGGTCATCGGCCAGCTCCTCAATCGCATCACCCCGGATTCCGCGGTCGAGGAGGCTTACAAGGACGGCTTCGCGCCCGGCTACGACATCGAGAGCGGATTCGAGAACCCCGACCAGGTCGTCGAGGACTTCAGGGCGATGACCTACACGTCGTTCGACGAGAGCCGCGACGCGGCGGACTCATACACCGAGGAGTCGCCGCTCGACGAGCGCCTCGCCGACGCGGCAGTGCCGGTGATGGTGATCTTCGGCGCCGAGGACCAGATCTTCTACGCCGACGAGGCGATCGCCGCCTACGAGGAGATCCCCGGCGTCCGCACGGCCACGATCGAGGGCGCGGGCCACTCGCCCCACGTCGAGACGCCCGAGGAGACGGCGCCGCTGATCCTCGAGTTCGCCGCCGACGCCGGCGACGAGGTCCTCTCTCCGGCTCCGGAGTCCGCCGCCGGAGGCGGGAAGGGCAAGGCCAAGAAGGGGCGCGAGAACGAGGAGATCAAGGGCAAGGGCCGCAAGGCGCGCGAGAAGCAAGAGACCCAGGAACAGGCCCCGAACGCCGACAAGAACAACGCCGGCGAGGGCGGCGGCGGCGAGGGCGGCGGGGCCAACGCGGAGAAGGGGCAGAAGCCGCCCTCCGATCAGCGCCCCGGCGCCGCCTGACCTACTGCCAGCGCCCGCCGGCCTTCGCCCAGGCGCTGAGGTGATCCACCGAGCAGAACCCGTCGGGGATGCGGTGCTCGCCGCGGTGGCTGACGATGAGCACGTGAGTCTCGTCGAGGGCAACCGAGCAGTGCGAGCAGGTCTCGATCCCCTCCTCGACCGTCGAGGGCTCCGTCAGCGGCCCCGCCCCCCAATGCGGTCCCTGGATCGCCCACGGGACGACGTGCTCGAGGCGGCAGAAGACAGCGCGCCGCTCGCCGGCGGGCTCGTAGGCGCGAAAGCCGGAGTCGGCCTCCACGTCGTTGCCACACCACGTACACGGCTCCACACGCGCCACAACCGCATAGAGTAGGCGCGCTTATGGAGGCTGGAGCGCTCGCCGCCAGGGAGCTGCCGCTCGGACAGCGGCTGCGCACCGCTGCCGACGAGCATCCCGCGCGCGTCGCGGTAGGGCTGCTGCTGCTGATCGTCGTCGCGCTCGCCGCCGCCAAGGGCGTCACCGCGGTCGCCGACCAGACCCTAAACGGGCTCGCCCTCGGCTCGGTGTACGCGCTCGGTGCGGTCGGCCTGACGCTCGTCTACGGGATCCTCAAGCTCGTCAAC